>NZ_JADOYC010000001.1:0-1872748 GCF_015645365.1 Exiguobacterium abrahamii
TGGGGGCTTCCCCCTGTGAGGATAGGACGTTGCCAGGCACTTGACCGATCTGCAGATTGCAGGTCGGTCTTTTTGTGTACTCCTTTTAGATAGGAAAGAAATAAAAAAACTGACGAATGGACGTTAAGCGTCAGTTTTAAGCGAAGCATCTAGATTAAAAAGAATGGGTTGTGCTAAGCAGACGAGGCGTAACTTTCTGTAAGAGCGCTGCAGCACGCGCTTCAAGCGGTGTTGGCAATTGATTCAGGGAGAAATACCGTAAGTCGAGACTCTCTCCGTCCGTCATTTGTAATGTACCCGATACGCCTTTTGCTTGAAAGAGATGGATCACTCTGTAGGTTTGATCGCCATTTGGATAACAGAAGAAGTAATCAGGACCCGAGAAGACGTCTAGCAGCTGAACGTTGCGTGCTTGAAGTCCGGTTTCTTCCTGTAATTCACGCATCGCGACTTCTTCAAGTGTCTCACCTGGTTCCATCGACCCACCGGGAAGTCCCCAACTGTGGGTATCCGAACGATACTGAAATAGCAGTTCATGTTGTGGATTTATGACGAGTACGGTCGCACCCACGCTGATCAACGGTCGGTTGCCTACGATTTTTCGTAAATCTAATAAGTATCCCATCTGCTCACTCCTTTCGTATCAGTATAGAAGAATATTCATTATGACAGTTAGTAAAAAAGAAATAAGGCAAAAAGACTTGCCAATTTAAAAGACACATGTTATATTAATATCTGTCGAAACGTTATATCATCGCGGGGTGGAGCAGTCTGGTAGCTCGTTGGGCTCATAACCCAAAGGTCGTCGGTTCAAATCCGGCCCCCGCAACCAATTTTAAACTTAACTTCAACTTTACTACGAAACGTTCAGCGTTTCGTATTTTTTTTTGCCTTTTTCGTCCGGTACAATAGAGAAGGACGAACAGTACGTATTAAGGAGGAGACATCGTATGATAGAACTGGAAATGAACAGCTTGGAAGAAACGACTGCCTTGGCTCTTGAACTCGGACGACGTGCTGAAGCAGGGATGGTCATTACGCTCGATGGGGATTTAGGTGCTGGGAAAACGACTTTTACGCAAAGCTTTGCGAAAGGATTAGGTGTGACGCGTCACGTCAACAGCCCTACCTTTACGATCATGAAAGTCTATACGGGACGTCTTCCTCTTTATCATATGGATGTTTATCGCCTGGAAGGTTCCGGTGATGATATCGGACTTGAAGAATATTTGAATGGTGAAGGCGTCGCCGTCGTCGAGTGGTCTGAGTTAATTGCGGACAGTCTTCCACCTGAACGGTTGGCAATCACGATTACGCGAACAGGTGATGATAGTCGACGTTTTGAGCTGACGCCGATCGGAGAACGATACATTACATTATGTGAGGGATTGAAATCATGAAAATCGTAGCTATTGATACATCGACGAAACAATTATCGGTCGCTCTTTCAGACGGGAAACAGATTGTAGCAGAAGCTTCTTATGTCACGTCTTTGAATCATGCGACGAAACTCATGCCGTTGCTTGAGCGCTTGATGGTGGAAGCAAAATGGACACCGGCTCAACTGACACGCATCGTTGTTGCTGACGGTCCTGGTTCTTATACGGGATTACGGATTGGAGCGACGACAGCAAAGACGCTCGCTTATACACTGGGCATCGAGCTCGTTGCCATCTCGACACTTGAACTGATGGCTGCTTCGACAGGTCATACGGGGCGCGTTGCGGCAATTCAAGATGCGCGGCGTGGAGCAGGGTTTGTCGGAGTGTACGACGCCGGGAAACGAATCGGTGAAGAACAGCATGTCGAGATCTCTTCTTTTGTGAAGACGTTACCGGCAGATACGCTCGTCACAGGAGACGTCGATGCGTTCGAAGAGATTCTTCAGCCCTTCGAAAAGGCGGCTTCTGCTTTCCGGACGCCACGTGCCGGCGTACTCGCTTTACTCGGTGCAACGCGTCAGACGGTCGAAGCGCATGCGTTTGAGCCACGTTACCTGCGCCTGGCTGAAGCAGAGGCGAAATGGATCGAGGCACAGCGTCATGAGTAAGGGCATTCGTCGCATGACCGTACAGGATGCTGCAGGTGTTCATGCGGTTGAACTCGAATCATTTGCGACACCGTGGACGCTAGGTGCCTTCGAAGCTGAAATGACACAAAATCCGAATGCCTATTATGTCGTTGCCGATCAAGATGGTATCGTTGGGTTTGCTGGTCTGTGGCATATTGCGGATGAAGGACATATTACGAATATTGCCGTCAAGCAGTCGCATCGCGGACAAGGGCTCGGGGAAGATCTGCTAACGGCATTGATCGCCGTCGGTCGTGCGCTTGATTTGCGGGCGATGACGCTCGAAGTACGTGTCTCGAACACACCAGCGCGGACTTTATATGAAAAACTCGGATTTCAGTATGTCGGTGTCCGAAAACGATATTATCAAGATAACAATGAAGATGCTGCCATCTACTGGCTGGAGCTGGAGGGAGAAGACCTATGACACAACCATTGATTCTAGCAATCGAATCGAGTTGCGACGAAACGGCGGCTGCCGTCGTCCGTGGAGGAACCGACGTCTTATCGAACGTCGTTTCGTCGCAGATCGAAAGTCATAAACGATTCGGTGGCGTCGTGCCTGAAGTGGCTTCACGGCATCACGTCGAACGGATCACATACGTCATTGATGACGCCTTGACGGAAGCAAACGTCACGATCGACGATATCGATGCGATCGCCGTCACGGAAGGACCTGGACTTGTCGGAGCATTACTCGTTGGTGTCAGCGCAGCGAAGGCACTCGCCTTTGCGCACAATAAACCATTGATCGGTGTTCATCATATCGCAGGTCATATCTATGCGAATCGTCTCGTGCAAGAGCTTGAGTTTCCGCTCGTCTGTTTGATTGCATCAGGTGGGCACACGGAACTGATCTACATGCCGGAAGACGGTGTATATGAAGTCATTGGTGAGACACGGGATGATGCCGCTGGGGAAGCATATGATAAAGTTGCACGGACGTTGAAGTTACCGTATCCAGGTGGTCCACGAATCGATCAATTGGCACAGACCGGTCAGGATACGTTCCATTTTCCACGTGTCTGGCTCGAAAAGGATTCGTATGACTTTAGCTTCAGCGGTTTGAAGTCAGCAGTTATCAATGCCGTGCATAACGCCGAACAACGGGGAGAAACGATCATTCCGGAAGATTTAGCTGCGAGTTTCCAAGCGAGCGTCGTCGAGGTACTCGTGACGAAGGCGGTCCGTGCCGTGAAGGATAAAGGGGGACGTCAATTACTGCTTGCTGGTGGCGTCGCTGCCAACAAAGGATTACGCCAAGGTCTCGAAGCGGCGTGTGCGAAGGAAGGAATCGATCTCATCATTCCGCCGATGCACCTGTGTGGAGACAATGCGGCGATGATCGGAGCGGCTGCGATTCATCCGTATCGCGCGTTACGCTATTCGACACTTGCCATGAACGCAGAACCTGGGCTAGATTTAAAGTAAGGAATCCGAACAACTTGGGGGAAATGGAATGAAAAAAGTCATCATCGCATTGTTAGCGGTACTGGTCATCGTCGCGATCGGACTTCAGGTTCGAGAAATCGTCAACGCATACCAAGTCGCCTATAAGGAAGAACTCGTACCCGATAAAAAAGCGGTCGAGACGAATACGAAACAACGTCCACTTTACGAAATCGGACGAGCAGAAGGGGAAAAGACCCGGATTCAAAAGTTATATGCTTTTGATCAGACAATCAATGGTAAGCTCAGTAACGTCGTCATCGTCGATCGGAAGTATGGTTTAACGAACAAGGCGAGTGATGATTATTTCATGATTGCTTCCGGAACACCGGTGACGGATCAAGAAAAGAAGTCATTCGAACCAATGATTCAAAAGATGGATGCAGAACAAGTCCAAGCCGAGGTCATCTCAAAGCATGAGGTGACGGCTGTCGAGAACAATAAAAAACGGACGTTGACGTTATTTAAGGTCTTCTATAAAGATACGGATCAAAACGAATACCTCTTCTTCATCGAAAAAGAAGGCGGTCTGAAACTCGATCTATTCAAGAAGGGTTACTCACGTCTTTCGAATTACTGAAGATATGAAAACAGCGGATTCCTAAATAGGAGTCCGCTGTTGTTCGTTCATTGCCATTCAGTGATACCCGTCAAGTCATCATAGATGCGATCGGGATCGAGATTCAATTCCTCGACCGGAAGTCCATTTCGATTAATCCATGCCGTCTTGAAGCCGAAACTCTTCGCCCCGGTGATATCCCAACCGTTCGAGGACATGAAGAGGATCTCCTCGCGTTTTAGACCGAGTGTGTTTAAGGCATGCATATAGGATGCAGGTGCTGGCTTATACTGTTTGATATCATCGACACTGACGAGATGTTCGAACCGATCGGCTAAGCCTGACTGCTCAATGAGCGGATCGAGCATATCATGGGAACCATTCGAGAAGACGACCAGACGCTTGTCCGCCATCGTCTCGAGAACGGAGCTGACTTCAGGATATACATCAAGCGTCAGGTACGTCTCCATTAAGGTCGTGATTTGTTCCTCGGTCACATGGAGCTTCAGTTCGAGTAACGTATAGCGGAGGGCATCTTGTGTCACTTGGCTGAACGGTACATACTGTCCGTTCAACTGCCGGAGGAAAGAGTACTCCAGTTGTTTCTCCCGCCAGCGTTGGCTGATCGCTTCTCCATGATCCGGATACAGCGCTTCGGCTTGTTCTTTGACGGAATGGACATCGAATAATGTACCGTAGACGTCAAAGACGAGTGCTTGAATCGTCATAAAACATTCATCTCACTTTCATAGAGTCTGTTTTAACGATTCCCTTACAGTACGGATTCAAACGACACTCAAGCATGAACCTGTTGCAAAAAGCGATGAAACGTTTGCGCGAACGCACGACAAGCGGCCTGTTTCTCCGGGGTATTCGGATCAAACTCAATCTTCAAGCCATCCGTGACGAGGGTCGCCCCAGCTTCTTTTAATGCGTCTTCAATCAAATCAACGGCTGCGCAGTACTTCGGATAATCAAGATCCCCCGAACCAAAAGCAGCCGCCGGTATTCCTTGTAAGGATTGTTCCCGGAGCTCCTCGACGAAGTCTTCTGCTTCATACGGTAAATCACCGTCTCCCCATGTATATGAGCCGAGTAATAGACCATCAAAATGTGATAAGTCCTCCCCGACGAATTGATCTAGTTCCGTGATCGTCACGTTGACATCGTGTTGCTCGAGTTCATGTTGAATGAGTGAGACGATATCTTCCGTATTACCGGACATGCTGACGAATCCAATCGCGATATGCATGCATCTTCCTCCTTTCACTGTACTTCTCTACTTTAATTGATAATGATTATCAATGTCAAAGGGCATATAAAAAAGCACCTTCCGAAGAAGATGCTTTTTTATACATTAGTCTTGTAGTTCGGCCCATTCCTCAATGGAACGAATGACCGGTTCGAGTTGGCGCCCTTTGTCGGTCAAACTGTATTGAATCTTAATCGGACGATCGGGAATGACAGTCCGGATGACGATGCCTTCCGCTTCGAGCTCCTTCATACGTTCCGTGAGCATACGACCTGATAATTCGGGAATGGCATCTTGAATCTCATTGAAACGACATGTCTTCGTCAACAAGTGACGTAAGATCAGACCCGTCCATTTCTTACCTAAGATTTCAAAGGCATGTTCGACTTTGGGACAAAGAGCCGGTTGGATTGCGACTTCTTCCATCAGCACTCATCCTTTCTATAGTTGTAGTATACCCGCTTCTGCTAAAAAAATCGAATCATTTTACTTAATGTAACAAAAAGAACTAAAACAAATCTATTTACTTTTAGTAAGTGATAAGATATAGTCTGTTTATCGAGTTACTTAAAGTAACTAAAATACATTAGGTAAAAGGAGAAGAGAGAAATGATGGATACAGGACTTTTAATTATTCGTTTAATCATCGGTTTAACGTTCGCTGCACACGGGACACAAAAATTATTTGGTTGGTTCGGCGGACACGGAATCGCTGGAACAGGCGGTTGGTTCGAATCAATCGGCATGAAGCCAGGGAAGGCGCTCGCGATTACAGCAGGTTTTGCTGAATTGATCGGCGGCTTGTTGTTTGCAGGAGGTGTATTCCTCTGGATTGCAGCGCTCCTCATCATCGGATCGATGCTTGTTGCGATCGTTAAAGTACACGGTGCAAATGGTTACTGGGTGACGCAGAACGGGTACGAATACAACATGGCATTGATCGTCATCGCGCTTGGTGTAGCGATGATCGGTGCTGGAGACTATTCACTCGCTGCACTCATCGGGTGAGGAAAAAGGTGGGTCATTCATGAAGTTCGAGGCATCAACGCTTAGCGCAAAAGACAATTATAAATTACTGATCGGAAGCATCATTCCGCGTCCGATTGCTTTCGTGACAACGCAAGGAGAAGACGGGACGGTCAACGCCGCACCGTTTTCCTTCTTTACGGTCGCTTCAAGCAGTCCACCGCAACTGGTGATTGCCGTACAACGGACGGATCAGGGGCAGAAGGATACGGCACGTAATATCCTTGCAAAACAAAGCTATGTCATCCATATCGTCAGCGAAGAAATCGTCGACGCGGTCAATGAGACAGCTGCGCCACTTGCTTACGGTGAAAGTGAGCTTGAGCGGACGGATTTGACGCTCGTCGATAGTGACGCGATCGACGTACCCGGAATCGCGGAAGCGAAAATCCGCTTCGAGATGCGCTTGACACAGCACGTCGAGCTAGAAGGTGCCGATCTTTTGATTGGGGAAGTACTGCGTTATCACGTCGCGGATGAACTCGTCGATTCATTCCGGATTGACGCAGCAGGATTGAAGGCTGTCGCTCGTTTAGCAGGGAATGATTATGCGACGATCGGGAAGACGTTTACGATTGCCCGACCGACAAAATGATAGAAGCGTAAATGCCTGATTCATCGTACGATTCGTTTTGATTCAAACGAAAAGGAGTGAAGAGACCGGCCTAGCTACCGGAATCTCCACTCCTTTTTCTCATGTCGTTCATCTGATTCATCGATCGGACTTCAAGGTTGCGGATCGATTTCGTTTGAAGAGGCTTCAAGACCATGACGTTTACTGTACTGATAGCCATCGAGCAAATAAAAGACGATCGCGAGTGCCCAAATGCCGACACAGCTGATCAAGAAAGCGGTGAGCGGTGAGACACTACCGTAATACGATAGGATCAACGGGTCATTGAGTTCAACAAATAGCTGTGTCGTCAGGAGCGTGCAGCATAATCCCGAGAGTAAACTGACGAAAAGACCGCTCCATGTCTGGATAACGAGACCGATCATACAAGAAATCAGGAGGAACAAAGGAAGCGCGGCATTAAAGGCATCCGGCCGGATGAAGGTCGACACGTAGTCCGCATACATCGGTACGAAATAAAGGATGCCGGATAGCAATCCTTGAATCAAGTTAATGAAAAAGCTTTTTGTCCGCATCAGTGTTGGTTCTCCCATCGTTCCATCAATTCGAGCAGATCGACATCAATCTGGTCACGTTCTGCTGAAAGAGCTGTCGCTTTCGGAATATCGTTGAAGACTTCCGGTTCACAGAGCAATTGTTCAATTTCTGCCGAACGCTGTTCGAGCCGCTCGATGTCTTGCTCGAGTTGCTCAATCTGCTGACGGCGCTTGCGTTCTTCTTTCTGTGCTTCCTTGTCGATCGTCTTCGACGCCGTGACCTTTGCGGCTTTTGCTTCCTCGGCTTCAAGACGCGCAATCTCTTCTTGCTCCGCCTTCTTCTCCGTGTAGTACGAATAATCACCAAGGTATTCCGTCACGCCGGCTTCACTCATCTCGATGACGCGGGTCGCGATTCGGTCGATGAAGTAACGGTCGTGAGAGACGAATAACAGCGTTCCTTCGTAGTCGACGAGCGCATTTTCAAGGACCATCTTCGAATCCAGATCCAAGTGGTTCGTCGGCTCATCGAGGACGAGGACGTTCGTTTTCCGGAGTTTCAGTTTTGCAAGTGCGAGACGTCCGCGTTCGCCACCAGATAACTCATGAACAATCTTGAAGACATCGTCACCGCTAAACAGGAATTGCCCGAGGACAGACCGGACTTCTTGTTCACGCATCAGTGGCCATTCGTTCCAAATCTCATCGATGACACGGTTCCGATCATTGAGTTCCGCCTGCTCTTGATCGTAATAGCCGATCGAGACGCCGGTTCCGAAACGGAAATCACCGAAGAGGGGGCGTAAGCGGCCGACGAGGACTTTCAGGAGCGTCGATTTTCCGATTCCATTCGGTCCGACGAGTGCCAGCGATTCACCGCGTTGCAAGTGGAACGTGATGTCTTTTGAGACAGCTTCTTCGTAACCGATCGCCAGTTGATTGACTTGAAGAACGTCGTTCCCGCTCTGTTTTTCAATCGGGAAGGACAGGACCGTGCTACGCTCATCCCCATCTGGTCGGTCGAGCCGGTCGACCTTCTCGAGCCGCTTCCGTACACTTTGGGCACGTTTTGTCGTCGTCGCCCGGGCGATGTTGCGTTGAATGAAGTCCTGCATCTTCGCGATTTCTTCTTGCTGCTGCTCGAACTGCTTCATTTCCTGATCGTACAAGGCGGCTTTTTGCTCCAAGTACTTCGTGTAGTTACCGGTGAACTTACGACAGACATTGCGTGACAATTCATAGACGACATTGACGACTTGGTCGAGGAAGTACCGGTCGTGCGAGACGATTAAGACGGCACCACGATAACCACCGAGGTAACTTTCGAGCCAAGCGAGCGTATCGATGTCAAGGTGATTGGTCGGCTCATCGAGAATGAGAAGCTCTGGTGCTTGTAAGAGCATCTTCGCTAAGGCAAGCCGTGTCCGTTGACCACCGGATAATGTCTGAATCCGGCGCGAATAATCATCCGGATAAAAGCGCATCCCGTGCAGAACGGAGCGGATATTTGCTTCGAACTGATAACCACCCGCTTCTGAGAAGTCGTGTTGCGCTTGATCGTATGTCTTCAAGAGACGATCGTACGCGACCGGGTCGTTCAAGATATGCTCCATACCCATTTCGATTTCCATCCGGCGCAGTGTTCGTTCTTGTTCCTGAAGATGTTCGAAGACAGTCAGCATCTCGTTCCAGATCGTCTCGTTCGATTCGAGACCACTGTCCTGCGCGAGATAACCGATTTTGACATCCTTGCCTTTCATGATGTCGCCCGAGTCATGACTGAGTTCGCCAGCAATGATTTTGAGCAGGGTCGATTTACCGGCACCGTTTCGTCCGACGAGCGCAATGCGATCGCGCTCTTGTACTTCCAATTTGATATTTTCTAAAATCGGCTCGACGCCGAATGATTTCGAGAGTTGGTTGACTTGTAAGAGTATCATTTCCATCCATCCTTCCACCCTTTAGTCTATCACGAACAAAAGCGCGAGGTCCTGCGGAATATATTATTTGTGACTCTATGTGAAGTGGTTTACAATCAAGGAGAGTAGAAAGCTTTTTGCAAAGATTTGGGTGCCACGATGGATGTGGCCGAAGGGGGAACTGCAGGATGAATGGACCAGACACAAAAATTCCACAAGCGACAGCAAAACGGTTGCCGCTATATTATCGCTTCATCCAAAGTTTATACAATTCAGGCAAGCTCCGCGTCTCTTCTGCTGAGTTAAGCGAGGCGGTGAAGGTTGATTCAGCAACGATTCGTCGCGATTTTTCCTACTTTGGGGCATTAGGGAAGAAGGGGTATGGATATAACGTTCAACATCTCTTAACGTTTTTCCGCAAAACCTTGAATCAAGATGAGGTGACGAATGTTGCCTTAATCGGGGTCGGTCATCTCGGAACAGCGTTTGCAAATTATAACTTTTTAAAGAATAATAGTACTCGGATAGTCGTTGCGTTTGATGCGGACGAAGAGAAGGTCGGAACAACGACGCATGACGTTCCAATCTATCATGTTTCGGACATGAAAGAACAAATCGAAGCGAATCAGGTCGATGTCGCCATCTTGACGGTTCCATCCCAGTTCGCGCAGTCAGTAGCGGATGAGTTAGTCGAGTATGGTGTGACAGGCATCCTGAACTTTACGCCAGCGCGGTTGAACGTGCCAGCGAGCGTCCGGGTCCATCACATTGATTTATCGATCGAGTTGCAGTCGTTAGTTTATTTCATGAAGCATTATTCGCAATCAGCTGAAGGAGTGAAATCATAATGGAAAACCTTATTCCGCTCACACTAGGTATCGGACCTGCGAGCATCGGATTAATCGCGGTCGTCGCATTGATCATTTTCGGACCGAAGAAGTTACCAGAATTCGGACGCGCTGCAGGTCAGACATTGAAAGAGTTCAAGAATGCCACGAACGGCATCATGGACGACGATAAAAAGGACGAACCGAAAGAGAAGTGATTGAATCATGACGGTTGATCAAGAGCAAAGCATGACGTCGCACCTTGACGAACTGCGTAAGCGGATCGTCTGGTCGCTTATCATCGTCGTCGTCCTGTTCGCTGTCGCATTTCCGCTCGTCCGACCGCTCGTTCGCTTCTTGCAAGCGGACTTAAAAGAGCTCGGCATCGGTTTGAATGCCTTCAACGTCGCCGATCCTTTAATGTTGTATTTGAATCTTGCGTTCATCATTGCGCTGATTTTAGCGTCACCGTTCTGGATGTATCAACTCTGGGCATTCGTCCGACCAGGACTTTATGACAAGGAGCAAAAAGCGACATTGACGTATATTCCGGTCATCTTCTTTCTGTTTTTGGCTGGCGTAGCCTTCTCGTATTTCTGGTTGCTTCCCTTCTTGCTTGAAGTCTCAACGGATCTCGGGAAAGAGCTCGGAATCGAACAAGTCATCGGAGTGGAAAACTATTTCAGTTTCCTCATCCGATTGACGATGCCGTTCGGTCTTCTGTTCCAATTGCCGGTCGTGACGATGTTCCTGACACGTCTTGGTCTCGTGACGCCATATTTCATGCGAAAGAATCGGAAATATGCGTACTTTGCGCTGTTCGTCGTTGCGGCATTGATCGCACCGCCGGACGTGACGTCACACTTGATGATCTCGGTGCCATTGTTCGTTCTCTATGAGATCAGCATCTTGATTTCTGCGCGGACATACAAAAAGGTCTTGATCCTCGAGCAACAGGCAGAGCTTGAACGACAGGCGGATTTGATGCGTGAATTGAATAAATGAATCGTGAATTCCTTCCGACGATTTTGGAAGGAATTCTTTTTTATGAAAGCGTTATTTTTATATTGATAAAGCAGTTAGCGATGCGTATACTAAAGATAATTCATGGGGGCTTAGCTCAGCTGGGAGAGCGTTTGGCTGGCAGCCAAAAGGTCGTCGGTTCGATCCCGATAGTCTCCACCAATACCAAATATCCAACTCCTCGAGGCGTCGAGGAGTTTTTATTTTTCTCCCAGTTAAATTCCTTAAAAATATAAAATGTCACGTAAAACAAATAAATTAAAAAAATAGGCAAATATAAATTGTTTATTTCCATTAAATTCATTAAACTAAATATACAGAATTTTCGTTTAACTGTTTTATCAGTAGTACTACTATGGTTTTACAGAAAAGGGGAAAACGAACGCATGAAGAAGAAGATTGCACTTATGGCAGCCGTCTTAATGACGTCTTCCAATCTAGTCAGTGCGCAAGGTGCACTGTCGTCGCAAGACAAAGCAACGGGTCAAAAACCGCAGACACTCTCTTTGAAGAAATCGGGGCAAGAGAAGAACTACAAACAATCGGATAAAGTCCGTGTCGTCATCGAGATGGAAGAGAAGCCGGCGATTCAAATCGCCCAGGCTCAAAACAAGCGGTATAGCACATTGAGCAATGCCGAAAAAGAGTCGATCAAAGATCGCCTCGTCAACGTCCAAAAATCAGTCAAGTCAGCCATCGCTAAAAAGGCGATTCCCGTTACATATAAGGAAAGCTTCACGACCGTCATCAACGGATTCAGTGGTGAAGTCAAGTTCGGCGACATCGAAGACATCAAACAACTGAGCGGAGTCAAGAGCGTACATATCGCCCATGAATACGCGCGTCCGGAAGTTGCTAAAGGTGCCAAGCCAGACATGCTGTACAGCAAGGACATGGTCAATGCGAAGGAAACATGGCAGGACTATGGTTTTAAAGGGGAAGGAACAATCGTTGCCGTCATCGATACGGGAATCGATCCATCGCATAAGGACATGGTCTTGAGCCCAGAAACGAAGATCGATTTGACTTCTTCGAAAGTCGATAGTGCGAAAGAAACAAAAGGCTTAAAAGGAAAGTACTTCACGGAAAAAGTACCGTACGGCTATAACTATGCCGATCACGATAGCGAAATCCGTGATTTAGGTGCGGGCGCATCAATGCACGGGATGCACGTCGCGGGTACGGTCGGAGCAAACGGGGATGAAGCAAACGGCGGCATCAAAGGAGTCGCACCGGAAACACAGCTCCTTGCGATGAAGGTCTTTGGAAACGATCCAGGAATGCCATCGACATTCAGCGATATCTACATTAAAGCGATCGATGATGCGATTGCACTCGGAGCCGATGTCATCAACATGAGTCTCGGTTCGACGGCATCGTTCGTCAATGCAGATGATCCAGAACAACGCGCAATCGTCAACGCGATGAACAACGGTATCTTGTGTGCGATTTCTGCTGGTAACTCGGCATTCGCAGGTCATGGTGCAGGTAATCCGTACACAGCGAACCCGGATATCGGTGTCGTCGGTGCACCAGGTTTAACGAGCCAAGCACTCCAAGTCGCATCACTCGAAAATACGAAATTGACACTCGAAGGCATGGCGCTGACGATTGACGGTCAGGATGCTGGTTATTTGGCATACCAAAAACAAGATTCACCGAATCCGATTGCTGTCTTCGATAAAGAGAAGAAGGATGTCGTCTATGTCGGTGACGGTCAAGCTTCGAACTACGAAGGCAAAGACGTCAAAGGGAAAGTCGTCTTCGTCGTGCGTAACGGTGGTTTCAACTACGGTATGATCCAAGCAGAAGCTGAGAAGCAAGGGGCAGCAGGTGTCATCGTCCGCGGTCGGGTCGATCATGGGGATTACGTCAGCATGGCGCTCAACAATCCGACGATTCCACTCGTCACACTCAGCATCGCAGACGGGAACGATCTTGAAGCAAAAGCAAAAGAGGGCAAGGCAATCGCTGTCACGTTCGACGGAAAAGCAGTCTCAGCCGATAACCCGGTCGCAGGACAAATGTCTGACTTCACGTCTTGGGGTGTCACACCAAGCCTTGACTTCAAGCCAGAAATTACGGCACCAGGTGGAAAAATCTACTCGACGCTCAACGATAACGAGTATGGTGTCATGAGTGGAACATCGATGGCGGCACCACACGTCGCTGGTGGAACGGCACTCGTCATGCAACGGATCGCGAAGGACTTCAAAGTCGATGGTGCGACACGCGTCAAGCTCGCGAAGAACATCTTGATGAACACGTCACGTCCGCAACTCGATCAAGGAAAATACAATGCGCAGCTAAAAACAGGCAACTTCTACTCCCCACGTCGTGAGGGAGCTGGATTGATGGATCTTCGTGCTGCCATGAAGACACCAGTCGTCGTCACAGAGACGAAGTCAGGTGAAGGTAAGGCATCCTTGAAGGAAGTCGGCGAGAAGTTCACGTTCACACTTGATTTGAAAAACTACAGCAGTGAAAAAGTGACGTATAAGTTAGCCGGAACGGTTCAATCGGATCTCGGTGCCGAAGGATCAAACTTCCTCGAAGCAAACGGCATCTTTAAAAAGGGAACGATCGGTACGGTGGATGCAAACAAAGGCACATATCCGATCTCATTTGCAGTTGGCTCGAAGAAAGCAAGTTCGGTCTCGATTAATCCGAAGAGCTCAACGAAAGTCAGTGTATCGGTTGATCTGAAGGATACAACGGACTGGGCAAACGAACTTCCGCTCGAACAAGTCTTTGAGAACGGCTACTTCGTCGAAGGATTCGTCCGTCTGATCGATACGAAGAGTAAGAATCCAGAATTGACGGTTCCTTACGTTGGCTTCAAAGGAAAATGGGATCAAGCTCCGATTCTAGACGCACCATTATACGATGAAGACAACACGTTCTACGGTTTGACAGGTCTAGCAACAGAAGTGAAGGATAACTTCGAATTCCTCGGTGCGAATGCTGCTGGAGATGTCGTCGCGAACAAAGTTTCGTTCTCACCAAACAACGATGGTAGCGCAGATGAAGCCTTCCCGATCATCTCGTTCCTCCGTAATGCGAAAAAAGTCGAGTACTCGATTCTTGACCGTAACAAAGCAACGCTTCAGAAGCTCGATACGCAAACGGACGTCGTCAAGAACTACTATGATAGCGGTTCAGAGGACGGATACACACCAGTCACAAGCGCTGCTTGGGACGGAACGATCAACGGGAAACCGGTCAAGGATGGTCTTTACTACTATAAAGTCAAATCCGTGATCGATTATCCGAATGCAAAATGGCAGTCGAACCTCTTCCCAGTCTATGTCGATACGAAAAAACCAGCCGCAACCGTGAAATGGGATGCGTCGAAATCAACGCTCTCATGGACAGCAGGTGACCAAGGGACAGGTGTCGCGTCATACGATATCCTCGTCAATGGTAAGAGTGTCTTGAAACAGCCGCTTGCTGCAACAGAAAAAGCGTACACGTTGACGAATCTTCCAGAGCGCGCGAAGATTGCCTTCGTCGTGAAGGATTATGCAGGAAACAGTGTGAAAAAAGACGTCAACACGACAGGTGTCGATAAAGCGGTACCGAACGTTCAAATCGATACACCGGTCGCACTTGGTCTTGCGACATCAAAAGTCATCAACATCGCAGGTCACGTCTCTGATGAATCAGGCATCAAATCGTTCAAAATCAACGGAAAATCCGTTAAATTGCGTTTCGATGCAGCCCAGCAAAACTATGCCTTCAGCCACGACGTGACGTATACGACGGATGGCGTCAAGTCATTCAAGGTCGAAGCGTACGATGGTAAAGGAAACCGTGTGGCGTTCAGTCGTCAAGTCATCATCGACACAGAATTACCGACGATTCGCGTCACAGCACCAAAAACCGTTTCAAGCAAAACAAAAACAGCTGAGATGAAGATCGTTCTTCGCGATAACTACAGCGAATTACGCTTTGACTTCAACGGTAGCGCGGAATACCGCCGGACGTTCAAAGAGCCGTACGAGATGAAAGCCTTCAAAAAGACAATCACGAAAAAAGTGACGCTCAAGAAGGGGAAAAACACGTACAACTTGAAACTGAAGGACCTCGGTGGACACGTTGTTACGAAAACAGTCGTCATCACGAAAAAATAAGGAACAAAAGATGAAGTCAGGCGGAAATCCGTCTGGCTTTTCTTGCGTGCCGAAGCGCCTTGAAGGGTTTATGAGATGAGAAGAGGGGGAATTTTAAGAACAGAAACAAGTCAGAGGGGGAACAACCATGAATCCGTTCACGACCTTAATCGCCTTCATCGTAGGGTGTCTCGTCTTATATCTCGGTATCCGCGACAAAAACGGTTGGCTGATCGGTGTCGCGATGATACCGCTCGCGATCGTTGCCTATAGCGTCATCTATCTGATCATTCAAGTCAGTGCGTAGTCTTCATGGAAGATGTCTTACCCTAAGCGGTAGGACGTCTTTTTTTTCGAAAATCGTACTACAGATGAAACCAATCTAGTAAAATGTAAGTATATGACAGTATAGAGAGGTGGATGATCATGGAACACGTACATACACAAACGGATGCCTTGGCGGCGCTGTACGAAGAGATGCATCAGAAGACGAAGACCGGCATGTGGGTCATGCTTGCGGCATTCTTAGCGCTCAGTAACACACTCGAGAAACCAATCTACGCGATGATCGTCCCGTTATTGTATTTTGGCTATGACATGTTACTACAACGGAAGCGGTTCGCGCTTGTTGCGGAATACACATCAAAGGATTCAGCAAGACGCCTTTATCAGGTGCATGTGTTGATTGGCATCTTACAGTACGGAGCACTCGCCGGTCTGATCGTTTGGGCAGTCGATCGCCCGAATACATCTTTCTTGATCGGTCTCGTCATCGTCGTCATTCCGTTCTACTGGCTCTGTCGAAAAACGTTAGAGTTCATCTCACGAAAGATTGATCCAACGTATATCACGGAAAAAGAAATTCACAAAGCGCGCTAAGGGAGAAGAGGCTATGCAAACGGCTCGTGAAGAACGTCTACAAAAACTTGCGCTCGCGTACCGGGATGTCGAGTGGCTCGGCACACGCTGGTACTGGAACGTGCTCTTATTCATAACAGTCGGTATCCTGATCGAGTGGACCGACATCCCCTTGTTGATTTTGACGATTCCAGCCCTTTTTCTCGGCTCTGATTTTCGCTACCAACTAAAAAAACGAAAAATTTTAGACGGCTACATCTCAAAAGCGCAGGTCCGTCGCCAATTTTTACTACGCATTGGTAGTCACGTCCTGCTGTATGTGATCTTAACGATCGTCATCACCCAGACGATCGAAGGACCGTTTTGGCAGATGCTGGTGGCAATTTTTGCGATCTTAACACCACTTTATTTCATCAGCGAATGGATCATCCGACGCGACGGAGCGCGTGATCCGGACTATATCAGTGACGTTGAGGTAGCCCGCTTCGTCAGACAGAAAGGAACATCGAAATGGAACACCTATTCGAGCGACAAGCACGTCTGAATGTAATGAAACGTCCGGTGCGTATCGTCACCTATTTCTTTTTGATTCCTGGATTGATTTTTGCAATACCCGCTTGGTTTGTGCCGGCGATTGCATCTGTCTTTAGTCAGATCATATTCTTTTGTCTTTGCGGGATTGGAGTCGTTCGAGAAATCGTTCGGCTACGACTCATGAAGTCGTATTTAACACCGAATATCTATCGACAGACTGTTCAAAGGGTCGCTCGTCTGACAATCATTGGTTATGTCGTAGCGTGGTTGATCGCTTTCGTCATGCTGTCGATTCCAAGCGCCCCTGGTTATTTATTCGTTCTCTTACTTGTCTGGAGCGGTGGAGTTGGTCTTAGCGTCACTCGACTGAACCGGTTGGCTAAACAAATCGATCCCGCGTACGTCTCGATGGGAGAAATCGAACGTGCGTGGTGGAAACGCTAAAGCCAAAAATCCGCATCAATCAGCGAAAAAGAAGCTGATGGATGCGGATTTTTGATTATTTCTTCAACAGGAGATAGATGAAGTATGGTGCTCCAATCAAGGCGACGACAATCCCAGCCGGTACACCGTCTGGTCCTGCGATGTTGCGTCCAATCGTATCAGCGAACGCAAGCAACCAGCCGCCGAGTAAAAGGGCAATTGGCAGGAAGAACTGATGCCGTGGTCCGACGAGGGCGCGGGCGATATGCGGCGCCATTAAACCGATGAAGGAAATCCCACCGGTGACAGAGACGGCAGCAGCGGCGAGCGCAACAGCTGTCAGCAAGAGTTGGATCCGTTCTTTTTCAAGCGCGACACCGACACCGATCGCGACCGGTTCATTCAAGGCAAGCAGATTGAGCTTATTCGCCTTGTAGAATGTCAGCGGAAACAAGACGAGTAACCACGGCAAGAGCGAGTAGACGAAAATCCAGTCCGTCCCCCAGATGTTACCGGCAAGCCATTTGGCGATGAAGTCGACCTTTTCGCGACGCGTCGATGAAATCAGGATGACCATGATTCCGGACAGCGCCATCGAGAAGCCGACACCGGTCAAAATCAACCGGATCGGTTGAAGTCCTTGTACGCGGTCGTACGAGAACAGGTAGATCGCTGTCGCGGTGACGAGTGCACCGAAGAAGGCAGCGATTGGTAACAGATAGATGAATGACCCGACATCGGTCGGGAAGTACAGGAAGAACAAGGCGACGGCGACGCCAGCTCCCGTGTTGATGCCGATGATACCAGGATCAGCGAGTTCATTGCGGGTAATTCCTTGTAATATTGCACCCGATAAGGCGAGTGCCATTCCTGCCATGACGGTGATAAGCAGTCGGGGTAAGCGGAGTGAATAGAGGACGAACTCCTCTTTGAACGATCCGTTTCCAAGTAACGTCGGCAGTAAACGATCATACGAGAGGGAAGCAGGTCCAAGACCGATGCTGACGACGAGTGTTGCGATCAATAATGCCAGTAACGTCCAAAACGTCAGTTGCTGGCGACGGCGTAAACGAGATTCCATCATGAGAAAGCACGCCCTCCTTTCCGAACGATCAAGAGGAAGAATGGTAGCCCGAGCATCGAGACGATTGCGATGACCGGCGTCTCATAGGGCGCGTACAGCGTCCGTCCGATCGTATCGGCAAGCAACATGAACGTTGCACCAAAGATCGCGGTCATCGGCAGGATGAATCGATAGTCCGTCCCGACGATTGCACGGACGATATGCGGAATCATCAGCCCGATGAACGCCATGTTACCGACGAGGGCTACGGCAGCACCGGCAAGCAGGATGACGACGACATAGAGGACCGCCTTGATCCGCTGGATGTTCTGTCCGAGTCCGAGCGCGACTTCTTCCGAAAGACTGAGGATCGTCAATTGCCGCGAGAAAATGAACGCAATCACGATGCCGATCGCGATGACCGGCGCGATGACTTGCAGTTGTCCCCATGTCGACCCGACGAGTCCGCCAGACGTCCATTGGGAGACATCTTGGGCAATCTTGAAGTAAATCCCGATGCCTTCCGCAATCGCGTACAGAAACGCTGAGATCGCGGAACCGGCAAGGACGATCCGGAGCGGGGAGAAGCCTCCTTTTTTCGAAGCGCCGATTCCAAAGACAAGTGCTGCCCCGAGTGCTGCTCCGACGAAACACGCGATCATGATCCCGAAGTAGTCAATTTTCGGGAACAAGACGATGACGAGCGCGAGTGCCGCATTCGCACCTGCTGTCAGACCGAGCAGACCAGGATCGGCGAGGGGATTGCGTGTCATGGCCTGCATGATGGCGCCCGAGACACCGAGTGCCGCTCCGACGAGGATTGCTGCCAGTTCCCGTGGCAAGCGGATTTCTTGGACGATTTTTGCTTTTTCATTCAACGGTCCGAACGTCAAAGCGTTCCAGACTTCGCGTGTCGTCGTATCGGCAGCACCGAACGTCATCGCGATCCAGAACATCCCGAAAAAAAGGACGAGACCGAGTGTGATTTTAATGCCGAACGGAATTCGACCAGATGACATGAATGTCGCCTCCATTTCTGATTTAGTGAGTGAGCCGCAAAAAAAGGGAGGGATCCCGCAGGTTCCCTCCCTTATTCATTATGCGCCAAGGAAACTTTTCTTGAAGAACTCGAGTTGACGTTCGAGTGTGAGCGGATCGTTGAAGTAGAATTCCTTCGAATCGACTTCGAAGACACGATCGTTTTTGACGGCTGGAATGTTCTTGAACGTATCCGTTTTCGTGAATGAGTTGTCCGCTTCCGCAGTCTTACTGAAGACGAGGTAGTCGCCTGCGTATTCAGGAAGGACTTCTGGTGACAACGCGTAGTATCCGTCTTTTAATGCCATCTTCGTGACTTTATCCGGCATTTTCAATTTCATTTCTTGATAAAGAATCTCTGTTCCACGACCCCAGTTATCGCCGAAGACGTAGAGTTGTTTATCGAAGCTTTCGATGACAGAAACAGTAGCATCTTCACCGATTTTTGCTTTGATGTCTTTACCGGCAGCAGCAGCGCGTGTTTTGAAGTCTTTGACCCAGTCGCGTGCTTCTTGCTCTTTGTTGAGCAATTTACCGATTTCGATGTGTTGCGTCAAGTAGTCGACTTTTCCGTATGTGTACGTGACTGTCGGAGCAATTTTTTTAATTTTATCGAGGTTTTTCGTTGTTGAGTAGCCGATGATTAAATCTGGTTCGAGTTCGATGATTTTTTCAACGTTCTCTTCCGATACTTCCGTGACATCTTTGAGCTTGTCGAACTTCGGATTCGCTTTTGACCACGAATCGACACCAACGACAGGAACGTCGAGCGCCATGACGTTACCAGCGAACCCAGCGAGGACGACGACACGTTTTGGATTAGCTGGAACTTTAATGTCACCATTCTCCGATTTGTACGTGATCGTCTCGTTTTTCGACCCAGACGCTGCGTCGTCTTTTTTCTCCGTATTGCCACACGCTGCGATGACGAGCGTGAGAATGAGTAGAACCGGTAAAAGTAGTTTCTTCATGATTCAATCTCCCTTGATTAAGTTGTAGGTGATACACATCGGCTTGTTCGTCCGCGGATCGCGTCCGATTTCAGCATCGATATGGAATACTTCTTGTAAGACGTCTTTTGCGATGACTTCCTCACACGTCCCGGCTTTGACGACTTCACCGTTTTTCATGGCGATGATATAGTCGGCGAACCGTGCCGCTTGATTCAAATCATGCAGGACCATGACGATCGTCCGTCCTTCGGTTCGGTTGAGATGCTCGAGCAGTTCGAGCACCTCGAGTTGGTGGGCGAGATCAAGATAAGTCGTCGGTTCATCGAGGAAGATGATGTCCGTCTCTTGGGCGAGTGCCATCGCAATCCAGACCCGTTGACGTTGACCACCCGACAACGCATCGACCGGACGGTGTTTGAATGCCATCGTATCCGTTGCTTCGAGTGCCCAATCGATGATCTCGTAATCGTGTTTCGTCAAGCGTCCGAATCCTTTTTGGTACGGGAAACGACCGTATGAGACGAGCTCTGCGACCGTCAGACCACTTGCGCTCTCTGGAGTTTGTGGCAGAATAGCCATTTTCCGGGCAAGTAGCTTCGTGCTTTCCTTGGCGATATCGAGACCATCGAGCAATGCACGTCCTGATTGATGAGGAATGATCCGTGTCATCGCTTTCAATAAAGTTGATTTGCCACATCCGTTCGCCCCAATGATTGTCGTGATTTGGCGATCGGGAATTTGGACGGACAAGTCTTTGACGATGGGACGATCACCGTAGCCGATATTGATTTCTTCTGTTGCTAGACGTACCATACGCGACGACTCCTTCGTTGTTCTCTCCGTTTTCACTGATAATGATTATCACTATCGTCTCATTAACCATACCAGTCCTGTAAAAACGCTGTCAACATTTTTTCTTGTGTTCAAGAGATGTTCACGTTATCATGAGGGAGTGAGAATGATAATCAATCGTAATCAAAGATGAGGAGTGAGTGAGATGAGGGAACAGGAGTTGTTCGACGTAACGATCATCGGTGGAGGACCTGCAGGGTTATATTCGACGTTCTATAGTGGTCTTCGGGGCATGAAGACAAAATTGATCGAGTATCAAGCAGAACTCGGAGGAAAATTGCACGTCTATCCGGAAAAGATGATCTGGGACGTCGGTGGACAGCCACCGATCACTGGTGAAAAACTCATGGCTCAACTCGTCGAACAAGGACTGACGTTCCAACCGACTGTTCAATTGAATGAAAAGATCATCTCGATCGCAAAAGACGTCTTCGGCAACTTCGTCTTAGAAGCAGAATCGGGTCGGATCCATTATTCGAAGACGGTCATCGTCGCGGTCGGCGGCGGCATCCTCAATCCACAAAAATTAAAAGTCGAGGGTGCGGAGCGCTTTGAAGTGTCGAACTTGAACTATACGGTCAAATCGATTGAACGCTTTAAAGGAAAGACCGTCATCGTCTCAGGGGGTGGGAACTCGGCGATCGACTGGGCGAATGAGCTCGAACCGGTCGCGAAAAAAGTCTACGTCACGTATCGCCGGGATTGTTTCTCGGGGCACGAGGCGCAAGTCGATCAGCTCGTCAAAAGTTCGGCTGTTTGTCTCCTCAACACGACGATTCACAAGCTGATCGCAAGTCCCGATCACCAGCGGATCGCATCGGTCGAATTGATCGACTGTCAAACAGACGAAATCGTTGAGATTCCAATTGATGAAGTCATCATTAATCATGGGTATGAACAGGATGCAGCACTGCTTGACGCGTGTGATCTCGATATCGCACGGGTCGATGACTTCTATATCGCGGGTAACGCGGCGAGCGAATCGAGTGTACCGGGACTATATGCTGCCGGAGATATTCTTTCGCACGACGGAAAGGTCCACTTGATCTCAGGTGCCTTCCAAGATGCGGCGAACGCCGTCAACCGGGCGAAACGCTTCATCGAGCCGGAAGCGCCAAAAGTGGCGATGGTCTCGTCACACAACGAAGTCTTCAAAAAACGCAATCGGGCGTTGATTGAGGAACGCGTTAATCAACAATCTTGAATAATGTTTAAACGTCCGAAATGCTTGGAAACAAGCGGATTTTGGACGTTTTTTTGTATGAATTTCATTTTTGTACTATAACAGAACGATTTGACAACGTACTGTATTTAGGACAAAATTCTTATGTTCCACTAGATGTAGGATACAAGTAAGACGGATGTATAAGGAGGAAGGGTATGACAACTACGAAACGTAAGCCAATTGGCCTTGCCTGGCAAATTTTAATCGGCTTGATTCTCGGGATCACAGTCGGTGGTGTATTTTATGGGAATCCCCATGTCGCGGAGTGGCTTAAGCCAATCGGTGACATCTTTATCCGGATGATGAAAATGATCGTCGTTCCGATCGTCTTCACGACGATCGTCCTCGGTGTCTCATCAGTCGGTAGTCCAAAAAGTCTCGGACGTCTTGGCGTCAAGACACTCGGTTACTTCACGATCGTGACGATGATTGCGATTTTCACGGGGCTGTTCGCAGCCAATCTGATTGAACCGGGTGCTGGTATTAATATGTCGACACTTGATAAAACGGACATCTCATCATATGTCGCAACGGAAGAGACGACACAAGACGCAGGACTCGTCGACAAGATCGTCAACATCGTACCGACGAACATCTTGGACGCGATGGTCCGAGGTGACATGCTTGCCATCATTTTCTTCTCGGTCTTATTCGGACTCGGTGTCGGTTTTGCAGGAGAGAAGGGTCAACCGGTCATTCGTTTCTTCGAAGGTGTCGCAGCGGCGATGTTCAATCTCGTCAACATCGTCATGAAGTTCGCACCAATCGGTGTCTTCGCCTTGATTGGTGTCACGGTCTCGACGTTCGGAATTGAATCGCTCGGTTCATTGTTTAAACTGATTGCGACATTATACGTCACGGCGCTTCTCTTCATGATGATTGTCTTCGGTTCGATCATGAAATGGGTCGGGATACGTGTTTCTGATTTTACGCGTATCTTTAAGGATGAGCTCTTGTTGACGTATTCGACAGCGTCGTCTGAGACGGTACTGCCGCGCGTCATGGAAAAACTCGAGCGGATGGGCGTTCCGAAATCAATCGTCAGCTTCGTCGTACCGACGGGTTATTCGTTTAACCTCGATGGATCTGCGCTCTATCAAGCGCTTGCTGCCTTGTTCATCGCACAGATGTACGGTATTGATCTCTCGATCGGAACACAACTGACGCTTGTCTTCGTCTTGATGCTGACATCAAAAGGGATGGCTGCCGTTCCTGGCGTCTCCTTCGTCGTGTTACTCGCAACACTCGGAACGGTCGGTATCCCGGCAGAAGGACTTGCCTTCATCGCGGGGATTGACCGAATCATGGATATGATGCGCTCAGTCGTCAACGTGACAGGAAACACGCTCGCTTCACTCGTCATCGCGAAGTGGGAAGGTGTCCTGGATGAAGACCAACTCGAGACGTTCATGTCAACAGAAGGTAAAAAAGACGACGTCCGCAGTGCGTGACCGTCGTAAATACAAGGAAGGACTGAATCGTCAGTCCTTTTTTTCGTCCTTGAAAATAGATTGAAATCAGTTGTTTTTAAGGAAAACCCCTTATTTTTGATTATAATTAAAATTATGTTTAATATTATTAATTTTAAAGTTAATATTATTAATATAATCATAAGGGAGAGGCGATAGGATGCAAACGGTAGGAATCGTCATTGGTATTGTCACAGTCTGTATCGTACAATTTTACTTAGCACGGCGCGGAAGAGTCTGGAGTTTCATCATTCCAGCGATCATCATCGGTCTCGGAATTTACTGGTATTTCGGAACAGGACCACACTCGTCGGATCGGGAGTCATTGATCCGAATCGGTACGTGTGTGGGGTTGTCCATGATGATCTCGATGGCTGAGATGGGTGTCGACTCGCGCCGTAAGCAACTGAAGCGTGAAAAAGAACGAATGGAGATTCAAGATTTGTAAGAGAAGTGAGGGAACACGATGGAACGACAAGACGTGCCCGCTTGGGTACTGGCACTCGAACAGGAGCATCTCGAGTTCATCCGCAAGTTCGTCTTGAGCTCAGGTTCATTAAAGGATATGGCAACGGCTTATCAAGTATCCTATCCGACCGTCCGGGCGAAGTTGAACCAGTTGATCGAGCGGATTGATTCGGTGCAGCAGGAAGATGTCGAATTCGTCAACATGATCAAGAACTTGGTCTTAGATGAACGGTTGAGTCTCGATGTGGCGAAGACAATCATCGATTCCTACCGCAAGGGTCAAGCGAAAGAATAAACCAAAAAACGAGATTCCCGTATGACGGAAATCTCGTTTTTTTATTGCTTGTCGTTCTTTTTGTCCTGTTCCTTCTTGATCATCTTCTTTGCTGCTGCGCGGAAGCGGAAGATCAAGTAGAGACGATAGAAGTCGATTGCGGCGAACAACGTCAGCAGGATTGTCCAGAAGTTAAAGACCGTTCCTGCTTCGACCGAGTTGTTGTAGGCGAGGAACATGAAGAGAATACCGAATATGGCATAGAATACTGCCATGAAGTTCGAGCTTTGACGCATGAAAACACGACCTTTCGTAAATTAAGACATCGCGTAGATGGCGAGTACGACGATTCCGTTGTTAAAGACATGGATGGCGATTGGAGCAATGATCCGGCGCGTCTTGACGAAGACGAGCGAGAAGACGAAACTCATCGCGACATAGATTAAAAATTTGTTGTCTTGGTGGATCAGTCCGAACAAGGCACCCGTCAAGATGAAGCTGAAGAAGAAACCGAGCTTCGAGGAGAGATTGCCGAACAGGATATGCCGGAACAAGAACTCTTCCATGATCGGTCCGAGCAGGACGACCATGACTTGCAGGAGTGGGATGACTTGGATTGCTTGGATGATCTGATCCGTATTTTGCGATTTCGCGACATTCTCGATCCCGCCTGCCATCCAGGCATCGATCAAGTTGACACCGATCAAAAGCGCATACAGGAGCGCAATTCCGATCCCGATCCATTTCAACGTATCCATCGGATCGGTTTGACGTCCCTCTGCCTTCCACTTCTGCCAATCGGGACGCAGGCAGTAGTAGGAGACGATGACGGCGACGGTGAAGCCGATCGCAAGCCACCAACCGGCGACGTCAGCAATGACGTCTTTCGGAAGGAAGTACTGGAACGAACCCGGAACCAATTGGACGATCAGATAGATGATGATCGGGATGACGTGACGCTTTTGCCACTTCTCCGCCATCACGAAAGGCAGACTGATTGGATTTTTCATCGTACAGGACACAACTCCTTTGTAATGAAGGTACTGTCCCGATTGTAACAAACAAACGGTCTTGGCGCACGATTGACGATGATTCAAAGGTGTCGATTTCGGGAAAACGGATAAAGGTTCAGGCTTGAATTCAGAGAAGAAAGCGTATAAGATAAAAATATGTTAGCACTCAACTAAAGTGAGTGCTAAAAAACAGTCATTTTCAAGGAGGATGTTTCGCATGTTAAAACCACTTGGTGATCGCATCGTGATCGAAGTCGTTAAAAAAGAAGAAACAACACTCGGAGGAATCGTTCTTCCTGGGTCAGCGAAAGAAAAACCACAAGAGGGTAAAGTCGTCGCTGTCGGTACAGGCCGTGTGACAGAGCAAGGCGTACGTGTACCACTTGAAGTGAGTGTCGGAGATCACGTTATTTATGCACAATATGCCGGTTCGGAGGTCAAAGTCGACGGCAATGAATACTTAATTTTACGCGAAAGCGATATTTTGGCAGTAGCCGAGTAATTCAGTCAATCATCTAAAGGGGGATTTCAGTCATGGCAAAAGAGATTTTATTCAGTGAAGAAGCACGTCGGGCAATGCTCCGCGGGGTCGACGCATTAGCGGATGCAGTCAAAGTCACGATCGGACCAAAAGGACGCAACGTCGTTCTCGAGCGGAAGTTCGGTTCACCACTCATCACGAATGATGGTGTGACGATCGCAAAAGAAATCGAACTCGAAGATCACTTCGAGAACATGGGTGCAAAACTCGTTGCAGAAGTTGCCTCAAAAACGAATGAGATCGCAGGGGATGGTACGACAACAGCGACAGTCCTCGCACAAGCAATGATTCGCGAAGGTCTCAAAAACGTCACAGCGGGCGCAAATCCGATGGTCATCCGTAAAGGAATCGAAAAAGCGGTCCGTCGCGCTGTCGAAGAGTTGCACACGATCGCTAAACCGATTGAAGGTAAAGAAGCAATTGCCCAAGTCGCAGCAATCTCAGCAGCGGACGAAGAAGTCGGTCAGTTGATCGCAGAAGCGATGGAACGTGTCGGTCAAGATGGTGTCATCACGATCGAAGAATCACGCGGCTTCACGACAGAACTCGATGTCGTTGAAGGGATGCAGTTCGATCGTGGTTACGCGTCACCATATATGATCACGGATTCAGATAAGATGGAAGCGGTCCTTGAGAACCCATACATTCTCGTCACGGACAAAAAGATCTCAAACATCCAAGAGATTCTTCCAGTCCTCGAGCAAGTCGTCCAACAAAACAAACCACTTCTCATCATCGCAGAAGACGTCGAAGGTGAAGCACTCGCGACACTCGTCGTCAACAAACTCCGTGGTACGTTCAACGCGGTAGCAGTCAAAGCACCAGGCTTCGGTGACCGCCGAAAAGCGATGCTTGAGGATATCTCGATCGTCACAGGTGCAGAATTGATTACAGAAGACCTCGGTCTTGATCTCAAGGAAACACAAATCACGCAACTTGGTCGCGCGTCGAAAGTCGTCGTCTCAAAAGACAACACGACAATCGTCGAAGGTCACGGACACGGGGATTCGATCGAAGCACGTGTCGGTACAATCCGTGCGCAAATCGAAGAGACAACAAGTGACTTCGATCGTGAGAAATTACAAGAGCGTCTGGCGAAACTCGCAGGTGGCGTAGCCGTCGTCAAAGTCGGGGCAGCAACTGAGACAGAACTGAAAGAACGTAAGCTCCGGATTGAAGATGCACTCAACGCAACACGCGCAGCGGTCGAAGAAGGCATCGTAGCAGGTGGGGGAACAGCTCTCATTCACGTTACGAAAGCCGTCGAATCGATTCTGTCGGTCTCAACAGGCGACGAAGCAACAGGTGTCAACATCGTGCTTCGCGCACTCGAAGCACCACTTCGTCAAATCGCGGAAAACGCAGGTCAAGAAGGCTCAGTCATCGTCGAGCGTCTCAAGCATGAAGCGCCAGGAATGGGCTACAATGCGGCAACAGACGAGTATGTCGACATGATTGAAACAGGAATCGTTGACCCAGCGAAGGTAACGCGTTCAGCACTTCAAAATGCAGCGTCCGTTTCAGCGATGTTCTTGACGACAGAAGCTGTCATCGCCGATAAACCAGAACCAGCTGGATCTGCTCCTGCAATGCCTGATATGGGCGGCATGGGTGGAATGGGCGGAATGATGTAAGACATTTCATCTAAAAGTACCGAATCCTAGTAAATAGGGTTCGGTACTTTTTGTTTGCGATAGTATACTTAATAGTTGAAAGAATTACATAAACAGTACTCATCAATTTAAAAATAAAGATAACGATAATGAGAGAGGAGACGTCAAGTGAATGAAATTTTAAAAGGCATAGTAACTTCGGGTACACTCATCGTCGCAATCGGCGCTCAAAATGCGTTCGTCCTTAAACAAGGTTTACTTAAAAACAATATTTTCTGGGTGGCGCTAGTATGTTTCTTGTGCGATGTGTTGTTGATGTGTACGGGCG
This sequence comes from Exiguobacterium abrahamii, assembly GCF_015645365.1. NCBI lineage: Bacteria > Bacillati > Bacillota > Bacilli > Caryophanales > Exiguobacterium > Exiguobacterium abrahamii. The sequence continues at coordinate 28,001 of NZ_JADOYC010000001.1, forward strand.
TAATGGGAGTTGGTACCGTCATCAAGAATAATACGTTTGCAAATGTTGGTCTTGCGATTGTCGGAGGACTGTTTCTTCTCCTGTATGGATTTAAATCTTTTCGGAGTGCATTTTCGTCATCACATACAATGGATGTTTCAACAGATTCTAAAATCATGCCTGTTCATAAAACGATCTTACTCACATTAGCGATTACACTTTTAAATCCGCATGTCTACTTAGATACGGTCGTCGTCATCGGTGGTATAGCTGGGACTTTGACATTTGATCAAAAAGTTAATTTCTTGATCGGAGCGCTGATTGCCTCATTTATCTGGTTTTTTGGATTAGGATATGGATCGAGATGGCTCATTCCTGTGTTTAAACAACCAAAAGCGTGGAAGGTATTAGATTTTGGAATCGGTTGTTTGATGTTTTGGCTCTCGTATCAATTAATTCAGTTTGCTTTAGAACAAAGTTAAATAGATATTTAAAGGGGTAAGGAGCAACTATCACATATGAAGGACGATGAGATTTTATATTTAGTTGAACAGATGTCTGATGAAGAATACCTCTATCATGAAGAATTGAAGTGCTGTACGAACGAAGGATCACCATCTGACTTAGCTTATGCAAGAGTCCGTCAATTTAGGGACGTGAATATGCTTCCGATATTAAACACTTTACTCGATAAAGTGAAACAAGCAGAACAAAAACAACATCTTTATTTTATGATTGGAACGATTGGTGTGAATTCGGGAGATGCTCGTGCAGGGATGTTATTGCTTGAGAGACTGGAGCAAGAGACAAAGCCGAGTCTTCTCGAAAGCATTTTGGAAGAACTAGCAAAACAACAATGCATTCCTGATACAGAACGAATCGTAAAATATATAGACGATTCTCGGTCGTCCGTTCGAGAAGCTGCGATTCAAGCATTGCGAGCCTGTCGAGATGAGACAGCAGAGGATGTGCTAATTCGTTTGATTACGACATCAAATAACTCTTTTGATATCATGAGTGCTAATTTTGTTTTAGCCACGATTGGAACAGAGCGAGCCGTTCCTTATTTGACTCCTTTGTTGGATCATTCTCGAGGAGACGTGAGACATTCGGCTTTAGCTGCACTGAGTGAACTTGGAAATGGATTAGATCTTTCAATATTTTTGCATGGACTAAAAGATCGATCTAGCAATGTGAGAGAATATGCGTTAGTCGCAATTGATCGACATGGTGATGAAGTAGCGATTGAACCGGTGATCAAACGTGTACAAATATTATTGAAGCGAGCGCGACAAATACAAACAGATGAAGTCCTAATTGCTCTTCGATTTTTACATCGATACCAGCATTCCCATCAGGCGATTCCTAAATTATTTCATTGGATCATTCAAACAAAAAGAGAAGTCTTGTTTGACGAAGAATGGCAATGGATCGAAGACCATTGTACTTGTTATTGATGGGCTCGAGGGTAAGTGGAGATAACGATCAATAAACAAGCCTGACCTTCCTCACGTCTAGTGAGAAGTCAGGCTTGTTTATTTTAAGAAAATCAGATGCACTCTGATTACTCCAGTTCATTCTCCTCAATAATCTTATCCGATAGCTTTAACTGCTTACTCACATCCTTCACCTGACTGCGACAGAACTTCATCTCGACCTTTTTCTCAGTCGATACATCATAACAAGTGCCTTCGCCTGATGCTTTCGTTAAATCCGCTTCATAGTAATAGTCCTTGTAGCGGAACGAACCATCGCGGAAGCCCGTCAGATTCGGTTGATCATCGACGAGGGATTGTCCCATCATATAGGACGTTTTGAGATTCAATAAGTCAATAATCGTTGGTGCGATATCAATCTGTCCGCCATTTTCTTTCATGACCCGACCGGTTTGTTGGTCGGGTTTTTTGATGAAGAGCGGGATGCGGCGCTCGAGTTCAAAAGCAGCAACCGGAGACGAGACATCCGCTTTTTTGCGCATCTCGCTTCCTTCATTGACGAGTCCACTATCGTGATCACCATAAAAGATGACGAGGGACTGATCCCAAAGATCCCGTTGTTTTAACTCGTCGATCATCTTTCCGACACCGGTATCGACGTAATGGACAGTCTGGTAATACCGTTTCAACATCGGATTCTTATATCCGGACAGATCAAGCGTTTGATCTTCCTTGTCGATCTCATACGGTGTATGACTCGTCAGCGCGACTAAAAACGAGAAGAACGGTTTTTGTAACGTCTCCATGTGATCAATCGATTCGAGGAAGAACTGCTGATCGTTTAACGCCATTCCGATTTTCTTCTCTTTTGAATAATCCTTTTGGCTGAAGAAGTGCTTAAAACCGATGTTCTTGTAGACATCGTCACGATTCCAGAAGCCTTTTTCGTAGGCATGCATCGCTGCTGTATCGTACCCGTTTTTCTCAAGTAATGCAGGGAGCGGCTCGAATTCATTCGTCGGATATTGCGTATAGACAGAGCCTGATTTCAATGGATAAAGTGAGGTGTTCGTGATAAACTCGGCGTCCGAAGTTCGTCCTTCATGTGTCTGGTGATAGAGCGACGAGAAGTAGAGCGATTCCTTCTTCAGTTGATTCAAGTTCGGTGTCACTTCTTCGCCATTGATGGTTTGGTCGATGACTGAAGCCTGGAATGACTCGAGCTGTACCAAAATGATATTCGGTGTCTGCTTCGGACCGGTTGGATTCGTCTGTTGCTTTTGATTGATGCGCTGTTGCTCCTGTGCCGTCAGTTCGTCGCCGGGTCGTCCGGTCACGCCTTTGAACACATCCCACCCGTGATAGCCCCAGAAACCGAAAAGATAGTAGTCACGCATATCGGAGATCGTTGCCGTCGGTTGACGATCTTCCGTTAGCGTCCGGTATGTCAGCAACGAGGCAGACAAGATGATGCCACTGACTGCAAGGATTCCAGCCGTCCGGCGGCGTGTTTGCGTCGTCGTCACTTCCGGTCGTTTGTGGAAAACAAAAAGCAGTAGTACGAAAATCAAACTATCAGCGAACAAGAGGAAGTCTTGCGGTACGATCAAGGCGGTGAAGCCGCTACTGACGTCACTCATCTGCGTCATCTGTGAGAGGAGCGAGACGGAGAGAAAGTCCTCGAAGTAACGATAGTACCACATGTCGGAAGCGAGCAGAAAACTGTGCGCGAGCAGTAGACCGAGCCAGACCCAGCGGCGTTTATTCCACGGAATCAGTAACGTCCAGCTCGACAGGATCAGCATCCCGGCCAGGTTCATGAGTGTTAAATGGAGCGAAAGATCGGTCTTTGTAAAGTAACTAAACAGCATGAACTTCAGCATGCCGAGTAACAAATAAAGGGTGTAGCGAATCGCCATGGTCAGTACTCCTTACGTGTGTCGTCACACAGTCTTTACCCTGAATCGAAACGTGTCGAACGCTTGAGTGTTTTCTTCAAAAAACATTAGAAGAATTACTGGATATGGAATAAAATAGAAGTAATCACTTATTTTTGAAAGGATGTTCTACATAGATGAACTGGAAACAATGGATGGGAAGTGCCGCGCTGATCTACGGTACATGGATGACGCTCACTGTAAGTGCGGATGCTGCACCGTATGACGTCAAAACGAAAGATCAAGCAATCGTTGGATTTTATGATTTAGAGACAAAAGAGACGACACCTTATCCGAAAGACGTCTCACCGTATATGGTGATGCGGGCGACGTCAGCTGATAAAACGTTATTCTTGTATGAAGATTATTATGGAGACGAAACCGAGCATCCTTATTATTTGATTGATGCGAAGACGGGAGCTTCGGAACTGCTGGAACTTCCAGAAGGCAAGGAGTACCTGCGTGTCTTGAATCGCGATATGGTGATAGGGTATACCTCGTTTGATAAGTTATCAGTCTTTATTCGCGAAGGGAATCAATTCGTTGAGCAAGATACGATGAAAGTGACTTCTCAAAATCGGGTGCAATGGATTGGTGCGAATCGTTTTTCGATCCAACGAGAGGACAGTGCTGATTGGTATGATGTGAATCCGGACGGTACATTCTCAAAAGCCCTTTCCGTTGACGTGAAGCGGTTCTCGCCTTTAACGAATGACTGGATCTTAGATGATGAACAGGACACGTTGCGCCAAGTCGTCACCAATCAACAAATCACCTTACCGAAAGTCTCACGAGGATATTACGTTGAGGGAGCATACGAAACGAAAGACGGATTGTACGTTCAACTGGTCGATTCTAGTTCGTCAAGCGAGTCATCGTTATTCTACTTAGATACGGCGAGTGGGCAACTGACGACACTCGTTGACCATTCAAAGCAATTAGCGAATGAACTGTTAGCGGATGGAAAAGCCATCTACCGAAGCAAAGATCAAGCGACGATGTTATCGTTTGCATCCTATTTGCGCCAACCGATCGCAATTGATGACTTGACGAAGGATGATACGACGCTGCTCGAAGGAACGGTTCTAGCTCCGAGCGTTGAACTGACGCGCGTAGATGGGACGACAGGTATCGTTGAGCCTAGTAAATTATCGTTCACTGGGAATGTCGAACTGAAAAATGAGCTATTCACGATCACGACGACTCCGAAACGCTTGCCGTATAGTGAGTACCGGACGACATACACGACTGAAATCGGTAAGGTCTTGGAGGACCGGACACGTTATCAATACCAGCGTTATTTAAAAGCACAGGGTTCAACGATTCCAACCATCAAGGAAGGCACAACATCTTATAGCTTCAACATCGGTCAAAGCGATGTTCCGGTGACGGTCTATGGAAAAGATGGCGAACAACTTGGAAGTGCTGCCTCCGATGAGACAGGACGTGTCCAAATCAATGTGTCGACGAAAAATCTTGTCGGTCAGGTGACGCGTTGGACGTTCGGAAATACACGAGACTTCAATCAAGTAACATCCGTGAACCGGACCGTCGTAGGTTATGAAGTGCCACGCATTACCCAGTCGAAAAACGATAATTTTAAATTCATTACATACCGCTTAGAAAGTGCCAAAGAAGGCGGTATCTATAAAATCTATGCAGGGAAACGACAAATTCAATCTGTTCCAGCAACGAAAAAGACCGAGATCACGATTCCGTATACGAATGACTTAGCGTCATATCGTGTTACACGAAGTGGTGAGTATCCTACGAAATCACTCTCTCTGAAAGATAGCGTGATGATTTACAGTAATCTATCCGCACCACTAACGGATGAACATACGATGATCGAAGGAGTTCTTGATTGGGATGCTGATTACGGAAAGCTGTACATTGATGGGAAATATACAGCATACATCGATCGGAAGAAAACACGAATCTTTGCAATCAAAACCAAACCGTTGAAGATTGGTCAAGTCGTGACGTTCGTTGCCCGTAAAGGAACACAACTTCAAGTCTCCGGGCAGAAAGTCGTGGCAGCAGCCAATCCAACACTCAAGTCGTATACGACGTCACTCAGTCCGACGAGTACATCATGGAAAGTCAAAGCGACGAAAGGGAAGACGATCGTCGTCACAATCAATAAGAAGCGGTACACGAAACTCGCAACCGGTAAGACACAAACGATGACGTTCCCGAAACAAAAACGAGGCACTCGGGTCACGGTACATGCCGAGTCGATCAAGTTGCGTAAGAGTAAGACCTTTAGTTTAACCGTTAAATAAGTGAGCGGACAGGAATCCTTCAAGGCAGAAAATGTCTTACGGGATTCCTGTTTTATTTTAAAATGGTCTTTGGCTCAAACGTTTGGTTGAAGAATTGGTCTATATTTCCTCTTGAATTCAAACAATTGACGTTAATTTGCGCAGAAAGCGGGAATAGAAAGCGTGTACGTTCATCGTCCGTCACTGTCTTTTAAAAAAGGAGCGAAGTCATGTCAAACGTGAAACTAGCGGTCATCTATTACAGCGCAACCGGAACGAACCATCAACTTGCCTCATGGGCAAAAGAAGCGGGAGAAGCGGCAGGAGCAGAAGTCCGCCTTGCGAAAATCAAGGAGACAGCCCCAGCAGAAGCGATTGCTTCCAACCCATTGTGGCAAAAGCATGCGGATGCCACACGTGATATCGAAGAAGCGACACCGGATCTACTCGACTGGGCAGATGCGATTATCTTTAGCGTCCCGACACGTTACGGTCATGTCCCAGGACAATTCCAACAGTTCCTCGACACGACAGGCGGACTGTGGGCACAAGGCAAACTCGTCAATAAAGTCGTCAGTGCGATGTCGTCGGCACAGAATCCGCACGGGGGTCAGGAAGCGACTGTTCTCGCGGTCTATACGACGATGTTCCACTGGGGTGCAATCGTTGCGGCACCGGGTTATTCGGATCCTGTCTTGTTCGCAGCGGGCGGAAATCCATATGGTACATCGGTCACTGTCGACCAAGACGGCAACATGGTCGAATCCGTCGAACCAGCCGTGCGCCATCAAGCGAAACGGACGGTTGAAGTGGCAAGCCGTCTCAACTCATAACATTACCTAATTCAAAAAGCGCCGGAATGCGGATTCGCATTCTGGCGCTTTTTCGTATGCATCATGTGTTTTGTGTTAACGGAAGTTCGACTGTGAACGTCGAGCCTTGTCCTTCGATTGACTCGACATGGATTTCTCCATCATGTCCACGCGCAATTTCGCGACAGATTGAGAGCCCAAGACCGGTACCGCCGATTTGACGGGTATCCGAATTGTCGACACGATAGAATTTTTGGAACAGGTTACTCATCGCGGAAGCCGGAATCCCGATACCCTCATCTTGAATCGCGACGGTGACACGTGACGTGTGTCGCGTTAGTTGGATATCGATCGTTCCACCCGCTGGTGAGTATTTGATCGCATTGTTGATCAGGTTACTGAACAATTGGCGAATCTTCTTCGCATCCCCCTCGACAATCAGCGGTTCGACGTTTCGGAATATTTCAATTGCGTGGGAAGAAGACGACAGGCTATGCAACTGTTTCAAATCACGAATCATCGCGACGATATCGAACGGTGCCATCTCGTATTCCTGACGGTTTGCTTCCATCCGTTGTAGGTCGAGGAAGTCATTGATCAACAGTGAAAGACGTTCTGTTTCCGAATGGACCGCTTCGAGATACTTCTTCTGTCGCTTCGGTGGCAGGTCACGCTGAATCATCAGCTCAGTAAAGCCATAGATCGACGAGAGTGGTGTCCGCAGTTCGTGCGAGATCGTCGAGACGAGTTCGTTTTTGATTCGATCAATCTCGACTTCGTTCGTCACGTCACGTAAGACGAGTAGAATCCCGCGGAACTGTCCACCATAATGAATGCTCTCGGAGTACGTCTTGATGAAGCGTCGCTCGTGATCGATCGAGAAGGTGATTCCTTCACCGATTTCTCGTTTCACGAACGTCTTTTTCAAGTAACGTTCGAATTCCGGTAGTTGGTCGACGCGATGCTTGAGTTGAACGACAGACGGAGTGATATTCATCAGACCATTCTCATCGAGGCTGTCATCAACCGGGTGATCGAACAGGTCGAGTAACGGTCGGTTGATTAATTGAATATCACCTTCAGGTTCGATATAGACGATCGATTCACGGATCGAGTTCAATAGTCGCGCCGTTTTTTCTCGTTCGCGTTCAATCTCGTCGAACGTCCGCATCCGTAGGAGTGATAACGCTAGCTGGCGCGCGAAGGCAGCGAGCTCTTCCTGCTCGTAACGATCAAACCGATCCTGATCGCGGGACAAGAAGATATAGGCGATGATCTCATTTTGACTTGGATCAAGAACCGGTGTGACAGCGCGTGCGACTTCGTCCTCGAACTGTGTATGCGGTCGTTTATCTTGTCGCGATTCACGCAATAACGGCTCAATCGTTGGCATCCAATCCTCAACTGTGAGCGGTGTCTGTGGATAAAAGACGATATCGATGACTTTTGTTCCTTCTTTAAAGATCAGTGCGCCTTGATCAGACTGCGTGATTTCAACCATCTTTTGGATGACAGAAGGATAAGCACTGATGCTATCGCGCGATGCCAGTGTTTCGGTCAATTGGTTTCGCAGGCGCAAGTGGGACTCGTTCCGTTGCGTTAGTTTCAATGCATCTGCGAGATTAACGTTCGTCGACATCAATTGGTGTTTATTTTCAATCAAGGCTGTCGCCATCTGATGGAACGATTTACTCAATTCACCAATCTCGTCAGCACGATTGAGTGGAATAAGTGGTAACGTATGCTCACCGCTCGCAAGAAGCTTACTTTCTTTACTCAAGAGATGGATTTGTCGTGTCGTCCGTTCGATGAACGGGCGAACAATCAGCAAGATGACAAGGAATAGGACGAGCAGATTGACGAGCCAAATCCACTCAGCGTACTTCGTCTGGGTGACAAGTTGTTCTTTTGCACCGAGTTCTTTCGCGCGAAGACTACTCCGATAGTTCGTGAATGTGCTCTCCATCGTGTTGACGCTTTTACGCATCGTCTCACTGTTCGAGGCATTCATCTTGAACTTTCGGTTCGGGTCCCGCGGTACTTCTGGCATCATCGCTTTTAGACTCGGCATCTGCAAGAAACGTTCGTCAATCGTGCCTGACTGCTTCGCTTGGACATATTTAATCAGGCTTGGCATGACGAAGTTCGTATACGAGTTATAGAGCGACCGGATATCAGACGCATAGACTTCGTCCGCTTTATATAAGCGATTCTTCTCAAACCAAGCGGTCTGTTGTTCGAGTGATGCCTTCTTTTCATCAATCACGTCGAGCACGGCATCGTCCCCGAAGACGATATAGCCCCGCATCTCGTATTGAAGGGACTGCCAATCGTCCCAAAGTTTCGTCGCTCGATCTTCACGTAAGCTGATCGCATCGAGCTCTTGTTTCGCATCCGTGACTTGGTGGTTCGTATAAAAATAAGCAGCCAGGGAAGAGATCGATAGTGTAATAAGAATGAGATAAAACGACGACATGATCTGTCGGCTGATCTTCTGATTGAACCATTTTCGCATATGGATTATGGATGCTCCTTTGTCTATGTGAGTCAAGCGTCGATTAGATGTATTACATTGGAATATTTGTTACCGTAATCGTACATTTTTTAGACGAATAAATATAGTCATAATGCTTAAAATATCTTCAAAGTAAGAGATACAGGTTCACAAAGAAAACTTAGAACGACAAAAAAGCAGGACGGGATTTTACGCCCAACCTGCTCCGATGCCCATTAATGATGTTCGACGACAATCTTCCCAATCGTTTTTCCGCTCTCGACGAGACGGTGTGCTTCTTTCAGATTGTCAGCGTTCATGCCGATTAACGTCTGTGTCACCGTCGTCTCAAGTGTATGCTCTTCGATCCATGCTGCGACTTGCGTCAGAATCTCATGTTGGCGGATCATGTCCTCTGTCGCAAACAGCGGGCGTGTGAACATGAACTCCCAGACGAACGTTGCACTCTTTTGTTGGAGCGCACTTAAATCGAGTTTTTGATCCGTCTCGACGATGCTACAGATTTTCCCTTGTGGTGCAATTACATCGACCATCGTCTCAAAATGTTGGTCCGTCGCATTGAGACAGAAGATATAGTCGACGTATTTGTAGCCGAGGGCTTCCAGCTGAGGACGGAATGCCTCGTGGTGATTGATCGTATGATGTGCACCGTGTTCCTTTGCCCAATCGATCGTCTCGTCACGCGACGCTGTTCCGATGACCGTCAGTCCAGCATGATTCGCGAGTTGTGTTGCGATTGAACCGACACCACCAGCAGCTCCGATGATGAGAATCGTCTTCTCGAGATTCGACTTAGCGTCAAACGTCAATCCGAGACGATCAGTCAATGCTTCGTAAGCTGTCAGCGTCGTCAACGGGAGAGCAGCGGCTTCGCTGAACGTCAACCGTTCCGGCTTTTTGGCGACGATTCGTTCATCAACGAGTTGGAAGTCACTGTTTGAACCGGGACGCTGGATTGCACCGGCGTAATAAACTTCATCACCGACTTGGAAGAGGGAAGCATCATCGCCGACTTCAACGACGACTCCGGCTGCATCGTAACCGATGACCTTCGGGGCGTCTTCGTCTTTCCCGTGAGCACGGACTTTCGTATCGACCGGGTTGACGGAGACAGCTTTGATCTCAACTAAGAGATCGTGTCCCGTTGCTTCCGGGCGTGGTAGTTCCAGGTCAATCAGACTTTCGTGTTCCGTTAGTGGTAAGTGTCGGTGGAAACCGACAGCGGACATGTTCGACATCTACAATCATCCTTTCCAGATAGGAATCGCTTCTCTCCATCTGTTCCACGCTCGCTTCGTCTTAAAACCAGTTGCGAAACTTTGAAAACGGATTCCCCTTCTGTCGTCAACGGAAGAATGCTGGATAGATATGGTAGCATATGAGAGTAGCTATTATTTTTTGAGAAGGAGCGATTTTGTATGTATGACGTCATCTCTCTACCGGCAGGACCGACTCAGGTTACCATTGAACGTTACCTCGTCCATGCGCACCCGCACCCCCGTCCGTATCGACCCGCGCGTCTGATTGCCTTGCGTCAAAGTGGTGGCGTCATGCATCGATTGTATCGCACGGAGCGGGAAATCGTGCTCTCTCCGCACGAGGCACTCGCCCCACAAGTCCAGCGGCTCTCGTTCTCACAACAGGAGCGTGTCCTTGCGTATATCGAAGAACGGCGCGCGAGCTTCGGTTTTGATGAAGGGGAGGAATACAAATTTTATTTACTGGAAGTAGCGTATGAACTCCGTCACCTGCCACGAACGGATCGACCGATTCGGGCACATACGTACTATCAACTGGATGAGCTGTTGTCGGGTCGACCGCTTGTCTTACGAGCCAAACAGAGGGAGGAAATGAAATGAAACGCGTTCAACAGATTGGAATTCCAGTGAAGGATATTAAGCGTAGTACAGCATTTTATCGGGATGTGTTGCAATTATCCGTCCTATTTGAACTCGAGACGATGGTTTTCCTTCAGTGTGGGAATATTCAATTAATGTTAACTTTGCCAGAGACAGAGGCATTCGATCATCCGAGTTCCGTTATATATTTTGAGGTTGATTCGTTGCAAGTAGAATATAAGCGGATGCAAGAACAAGGTGTCGTTTTTCTCGGAGAACCACACATGATTACGCGTTCCGAGACGGAAGAGACGTGGATGGCGTTCTTTAAGGATTCGGAACAAAATACGATGGCGTTGACGGCGCAAGTTGCTGTGACGGTCTAAACGAAATAGCCTGCTTCAGATCACATGGTTCGTGACAAGAAGCAGGCTATTTTTAAAGCGCTGGCGTCGGCGTCGGTGTAACACCAGTCTTCGCGTACGCTTGATCGATGGCAGTCCGGATTTCCTTGACGGAGCTACCTTTTTGATAAGCGACAATCGACTGTGCTGCGATATCGAGACAGGTGCCGCACGTGATGCCGTGCGTCGTCCAGGTCGTGGAACTAGCAGTCTGCTCTTCGATGAAGCAGTCATAGTTGCTTGTATGACCAGCAGATTCGCCGCAACCGCAATAACAAGGCATTTTCTTCAAGAGATCAGGATGTTTAGCGACGGAGCGGTAAATCGTCTGGATCGACTTATCCTGTTCGTTCAGAAAAGCGGGTAACGTGTCTGGTCCCGCGGTCTTCTCGAGTTGATCACCAGCACCGTGGCTGGCATGATCCGCATGATCTCCGTGATTCGTCTGTTCTGTTTTTGGAGCACCCGTTTGGTCAGCTGTTCCGCATGCAGCGAGCAACAGGCTGATACTAAGGGGAAAGGCGTAACGATATAGTCGTGTTTGCATAATGTGCCTCTCTTTCATCGTCTTGCCTTCATTATAAGGAAAGCAAAACGATGAAAGCATGACGATTTGTTGACGCTTACTTGGCGAGTGCTTCCGTGATCGTCTCGATGTTTGTTTGTATCATGCTGTAATACGTATCACCGTCTTTTCCGGGGGCGCCAAGCGAATCAGTGAAGAGTGTGCCGCCGATCGGAACGCCAGTCTCTCTTGAGACGGTTTCCATGCTCCGTCGATCGACGCTTGTTTCGACGAATAAGACAGGGATATCTTGCTCCTTGATCGTATCGACGATCCGGCGGACTTGAGCCGGAGTTCCTTGATTATCCGAGTTGATCTCCCAAATATAATCCGCTTTGACGTCATAGGCGGTTCCGAAGTATTTGAAAGCTCCTTCGCTCGTGACAAGATGACGTTCTGCTTTCGGAATAGCGGCAAACTGCTGTTTCGCTTCCTGATCAAGCGTCTGCAGTTTTTCGATATAAGCATCGGCATTTTTTTCGTAGTCGGCTTCGTGCTTTGGATCTTCCTTGATTAATGCCTGCTTGACGTTTTCGACGTAGCGGATCCCATTGCTTACGTCGAGCCACGCGTGCGGATCGGTCTCCGATTCCTTGCCTTTCGTCGTCAGGTATTTCGGTTCGACGCCTTTGCTTAAACGATAGACGGGCGCGTCAGACGCGTCTTTGCCAGTCGTTGCCCGGAGTTTATCGAACCACGCGCCGCCGGCTTCCAGGTTCAACCCGTTGTAGAAGACGACGTCAGCATCTGCCATCGCTTGTACGTCTGCTGGAAGTGGATCATACTCGTGTGGGTTTGCCCCGATCTTGACCATACTGTGGACATCGACGTGTTCACCGCCGACCTCACGTGCGAGGTCAGCGAGGATCGAATATGTCGCGACGACCTTCAGCTTTCCATTATCTTCTGCTGGTGTCGAACAAGCAGCAAGTAAGACCGTGCTGAGGAGGACGAACAGAAAAAGTTTTACTTTCATACAGTAGACTCCTTTCGTTTCCGGTGACGCATCAGACCGTGACGTGGTGAGAAGACGAAGACGAGTGCGAACAACGTCGTCGCGACGAGGACGATCGACGCACCGGAAGATAGATTATAGGTGAAGCTGAAATACAGTCCGACGATGGCGGACAACGTACCGAATCCTGCCGCTAGGAACAGCATCCTTGAGAGGCGATTCGTCAGTAAATACGCGGTCGCTGCTGGTGTGATCAGCATCGCGACGACGAGGATGATGCCGACGGTCTGAAGTGAAGCGACGGTGACGAGTGTTAGTAACGTCATCAGTCCGTAATGAATCCAACGCGTCGATAGTCCATAGGCTTGCGCCATCGTCGGATCAAACGAGCTGATCAATAACTCTTTGTAGAACAAGAAGATTCCGCCGAGGACGATCAATCCGATGATGACGGTCATCCACATGTCGCTCGGACGGACCGCGAGGACGTTGCCGAACAAGATGTGATAGAGATCACTACTGCTGCGTAAGAACGAGATCAGGATGATCCCGAGGGCGAAGGCGGATGTGAACATGATTCCGATTGCCGTATCGTTCTTGATGCGACTGTTCTGGCTAACGAAGCCGATGCCGAGTGCGGTCACGAGTCCTGTGACAACGGCGCCGATCAGGAAGTTGATCCCGAGTAGGTAGGAAATCGCAACACCAGGTAAAACGGCGTGCGAGATTGCATCCCCCATCAACGACATCCCGCGAAGGATGATGAAACAGCCGATCATACCACAGATGATGCCGACCATGACGGCGGTGATCATCGCTTTTTGTAAGAACTCATACTGAAGTAATGCCTCAATGAACGTCATCCTTGTCCCTCCTTGCGTCGTTCGAATAGGGGTAAGCCATATGCTGGTTCGAGCCATTCCGGTGTCAAGATATCAGACGGCGGACCGACAGCGATCAGTTGTTTGTTCAACAGCATCAATGTGTCGAAGTAGTCCTCTGCTTTATGCAAATCATGATGGACGACGACGATCGTCCGCCCTTCGGCTCGAAGGGTCCGTAAGAGTTCGATGATCATCTGCTCACTCGCAACATCGATGCCGACGAACGGTTCGTCCAGCAATAGCAGCTCTGCTTCTTGGGCAAGGGCACGCGCCAGAAAGACCCGTTGTTGCTGTCCACCTGACAGTTCACCGATTTGGCGTTCGGCATGATCGGACATACCGACGCGCTCGAGGCATTCCATGGCGAACGCTTTTTGGGCCTTCGATGGTCGTTTGAATAAGCCGAGCTTCGGATAACAGCCCATCAACACGACATCCTGCACACGAACTGGGAAGTCCCAATCAATTGCACTTCGTTGCGGGACATAAGCGACGCGTGACCGGACGTCTTCGAGTGATTGGTCGAGCACGCGTAACTGCTCGATCCGAGCCGGGATCAGACCGAGGATGGCTTTTAAGAATGTGGATTTACCAGCACCGTTCGGTCCGATGATGCCAATCAACGAAGCGACCGGAAGACGAACGGACACTCCGTCGAGTGCATGGGTATCAAAATAAGAGACGGTGAGACGATCAACGTCAAGGGCGTACATGAATGATCACTCCTTTGATTTTGTGGTATATAGAAGGAAAGTTTCCTTAGGGCAAAAAATAGAGTAAAAAATTTAACTCCAATCACTGGAAAAAGATTCGGTCTACAAATAATGTTTCCTTAAGGCAAACTTTAAAGCCATAGGAAACAGATGTCAACTGTTTTTCGATATCGATCGCGAATCAACTCGTGCTAAGATGAAAAGGCAGAATACAGGGGGTGAGGAGATTGCGTCAGACAGCAGAACAGCAATGGAAGTGGCTCTTGCTCGATGCGCTCGCGAAGGAAAAACGGGAGCAAGCACAGCAAGTCATCGAAGAGGTCTATCCGTATGATATCGCGCAAGTGTATGAAGAGTTGGGCGAAGACGATCAGGCACGACTCCTCGACTATCTTGATCACGAGCGATTGGCAGATGTCCTCGAGGAGCTCGAAGGGGAGCAACGTCTCGCCGTCTTACGTCGTTTAGACGTCGAGCGTGCCGGGCACGTCCTCGATTTAATGGAAAACGATGATGTCGCGGATGTACTTGAGGAACTGGGACCGGAAGAGACCGACCGTTTGCTTGGTAGCATGCGGACGGACGAGGCTCTGATCGTCCGCAATCTCTTGACGTATCCACCGGAAACGGCCGGGCGCTTGATGACGAACCGGTTCATCTGGGTCGGCGAGGATTTCACGGTCGGTGAGACGGTCGAGAAAATGCGCGACTACATCGAATACTCGGAGACCATCAACTATGTCTACGTCGTCAATCAACTCAGTGAACTCGTTGGGGTCATCTCATACCGGGATGTCATCTTAGCTGAAAATACGGAACGGATCAGTGACGTCATGGAGACGAAGGTGATCCGGGTCGCAGCAGAGACCGATCAAGAAGAGGTCGCGCAATTGTTCGAACGCTATGATCTTGTCTCGTTACCCGTCGTCGAGGGCGACATTCTCGTCGGACTGATCACGGTCGATGATGCGCTTGATGTCTTACGGGAGGAAGCGAACGAAGATATCGAGAAACTCTCAGCGTCCGGTAAATCGATTGATTTTGAGACGAAGCCGTGGATTGCGGCGACTCGGCGTTTGCCATGGCTCGTCTTGCTACTGTTCATCGGGCTCGTCTCCGGATCGATCATCAGCCAGTTCGAAGAGACGCTCTCAAAAGTCGTCGCGCTTGCCTTCTTCATGCCAATGATTGCGGGGATGACCGGGAATACTGGTACTCAATCGCTCGCGGTCGTCGTCCGCGGATTGATCACGCGTGAAGTCGATAAGCGGGTCGCGACTCGATTAATCCTGCGAGAACTCTGGGTTGGTTTAATCATTGGTGTCATTTGTGGCATCTTGATTGCCGTCATCGCCTACGTCTGGCAAGGAAGTGCCGTCTTAGGTCTTGTCGTCGGCAGCTCGCTCGTCATTACGTTGATCTTTGGGACACTTGCTGGAACGATCATTCCGCTGATCTTACATCGTCTAAAGATTGACCCGGCAATCGCATCCGGACCATTGATCACGACGTTGAACGATATCTTGTCGCTCCTCGTCTACTTCGGGATCGCCACGGCATTCATTAGCCGCTTAATGTAAAAAAACCGAACCGATTCATCTTCGTCAAGAGGAAGGGAATCGGTTCGGTTTTTTCATGTGTGATCATTCGTCGTGCGAATCCAGATCGCGAGTGGACCAACATCGTCAAAGCCGGCTTCAAGCGCCGTGATCAGGTGATCACCATACTCGTAACCGACGAGCGATTGACCAGGAAAATGTGCTGAACTCAAACGTGCGATATCATCCCATAAGCGTTCGTCGAGGTAATCGGAGTTGACGTACGTCAGTCCGGTCGTCACTTGATTCGAGTAGGCGATGCAACTTGCTTGTTGCGCCTCTGAATAGAAGAAGCGGACAGCGGGATGTTGCCATAATGTTGTGGGCAACTCCGGTGTTGCCTGGATCGACTGGAAGCGAGCGAACTGATCGAGATCCGTCACGACGGACCAATCGACGGGAAGGGCACGGCGATCGAGTATGGCAGGGCGGGTCATCCATTCTGCTGTGAATAGATGACTGAGACCGGCATTCGAGAAATCATAGCTTGCCGTGCAGTCCTTGATGCTATAGACATCCGTGACACCAATTCGCTGATGGGGAAGCCGGACCATCAGTTCCGGATAATAGCTTGGTACATTTCCTTGAGCGTGCCAGGTCGAATCAGTTTCCGTCACCCGGCAACCGGCTGACTCACAGACGAGGCGACACCAATCGAAGTTATTTTGGATGGCAGCTTGGCGCATGAATCATTCCCCCTTATTCATCCTCCGGTTGTTTAATCAGGACATACGATAACGTGGCAATCAGTGTTAAGAACAGCCCGCAGCCGATCGTGATATATGCCATCGTAAAGACCTTACCGAGCGTCGTCGTTGGAACGAATGTTGGATGCCCGACCGTACTTAGTGTCGTGATACAAAAGTAAAGTGCATCCACCATCGATAGGTTTTCTTCCGTGCTATAGAAGATCGTCCCGGAGACGAGCGTCAACAGGCAGAGAATCAATAGACCACGAAAGTAAGATAAGTGAAAGGCGCGGCGCAATCCCTTGAATAAGCGTGAAAAAATCGTCAGTACAGAAATCATGGAATCTCTCCTTTAGGATCGTTGCGTCGAGTCCATCGTATCATGAATGAGATAATCATTCTTTCCGGCATGTTTGACGCGATACATCGCTTGGTCAGCATGCTGAATCAGCGTGTCGAGATCGACGCCATGATTGGGTGAGTAGCTAAGTCCGATGCTCGTTCGAATTTCAATGGTTTCTTCAGCGAACCGGTAAGGGTTGTCTTGCAAGTACGTCAACAGATTCGCAGCATAGGCATGGAGTGTAGCGACAGACGGATGACGATAGAGTAAGAAGAATTCGTCGCCACCGACACGGGCAGCGAACCCATTCTGTTCCGCATGGTGTTCTAGGAGGCGAGCGATATGAATCAAGAAGGCGTCACCGATTTGATGTCCATACGTATCGTTGATGGCTTTGAAACCGTCGAGGTCGACGACGATGATCGCGATATGATCAAGTTCGAGTAACTCTTGCGCCGCACGTTCATAAAAGCTCCGGCGATTCGCAATCTTCGTCAACGGATCGTGGTAGGCGAAGAAACGAATCGTCTGCTCCGCTTCCTTAAAGGACTGGATATCACGAATCAACAGCATCCCGTGCAGCTCTTGTTCGATGAAGACGAAGTCGGCATCCATGACGACGTAGCGTTCTTGCTGTTGTGCTGTCAAAATCTTCGTCTCGAATTCGTTGAACTTTCGCTGTGATAAAAAGTGCGTCATATAATGCAGCGACCAATCGGCTTGTTTTTTATCCGGTAAGTAGGTCGAAAACGTACATGCCGTTAAGTCATCGGTCTCAAACAGCCGATGAGCGGCTGGATTGGCGCTCTCGATTCGTCCATCTCGGTCGAGCAGCAGGATTGCCGAAGGATTCAAATTGTAGAGCGTCGCGAAACGCTTCTGATAGGACGCAAGATAATCGAATCGGCGCATCGCGATCGCCAGTGCTCCTGCCCAGAACAAACCGCCATACATATAGGCATACGGTGGCATGATGCCGTGGAACGACCAGTAGCCGAAGACGATATCCCACGCGAGAACGAGAATCGCGACACTGAGTAAGACACTGATGATGCCACGACGTGCATCTTTCAAGTGTGTCCGTGCGTATACGAGCAGACCGATGACGAGGAGATGGAAGATGTTCCCGACCGTCATCGTCACTAGATATTGTGTGTTGAATTCAGGGTAAATGAACTGTCCGACCTGTGTGAATTGCTGACTGTTGATGACGTTCGTCTGGAAGACGTATGTCGTCAGCACGATGCCCATTGGCAGATAGAAAATCCACGGATAGAGCAGTCGTGGCATCCGTTTCCATAAATTCGAGACGCGAAAGATGAAATGGAGCGATGTACTGAAGACGATCAGACCGGCATTCCCGAACCAGTAGGTCACGAACGCCGGACTCGACTCGATCGGGGAGGCATTCCGGAAAAATTCACCGAGGAACAACATCCCGTAAGCGAACGTGAATAAACTCAGCAGTCGGTGCTGTGGACGTGATGGATTGCGTAAAAATATATCAATCGACATGTAGAACATGATAAAGGTTGGAATCAGATAGACGATCGTAAAAAGAAACAAGGATGGCATGGCGTTCCGCCCTTCTAGATAATTTTTAGGTAGATAGTCTCAGTATAGTGGGCAAAGATTGCTGAGGCGGATTGAAATTTCAAAAAAAGGGAAATCAGTCGAGATTTAATGTCAGCCGTCGTATTTTGGCGATCCCTTCGAGTCCTGACGGATCATGATGCGTTTTATGGGCGACGAAATGTTCGTCGGCTTCTGTCGTCCGGATCCGTAACGGACGTTCGTCACGGTGGACGACCTCGAAGATCACCTCAGCCAGAGCTTCTGCCGATTGGCGATCGGCATGTCGCGTCCGATACGTCTGCAAATAGGCCGTGATGATCGGTTTGAAGTCGTCTTCGTGTAAGCCACCCGTACGTTCGAGTTGATCGAGAACCGTTGCGGTAAAGTTCGTCTCGACAGCGGCTGGTTCAATCAGGGTGACGTCGATGTTGAAGTACGGTTTATAGTAGGTCGCAAGACTTTCGAACAGCCCTTCGATCGCGAACTTACTGGCACAATACAGTTCATTCATCGGTTGACCGACGAGACCACTGACGCTTGAAGTCGCGAGTAAGTGACTACCGTCCGGTGCTTGTTTGAGTAAGGGGAGACAAGCTTCGATCGTTCGGATGACACCGAAGACGTTCGTTTCGAAGAGTTGTTTGATTTCATAACTCGTCGCTTGACCGAGTGCGCGCAGCAAACCATGACCGGCATTACAGAACACGACGTCGAGATGATCGACTTCTTGTTCAATTTGACGAACGGCTGCTTTCACGCTTGTTTCATCTGTCACATCGAGCGGCAAGAAGGTAAGCGTCGGTAATGACACGGTCATTTCGTCTGGACTCCGGACACCAGCGTAGACGAACCATCCGGCGTCTGCGAATCGCCGCGCCGTTGCAAGACCGATACCGGAAGAAGCACCCGTGATCAACATCGTTTGCATATCAATTCCTCCGTTCTGAAAGTAGTTGTCTTCTATTATTTACCCGAATTACTGTTGAACTATTTGCATTAAAATTGCGTATTGTAATGAAAAAACTTAAAATAAAGAAAAAGGAGGCAGGAAGCGATGGGGCAAATCGAACGATTGCAACAGATGCGGGAATGGATCAAGACGAGTCCTGAAATTTCGCTCGATCAATTGATGCAGGAGTATCAGATTTCACGAGATACTGCACGTCGTGACGTCATCGTCCTCGAACAAGAAGGGGAGATCATTCGCGTTAAGAATGGATTAGTTCGTGCTGGCGGAACGCTTGCGTATGAACAGCGGACAGAGAAACCGGAAAAACGGCGGATCGGGCAGCGTGCAGCGCGTCACGTCCAAGCGAACGATCGCTTATTGCTCGATGCTGCAACGACGGTATCTGAGATGGCACGAGCACTTCCGCCATATCCACTACAAGTCATCACGAACTCCCTCGATATCGCAGACTATGTCGGAGCTCGCACGGATATTGAGCTGTACGTCACGGGAGGACGTTTCGACCGGCATGCGCGTAGCTTAAGTGGGATCAAGACGGCAGACGACATCCTGAATTATCAAGTCGATTGTGTTTTTCTTGGAGCATGTGGATTGACGGAAGAAGGACTTTTTGCGGAACAACTCGAAGAAGCGGTCGTAAAGAAAGCGATGATTCGAAGCGCGACCCGTGTCATCGTCCTCGCAGACCATACGAAATTCAATAAGCGTTTTTTGCATAAGGTCTGTGACTGGGAGCAAATCGATGTACTCGTTACGGATCAAGTACCAGACGCAACGTGGCAAGAACGACTAGATCATTATCATGTCGATCTCGACGTGACAGAGGAGGAAACAACATGAACCCGATTCAAACGACGCTCGTCGGATTCGGTTTTTCAGCGGTGACGTTCCACGTTCCGTTCTTACAGGCATTACCGGCATTTGAAGTGACGCAAGTCGTCTCCAGTCGACCGGAACAGGTAGCACAACATTTCAGTAAGGCGACGGTCGTCGCGACACTTGCTGAAGCCTTGCAGGATGAGAACACGGAACTCGTCATCATCACGACACCAACGGCACTCCATTTCGAAATGGCAAAACAATCAATTGAAGCAAAAAAGCACGTCTTACTCGAAAAGCCGGCCGTCGTGACGATCGAAGAAGCACTGGCGCTGCAAACGTTAGCGAAACAACACGGCGTTCAAGTCGCCGTTTATCAAAACCGTCGTTTTGACGGTGACTTCCTGACACTTGAACAATTGATGGAAATGAACGAGATCGGCGACTGGCAAGTCATCGAATCACGCTTTGATCGCTATCGCCCGGTCGTTCGTGAACGCTGGCGGGAACAAGCGGGAAGTGGTGCCGGCATCCTGTTTGATCTCGGCTCACACTTACTCGATCAAGCACTTGCCTTGTTCGGAGAACCGGATGCACTGACGGGCGACGTCTACCTGCAACGTGACGGTGCTGTCGTCGATGATGGTTTCCATGTCACGCTACATTACGGTACACGTCGTGTCATCCTTCGTTCGACGTCCTTCATTCAAGGACCAACGCCGCGTTTCGAGTTTCATGCGACGCGCGGCAGTTACATTAAATACGGAATGGACCCGCAAGAAGGACGGCTTGCGAAAGGTCATCCGGTGAACGAACAGCTCGGTGAAGATGAAGTAGATTCCTACGGTTACCTTCAAATCGCCGATCAGCCCGTCGAGCGTCTCGCGACACTTCCAGGCAGTTATGCGACGTTTTATGAACAGTTGGCAGAAGGACTTCGCGGGGGACGAGTACCTGTCGATTTACGCGATGCGGAAAAAACGATGCGCTTGATTGAAGCGGTGCGCATCAGCAGTGATGAAGGACGACGCCTCTTACGAAAGGAATGGGATGCATGGAAGAATTGAAGGTATTGCTAGCGGAAGAAGATGAACTCGTTTTGACGTCACTGACGAACACGGAAGCAATCGGAATGGGGCATGAGTTGATCGGACGGGCGATGAAGGAGAACTTATCGATCGCCGTTGAAATCAAACGGAACGGGCAGCGTTTATATTACGCGGCACTCGACGGTACGGCACCGGATCAGGAAGAATGGATCCGTCGGAAATCGAACGTCGTCTTGCGGCATGGCTATAGCTCACTCTACATGCGTCGGTATAATGAGAGTAAACATCGCTCGTACCACTCGATGTATGCCGTTTCTCCGGCTGATTATGCCGATGCCGGCGGATCGTTCCCGATTCGGATCGAAGGAGTCGGTGTCATCGGTACGATTACCGTTTCCGGTCTATCGCAGGAAGCGGATCATCGCCTCGCGACGGAAGCGTTGCGCTTACTTAAGAGACAACAGCTGGGGCAATAAGATATTTATAAAACACAAGTGTTGATTCTCGTGCAAGACTTCGCTTTCCGCGGGCGGAAGGCGAGCCTCCTCGCCGCATTCGCGCCTACGGGGTCTCACCCATTCCGCTTTTCCCGCAGGAGTCTTCGTCTTGCACGTTCATCAACGGATCGTTCGACACGAAAAAACCGAAATGCTGAAGTAGATCCACTTCAGCATTTCGGTTTTTTTATGTTCTATTTGACAGATCGTGAGGACAATCGTCACGATGCCATCGAATCAGATGAAGCGGACACGTCTTTACGTGTGTTCCCGCGATAGACGAAGTAAAGCGCAGCCAGCATCGCAAGCAGACCAAGCAGACGTTTTCCATCGAGCGGAACGACGACGCCACCGAACGCACCGATGTGATCAATGACCATCCCTGCTGCGAGTTGACCGATGACGGTCGCGATACTAGCAGCCGTGACACCGATTTGCGGAACAGCAAGAATCGTCAGGAAGAGATAACTGACGCCGAACAAGACGGCACTCAGTTGCCAACGTGGTGCTTCAAGCAAGAGCAAGACGTTCCCTTGACCAAAGAACAAGATGGCGAGTGCGAGAATCAGCATCCCGGTGAAGAAAGTCAGAAACGTACTCTCGAGGGCCCCTGCCTTTTGACTGAAGGCACCGTTGATTGATGACTGTGCACTCAGCATCACGCCGCCGAGTAATGTAAAACCGAGTAATAGAATATTCACGAGCGAACCTCCTTAAAAGATAAGAAATAGAGCGACGAGCATCAAAGCAGAAGCCGTCAGCTTGTCACGATTGATCGGACGTTTCGGACTACCGAGCCAGCCGTAGTGTTCGATGACCATGCTGGCAATCATCTGTCCGATGATGACACTGATCATGGCGAGACTGACACCGACGAGCGGGATACTGATGATTAGGATCGTCAAGTAGATGCTACCGAGTAGACCACCAAGCAAGGTCCATTTCGGTGCGCGGAATGTATAGCCGAGCGAGCCTTTTCCGAAGAAGAGAACGATCAGTCCGATGATGATCGTACCGGCGAAGAAATTATAAAAGCTACTTTCGAGTTTTCCGACGAAGTTCCCGAGCTCACCATAGATGGCCCCTTCGACACTTAAAGCGATACCCGCAAGTAACGCGAGTACGTAATACACGATTTTCAACAGAATTCATCCTTTCACGAATCTAAATATCGAGAAATGTCGATATGTAAGGCAAGGAGAACGGATCAAAGTTCTCCTTTGAGGTACGCTGCGAGCTCCTGGATTTTTTCTTCATTTCGCCGGTAATACGTCCATTTGCCGTGACGTTCGGATTCGAGCAATCCGACTTTTTGCAACATCGTAAGATATTGGGAGACGGTCGATTGAGATAAGTTCGCCTTCTCTTGGATATCTCCGACGCAAATGCCTCCCTTGTCCGACAGATTCGTCGCGAGATGGGCCGTCGGCTTATTGAAATGAGTCTCGGGATCCTTGAGCCAGCGTAAGATATCAAGACGTACCTCGTTCGATAATGCCTTGAATAGATCCACTTGATTTGTCATACGCTTAAACTAATCGATGATTCTCGATATGTCAATCCAAGACACTCAAGGTTGGACGAATGCATGCTTTAAAAGTCGATGTGTCACCTTAGTTGCCGTATACGGCTCAAAACCAAATCGTTCATAAAATGTACTGGCATCGTCCGTATAGAGCCAGAGCTCGGAATACGTCAACAGCGCTTCTGGGATGATCTTCTCAAGCAGTTGCGTACCGACACCGTGATGTCGCATTTCCGGTAAGACATAGACATGACGAATCCGACCGACGTCGATCGCGTCGGTTTGTTTCATATAACCCCCGCACGCAATGACGTGACCGGAGAGCGACAAAACGACGAACATTGCTTCTCCGTCTTCTCGATACGTTTCATTTCGGCGTTCACGTAGCATCCGTTCGATGAAGGGATAGCCTTCCTGTGTACTCTTTGATAAGATTGGTAACCAGTTGAAGTCATCAAAATCGTTGACCCGTTCGATTGTCATCTCCATCTGTCATTCCTCCTTCTTCTCCCTTGGATATTCCTTTTTCGGGAGTAGGAAAAACACGAATCGAGAATCAATTCGAGCTTTTTTTAAATAGAGACTGGATTTTTAAAAGCTGTTTTGCGTATAATGAGAAGTAATGGATTGAACGCAAATGAAAGGAAGTGGCCGTCACAATGAGCCTCAGCCGTTTAAGTAAAGAAGAGATTACTGATCTTTCGCTGATCGAATTCGTCAACGAAATGTTGCAAGAAGCTGGCGAACAGCCAATCACGTTCGATGACATCACGTCAGAAATCGAAAAGTACCATACGTTTACAGATGAAGAAGACAAGTTCGAGAAACTTGCTCAACTCTATACAGACATGAACATCGACGGAAACTTCGTCAACGTCGGAGCGAACCGTTGGTCACTCCGCGCTTGGTATCCGTTCGATAAGTCGGATGAGGATCTCGTCATCGAAGCGCGTCAACGTGGAGAACTCGATGAGTTTGAAGAAGAGTTCAACTATGATGCAGAAGAAGATGAGTTCGAAACGATCGAAGACGATCTCGATACATTCGCGAAGACAGCAGACTATGATTCAGCTGACGACAGCGAAGACGATGATACGTTCAAAAAAGTCGCAGCCATCGATGATCTCGATGACGATCTCGACGAAGAAGACTTAGAAGACTTCGAAGAAGAAGAGGAAGTCTAAGCACGATCAACCACAACTGTACAGCTGCTATTTCCCTATAGAAATGGCAGTTTTTTCGTTGACGGCTGACGAACGAGCACGGAAATTTTTCTTTGAAAAATTAGGCTTGACGAAGTTTTCCGAATGACGTAAGTTAGTCATGGGCTTCTTTAAGCATCGTGCTTATTTCAGCAAAAGTGTCTCCTATTCCAATGGGGGCACTTTTGCTTTTTTGTTTTTACCACCTCTGTATTGTTGAGATGTGAATTAGAGAAGGGAGCAATATTTAACATGACAAAGTATATTTTCGTAACAGGTGGCGTCGTATCGTCACTCGGTAAAGGGATCACCGCTGCATCGCTCGCTCGTCTCTTGAAAAACCGTGGCCTCAACGTCACGATTCAAAAATTCGACCCGTACATCAACATCGACCCAGGTACGATGAGCCCGTATCAACACGGGGAAGTATTCGTCACGGATGATGGCGCGGAGACGGACCTTGACCTTGGTCACTACGAGCGTTTCATCGACATTAACTTGAGCCAGAACGCAAACGTCACGTCTGGTCGTATCTACTCGACGATCCTCAAGAAGGAACGCCGTGGCGACTACAACGGTGGAACGGTACAAGTCATTCCGCACATCACGAACGAAATCAAGGATCGCGTCTTCCGTGCTGGAAAAGAAACGGGTGCTGACGTCGTCATCACAGAGATTGGTGGAACAGTAGGGGATATCGAATCGCTTCCGTTCATCGAAGCCATTCGTCAGGTGAAAAACGATATCGGGAAAGAAAACGTCATGTACGTTCACTGTACGCTCGTTCCGTATCTTGCAGCGGCAGGTGAGCTCAAGACGAAACCGACACAACACAGTGTCAAAGAACTCCGTAGCTACGGTATTCAGCCAGACATCATCGTCTTACGTGCGGAGCACCCAGTCCCACAAGAGATGAAAGATAAAATCGCTCTCTTCTGTGACACACGTCCGGAAGCAGTCATCGAAGCGCAAGATGCATCGACACTCTATGAAGTACCACTCAACTTACAACGCCAAGGCATGGACCAACTCGTCTGTGACTACTTCAAGTTCGATACACCAGCTGCTGACATGACGGCTTGGAAACAACTCGTCCACACAGTGACGCACCTCGAGAAGACGACGAAGATCGCACTCGTCGGGAAATACGTCGAATTGCGTGATGCGTACATCTCGGTCGCAGAAGCATTGAAACATGCTGGATTCGCCTTCAACAGTGACATCGAAATCGACTGGATCAACGCAGAAGACGTGACACGCGAAAACGTCAACGAATTGCTTGGTTCAGCAGACGGTATCCTCGTTCCTGGTGGATTTGGAGAACGCGGCATCGAAGGGAAAATCGAAGCAACACGTTTCGCCCGTGAGAACAACGTACCGTTCTTCGGTATCTGTCTCGGGATGCAACTCGCGACAGTCGAATTCGCTCGTAACGTCCTCAACCTCGAAGGCGCACACTCAGCGGAAATCGACCCAGCGACACCATACCCGATCATCGACTTGTTGCCAGAACAAAAAGACATCGAGGACCTCGGTGGTACACTCCGTCTCGGACTCTACCCATGTAAACTCGAAGACGGAACGAAAGCACGTGCCGCGTACTCAAGCGAGCTCGTCTACGAACGTCACCGTCACCGTTATGAGTTCGGCAACGAATTCCGCGAGCAGTTCGAAGCAAACGGCATGGTCTTCTCAGGTACGAGCCCAGACGGTCGTCTCGTTGAGATCATCGAAATTCCAGAACACAAATGGTTCGTTGCGTGTCAATTCCACCCAGAATTGATCTCACGTCCAGAACGTCCACAAGCACTCTTCCATGACTTCATCCAAGCTTCACTTGGTGAATAAGTCATGTTCAAATAGACCTGTCTCCTTCGTGGAGACGGGTTTATTTTCATTTATTCCTATCTCCAAAATACATATCTGCTATAATGGTAGCGGATTCATTCCTACAAATTTTAGATAGAGGGGGGAATATCATTGATTCCGAAGTATAAACATGTCGCTGAACAAATCGAGATCGAGATCAATGAGCACGTCTATCAACATACGAACAAACTGTTGACGGAAGACGAATACGCCCAAAAATTCGATGTCAGCCGAAATACGATCCGGAAGGCGATCGAGATTCTCGTCAATAAAGGATACGTTTACCAAGTACAAGGGAGCGGTGTCTTCGTCCGCGATCATTATAAGAGTGATTACGTTAATCTCGAAAAGCTGCAAGGATTGACGAGCGACTTCAGTGGACGGAAGGTCGAGACGCGCGTTCTCGCTTTCGAACAGACGAAGGCAGACGAAGAGGTCGCGGAACGCATGAAATGTCCGGTCGGTACACCGGTCTATTATGTCAAACGACTGCGTCTCGTCGATGATCACCCGTTTTCGATTGAAGCGTCCTATTTCCGAAAAAATCTCGTCATGTATCTCGATGAGAATATCGTTCAAAAATCGATCTATACGTATTTACGAAACGATCAAAATCTATCGATCGGATTTGCGGATCGCGTCATCTATGCGGATTATTTGAATAGCAGTGACGCAGAGTTGCTTGGATTGAAAGAGAACGATCCATCCTTACTCGTCGACAATACAGTCTATTTGACGAATGGGAAAATCTTCGACGTTTCGCGGGCGACGCATCATTTCCGCCACGTGAAGATGCTGAAAGTCTCGAATATTAAATAAGAAGGAAACACACGAAGCAAATTTCGTGTGTTTTTTTTATTTAAATTTTTTAAAAAGAAAGGGTTTACACGTTATGAAAGCGCATGCTATTATCGAACTGTAGAATTTGTACCTATGAATTTAAGTTATCCATACAACAAAGGAGAGACAGCATGACTTCTGAAACGATTGAAA
This sequence comes from Exiguobacterium abrahamii, assembly GCF_015645365.1. Lineage (NCBI taxonomy): Bacteria > Bacillati > Bacillota > Bacilli > Caryophanales > Exiguobacterium > Exiguobacterium abrahamii. Next base: position 55,432 of record NZ_JADOYC010000001.1, read on the forward strand.
TTACCCCGGAAGATATTTTTGGATTGATCGCCTTGTCGGGCGACGCCAAAGCAAGCTACCACCAAGCGATGTTACTGATGCAAGAAGGTAAAGTCGAAGAGGCACAAGCGGCTGTTGCAGCAGGTGACGCGACACTAAAGGATGCGCACAGCATTCAAACGAAGTTCGTCACACTTGAAGCACAAGGCAAGACAGCGACGGTTGGCGTCCTGATGGTACACGCGCAGGATCACCTCATGAACACGATCCTCGTCAAGGAAATGCTCGGATATATGATGAACATGCAAAACGAAATCAACCAATTGAAGGGAATGGATCAATAATGATGAAAATCGGACTCTTTTGTGCGGCAGGTATGTCGACGAGTATGTTAGTAGAAAAAATGAAAGCGGTTGCCTCGGAGCGCGGCTTAGAAGCAGATATCGCAGCATATCCGGAATCAGAGATGGAAACGTACGTCAATGAGCTTGACGTCGCTCTCCTCGGACCACAGGTGAAGTACCTTCTTTCGAAAGGGAAACAGATCTGTGAACCAAAAGGTGTACCAATCGATGTCATCAACACGATTGATTACGGCATGATGAACGGAACGAAAGTACTCGATCAAGCAATCAAACTCGCAAACAAATAAGAGGTGAAGACGATGAAAATGCCAAAAGATTTTCTATTCGGCGCTGCTTCTGCTTCTTATCAAGTAGAGGGTGCTTGGAACGTAGACGGAAAAGGCGTCTCGAACTGGGATGTCTTCTCGAAGATTCCCGGAAAGACGTTTGAAGCAACGAACGGGGATATCGCAATCGATCATTACCACCGTTACAAAGAAGATATCGGTCTGATGGCAGAAATGGGTCTTGAATCGTATCGCTTCTCGATCTCATGGCCACGCATCTTCCCGAACGGCACAGGAGAAGTGAACGAAAAAGGACTTGAGTTTTATAACAACGTGATCGATGAGTGCCTCAAGCACGGGATCGTCCCGTTCGTGACACTCTATCACTGGGATTTACCACAAGTCCTTGAAGAACAAGGCGGCTGGCGTAGTCCTGAAACAACAGATGCCTTCGTGCGTTTTGCGAAGACTTGTTTCGAAGCGTTCGGCGATCGTGTCCGCAACTGGATTACTTTCAACGAGACGGTCATCTTCTGTTCGCTCGGCTACTTGACGGGCGCACATCCACCCGGCATCACAGGCGATGCAAAAGCGTACTTCCAAACGACGCACAACGTCTTCGTCGCTCACGCTCGCGCCGTCGAAGCGTTCAAGGAAGCGGGATATGAAGGAGAAATCGGAATCACCCACGTCTTCAACCCGGCATTCAGCATCGATGAAGCACCAGAGAACAAACAGGCCGAAGTACATGCGAATGAATACGCGACGCACTGGTTCTATGATCCGATTCTAAAAGGTGAGTACCCAGCGTATGTCGTGAAGGATTTAGAAAAGCAGGGCTTGTTACCGGAATGGACAGAAGAAGAGCTCGATCTCTTGAAACGGACAGCACCGCTGAACGACTTCATCGGACTGAACTACTATTGTCCACAACGTGTCATGAAAAATGATTCGGCACTCGTCATGGCAGGTGGTCGCGAAAACTCAACTGGACGTCCTGGGAACCCATCGTTCGATGGCGTCTACAAGACAGTCTTGATGGACGATAAAGTCTATACGAAGTGGGGCTGGGAAATTGCACCGGATGCTTTCCTGGAAGGAATGCGGATGCTCCAAGCACGATACGGCGATATCAAAATCTACATCACGGAGAACGGTCTCGGTGACGAGGATCCGATCGTCGGCGAAGAGATCATGGATACACCACGAATCGAGTACATCGAAAGTCATCTTCGCGCCGTCAAGCGTGCTGTCGAAGAGGGCATCAATGTCTCTGGTTATTATGCATGGTCCGTCATCGATCTACTCAGCTGGTTGAACGGATATAAAAAGCAGTACGGATTCATCTATGTCGATCATGCGAATGGTCTGGAACGGAAGAAGAAACAGTCGTTCCATTGGTACCAGGAAATCATCGCGACACGTGCTGCTGAACTATAAGGAGGAGTCGGAATGAACCGATTAGAAACCGTATTTGAAAAAGTCACTCCTGCCTTCGCACGATTCGCGAACGCCAAGCCTGTCCTTGCGATCAAGGACGGCTTCATCTTAACGATGCCGATGACGATCATCGGCTCGTTATTCCTACTGATTCTCGCGTTACCAATCCCAGGCTGGGAGAAGTTCATGACGGGCCTATTCGGTGCCGACTGGACATTACCGCTGACACAGGTCGTCGGTGCGACATTTGATATCCTAGCATTGATCGGTGTTTTCGGTATTGCCTACTCCTATGTAAAAAACGAGAAGATCGAAGGGGTTCCAGCCGGGATTCTTGGAATCATCGCCTTCTTGATCATCACACAATCATCCGTTTTGTCGAAGTCAGGGGAAGTCGTCACGGGTGTCGTACCGAAAGTATGGACGGGCGGACAAGGGGTCCTTGCCTCGATCGTCGTCGGACTCGTCGTCGGGTTCATTTACTCGCAGTTCATCAAGCGCGGTATTCGGATCAAAATGCCAGACGGTGTACCACCGGGTGTTTCGAACTCGTTCTCGGCCCTTATTCCGGGACTTGCGATCATCACGTTGTCTGTCGTCACGTTTGCCGTTTTCCAAGCATTCGCTGACCGGACGTTCACGGAAGTTGTCTACGACGTCTTGCAAGCACCGATTCAAAACTTGACGGATACGCTCGCAGGAGCAGTCTTGATCATGATCTTGATGTCTGTCATGTGGTGGTGCGGGATTCACGGCGCAGCGATCATCATGGGAATCATGGGACCGTTGCTGACAGCGAACGCTTTACAAAACCAAGCGATCATCGACTCCGGAAAAGAACTTGTCGTCGGTGACAACGCGAAGATCGTTACGATTCAGTTCCTCGATGTCTTTACGAAGCTCGGTGGAACAGGGATTACGGTCGGCTTCATCATCGCGACGTTGATCGTTGCCCGCTCGGCTCACTTGAAGCAGCTCGGGAAGCTCTCACTTGCGCCAAGTTTGTTCAACATCAACGAACCGGTCATCTTCGGGATGCCGATCGTCTTCAACCCGATCATGTTCGTTCCGTTCGTCATCGTACCAGCGATTGCATCCTTCATGGTCTACTTCTCGATCCTCTGGGGTTGGGTCGAACCATTTAATGCGCTTCAAGTACCATGGACGACACCACCTGTCATCTCTGGCTTCTTGATCAGCGGCTGGCAGGGTGCCTTGCTCCAGCTGGCGACGATTGCGATGTCGGTCGCGATCTATCTACCGTTCGTCCGCATGCAGGATCAGCTGTCTTACGGTGAAGAACTAAAAGCACAAGAAGAACATGCTTCGGCATGATCAAAAAAAGGAAGCGCGAATGGCGCTTCCTTTGAAACTGAAGACAGAGTGCAATTTTTCTTTAACGAGAAGGATTGCGCTTTTTTGTTCGTTTCGCATCGTTTTCCTGGGACAAGCATCGCGCCGCTTCGCTGCAGGGTCGCTCTTGCTTGTTTTTCCCTAGGAAGCGATGTCGAGTGAACAAAACGCTTCTCTGATCCTTCTTCCGAGTATCAAAAGAATGACGCGTTACACGCCACTCCTACAGGAAAAAGCGCAATTTTGCGCTGTCAGAGACAAACGAGACCCGTTTTCCTGCTCGAATGGAGCAGGAAAATTGGCTAGTGTCTCGCCTGAGGAAAGAGCGTGAAAAGACAAGTCATTCTTTTTTTGAGTCAGCCCATTTGTCTACAATCTGAAAGGAAGCGCGAATGGCGCTTCCTTTTTGTATACCGGTCATGAACGGTTTCGCTTTGATTCAATAAAGCTCGTAAGCTTAGTCAGACGCGGACACGTATCCAGTGAGCTTTATATTATAGAAGAAAAACGTCAATCCCACTCTTCCGTCATCTCTTGGAGTTGCGTTAAGATATGCGTCAAGAGGAACGCACAAAGGGCAAGACTCGGCAGTCCGTGGCGTGAACCGTCTTCTGCGGGAAGCAATCCTTTATTGAACTTCAATGCGAGCGGAGCAATCGAACGCTCGAGCGTTTCCGTCACGTCACTGAGTGTGACGATCGCATAAGGCGTATGCCATGCGTCGTAACGGGCAAGAGAAGCGAGGAAATCCGAGCGTTCCGTATCCGGCGTGAAGATCAAGACACGATCGACAGCGTGCAAGGTCTTTCGATCCTTGATCTTCGTAACGCGTTTCATCTGGTCTGGTCCTTCTGAGAGCATCGGATAGAGTCCTTCACATTCGCCGTAGGCGTCGACGTAGACCGTGCCTTCTCCGACGAGCGCTTGTGCGAGCAGACGGACGACATCAAATAGTTCGTCTTCCTGTTTTGCGAGCGTTTGCAATTTTCCGTTGAATTGTGTAGCTAAGATTTTCATCATTTTTCTTCATCCTTTCTATGTTTCTCTCAAGGACAGTATAAAGCAAGTTTTGCTTTAGTGTAGAATGGAAATAACTAGAGGGGGAGTGGCAGAGATGAAAGGCAGATTGTTGATCGTCGAGGATGAGCCGGGAATCCGGAATTTGCTTGCACAATTGTTCCGGGCAGAAGGGTACGAAACGGACGTCGCCGTCGATGGAGAGGAAGCGATCGTCTACTTACAGGAAACGGCATACGATCTATTGTTGATGGATGTCAACATGCCGGGGAGGACCGGGATCGAGGTATTGCGTCATCAGGACCGGATCGGACGACGTGTCCGGACGACGTGTCCGGACGATTTTAATGACGGCACTCGGTGAAAAAGAAGCGATGGAAGAAGCGAAACGATTAGGGGTCGTCGCCTTCTTCGGGAAGCCATTTGACATCTTTGAATTAAAAAAAGAAGTGACTGTGCAAATTTCTCACGATGTAAGCGGTTAATCTTTCACGTCGCCGTCACAAACCAAAAAACCGAGCGAAATGCTGTACGTTCCGATGAATCAGTATGTTATAATCAGTCTGAAATTGCACGAGTTCGTGTAAGCAGCGATCAAAACAGAGGAGGATGTCATTATGCCATTAGTATCTATGACAGACATGTTAAACAAAGCTCTCGAAGGTAAGTATGCAGTAGGTCAATTCAACATCAACAACCTCGAGTGGACACAAGCGATTCTCGGTGCGGCTCAAGAAGAGCAGTCACCAGTCATCCTTGGAGTATCTGAAGGTGCAGCACGCCACATGGGCGGATTCTACACTGTCGTGAAAATGGTTGAAGGTCTCGTACACGACATGAAAATCACAGTTCCAGTTGCAATCCACCTCGACCACGGTTCGAGCGTTGAGAAATGTAAAGAAGCGATCGACGCTGGATTTACATCTGTCATGATCGATGATTCGCACAGCCCGATCGACACAAACATCGAAACAACTAAAGCAGTTGTTGAATACGCTCACGCTAAAGGCGTTTCAGTAGAAGCGGAAGTTGGTACAGTTGGCGGACAAGAAGACGACGTCATCGGTGATGTCATGTACGCGAAACTTGACGAGTGTGTACGCATCGTCAAAGAAACTGGAATCGACACGCTTGCTCCTGCACTCGGTTCTGTTCACGGACCATACAAAGGTGAACCAAACCTCGGATTCAAAGAAATGGAAGAAATCCGTGACGCTACAAACCTCCCACTCGTTCTTCACGGTGGAACTGGAATTCCGACACACGATATCGAAAAAGCGATCTCACTCGGAACTTCAAAAATCAACGTTAACACAGAGAACCAAATCTCATTCGCGAAAGTCGTTCGTGAAGTGTTAGCTGAGAAACCAGAAGCATATGACCCACGCGTATTCATCGCACCAGGTCGTGAAGCAATCAAACAAACTGTCATCGGTAAGATGCGTGAGTTCGGTTCAAGCAACAAAGCTTAATCGACTCCTCTTTAAAGTGCGGTAGACTTCGGTCTACCGTGCTTTTTTCATATCATGTGAACGCGTATTCAATGGAAAACAGTAGGACTTCTCGTGAAAAAAACCTATAATAGAGTCGTAAGCGATTTCAAGGGATGAAAGGGGAACGAGAAAGATGAGATTTTTTATTGACACAGCAAACGTAGAGGACATCAAGAAAGCACATAAAATGGGGATTTTAGATGGTGTCACGACGAATCCGTCGCTCGTCGCTAAGGAAGGCGTCGATTTCCATACACGACTTCGTGAAATTTGTGAAATCGTCGGGGACGTCTCTGTCAGCGCTGAAGTCATCGCGCTTGATGCAGAAGGAATGATTCGTGAAGGGAAGGAACTTGCCCAGATCGCACCGAACATTACGGTTAAGGTTCCAATGACTCCGGCCGGACTCGAGGCGGTCGCAGCACTTTCAAAAGAGAAGATCACGACGAACGTCACATTGATCTTCAACCCGAACCAAGCATTACTCGCAGCCCGTGCTGGTGCGACATACGTATCACCATTCCTCGGTCGTCTAGATGATATCGGACAAGATGGAATGGGGCTCGTCGAGACGATTGCTCAAATTTTCGTCGTACATGATATTCCGACACAAATCATCGCAGCATCGGTCCGGAATCCGGTTCACGTCACGAACGCTGCTCTTGCGGGCGCAGACATCGCGACGATTCCATTCTCGGTCATCGAGTCACTCACACACCACCCACTCACGACGCAAGGAATTGAAAAGTTCCTCGCCGACTGGGAAAAAACGCAGCAATAATCGTAGCGAAGAGAAAGGTTGATGGAACGTGGACATTTTGCATATCGTAGGGCAACAACGCCTAGAAGGAACCGTATCAATCAGTGGTTCGAAGCAAAGCGCCATCCCGTGTCTTGCTGCAGCCCTCCTGACGGATCAGACGGTCGTTCTGGAAGGCGTGCCGGAGATTGGCGACGTCGCGACGATGATCGAGATTTTGGAGACGCTCGGCGCGGTCGTGACACGTCAAGGCGATATGGTGACGATTGATCCAAGTCGGGTCGAATCGATGCCGTTGACTGGTGCGGAGACGCGCAAGTTACGCGGATCGATCTACCTCATGAGCGTTCTGGCAGCCAGATTCAAACAAGGAGTCGTCGGTCTGCCTGGAGGTTATGCCATCGGACCACGACCGATCGATTTACACATCAAAGCACTAGAGCGTCTCGGTGTTTCTGTACGTAACGAGCAAGGCGTCCATTACATGCGCGTCGATCGTCTCGTCGGCAACCGGATTTACCTCGATCTCCCGTCTTTCGGAGCGACGATCAGTGCGTTACTCGTCGCTGTTTTTGCGGAAGGAACGACTGTCATCGAAAACGCTGCCTATGACCCGGAAGTCATCGACGTCAGTACGATGTTGACGAACATGGGGGCAAGCGTCAAAGGGGCAGGAACGGACGAGATTCGAATCAAGGGCGTATCGCAACTAAGTGGTTGCCGGCATACCTTGATTCCAGACCGCATGGAGGCAGGAACGTTCTTGACGATGGGAGCGGCACTTGGACGCGTCACCGTCGATAACGTCATTCCGCTTCATCTCGAGAGCGTCATCCAAAAACTTGAGCGGTACGGTGCGTTGATTGAAGCAACGGATGATTCCGTCACGGCGACGTTTCAGGAGGCGAAGCCGGTCGATATTCGTGTCTTCCACTACGGTGGATTCCCGAGCGACTTACAACCTGTCATCTCGGCAGCGTTGTTGCAAGCGAAGGGAGCGAGTATCGTCGTCGATAAGTTGTACCCGCAACGTTTCCGGCATGTGCAGGAGTTACGACGCTTGAATGCTCGAATCACGCATGAAGACGCCTCAATCATCATTCGTGGTGGAGAAACCTTACTCGGTACGGAAATCGAGGCACCGGACCCACGCGGGGGCGCAGCACTTGTCTTGGCGGGACTTCTCGCTTCAGGGGAGACGACGTTGCACCACGCAGAAGTGCTTGACCAGAGTTACGAACGATTTGATCAGAAGTTGAAGGAACTGGGCGCCCTCGTATGGCGTGAAACGATTTGACCGATTTGTAACAATGGAGAGGGGACATACACATGGAGAGAAGTCTATCAATGGAACTTGTACGCGTCACGGAGGCAGCAGCGCTTGCCTCTGCGCGTTGGATGGGAAAAGGATTGAAGAACGAAGCGGATGATGCGGCAACAAGCGCTATGCGTGACGTCTTCGATACGATTCCGATGAAAGGAACCGTCGTCATCGGGGAAGGCGAGATGGATGAAGCACCGATGCTTTACATTGGAGAAAAGCTAGGAAATGGGTATGGACCACGACTCGACGTCGCTGTCGATCCGCTTGAAGGAACGAACATCGTCGCAAAAGGAACATGGGGCGCACTTGCTGTCCTCGCGGTCGCGGATGCAGGAGATTTACTCCATGCACCGGACATGTACATGGATAAGATCGCAGTTGGTCCGGAAGCGGCAGGCCATATCAGTCTGGATGCGACGATCGAAGAAAACATCGCAGCCGTCGCGAAGGCGAAGAACAAAGAAATCGAAGACGTCGTCGTCTCGATCCTGGATCGGGAACGTCACGAAGAAATCATTCAACGAATTCGGGCAACAGGGGCACGGATTCGCTTGATCGGTGACGGTGACGTTGCTGGTGCGATTAACACGGCGTTCCCGCATACCGGGATTGATATCTTGCTCGGTTCAGGTGGAGCACCGGAAGGCGTTCTTGCTGCCGTTGCCTTGAAATGTCTCGGTGGTGAACTCCAAGGACGCTTGTTACCAGCAGACGAGGCTGAGATCGAGCGTTGTAAGAAGATGGGCATCGAAGATCCGTCGAAGATCCTTATGATGGATGATCTCGTTGCAGGAGACGACTGTATCTTTGCTGCAACAGGCGTCACGGACAGCGAATTGATGAAGGGTGTTCAATTCACGGCGCAAGGTGGTCAGACGCACTCTGTCGTCATGCGTGCGAAATCAGGAACGGTTCGTTTTGTCGAGGGTATCCACTCGTTCAAGAAGAAACCGAAGCTTGTCATTAAGTAAAACAGGACGACTCCTCAAACAGGACGTCTGAATCCATATAAAAAGAGTTGGCGTTGCGGATGATTTCCGGAATGCCAACTCTTTTTTGATGATGTTTAAAACTGATAACGTTCATATCCTCACTTTCCTCAGGCGGGAGGTAAGCCGCGACATCCCGCAACTTGTGCGGAATGCCGGGTCTTACCTTACCCTGACGAAAACGTTGAACCCGTTTCCTTTTCCTGTAGGAGTTGAGGATGAACGTCATAGATATTGAAATAATGAACATTATAACTATCACCGCGGACGCTGGACTTCTCCTGCTTGTCGGGTGACGTACCGACGCGGTAGAAAACGCGTCGAAAAGATGTACCAGGCATTGCCGAAGCCAGGCACGATGAACGTTTTCCCTTTCATATAGCCGCGGTGGGCGATGCACGCAACTGTCGGAGCATCCATGACGCCTGGCCGCAAGAACAAGCGTGACTGTTCAAGATTTGCTGCCGATTCAAATCCGGTATGGGTCGCACCCGGACAGACGACGCTCACTTGAATCCCGTCTGGTGCGAGCTCTTCCGTCAAGCCTTCCGAGAAATGAAGGACATAGGCTTTCGTTGCGTAATAGACACTCAGCCATGGTCCGCCTTCAAATGCAGCCGTTGACGCAAGATGGACGATACGTCCTTTGATTCCGTGTTCTTTCATCCGTGAGGCATAGACCTTCGTCACATGTGTCAATGCTTCGATGTTTAAAGCAATCATTCGAGACTCGTCTTCAAACGAGGTCTCAAGGAAGGAACCAAAGACGCCGATTCCAGCATTGTTGATGACGCAGTCGACCGGAATCTGTTCCGTTGCCCGAAACAGTGCCAGACGATGCGTCCGCTTCGTTAAGTCATACGGAAAGACGGTTGCCGTTCCCCCGAGTCGCTCGACATGGAACTTCGTCTCGAAGAGTGCTGTCGCATCGCGTCCGACGAGCAGGACGTGATCCCCTTGTCGTGCATGCAGATAAGCGAATTCACGACCAAGACCTCTTGAAGCACCTGTGATTAAGACATGCATCTTGTTTCCTCCTTATGAATGAGATGAAAAAAAGCGATCGAGCCAATGCTCAACCGCTTTGAGATGATGAATTAAAGGTAAGATCCTGCGCCGACAAGGCGTGAACCCCAGTACCCTGATTTGAAGCTTGAGTATTTAACGCCACCTGTTTCTGAGTTGACCATGCTTGACTTGCTTGTTGCGATCCCAACGTGCTGAATGCCGCTACCGTGTGAGAAGAAGACAAGATCTCCTGGTTGTACTTTTGAAACGCTGACTTTCTTAGAAGAAGAATATTGTGAAGAAGACGTACGTGGCAATGTTTTACCAGCCGCTTTCTTGTACACGTAGCTTGTGAAACCAGAGCAGTCGAATCCACGAGTCGTTGTTCCGCCCCATACATAAGGTGTACCTTTATGTTTTGCTGCTTCGTTCAGGATTTTCGTCCGTTTAGAAGAAGAGCTTGTTGATTTTTTAGCGCTAGAAGATGATTTGTATGTCTTTGTGTACTGTGAGTAGACATAGCGTGTTTTACCGCCGTATGAGATTTTTGTCCAGCTGCCTGATTTGCCTTTGTATGTAAAGACTTGACCAGCGTTGACTTTCCCGACGATGCTTGCTTTCGTAGAAGGTGCTGTCCGAACACGAAGACCGTTGTCCGTGATCTTGACTTTTGTGACTGTCGCTGCTTCAACTTTACCTGTACCCACTGATGTAAAACCTGAAACCACTAAGGCTGCCGTCGCGATCGATGCTAGAAAACGTTTCATGTTAAGAATTCCTCCGTTTAAATGTAGTGTGTTGCGTCCGTAAGTTATATGATGAAATCATTAAGTGTGTGATTAAGCAGTCTACCTTACAACTGTGTAAGAATTTTGTCTGCAGGAATATCTTAGCACGAGCACACTTGAAAACGTTTTTTCAGTTAGAAGACAAAACAGATGCTTTTGTAACATAACTGAAATAATATCCTTGAATATTACAAAGTAAGAAACGCAGAGGATTGTTAACGACGAATTCAAAAAAATATGATACCTTTAGTTCACGAATAAAATTACATACCTCCTGATGTATGTATGGAAGTATGCTGAATGCAGTTGAATTTATAAAGAATAGGTGAAGAACATGCCAACAACTGATAAAAAAGATAAACCAGAACGTTCCTATACACTGGCTCAATTGAGCCAACTAACATTAAAAGAACTCTATGAAATCGCAAAGACGAAGAATGTCCCACAATACCGGGAAGCCCGTAAACGCGAGTTGATGTTCAAGATTCTAAAAGCACAGGCTGAATCGACTGGTCTTTATTTCCTCGAAGGGGTACTCGAAGTCATCCCTGGCAACCCACAAATGCAAAACGATGGTGGCTTTGGCTTCCTTCGTCCTATCAATTATTCCCAATCCTCTGAAGATATTTATATCGCAGCATCTCAAATCCGACGCTTTAATCTACGTAATGGTGATGTCGTCACAGGTAAAGTCCGTCCACCGAAGGAAAACGAACGATTCCAAGGATTACTGAGTGTGGAAGCCGTCAACGGTGAAGCACCGGATACTGCCCGTAACCGGTTATTCTTCCCGGCACTGACACCAATCTATCCGGATCGTCTAATGCGACTTGAGACAGAACCACGCCATCTATCTGTGCGTGTCATGGATATGATTGCACCGGTTGGGTTTGGTCAACGTGGTTTGATCGTCGCACCTCCAAAAGCAGGGAAGACATCACTCCTCAAAGAAATCGCAAACTCGATTCAGGAGAATCATCCGGAAGTCGAATTGATCATTCTCTTGATTGATGAGCGTCCTGAGGAAGTAACAGATATTGAGCGCTCGGTTCCGGGAGCAGATGTTGTCAGCTCGACGTTTGACGAAACACCAGACAACCACGTCCGGATTTCTGAGCTTGTCCTCGAGCGGGCGATGCGACTCGTCGAACATAAGAAGGATGTCGTCATCTTGATGGATTCGATCACACGTCTGACACGGGCCTATAACTTAACGGTACCGCAAAGCGGTCGGACGCTCTCAGGGGGAATTGACCCGGCTGCGTTCCATAAGCCGAAACGGTTCTTTGGGGCAGCGCGAAACATCGAACACGGTGGTAGTTTAACGATTCTTGCGACAGCACTCGTTGAGACAGGATCACGCATGGATGACGTCATCTATGAGGAATTCAAAGGGACGGGTAACATGGAGTTGCATCTTGATCGTAAGCTGTCAGAGCGTCGGATCTTCCCAGCGATCGACATTCGGAAGTCGGGTACACGGAAGGAAGAACTCTTGCTTCCGAAAGAGCAACTCGATGCGCTTTGGACGATTCGCCGGACGATGAATGAGTCGAACGAATTCGTTGATACGTTCTTGCGTAAGATTCGTGATACGAAAAATAATGAGGAATTTTTCGTCGAACTCGAGAAGGAAAAGAAGAAGGCGGTCCGACGCGCACCGGCAAAACCGCGTACCGTCAAGAAGGAAACGACGACGGAAAAATAACTATTGCGACGCGCAAAAAAATCGTTTAGTATAGGAAGGTAACTTACTCTGGCTCAGCAAATGAACCAGGGCGGAAGGAGAGAAATCAACCATGAAACAAGGAATTCACCCTAACTACAACAAAGTAGTATTTATGGATTCAACGACTGAGTACAAATTCTTAAGCGGTTCTACTCGTTCTTCGAACGAAACGATCACTTGGGAAGATGGTAACGAGTACCCACTCATCCGTGTGGATGTGTCTTCAGACTCGCACCCATTCTACACAGGTCGTCAAAAGTTCAACGCGGCAGATGGTCGTGTCGATCGCTTCAACAAAAAATACGGCCGCAAGTAATCACTTGTCGGTTCTTAAAAAAACAGCCTGCCTCCATTATGGAAGCAGGCTGTTTTTGTATAGACTGAATTGTGAACGATACGCGAGATACGTCTTCAAGACGAAGGAGAAGGCGATTCCACCGGCAATCCCGATTAAATACGGCATGACTTCCGGATGTGCCAAGATATAGTCCACGACTTTGTGGAACGAGAGATGACGACCGACGAAGTAGCCGGCGCCTAAGAAAACGCTGATCCAAATCAACGCACCTGTATACGCATAACTCGCAAACACGCGAAACGGCATTTTCGAGACACCTGCAAAAAAGGCAGAGAGTTGGCGGAGACCAGGTATGTAGTAACCGATGATTAGGACCGATTTTCCGTAACGACGAAATCCGGCTTCAGCGGAAAGAATATGTTTTTCTGAGATACGCATTTTCGGTCCGACGCGGTGTAGTAGTGGCATACCGAGTTTTAATCCGAGTAAATAGCTGATCGTCATCCCGATACAACTGCCGGCGTAAGCGGCGAGAATCGTACCGACGAGTGGTAGATTGCCTTGATGCATCCAAAAACCGGACAGGACGAGCAGGGTCTCATCAGGAACCGGCAATCCCACGATACCACCTGCGAGAAGGACGGAGAGACCAAGGGCACCATATTGGTGCAGGATGTCATGTAAGAGATGATGAATCGGGGACACCTTCTTTCGTGAGAGTCTTCTTCTTCAGTGTACAGGAAATAGGGGACGGTTGGAATGAAAGGACAAAAATTCTAGGTAAAGAAAAAATGAATTTTGATTTCCGGAAGTCAACCCTTTTTCTCGATACCGTTTCGGGCTATACTCGTTAAAGTGACTATTTTTAGAGGACGGTGTCGGACGATGATGCATGTAATAAATCAGTACGGCTGGATCGAAGTAATTTGTGGCAGTATGTTTTCCGGGAAATCGGAAGAGTTGATTCGTCGTGTCAGACGGGCGCAGTACGGCAAACTGCCCATTCAAGTATTCAAGCCGGCAATCGACGACCGGTACCATGAAGAGCATGTCGTCTCTCATATCGGCAATTCCGTCGTGGCGATTCCGATGGCGACGAGTCGCGATCTCTACGCAGCAGTAGCAGAAGAAACACAAATCGTCGGAATCGATGAAGTTCAATTCTTTGATGATGAGATCGTACAAGTCATCGAAGCACTCGCACAAGACGGAAAACGCGTCATTTGTGCAGGTCTTGATCAAGATTTCCGGGCAGAGCCATTCGGCAAGATGCCGGAATTACTGGCGCGCGCAGAATTCGTAACGAAGCTACAGGCCATCTGTCTTTCGTGTGGGGATCCGGCTTCCCGGACACAACGGTTGATTGATGGAAAACCAGCGAACTACGATGATCCGATCATCCTAGTAGGCGCTTCAGAATCGTATGAGCCACGATGCCGCCATTGCCATGAGGTGCCTGGAAAACCGAAGCCGCTCCAGTCGGTGCAGCACCAAGAAAATTAAAAAAAGACGAACCGATCGCGGTCGTCCTTTGATGTAGCAGCTATTCGCTTCTAAGTGAATAGCTGTTTTTTTTTATTATCCCGTTTCCTGTGAGAACCGGCTTGAGCGTTCGATGAAGCGGATCGTCTCACGAACGATCAAATCCTGATCATGATCGAGTGTCGCGACGTGATACGAGTTCAGTAAACAGTAGCTGCGTTTATCATTCGTCCCGATATGTTGATGCAGATAATCTGAGCTCGATGGCGGAACGACGTGATCCGTCGCCGAGTAAAGAATCAAGGTCGGTAGAAGGATCGATCCAAGACGTCCTTTCGTCTCATCCATCAGACGAACGAGTTCGAACGCACAACGGCTTGGAACGAGGTCATAAATGATTTCGAAAGCAGACCGCTTGATGTCCGGTGCCCCTTCCGGTAAATACTCTGGACCGTCGTCGAACGATAGTGCTTCATAGGATGGAACGGAAAGAGCGGCATTGATCGTAATGATGCCGGCGAACGGAATGCCGTCAGCGGCGAGTGACAGTGCAAGCGTCGCCCCCATCGATTGACCGATGACGAAGACTTGATCGCATGTTTCTTGTAAACGTTCATAGCCGTCTTGCAGGCTTTGCTTCCAACATCGAGCAGTCGATTGTTCAAACTCGCGGACGTTCGTTCCATGTCCACGTAAGCGCGGGGCATAGACGGTAAAACCTTCAGCAGCGAATGCCTCACCGACGTCTCGGACACTTTGCGGAGTGGCATTAAACCCATGACAGATTAGAATGCCGATCGGTCCACCTTGAAAATAAAACGCTTCAGCACCAGTCAATACAGGATAGTTCATCATTACTATTTTTCCTCCATTCATGAAAAAAACTCGTCGACGTCACTGCTTGGACGCCCACGAGTTTTTCACCGTATCATCCAAAGCCGCGCTTTGCTGGTCGGAGCACCTTACAGATTGCAGGTTGCCGTGAAGTCATAGAGCCAGGTCTCTCGTTCACTCTTGATAAATATCATATTGGAATTGTCGGAATAATCATTGAAACGATGGTAGCACGTTCGAAAATGACTTGTCAAATCGTTCTTGACGAATCATGATCCGTTCATTAAGCTAATTCGTAACTTGTTTATCCATCGATATGCGCCAAATGGATTATTTTTGCAAAGTTGGTTGACTTTTAAAGTTTCGACCCGTAATGTAAAAATTAGTTTTACGACATAAGCAACAACGCAACAACACACATACGAATTTCATACCGCAATACTTATCCAGAGAGGTGGAGGGACTGGCCCTACGAAACCTCGGCAACAGACTCATTATGAGCACTGTGCCAATTCCATCAGACAGATGTCTGAGAGATGAGTGGAGTGGATTCTGCCACTGTGCGGATCCAGGTCTCTTCTTGTTTCTCAAGAAGAGACCTTTTTTGTTGAATGAAGGGGGAAAACGGAATGATTGCATTTCATCAAGTCAAAAAAACGTACGTCACGAAAGATCAGACGATCGCAGCGCTCGACGGTGTCGACCTGACAATCGAAAAAGGCGAAATCTTTGGTGTCATCGGCTTTAGCGGTGCCGGAAAAAGTTCACTGCTCCGCTGCGTCAATCTGTTGGAACGACCGACGTCAGGAACGGTGACGGTCGATGGGGAAGATTTAACGCAACTGTCTCCGAAAAAATTGCGCCAAGCAAAACAACGGATCGGCATGATCTTTCAGCACTTCAATCTATTGAATGCGAACACGGTCTTTACGAACGTTGCGAAGCCACTCGTTCTCGCAGGCGTCAAGAAAGATGAGATTCGCCGCCGGGTGACGGAGTTGCTCGAATTCGTTGATCTCGCGGATAAGGCGGATCATTATCCGGATCAATTGTCGGGTGGACAGAAACAGCGCGTTGGTATCGCCCGGGCACTCGCGACGCAACCTTCCGTCCTCTTATGTGACGAAGCGACGTCAGCGCTCGATCCCCAGACGACGCATCATATTCTCCAGTTATTAAAACGGATTAATGCCGAGTACGGGATCACGATTCTCTTGATCACCCACGAGATGGGCGTCATCCGGGAGATTTGCGACCGCGTCGCTGTCATTGAAGCTGGGAAACTGATCGAGTCAGGAACGGTCTTTGACGTCTTTTCAAATCCGCAGACTGAGACAGCGAAAAACTTCGTCCGCTCTGTCATGCATGACGAGATTCCAGCATCGATTCGTCAGTTGATCGAGTCGCGGAGTGCACATCCAATTTATAAGATTCATTTTCTCGGACACCATACCGGTCAACCACTCTTATCGCAAGTCGCAAAACGCTTTGACGTCGATGTCAATATCTTGCACGGGAGCATCACAGAGTTGCAGGAGACACCGTTTGGCACTCTGCTCGTTGAACTGATCGGTGAGCCGGCTGAAGTGAAACGAGCGTTACACTACATCGATCAGGCACAGGTGACGGTCGAGGAGGTACTTGCCCATGCTAGTTAATTACAGTGATATCTGGACAGCATTTTTGCAGACGATGACGATGGTATCCGTCTCACTCTTATTCTCGACCTTGATCGGTTTACCACTCGGGATCCTGCTTGTTGTCACGCGAAAAGGCGCATTGCTTGAAAATGTTCCACTGTTCACGTTCTTCAACAGTATCGTCAATATTTTCCGCTCGATTCCGTTCATCATCTTACTCGTCGCAATCATCCCCTTGACGCGCTTGATCGTTCAGACATCGATCGGAACAGAAGCCGCCATCGTCCCGCTCGTCTTTTACGCCGCACCGTACATGGCACGTTTGATTGAGAGTTCGTTACTCGAAGTCGATAAAGGCGTTCTTGAAGCAGCAGAAGCGATGGGCGCAACACCGTTTCAAACGATTTTCCGCTTCCTTCTGCCGGAGGCACTTGGTTCACTCATCCTGAACTTAACGATCGCGACGGTCGGCTTGATTGGGGCGTCAGCGATGGCAGGTGCCATCGGTGGTGGCGGTTTGGGTGACTTAGCAATTACTTATGGTTATCAACGATTCGATACGAAAGTCATGATCATCACGGTCGGGATTCTCGTCATTTTAGTCCAAGGCTTACAGACGACAGGCAACATCGTCGCACGAAAAATCAGAAGACATTAATCAAGGGAGCGATTCAGTCATGAAAAAAGCAGTAGCAATTGGAGCAACACTCACGACGATTTTATTTGCCGGGTGCGCAGCATCAGGAGAAGACGAAAAGACGATCAAGCTCGGTGTCAGCGGTTCAGACACACAAGTTTGGGATTATGTCGCGAAAAAAGCAGAGAAGGAAGGCATCAAAATCGAGCTCGTCAAGTTCTCCGATTATGTCCAGCCGAACATGGCACTGGCTGAGGGCGAGATCGACGCCAATGCCTTCCAGACGATTTCCTACTTCAACGCCTTCAAGAAGGAACACAAGTTGAAGCTATCACCGATCGCGACGACCGTCATCGCACCGATGGGGATCTACTCGGATAAATACAAGGACGTCAAAGACATTCCAAATGGCGGGAAAATCGCCGTTCCGAACGAAGCGACGAACATGGGGCGCGCCCTCTTATTACTGCAAGAAGCGAGTCTGATCAAGCTACCGGACGACTTCGATGGCAACGGCTCGGTCGATAAGATCGTCGAGAATCCGAAGAAGCTGAAAATCGTTCCGATCGTCGCCGGGCAAACGCCACGCGTCTTACCGGACGTCGCGGCATCAATCATCAACAATGGCATTGCCGTTGACGCTGGCTTCAACCCGATCAAGGACTCGATCGTTCATGAGAACGAGACAGCCAAACCATACATCAACATCATCGCGACACGGACGGAAGATAAGAACAAAAAAGAACTGAAAAAAATCGCGTCGCTGTATCAACAAAAAGATGTCGCGGCCTTCATCAAAAAAGAATATAAAGGCAGTACGATCCCGACGTTCGTTCCACTGAGCGATATCGGCGAATAAATTTAAAAGGAGAGTGGACAGTATGACGACACCAGTACGCACGACATGGGTAGAGACGATTGAACAAGACATCGAACAAAAACGGGAATCGCATCTTGAGACAAGTCACCGGATTCATGCAACGCCGGAAATCGGGAACGAGGAATTCTTTGCTTCGCGGCTCCATGCGGAACGTCTAACGGCGGAAGGTTTTACGGTAGAACTCGGCGTCGCGGGACACGAGACCGCATTCTTCGCGAAGAAGTCGAGCGACCGACCAGGCGCGACGATTGCCTTTCTGGCTGAATATGATGCGTTACCAGGCATTGGTCACGCGTGCGGACATAACATCATCGGCACGACGAGTGTCGCGGCAGCGATCGCACTCAGTAAAGTGCTCGATGAAGTCGGCGGGAGTGTCGTTGTCCTTGGAACACCGGCCGAGGAAGGGGGACCGAACGGTAGTGCGAAAGGCAGTTTCGTCAAACATCAGTTACTCGAAGGAATCGATGCAGCCTTAATGGTTCATCCGTCGGGTCAAACACGGATTACGGGTTCTTCCCTTGCGGTCGATCCACTCGACTTTGCCTTTACGGGTCGTCCGGCACACGCAGCGGCGTCACCGGAAGAAGGCATCAATGCCCTCGACGCGGTCATCCAACTCTTTAACGGAATCAATGCTTTACGTCAGCAATTACCGGACGATGTCCGGATTCACGGAATCATCACGCATGGAGGCGATGCGCCGAACATCATCCCGGAATACGCAAAAGCACGTTTCTTCATCCGGACGACGACACGAGAACGATTGAATGCCGTCACGGAAAAAGTCAAAGCCGTCGCCCAAGGCGCGGCACTCGCGACTGGGGCGACACTTGACGTCATCGCCTTCCAAAATGAAGTCGATAATCTCGTCTTCAACCGGACGTTCGACCGTCTGTTCCAAGAAGAAGCAGAGGCGCTTGGTGAAAAGGTCCACTTAGATGAACGACCGGGTCTTGGTTCGACGGATGCCGGTAACATCAGTCAAGTTATTCCGACGATCCATCCGTATATCAAGATTGGTCCGGACGATCTCGTCGCGCATACGGAAGCATTTAAAGAAGCGGCTCGTTCAGAAGCTGGAGATGAAGCATTGATCACGGGGGCGAAAATCCTCGCTCGGACAGCGCTTCGCGTCCTCGCTGATGAACGAACGCGCGGGGCGATCGCTCAAGAATTCCACGATCGGAAGAACGGATATTTATAAGCGGAAAACGACGACTGGATGCACTGCTATCAAGTGCTCCGGTCGTTTTTGAGATGCAGTCGATCACGAATTGGGGATGGGTGACAGAACTGGAGCGACATCAAAAAAGAGACAAGACAGAAGCATTTGCGCTTTGTTTTCTTGAAAAAGATATGCTAGTCTAAAATTGTATAACTCAATAATCCAGTTCTTCGGGGTAGGGTGAAAATCCCAACCGGCGGTGATGCGATCGATTGATCGACGAGCCCGCGACCTGTGATGTACGCATCATGGCTGACTTGGTGAGATTCCAGGGCCGACGGTAAAGTCCGGATGGGAGAAGAACGAAACGACACGATTCAAGCCGTTTTCTGAAAAAATGTTTTCAGGAGATGGTCTCTTTCTGCATGAAAAAATGCAGGGAGCGAACCGTGTATTTCGTGAACCCTTCTATACAGACGCCCCTTTTTCAAGGGGCGTCTTTTTCATTTGAAAGGAGTGAACGCGATGTCACAGATGATGAGTTATGCCATGCAATTAGCACAAATGTTACACGGACAAACAAGTCCGAATCCAAGTGTCGGCTGTGTCATCGTCAAACAAGGACGCATCATCGGTTTTGGTGCGCACCGGTTTGCCGGTGGTCCGCACGCAGAAGTCGAAGCCTTACGGATGGCAGGGGAAGCCGCCCGTGGTGCTGATCTCTATGTGACGCTCGAGCCATGCAACCATCACGGCAAGACACCACCGTGTACGGAAGCGATTCTCCAAGCAGGAATCAAACGAGTCTTCGTCGCAACGGAAGACAAACATGCGATCGTCGCTGGTTCCGGAATCAAACGGCTACAGGACGCGGGAGTCGAAGTCGAGGTCGGCTTGTTACGGCATGAGGCAGAAGCCCTCTACACGGCATTCTGGAAGACGATCGAACGAAAACGCCCGACCGTGACCGTCAAAATCGCTCAGACGATGAACGGGATCGCGGCGACAGGTGAACAGCGCTGGATCACGTCAGAAGAAGCACGCGCGAACGGTCGTGCCCTGCGTGGACGCCACGATGCAATCCTCGTCGGCAGTGAGACGGTGCTCGTCGATGATCCGGCACTGACGTTACGCGCATCGTCAGGCATCGAGCCGATTCGAGTAATCGTTGATCGCCGGGGGCGGGTTCCGGAGACGGCACAAGTCTTCCGCGATGGTAAAAATCCAACCTATTGGCTAACGAGTGTACCGCGTGTTAGTCACGATCAAGTGACGGTGCTCGTAGGTGAATATGAGACGCCGGAAGCGATTTTGAAACGCTTATACGAACAAGACATCCGCAGTGTCTTGATTGAAGGTGGACCAACGATTCAAGCTGCTTTTCTTGAGGCAGATCTCGTTGATCGGCTTGAAGTCTATCAAGCCCCATCGATTTTTGAAGGCAATGCGTGGAACAGTCAGCACGATATCGAAGATCGGTTTCAAATCGACCAGATTGAAACGGTCGGACCGGATCTCCATCTGACGTACATCCGAAAGGAGGAGACGACATGTTCACCGGATTGATTGAAGAAGTCGGAACCTTAAAACGAAAGATCCCGCGACCAAACGGGTTAGCGCTTGAAATTGAGGCGCATCGGGTACTCGAAGGAACGAAGATCGGAGATAGCATCGCCGTCGATGGGATTTGTTTGACGGTCACGTCGATGAGTCCGACCGGTTTCACGGCAGATGCCGTCCATGACACGATCCGGTCGACGGCACTCGGCACGTACCGCGTCGGAAGCCCATTGCAACTCGAACGGGCGATGCCGGCAGACGGTCGCTTCGGCGGCCATTTCGTCAGTGGACATATCGACGGAACAGCGCGGCTGATCAGTCGGCGACCGGATGGAGAAGCGATGGTCTATACGTTTGATGTCGGATCGTGGCAAAAGTATTGTATTCCGAAAGGCTCGATCGCAATCAACGGTACGAGCCTGACGTTGCAACGCGTCACGCCGGAAACGATCTCGATTTCATTGATTCCGCACTCCCGTCAAGTGACGACGTTTGATCGATTGGCAAGCGGTGCAGTCGTCAATATCGAGTGTGACATGATGGCGAAACATCTCTATCATTTCACGCGGCATGAGAAGCAGACGGACTGGGCAGCATTCTTAGGAGGCGACATGTAATGAACGGATTCGACTTGATTGAAGACGCAATAGAAGATTTGAAAAAAGGACGACCGATCATCGTCTGTGATGACGAGGATCGTGAGAATGAAGGCGATCTCGTCATGCTCGCAGAACACGCGACACCAGAAAACATCAACTTCATGATCACATACGGAAAAGGACTCGTCTGTGTACCAGTCAGTCCGCGGATCGCACAGCGACTCGAACTTGCTCCGATGACAGCGAATAATACGGATCCGCATGGAACGGCATTCACACTCAGCATCGATCATGAAGAGGCGAAGACCGGTATCAGTGCAGAGGAACGGTCGCTAACGATTCAGCGAATGCTGACGGATGGACCGGAACGTTTCAAACGACCGGGTCATATCTTCCCATTGATCGCAAAAGAGGGTGGTGTCCGGGAACGACGCGGACATACGGAAGCGGGTGTCGATCTTGCCCGTCTTGCCGGTAGCGATGAGATCGCCGTCATCTGTGAAATCATTAAGGAAGATGGCACGATGGCACGGGTCGATGATTTACTTCTCTACAAGGAAGAACATGATTTGAAGCTGATTACGATCGAAGCACTCGTCGCGTATCTCGAGCGTCCATTGACGCGGGAGGCGGAAGTGTTACTTCCGACGACGTTCGGAGCCTTTCGGATGATTGGCTATACGACACAAGATAAGAAAGAACATGTCGCTGTCTTATCCGGCGAAGCACACGACGGGATGCTCGTCCGTCTACACTCGGAATGCCTGACAGGGGACGTCTTCGGTTCGAAGCGGTGCGATTGTGGACCGCAACTCGATGCGGCACTCGAGCGGATCGAACGAGAAGGTGGAGCCGTCTTGTATTTACGTCAGGAAGGACGCGGCATCGGTCTGATGGCGAAGTTAAAAGCGTACGAGTTGCAGGAACAAGGACTCGATACGGTCGAAGCGAACCATGCACTCGGTTATCCGACGGACATGCGTGATTATACGGTCGCAGCGAACATGTTGCGCGATCTCGGCGTGACGAAGATCCGCTTGATGACGAACAATCCGGACAAACAACGGGTGCTCGAACAAGAAGGCATCGAAGTCATCGAACGTGTACCCCATCAAGTACCGGTTGAACCTGAAAATCAGCGTTATCTGAAAACAAAACAAACGAAACTCGGGCACTGGCTCGATATCCAAGGAGGACACACATCATGATCTACGAAGGTTTCTTAACAGGAGAAGGACTACGCGTCGCAATCGTCGCTGCACGTTTTAACGAATTGATCACTTCAAAACTCGTCGGAGGAGCAAATGACGCTTTCCGTCGTCACGGTGTCGCAGCGGATGCTGTCGATACGGCGTGGGTTCCGGGAGCATTCGAAATTCCACTCGTCGCGGAAAAATTAGCGAAAAGCGGCAAGTATGACGCAGTCATCACGCTTGGCGCCGTCATCCGCGGGGCGACGTCGCACTATGACTATGTCTGTAACGAAGTCGCGAAAGGTGTCGCGAGCGCATCACGCGACACAGGCGTACCAATCATCTTTGGTGTCCTGACGACGGATTCGATCGAGCAAGCAGTCGAACGTGCTGGTACGAAAGCTGGGAACAAAGGCTACGAAGCTGCGGTTTCTGCGATTGAGATGGCAAATCTTTTACGCACGATCTAACAAATCAGAAACGGGGCTGACTCAAAAGTCAGTCTCTACAAAGATAAGGGTGGCAGAATGATGATCTGCCATCCTTATCTCGTAACAAAAAGAATGACGCGTCACACGCCACTCCTACAGGAATAAGCGCATTTATGCGCTGTCAGAGACGAACAAGACCCGCTTTCCTGCTTGAATGAAGCAGGAATACTGGCTTGTGTCTCGCCTGAGGAAAGGG
Organism: Exiguobacterium abrahamii; assembly: GCF_015645365.1. Classification (NCBI taxonomy): domain Bacteria; kingdom Bacillati; phylum Bacillota; class Bacilli; order Caryophanales; genus Exiguobacterium; species Exiguobacterium abrahamii. The sequence goes on from NZ_JADOYC010000001.1 coordinate 78,921, forward strand.
CGTGAAAAGACGCGTCATTCTTTTTTTGAGTCAGCCCCGTTTTTTTTGCAGAAATCTCGCGAATACTGAACCAAATTTCAAAAAAAGGATAGTAGATTTGAAATTTGAGGGTTCGTTTTGAAGTAGAACGGTAATGGTCTACTAAAGAAAGTTTGAAACATTTTCCAATGTTTTTCGTAAATCAGGGTAACGCGTATAAAGGAGGAAATGAATATGAAGAAAACAAGGTGGGTAGCAGCCGGGATTGTCGCAGCATCGATTGGACTTGCCGGATGCCAAGATGGACAGACGGATTCAGGTAGTGGTAGCGGATCGGGTTCGACGAAGTCAGGGGAACTCTCGAACACAGAGCTATTAAAGAAAGCGACGGCCGCTCAAGAAGACATTAAATCGTTCCATATGGAAGGAACGGTCAGCTCTAAAGCAGGTGAGATGGCGATGGATCAGAAAGTTTCAGCTGATATCATTCAAAAGCCGCTCGCGATGAAGCAGACGATGACGATGAAAAATCCTGAAGACGGGAAAGATGTGACGATTGAGAGTTATATCGTTGACGATAAAATGTATCTCTCACAAAACGGACAATGGATCGTTCAAGATGTTTCGGAGCTAGGCGAAATGGTCGAAGCGATGGAATCATCGGCATCAACGGAACAAAACCTACAGCTCCTAAAGAAATACAAAGATAATTGGACAGCGAAAAAAGAGGGCGACGTCTATCAGATCGACGTTAAGCTGAGTGGTGACGATCTGAAAGCCTTCATGAAGGATTCACTCGAACAGACAGGACAGATGGCACAGATGAAAGACGCGATGGATAGCATCGATTATAAGAAGATGAACTACAAGATGACGTACGATGCGAAGACGTTCTATCCGAAGTCTCTCGACATGGACATGGTGTTTGCGATTGAAAAAGAGACTGAGTTCAATATGAAGAATGAGTCGACGTTCTCGAAATTCAATGAGATCGACGAGATCACATTACCGGCGGAAGCAAAAGACGCACAACCGCTCACAGGTGCAGGACAATAAATAATAAAAAGCAAGCCCCTCTCTTCTGATCTGAAGACGAGGGGCTTGTCGTTTAGACTTGGAACTGGCGTAAGACCTCTTTTAGTGCCTCCGCCTGCTGTTGACTGACGGAAGTCTGGTCATGGACATCCCGGAACGCTTGGACGGAATGATTGATTTGTTCTGACATCGATTGTGTGCCTTGCGCCCCATCATTGACGGTGACGGCAACATCATGGATGACACCGAGCATGTTCGCTGTCAGTTCCTGGAGTTGACCGGCTTGAGCGGCGAAGTGTTCCGCTGCATCACCGAATAATTGTGCGTCATTTCGATACTGAACGGAGGCGTCTTCGAATAAATCATAGTCCTTGACGACCTTCGTATCGATGAAGGAGAGCATCTCACCGGAAGCGGAATTCAAATGTTCAACGGACTCGATGACGGAAATCGAGACGTCTTGGATTTGTTCGACGGTATCCCGGCTACTCTCAGCAAGTTTACGAATCTCATCAGCGACGACGGCAAAGCCGCGACCGACTTCACCAGCGCGTGCTGCTTCAATTGAAGCGTTAAGGGACAATAGATTCGTTTGCGCCGCAATCGAGAGGATGGCGTCCGATAAGACGGAAATTTCTTTGACAGCTTTCGCGCGAGCCATCGCGTCCTCGAGTTTACTTTTCGTTTCGGCGAGAATCTGATTCGCGGTCTGTTTCGCTTCTGTTGCGACGACTTGAAGCGATTCGGCACGTCCGCCGACTTCTTGTGCCCGTTTTCCGTTCGCTTCCGCACTAGAGACGATATCATGAATCGTCGCTTCCATATCGACGGCAGACGAGTTCATCTCTTCGGCAGAAGCAGCTGTCTCCTGCATCCCGGCTGATAAGTTTTCAATCGTATGGGAAGTCGACGCCATATCCTGATCGAGTTCGCTGATTCGACCGGAGACGTGACGTGAAGTCGACACGACATGGGTTGCTGTATCATCGACCTGGACGATGATCGTCCGTAAATGGGCGATGAATTGATTCATCGACTGGGCGATTTGTCCAATCTCGTCATCACGTACGACGTCGAGTTGTGCCGTCAAATCGCCACCTTGTGTTGCCAGTTCATGCGTTTTCGCCTGCAGTTGGCGGAGTGGACCGAAGATCGAGCGTAAAATCAAGACGGTGAAGATGACACCGAGTAATCCGACGACACCGATGATCGTGAAGAGAAGGATGTGAGCTGTATTGGCAGAACTTGTGATGGCATCACCATTTATTTTGGCTTGTTGATTATTAAATTTCACGATTTTTGTTAATTGATCAGAAACAGCGAAGTATGAATCACGACTCTCACCTTCATAATAGGTGACCGCTTCTTTTTGAGTTTCCGGCGTACTGAGGGCGAGAAGACGATCAGTCGTCTCATTGAAAGTTTGCCATTTTTTCGTGAGATCATTGAACAGTTCGCGATCGCTTTCTAAATAAATCGTTTTCTCGTATTTCGCGAGATTCGCGTCAACGGTCGCTAAGCCGTCTTTGACACGCTTATCATAACCGGCTTTAATTTCTGGATCATTTTCTTGAATGTGTAATAATTCAACACGTCGTAAATCCGATAGAGCAGTATTCGTTTCATGAGATAAGTTCAGACCAGGAATCCAGGAGGACGTGATGGTCTGACTCTCTTTGTCGACACGGTCGAGCGAGAATCCGCCGTACAGTCCGACACCAATCAAGCTAAGCAAAAGTATGGAGGACAATAAGATAAGCTTCGTTTTAATCTTCATTTGACTCGCTCCTTTTTTTGCAAGATGAACTATTTATTTTCTTGATTATACCGTCACAAGTAAAAAATTTACTTATTATCGAAAAAATTAAAACGCAAAATAGTTTCATGAAAAAATAGTTTGACAATTATCAGTAAATTCTGAAAAAATGGTAAGGAACTACATATTTCATAAAGGGAGGTAAGACGAATGGGAAATTCATTTAGTGACTGGGTTAGTGCGGTGTCCGATATCGTATGGGGACCACCGTTACTCATTCTGTTGGTCGGTACGGGGATTTACTTGACGATTCGCTTAGGATTCATTCAAATTACCAAACTGCCGTATGCGCTGAAACTTGCGTTTTCAAAGCATCAGGACGATAAGTCAGAAGGTGACATCAGTCACTTTCAAGCGTTGATGACGGCACTGGCTGCGACCGTCGGTACGGGGAATATCGTCGGTGTCGCGACCGCTGTCGTCCTCGGAGGACCAGGCGCGATCGTCTGGATGTGGTTGTCCGGTCTGTTCGGGATGGCGACGAAGTACGCGGAAGCGATCCTTGCCGTCAAATATCGTGTCGTCGATGAAAAAGGACAGATGGCAGGAGGACCGATGTATTACCTTGAGCGTGGACTGAAGCAGAAATGGCTCGGTGTCTTGTTTGCTGCATTCGCTTCGATCGCTGCGTTTGGGATTGGAAACGGGGTCCAGACGAACTCGGTCGCCCTCGCGATGAAATCGACGTTCGATGTGCCACTTTACGTGACGGGGATCGCGTTGATGGTATTGACGGGTGTCGTCATTCTTGGTGGGGTCAAGTCAATCGGGAAAGTCGTCAGTCTGTTCGTTCCGTTCATGATTTTCTTCTATGTCGGAAGTGGTTTACTGATTCTCATCATGAACTATGATCTGATTCCAGGTGCGATTTCAACGATCTTCAGTAGTACGTTCTCAAGCGAAGCCATCACAGGTGGGGCAATCGGAGCGGCAATTCGTTATGGTGTCGCGCGTGGTGTCTTCTCGAACGAAGCCGGTCTTGGTTCAGCACCGATCGCAGCTGCTGCTGCAAAGACAGACTTCCCGGGGCGTCAAGCACTCGTCTCGATGACGCAAGTCTTCCTCGATACATTGGTTGTCTGTTCAATCACGGGACTGACGCTCGTCATGGGAGGACAGCTCGATACGGACTTGCAAGGCGTTGAACTGACGACAGCGAGCTTCGAGGCTTTCCTTGGACCAACAGGAAAATACATCGTTACGATCGGACTCGTCATGTTCGCGTACTCGACCGTTCTTGGCTGGTCGTACTATGGTGAAAAATCGATTTATTATCTATTTGGTCAAAAATCAATCCTACCGTACCGCATCCTGTTCGTCTTAGTCGCTGGAGCCGGCGCGATGACGACGAACTTGAACATGGTCTGGGCGATTTCCGATGTCTTCAACGGATTGATGGCGATTCCGAACTTAATCGGTTTGATTGGATTGTCCGGCGTTGTCATTGCCGAGACACGACTGTTCCGCGAACAGTTGAAACGAGAAGAAGCGAATCGGAAGGTTTCGTAGGATACATGCTCTAAAAACGAGCTTGCGTATGATGAAGTATGAGAAAAGGAGATCACGTTCCGGGTCATGGACTCGGATGGTGATCTCCCTTTTTATTTGATCGAAAGAAATTAAGAATGTGCATCCTCGACTCCTACAGGAGAAAAAAGCACAGACAGTGCTTTCGGCAGGGATAGGTAAGACCCGGCAGACCGCAGTGGATTCGGGTGGGCGCGGCTTACCTCCCGCCTGTGGAAAGCGAGGATGAAACATTCGTTATTATAGATGGTAATCAAGAGAAAAACGAGAGATACATCACTTTTGACGATAAAGCATCAGGGATTCATACGGACGTAACGTCAAAGTCTGACCCTCTGTCTGCATCTCCTGGTAGTTGTGAAGCAACACCGTATAATCCGATCCGTCACGAGGTAACGTGAACGTCGTCTCTGTTCCGTAGAAGTTCGAAACGACAAGCAACTCTTCCACGCTTGTGGCACGTTCGTACGCCCAGAGTGACGAATCGTCTGGTGTCAACAGACGGTATGAACCGTCCGTCAGCACGTCATACTGTTTGCGGAGTTGAATCAATCGTTTGTAATGATGATAGACCGAGTTTGGGTCTGCGACTGCCGACTCGACATTGATGTGCTCATACGTCGGTGAGACTGGTATCCACGGCTCGCTTGTACTGAAGCCACCGTTACTTGTATCCGACCACGGCATCGGTGTCCGCGCATTATCACGCGATTTTTGACGAATCGCAGCGAGAATCGCTTCTTCCGTTACGCCGTTGTCCCGAGCTTCCTGATAGGCGTTCAACGTCTCGACATCGCGGTAGTCGGACAGATCCGTGAAGTCCGGATTCGGCATGCCGATCTCTTCTCCTTGATAGATGTACGGTGTACCTTGTAGACCATGAAGCGTCGTCGCGAGCATCTTCGCACTTTCGACGCGATACGTGACGTCGTCACCAAACCGGCTGACGACGCGTGGCTGGTCATGGTTGCACCAAAAGATTGCGTTCCAGGCTTGTCCGTTCATGCCGGATTGCCAGTCGGAGAAAATCTGTTTCAGTTGCTTGAAATCAAATGGTGCTGCCGTCCATTTTTCACCGTTCGGATAATCGACCTTCAAATGATGAAAGTTGAACGTCATCTTCAGTTCTTGTTCATCAAGCGATGAATAACGAAGGCAGTGTTCAAGTGACGTCGACGACATCTCGCCGACCGTCATGAGATCGTGTCCAGCAAAAACGGCTGCGTTCATCTCTTGCAAGTAGTCATGGACGTTCGGTCCGTCCGTATAATACGAACGTCCGTCTCCTGCTGGATCGTTCGGAAGACCTGGCGTCTTTGAAATCAAATTGATGACATCGAGTCGGAAGCCGCTGACCCCTTTATCCCGCCAAAAGCGCATCATATTGTAAACATCTTCCCGTAAACGTGGATTTTCCCAGTTCAGATCCGCTTGCGTCTTGTCGAACAGGTGCAAGTAATACTTACCAGCTACCTCATCAAATGACCAAGCGGGACCGCCGAATTTTGATATCCAGTCGTTCGGTGTATCGCGCCAAATGAAGTAGTCGTGATAGGGACTATCCGGATGACGTCCTTCTTCAAACCAGACATGCGACGTTGAGCAGTGATTAACGACGATGTCCATCATGACAGACAGACCGCGTTGTTTTGCTTCTGCAAGTAACGTCTCGAAATCGTCCATTGTTCCGTAGGATGGATCAATCGCGTAATAATCACTGACATCATAACCATTGTCGTTTTGTGGTGAGGCATAGACCGGCGTCAACCAAAGGTAATCGACACCTAGATCCGCCAGATAATCGAGTTTGGCAGTCACGCCACGTAACGTACCGGTCGCTTTGCCCTCCGGACTATAAAAACTCTTCGGATAGATTTGATAAACGGCGGATTTGCGCCAATCGGTTGTCGTGATCATGAGATACACACCTTTCTAGAATTACGCTGCTTTTTTCAGAGCAGCTTTTTTTGCGCGTTTCGTTGAGACATAGTGGAACAGGAACGTACAGGCGACAGGAACGATGATCGCGATCACCATGCCGACGATGAACGACAGAATCGAGCCTGGTACGATCGAAATGAAAGCAGGTAATCCGCCGACACCGATTGCAGGAGCAAGAACGCCACTGACAGCGATGAAAGCTGACGCGATCGCTGAACCGACGAGTGCTGCGTAAAACGGATATTTGAACCGGAGATTGACCCCGAACATGGCCGGTTCTGTGATGCCAAAGTAGGCGGATAAAGCGGACGTTGATGCCATGTTTTTATCGTTAACGTTTTTCGCGAGGAAAAGCATCGCGAGTGTTGCTGAACCTTGAGCGATGTTCGAAATCGCAATCATCGGCCAGATGAACGTCGTTCCACTTTGTCCGATCAACTGTAAATCAACAGCGATGAACATGTGGTGCATGCCGGTGATGACGAGCGGTGCATAGAGTGCGCCAAAGAGCAGGGCACCAAGTAATGGAACAGCTTCGAACGTATTGACGACACCGATCGTAATCCAGTCACCGACTTGACGCGTGACCGGTCCGATGACGGCAAGGGCGAGGAAGCCCGTCAATGTAATCGTCGTAATCGGTACGACGAGCAATTGAATCGCATTCGGTACCCGTTTTTTGAGCCAACGTTCAATCGTACTGAGGACATAAGCGGCAGCGAGTACGGGGAGGATTTGTCCCTGATAGCCGACTTTTTCAATTTCAAAGAGACCGAGAATGTTAAACGTCGGGATTTCACCTTTTAGAGCACTTTGCCCGTAGTTCCAAGCGTTTAAGAGATCTGGGTGAACGAGCATCAGACCCATGACGATCCCGAGAATTTCACTACCACCGAAGCGTTTCGTCGCTGACCAACCGACGAGTGCCGGGAGGAAGACGAAGGCGGTGTTTGCCATCATATTGATGAGATCCCAAAGTCCTTGTAAGTTCGGATAACGATCAATCATCGTCTTGCCACCGAACTCGATTCCGAATAGATTATTGATTCCCATTAAGAGACCAGCAACGATGATTGCCGGAATGATAGGCATGAAGACATCAGAAAAGACTTTGATCAACTTTTGGAACGGATTCATCTTAGCAGCGCCAGACGATTTGACATCCGCGATCGTTGTTGCCTGTAAACCGGTTAATTGAATGAATTCTGCATAGACCCGGTCGACGTCTCCGGCACCAATGACGATTTGATAGACACCCGCGTTCAAGAACGCGCCTTTGACGAGCGGGACTTCAAGTAAGGCTTCTTGATCGACAAGTTCTTGGTTCTTAAGCGTTAAACGAAGGCGGGTGACACAGTGAGCTGCCTGCTCGACGTTCTCCTTGCCTCCGATGTTCTCAATGATTTGCTCTGCAATCTGACGATAGTTTGGTTTCATCTCGATGCTCCTTTTTGGAAGTGACATACTCGACCACTTTTGAAATGAAAACGTTTTCTTATCTGCGCACATCTATCTTAACTTATCTATATAAGTTGGTCAAGAACTTATATAGATAAGTTGAAGGAGATAAAAAAGAGAACCCGTCATCTACGGATTCCCTCATTTAAAAATGCCTATTCAACGACGGGCAATATCAGTGAACTGAAACTTATCGAGCCGATGACGCGATTCGGTCCGCTCAAAATGTTGTCCTTCATAGAAATACGTATCGTTCGTGACGACGATGACATGCGTCATATCATGAAGGTCGAGTCGTTCTTGGTCTTCCATTGTCGCAGGGCGAGCTTCGATTTTTCGTTTCGCGTAGCTGATCTGTCGACCGAGTGTCTCTTCGATGTATTGATAGATCGAACCTCGAGCGATGTCAGTAGTGAGTCCGGGCACGAGTGCGGTCACGAAATGATTGATGTCACGGATGACACGCTCACCATCAATCTGGCGAATGCGCTCGATGCGTGTCACGTCCGTTCCTTGTGCCACATGCAATAACGAAGCCAGCTCAGCGGAAGCGGAAAGAACTTCGCAGGACACGACATCCGTCTCGACAGTATGACGCCCCATCCGGCGATGTGCTTCCGAGAAGCTGACGATCCCGTTGAATTGGAATTCGATCGCTTCTTGTGACAGGACGAAGACACCTTTCCCCTGGTGTTTACGGACGAAGCCTTTTTCTTGCAAGGCATCGATCGCTTTTCGGACCGTTCCGCGGCTCGCCTCGAATTCGTGCATCAATTCCGTCTCAGAAGGTAATTTCGTTTCAGCCGGGAGCGTTCCTTCCTGAATCCGCTGTGCGAGCTCGTGATAGATGTTTAAATACTTCGGCATATGATCCGTCCTTTACACTCAAATAATGCCTTTAGTGTAGCACGGAATCATCGACTCCACCCAATCATCCGACGATACGAGCTAAACGTCGGCCAGGCGAGAATCGCGATTGCGAGCCAGTACAGGAACTGATTCTCAGATGAGATCAGACCGATGATGCCGGCAAGCAGAATCGTCGTATAGATCGAGAAGGTAATGATGAGTGCTGGGTGTAATTTCGGGAAAATCGTGAATCGCCCGAGACGTTCGTTCGCACCTTTGACGTAGAGGCGACTACCGAAAATCAGTAAGACGACCGTCAAGGCTACGTTGAACAACACAGCATAAGTGATATTGAACTCGGTACTGTACTTGAAGAAGAGCGCAAATGGTGTCGTGATTGTCATCAGGAAGCTTATGGGTTTGTCTAACTCTTCGTAGCCTACGCCGAAGCCCAACTGACCGATCGCATAGATGCTGAAGTACGTGAAGTAATTCAAGAACAAGAAGAATGTTCCGAGTAAGAGCTGTCCGATGATGTCACCGGCAACTGTTCCGGCGAATAAGAAGATCGTCAAAATCGTCACATCAAATAGAAGGAATAGACCAAAATCTTGAAGGAGTGACGACCATGTGACGTAATCAAACGGATTGATACCGAATGCTTGCAGTAATGACCAGCTGGCGAAAAAGCCGATGATTGGGAAGACAATCAACGTCACAGTGCCGATTGCCCATTTGATCCAAAACAGCCAGACCTTCGGAAACGGCAACGCGTGTAAGATCAGGCTGCGGCCACTTCCACGCTCGGAACCGAGCATCAAAATCGCAAAGACGGCGATCAGAATGGCAGCGAATCCAGTGAAGAACGGACTGACGAGGACAGCTTGAATCGTTTCGGTTTGATAAGATACTTCATATGTTTCAAAGTCGTTGATGATGGTATAGCTACCAAAACCATAACTGAAGATTGCGAGCAGAATGAAACAAGCGAGTGGCCAAATGCCTTGCTTGATGTGATAGCGGATCAATTGCTTAACCATGTCGTTTCCCTCCAAATGTCCCTAAGAAGTAATCTTCCATCTGCACCGGCAAAGCATCCTTTAAGAGAGGACGCGTCGTTTCAAGATACTGCGCGCCTGCATCGGATAAAACGAGTAACGTCACGACCCGACCTGTTTGGGATAAGACGTGGAGATCGGCATGACTGAGCTCTGGAACCTCTTCATAGACGACTTGCCATTTCTGCATGCTAGCTTTGGCATCATCGAGTGCCTTCGGTTCGCGGACGAGGTGTTTTTCGATCGTCATCACACGGTCGGCAAGGGAATCGAGTTCTTCGAGCTGATGGGAAGCAATCAGAACGGCTGTTTGACGCTCTGCAAGTAATGAGACGAGTTGTTTCAGATAATCACGTTTGTTGATCCGATCAAGTCCATCGGTTGGTTCATCGAGTAAGAGAACCGGGGCATTCGTTGCGAACGCGAGTTGGAGAAGGAACAATTGCGCTTGTCCCTTCGATAAAGAAGTGACGCGACGTCCGCGATCGAGATTCGACGAGCGGCAGTAGTTTTCGATATACGTCTTCTCGAAGTTTGGATAAAAGACGTGATAGAAGTTGATCAGTTCACCGAGCGTCATCTGGCGGTAGACGGAAACAGAATCCGGAACGAGGAAAAGGTGCTCTCGCGTCTTTGGAACGTGATGGATCGACTCACCATTCCATTCGACCTTTCCACGGGTCGGCTCGAGCGCTCCGACGAGCGTTTTCAGTAATGTCGTTTTTCCGGCACCATTACGACCAATTAAGGCAGTAATCGTTCCTGCCGGCAGGGTGAAGGATGCATTTTCATAAATCATGGTACGGTCAATTTGTTTCGTCAGATGAGAAACGGTCAACATGAGGAATCCTCCCTTATGTGTAAGATATGTTGATAGAGTTCTTCGTTTGAGATGGATAATTCGTCGGCAATGGCACAAAGGCGGATGAGTGGATCTTGGATGGCGGCTTGTTTGACTTCATGAAGTGGGATGTCTGAGATGAAGGAGCCTTTACCGCGCATCGTGACGATGAAGTTGCGGCTCTCGAGTTCCTGATAGGCGCGGGAGACAGTGTTCGGATTGACAAGGAGTGTACCGGCAAGTTCACGGACGGATGGCATCTGTTCGCCGGAGCGGAGTAGACCACGGGCAATCGAGCGGATGATTTGAGCGACCAACTGTTCATAGATCGGTAACGGACTTTTCGGATCAACGGTGAACATTTCTTCACCTCCTTAAATGTACTAATTCAATTAATACACCAATTATAGGAATTTACAACCTGTCTGTCAACGTTTCTTTTCAAGAAGACGATGACGCCATCGATCGCAATATTTGCTATACTGACGACAGAAGAATCGCCAGGAAGGATGACCGAGATGTTGGATCGATTGAGTGCGTTAGAGGACCGTTATGAAAAACTGAATGATATGTTGGCTGATCCAGCCATCATCAATGATACGAATCAATTGCGTGAGGTCTCAAAGGAGCAGTCACAACTTGCGCCGACCGTCGAGACGTACCGTGTATATCGCGAGAAGATGGAAGCTTATCAAGAGGCACGTCAAATGTTGACGGATCCCGAGATGCGCGACCTTGCAAAGGAAGAAGTCGCAATGCTTGAACCGGAGATCAAAGAGCTCGAAGCCAAGCTGAAGGCTTTATTATTACCGAAGGATCCGAATGACGATAAGAACGTCATCGTCGAAATCCGCGGAGCAGCAGGGGGAGACGAGGCAGCCTTATTTGCGGGTGACCTGTTCAAGATGTACTCGAAGTTTGCTGAGAAACAGAGCTGGAAGATTGAGATCATCGATGCGAGCTACACGGAACTCGGTGGCTATAAAGAGATCATCTTCATCGTCAAAGGAACGGGTGCTTATTCGAAGTTGAAATACGAGAACGGGGCACACCGCGTCCAACGCGTTCCGTCAACGGAATCCGGCGGACGGATTCATACATCGACGGCAACGGTCGCCGTGTTACCGGAAGCAGAAGACGTCGAAGTCGAGATCCATGACAAGGATGTCCGGGTCGATACGTTCACGTCGAGTGGACCAGGGGGACAGTCCGTCAATACGACGCAGTCCGCTGTCCGTGTCACGCACGTGCCGACGGGAATCGTCGCCAGCTGTCAGGATGAGAAGTCGCAAATCAAGAACAAGGAAAAAGCGATGAAGGTCTTGCGCGCGCGTGTCTACGATAAGATTCAACGCGAACAGCAAGCAGAATATGATGAAAAACGGAAGTCGGCTGTCGGTACAGGTGACCGTTCAGAGCGGATTCGGACGTATAATTTCGCCCAAAACCGGGTGACGGATCACCGGATCGGATTGACGATCCAGAAGCTCGATCGAATCCTGCAAGGCGAGATGGATGAAGTCATCGATACGCTCGTCATGGAACATCAGGCGCGGGCATCGGAGGCGGCGAACTGATGCGGATCGCAAAACGTTTAAATGATGCAAAAACGATGATGGAACAAGCAGGACGCGAGGGTTCAAGTGCCGAATGGTTACTCATGCACGTCTTGGATGTCGACCGGACGGGACTCCTTGTCCGCTTGTCTGATGAATTGACACCGGAGCAGGATTTACGATTCAGTGAATACTTGCTTGCTCATGTTCACGGCGTGCCGGTTCAGCATTTAATCGGCTATCAGCCGTTTTACGGACGGGATTTCCGTGTCACACCGGATGTCTTGATCCCACGACCGGAAACGGAGGAGTTGATCGTCTTCGTGACGGAACGTCTCAAACGTGAGTCGTTCACCGCGGGACAGATCGTCGACATCGGTACCGGTAGTGGAGCGATTGGAATCACGCTCGCCCTCGAACTCGAGCAACCGGTCACGACCGTCGACATTTCACCGGCCGCGATTGCGGTCGCGAAGCAAAATCAAGCAACGCTTGGTGGAGACGTGACGTTCCTTGAAGGAGATTTACTCGCACCACTTGCGGACGGTTCCGTCCGGGTGCTCGTTTCGAATCCTCCTTATATCGAGGAAGAAGAATTACTCAGTGAAGTCGTGTTCGATCATGAACCGCATCTCGCTCTGTTCGGCGGAAAAGACGGTCTCGTCTTTTACCGACGTCTCGTCGAGGAGAGTGGACGGGTCCTACGCGACGATTTCCGATTGATTGCGTTTGAAATTGGACACAATCAAGGACCAGAAGTGCAAATGATGTTAAAAGAACGTTATCCAAATGCGGAAACGGGTATTTTAAAAGATATAAACGGTAAAGACCGTATCGTGTATGCGGAACGAAAGGATTGTACAGCGTGAAGACGGAAATGATTGACTTACAGACAATGGATGAAGCAGTTCGGTTATTGCAGGAAGGAGAGGTCGTGGCGATGCCGACCGAGACCGTCTATGGTCTCGCAGGGGACGCAACGAACGAAGCGGCTGTTCGGCGAATCTTCGCCGCGAAGGGTCGACCTTCTGACAATCCGCTGATTGTCCATGTCGCATCCGTAGAACAGGCACATCAGTTCGTCACGCACATTCCAGATGTCGCGGCACGTTTGATGGAGGCGTTCTGGCCAGGAGCCTTGACGATCATCCTCGAATCGAACGGCACCGCATCCACACTCGTCACAGCAGGACTAGATACGATCGGATTACGGATGCCAGACCATCCGCTCGCGCTTCGATTGATCGAGGCGACAGGGTTGGGTCTCGCAGCACCGAGTGCCAACCGTTCCGGAAAACCTTCACCGACGTCATCTGCGCACGTCGCACATGACCTCTCGGGGCGCATCGCTGCGATCGTCGATGGAGGGGAAACGGGCATCGGGGTCGAATCGACTGTCATCGATTGTACGATGACGCCACCGGCGATTTTACGACCGGGCGGCGTGACACGCGAACAAATCGAGTCGGTCATCGGTCCTGTCACACTCGATCCTGCCTTATCGATGAAAGATGTTACACCGAAGGCACCCGGGATGAAATATACCCACTATGCGCCGGAAGCAACACTTTCCGTAGTGGAGGGAGATCTTTCATTCTTACAGCAACTCATCGATGATGCACGACAAACCGGACACAAGACGGGCGTTCTCCTGTTTGACGGGGAGGATGTCGACGCAGATGTTCGCTGCTCCCTCGGTGATTCGATGGAGACGGCGGCACAACGTCTTTACGATTGTTTACGGCGATTTGATCAGACGACGGTGGATCAGATTTTTGTACGAGACCTATCAGAAGAAGGGGTGGGGCTTGCGGTCCGCAACCGCCTCCATAAAGCAGCAGGTGGTCGGGTCATTCGCCCTTGAAGAAGGAGGATACGGAGATGAGCACACGTCGCGTTTTATTCATCTGTACAGGAAATACATGCCGTAGCCCGATGGCGATGGCGTTGCTACGCTCGAAAGTCGCTGATCAGGAATTCGACGTCCGTTCAGCAGGACTACGTTCGATGCAAGGATTTGATGCGTCCGAGAACGCCTTACAAGTGTTACGTGAGCGCGGGATCGAACTCGAACACTATACGCAAGTCTTTGATGATGTACTCGGACGTTGGTCTGACATCATCTTGACGATGACGCGTCAGCACAAGCAGGAAGTCGGTGAACGCTATCCGGAACTGAAGGAACGGACGTTCACCTTATATGAATATGTGACAGGGCTTGAACGGGACATCAACGATCCGTACGGCGGATCAATGAACGTCTACCGGCAAGTACGTAATGAACTCGAACCCCTCGTCAACCGTCTTGTGTTAAAATTGACGCAGAACGGAAACGGAAGAAAAGCTCCGGATACACGGAAACTTCCGAAAAAACAACCTAAACAAACGGGGGAATAGTAAAGATGAAAGTAGCAATCGGCGCGGATCATGGCGGTTTTAAGTTAAAGGCAGAAATCAACGACCTCTTACAAGAGCTCGGCATCGACTATACGGACTTCGGTACGCATTCAGCCGACTCGATCGATTATCCGGATGTCGCGATTCCAGTCGCTGAGGCAGTCGCAAGCGGAGAGTTTGATCGTGGCATCTTGATTTGTGGAACAGGTATCGGGATCGGAATCGCAGCGAACAAAGTCAAGGGCATCCGAGCAGCACTCGTCCATGATACGTTCAGCGCGAAAGCGACGCGTCAGCACAACGATTCGAACATCTTGACGATGGGCGAACGCGTCATCGGTCCAGGACTGGCTCGTGAGATCGCACAGCTTTGGCTTGAAACGGAATTCGAAGGCGGACGTCATGAGAACCGCGTTTGCAAAATCTCAGATTATGAGGTGAAGTAATGGACTTGACACGCATCCAGCACGATTTAGAAGAAGCACTGAACGCTCTGGATGAACGATTTTCCTTAAAAGGAAAATTGCTCGTGATCGGCTGTTCGACGAGTGAAGTCATCGGCAAACAAATCGGCAAGGCCGGTTCACCGGAAGTCGCGGACGCGTTGTTCGACGTTTTCGATGCCTTTCGTCGGTCGCACCAAGTCGATCTTGCCTTCCAAGGCTGTGAGCATATCAACCGGGCGCTGACGCTTGAGCGGCAAACGGCAGAACGGCTCGGACTTGATCCAGTGACGGTCGTTCCCGTTCCGGAAGCCGGTGGATCGATGGCGAGTGCTGCCTATCAGCGTTTCTCGGCACCGGTCGTCGTCGAAGCGATTCAGGCAGACGCCGGGATTGATATCGGGGATACGTTCATCGGGATGCACTTGAAGGCTGTTGCGATTCCCGTGCGCTTGCCGCACAAGGAAATCGGTGAGGCACACGTGACGGCAGCCGTGACACGACCGAAATTAATCGGTGGAGCACGTGCTAAATACGAATGATTGATGCAAGGGGTTGCGCACCCCTTGCTTTTTTGATGTTGTTTTTAGGGATGCCGGGAACGAAACATTCGTGTTAAGATAGGTCTATCGAAATGAAATGGGGGAATTCAGATGGAACAAACACCGCTTACGTATCTGAAACAACAAGATGAGGCACTCTTTTCGGCAATGCGCCAGGAACTAGGTCGTCAACGGGATAACATCGAATTGATCGCATCCGAGAACTTCGTCTCGCAAGCTGTCATGGAAGCACAAGGCAGCGTCTTGACGAACAAGTACGCAGAAGGTTACCCAGGTCGTCGTTATTATGGTGGCTGTGAGTATGTCGATCTCGCTGAGAATTTAGCACGCGACCGCGCGAAGGAAATCTTCGGAGCAGAGCACGCGAACGTGCAACCACACTCGGGCGCACAAGCGAACATGGCGGTCTACTTCACGATTCTCGAGCAAGGCGATACGGTCCTCGGGATGAACCTCTCGCACGGTGGCCATCTGACGCACGGTAGCCCCGTCAATTTCTCCGGTGTCCAGTACAACTTCGTGGAATACGGTGTCGATCAAGAGACAGAGATGATTGATTATGACGTCGTCGCGAAATTAGCAGAAGAGCACAAACCAAAATTAATCGTCGCGGGCGCATCGGCGTATCCGCGCGTCATCGACTTCAAACGTTTCCGTGAAATCGCAGACAGCGTCGGCGCTTACTTGATGGTCGACATGGCACACATCGCAGGACTCGTCGCAGCAGGTCAGCACCCGAACCCGGTCGAGCATGCACACTTCGTCACGACGACGACGCATAAGACGTTGCGTGGTCCACGTGGTGGGATGATCCTCTGTAAAGAAGAGCATGCGAAAGCAATCGATAAAGCGATCTTCCCAGGAATCCAAGGTGGTCCACTCATGCACGTCATCGCCGCGAAAGCTGTCGCGTTCGGTGAAGCTCTTGCACCAGAGTTCAAGGACTATATCGGTCAAGTCGTCACGAATGCGAAAGTCCTCGGTGAGGAATTGACGAAGCGTGGACTCCGGATTGTCTCAGGTGGAACGGATAATCACTTGCTCCTCGTCGACTTGCAACCGCTCGGAATCACAGGGAAACTCGCTGAGCACGCGCTTGACGAAGCCGGCATCACGGTCAACAAGAACACGATTCCGTTCGACCCAGCGAGCCCATTCGTCACGAGTGGTATCCGGATCGGAACGGCAGCTATGACATCACGTGGCTTCAAGGAAGCTGAGATGAAAGAAATCGCCGAGTTGATCGAACTCGTCTTGAACCACCCAGAAGAAGCAGACGTTCTCGCACAAGCACGTGAGCGTGTCGTTGCTTTGACAGGTCGTTTCCCACTCTACCCAGAGCGCGGATGACTGTCATCCCCTTCGTCCTTTTCATTATGAGAAGGGGAAGGGGATTTTTGTTTGTCTAACAAAGGAGGCGTACGATGTATATTTTAGTCGTTGAAGATGACCCACATATCCAATCACTTGTCGTATCGACGTTACAAGCCGACGGACACTCCGTCCGAGCGACAGCAGACGGAAACGAAGCGCTCGCTTGGATTGAAACAATGACGTTCGAAGCAGCCGTGCTCGACGTCTTACTTCCCGGGCAAACCGGTCTCGTCCTGTGTGAGCGGTTACGGCAAAACGGGGACATCCCCATCTTGATGCTGACGGCACTCGGTGAACTGACAGATAAGCGGGACGGTTTTGCAGCAGGTGCCGATGATTACATCACGAAACCGTTTGATCCGGAAGAATTAGTGTTTCGCCTTCACGCCGTGGCGCGGCGTTATCAAAAAGCGGCGCAACCCGTTCTGCATCTCGGGGATGTCACGATCGATAAACGCAGTCAGCTCGTGACGATCCAATCGACCGAGTGGACACTTCCGCGACGCGAATTCGAATTATTACATCAGCTGGCGAGTTTCCCGGGACGGGTCTTCAGTCGCGAGGAATTGATTGAACACGTCTGGGGACTTGATTTCATGGGAGATGACCGGACGATTGACGTCCACATCAAACGACTTCGTGGACGCTTAAAGGAGACGGATCAGATGAAGATCGAGACCGTTCGCGGACTTGGGTACCGCTTGGAGGTCGACGCATGAGGACCCTCTATACGAAAATCGTCGGACTCGTCTGTGTCGTCTTACTCGCGTCCGCCCTGCTTGCGCTTTTAATCAGTAACATCGCCTACTATTCGTTTTGGCAGGACAGCTATAGCCAAAAAGTCGAGGAAGCGGTCGAGACGGCGATCGATTATTACGAGACACATGGTGACGGAAAGACGGAATCGTTTTACCGAATGTTACAAGCAACTGGCTTTCAACTATATGTGCAGACCGAAGACGGAACGGAGCGTTACGGGAATCCATTTCGTGATGAAACGCTCTCGAGTCAAGTCATCGAGCAAGTGAAGAACGGTCAGCCATATTACGGGATGCGTGAGTATCCGTTTCATCTCTTCCTGCTCGGTCTGTTCGATAACGAAGTCATCAATACGTATGGGACGTCAGTCAAGACGGCACAAGGAACGGATGCAATCTTTGTCCGACCGGACTTGAGTCGGCAAATCCGCGAATTACATCTGTTCGTTGGTCTGTTCCTCGGATTGCTTGTCGTGATCAGCTTCCTTTTGCTCGTCTTCTCGATCCGGTATCTCGTTCGTCCGATCCGGCGCCTGACAAAAGCGACGGAACAGATGGCGGACGGTGACTACGGAATCCGCGTCGGAACGAAGGCACGCGATGAGATTGGAGAGCTGTCCCGGCGATTTGACGAGATGGCAACGGCAGTCGAAGCGTCTGATACGGAACGACGCCGGTTCGTCGCAAACGTCTCGCATGAATTCCAGTCACCGCTGACGACGATCTCGGGGTACGCGGGACAACTCGATGTGACGGGAGAAGACGTCAGGAGACGGGCGATCATTCAACAAGAGGCAGCGCGAATGTCGGAGCTGACACGTCAATTATTGATTTTAGCGAAGCTCGATGAAGGACGGCGCTTCAAGCGGCAAGCACTCGATCTACGCGCGAGTCTAGAGACGACACTCGCAACACTTGCCTTTCAGCTCGATGAGCAAGGCATCGCCGTCGCACTCGATGTATCGCCAGCGTTACAGATTCAGGCAGATGCCAGTGCACTGGAACATGTCTTTCAAAATGTCATTCGAAACGCCGTCTCGGTCTCGAAAGAAGGAGCGACGATTCATATTCAAGCGGAAGAACAAGTGAACCAGGTCATCGTCCGAATCAAGGACGAAGGACCAGGGATGACTGAACAACAGATGGAACATGCCTTTGAACGCTTTTATCAAGGCGATATTGCTCGGACGTCACGGGGAACGGGTCTCGGGCTTGCGATTGTTAAAGAGACGATGCGCCAACTTGGTGGGGACACGAACTTGTCGTCTGATTCATCCGGTCTGACTGTGACATTGACTTTTTTACGCATTTGACGCGTGCGTTCATGTTCCGTTCATATTGAAGTCGTATCATCAATCCTGTAGAGAACATACAGGAGGGATCACGCAATGAAGTTAGGATGGAAAGAACTCGTCCGGATGAAAGGACGATTCAGTTGGATGACGATCGTGACGATGTTGATCGTCTTATTGATTTTGATGATCACCGGTCTTGCGGACGGGCTGGCCTACGACAATGGGGCTGCCGTCCGTAATCTACCAGTCGAGCAGTTTGCACTGAGTAAAGACGCGGAAGGGCAGCTGACCCGTTCGTTCTTACAGGCAGATGAGACACCAAAGGGAGCGGAAGCGCTCGGTGTCCAGAACATGGTGCTTGAGAAGAAGAATGGAACGAAGGATGACGTGACAGTCTTTGCGTTACCAGAGACGACGAATTATGGTCCAAAACAGTTGCAATCATTGCAAAAAGGTGAAGTTCTCGTCGATGCCGCGTACGCGGAGCAACGCGGAACCCGTGTTGGCGAGACAATTACGGATTTTCGGACGAAAGAGACGTTTCGGATTGCCGGTACAGTGACGGACGGACGTTATAGTCACGCACCGGTCCTTTGGATGACGGATGAATCATGGCAAGCATGGCAATCGAAGATGGGCACGTCATATGTTTCAGCGTACATCGGTCAGTCGTTGCAAACGGATCAAGCCGTCTTTTCAAAACAAGCGGTCGTTGAGAATGTACCAGGCTATGCAGCGGAGCAAAACTCCTTCCAGATGATGCGGGTCGCGCTCGTCGTCATCGGAGCATTGATTCTGACAGCCTTCTTCTATATTTTGACGATGCAAAAGATGAAACAGCTCGGTGTCTTGAAGGCGATCGGCATCCGGACCCGGACGATGGGAACGAGTTTGCTTGTGCAAGTCATGATTCTGACGAGCCTCGCCTTTGGTGTCAGTGTCGCGATCACCTATCTGACGAGTCGTTTCTTACCGGCGGATCTTCCATTCCGTTTTGAATGGTCGACCAGTCTGATGTACGGCGGCATTTTACTCGTAACAGCGATCCTTGGTGCGCTCGTTCCGTTACGGATGGTCAAGAAACTCGAGGCGGCAGATGCGATGGGAGGAATGAACGGATGATTCGATTAGATCAGATTAAACAACGTTATGGTGAGATGACGGTTTTGCATGACATCAACGTACAAGCAGAAGCGGGTGAGTTGATTGCCCTCGTCGGACCGAGCGGTAGTGGGAAAAGTACATTACTCCAGTTGCTTGGATTGTTACAGACACCAACGAACGGTGCGGTCTACTTCGATGATACGTGCGTCAGTGAAGCAACGGACGAAGAACGTCGTCGCTTACGTCTCGAGGAAGTCGGATTCATCTTTCAAGAGTCGCATCTCGTACCATTTTTGACGGCGGGAGAGCAACTCGAACTGGTCGCCAAGGAAGCTGGACGAACGGTTGACGCGACAGCGGCGCTCGCTGTGTTCGGACTCGAACACCGGAAAGACCATTTGCCGCACGCCTTATCAGGTGGTGAACGACAACGTGTGGCGATTGCCCGGGCATTCGTGAATGAACCACGCCTTGTCCTTGCGGATGAACCGACGGCAAGTCTCGATTACCCGAACGGTCGCCGGGTGATGGAACTATTGCAACAACAAGCGCATGAGTCGAACAAGACGGTCATCGTCATCACCCATGACGAACGGATGCTTGACGTCTGTGACCGGATTTGGCGGATTGAAGACGGGCGGATCACGGAAGCGACAGCATCCCGATCCTATTCTCATAGTTAAACGATTACCACTTGTGTTCGTGTATCACTGTGCGAACACAAGTGTTTTTTTTTGTGATTCGACAAGAAGATAGGGGGAACGTACCATTTGCGGAAGCGTTATCTTTGTTATACTTAACCGTAGTAAAAAAAGATAAGGGTGGAAATAAATGTGAATTTGACAACCTTGATTCAAAACGAATTACAAGCCATTCAGACCGAACGACTGACAGAATGGTTTACCCATAAAAGCCACGAGCGCCGGGAATATCAACGGATGCTCGAAGATTTCAAAGCAATCGTCATCATGCAACAGGCAGGATTTTATGAACAAGCGGATGCTCGTTTTGAACAGTGGAAGACCTTACCGATGCCAGCAGAAGTCTATCGTTATCGCCTGGCGATCGCAGGAAAAGCAGGCGGGAAACGTCTTGCCCAGAAACGACTAGCATCGTTTCCTGTGACGGTTCAGAATCATCCACAACTGAAGGACTGGAAGCGACTCGGCAAACTGAATCCATGGTGGATCGGTGGAGTAGCCGCTATCATCGGTCTTGGTCTCGTCTGGACACAGCTGGACGACGAAACGGGAACACCGGTCGCGACGAAACAGACAGAGGTCGAGCAACAACTCGCAGCACTGCAAACGGAAGTCGAACAGTTAAAAGAAAAAAACGAACAGCTGGCAAGTGAGCAAGAAAAAGCGAAAGCGATCAAACCAGAAAAGAAGGAGACTTCTTCCGCAACAAATCAGACGCAACTACCTCCGAAAGAGGCACTCGAGCAAGGTGTTGCTGCTGTCCAGGCGAAAGACTACAAACGAGCAGACAGTGTCTTGACTGGCTCCGTCTTGACGAACAAGGAGACGGCAGGCATGGCACGCTTCTATAAGTTGATTGCTGCCGGGAAGTTGAAGAAAACGACACAAGCGGACTATATCGCCTATCGGAAAGAATTCCCGAAGTCCGGATACATGAGTGACGTCCTCTGGATGCAAGCGGTCTATGAACAAAAATATAAAAAAGGTGATTATCGTGCGACCTTGCAAGAACTCGCGAAACAACCGGACAATGAATGGTCTTACGCCGCAAAAGCGATTCTTTCTGGTAAGAGCACGCTTGGGAACTGACGAAAAAATAGTTCCCAAGCAGTACGTTTTTAGAGTACAATGCGAAAAGAGAATGGAGAGGAGATGCAAACAATGAGTAAAGTACATGTATTTGATCACCCATTGATTCAGCACAAGATGACGATCATGCGTAAAGTCGAAACAGGAACGAAACAATTCCGGGAACTTGTCGACGAGGTGGCTTCATTGATGGCATATGAACTCACACGTGACCTTCCACTCACAGATGTCGCGATCGAGACACCGGTCACGAAGACGACGCAGAAGATGATCGAAGGCAAGAAACTCGGGATCGTCCCGATTCTCCGCGCTGGTCTCGGTATGGTCGACGGCATGCTTCGCATGATGCCGAACGTTAAAGTCGGTCACATTGGTTTATATCGTGATCCGGAGACACTCGAGCCAACGGAATACTACCTCAAGCTTCCGACAGACGTCGCAGAACGTGATTTCGTCGTCGTTGACCCGATGCTTGCGACAGGTGGTTCGGCGGCAGACGCCATCTCCTCCTTAAAGAAACAAGGGGCAAAGAGCATCAAGCTCGCATGTCTCTGTGCAGCACCTGAAGGCGTCAAACGCGTTCAAGAAGAACACCCGGACGTCGATATCTATCTCGCGGCACTCGACGAGAAGTTGGACGACCACGGATATATCGTCCCAGGACTCGGTGATGCAGGAGACCGTCTCTTCGGAACGAAGTAAAAAAACAGCAAGATACACGAAAAGACCGCAGACGATGATCTGCGGTCTTTTCGTTGCTATTTCGTAAACTGCGCAAGACTGCTGAAATATGCTTTAATGAAAAAAGGAAAAAAGGAGGAAGTCACCATGCCGATTACAGTCATGCCGATTTTCGGGACACGACCGGAAGCCATCAAGATGGCACCGCTCGTCAATGCCCTGAAGCAACACCCTGCTTTTGATGTTCATGTTACGATCACTGCCCAGCACCGCGAGATGCTTGATCAAGTGCTCGAACTGTTTGAGATTGAACCGGATCATGATTTGAATATCATGAAGCAACGTCAGACACTCGTTGATATTACGACGCGTGGTCTCGAAGGACTCGATGCGATCATGAAGGAAATCAAGCCGGACCTCGTCCTCGTCCATGGCGACACGACGACGACGTTCGTCGGAAGCCTCGCTGCCTATTACAATCAGATCGCGGTCGGTCACGTCGAGGCGGGACTGCGGACATATAATAAATACTCGCCGTTCCCGGAAGAGGTCAATCGTCAGTTGACGTCGACGCTTGCGGACTTACATTTCGCTCCGACAGCGCAAGCTGCAGCGAATCTCGCATCCGAGAATCGTCACGCTGGTGTCTATATCACGGGAAATACGGCGATCGATGCCCTGCAGACGACCGTCCAAACCGATTACGTCCATCCGATGCTTGAGACGGTCGGGGATCGGAAGCTGATCTTGATGACAGCGCACCGTCGTGAGAACCAAGGCGAAAAGATGCATCAGATGTTCCGAGCGATCCGTCGTCTCGTCGATGCGTTCCCGGATACACATGTCGTTTATCCGGTCCACCTCAATCCGGTCGTTCAAGAAGCAGCGAAAACGGTGTTTGAGGGGCATGACCGGATTTCGTTGATTGCACCGCTCGACGTGTTCGATTTCCACAACTTCGCAAGTCGTGCGCATTTGATCCTGACTGATTCAGGTGGCGTACAGGAAGAAGCGCCGTCACTTGGTGTACCTGTACTCGTCTTACGCGATACAACGGAGCGTCCGGAAGGGATTGCTGCTGGAACGTTGAAGCTCGCTGGTACGGAAGAAGAGACGATCTATCAGATGGCGACGGAACTCTTGACGAACGAAACACTTTATCAAGAGATGGCGCATGCCTCGAACCCGTACGGCGATGGTCATGCCTCAGAACGGATCGTCCAAGCGATCCTGCATCACTTCGGTCAAGGGGAAGCTCCGGCACCGTTACTCACGAAATGAAGTAGGAGTAGGAAAACACGCGTCATCACCCGACTCCTACAGGATAAAGCGCGACTTGTCGCGCTGTCAGAGACGAACAAGACCCGAATTCACGGGCCGGAAGGAACGTGAATCCTGGCTTGTGTCTCGCCTGAGGAAAGCGGGTGAAGGAAGCGTGGAAAATTCAAAGCAAGATAAAATACTAGTATATGTAGCTCCTTACATGAAGGAGCTACATTATTTTTGTCATTTTCGCTAAAATCAGCCCATTTGTTTAGAAAATGTAAAACCAGATGACCTTGAAACTGGAAAGGAAACGATGACGATTCAAGCTGTGACGTACCGCACGATTGAAAAAATGGAAATCGCTGAAATGTATTGTTACAAACAGATGTCAGAGTTGTTTTTATGTCCCGATTCGGAAGCGTTTTCAATTGTGAACAAAAAATGTTTTTTCACAAAATCGACACAAATCAATTTTAGAGGTCTTGTTTCGCTTGAACGGGCACGATATAACGTTACTATTCAACGGTTTTGTTCACCATATGAACAATCTCTTTAACCGTTGATAGTACTACATATTTTCTTCACATCTTCGTGAAATGACTTGCACGGATGACATCTGTGAAAACCTTATCAATCGTTGATATGTATAGGTTTTTCGGCTCTGTTTTTATTGTGAATTCATTTGACTATGAAAGCTGCTTCATTGTATTCTTGACTAGTATGAAAATCCGCAAATTGTGGGAAAGAAAAAGAGCTCACAATTGGGAAAAAAGGGGGTCGTCTCTAGTGCGCCAAAGTGGGCTCGCGAAGAGTATGGTCATGGCCTCGCAAATTTCGACGGCACTGGCTGCACCGATCGTCATTGGCTTTTTGGTTGGGAACTATGGGGAACAACAACAATGGTGGGAAAAAATGGGTGCAACGTTCGCCGTGTTCATCGGGATTTTCATCGGCATTCTTTGCATGATCGCCATGATCAGGCACTTGTTAGGGGAGAAGACATGAACATCATCCTTCAAGATGCGTTGTATCGTGCGTACTTACGATGGTTTGGACTCTTTTATGGAATCCTGGCTGTCCTGCTGCTCATAGGACGCCCGAGTGATCCAGTCATTTATGGACTAGCGCTTGGTGGAACTGGCAGCTTTCTGATCTTGACGCTTCAACGACTCAGCGTCGATCGGATGTATCGTGTAATCGAGACGGGGCGCAAGCCAGTGTCTCGAGGGACCGTTTCACGCATGGCGGTCGCGGTACTTTGTGTGATGATCGGTTTGAAGTATCAAACTGAATTGTCATTAACTGCGGTGGTAATAGGCCTTCTCGCCGGCCACGTCATACAATTTTGTGAGTTCTTGACTCACGAACTCAAGCGGGAAAAGAGGTGAATAGTCAAATGAACCACGAAATGCCACTTTACGAAATCCCACTCTGGGGTGACTTCGTTCTGTACGGTAGCTGGACGAACTTGATCACAGTATTGATTGCTGCTGCTCTCGTCTTCTTGATTGCCGTGGCCGGTACGCGACGTCTTGTGATGAAGCCAACCGGTGCTCAAAACGTGATGGAGATGTTCCTTGAATTCGTTCGCGGAATCATCAGCAGCACGATGGACTGGAAAACAGGGGGTCGCTTCCTTACGTTCGGAATGACATTATTCCTGTTCATCCTTGTGTCCAACATCATGGGTCTCCCATTCAACGTCGTGACGGGACACTACATTTGGTTCAACTCACCAACTGCAGATCCTTACGTGACACTGGCACTTTCATCCATGGTAGTGGTCATGAGCCATTACTACGGTGTGAAGATGCGAGGCTTCGGCGCTTATGCGAAAACATTCATGACGCCGATGTTTATCATTACCATCATCGAGGAGTTTGCAAACACGTTGACGCTCGGTCTTCGTCTTTACGGAAACATCTTCGCTGGTGAAATCATGATCGGAATCATTCTTTCGATCGGTATCGTCTCTGGTACGAACGATTTCCAATTCCTCGGACCAGTCGGCGCGATCATCTCGGGTATCCCGATGTTGATCTGGCAAGGATTCTCACTCTTCATCGGTGGTATCCAAGCGTACATCTTCCTTATCCTGACGATGGTTTACATCGGACATAAGGCAGCGCACGACCATTAATTCGAAGGTAAAGCATCCGCTTTTCCGATAACAGCACGACAAATCAATGAACATACTCTAGGGAGGCAATTTATCATGAATCTTATTGCAACAGCGATCATCATCGGACTCGGCGCACTCGGCGCAGGTATCGGTAACGGTCTTATCGTAAACGGTACAGTATTAGGTCAAGCACGTCAGCCAGAACTCAAAAACGAACTTCGTCAAACAATGTTCATCGGTATCGGTCTTGTCGAGGCACTTCCAATCATCGGTGTAGCGGTCGGTTTCCTTCTTCTCAACTCTTAATCCACGATTAACGAGAACGGACTACATAGGGCGCTATTCGTTCAACGTTTGAGTGAACCGTCACGGGAGCTTAGGCTCCCTTATGTAGATATTGAAGTTGAACCAACCACGAGGGGAGTGTAATCGAATGAATCTAACGTATCTTGCGGCAGAGGGTGTTGCGGAAGCAAGTAAGCCTCTTATTGCCAACATGATCGTCACGATCGTCGTTTTCCTCTTGCTCCTCATCCTCTTGAAGAAATTCGCATGGGGCCCGCTCGTCAACATGATGAAAGCGCGGGAAGAGCATGTGGCTAGCGAGATCAACTCGGCTGAAAAGAGCCGTAAAGACGCTGAAGTCTACGTAGAACAACAACGCGAAGAATTAAACAAGGCGCGTACGGAAGCACGCGATCTTTTAGAAGCATCACGCCGTCAGGCAGAAGCAGAGCAAGCACGTGCGATGGAGCAGGCACGTCTTGAATCCGAAATGAGTAAGGAAGAAGCACGCCGTGCGATCGAACGTGAACGCGCTGAAGCACAAGCTGCTTTGAAGAACGATGTCGCTCTTCAAGCCATCGCTGCAGCACGCCACGTCATGAAAACACAGCTTGCGACAGACGAAGCGGCTCAAAAAGCACTCGTCGATCAATTCCTTGCTGATACTAAGGGCACGAACTAATGCGTGATCACGTAGCGGGACGCTACGCAAAAGCGCTCTTCGATCTTGCGCTTGAGCACCATGTGCTCGAGCAAGCAGAAGCTGATGTGCGGACGCTCGGCGAAGTGCTCCACGCAACACCAGAGCTCGCTTCGGTTTTAGATAACCCATCGATTTCTGCTGAAGAGCTCAAGCAAGTTCTTCAAACAAGCTTCACTGGCTTCAACTCGATCGTCTTGAACACATTGCTCGTCATGGTCGAAAACGACCGGGCGGCAGAGATCGTTACATTACCGGAACACTTCATTGCATTGTTGAATGAACACCGCAATGTCGCGACGGCAATCGTCACGAGTGCATACAAATTGTCAGACGAGGAACTCACGAAAGTGAAAGAGACGTTTGGCCAAAAATCAGGTAAAACGCTTGAAGTCGAGAACGTCGTCGACACGAGTGTCATCGGAGGACTTCGCGTTCAAATCGGTTACACGACATATGACGGTACGATCGAAACTAAACTAACGCGCCTTGAGCGTGAGCTGTTAAAAGCGTAAGAAAATAGGGGTGAAACGCATGAGCATTAGAGCTGAAGAAATCAGCGCCCTGCTTAAAGCGCGTATCGCGCAGTACGGTTCTACGATGGAAGTGAACGAGACAGGTACGGTCATCCAAATCGGTGATGGTATCGCTCGTGCACACGGACTCGACAACGTCATGTCGGGAGAGCTCGTAGAATTCGCTAACGGCACAATGGGCTTGGCGCAAAACTTAGAAGAAGGCAACGTCGGTATCATCATCCTCGGTGACTACCTTGAAATCAAAGAAGGCGACTCTGTTCGCCGTACGGGCCGCATCATGGAAGTACCAACTGGAGACGCACTCCTCGGACGTGTCGTCAACCCACTCGGTATGCCAATTGATGGTCTTGGTCCAATCGAAACAGAACACTACAACCCGATCGAGCGTAAGGCGTCTGGCGTCATGGCGCGTAAATCGGTACACGAGCCACTTCAGACAGGAATCAAGGCGATCGATGCCCTCGTTCCAATCGGTCGTGGACAGCGTGAGTTGATCATCGGTGACCGTCAGACGGGTAAAACGTCGATCGCAATCGATACGATCATCAACCAAAAAGAAGAAAACATGATCTGTATCTACGTCGCAATCGGACAAAAAGAATCAACAGTCCGTGGCGTCGTCGAGACGCTCCGTAAAAACGGTGCCCTCGATTACACGATCGTCGTTTCGGCAGCGGCTTCACAGCCAGCTCCACTTCTTTACCTCGCACCATTCGCAGGTGTCGCGATGGGTGAACACTTCATGGACCAAGGCAAACACGTTCTTGTCATCTATGATGATCTTTCAAAACAAGCAGCTGCTTACCGTGAGCTTTCACTTCTCTTGAAACGCCCACCAGGTCGCGAAGCTTACCCAGGGGATGTCTTCTACCTCCACTCACGCCTTCTTGAGCGTGCGGCGAAGTTGAACGACGAGCTTGGCGCAGGTAGCTTGACTGCCCTTCCGTTCATCGAAACACAAGCGTCGGATATCTCGGCTTACATCCCGACGAACGTTATCTCGATCACGGATGGTCAAATCTTCCTTCAATCGGATCTCTTCTTCTCAGGTGTCCGTCCCGCGATCAACCCGGGTCTCTCGGTATCGCGTGTAGGTGGTTCGGCTCAAGTAAAAGCGATGAAGAAGGTAGCGGGTACGCTCCGTCTTGACCTCGCATCTTACCGTGAGCTTGAAGCATTCGCACAGTTCGGATCTGACCTTGATAAAGCGACTCAATCGAAGCTTAACCGTGGTGAGCGGACAGTTGAAGTCTTGAAACAAGACTTGAACCAACCACTTACTGTCGATAAGCAAGTCATCATCATCTATGCCTTGACTCGTGGTCACCTTGATGATGTTGCTGTAACGGATATTCGTCGTTTTGAAAAGGAACTCAACCTCTGGCTCGATCAAAACCGCAAACAACTTTGCGATGAGATCCGTAAGACAGGTAACCTTCCAGCAGACGAAGAGCTCGTAGCAGCAATCTCAGAATTTAAGAAAACGTTCCAAGCGACGGTCTAATCCGGCGGAACGCTCTTGATACTAACAAGGTGGTGAATCGAAATGGCATCGTTGCGCGAGATACAAACGCGGATCAACTCGACGAAAAGTACGAAACAGATCACGAAAGCGATGAACATGGTTTCGGCGTCGAAACTGAACCGCGCTCAAGCACATAGCGCGAAGTTCCAACCTTACATGCTGAAAATGCAAGAGGTACTCGGAACCATTGCGAATGGCACGACAGGTGCGAGCCATCCGATGCTCGAGAAACGTCCCGTCAAAAAGACGGGCTACATCGTCATCACATCGGATCGCGGCTTAGCTGGTGCATATAACGCCAACGTGCTGCGTGAAGTCTACCGGGAAATCAAAGAAAAGCATACTACGGACAGTTACGTTCTCTTCGTGGTCGGTAAAGTCGGTGTCCAGTTCTTCCGTTCACGCGGAATCACGGTCACGGATGCGATCACAGGCTTGAACGATTCTCCTTCGTATGTCGACGTCGCTGAGATCGTGAAGCGCACAGTGAGTGCGTTCACGATCGGCGAAATCGACGAGCTCAAGCTGTGCTACAACCACTTCTTATCTGTCATCAGCCAGGAAGTGAAAGTCGAAACGCTTCTCCCACTCGGAGAAATCGAAGCTTCGTCTTCGACGACTTATGAGTACGAGCCAAGCGAGGAACAAATCCTTGCGGAACTCCTCCCGCGTTATGCGGAGAGCTTGATCTTCGGTGCGCTTCTTGACGCGAAAGTAGCAGAACATGCGTCACGTATGACAGCAATGCAAAGTGCGACAGATAACGCAGATGACTTGATCGGTCGATTGACTCTCGTCTACAACCGAGCTCGACAAGCTGCGATCACGCAAGAAATCACAGAGATCGTCAGTGGGGCTGCTGCGCAGCAGTAATCCCGACTGGCGTAACGATAGGTAGGAGGAAACACGATGAACGAACTCGGTTTAAAAGGCCGCGTCGTCGCGGTCATGGGACCTGTCATCGACGTTAAGTTCGAAGGACACTTACCGAACATCTACAACGCGCTCCGTATTCAATATACGCCGCAAACTGTAGAAGAAGTGGCTATCGACTTGACGCTTGAGGTCGCCCTGCACCTTGGTGACGACGTCGTCCGTACCATTGCGATGGACTCTACGGATGGAGTACGCCGTGGAATGGAAGTACTCGATACGAATGCTCCAATCTCGGTACCCGTCGGAGAAGCGACACTTGGTCGCGTCTTCAACGTACTCGGTAACCCAATTGATGAAAAAGAAATCGCTGCTGACGTGGAACGTCTTCCGATCCACAAAAAAGCACCGACTTTCGATAACCTTTCAACGAAAGTTGAAATCCTCGAGACTGGAATTAAAGTCGTCGACTTGCTCGCTCCTTACATCAAGGGTGGTAAGATCGGTCTCTTCGGTGGTGCCGGTGTAGGTAAGACCGTCCTCATCCAGGAATTGATCAACAACATCGCGCAAGAGCACAGCGGTATCTCGGTATTCGCAGGTGTTGGTGAGCGGACGCGTGAAGGAAATGACTTGTTCCACGAGATGACGGATTCAGGCGTTATCAAACAAACAGCGATGGTCTTCGGTCAGATGAACGAACCACCGGGTGCACGTCTTCGTGTTGCCTTGACTGGTTTGACAATGGCAGAATACTTCCGTGATGAGCAAGGACAAGACGTTCTTCTCTTCGTTGATAACATCTTCCGTTACACACAAGCAGGTTCTGAGGTATCGGCCCTTCTCGGTCGTATGCCATCTGCCGTTGGTTACCAGCCAACACTCGCAACAGAGATGGGTATGCTCCAAGAGCGAATCACATCAACAAACAAAGGTTCGGTTACATCGATCCAAGCAGTTTATGTACCAGCCGATGACTATACTGACCCGGCTCCTGCGACGACGTTTGCTCACTTAGATGCAACGACGAACCTTGAGCGCCGTCTCTCTGAGATGGGGATCTATCCTGCCGTGGATCCACTTGCTTCAACATCACGCGCCCTTTCACCGGAAATCGTCGGCGAAGAGCACTACAGTGTTGCACGTCAAGTTCAGGAAACACTTCAGCGTTATAAAGAACTTCAAGATATCATCGCGATCCTCGGTATGGACGAGTTGTCAGAAGACGACAAATTGACTGTACACCGTGCGCGTCGTATCCAGTTCTTCTTGTCGCAGAACTTCCACGTAGCTGAGCAGTTCACAGGACAAAAAGGATCGTACGTCCCAGTTAAGGACACGATCCGCGGCTTCAAAGAAATCCTCGAAGGTAAACACGATGACTTAACGGAAGAAGCATTCCGTCTCGTCGGTCCGATCGAAGATGCGATTGAAAAAGCGAAGGCGCTTGTCTAAGTGACAAAGCATAAGGGGGACTTGAGATGAACACACTTCATGTCAATATCGTCACCCCGGATGGCGAAGTGTATGATGGCGATATCCGTATGGTCGTTGCGAAGACGATTTCTGGTGAGATCGGGGTTCTCCCGCACCACGTCCCACTCGTGACACCACTCGATATCAGCATCTTGAAGTTGCGCCACGAAGATGGCGGACGCACGTTGATCGCTATCAGCGGTGGCTTTATGGAAGTGCGCCAGGATACTGTAACGGTTCTTGCGGAAACTGCGGAGCAAGCAGACAAGGTCGACTACGACCGTGCTGCAGCTGCGAAGGTTCGTGCAGAACGTCGTCTCCAGGACACGAAATTATCAGAACTCGAATTCAAGCGTGCTGAACTTTCACTGAAACGAGCAATTAACCGTCTCAGCTTGAAAGACTACGGTCGCGATTGATTTGATGAAACCCCGGTTCCGTTCGCGGAACCGGGGTTTTTTTATATAAACCATCAATGATTTTCCGTATGGCAACCGTTTTCGCAACACGATAAAGGATACAGGTTTAAAATACTGCAAAAATGTAAAAGAACAGTATATGCCTCGTCTTCACGAATTCTTCAACCTTTTTTCAGTAGAAGACCAAATTTATCTTCAATAAATATATTTTATACGCTAAAATTAATTCAGCGTGTTCTTTTTTGTTTGCGCAATCATTCATTTTATGAAATCATAGTAGAGTTGAAGAAACTATGAAGAAGAGGTGCAACGAAAGTGACATCTATTGGTGTGAGTGCGTTAGTTAGTATGCTGGTCTATATCGTGGCGATTTTGCTCGCTTGGTGGTCCTTGTTACCAGTCAAATGGGAGAAAATCCTGCAACATCCTAAAGGACCGCATGCGGTAGCCTTACGAACGATTCTTGCGATTGCACTCGGATCCATCGTAGCGCGCTTTTTACTGGATTATGCCGGTTTTGCACAACGTCTTCAGTTTTTAATCGGGTGAACTTGTAACTGCATTGTAAACCCTGAAATGGTAATTTGTTTTACCATGGAACAGGACACTGCTCTTTCAATGAAGGAACACAGTCATTTAGCAATCATCTAACATTACAATCGAAACGTCGTATTGGCTTTGTAGTAAGAGATCAACTATAGGGAAGTTTCTTTTCTAACATTCGTTGAATTCCAACTATGATCCTCACCAATCACGAATTGAACATACTAGAACAGAAACGAAGCAGAGGAGTAGGGAGAATGGAAAAAATCGTTGTCCGTGGCGGACGTAAATTAGCTGGAACAGTCAAAGTAGAAGGTGCAAAGAACGCGGTCTTAAAAACACTCGTCGCGACATTGCTTGCATCAGAAGGACAATCAGTTCTTCAAAACGTACCACGTCTAGCAGACGTCTATACAATCAATAACGTCTTACGCAACTTGAACGCGGAAGTCGAATTCGACGCAGAAGCGAACACGGTGACGGTCAATGCAGAACCGAATCTCAAAGACGAGGCACCACTCGAGTACGTGCGTAAGATGCGAGCTTCGATTCTCGTCATGGGTCCATTACTTGCACGCCTCGGGCGCGCACGTGTCGCAATGCCAGGTGGATGTGCAATCGGATCACGTCCGATCGATCTTCACTTGAAAGGATTCGAAGCGATGGGCGCAAAAACGATCATCGGAAACGGATTCGTTGAAGCGCATGTTGACGGTCGCCTCCAAGGTGCAAAAATCTACCTCGACTTCCCATCAGTCGGTGCGACAGAGAACATCATGATGGCGGCGACACTCGCAGAAGGAACAACAGTCATCGAGAACGTCGCAAAAGAACCAGAAATCGTTGACCTTGCGAACTTCTTGAACGCAATGGGCGCAAAAGTCCGCGGTGCAGGTACAGAAACGATCCGCATCGAAGGCGTCGAGAAATTACACGGTGCAACACACTATGTCATTCCTGACCGGATCGAAGCAGGTACGTTCATGATCGCAGCAGCGATCACAGAAGGTGACGTCGAAGTCATCGGCGCAGAGCGCGAACACCTTCGTCCACTCATCTCGAAGATGGAAGAGATGGGCGTTAAGATCACGGATACAGAAGAAGGTCTCCGTGTCGTCGGTCCAGCGAAACTCGAAGCAGTCGACGTCAAGACGATGCCACACCCAGGCTTCCCGACAGATGTTCAAGCACAAATGATGGCACTCGTCCTCAAAGCAGGCGGCACATCAGTCATCACGGAAACAGTCTTCGAAAACCGCTTCATGCACGTTGAAGAATTCCGTCGCATGAACGCTGATATCAAGATTGAAGGTCGTTCATCGATCATCAACGGTGGCGTACAGTTGCAAGGTGCAGAAGTTCTTTCGACGGACCTTCGCTCAGGTGCAGCACTCGTCACAGCAGGATTGATTGCTGAAGGCGAAACACGCGTTGGGGCGCTTCACCACATCGACCGTGGATACGTTGACTTCCACTTGAAATTACAAGCACTTGGTGCAGACGTAGAACGTGTGACAGAAGAAGCGGCAGTCGTTGAAGAAACAGCTGCAACAAAACTGTAAGCACTTCGATAAGAGCATCATCCCATTTTACGGGATGGTGCTCTTTTTGTCGTCTTTTGAAAATGACGACAATGAAATCCGAAAAGCAGAAAAAGAAAGTCGTTTCATGAGGGGGCATATGCTAGAATTGAAAGGTATGTATACATAAATGGGTTAGACGTCCAAACGACGTTCTATATTTTGGAAGAATAGCCAGTGGGTAAAGGAGAGCACACGAGATGTTTTCAAGAGATATCGGAATCGACTTAGGGACGGCGAATGTCGTCATTCATGTCAAAGGAAGAGGCATCGTCCTCGATGAGCCATCGGTCGTCGCGATTGATAAGGCAACAGGTAAGATTCATGCGGTAGGTACGGAAGCACACTTGATGGTAGGGCGGACACCGGGGAACATCGTGGCCATTCGACCACTTCAAGACGGTGTCATTGCTGATTTTGAAATGACGGAAGCAATGCTTCGCCATTTCATCGATAAGATTGAAGTCCGTAAGATGTTCGGTGGAGTCCGGATGTTGATCTGTACACCAGCGAGCATCACGACGGTTGAAGCGAAGGCAATTCGTCAAGCCGGTGAAAAATCAGGCGCAAAGACGGTCTTCCTCGAAGTCGAGCCGAAGGTCGCAGCAGTTGGTGCCGGTATGGACATTTGGATGCCAGCAGGGCACATGGTCATTGATATCGGTGGCGGAACGACGGATGTTGCCGTACTTTCAATGGGTGATATCGTATGCGGGGAGACGATCAAGGTCGCAGGAGATCGCTTCGACCACGACATCATCCGTTCGATCAAGGATACACATAAGCTCATCATCGGGGAACGGACGGCACAAGCTGTCAAGACGACGGTTGCCACTGTATCAGAAGATGGACGGAGCGAGCAGATGGACATTCGCGGACGCAATCTCGTGACGGGTTTACCACACAACATCACGGTGACATCGGAAGAGATGCACGATGCGCTGGCGGAAGCAGCGATGGAGATCGTCGAGGCAACGAAGCGTGTGCTCGAGAAGACACCACCGGAACTTGCGGCAGACATCATCGATCGTGGCATCATCTTAACAGGTGGGGGCGCGTTGCTGGACGGAATCGATCAACTGCTTGCAAAAGAACTTGGTCTACCAGTTCTGATTGCAGAAGATCCGATGTTATGTGTCGCACGCGGTACAGGAATCATGCTCGATAATCTCGGGAAGTAAGAGCGTGTCAGCGTAAAGGGCATGATCACTCGTAAAAGTTCATTCCTATAACGACTGTCTTGTCCTTCTCGCTTTCCACAGGCGGGAGGTAAGCCGCGACAGCGCACATTTCATGCGAGTTGTCGGGTCTTACCTATCCCTGACGAAAGTGCTGCTTGCACTTTCTTTTCCTGCAGGAGTCGAGAATGGACAAGTTCGTTCGATATGAATCAAACCAATAGGGAGTCCGGTTTCCGAAGTACGTATCGGAAACTGGACTCCCTTTGTTTTAAACATAATGCAATGCCATGGTACTAAATGATCATGTGCCTCCTTGTGCTTCATCCGACTCCTACAGGGAAAAGCGCGATTTTGCGCTGTCAGAGACAAACAAGACCAGTCTTCACTGTTATACGAACAGTGAAGACTGGCTTGTGTCTCGCCTGAGGAAAGCGGATGAAAAGCAAAGGGGGCAGACAGATGAAGATAGTTCACTGCGTACTACGCATGAATGTTTGGTATGCCTCAAAGTCATGATAGACGATCGCACTTGGCGGCAGTGAACTAGCCATCGTTTGATTGACGAGCTGATTCAACTGCGTCCGCGTCTTACCATAGAACGTGATGTCCGATGTCTCCGGGAGTTCGGTGAACTCGATCGCATACGATAACGTGTGATTGTTGCTTGCGGCATAGAGTGCGTCCGTCATTGTAATGGCACCAAGTCCATTCCCACCACCATAGACAGTCCGGTAACTCATCAACGTGACTTCATCGGCGAGGTCCATTGCCCACTCGCTAAGAGGGCGATCGCTTTCATCCTGTACGGTATGGAACCAGAACGGAAGAAACAGTTGCAGCGGTAATCCTTCAAAAGATGCTTTCTCGCGAAAGGCGAGTAAGATGCGTTTGTAGGAGGCAATGACACGTGGTTGGTCCGTCTCCCATTCCGGTAAGGCATACGGTTCGAGATCAACGCTGATGCCGTCCGGATGACTGATCGTTTCTTGCTGATAGGTCGAGATCCAGGCGAGTGGATCTTCAACGTTTGGTCGAGCTGTCGTTCCTTCGTTTGTGATCCAGCGCGGCTGTCCGAATAGAAAATAGACTTCGATTCCGACAGCGTGCGCTTTTTCAACGAATGTTCGGTAGAGAGTACGATCACCCTCGACAGCGACATGCAGATAGACACGTTTCATCTGTCTGTTTGCCAGCTGATTGATCTTCGTTGAAATGGATTTTGCCTCTGGGATGGACCAGAGGACCGTGTGACGAGTGACGGAAACGGCAGCTGAACTCTTGAGTGGTAGTCCGAATTGAAGCAACGACAGGCAGACTACGCCAATCAAAAAGCGTTTCATTTCAATTTCACTCCTTCGTGTGGATTACCTTACTATCGACCGTCAAGCAGTTGCTTATATGCATCAAAGGTCCTGTTCTACACTTGGACAGTTCAAATCCTAGACATTTCACAATGTGAAGTGTATATTAAAAGTTGTTGCATTGAAACGAACTGTCAAATAAAAGGAAGTGATGCCACAATGCCATTGTGGAAAAGAAATTTAGTCGTCGTTTGGTTTGGTAGTTTTTTGACCGCCGCCGCCCTCAGTCTTGTATTACCGTTTTTGCCCTTATTCATTGAAGAACTCGGTGTCGACAGCCGACAAGATATTACGACCTGGTCTGGTATCGCCTTTGGTGCAACCTTCCTCGTCGCTGCAATCGTCTCACCGATCTGGGGACGTCTCGCCGATCGAAAAGGACGGAAGCTGATGTTGCTTCGTGCAAGTCTTGGTATGTCGATCGTCATGTTCTTGATTAGTTTTGTTCAAGACGTCTATCAACTCGTCTTTCTACGTCTTGTCATGGGAGCCGTATCCGGATTCATCTCAGCCGGTATCACACTCGTTGCTTCCCAAACCCCAAAAGAGAAAAGTGGCTGGGCGCTCGGCACCCTGTCGACCGGCGGGATTGCCGGTGGATTGCTAGGACCTCTCATTGGAGGATTCCTCGCCGACGTTGTTGGGCTTCGACCCGTTTTTCTCTTTACGAGCGTACCGCTCTTCATTACCTTCCTCGTGACCTACTTCTTAGTTAAAGAAGAATTCGTCCCAATGGAAGTCAAAAAGATGGCGTCCGCGAAGGAAATCATCCAGTCGCTCCGTCATCCGGAACTCATCTTGAGCCTCTTTTTGACGACGTTCCTGATTCAGTTCGCGGCACAATCGATCAGTCCGATCCTGTCGCTCTACGTCCGGGAACTCAGTCCGGGTACAGAACGTCTGGCGTTATTATCCGGGATCGTCGCTTCGGCACCTGGTATCGCGGCCTTGATCGCAGCGCAACGACTCGGTCGTCTGTCAGATAAGATCGGGGCAGAGCGTGTCTTGTTCTTTGCATTACTCGTCTTTGCTGCTTTCTTGATTCCGCAAGCGTTCGTCACGGATACAAGTCAATTGATCGTCTTACGGATGGGAATCGGTTTTGCGACAGCAGCACTGATGCCGTCGGTACAAGCACTGCTTCGGAAGAACACACCAGCCAATGCGTCAGGACGTATCTTCGGGTACAACCAGTCCGCGCAGTTCATGGGGAACTTCCTCGGACCACTCGCGGGTGGACAGATTGCTGGTCACTTTGGTTTTGAAGCCTTATTCCTCTTCACCGGCTTGATTGTCATCACGAATGCCGTACTCGAGCGGACGCAGACCGCTGTCTTGAAAAAGAATCCGAATAACTAAGGAAAGCTTCCATTCCCGTTTGATTAAGGGGATGGAAGCTTTTTTCATATAGTCGATTGTTCGAAGAAGTCGTCGACGCGAGAATGATGGGAATGATTCAACTGTTCTTGGACGATGAGAGACAAGGCGCGGACTTGGAAGTCAGCGACATAGTAGAAGAGACCGTTATCGAGTTCCGAAATCGACGTCGGTTCAATGAAGATGTCGGGATGTGTCAGGTGATGCAGTTGCAGGGAGAGTTCCAGTTTATGCTTCACCGGTAGACGAATCGAGGAATAGAAAGAAATCGTTCGATTCGTACAACGATTGATTAAAATCGGAGACGATCCTACTTGAATCGGCTGTCCATTCAGCTTCGAAATCGTCACCTTCGCATGGAGACTGAGAATCGGCTCCTTCGGTGGAGCGGTGCCCGTATCTTTCGGATAAAGAGTACCGTTCTCAAGCAGTTGCTTAAATGTCTCGATATCGACGGGTTTACTGAAAAGATAGCCTTGGATCATGTCACATTCTAGATCTCGATACAGATTCAGTTGTTGCATATTCTCGATACCTTCCGCAACGACGGTCAAACCGAATTCCTTCGCCATGTAGATGACACTTTTAATGACAGAGAGACTCTTTGGATCGTGTTCGGCATGGATCGCGAACGATCGATCAATCTTCAGGCAATGCACCGGATAACGCTGGACATAAGAAATCGATGAATAAGCCGTTCCGAAATCATCGAGTGATAGTTTGACACCGAGATCAACGAGACGCTCGAGTGTCTCGAGGACTTGTCCGCCTTCGAGTAGTACATCGGACTCAAGCAGTTCAATCTCTAACAGATGTCCAGGAACACCGTGTTTTTTTAAGTGTCGTTCGACGATACTCGCAAAATCACCGTAGAACAATCGTTTCGGTGATAAGTTGATCGATAGCGGAACGACATGTTCCGGTTGTTCATCGAGTAAATCACGAATCAATCGACAGGCTTGATCAAGTACCCAGTCACCGATGTGGATGTAGAGATCACTTTCTTCTGACAGAGATAAGAAATCCTTTGGAGCCAGTCGCCCCCACTCCGGATGTTCCCAACGAATTAACGCTTCCGCACCAACGATACGTCCGCTCCAACTATCGACTTTCGGTTGATACTCAAGGAAGAGCTGGTTTTTTTTGATGACATGACGCAAATCGCGTTCGAGTTGATAACGGCGGTACATCGTGATGTCAAGTTTCGATGAATAGAACTGGAAGTTACTCTTTGAGATCGACTTGGCACGGCGGAGTGCCGTGTATGTCTGTTTAATCAACTCTTCTGCCGTATGATCGTGATGGACGGAATAGGTGATGCCGATGAAGACCTTCGAAAACAGTTCATAGGACAAGACGTCGAACCGATGATGAGTCAGCTCGAGTAATTGATTAGCAAGTCCGATTGCCCGTGTTTCGTCAATCTTACCTTTTAAGATGATAAGGAATTTATCCCCGAATAGATGACCGATGAATACTTCTTTTTTGATAAGCTTTTTCACGGCTGCACTCGTCTGACGGATCCATTCTTCCCCGATTTCGTGACCGAATCGCTCAGCGAGACGGCTGTGTTGATTAAACGTGACCGTTAATAAAGTGAAAGGGGAACGATGGGTCAACAACTCGCGAACCTGTTCTAACGTGAAAGCATGATTGGGTAAATCAGTGATCGGGTCATGCATCGACAAGTGCCAAATCTCATGCTGTTGTTCCTTTAGACGCGTGATATCGGTTGAGACACCATAGTGACCGAGAACTTCCCCATGTGCATCGATGATCGGGATACACGTCTCTTCGACCCAGAATTGGCGGTCGGGATAGTTTAAACGATAGACGAGTCGAACGACTTCCCCTTGACGAATTTTCGGATATGCCTCTTTCATAAGAACGAGATCTTCGGATGAGACGAGTTTCGTCCACAGTTGATGATCTTGCTCAATTCGCCGGAGATAATCGGTATACGGTTCAAGGAATCCGGCAGCATGAAATGTCACGGTATTGTCTTTATAACGATGCTCATAAGCGGTCGTATGCAACGACGTGAAGAACTTTTTAAGAGAGGCAATCGCAAGATCCCGTTCTTGCTCGAGTTGGATGAGCGGTGTCGCATCCTGAAGAATAAAGAGGAGTGAACTCGGGAGCGTATCCGTCTGAACGACCCCTTCACAGTGGACGATCTTTTGGAATTGACCTCTGCGACCCATCCGTAACTGCATCGAGAAGGTTGGAATTTGTCCCATATGCAACGCAAGAGTTTGTTCGCGAAAAATCGTTCGATCCTCTGGGTGGAGTTCTTCCAGAAAGTCGTAGGTGTCCATCTTCGCTATATGTTTCTTAGAAAGTTGTAATAGTGTAGCGAGAGAGGGGGATGCGACGATTTCTTTTGACGTTGGGAAGTATTCAACGAAACTGACCCCTTCGATCGCATCCGTTAATCGATCTTTCATCAATAAGCGCTGATAATCGGTTCGGAGTTCCTGTTGCTGTGATACATCACGGGCAATCCCATAAAGACCGATGATGACACGTTGATCGTAAATCGGGATGTTCGTGACGTTCAACGTCAACCAATGCCCATCTTTATGACGAACCGTCGTCGTGAAGTGGACAGTTTCACCCGAATAGACGCGTTTCTTGAACTGCTTGACTTCCTCTACATCATGGGACTTTAAAAACGTTTCGAAATGGAGTTGCTTAAGACTATCCCGATCGTAACCGAGCATTAGTGGGAATTTATTGTTGAAGGAAATGAAGTGACCTTTTGTATCCATCGTATAAACGGCATCCGGATGGTTCTCCAAAAAATAAGTGACGTCGGACAGTGTGTGTAAATCTAAAGACCCAGGCACAGTTCGTTCAGTGGCACGTTTTTTAAAGAAGCTCATAGGTTTCACCTCGAGGATCATGTTTTTGTTAGCTACAGCATAACAATTTTTGTCAATTTTGAATATGTAATCTATTGAAAAAAAGGAGAACGTGATTCTAATAGGTCTTTTGATTCATCTCTGTCGGATATTACCTTTTTGTTCAAAAAAACTCATAATTCAAATCAAGTCGACCGATATACTGAGAGGAAAGAATTGAACATGAAGTCAATGAGGAGATGAACGCATGCTACGAGGAATGTATACGGCGTCGAATGCGATGCAGGCATTACAACGCCAACAGGAAATGCTCAGTAACAACTTGGCGAATGCGCGGACGCCGGGATTCCGCGCTGATCAAGCGTCACTCCGGACGTTTCCGGAGATGCTGATCCAGCAGACAGCAAACAATGAACGGACAGGTGTGCGGGGAGTCGCGACGGTCGGAAAGCTTGCGACCGGTGTCTTCATGCAGGCAGCGACACCGAACTTCACGCAAGGTTCAATCACGGAGACGGGCAATGCGACGGACTTGCAGATTAGTTCGCTTGAAGGGGCACCCCTCTTTACGATTCGTCACCAGGATCCGTTGACGGGAGAGGAAGAAACCCTTTATACGACGAACGGACAGTTCGCAGTCGGACAAGACGGGTTACTCCGGACGACGGAGAATGATCTCGTCCTCGATACGAACGGTCAACCACTCGACGTTGTCAATGAAGATTTCCTCGTTGACGCGAACGGTGCCGTCACGGACGGAAACGGTCAAGCGATTGGTAACCTCGGTCTCGTCGTGACCGATCAACCGGAGACGCTCGAGCGGACAGGCAACGGCTTGTTCCGATCAGCTAATCCGTTGAACGCTGGAAACGTCCGGGTCGATCAAGGTGTACTCGAACTTGGGAACGTCG
The DNA here is from genome assembly GCF_015645365.1 of Exiguobacterium abrahamii. Lineage (NCBI taxonomy): Bacteria > Bacillati > Bacillota > Bacilli > Caryophanales > Exiguobacterium > Exiguobacterium abrahamii. The sequence continues at coordinate 120,408 of NZ_JADOYC010000001.1, forward strand.
AGGTCGAACAGACGATGGCGGAGATGAACGCCGGTCTACGCCAGTTCGAAGCCAATCAAAAAGTCATTCAAGCGTACGACCGGACAGCGGAGAAGGCTGTTTCCGAAATCGGACGCGTTCGCTAATAGGAGGATACGATGCAATCAATCTATACATCCGCAAGTACGATGGGACAGTTGCAAAAACAACTCGACACGACTGGTCAAAACCTGGCTAACGTCGATACGAACGGTTACAAACGCCGAGATGCCCAGTTCAATGAATTGCTCGTCCGTAACATCAACAACCAAGCGACAGGTTTTACGCCAGGTCCGTTGACGACACCAGAAGGACTTCGACTCGGTGTCGGAGGTTACGTCGCAAACGAAGCGACGCGCTTTGGCGTCGGAACGTTCCGGACGACGGATCGGAAACTCGACGCAGCACTTGGGAATCCACATCATTTCTTCGGTGTCATCGATACGGATGGCGTAACGAAGTTCACGCGCGACGGAAACTTCCAGTTATCACCGCAAGCAAACGGACAAGTCCTGCTGACGGATGATGCCGGACGTTCTGTCATCAACCAGGCGAATGATCCGATCGTCTTGCCGGCGAACGCGACGGAGATTGAACTGAACAAGGATGGCAACATCACGGGGATCATAAACGGGGATCGACGTGTCCTCGCTCGAGTGGGTGTCGCAGACATCCCGAACTACGGTGAATTGACGGAAGTCGGTGGTGGTTTGTTCACAGCAACCGGACAATACCAGAATGCAGCGGGCAATCCGTTGACGGTCGGTCGGCTTGAGACATCAAACGTCGATATGGCGCTTGAGATGACCAACTTGACGCAGCTACAGCGGGCGTATCAGTTTAACTCGAAAGCCTTGATGACGAGTGATCAGATGATGGGAATCGTCACGTCTCTTAAATAATCTCATAGCAAAAGGGTGATGCTTCTCATATCGAGAGGCATCACCCTTTTCATCATTTTTCTTGTAACGCGAGATAAATTGCTGCCATGTCCGCATCGCCGTAAGTCGGTTTTGCTTCAGCGTAGCTAGCGTCCGTCGCTTGCGCAAGTGGCAGCTTGAGCTGTTGGCGTCTCGCTTCAGTCGTAATCAGACCGAGATCCTTTGCCATCAGACGGAGTGGGAAGGCTGACGGGAAGTCATTCTTCCGGTACATGTCGCGTTTTCCGGTAAATAGCGGGGTATTCATCCCGGAAGCACTGATCATCTGAATCAGCTTCTCTTTCTCGAGCCCCGCACCTTCTCCAAGCAACAACGTCTCCGCGACCCCTTGCCCGACGACGGCAAGCAATAAATTAATAGCGAGCTTCGCTGCACTGCCTGAGCCATGTGGTCCGAAATGAATCGTTTCTTTGCCGAGTAGGTCGAGATAGGGCTGACAGGTCGCGATGACTTCTGTGTCACCACCGGCAAGTAAGACGAGCTGACCGTTTTCAGCGACCGGAACGGATCCCGAGACCGGTGATTCCAAGTAGGTGCCACCGCTTTTTTCGACGACACGCGCCATGTCCTTCGTTTCTTCCGGTGAGATCGTACTTAAGTTGACGATCATTTTACCGCTAAGAGCGGGTGTGATGTCTTCGATGACGGATGCGACAGCTGGTCCGTCCGCGAGCATGACGAAGATAATATCGCTTTGACGCACGACGTCCTGTGCTTCTTTGACAGCGGTTGCTCCTCGTTCAGTCAGCGGGGCTGTCTTTTCATACGTCCGATTGTAGACGGTCAAGCCATGACCACCGTCAAGTAGACGTGTTGCCATCGGTACCCCCATATGTCCTAACCCAATCCATCCAAGTTGCATGTCGATTCCTCCTTAAAATAATGCGCTTTTGACTATACCCCGCGCCTAACCGAATCTAACGACAAAAAAGACCGTCCACATGATATGAACGGTCGAATGATTAATCTTCATACGTGAGAATCGTCGAGATGACAGCGATCGGGAAACGAATCGTAAAGGTTGATCCGACACCGACGACAGATTCGACGTCAATCGTTCCGTTGTGGTGTTTGACGATTTCCTTACAGATCGAGAGACCAAGACCAGTTCCACCGATTTTTCGCGTCTCGGAGTTATCGACACGATAGAACTTATCGAACAATTTCGGAAGCGCGTCTTGCGGAATCCCGATACCCTCATCTTGGATCCGGATTTGAGCGAAACCGAGTTCATTTGTAATCCGTATCAAGACCGTACCACCGCTCGGGGAGTACTTGACGGCATTACTGAGTAGATTGTTCAGCAACTGCTTCATCTTTTCCGCATCACCGTCAATCATGATCGGTCCACGGGCTTCGAAATCAATTTGATGCGTCTCGTGCGAGACATCATAGAACTCGATCAAGTCCTGGGCGAGTTCGACGACATCGAACGTCGTCATCTCATAGCGATGTTCACTCGACTCCATGCGCTGAACGTCGAGGAAGTCATTGACGAGCGTCGTCAGGCGACCGGTCTCGGAGTGAATCGTCTGCAGATATTTCCGTTGTCGTTCTTCCTCGAACCGTTTGTTGAGCATCAGCTCCGTGAAGCCATAAATCGAAGAGAGTGGTGTCCGCAATTCATGCGAGACAGTCGAGACGAACTCTTCCTTCATCCGCTCGGCTTCTGTTTCTTTCGTCACGTCGCGAAGAACGAGCATCGTACCGACCCATGTGCCGTCGACTTCGATCTTCTCAGCGTAAATCTGGATATAGGTACTGTGCTTACGGATCGAGACGATCAAGCTATCTTTCGGTAAATCGAGTTCAACGATCTGTTCGATGTAGCGTTCGAATGCTGCCGGTTCATCAATGATGTCAGCTAATGACTGCATCGCTTGCTCGAAGGCAGAGCGTTCTTCGTCTTCGAACGATGTCGGAACTTCCGGGAACAACGTCATCAACGGTTCGTTGACGAGTAACGCATCTGTCTCATGTTCGATGTAGACGACAGCTTCCCGAATCGAGTTCAATAGTTGCGTCGTCTTGTTTTTCTCACGGATCATTTCTTCGTAGATCCCCATCCGGAGGAGGGAGAGCGACAGTTGATGCGAGAACGACAGGATGTCATTCATCTGTTCCGTCGTGAAGGCATCACGATAACGAACGAGATAAATGCAGGCAATCATATGCTCTTTTGACGGATCCATGACCGGAACTGCGACCTCATACATATAGTACGGATACGGCAGTGGACTCTCGTGTGCGACCTGTTTTGATGAATGGACGGGACGCTTCAAGAGACGTGCCCGGTGCAAGAGGGACTGATCGTCAGAGACAAGACGACCGACCATCTCTTCGGTCATTCCGTAATCGATCGTCGAGCGGACTTCTTGTTGATCGAGGAACAACAGGGCACCGATTTCGGAATGCGTGATGGAGACGAGCTTTTCGATGATTTCCGGATAAGCCGTCAACGTCTCACGAGAAGCGAGCGTCTCCGTCAATTCATTGCGATACTTCAGGTGTTGTTCACTGCGAAGTGTAATATCGAGTGCTTCTTCGAGTTCCTCCTGCTGCGCTTGCAATTCTTCTTGCTGGGCGACGAGTTCTTCTTGTTGTGCTTGAAGTTCTTCGTTCTTCGCCAGCATATGGACCTTGTTATCGGCAATCGATGCCGCCATCTGATTGAACGATGTCGTCAGCGTATGCAGCTCGTCCTTCCGTTTAGGCAAGGGGATTGCTTGGATGTCTTCCCCTGTCGCAAGTAAGGCGCTGTCGCGAGACAGTGTGTTGACCTGCTTCGTGACGCGGCTGATGAACGGGCGTACAAGCGAGAAGAGAACAAGAATCAAGACGACGAGATTCGAGAGCCAGATGAACTGAGCAACGCGCATTTCGCCTAGAAGATCGTTCTTCGCATCGACTTCTTTCCCTTGGATCAGTGTCAGATAATCAGCAAGTAACGTATCAATCCGTGTCATGTCGACATCAGCGTCTGATAAACTAACCGATCCGCGTAACGTACCGTTTTCAGTGAACAAATCTTTTCCGTTCGATAGGGCTGCGAGTGTATTCGGATCAACAAAATCTTCGTTGATTTTCCCTTCTTTTTTTCCTTCGACGTATTCGTTGAGGAGCGGAAGCGACGTTCCGAAATAATCGTCATACATTTGACGTGTCGCGGTTGCATATTCTTGACCTTGCTCATATACCGCATATTTCTCAAACCATGTCGTCAAACGGTTGATCTCCTGTTGGTTTGTCTTGACGGCATCAAGTGTTTCCTGTGAGCCGGTCAATAAGTAAGATTTGACATTACTTTGCGCGACGGTCCACTCATTCGCGAGCGCATTCGCATTCGTCCGTCGTTCACGTAAATCATCAAATGTCGCATTCGCCTGATCGATCTTTTGTTCCGTGTAGAAATAAACGATTCCGGACGTGATGCTGAGAGCGACGAACACCATATAGAAGGCGAACATCAATTGGCGACCGATGGTATGATTGATCCATTTCACTGGGGTATCCTCCGTATTCTATTTTTACATGTATGAAAAAGATTGCTTAAATGCCGAATAATCTTATCTTACGCAGATTCGATGGTCTCGGCAAATCTGAATCTGCAAAATTGACTAAAACAAATATATCATATATGTGTTAAACGATAACGAACTATATATTTTCTAAGAATAAGGATTAAGAAGTATCGTTTTAAGGAAAACTATAGAGGATATTGAACTTCATTTTTTAAGTAGGGAAGTGGTTAGATGCAAAAAATGTTTGAAAACAAATGGTACCGATTCGCCTGGTGGGTCATGACGTTACTGATCATCGTATGGATTGGCGATCACGTTACGTTCCTGTTCCGACCAGTTGCGATTCTGCTTCAAATGGTCGTACCACCCCTTGCGATCGCCGGGATTCTCTATTATGTCCTGCTACCGATCGTCGAGTTACTTGAGAAGAAGATGAAACGTCGCCCGGCCGTCTTGATCGTCCTCGTCGGACTGATCGGGATTTTGACGACACTCGGCTTCATCTTTGGTCCGATGCTGTCGGAGCAAATCACGCAGTTCGTCAATTCGATTCCGACGCTCGCGACACAGTTTCAGCGCCAATTGATTGATGTCCGGGATCAACTGGAAAATAGTAAAGCTTTTTCACGATTCTTGTCAGGACCAGACAACTTGTTCAATAAGTTCTCTGGTAACATCTCGGAATATGCGACGACGTTCCTCAAGAACATCGGTACGGGTGTCGGCGGTTTCGTCAGTGTTCTGACGACGACGGTCGTGACGATCGTCATCATTCCGATCATGTTGATTTATATGTTGCTTGATGGGGATAAGCTGAAAGGCAATCTCGTTAAATTGATGCCGTATGAGTATCATAAGGAAACGAAGAAAATCCTCGGGGACGTTCACTTGACGATCATGAGCTATATCCGCGGGCAAGTCATCGTCAGCATTGGTGTCGGAATCATCGCCTATATCGGGTATTTGATCATCGGGATTGATTATGCGTTGTTGCTAGCGCTGTTTGCGACATTGACGAATATCATTCCGTTCCTCGGACCGGTACTCGGTGTCATTCCGGCATTGATCGTCGGGTTCATTCAGGATCCGATTCTTGCGATTTATGCAATCATCGTCATGACAGTCGCGCAACAGATTGATTCGCATATCATGTCACCACTCGTGCAAGGGAAGACGCTTGACGTTCATCCGCTAACGATCATCATCGTCTTACTCGTCGCGGGGAACATCGCTGGTTTCTTCGGCGTCTTGCTCGGTGTTCCGTTCTACGCTGTCATGAAGGTCGTCATCTTGAACATCCGTCGTCTCTATCATCTTCGGTCGCAAAAGAAGATGGTCATCACGGAGGAAGAGAAGACGTTCGATACGATCGTCACGGAGCGCGATTGAGTTTTGAAATTCACGTAAAAGTGCGTCATACTGAAGAGGTAGTTAAGAAAAGGGGGCAGGAATCAGATGGATTCACGTCATACCGAAGAACAAGCCGATTTACTCGCATTACAGAAATTCCAGCACAACTTCGAGAACAGTCTGAAGTCGAGCATCATTTATCTTTTGCGTGATGGTGCCTTGACGATTGGGGAACTCGAGCAACGAATCGATCAATCGCACGGTCAGATCCTCGAGCAATTACAGGAATTAATCGAAGATGGACTCGTCGTCCAGCAAATGTCCGAGAAAGTACACGGACTGGCTTATTATTTGACGGCACCGGCTGAAGATCTCGTTCGACAGTTCAAGGAATCAATCCGCTGGAGTAAACAGCACATTCGATACTAACAAGCAGGTTTCTAGACCTACGAGCAGACGCTCGTAGGTCTTTTTACTTTTTTTAAAATTATGGTCATATAAAATTGAATTAAGTCGTTTTTACACAAAATGGATAGAACTAGTATGAAATAAAATTACAATATATTTTAGTGGTTGATTATTGGTAATATATATTATTTATATTTTTATGGTAAATTAATATCTAAAATACTGGTTAATAATAACTATTTAACCATTGTTTTTGTAAAAAATTGTATATTTTTATGGGAATTGCATGCATAATAATAGGTGTACGATTATTTTTTCCGTAGAAAAGGAGTGTTGAAATGAAGAAAAAAGCACCTGATTTTCGAAAGAAGATGAATCGACACCATAGAAACCACACACGAAGACTAGTGAAACTGCTGGCAGCGTCCTCTCTCGCCCTCTCTCCGATCTCATTCACCTATACAAAAACCGAAGCAGCTGAGAATTCTGAAAAGAAATTTCAGACGCAACAAAGTCAATTCGCAAACTCGGTTCGAAACTCGCTTGTCCAAGGACCGAATCGAGTCAGCTTAGCTGAAGTTCAACTATTGACGGATGTCGCGGTCAATGCAAATCTGACGGAACAACCGGATAACTATGATTTAGCCCTTAATTTAACCGGAGTCGGATTAGCCGATGCGGAAGTATTGAACCCGGACCGGGTGGCCGTCTTCAACATTCCAGATTTAGCGGGAAAAATGCAGGCGAACGGTAATGCGTCAGTCAGTGTTGAACTATTACCGATTACACTTGAAGATTTACCGACGCTGAAAGGTCAACTCGATCCTCTGACGGGAACAGTAGCAGATACTGTGACTGACCTATTAGCGGGTATCGATCGATTACAACGTACTCCAGTCGTAGGTAGTTTATTGAGAGTAGAAGGGCTCACAGAATTAACCGATGCACTCGATAATCTACAGAATTTAGATACGGCATTGTCGAGCCTTTTGGATTACGAAGGCTCCGCTGATGTTGTTGTTAATCCAGATGGCTCAATCGTCATCGATTTTAGTGATGGTTTAGGGCAACATCTGGATGAGTTAACGCAACAAGTCGTTCAAGACGCCTTGACTGATTTGGTCAATGCCATCACGAATTTAAAGTTATCCGGAATAGCAGGAAATTTAATTGATCCTGTTTTAAACCCGGTTAAAGCTCTTTTACCAGGTGTAAATAATGTTCTGACTGCTGTAACGAACGATACGGTGAACTTATCGAATGAACTCGCAGGTGTACAAGTACTTGGACCAACTTCTGTTAGTGCCAATATCATCGTTGATAAACCGGCTGGGGTTGCTCAAGACGAAGTTATTGTTACAGGATCCGTCGTCAATACGTCTGCAATCGATGCACAACTGCTGGCTGATCTAGATGGTCAAGATACGATCGTCTTTGATGAAGAGGCAGATGGAGATGCGGATGCCGACGCGGACGCTGATGCGGATGCCGACGCGGATGCAGATGCTGACGCCGATGCCGATGCTGACGCTGACGCGGATGCCGATGCCGATGCCGATGCGGATGCCGACGCCGACGCGGATGCTGACGCTGATGCGGATGCCGACGCCGATGCTGATGCGGATGCTGACGCCGACGCTGATGCGGATGCCGATGCGGATGCTGACGCCGACGCTGATGCGGATGCCGATGCCGATGCCGACGCTGATGCTGACGCCGATGCCGACGCGGATGCTGACGCCGATGCGGATGCCGACGCTGATGCGGATGCCGACGCCGATGCGGATGCAGACGCCGACGCTGATGCGGATGCCGATGCGGACGCCGATGCTGACGCTGATGCGGATGCCGACGCCGACGCCGACGCGGATGCGGATGCGGATGCGGACGCGGATGCGGATGCGGATGCCGATGCTGACGCCGACGCTGATGCCGACGCTGATGCGGATGCCGATGCGGATGCCGACGCCGATGCGGATGCGGATGCCGATGCGGATGCTGATGCGGATGCGGATGCCGATGCGGATGCCGATGCGGATGCCGACGCTGATGCGGATGCGGATGCCGACGCCGATGCCGACGCTGATGCGGATGCGGATGCCGATGCCGATGCGGATGCGGACGCCGATGCCGATGCTGACGCTGATGCGGACGCTGATGCGGACGCTGATGCCGATGCGGATGCCGATGCGGATGCGGATGCCGATGCGGATGCTGACGCCGATGCGGATGCTGACGCGGATGCGGACGCTGACGCTGATGCTGACGCGGATGCCGACGCCGATGCGGATGCAGATGCGGATGCAGATGCGGATGCTGACGCAGACGCGGATGCTGACGCCGACGCGGATGCAGATGCCGACGCTGATGCCGATGCTGACGCTGATGCAGATGCTGACGCTGATGCCGACGCAGACGCCGATGCGGATGCCGATGCTGACGCCGATGCTGACGCCGATGCAGATGCCGACGCCGATGCGGATGCAGATGCAGATGCCGATGCGGATCAAGATAATGATGGTGACAATGATAATAACAATGGTGGAGACAAGGATAGCGACAATGATGGGAAAGAGGATCCAGACAACGTCTCGAATCCGAACGATGATAACGACAATGACAATGTCATCATCCCAATCCCGGTCGTCACACCACCAACGACTCCACCAGGAAATGGACCAGGTGTCACACCAACTCCTGGAACGAGCCCTGTCTCAGGTCCGAACGTCAAACCAGCTCCTTCGACTGGCGCTGTAAATGGACCAAGCGTCAAGCCGACATTGCCAGCGAACACAGTCGGTGCACCGATTAATAAATCGCCACTCGTCTCAAAACCAATCACTCAACCTGTTAAACGAATCGTTGGTGGTACGTTACCGAACACTTCGGAAAATCTGTTCTTGATCACCCTCATGGGAATGCTTGCGACAGCTGCCGGATTGTTCACGAAACTGTTCCGCCGCCGTCCACAAGAGTAAGTCATGCTGTAGTTGATCGTAGTGGGGCCATCTGTGCCTCACTGCGATTCATCCTTTTAGAATAGGAGTGAAGCTGAACATGGATCTGCTCAATCGATTCACCACTGCCATCGATGTACTGGAACAACATATGAAAACCGATGATATCTATTACTGGAATCGTCAGATGATGTTATTCGTCTCACTCGGACAAGCATCAGAGCGGGCTCGTGTCGTTCGATTTCAAGGCAAAGGGCTACAATCCGTAAAAGATCAAGCACGCAATTGGCTCCGTAAACAACCAGAGATGGAGTGGTTAAAACTCGATATTGCCCGAAACTTTGAGGCACTCTCATTTGAGACCTTAAACGAGCGGGTGAAAGACACTCGGAAAAATTACTTCCGACACGGAATCGCATTTGATCGGAAGATGCAATGTGCTTATCTAGAAGAAGAATTAAATGGCAATGCCGTTTTGACACAAGATCCGACGCATCAAGAACTACACATCAATCTAACGAACTTGAGCAATTATGCGCACCAACAAGGGCGGACGGAGCGGATGGACTTTCATCCGACAAGTCCATGCCTCCTCTTTGATACACTCGGTGTTTTCGCAGACGAAACACCATATGTACTTGAAGTCATACGTGATGTCGAAAAAATACGTGAGACGACAAGCCCACTTCCTTCTGAAATCAAGACGATCGTCGCCCAGTCGAGTGAGTATCTTGCTCGCCAAGTCCGGGCGAATGGTCGCTTCCAATATGGTTACTTCCCATGCTTTGATAAACCGATCAAGTTCTACAACAGCTTACGTCATGCAAGCACACTCTATTCAATGATTGAAGCCTATCGACTGACATCAAGCGAACGATTACGCCAAGCAATCGATCGAGCAAAACGCTATTTGATCGAGGAATTGATCGTACATGAAGGGGAGCGTTCCTTCGTGCTTGATCGTGAATCGAACGAAATCAAGCTCGGCGCGAATGCTGCAGCGATCTTAGCATTGACGGAATACATGCAGACGTTTCAGATGACGGAGGATCTACGACTCAGTCAACGACTCGCAGCCGGCATTCTTTCACTGCAACAACCATCAGGTCAATACCTGCATGTACTCGAGTACCCGTCGTTTGCGTTGAAGGATGCCTTTCGGATCATCTACTACGAAGGAGAAGCGACGTACGCCTTGATGCGGTTATACGCACTCGATTCCAATCCACGTTGGCTCGACAGTGTCGTCCAGTCATTCGAGCATTTCATCGCTAAATCGTACTGGAAGTTCCACGATCACTGGTTGAGCTACAGTGCGAATGAGTTGACGAAATGGTTGCCGGAAGCGCGGTATTTCCAGTTCGGTCTCCAGAATGTCTCCCCGAAACTCGACTTCATTCATCACCGGGAGACGACGTACCCGACGTTCCTTGAACTGATGCTTGCGGCACGCGAGATGATTGACCGGATCGAAGCGCTCGGACGAGCCGACTTGTTAGCTGATTTTCCGCTCGACTGGCTCGACCAGACGATTGAACGACGGATGATTTATCAGCGAAACGGCTTTTTCTATCCGGAAGTCGCAATGTATATGAAGAAACCCGGTCGGATTCTCGGAAGTTTTTATATCCGGCACCATTCGATGCGGGTCCGGATCGATGACGTCGAGCATAATTTATCTGGGTATTGCCGGGCATGGACACGAATGCTGAAGGAGGTGCCGTCATGATGCGACGCGTATCCACGCTGTTACTCGTCATCGGACTTGCCTTACTTGGATACGTCGGGTATCAAAAACTGACGGTCCAGCAAACCTTGACGACGGAACTCGCAAAAGCAAAAGATGTCGTGCAGGCGGAAGGAACGTCTTCGACGACATCAAAATCAGCAGCAACGAGCAAACCATCAAAGGAGAAGACGGAGGATGTCCTCTTCCAAACCGGTGAGACGGTTGGTTATTTAAAAGTGCCGTCACTTGAAATGGAGTTACCGGTGCTTGAAGGCGTCGATGATGCGACACTCGCAAAAGGCGTCGGACATCATCCGGAGACTGCCTTTCCAGGTCAAGGCGACCGGATTTTCCTCGCCGGGCATAACGATACGACATTCTCGAAAATCAGTAAGTTGAAGAAGGGCGATGAGGTCGTCCTCTATCTGGCGAACGGATCCTATCGCTACGTCATGCAATCGAGCGAGATTGTCGATTACAAAGACACGCGGGTCCTTGAGTCAACGAAGCAGGAGTCGCTCGTCGTCTCGACCTGTTATCCGTTTTATAACGTCACGGACAGTACGGAACGTTATTTGATCTACTTTGAACCCGTCGAGGAGGATGCGTCATGACACGAATCGGAATTTTACGCTTGAACGAGAATCCGCAGTTTCGCGATAAGATTGCCTGCGTCATCGGTGCCTCGATGGGCGTTGACATCTTCTTTTTCCGACCACGCGATGTCGATTTTGAAAATCGGACGATCCGCGGACTCTTCTTTGACGAAGATGCCTGGCATCCAAGCATGTATGAATTTCCGGACGTCATCTACAATCATTTGCCGCTCAGTGATGCAGACAAGGAATTGTTTAATCGTCTCGCAGCCGAGATTCCGTTTACGACGCACCGAATCGGTAATAAAAATGTCGTCTTACGTCAACTCGCGCAAGAAGGATCGTTTCAGGATGTCTTGATTCCGATGCACCGGGTAAAGAAAGGGAAGGCGATTTTCCCGCTGATTGAGAAGTACGGAAAAATCGTCTTCAAGCCGGCGAACGGAAAACAAGGGCAACGGATTTATACGATCGAACCGGAGGGAGACCAGTACCGGTTCAGCCATCTGCTCGAGTCGATCGTCTGTTCGACAGGGGAATTGATTAGCCGCATCGAAGAAGAGACGAGACGGAATCCGATGATCGTCCAGCCGTTCATTGCCTCACAAACGATCCATGGGCATTCGTATTGCATGCGGATCCATGTCGCGAAGGGAGCGAACGGTCGATGGAAACTCGTCAAATATTTTCCGTTCGTCAGCAACAATCACCAAGAATCGGTCAGCCATCTCAGTCACGGAGCATTCTCGACGACGCGGATGGACATCTTCATGAAGCAGAACTATCCGGATCAACATGAAGCGATTTCGCGACGGATCGTTGACTTTGCGCGACGATTCCCCGTTTATTTCGAATCGTTTTATGCCTACCCGCTCGATGCGCTCGGGATCGATGTCGGGATCGGGGCGGATGGGAAAATCTATCTCTATGAGGTCAACAGCTTGCCTGGTACGCGCTACGTCGAGTTTCAGGCAGAGTATCTCGCAGTCCAGTATTGCCAGTACCTTGCGACACATGGGCGTCCCGGTGTACATGGGCTCGATCAGGGATGGATGAAGGAACGGATCGAGGCTTAGAAAAGAGGCGACGTGTGAAGACAGTATTGTTTTATGTGATGTCGGGCTTGCTCGTCCTCATCATCGTAACGAAATTCATGGTCCCGCTCTTCGGTTGGTTTCAGGCAGAGGAGCCGGTAAAAGAAACGAAACCACGGACATCGATCCGACTCGATGAAGCACAGCTGAAGCAGTTCGATCGCGAAGATCGACTCGGTGTCGTCTATGAGATGGCAGGATTGAAGCTGAAGACGCTGGACGTCGATACGACGGAAAAAACGCGACAAACACCACTCGTTCAGATGAAGGTCGAAAAACAAAAGCTCCTCCAAGTGATGGGGGAGCCGGGGCGGTTGCTTGCGATCACGGTCAAAGTGACGAATCAGTCGGCGGACGAGATTGAAATCTTACCAAAGATCGGGGAGTATGAGACAGAGGACGAAATCGTGACGATTGCAGATCAATTTAATGCCTTGAACGGTAAATATAAACCGGATGAGAGCCGGATTGGAATCGTCTTCATCCCTTCGGAGCAACTCCGTGTGACGGAAGGACGACTCAGTCTGTTCTATGAGACGATGTCCGGTAAGAAAGAACTCCGGATTGCGTTACCGGCAGCAAAATAAAGAACGGGATGCCTCCGACTTGGAGACATCCCGTCTTGTCATTTCTGGACGGCGCTGAACGCGTCTTCTGATTCGATACCTGCTTTACTGACTGCTGTGACGACGAAACGACCTGTTGCATCTTCAGGAAGTGGGAACGCTTTACGCTCGATCGATTCTGTCGTACCGAGTTTTTTGCGTTTTCCATCCTTCTCTTGATAGATGTTGTACTTGACGACATCTTCATCGGTTGACGCATACCAGTTGATGAATCCACCACTGACGCGAATGTTCGTCGCCGGTTTTGGTGGTGTCTTGACTGGATCCGATGCTTTTTCGTCAAGTTCCGTGAAGACGACGAGTCGATCGTCGTACGTGCCTTGGTTCTGATCATACGTTCCGATACAGGTGATCAAGTTCAAGTTCCGGGTATCGGCTGGACCGAAGATTTTCTTCAGTGGTGCCTTTAAGTGATCGTACTGGACGAGCTCTTTGACGCGGAAGACGAGCTTCCGTCCGGACGCATCGGTGATTTCGACCGGATCACCTTTCTTCAGTTCATGTAATTTATAGAAGATCGCTGGACCGGTCTTCGTATCAGTGTGACCATCGATGACGGCGTTGCCGACGTCACCCGGACGCGGACCGAACTTATACCAGCCAGCTTGTTGTTCGTTTTTAGGTGTCGCCATCGCACCATCCTTATCGAGCCCGACCTGTTCGACTTTCGTCTTGATGTCGTGCTTCGGGATGACGAGTTGTTTCGGAAGCTCGACCTCCGTTGCCGAGAGGTCCTTGAACTCCTTCTTGAAGATTTCAGACGGCTTGAGCGGATCTTCTTCCTTCGTCTCGGAAGAGGCCGCGGATTCTGTTTTTGGATCACCTTGCGTGATGTTTGATGTATCCGGTTTTGTTTGACCGAACAAGAGGAACAATAACGTTCCGACCGATGCGACCATTAAGATGATGCTCGCCGGTAATAACCAACGTTTCATAAACGCGTATCTCCTTTCCGAGAGAAGGGATTCCCTCTATGTACAAAAATAACAGGATAGCATGTCGCTATCCTGTTATTGATTATACCCAATTTCTTAGGCGTTTTGACGTTTACGTGCGAGGACAAGACCGACTGCTCCGAGTGCAAGACCGAATACTGCGATCGCACCAGTTGTTGCAGCTGAGTTGTTGTCGCTCATTCCACCATTACCTGTGTTAGGCATTGATCCTGGTGTACCATCCATGAATTTCTCTGGTGATTGTTTAACGATTGCATCACCGAGGTTAGCTCCTACGCCGTACATGTAAGCGTAAGACTCACGGAATGTGTCGACAGAACCTTTGTAGTCGCCTTCAACATACTGCATGAACGTATCTTGGACGTAAGTCTCGTGACCTGATACCGCTTCTTGTGCTGCTTTTGTTGGAAGGTTTTCTTCTGTCGCTGCACCGAGGAATGCACCGAAGTCGTTCGAGAACATTTTGAGCATGTCTTGTGCGTCACCCATCAATTTCTTGTCGTCATTGATTGCTGCTGTGACGAGGTTCGCTTGTGCTTCGATGTGGTTTTTCGTCCAAACTTGCTCGAATTGATCTGCACCGGCTTGACCGTAGATCGATTTGATGGCTGCTTTGAAGTCAGCTGTGTGCATGTCTTCAGCCCAGTTTGCTGCATCGTAGTCTTTCGCTTGGTCGACGCCAGCTGTCATGCTGAGGTTTGCAAGAGCAACGTGTTCAGCTGCAAGGCTGTTGAGTGTTGAACGAAGATCTGCTGCTTTTGAGTCAGCTTTCGTGTTGTCGAATTTCTCAGGCATCTGTGTTGTGATTGCAACAGAGAGAGCTTTTGAGATATCGTACATGCGGCTGTAACCTTCACGGAACGTGTTGTACGATCCTTCGTAGTCACCAGCTGCATATTGCTGGAATGTTTTGTAGACGTCTGCTTCGTGAGCACGGAGGACTTCTTCAGCTGCTGCTTTCGGGAGTTTACCTTCCGTAGCTGTATCGAGGAAACTTGAGAGATCTTGAACGAACTCTTCTGTTTCTTTCTTCGAAGCGTTGATACCGTCTTGGTCGTCTGCTTTTACAGCTTTGACGAGGTCTGTCGTATATTTGTTGTGATCAACGAAGATTTTCTCGAACTGTTTTGCGCCTTCGTCGCCGTAGACTGAAGCGATTGCTGGAGTCATGTCGAGTGCGTTTTGTTTGAGTGCTGCTTCGTAGTACTGTGCGTCTTTTGAGCCGTCATATTGTTTCTTCATGTCCATGACTGCGAGGACGAAGTGCTCAGAGAGTAATTGATCGAGTGTGGCACGAAGGTCAGCGGCTTTCGTTTTGACCGTGACGTTTTTCGGTGCATCTTGTTTCATGTCTTCTCCGCCACCGGAAGCGAATGCTGCCGTTCCTGGTAGTACGAGTGCTGCTGCCATTGCTGATGCTGCGAATTTTTTCGTGTGTTTCATCTTAAATCATTCCTCTCATTTTTTGGTTTATTTGGTAGGTGTTTCTTGCCTGTTCTGAATAGCTTACGCAACGTCGGGTGATTTGGATTGCATAAAGTTTTAAATTTTTTAAAAAGTTATTGAAGTGATGTTTCGTGCCATCCAAGGACCGTTGTTGCGTCGTTCTGGAAAGCTTACGCCGGACAGTTTCATTTGGATTTAAAAAAGTGTAAAAAAACCGCAGAACGTGGGAAACTGTTTTTCGCCTTCCTTATATACACAAACTAAAATTTTTTAGAGGAATTGCCTGTCTCATCGTGTTACACTAGTTGCGGAACACGTTTTGTAGCGAATTTGGAACTATTTAATACCAGGTACTAATATGCTATACTGTTCTCAGACTGAATCAATGAAAGGTGATCAAGATGGTACAAAACCAAACAGGCACGGATCAGCCAACGCGTGAACGCCTGAAGAAGAAGCAACAGGCTTCAAACCAGGAAACCGGCAATCCGGAGCACAAATCAGAGCGACGTCTTCGTGCATATTCGACACGCCGAGTTCCGATCATCGTACGTGTACTGATCGTTCTCGTTCTTATCGTCGTAGCACTGATCGTCGGCGCAATGGTGGGTTATGCGACGTTTGGTGGTGGCGAGGCAATGGATGTGTTAAAGCTCGACACATGGACCCGCATCACCGATTTTTGGATGAAATCTTAATTTAATCAGTGATGGGAGCTGTCGAATATGTATACGATCGAACAAATCAAGGAAGTCATTCCGCATCGGTATCCGTTTTTACTCGTTGACCGCATTTTGGAAGTCGAAGAGGGAAAACGTGCCGTTGGAATCAAGAACGTCACGGCGAACGAAGAATTCTTCAATGGCCATTTCCCAGAATACAATGTCATGCCCGGCGTCTTGATCGTCGAAGCACTCGCCCAAGTCGGTGCCTTCGCCGTATTGAAGATGGAAGAGAACCAAGGAAAGCTCGCCTTCTTCGCAGGAATTGAAGGATGCCGCTTTAAACGTCAAGTCGTGCCCGGGGATCAGCTCCGCCTCGAAGTCGAATTGACGAAGGTCCGCGGACCAATCGGTAAAGGTCGTGCCACAGCCACAGTCGATGGGGAAGTCGCCTGTGTCGCTGAACTGACGTTTGCTATGAAGTGATGCGAACATGAAACGCTGGCTTCTCCCCCTCGCGATTTCCTTACTCATCGTTCCTGGTTGTCAGCGCGCAGAACAAGCGAAGACCGCTTCCCCGACGGTCATCGTGGATCCTGTTAAGCGTGCAGGACAGACCGAGAACATTTCCGCGCAGGTCACCCTGACGGAAAATGACCGGATGCGTCTCGTCATCCGGACAGCGAATGACATTCGACTCGATGACCAACAGGTCGATATCCGACTCGAAGTCGCCAACCAATCGATTCCGTTTCCGTTCGTCTCCTTCGAAGCGAAGAAGATGGGGGAAATCCGGACCTATACGTCCAATACGACGATCGAAAAAGAAGTCTTCGATGACCAGCGTCTTCCGGTCCTCATCATTGATGCAGGAGCAGGGCGTGGAATCGAGATTCCGCTTGAAATCGTCAAATAAGACAGCATAGTGAGCGTTTCGCTCCATGTGCTGTCTTATTTTTGTTTGATTTCGGCTCGTGAGGGAACAGTAAATAGATAAAAAGGAGGAATCAATATGGATCACACTGTACAGCAACGACTAACAGATTGTATTCTTGCTTGTAATCATTGTTTTGATGCCTGTCTGAAGGAAGAACATGTCGGGCATATGGCGGATTGTATTCGACTTGACCGGGATTGTGCTGATATTTGTAGCCTTTTGCTACAAGCAATCGCTCGAAACAGCTCGAATGTCGCAGTCCTCGCAAAAGCATGCCAGGAAATTTGTGAAGCATGCGCCGATGAGTGTAGTAAACACGATCACGATCACTGCCAAGAGTGCGCGAAAGCGTGTACGGCATGCGCGGAAGCGTGCAGTCAGCTCGTCTAAGACCTTGTCTTTCGACAAGGCTTTTTTATTATAAAAAAATAGCAGGAATTCAAGAATTCTTCTGGTTATTTTTGGCGGATTTGTTTACTATTTAGGGAGGTAATATTAAATCACGATAGGAGCATACATACACTCATGAAAAAACTTAGTTTACTTTTGATGGCACTCGTCGTCGCGTTCGGTCTGAAGTTACCGGTCTACGCAGAAACCGTCGAGTGGGACGTCACCGGAACGGGCACGGGTCCGTATACGTTAACGTTTGAAGGCACAGGCATCGTTGATATCACGTCGGAGACGGCACTCGTCTTTGAGGATGGCGTGACAGGGGAAGACGTCAACATCGAAGAAACACCTGTCGTGACGTTCACGGCAGAGACGGCACCTGTCGTCAAGGTCGTTTCAGCAGATGGACAACGGACGATTCTCGTCCAGTTCGGTAAAGTCGTCACACCAGAAGAGCCGACGACAGAAGAACCAACGCCAGAGACACCGGTAACAGAAGAGCCGGTTAAAGAAGATCCGGCAACGGATGAACCGACGACAGACGAACCGACACCGGAAGAGCCTGTGACGGAAGAACCGGTCAAGGAAGAGCCGACGACAGACGAGCCAGAGACGGGTGATGATGCGACACCGACACCGGTCGAAGCACCAACGACGGCAACGATCGAAGGAACGATCTGGTTTGATGAGAACGAAGATGGCATTCGCCAAGAGAAAGAAACACGTCTCGATGATGTCGTCGTTTATTTGATGGACCGGAATGAAGATGTCATCGACGAAGCCTACACGAAGAATGGTCTATATAGCTTCAAGGACTTAAAACCAGGAACATATGAAGTCGAAGTCGACGGATATGATATGGGGTACTACTTCTATGCCGAGCAAAACGTCGGTGACGACCGGACGATCGACTCCGATGTCGATGAAGACTTTGGGATGAAGAAAGTCCGTCTCGTCGCAGGACAGACGGAAGTGATTGACGCCGGGATTTATGGCGGTGAAGACCTCGACGGTGCGTTCGAGCATTGGTTAGCCGTCGTTAACTTCTTTGATGCGAACGGCAACCAAAAGCCAGATTTTGACGAATCAACGGTTCCTGCGACGTATACGGTGACGGATGCGATCACAGGAAAAGACGTCTATCAGGAAAAAGTCGCGAAAGATGATTCGATGGAAATCCAACTCGAGCCAGGGACGTACACGATCAAGACAGAAGTCGCAAAAGGCTATACGGTCAAAGCGATGCACCATCTTGACATGGATGCCTTACTGGAAGACATGGAAGAAGAGATGTTTGAAGAATATGAGTCATTCGCTAAGCAAACGAAAGCGATGAAACTGATGGCGAGTGACGAAGAAGCCTTATCGCCAGAAGAGCAAGAGATGATTGATGAGTTGTTAAAATACGTCGTGCGGAAATCACCGGAAGCGGGTGTAACGATCGAAGAAGGTAGCATCGGTACAATCGTGTTCGCAGAAATCGCGAAAGCAGCACCGGTCGCGAAACCGACGCCAACTCCAACATCAACAGAAACACCAGTCAAAGCAGTTGATGCTGCGACGAAACAGTCGACGACATCAACAGCAACGGACACATTACCACAAGCAGGTGAAGACAAGCCGTTCCCATATGCAGCAACGGGAGCAGGACTTGCCATCGTCGGTCTTTGGTTACTCGTTCGTCGGGGAGCATAACAATCAGAGAGACCTTCTATACGAGGGTCTCTTTTTTGATGTGTGTATACTTTGACACACACGCACACATGTGTGTATAGTAAAGATACTACTAGAGGGAAAGAGGGATGACGATGTTAACGACAAAACAGATCAGTGAATTGTTACGTGTCTCAGAAGAAACGGTCCGTCGCTGGATTCGGACAGGCGAATTGCATGCCGAACAGGACGGAAAAGGCTATCTCGTCGATGAATTGGCGCTCAAACGTCTCGTCGATGAAAAGTCGCAGATTCCAGGAACCGCGATGAACAAGATTCTCCCACTCATCCAAGACATGTTCGGACCGGAAGCGGCTCAGTTCGCGAAATCGAACTTGTTTGATCCACTCCGTCAATCGATGGAGCAAGCCCCACCGAAGCCGGAAGCATCGAACGAGTCACTCGCAGAAGAACTCGATCGTCTCAAACGCAAAAAACGTCGTCTCGAACTCGAGCACGAACTGAAGTTGCTTGAGATCGAAGAGAAAATCGCAGCAATCGAACGGAAAGTTCAGTCCTGAATACGAAAAGCGATGTCCCCAATTAAGGAGACATCGCTTTTTTCGTTCGACCATAAGAAAAACCCACTTCACGAGTCGGAAGGGGTTTTGTCGTTTGCTTGTTTCTTTTTACGGTACCAGTACCAGTAAGCAAGTCCCAGTCCAATCGGGATTGCAGCCAGGTACGGGTTAGCTTCGATGAAGCTGATCATCTCAAAGAGCGCGAACCATCCACTGATTAAACCGAGGATGAGTAAAATCGTCCGTAGTGCTTCGGGAAGCTTGCGGATCCGATACGCAATGAGACAGACGAGGCAAAAGATAATGATAGCCACGAGCATTCCTCCCATTCCCGTAATTCAGTATAGCGTATTCGGAAAGCTTTTTCGATGCACAAATCTTCTGCTCTCCCGTATAGTGGAGACAGAGAAACTATCGAAGGACGTGATGAAATGCAACTGACAGTGATTGGAACAGGATATGTTGGTCTTGTGACCGCAATTGGACTAGCGGAAAACGGACACGACGTAACGTGCGTTGACTTGAATGCAGAACGAATGGCGCAACTGACACGAGGTATCCCGCCGATTAAAGAAGAGGGCATCGAAGAAGCGCTAGTCGCGAATCAACAACGAATGACGTTCACGACGGAGTACCCAGTCGCAAAGGCATATCTTGTCGCTGTCGGAACACCGGAAAAGGTGGACGGGAGCTGTGACTTATCGGCAGTAGAAGCCGTCGTAGCCCATATTGAGAGAATCGCACCAACTGCAGCAGTCATCATTAAATCAACAGTTCCACCTGGTACGACGATGCAACTTGCTGAACAGTATCCGGGACTACGCTTTGCGATGGTCCCTGAGTTTTTACGGGAGGGTACGGCTCTCGCTGATATGCGGAATCCTCATCGGGTCGTCATTGGAACGAATGATGATGAGTTGTCAAAAGAACTTGCAACATTATTTGCGACGACAGCACCTCTTGTTGAAGTCGACCCGACGACGGCTGAGTTAACGAAATATGCAGCGAATAGTTTTCTGGCAGTGAAAATCAGTTTTATCAATGAGATCGCGCGACTAGCGGATGCTGTTGGGGCTGATGTATCGGACGTCGCAAAAGGAATCGGTCTTGATCCACGGATCGGTTCCTCGTTTTTACGAGCTGGAGCCGGATACGGGGGGTCTTGTTTCCCGAAAGATATCGCAGCGCTTACGACGCTTGCCCGTGAGCATGAGCAACAACTTCATGTCATTGAAGCAGCAGATAAAACGAATGAAGCCCAGCTGGATTATGTCTTACAAAAAATCCAACCGCGGATGGGAATGCGCGTGGCGCTACTCGGTCTAGCCTTTAAGCCAGGAACGGATGATTTACGAGACGCGCCAGCACTCCGCCTCGCAACACGTCTGGAGCAACTTGGTGTCAGCGTAACCGGATATGATCCAGTTGCCCGGACGTTACTCGATCAAAAACAAACGGTAGAAGAAGCATTGAAGGATGCAGATGTTGCAGTTATTATGACGGAATGGGAAGAGCTCCGTAATATTAAACCAGAGCAATTCGTTCGTCAGATGCGTCAACCACGTGTCGTTGATGGACGTAACTGTTGGTCATTCACGGAACAACCGGGAGATGTTCAATACGAAAGTATTGGAAGACCGGCTAAATCATTTTCGAACAATCGAACCGTTTGACCTGTCATGATAGGTGAGCCCTTTGCGGACTCACCTATTTTTGATGAAAAGGAGCAGATACATGGTCATTGATTATTTCGCAGTTTTACCGAGTGGAAAAAAAGGCGCACTAGAGCCACACTGTCTGACTCAAGGAACATGGTATCAGCGCATCAATGAGGAATTGTTTCGAGCCATTCATTATGGGGCCGGGATCATCCGAATCCGTGATAAAGGAGCGGAACTGAGGATTCCGATCGAGTTCGGATTCGGTTATGTCTTGCAGTACCTGCGTCAGTTCACGGAGGCGGAACGACAGGAAGGACGAAAACGTCATGTTTTGCAACGACAGCTCGATTGGATTGGTCGCGGATTACCGATTGAATTAAAGCGACGCGGAACGAAGATCGAAATGTGGGCTGATGATGTCCATCGCCTGCATCGGGAATCATTTCTTCGAGCAATCGAAAAAGCAGATCATTTCATCTCATAAAATCGAAACTTTATTTTAGTAAAATGAAAACGAGACAAAAACTTAGTGAAATGTAAGCGTTTTCTTAGAAAGGGTAAATCCAAAAATTAATTTCCATGCACAGCCTATGTAAATATATTTAGATTTACTACTATTCACCTATTTTTTACAAAAAATCTATTGTGGCGTCCTTCCCAGTTTTGTATATTTGACCTGTAGCGTTCTTACCGATTCTCAAAAACGAAACGGTGGAGCGCACGAATCTACAATCAGAAATGGCTTCTTGAAGCGATTTTGGCAGTTTCTTTAGTTCATCCCAATCGGATACATAATGGCTCACGAATGGATCGTCTTGATGATAGACGAAAAGTCGCACGTGAAACAGAACGTACTCCTCCTAAGACGACTAAAGAATTTTTTAACTGCTTTAAAGTAAAATATTTCTATATTTTACTTATATTGTAGATTTAAAATTGGGATTTGCGCTTTTGATTTGTTAGAAAAGAGGAGGAATAGTAAACATGGGTTATTCGAAGAAAACGAACAAATTGTACGCTGCTGCAGCTGCGCTCGCAGTCACGGCGTCTGTCGTAGCACCGGTTGCTGCTGATGCAGCATCGAAGGTCTCGGTTAAATACATCTCTCCAATCTTGATGAAACACGCTGGTGGTTCGAAATATGCAGTCAAGAAATTGACGCTTCCGACGAAAGTCAAAGTCAAACTCTCAAACGGAAAGTACGAAATGCGCTCAGTCAAATGGAGCGGTTCTGTCAAATTCGAAAAGAAATACATCAACAAATACCAAGTCCTTTACGGTAAGGTAGCAGGTACGACGAAGAAAGCAATCCTCAAGGTCGAACTTCAAAACTACCCAGTTGATGTCCTCGAACCAGTCCTCGAGCCGGTCGCTGTTGGCGAAAAAGTTCAATTGCCAAGCACGATCAGCATCCGGTACAAATCAGGGATCATCGTGAAGCGTCCAATCAGCAAGTTCAACCTCAAAACACCATCGACTTCAAAAGCAGGCAAATATAAACTGGCGTATTCGTATAAGGGTGCGAACTCTGTCGTTAAAGGGTACATCAACTACGAAGTCAAAGCAGCGGACATCTCGAACGTCATGGGAAGCGTCGATGATCAGATGCTTTCAGTCAAAGCGGACGTCATGTACCCAGCAGTGGGCGCAATGGCAGAACTCTTGATCTACCCAGGCAAAGACATGTCAGCAACTCCAATCGTTGCAAAAGGAACGCTCTCGAAAGGGAAGTTCATGGCATCACAAGGTGGCATTCCAGAAGGAACACACAGCTACGTCGTCAAAGTCGGCGATGTCAAATCAGCTCCGATGGACTTCACGATTGCCAATACGGTTCTCGCTTCAGCAAAAGCAATCGGCAAAGAGAAAGTTGAAGTCTCATTCTCGCGTGCAGTTGACTCTGTCTCAGCAGACAACTTCAAAATCGCAGGTGCGACAGTCAAGTCAGCGACACTCAGCGCAGACAAGAAGTCAGCAGTTCTTGAAGTCGAAGGACTTGAGTACGGTATGGACTACTCAGTTGACGCAAAAGGCATCTTAATCGGTGGCGTTGCGAAAGACCTCGGTTCACTCAGCTTCATGACGCAAAGCGTCGAAAACATCTGGATGCTTGAAGTGACACCAAAAGCGTCTTCGATCCTTGCAAACGGATCAGACAACACGGAAGTCACATTCCAGTTGAAAAACAAAGCAACAGGTGAAGTCGATACGAAAGCAGACGATATCGTCTTGAAATTATCGACATCATTCGGATCACTCGCGAAAGAACGCGTCACGATCCAAGATGGTAAAGCGACGGTTCTCTTGACGTCTGAGTTCAGCAACACAGACATCGAAGCAACAATCGACGCGCAAATCATCGAGACAGTCAACGGTGAGTACAAAGACTTGATCGGTAAAATCGATGGACAAGCGAAAGTCAAGTTCAGCACGGTCATGGTTACGCCAGCACCAGTTGAATTGATCAACGTACTTGCAGCGGAATCGAACCAAGCGGATCGTGTGACGATCTTCCTCGATAAAGCTGTCTCGCGTGATCTTCTCTTGAAATCGTTCGGTCTCGATAAGAAATTACCGACGGTTGACGAGAGCGAATACCTCGCAAACGACAACATCCAAATCGAGCAATTCGATGGTTCGAAACGCGTCATCGGTATCAAATCGATTCCTTCGAATCCAAAAGCATTCGAATTGATCCTTGATAAAGAAACACCACTCCAAGACAACGCAACTGTTAAAGTGCTTGCGAAAATCACAAGCAGCACGGATACAGAAGTGAAGTCAAAAGCAAGCTTCAAGTTGACAGATGCTCGTCAGCCGGAAGTCACTTCGGTCAAACCAGTTGGTCTGAACCAACTTGAAGTGAAATTCTCTGAAGCAATCGCAGATGCGAAGTTCAAAATCGATGGTCAATACGGCGAGAAGTACTTCAAAGTCGAATACCTCGGATTTGATAACAAAACAGGTGTCGATCGTCGTGATACAGTCATCATTGCGTTGAACGATGAGCAGATGATGATGGGTGCAAAAGCAGAAGAAGCTTACCCAGGACCGAAGAAAGGCTACTTCACACCTGGTAAACACTCACTCCAAATCTGGAATGCGATGGACTTCGCAGCCCTTTCGGATGAGTCGAACATCGGAACGACACAAAACCTCGACTTCACAGTTGCTGCTGATACAGTCAAGCCAACTGCAGGCGTCGTTGTTGAGTCACCAGAACAATTCCGTATCATGTTCAGCAAACAGCTCAAAGGTCTCGACCTCGATGCAGTCAAAGCATTGCTTGCTTCGAAAAAGCTGAAACTCGAGCGTTACAACTCGAACACGAAGTTGTACGAAGACTTCAGCCAGTATGCTGATGTCACGTACTACGATGAAGAGACAGGTGAAGTTCTCCTCGAACTCAACCAAGACTGGACAGCAATCTACGACACAGTCAACACGAAAGAGAACTACTACAACGATAAGTTCAAACTTTCGCTCGCAAAAGATTCTGTCAAAGCAGAAGCAAACGGCGAGAAAAACGACGCGTTGTCGCTTGACCTCAACTATGCTGGTTCACCGCTCAACTCTCCAGATCTGAAGAGTGCGGAAATCACGACGATTGACCGTTACCTCATGACGAATGACTTCACAGTCATGATGAGTGAGCCGGTTAAACTCCGTGGTATGGATGAGGCAGATACGCCACTCATCAACGCAGAAGGTACAGTACTTCCACCGAAAACAACAGTTGAGTTCATCGGTAAAGACAAAAACGGTAAAACCGTTACAATCGATGGATCAGTCGTTGAATACACGGATAGCTCAGATATGAACTTCCGCGTTAAAGCGAACGAAAGCCTTCAGTATCTCGTCGACAAAGACGGTTACGGAGAAGAGTGGAAAGTCGTCGTCAAGTCACTCTCTGACGATGTCGGTAACACTGTCGCTACAGCGACACACGACTTTAAAGTTTCGAAAACGCCAGTCACACCAGTGGCTTCGCCATTCAAAATCGATAAAGTCACTGCAAACGCAAAAGATGAAAAAGACGTCATCCGTATCAAGTTCACAGAAGGTGTTCAATACACTGGAATGTACGATGCAACGAACACTGCTCAGTACACGTTGAACGGAAAAAATCTTCCAGTCGGCACAAGCATCTCGCTTGCAGACTCGGATGATGATATCATGAACGGTCTCGACATCGTTAAGATCAAAGTTCCAGAAGGAACACTCAAAACATTGTCGAACGTCATCACGGTCAACAAAGAGCTTCAGTCGTATGACAACTCTGTCTTGACTGGTGGTTATGAGAAAGCAGTTCTTCTCGGACTATAAGATACGCTAAAGCCTCTTCCTACTTTGGTAGGGAGAGGTTTTTTTGATTCACATCAATGTTTCTCTATATCCCACATAATTCCATATAATCCGGGTATTAGTAAGAAAGACCTAGAGGGAGGAACAATGATGCGAACATGGATAGCAGGGAGCTTAGCGCTTGGTTTGATCTGTAGTACGGTACCGGTCAATGCGTTTGAAAAGCAAGAAACGATTCGTCCGGCAACACTAATGAAAGCAAAGGAAGTTCCAGCGTTTTCGAAACAAGCCGGCAGTGCCTTGACAGGTCGCTTTGACTCGGATGGATTTGCCGTCTGGTATTTTGATGCGAAGGATTTCGTCGCAAAAGGAACGCACTTTGAGTTTGAGCTCGACTACGATACGTACGGAACGATGTTCGCCAGTAAAGCTGACGCGGAAGCAGGTCGCGTCTACAACCGCTACTATCAAGTCACGGATGATACACTCTACTTCCCACTCAGTTGGAGCGGACGGCAGTACTTAGTTCTCGAAGGCTATCCGGGCGATCGTTATTCTGTTCCCGCCTACATCTCGCGTTATGAACCGATTGAGGAATCAATGACAGCTGCCGTCAAAGCAGTCAAACCGGCGTTACTCGTGCAGACACGTCCTGGTGCAATGCGGGCGCAGTCGTTCGGTGCCTCCAAAGTCGAATCACTAGCGTCCGAGCTCCGCATCGAACGACTCGTCTATGAATCCTATGCTGACGCTGAAGCAGCGAAGAAAAAGTTCGAGCGATCGAATAGTGTTGCGTTCGCAGAGTTTGACGCACCGATCCAAGCCTTCGGTGTCGACGCCTATCAAAAACATCAATGGTCCTTGCAGAACACGGGACAAAAGAAGGGACTGAAGGGAGCAGACATCGGCTTCGTCGCCATGCAAAAACGCATCAAAGGCAAGAAGCTGTCTGCAACGAAAGTCGCAGTCCTCGACTCCGGCATTAATCCGACGTATGCGGACTTCGCAGGTAAAGTCCGGATGGATCTCGGCTATGATTTCATCAATGGCGATAAGACAGCGTGGGATGATAACGGACACGGTTCACACGTCGCCGGGATCATTGCTGCAGGTGGAAATAATACGTACGGGATGACCGGTATCAATCCGATGACGACGTTGATTCCGATCAAGGTGCTTGATGAGTCAGGGGCTGGTTCAGTCTCGGGACTCGTCAAAGGCATCCAGCATGCGACAAAACAAGGTGCCCGAGTCATCAATATGAGTCTCGGCGGTAGTTCTTCTTCGAAATCGATCGAGTCGGCATTAGCCGCGGCGGTCAAGAAGAACATCCTGATCGTCGCTGCTTCCGGGAACGAAGGACGCGGAACGATTGCATACCCGGCCCGTTCGAAATATGTCTTGTCGGTTGGTGCAACCGGACGAAAAGATACGAAAGCGTCGTTCTCGAATTACGGGACGGGACTGGACCTCGTCGCTCCAGGCGTCTCGATCCCAAGCTACCTCGCAGATGGGGAGCTGTTATATGGAAGTGGTACTTCGATGGCGACACCACACGTCGCAGGTGTCGCGAGTCTCTTGATTAGTCTGAAGCCGTCCTTGAAGGCGAGCAGTGTGGAAAGCATCCTCAAGAAATCAGCGAAGGATCTCGGTAAAAAAGGCTATGATACGAGTTATGGTGCCGGTCGTTTGAATGCCGATAACGCCGTCAAACTAATCCCTTAATGCAGTCAAGAAGTCCTGTGCGAACAGGGCTTCTTTTTTTCAGTCAATTCATTGATTGATAGAGGTAAAAAGAACTAGGAAAATCAATTTTTTCCATTATAATGAAAAAGGATACAACGAAAAGGAGTGAAACCAAATGAAAAAGGTCATCGTCAGTGCTCTCCTCGTGAGTGCATTTGGTACATATACATGGGATACGACAGAAGCTGCGACAACGGCGAAAAAAGTGCCGACCATCGAAGCCGAAACGAAAAAAGGCTACATTAAGGGAACGTTCGATGCGAGCGGGAAAGCCTTATTCTATTTTGATACGAAGACGTATCTGTCAGGTGGAACACACTTGAAGTTCGCCTTTGACGCTTCCAAAAAAGCGACCGTTTATACGTCGCAGACGGAATACAAACAAAAAGATCCATATGCGCGGTATGCGAATAGTAAAAAGACACTCTTTTTTCCACTGACATGGAGTGGGCGACAATACATCGAAGTAACGGGAACGAAGAATAAAGCATTTACGATTCCCTATAAACTCGAACGCCTTGAACCCATTCGCGAATACGCGACAAAATCAACGACAACCGGACAAGCGACGAGTCTCGTCGTTCGTCTGAACGGGGCGACGAAAGCGAGTACGTTGTCACAGACGTCACGGGCCACTGATCGCGAAACAATCGACAGTACGTTACGTCTTGAAAAGTTCTCCTACAACAGCTTCATCCAAGCGATGGCAGCTAAACGGCAACTCGAAAAAACGAAGGGCGTCCGGTACGTCGAACTCGATCAACCGATGAAGTTACTCAGCACCGATCCATTCCAGTCCGTCCAGTGGGCATTAAAAAACACGGGACAACGCGGAGGCGTCAAGGGAGCGGACATCGGTTATCACGCGATGGTCAAACGGATTGCCAACAAGTCACGTTCGACCGTTCGTGTGGCAGTCGTCGATACGGGGATCAATCCGACCTATGCGGATTTCGCCGGACGCGTCCGGATGGATCTCGGATATGATTTTGTTCATAAACGTCAACTTGCTTATGACGATCACGGACACGGAACACATGTCGCCGGTGTGATCGCTGCAACATCAAACAATGGGTACGGGATGACGGGGATCAACGATCGAGCAAGCATCATTCCAATCAAGGTCATCTCGCGCAATAACTATGCGTCGAACTCGAATATCGCTAAAGGCATTCTGTTCGCCGTGAAACAAAAGGCAAAAGTCATCAACTTGAGTCTTGGTGGTGGCGGTGTTTCCTTAGCGATTGAAGATGCGCTAGCGGAAGCACGCAAGAAAGGAATCTTCGTTGCAGCAGCAACTGGTAACGAAGGCGCATCGAAACTGTCCTATCCGGCACGCTCGAAATATGCGTTCTCGGTCGGGGCGACGAACCGATTCGATAAACGAGCGTCGTTCTCGAACTACGGCGAAGGACTGGATCTCGTTGCACCGGGACAAGACATCGCGAGTTACCTGCAAGATGGCGAATCGATCTTTTGGAGTGGTACATCGATGGCGACACCGCATGTCGCTGGCGTCGCGAGTGTCCTCTATAGCTTAAAGCCAAGTATCAAAGTGACGGACGTCGAATCGATCCTCCGCAAGTCAGCAAAGGACCTCGGCAAAAAAGGTCGTGACACGACGTACGGATACGGTCGCTTGAATGCTGATCGTGCCGTTCAGCTCGTGAAATAAGGAAAGTAGGTAGAACGATGAAACGTATCCTATGTGTCTTCCTCATTGGTGTTCTCTGTATAAGCGGGACACTCGAAGGACAAGCAGCATCAAAGGAAGCACTGCAGATCAAACAAGCGTACAAAGCACTCAAGTTCGGTATGACGCTGACGGAAATCGCGAAGACAATATACGGAAAAGAGTATCGAAAATACATCAAGACACAAAATGGTAGAGTCGTCTTTACGAAAAAACCGGGAACGACCGATAACGAACAAGGGTATCGGTCCCTCGGATACGTACTGGATCGCCCCTCCAAAAACCTTCCAACGACAACGCTTCTTGAATTTAGTACGAAACAGCACCAGAAGACATATTATCTGACACAAAAAGCGCTGTACTACCAAGCCGATACAGAAAATGGGTTGTATGAAAATAGCCGGACACTCATGAAGCCGGCGTCATTACGCCACGGGATGACGGAGAAACAACTCGACCAACTGGTGTCCGGCAAAAAGCTCGGACAGGTGTCAATGTATTGGAGTTGGAACGTTTCGTCCGTCATCAAAAAAAGTCCGATGAAAACGGGACGCTACAAAATCTATCAATTCCACCGGTCGCATTCGAAAAAGATGCAGGTCGTCACCTTGTCCTATAACAAGCAGAAAAAGCGATATGATGTGGATACAGAAATCGGGATTTCATTGAAATACGAAAAATGAATAAAGATGATTCATGGAGTCATCGAGGAGAGTAGGAAACAGGTATGAAACGCATCATGATATGGTCACTCTGTTTAGTACTGTTGTTTGGTCTGTTTGTTCCAGGAACAGTATCTGCAGCAACAAAAGCAGAAACGCTTGCGACGACACAGTACAAGGGCTTGAAAAATGGAATGACGATGCAACAAGTCGCTCAAGTGTTGTATGGCAAGTCGTATCAGAAACACCTGAAGAAAAGAAACGGATCGACTGTCTTGAAACTTTCAATCAACTTCGAAGGGGACGAAGACGGACATAAGCAATTAATCCACGTCCTCTCCGATTCGGCAACAAAACATTCTCCGACTGAACTAGTCTTACAATTCATGACGAAACAGAAGAGTACGAAGTACCGCTTGGTGACGAAAGGCTTGTTTATCGAACGGAAGACGAAGACAGGGTATCGCGAAAGTACACGATCGCTCGTCAAAGGTGCCGCGCTTCAGAACGGGATGACGGAAAAAGAGCTCGATGCGAAATTGACGGGGAAGGGTCTTGGCAACTGGACGATGCTCGGTCATATGGATACAGCGTCTGCTTATACGCTGGACGAACAAAAACGAGGATTTGCTGAAGTGTCTCGGATCAAGGAATACATCTTTAAATCGACGACAGACAAATGGAAACATGTCGAACTGACGTATAACGAACAAAAAAGAACCTATCAGGTCAGTAATATTCGGACGATTAAGACAAAAAAGTAAAGCACGTGCAACAGAAAGTGAGTGAAATGGATGCATAAGTGGAACGTAAAACGATGGCTTCTCATGGTACTTGTCGCAATAGTTTCTTTACATCCAATAACGGCGGGTGCTGCAACGAAGGCTGAGACGATCGCCACGAAACAATATCGTGCTTTAAAGCATGGGATGACGGTGGAACAAGTCGCCAAAGTCCTCTATGGAAAGACATATAAGAAGCAACTGAAGATGAAAAACGGTTCACAAGTTTTACGATTGAACACAGAAATCGAGATGGAGGAATGGGATCGGAACGTCCTACTTTATGATCTCGTGAATCGAAAAGTAGAATTCCCGTCAGCGATCGGTGTCCTGATGTTCATGACGGAGACAGGTGGAACGAAGTATCGGCTGACGATGAAACAAATGGAGTTCAAGCGTGACTCGGCAGCCGGATTCCGGACGAGTGATCGCAAACTGATTAAGAGTGCGAAAATCAAGAACGGGATGACGGAGCAACAAGTCGATCGATTACTGACGGGGAAAGGGCTCGGGGAATTCGGGACACTCGGTCAAGTCGATACGACATCCGTTCTTCGAAAAAAAGAAGTCAAAGCAGGGAAAGTGACGATCATTCATACGAAATCATACGTTTTTCCGACAGCAACAAACAAATGGCAATACATCTTTTTCATCTATGATACGAAAAAGAAAGCGTATCGTGTCGAAGATCATAGTCAGTATTAAAAAGGAGAGTAGAGTATGAACACGACATTCATGAAAATCACAGTGGCGACAATCATCGCGGGATCAACACTCTTTAGTGGAACGGCATCGGCGGCGACGAAAGTCGAGACAACAGCGACAAATCAATACACAGCACTCAAAGCGGGTATGACGATGGAGCAAGTCGCAAAAGTCTTATACGGCAAAGACTACAAAAAACAATTAACGACGAAAAGCGGTTCACAAGTATTGAAGACGAAAGAAGAGTTTAAGGACGTTGAAGATAAGCGTAAAGAAATTTATTACGAAATCTATGATCGGAAGGCAAAGATTCCTCCGACTTTGATGTCGTTCGGTTTCATGACGAAAAAGAACGATTCCGTGTATCGTCTTATTTCGAAACAAGTCGAAATGGGACGGAATACATATTCTGAATACCGCGAGAGTACACGGAAATTAAGAGCGGGCGCTAAAATCAAGACGGGAATGACGGAGAAACAACTCGATGGTGTGCTTTCGGGGTCTGGTCTTGGTGAATGGGCTGGACTAAGTGAGGGAGATGCGCGGAGCGTCTTCAGTACAAAGGAAATCAAAGAGTATAAGATCGAGACGCATAAAGGAAAGCTTTATGTTTTCCAAAAATCAACGAAATCACGGATTTATGTTGATTTGGCCTATGATGCAAAAAAGAAAACGTACGTCGTTGTGGATCACGAGACAGCGACATTCTAAAAGGGGGATTTACAGATGAAAACAACATTCACAAAGATTGCTGTAGCGACGGTCATCGCAGGATCAACACTTTTTAGTGGTACGGCTTCTGCAGCGACGAAAGTCGAAATCACGGCAACGAACCAATTTGAGGCACTCAAAACCGGTATGACGATGGAGCAGGTTGCAAAAGTCCTCTACGGTAAAAGCTATAAAACGCAGCTAACGAAAAAAGATGGATCAACAATTTTAAAGAAAAAGCCAGAGTTTGCGGATAAAGAAGACGGTCAGAAGTTCGCAACTTACAATTTTTACGATACGAAAGTGAAAGTAGCGCCAACCTATACGGCGTTATCATTTACGACGAAAGCGAAGGACTCGGTTTACCGTCTGACTTCAAAAGTAATTAACATAACGGCTAAAACAAAATTGGGTGCCCGGGAAAGCAAAATGCAACTAGTAAAAGGTGCGAAACTGTCGGAAGGCATGACAGAACAACAACTCGATGCCGTTTTGACTGGTAAAGGGCTAGGTGACTGGATGGATTGGGCAAACTTTGATTATTCAATGGTCGCTTCAAAAGTGGAAATCAAGCAGGGACTCGCTGATCCGATCATGATGAAAACATATGTTTTCCAGACGACAGATCCAAAAAAACGGATGCTTGTCAGCCTGGATTACAACTTTAAGAAAAAAATCTATGAAGTCTTTCTGTTTGAGAAAGTATCGGCAACAGAATCGTTGCTATGATGCGCCGCAGTAAGAGCTTACAAGATTGATGTGAAGCAAAAAAGAGTCTGCCAATTGGAAGACTCTTTTTTTCATCTTTTCCCGTTTTTGACAAATCACCCTTAAATTTCGTTATACTCGGACTGTAAGTCTTGTCATACACGACCGATATTAACGAGAAGCAAAACACAGAAGGGAATGGACGCAGTTGGAACGAGTTAAAAAAAGACGTAAGGTAAAAAAACGTTGGACGCCACTTAAAATTATGCTATTGATTGCACTTGTCCTCGTCGTCGGTGTCGGCGGATTCATCGGCTATACATACTATCAAGTCGACCAGACGGTCAAAAAAATTCAGTCACCCGTCAAGAATACGGGAGACAAAGTCGTCGAAGAGCAAAAGCCGGTTTCGGTTTTATTACTTGGTGTCGACCAACGACCAGGAGAGCGAGGACGTAGTGACTCGATCATGGTCATGACATTGAACCCGACACGAAACGAAAGCCGATTGATCAGTATTCCCCGGGACACGAAGGTTGATATCGTCGGAAAAGGAACAAACGATAAGATTAACCACGCCTATTCATTCGGTGGACCAGAGATGGCAATCAAGACAGTCGAGAAATTCCTCGATATCCCGATCAACTACTATGCAGAAATCAACATGGAAGGATTTACGTCTCTGGTTGATGCGGTCGGTGGGGTAACGGTCAATAATGATTTGGACTTTACCGTCAGTGGGACACATTTCCCAGTCGGTAAAGTCAACTTAGACGGAAAATCTGCGTTGAAGTTCACACGGATGCGTTATGAAGATCCACGAGGTGACTTTGGTCGTCAAATGCGGCAACGGGAAGTCATTGCCCAAGTCGCGAACAAATTGTCGTCCGACGTTTCAGTCAGTAACTTTAACGCCATCATGGACGTCGTTGGCAAAAATGCACAGACAAATGTTTCGTTCAAACCAATGCGGACACTGGCCTTTGATTACATGGATGCTTTCCGTAATCAAAAGAACCTCAAGCTTGAAGGAACGGGTGGAAAAGAAGGCGACGGGATTTATTACTGGCATCCGACAGAAGATTCATTAAAAGAGACACAAACGGCATTACGCTATTCACTCGATATGGAATGATAAAAAGCACCGACTCCACTATGAGTCGGTGCTTTTGTTTAAAACGATTGTTCCGCTAGACGAATCCGACTGATCGTTCCGTCTTTTGCAAAACGTTGGAGACGATACGAGTTACTCGTGACGAGTCCTGTCGATTCCGTTTCTAGTTGAAGTGGGGAGAGTGAGGCTAATTGCTCATTCGTAATAGTCGTCTCCGTCCAGTCAATGGCGATGACCTTGTTGTCCTTCAAGACAAAAAAGTGATTTCCGTAAAACAGGTAGTCATGCAATTCATCATTGAAAGTCCGATCGGCTGGTCCATAAAGACTATTCAGTTCTTCACTACTTTTGCCGATAAGGTCAATGAGGGTGCCGGTCACAAAACTCGTATCGAGGTTATCATTCGCCCACGTCAAGAGTGTCTCGTCAGCAAGCGCTTCACCTTCGAGTCGTTTTGTCGTATCAGACGTTTTAATAAATCCTGTTAAATCATCGGATAATTCAATTTCGGTCACGCCGTCTGTTTTCTTGACGATGCGATACCCGTCTCCGAAGTCTGCTTCATAAAGTAATGTCGTCATCGCTTCTTCTCGATAGATATTGCTTGAGCGTGTTTTAACATACAATACATCATCAACAGCTGCAGTCTCTTCTGCTGCTTTTGGTTTCTTTTCCTTTGTTTTCTCCACCGTGACTGGTTTTTCGACAGTGGCTTTTGGGGTCGTATCTGCAGAACCTGCGAAGTAAGTCGAGTAAACATAGGTTCCACTGGCGCCAAGTAAGAAGCAAAGAATCAACAGAGCGATCCAACCCCAAGGTAATGGTCGTTTTGCTCCAGCATGCTTAAATTCTTTCACTTTTTTTCGGCGTTTTGGTTCCGGTTCGCGATGACTACGTGAAAGTGTCGGTAATGGTTCTTTTTCCTTATCTGGAAGCGGACCATCTTCATCGAGAATGGGGCGTGCGACCAACGTACCATAAAAGTCAGCTAACGTTTCATGATGTTTTCCGGCGAGGAATGCATTCCATTCGTCGACCGTCACAGTATCTTCGTCATAAGGAATCAGTGGGGGCTGCCCGGTGATTCGGATCATCGTATCCGTCAAGGATTCAGTTGAAGCAAGACTCGAACGAACCCGTTCATGAAGTCGAGCAATATCCTCTTTTGAGTGAGACGTATAAAATTGAAGCGCTTGTAGCGAGCGATGCATAAAGAAATTCCTCCTATGTCGAGATACGGAAATGAATGTAAAAAGTAACAATTCATCTTTTATTATACGCAATGTTTTTCAATAAACGTATGACATTTCCTAAAAAAACATCAACCATTTCCCAAAATTTTGTTATACTGAGTCCTAGTTGATGTAGGAAGTCACTGAATTAGACAAATAAAGGAGAATAATTAGACCATGAATGAAACGATTAGCTTGCAGGAATTATTTTCGATTTTACGTAAATCGTTCTGGCGCATCTTGGCGTTGACGATTGTCGCCGCTCTCATCTCATTTGCCGTCAGTAGCTTTTTAATTAAACCAACGTATCAAGCAGGAACACAAATTCTCGTCACACCAAAGAAACAAGAAAACGAAGTTATCGATGCACAGTCCGTCCAGTCGTCTGTCACATTAGTTAATACATACCGGGTCATCATCAAAAGCCCAGCGATTTTAGAACAGGTTCAGAAGGAAGTGCCGAACGCACCAACAAACGTAGATGCTTTGAACAAGATGGTCACAGTCGAAAGTGAACAAAACTCACAGGTCATTAACGTGTCAGTCCAAAGTACGGATGCGGCACTTGCATCAAACTTGGCAAACTCGATCGCAGAAGTCTTTAGTTCAGATGTGCAAAAATTAATGAGCGTCGATAACGTTACCGTCTTGTCGACATCCGGCATCCCAACTTCACCTGTTAGTCCGAATATCATTTTAAACACAGCGATCGCAGCAGTCGTCGGATTCTTACTCGGTGTCGGTCTTGCTTTCTTACGTGAAGTACTCGATCGTCGCATCCGAACAGAGGATCAGGTCCAACAAATTCTTGATCTCCCGGTGCTCGGTAGTATCCCGGATATCGACAGTAAAGTATTCAAGTCATCGTCAAAAGCAGCAAAACGAGAGGCGGTCCAACAACATGGCTAAGAAGAGTAAAATGAATAAAGACGCACGGAAGCTGATTACGGTCACGCAACCGAAGTCACCTGTCGCTGAACAGTACCGGACGATCCGGACGAATATCGAGTTCATGGCCGTTGATCGTGAGATTCAAGCAATTCTCGTTACGTCAGCAACACAGGGTGAAGGAAAATCAACGACGTCATCGAACTTAGCTGTCGCTTACGCCCAACAAGGGAAAAAAGTTTTGATTATCGATACCGATATGCGTCGTCCGACGGTCCACTATACGTTCCGTGTAGCGAATGGTCTTGGACTTTCGAGTCTCTTGACACGTCAAGCGGAAAAAGAAAAAGCCATCTTACCGACAAAGGTCGATAACTTATCGATTTTGACAGCGGGTCCGATTCCGCCGAACCCAGCGGAGCTTTTGTCGTCACGTGCGATGGAGCATCTTGTTGCACAACTCCGTGAAGAGTTCGACGTTATCATTTTTGACGCACCACCACTTTTGCAAGTCGCCGATAGTCGCATTACTTCGAAACTAACAGACGGTGTTGTCCTGGTCGTCGGTTGTACGACATCTGATCGTCAACGGGTCTTGAAAGCGAAAGAACAGCTTGAACTGGCGGAAGCAAAAATACTCGGCGTCGTCTTAAACCGTCGTGAACTGACGGATGATTCAGCATATCAATACTACTATTCTTATGAGTGAGGGACATCCACATGGTTGATATCCATTGTCATATCTTGCCGCTCGTCGATGACGGTCCGGCTAGTGTCGAACATGCCTTACAGTTGGCTGAGCAAGCTGTCGCAGAAGGGGTGTCGCGAGTCATCGCGACACCGCACCTCTATCATCCGCAATTCGAGACAGAAGATGTCGATGTAAAGCTGACGGTCAACGAGTTCAATGTTTTGTTGAAACAACGTGATATTCCATTGACTATCTATCCAGGACATGAGATTCGCTTGATTGGTGAGTTGGTGGAAGCATTAGAAGCAGGACAAGCACTGACACTTAACGAGTCACGTTACATCTTGATTGAGTTTCCATCAAGCGGAATTCCATCGTATGCACGCCAAGTCTTTGCGGAATTGATTTCCGATGGCTATATTCCGATCGTGGCCCATCCGGAAAAGAACAAGGCAATCATTCAGAATCCATCGTTACTGTTTGAATTGATTTCAAACGGTGCGATCAGTCAGGTGACGTGTGCCAGTTTAATCGGTAAATACGGGAAGGATGTTCAGCGGTTTGCGATTGCTTTACTCGAAAATGGGTTAGCCCATCTTATTGCAAGTGATGCCCATCACTTTGAGAAACGTCCGTTCTACTGGAAGCAATGTGAACGAATGCTTGAGAAAACATTCGAAAATTGGTTGATCGATGAGATTTATGAAAATAATGAAGCCGTTCTCTTGAACCAACTCGTGACAATCAATCCCCCGAGTCCTGTCGAGAAGAATTGGAAAGGACAATGGGTATAACATTTTTTGTCAAGGTAAGGGAAAGAGAGTGAAATAGCACTCTCTTTTTTCTATGTTAACGCTTACATTATTAAAATATGGAAAACTTTATGGAAAATGACATGCGTCCTATGTTATTGTATTTTACATAAAGAATGGAACTATAAATATAAATTTCCAAAATAAAAATCTTTCAGATGAAGTTACTGAATTTATGTTTAGGTTATTAGATGACAGAAAGGAAGATTACTGTTTGGAAAATAGTATTTTAAATATTAGTTGAGAGGAGTCAAGTTGCTATGAAAAAGTATTATTATTATCGTACTATTTTACTCGCGTGGATGGACGCTTGTGCATTAGTTGCAGCAATGAGCTTTACATATTTTTTCTTATACCCAAAAGAATTATTTTTATTAATTGACGGTCGTATGCTAATTCAATCTGCACTATTTTTTGCTTTGTTATTTATATCAGTAGCCTTTTTAATGAAGCTTTATCGTGTGAACTGGAAATATGCAAGCGTTCAAGAAGCGATAACATTATCTTTATCATTAGGAATTAGTTCATTAGGCTTAATAGTGTATCAAGTTCTATTCTTTGAACAAGTATTAGAGCGAATTGTACTATTAAGCTTTTGTATTGCTTTGTTGTTACTAGGAGCAATCCGAGTAGGGCTACGCTTGTTAGGAATTGGTCAAAACTGGCGCAAGTATTCGACTTCGAGACGATCGATAAAGAATAGAAAAAGGACACTAATCATTGGTGCAGGAAGCGCTGGAAGAGCACTCGTCCGTCAATTATATGCTTCTCCTTTCCATGAATTAAAACCAGTAGCCTTTGTTGACGACGATCCTAAGAATAGACACTTTTTAATCCAAGGATTAGAAGTGTCTGGAACAACAGCTGATTTAAAAGATGTAATTGAAAGACACAAAATTGAAGCAATTGTATTAGCCATTCCTTCACTCTCTCGGCAAAGACGTATTGAATTAATTACCGAATCAAAAGCTTTATGCAAAAATGTACAAACACTTCCAATGATTGAAGAACTAGTGACTGGAAAGGTATCGGTCAACGCGATTCGAGAGGTATCGATTGAAGACTTACTTGGTCGAGAAGCAGTGGAACTTGATATCTCTGGAATTAATAACGAAATTAAGGGGCGCACTGTACTAGTTACAGGTGCAGGTGGTTCAATAGGATCAGAAATATGTAGACAAATTGTACAGTTTTCTCCTGATAGATTGCTGTTATTAGGACACGGAGAAAACAGTATTTATTTGATCGAACGTGAATTGAATTTATTGAAAACTTCCATAGAATTTATACCTATTATTGCAGATGTTCAAGATATCGATCGATTAAAAGAAATTTTTAGGTTGTATAGACCAGATGTTGTGTTCCACGCTGCTGCACATAAACATGTTCCATTAATGGAAGCTAATCCATATGAATCTGTTAAAAATAATATTTATGGCACAAAAAATGTTGCTGAAGTATCAGATATGTATAAGGTAGAACGATTTGTGATGATTTCAACGGATAAAGCTGTTAATCCGACAAATGTAATGGGATCGACAAAGCGTATTGCTGAGATGATTGTTCAAGACTTTGGACACAAGAGTTGCACAAAATTTGCAGTTGTTCGATTTGGTAATGTGTTAGGAAGTCGTGGGTCGGTCATTCCATTGTTTAAATCTCAGATTGCAACGGGAGGACCGTTGACAGTAACACATCCAGAAATGACACGGTTCTTTATGACAATTCCAGAAGCTAGTCGCCTTGTAATTCAGGCTGGAATTTTAGCAGACGGTGGAGAAGTGTTTGTTCTAGATATGGGAGAACCAGTAAAAATTGTTGATTTGGCGAAAAACATGATCAAGTTAAGTGGATTTACGGAAGAGGAGATGCCGATCACATTCACAGGCATTCGACCAGGAGAAAAAATGTACGAAGAATTGTTGAAAGAAGGCGAAGTTGATTCAAAATCAATAGCACCTGGTATTTTTGTAGGTCGATCTTCGTATAATCCTATTTTATTTCAAAAGTTAAAAGAAATTGAAGAACGAACTAATAGTAACGATTTAAAGAATTTCTTGATTGGATGGGCGAACGAAGAATACGTAAATAACGTCGAGGAGATTAATGCTTAATGAAGCGACTATTTGATTGTGTAGTAAGTTTACTGGCATTGATTATCTTATCTCCAATAATTGTGATAACTGCAATGATTGTTCGTGTGTTTATAGGTAATCCAATTATTTTTAAGCAACAGAGACCGGGTTTATTTTCAAAACCTATTTATGTTTACAAGTTTAGAACCATGACAAACGAAACGAATGACGAAGGTGAGCTATTACCAGATCAATTGAGATTAAAAAAATCTGGAATCATCATTCGAAAGCTAAGTTTGGATGAGCTTCCTCAACTTATAAATGTAATTAAAGGTGATTTAAGTTTAGTTGGTCCAAGACCCTTATTAATGGAATACTTACCTTTGTATAACACTAAACAATTAAAACGGCATGAAGTACGTCCAGGTATTACAGGTTGGGCACAAATTAATGGAAGAAATGCGATTGGGTGGACTGAGAAGTTTGATCTTGATGTTTGGTATGTAGAAAACCAGTCCTTTTTATTAGATATAAAAATACTTCTGCTTACAGTAAAAAAAGTTTTATTGAGCAAAGACATATCTAGTGATACATCCGTAACGATGGAAAAATTCACTGGAAATAATTAATAAAAGGATGTGCCGATATTGAAAAAACTTCTTATTTTAATTGGTGATTCTGGTCATGCGAAAGTCATTGAGCATATTGCTATAAGAAGTGGATGGACTATCTTAGCCAAACTTGATGATCGACATCATGAAATGAGAGTTGCTCAAAACGGAATAATTTTAGGGAATACAGATTTATTACATAAATTAATGAGTGATTATGAAGATGTCAAAGTGTTCATCGCCATTGGTGCGAATCGAGTTAGAGATTTAATTTTTAATAAGTTGAATCTTCCTCATGAATCTTACGCAACTCTAATTGATCCATCTGCGATTATTTCTGATGATGTTGAAATTGGCTATGGAACTTGCATTATGCCAAATAGCGTGATTAATCCATCATCTTTAATAGGGAATCAGGTCATCATTAATACAAGGGCTGTCGTAGAGCACGATAATATCATTAATGATTATGTTCATCTTTCACCTGGTTGCGTGTTGACTGGAAATGTTCAGGTTGAAATGGGATGTCATATTGGAGCAGGTGCTACATTAATTCCAGGGATTCAAGTTGGTTCATGGTCTATTGTCGGCGCTGGAAGTACAGTTATTAGAAATGTAGATAGTGATGTTACAGTAGTTGGTTCCCCTTCGCGCGTACTATTAAATGTAAATGGAGGAAGATAAGATGGAAGAACGTATATTATTATCATCTCCTCATATGAGTGGTAGAGAAAAGAAGTATATCGATGAGGCGTTCGATACGAATTGGATTGCTCCACTCGGAGCCAATGTAGATAATTTCGAGAAAGAGTTGGCTGAATATGTCGATGTAAAAGCTGCTACAGCAGTTTCATCTGGTACAGCAGCTTTACATTTAGCTCTAAAATTAATTGATGTGAAAGAAGAAGACTACGTCTTTTGCTCCACATTTACTTTTGTTGCAAGTGCAAATCCAATTCTGTATGAAAAGGCGACTCCAATCTTTATAGATTCAGATCCGGAGACGTGGAATATGTCACCGAAAGCACTTCAAGCAGCATTTGATTATGCAAAGAGTATTAATAAACTTCCTAAAGCTGTGATTGTAGTTCACTTATATGGTCAAAGTGCACAAATGGATGAAATCTTAGAGATTTGCTACGAATATAACGTACCAGTGATTGAAGATTCAGCTGAATCACTAGGGTCAATATATAAAGGTAAAAAAAGTGGAACCCATGGGCTTTTCGGTATTTACTCGTTCAATGGAAATAAAATCATTACGACATCTGGTGGTGGAATGCTTGTATCTAATCATTCAGAAATGATTCAAAAAGCTCAGTTTTTAGCGACACAGGCAAGAGATCGCGCTTTGCACTATGAGCACTCGGAAATCGGATTCAACTATCGAATGAGCAATATTTCAGCTGGGATTGGTAGAGGTCAATTAGAGGTTCTCGATCAGCGAGTGCAAGAAAGACGGAAAAATTTTGAGTTGTACGAAAAGCATTTATCAGAAATTGAAGCTATTGAATTTGCACCAGAGTTGAAAGGTACAACTTCAAATAGATGGTTGACTGCACTGATTCTAAATCCTGAAAAAACTAACGTTTCTTCAAACGATATTATTACCGTATTAGCTCAAAATAATATCGAAGCAAGACCTCTTTGGAAACCAATGCATCAACAACCCCTTTTCGAGGGTGCATTGTATTTCAATCATTTTGAAAAGGAAAACTTTGCAGAATATTTATTTGAGAATGGATTATGTTTGCCTTCTGGATCGAATCTGAGTAAAGCCGATGTAATCAAAGTTATTAATACCATCCGTTCCCTTTTTCACTTAAGCAAAGTTGAAGAGAAAGAGCTAACAGTAAATTGATGAAAAAAATTATTCAGGTCACAGCAATTGATATGAGTATGTATAAGTTATTAGGTGAATTAAACCGGACAACTGTGAAAAAGGGGATTGAAACAATTGCGGTGTGCTCTAAAGGTAATTATCAAAAGGAAATAGAGCATGATGGTGTGATTTATAAACCTGTTGAAATCAATCGATCTATTGGATTAGCTAATATAAAAACTGTTTTTAACTTAGTAAAAGTATTTCGCGCAGAAAAGCCAGATGTAGTACATGTTCATACGCCAATTGCTGCCGTTTTAGGGCGTATTGCTGCCAAAATTACTCGTGTGCCCGTTGTTGTATACACTGCACATGGTTTTTATTTTCATGAAAACATGTCTAAATTAACCTATTCTTGTTGCTATTTGATTGAAAAAACAATGGGTCGGTATTTTACGGACTTAATTTTTACACAGTCGCAGGAAGATGCTGATGTAGCAATTAAGGGTGGTTTTTTAGATAAAAAAAATATTCGTTGTATTAGTAACGGAATTGATGTGCAAAAAACATTCAATCCCTTATTAAAAACAGATGAAGACTTAGAAACTTCACGGAGTGAATGGGGCATTAAAGAAGAAGATGTTGTTTTAACTTTTATCGGTCGTTTGGTGGAAGAAAAAGGGATCTTAGATTTGTTAGAAGCAATTAAACTTGTGAACAACGAAAATTTAAAGGTTATATTGATTGGAGACGTCATTCAAGGAGATCGAACTAAAAGTGAATTATACAAAAAATTGGAATACTATAAAGAAACGTTATCAAATGTATTTTTTGTAGGGAATCGAAAAGACATTCCAGACTTGTTACATATAAGTGATATTTTTTGTCTCCCTTCCTATAGAGAAGGTATGCCCCGATCTATTATTGAAGCAATGGCGATGGGAAATGCAGTCATTGCAACCGACATAAGAGGCTCCAGGGAAGAGGTTGTAGAAAATGAGACAGGTTTTCTTGTCCCGTTAAATGAACCAAAGAAAATTGCAGAAAGAATTTCGTTATTGATTCATGACCGTGCTTTAATGAGTCGCTTCAAAGCAAATGGGCGAAAACGTGCTGAACAACTTTTTAATGAAGAAAAAGTTGTTGAAAAGCAATTACTGTATATCGATCAAAAGATAAGGGAGAAAATAAATTGAAAATATTAGTTACCGGAAGTGCAGGATTTATTGGGTTTCATGTTTCAAAGCGGTTATTGAAAGAAGGAAATGAAGTAGTTGGTCTAGATAATATTAACGATTACTATTCCGTACAACTAAAAGAAGATCGACTGAAACAACTTCTGGATCATCATAATTTTACATTTTATAAAAATGACTTAGAAGACTTAGCTTCTATGCAAAACATTTTTACGAAAGAAAAATTTGACGTTGTCATTAACTTAGCCGCACAAGCTGGTGTACGGTATAGTCTAGAAAATCCACATGCCTATATTAATAGTAACATTGTCGGATTCACGAACATTTTAGAATGTTCACGTCATCATAACATTCAACACTTAATCTATGCTTCAAGTAGCTCGGTATATGGCGCAAATGAGTCGTTG
Source organism: Exiguobacterium abrahamii (assembly GCF_015645365.1). Classification (NCBI taxonomy): domain Bacteria; kingdom Bacillati; phylum Bacillota; class Bacilli; order Caryophanales; genus Exiguobacterium; species Exiguobacterium abrahamii. The sequence goes on from NZ_JADOYC010000001.1 coordinate 164,097, forward strand.
CCATTCTCGATTCACGATAATATTGATCATCCAATGAGTTTGTACGCGGCAACAAAAAAGTCTAACGAATTAATGGCACACACATATAGCCAACTATTTAATTTACCAACAACTGGATTGCGATTCTTTACAGTATATGGACCGTGGGGACGACCGGATATGGCATTGTTCCTATTCACTAAAGCTATTTTAGAAGGAAAAGAAATTGATGTTTTCAATAATGGTGATATGCTACGTGACTTCACATTTGTAGATGACATTGTAGAGTCAATTTTCCGATTGACACAACGACCTGCGAAGAGTAATCCGGAATGGAGCGGGTTGAATCCGGATCCTGGAACAAGCTATGCACCATACCGTGTCTATAACATTGGAAATAATAGTCCTGTAAAACTATTAGATTTCATTGAAGCGATTGAGAAAAAGCTAGGAATTGCTGCAAAGAAGAACTTCTTGCCCCTTCAAGCTGGTGATGTTCCGCAAACCTTTGCTAACGTAGACGATTTAATCAATGATATTCAGTTTAAGCCAGAAACAAAAATTCAAGATGGAATTGACCAATTCATCGAGTGGTATATTAGCTATTACAAAAAAACTATCGAATCAGGAGTGACACAATAATGAATACCTTGAATAATACAAGTACGGTTGTTCCTTTATTACCAGCAAAAGATCGTTCAATCGGAATTGTTGGATTAGGATATGTAGGATTACCTGTTGCAGTGGAATTTGGAATGAGTAAGCAAGTTGTAGGCTTTGATATTAATGAATCAAGATTGAATGAATTAAAGAATGGGCTAGATCAAACAAACGAAGTAGAAAGCGATTATCTGAAAAAATCTGAAGTAATATATACAAATGAAATCAGTAAGTTAAGTGAATGTGACTTTATTATTGTAGCAGTTCCAACACCAGTAGATGATAGTAAGAAACCAGATTTGACACCATTATTAAAAGCTTCGGAAACGGTCGGAAAAGCACTTAAAAAAGGAACAATTGTAGTATACGAGTCAACAGTATACCCAGGTGCAACAGAAGAAGAATGTGTACCTGTTCTTGAGAAAATGTCTGGATTAAAGAGTGGAGAAGATTTCTTTGTTGGTTATTCACCAGAGCGTATCAATCCGGGTGATAAAATACATACGTTTAAATCAATCATCAAAGTTGTTTCAGGGCAAACTCCAGAAGTACTTGAAATTGTGGCAGAAGTCTATGAAAGTGTTGTAGAAGCAGGTGTACATCGTGCTCCTTCAATTAAAGTTGCAGAAGCAGCAAAGGTTATTGAAAATTCACAACGTGATATCAACATTGCATTTATGAATGAGTTATCTATTATCTTTAATAAAATGAATATTGAAACGAAAGACGTGCTAGAAGCGGCGTCAACAAAATGGAACTTTTTGAACTTCTCACCAGGTTTAGTCGGCGGTCACTGTATCGGAGTTGATCCCTATTACTTGACGCATAAAGCAGAGCAACTCGGATACCGTTCTCAAATCATTTTATCCGGACGCCGAATCAACGATGATATGGGTAAATACGTAGTTGAAAATTTAGTGAAAAAATTAATTCAGCAAGATGTATCAGTCAAAGATGCAAAAGTAGGAATTTTAGGATTTACGTTCAAAGAAAATTGTCCAGATACACGTAATACAAAAGTTATTGATATTGTAGAAGAACTAAAAGAGTATGGAATTAATCCATTGATTTCAGATCCAGTAGCAGATCAAAGCGAGGCGGAGCATGAATATGGAATTTCTTTCGTTGACTTAAACTATCTAAAAGAATTAGATGCTTTGATAGTTGCCGTTTCACATGATGAATTCAAATGTTTAAATTCGAAGCAATTAAAAGAAATGTATGCTAATGAAAATAAGACAATACTTATTGATATTAAATCAACAATTCCATCACAAGTGACAAAAGAAATGAGCGGTATTGTTTGGAGTTTGTGAAAAGGTAACATTAAACCATTTATTATAATAATAAATGGTTTAATGGTTTAAAGGAGGAATTTACATTGAGAGGTAGAGATAAATTTAAAAAGTATAAAAAGTTAATAGCAATGCTAACTCTTTTAAATAGTAAAGTACCTAAGCGATTAAATAAAAGTTTATTTAATATGATTCGTCCTCTGGACGGAAAGATTATTATGCTGATCAGGTATATTTTATTAAAAAATCTAGCAAAATCTTGTGGAGATAATGTATCTATTCATTCCAATGTTTATTTGAACAACATTGAAACTATTTCGATTGGAGAGAATGTGTCTATTCATCCCATGTGCTATCTAGAGTGTTTAGGTGGTATCGAAATAAAAGATAATGTTTCAATTGCTCATGGTGTAACGATTATGAGTACAGAGCATAAGCATTCTGATGTCGAAAATGATATTAATAGCCAAGGGGTATATTTGGATCGCGTTCTAATTAAAGAAAATGTTTGGATCGGAGCTAAAGCTACTATTTTATCTGGTGTAACAATTCACAGCGGAGCCATAGTTGCTGCTGGAGCAGTTGTAAATAGCTCAATACAAGAAAATGTGATAGTAGGAGGTGTTCCTGCAAAAGTGTTAAAGTTCAGAACAGAAAATTATGTCACGAGTAAAATGGATAAGGAATTGGTACACAGTCATACTTAAATAAGAAAGAAAGGAGGTTTAATATGAAAGAACTTATTGTCTTAACTCCTACCTATAATCGTTCCCATACACTTTTTAAGTTGTATGAATCTTTAATAAAACAGACTTTTAAAAACTTTACTTGGCTAATCATTGATGATGGAAGTACAGATAACACAGAATTACAAGTTGAAAGTCTGGTTAAGGAGAACTTAATTGATATTCAGTACGTTAAGCAAGAAAATGGAGGCAAAGCAAGAGCTTTAAATAAAGGATTTAATCATATTAAGCATGATTGCCTATTCGTCATTGTAGACAGTGATGATCATTTGTTATCCGAAGGATTGATGAAAGTTAAATCGACTCGAGATAAGTATCGTAATATTAATAAGGCAGGTGGATATTTCTTTCATTACCAAGAGCAATCAAAGGGATTAATTACTGCAAAGCAAAAACTTGAGAAAGAATTGATGCTATCACCTTTTGAATATTTTAAGGTCTATGGAAAAAATGATGGATGTCTTTGTTATGAAAAAAAAGTAGTGCTTAAATATCAGTATCCAGAATTTGAAGGGGAAAAATATGTTGGACCAACTGTGCTACAAATGAGTATGGCGAACGAATTCAACATAGTGTATTCACCTAGTGTAGTGGGAGTTGCAGAATATCAAGAAAACGGATTAACAAGATCCGGTCGAAAACTAAGAATGAATAATCCCAATGGAATGATTGTTTACAATGAATTAAAGTTGAAGAAGGAAGAAAAGTTAATAGAAAAATTAAAATTTGCTATTTCAATTTGGGCTTATTATCTTCAATTAGACAAATCAGCAAAATATTTAATTCGAGACAGTGATAATCCATTTTTATTAATGTTCACGTATTTTCCAGGACTATATTTGAATTTAAAATGGATGAGACAGTAATTCACATTTACTTTTAATAAGAAAAAGGTGATTTTTTTGGAAATTGCTAGAAAAAATCCTGTAAGTTATTTTGGACTGCAAATTATTTTAACTATATTTGTAATTTTAAGTATTGTTATCTATAAAGAGTATGTAGTAGGTTTTTCAGCTGTTACACTGGATAATTTAAAAGTTTTATCAATAATTAGTATAGCTTTTTTTGTAATACAACTAACGTTATTAATTTCTATTTTGAATGGACTGAACAATCCGCTAGTTTATTTTTCAATAATTTTATACTTGTTTTCTTCAGGACAGACCTTTTTATTAGTACTTAATTTAGATTTTGCTAATTACAATGTTTTTGAGAGAATAAACAACAATTTAATAGTAAGTGACTCCATTATTTTCTATTCTATTTCATATGTATTTTTTCATTTTGGTGTTTTAACTTATGTATTTACTAAAGATAAAGTCAGAAGTTATAACTTATTGAGTAGTATTAATTTTGATGATGATAATTTTGTGAAAACTCTTAAATTAACAGGTTTAATTATGGTCTTAATCGGAATAGTGCCTTTTTTAACCACTTTATATAATAACATAAATGTATTTATTAATTATGGTTATAGCGGTTACTATAAAATGGATGATGTTAGGGTGTCTAACTTATTCGGTGGTTTTCTTTATTATGTATATACAGGTGTTGTTTTTTTAATATTATCATCATCACGAAACATCAAAAAAATACTAATTTTTTTAATGATATTATTTTCAGTAATAAAATTCCTTTTAGGGGATCGTGGGGATGGAATTGTTTTCGCGTTAGGGAGCTACTTATTATATTTAAATTTTGTTCAATTAGATAAAGAGAAAAAGAAAGTTAAAAACTTTTTTATGGTATTCATACTCTCAATGGTATTAATGACACTAATCCCATTAGTTTCAATATATAGACATGGTAATATGACATCGAGTTTATTTATAAATACTCTGATTAATGAGAATCCAATAATTAGTACTCTTCAAAATTTGGGTTCCACATTGTATCCTCTCGCTAAAACGATGGAAATAGTGAATAACTTTCAAGATCCGATTTATGGCAGTTCATATCTCACTGCATTTCTTTTATTAATACCTAGTATTTTTAGAGTCGGAATAATTAGTGATATTACGTCTAATTTAATAAACTACTCACCTGCAAATTGGTTGATGGAAACAATGAATATGAGTTATGGACCAGGTTTTACCCCTTTTGCAGAAGCATATTTAAATTTTGGTTGGTATGGTATTGTATTTATGATTTTATACGGTTATTTAATGGGTAAAATGTTAATGATAACAGTTTCAGAAAATCAAAAAAAATCTGTGAAGACAAATTTCTTCACAGGATTAAATATTTTATGTTTTTTATTTTTTGCTATGTCTTCCAGAGGATCATTTAACTTTATTATTTCATATTACTTTAGATACATAATTGTGCCCATTTTAATTTTATATCTTCTATATATATATGCTAAAAGAAAAGGTAAGAGGTGATATTTTGAAAAAAATATTATTTGTTTTAAGTAATGATAATATCGGAGGTCCACAAAAAAGTCTAATCGCATTATTGGATAAAATTGATTACTCAATTTTTGAAGTAGATTTATACACTATTGATTCCGGAGGGCATCTTAATTCTTATTTTAATGAAAACGTATGTGTACTAAAAAGTAGTCCGTTAATTTTATCATATACACTTCCGAGTAAAAATATATTAAAGCATTTAGCATGCATGATTTCAAATTTAAAGTATAATGCAGCAAAAGACTATATATTATCAATCTTTAATAATAAAATTTTGAAAAAAAATATGAGTTATCAAAGGCAAGAATTTTGGAGAAAACATAAAGAGGAGCTATCAAGCTTCTCTAAAGAATATGATATTGCTTTTGGAATACTTGGTATGTCAACTTATCTCATTACTGATTTAGTTAATTCCTCTAAAAAATACCATTGGGTGAGAAGTGATAGTAGGATCCTTAAACGCAATCAAAAAATAGAGGCCGAGTACTTCAGGAAATTGAATGGCTCTTTATCGGTATCAGATGAGTGTACAAAAGTCTTTGTGCAAATGTATCCTTTTATGAAAGAAAAAACATATACCTTTTTAAATCATATACCTACGAGTTTTTATTCAAAACTAGAACATGATGATACACTTATGAAGAAAAATGATGAGACGCAAATCAATATTTTAACTGTCACACGATTAGATCCATTAAAAGGAATTGAGATGGCGATTGATGCCTGCGAAGTGTTAATTAGAAAAGGATATAATATTAAGTGGTATGTATTAGGCGGGGGGAAATTCAAAACAGAAATTGATAAGTTAATCAGCGATAAAAATTTGAAAATGAATTTTGTTTTATTAGGGTTTCAGTTAAATACTTTATCATTTATTAAACAATCTGATATATTTGTTCATCCTTCCAGAACAGAAGGGAAATCAAATGCAGTTGATGAAGCTAAGTATATTGGTAAACCAATTGTTGTGACCAATTACGATACAGTTGGAGATCAAATTGAGCATGGAAATACTGGCTTGATTTGCGATATGAATGGTGTAGCTATCGCAACTGAAATTGAAAAGCTAATAAACGATAAGCGATTGTCTGAACAATTATCAAAAAATTGTAAGGGACAGTTAGATGGTAGTGAAGTTAATGAATTTTTCTTAGGTCTTTAAAACGGAATGGAGTATGGAGATTGAAGTTCTTAATGAAGAATGATTACATATTTAATTTACTTAATAAAGTTTATGTTATTTTGATGGGACTAATAACGTCCATATTTATTACAAGATATTTAGGAGTAAGTGATCGAGGAAACTATGCTTACATAATCCAAGTGGTTTCAATTGCTGCTATCGTACTAAATTTAGGCATTCATCAATCTTATTCTTTTTACTATAGAATGCTTAAAGAAGAAACATTTAATAAATATGTTCAAGTAGTTATAATACAGTTTTTTTTGTATACGTTAATAAGTATAATTTGTATGAATTTTGTTAATGATCAATTAATTGTATTTATGATTATTCTAATTCCTATTAGTGTACTTTCACAGCAATTGGAAAGCATAATGGCAGTTGAAAATATTAGATTGAAAATTAAATTGCATATTTTTAACGGGACATTAAGAACAATCGGTTTTGGTTTTTTGTTTTTTTCTGTCAAAAGTAATCTAATATTTCCTATCATAATTACGTTAATTTTAAATATTATTACTATAGTTTCGTTTTTATTATTTTCTTTAAAAAAAGTTAAATTTAAGGAAGAGAAACTAAACTTAAAGTTTGCAAGTGAAATTATAAAGTTTGGTTGGTTACCAATGTTAACTGCGCTTTTAATCACTATAAATTATAGTGCTGACGTCATATTTTTAAAACATCTAGGCACTTCGTATGATTTAGGGATTTATTCTACTGCTGCTGGGTTAATTACATATTTTTGGTTGATACCAGATTCATTTAAAGAGGTACTCGTTTCAAGAGTGGCGAGAAGCAATAATATTCATTCAACTATTTTTGTTATTAAGGTTTCTTTAATAATAATTTGTGGAGTTATAATCGCGTTTATTATAGTAGGGGAATATGCAATTCAAATTATGTATGGAATGAAGTTTTTAGAAGCTTACAATATAACTTTAATTTTATCAATAGGAGCAATCAGCATGATCTTTTATAAGATGATTGGTACTGTCTTGCTTGCTGAAGGAAGAAGGTGGGTTTATTTTATAACTTTATTAGTGAGTGCTATTACTAACTGTATAGGTAATGTAGTTTTAATACCTGAGTATGGAATGTATGGATCGGCTATTTCTTCAGTCATTTCCTATAGTATTTGTGGTTTAGCATTTTTAATATACTTTTCAAAAATTAAAAATGTTTCGTTATTATCATTTTTTTATATAACTAAAGATGAGATTGGTGTATTAAAAAAGATAGTTATGAAAGGAAAATAAAAAAGATATGACAAACATTAGAACTTACGACATAGCAAGATTTTTATATAATAAAAAGATACCTTTGCTCCCTAAAGTCTTCAGCAGGTTAACTCGAATTATATATTCTTGCGAAATTCCTTATACAGCTAATATACACTCTAGTGTAAAATTTGCTCATAAAGGCTTAGGAGTAGTAATTGGACACGATACGATTATAGGTAAAAATACTAAGATTCTACAAAATGTAACTATCGGTGGCAGAAGTGGCATTAGAGCAAATCCGGTTATTGGAGAAAATGTATTAGTAGGGGCCAATTCAAGTATTTTGGGTAAAGTTGTTATCGGTAATAATGCTCAAATAGGTGCACATGCACTTGTTTTAAGTGATGTACCTCCAAATGCAACATTTGTAGGAGCACCAGCGAAAGCAATAAAGAAAAAGTAAACAATTTATATTGTAAGGCACTTTAAATCTTAGTAAAAATATCAAAAGTTGACTTAAAAACTAATTATCTATTCTATATTTTTAAATAAGATAAATTGTAACATTATGTGCAACACCCAACTGAAAACACGATGCTTGGTTGATTTAATTGCAAGTATTGGAGAGCACTTGGATCCATGAATCCAAGTGTTTTCTTTATTTTTAAAGTTAGGTGATTATCAAAATTGTTCAACTATGGAATTCATGGCGAAAAATTAGATACTTCTGCTCGATCGTAATAGATTTAAATATCCAAAAAGATCTTCTTCCTTTAGCGGTCGACTGAAATAATAGCCCTGGAAATAATCGCAACCTTCTTGCGCGAGCCAATCTGCCTGCTCCATCGTTTCGACCCCTTCAATTAAGACCTCCATCTCGAGATTATGTCCAAGTTGAATCATCGATTGAACGATGGCTTGTTGATTCTTGCCGTCAAATAACGAACTGATGAACGAGCGATCAATCTTTAACAACTGAATCGGTAATGAACGAAGCTGCTTGAAGGACGAGTATCCGGTACCAAAGTCGTCGAGGGAAACACGGATACCGAGTTCTTGCAGTCGTGCTAATTTTTCATAGGTCGCTGTCTCGTAGGATAAGGCGGCGGACTCCGTGATTTCGAGCTCCAGGTATGCGGGATTCATCCCTGTCTCGTCAATAATCGTTTCGACGCGACGTAAGAATTTTTGACTCGCGAACTGAAGTGACGAGACGTTAACGGCAATCGAGAACGGTTCCGGAGTCAGGTCTTGCCACGCGACCCAGCGTAGGCAAGCGGTACGTAACACCCAGTCACCTAAGGCATGAATTGCTCCCGTATTTTCAGCGACGGGAATGAACTCGGCTGGTGAGACGAAGCCAAGCTCATCATGCGTCCAGCGTGCCAACACTTCAACACCGGTCATGCGTTTCGTAGCCACTGCAATCTTTGGTTGATAGACAAGCTCGAACGCTTCTGCTTCGAGTGCCTCCGTCATGAATTTTTCAATCTGAACGGTTCGTAAGATATCGTTTCGATTCTCGACCTTAAATTCCTTGATCGTATTTTGCGCTTCAGTAAACGAAGCGTGTAGTGCCAGTTTTGCATACTCGATCAGTTCTTCTGCTATTGTGGCGTCTTCCGGGTAATGACTAATCCCGGCGCGCATCGTCAGCGTAATGACCGTTCCATCGATATCAAATGGTTGCGATAAGGCAGCGTAACACTTCTCGGCTTTTTGTGTCGCCAGTTGACTGCGTTCGTCAACGAGGAGAACAAGGAATTCAGATGAGTCGAGTCGTGCTAGGACATCACGCGCGTGAATCGTCGCTTGCAAACGCTCTGCGATCTGCAGCAACAGACTCTCGACGCCTTTATGTCCGAGCATATCACTCAGCGAACGCCAACGATCCATACTGAGCGCGAGGCACGAAATCGGAATTCCTTGTCTGATCTGTTCTTCGATGAACAGCGTAATTTTGTCTCGATTCGGTAAATTCGTCAACCGGTCATGAAAGGCAAGGTGTTCGAGTTGTTGCTGGGACGAGACTTGATCAGTGACGTTGCGGAAGAACCACAATGTCTGATTCAAGTTCTCGCCTTTTAGCGGGTGATTGACGACTTCAAGGATACGTTCGTCGACGTGTAGCATTTGTTTCGTATGATCGGGCACATCAAGACGTAACGTCGCGTCATGCTCCGTTAAGTATGGATGACGTTCCGGGAAAAAATCATGGAACAGCGAGTTCGCATATTGGATCAGACCGTCAGGATTCGTCGTCACGACACCATCTTCGGTTGATTCAAGAATCGTCGCTTGGATGAAGTCGCGTTTACGTAACTGGAGGTCAAACAAGACGGAAGCGAAGAAAACGATGAACAAAAAGAGCGTGACGATTGAGACAAGTGTCAACAGCATCGTTGGTTCGATGACTTGATTGTTCGTGAACGATGGAATCATCTGAAACTCTAAGCCGAGCATCCCAACATGATGCATTCCGGAGATCGCGATGCCCATGATGAGAGCAAAGAAGACTTTCGTCTGCACCAACATCTGTTGCTTTGCGTAACGCGAAAAGAAACCGATCCAGAGTGCGGTCCAAGAAGCAGCAATCGCAATCAAGATTGAGAGCAACACATATCCTGTATGATACTGCAGAGTCATCCCCTGTAAAGCAGCAATCCCAACATAATGCATGCCGGCAATCGCACTTCCCATCAAAAAACCGCCGAGAACGAATGATTCACGGGACATGCGGCGGGCGACGAGATAAAAGCCAAGGATACATCCCGTCATCGCGATGAGAACCGATAGAAAGACGAGCGAGAACGAGTAGGTCGCATCCTTTAAGGTACCGTGACCAAGCATCGCGACGAAATGCATCGACCAGATGCCGAGACCTAAAATCGATCCACCGGCAATCAACCAAAGATGTTTCGAACGATCGGTCGCCGTTTTGACGCGTCCCGCGAGTTCAATCGCGATGTAGGCAGATGTTGCGGCAATCAGATAAGATAACGTGACAAGTAAAAAGTCAGTATGAGCATGCATCGTATGGTTTGGCATGATAGATGGAGTCACCTCGGCAGAGTGGAATGTTTAATCGAATGGTAAAGGTGTAATCTAGATACCCTTTTTCATTCAATCATATACATTTTTTTCAAATAACATCTGCCTGGTGCGGAAAAATCAAAGCATATTGATTATAGGTGGAGACCGACGAGGATTTTATGGTCCATTAATTTCGTATACTGGAGCGTATGAAAAAACGGATTTCCGAAGTCGCATGGTTGAAGATGGACATGAATCATGTGATAACTGTAGGACAAGTTGGGGTTTGCCTTTAGCAGATTCAAAATCGTCTGTTCTTGGGATGCTGGGCTGATGTCATAGATATGAAACGAGATGATGTTATGACGGATGCGAAACGGGGCAATCGTGAGGGTGAACGATTTATGATGGGCAAATCGATGTTCTTTTGAGACGGTCGATCCGGTAATCACGAGCTCATGTGGCGTGATGCGTAGTTTCGGGTGCCAAAAATCTTTAAATTCGGTTGCGATGATGTCGCGCAAGTCTTCTTCCGTCACATACGTCGTGACGAGAATATCTGATGGATTGCCAAGGTAGTCGTTATCCGTATTCATATGTAAGCTCCTTTATCGATTAGTGGAGGGAATCAATGCGCTGTCGTTCAGGGTAAAGAAAGGTATGCTTTTTCTGCTCTACAGAACATCGATTCAATATGATTGTAACTTTTTTCCTTATTTTTGTTTTTCGTGCATTGATTGTTTAGGGAAAGCGATTCTTGATATTTCATCGAAAATCAATCATGTACTCCATCGGCTGTCACGTCAGTCCCTATAAGAAGGAGGAACCAGCTATGACCCACTATGACTATCTCGATCAGTATTTATTGACCGACTTCTCGCGGTCAGCCCATACGATCAAGGCATACCGGAGTGATCTTCGGCAAATGCGTTTGCATCAAATCGATTGGTCAGTCGCGTCCTTACGACGCTACTTCCACTGGATGAAAGCACATTATAAGCCGTCGACGATCCTTCGACGGTATCACGTCTTACGCCGGCTCGGAAATGTCCTCGTCGAGCGACGACGGATCAAAAAGAATCCGATGGTCGAAATCCGTCCGATTGTCCATCAACGTCTTCAAGATGAGACCTATCATGATAGTGAAGAGTTGATCCCGGTGATTCGACAGATTCAAGATCCAACCTATCGCCTCTTCTTCGAGGTGCTCAGCCAAACGGGCCTCCGCTTCATGGAGGCCCGTTTGTTGACGGTGCAAGATTTTGATCTGGCGAAGAATGAACTGTACGTGCGTCACGGCAAAGGTGGGCGGACACGGACCGTTCCAATCGGGGAAGCTCTTCGCGAAAAGATCGTTCTGTTTCTTACAGGTCGCACGACCGGCTATTTGTTTCAATCCGTCACGGGACGGATGATCAATGAACATGCGGCAAGGAAGGCACTTCGCGAGGTCGGATTTACGTCCTTGAAGCGTCACGTCCGTCCGCATATGTTACGGATCGCCTATGCGACCTATCTCTATCAGCAGGCAGGATTGAAGTTACTCGATATAAAGCGTCTGCTTGGTCACGCCAGCATCTCAACGACGGAAGGATATATCCGTAGCCAGACGAATCACGTCCGGGACGTTCTTAATCGTCTGTCCGCTTGAGGCGATTGACTGACGTATGGGCAATATCGTGCAATGGTAGGACGTAGTGCTGGGTCGTCCGGACATCGCTGTGACCGAGTAAACGCATGATGGTCAGAATGTCCGTCTGGTGCACGTGATAGAGCGTCGTTGCGAACGTGACCCGGATGTCATGCGGTCGCAGGATCCGTCCGAGACATCGTTCACTTGCTTCTTTTAAGACACGGCGAAACTTTGCCGGATTGACCGGTCGTCCACTATCTTCACAAAACAGCGGCAGGACATCAGGACGAATCGTCTCGATATAACGCGTCAGGACATCACGCAACGCATGATGCAGCGGAACTTGACGGGATTGATCGCCTTTACCACTTCGGACGAGCAACTGATCGCGCGCAAAGTCGACATCTGCGAGCTGTAAGTCACGGGCTTCCGAAAACCGCAGTCCCGTGTGCAGGAGAAGAAAGCTAAAGGCGTAGACGGTCTCATCACGAATCGTCTCGAAGACACGGTGGACGTCGTCGTACGTGAAGGCAAGTCGTCGGTAGGGTGCAGGAATCGGTTTTTTGACGCGAACAAACGGATTCGCCCCGAGCGAACGTTCGGCGACCAGTTGATCGAACAGGATGGAGAGCGCATGTAGTCGTCGAGCGGCAGTTGCTGGAGCGTACGTGTCGCGCAGGAACTTACCATAGCGTTGCAGCGACGGAAAATCGATTCGTTCGACGTGGCGACAGAGATGCCGAACGTCCGAGCGATAGGCTTTTTTCGTCAAGGGACGATAGTCCGCCTGTTCGATGATCGCGAGTAAGCGTTCTTGATAGTAGGTCATCATCCGAGGAGGAACTGGACTTTCTGCCGGAGTTCCGACTTTAATGAACGGAGTCGCGCCGGGGAGTAACCGAGCGTCTCTTCCGTACCGTGCATCAAGGCTTCGAGAAACGTGTACTCTTTATTCGACAGATCCCGTTTGAGTTCGCTGAGGAGATAATGAAAGGAGACGTTCGGTGTCCGAGGGAGTTCCGGCATCGTCTCGACCGCGACTTCAGTCGCAAGCGTTCGGTTACGGGTCGCTAAGTAGTCGAGCATCGCGCCTTTTGCCCGGATCCGGGCGAAGGTGACAGTCATGACCTTTCCTTCTTCAATTGATTTCCAAAGTCGGAGGAGGGCAGCTTGCCGGCATTCATCATGTTCATTCGGGTGGATCGAGAGGCGGGACAGGAGGGAGTTGACGAGGGGAATCCAGTTACGTAGTAAATCGTTCATGAGTATCCGTTTCTTCAGATATGCATATCTGTTATGTATTCCGCGGTAGTTTTAGTATAAGTAGAGTTATCCTGAAAGCGATCGCGCTAGAATGCGGGTTTATCTGAAGCGAATGGACGGAAGGATGGAAAATCATACGGCTTACGCTCATCGAAAGTTAAAGAAACCGTTGGTATGATTGAAGAAATGGAGCGTTGCGCTCGGCGGATAACTCTACTTATCCGCTAGGGTGTTCGGGATAATCGGACATCAAATTCCAGAAAATAAATTTCAAAAATAGATTGATGTTTTTTGAAATAGAATGATGAAATAAAAATGGATAAATGTTACAGTAAGCGTAATCCGTGACAAAGGAGGAATCGTCAAATGAAATGGATGAAAGGGCTCGTCGTGCTTGTCATGATGCTGGTGTTGCTCGTCCCGACTTCGATTGATGCCAAAACCATGTCAAACGCCAAGTACTTAAAGAAACAATTCGCAGCAGCAGAAAAAGGAACATTGCTGGATGCGAAAGCAAAACTGTATGATCGCTTCACCATCAAAGGAAAAGACGCCAGTTATGGGGTCGACGAAACGGACTGCTGTGTGTTCGGGAAGTTGAAAGGAAAGAATCTGTACTCGGATTTTCGTTTTAGCGCGAAGTATCCGGAGCATGTCGGTGTCTTGATGACGTTACCGAAGCTCGACGATCGGAAGATCAAGTTAAGTGAGGTCAAGAAAGCACTCGGTAAACCGGATGAGCATGAGAAGCTGAAAAAAGGCGAAGTTCCGACGAAGATGATTTTCCTGATCAAAAAAGAAAAGTATCTCAACTTCAAGCAAGAAGGTACCTACTATTATAACGTCAGCAAAAAAGCACTGCTTTGGTTCGACTACGATACAAAAGGATATGTCCGCGCAATTGGTGTTTCTGCGACGGATCGATGATTCATCTTTAACCTTTGCTCCCTCAGGAGTAAAGGTTTTTTTATATTTACAGACTATTAGGAAAATATAAACAAAATAATTTTTACAATAAATAGTAAATGAAGAAGAATCGTGTTAGAATTTTCTATGGTTATTTTTTACTAATTGAAATTGAAAAATAGAGAGGGAGGCTTATCATGGCATGTATGAATTGTTCGGATGCTGCAAAGCGTGGATTGAAATTCTGTCCGAGTTGCGGTGATGCCTTAGAACAGCATGTAGAACCTGCAGAACATGTAGAGAAAGAACGCGATGTCAGAGCAATTCGTTCTAAGAAAATGAGTAAATCTGCAAAAGCGATTCTATTGACGGTCGGATTGTTGGTCGTTGCCGGTGGTGCCTATTATGGACTCGCGACACAATGGTTCACGGTCGAAGCGACGACGAATCAGGTCCGTGATGCGATTCAATCTGGTGACGCTAGGCTACTCGCTGAGCATACAGAGTTCAACGGAAAACCGATTGATCAGAAGATGGCGCAACGCTTTTTAGATGCCCTGAAAGAGACGCCGGAGCAAAAGGAATCATTCATGGATTATTTATTGATGGCCGGTGCATCGATTCAAGCAGAAAACGATAGTGATGTTCCTGGTCAAATCGTAGCAAGTGGTCGTCAACTCGGAATCTTCAAAGATTATCGTTTACGCCTCGATAGCGTCAAAACGGAAGTCATCAGTAATTTTAAAGGAACGAAGGTCACGCTCGTGAATCCGGTCGGAACGGAAAGTAGTAAGGCATCGGCGGAAGGTATCATGATGGACGGTGTCTATCCGGGATTAACGGATGCGAAGATTGCCTACGATGGCGAATACGGTAAAGAGTCGAGTGATGTCACGATCAATCCATTGACGCTCGACGCTGCGGACCGAAAATTCGAAATCACATTAAAAGGAAATGCGATTGAGATCGATCAAACGTATCCGGATGCCTTTTTAATCGTCGACGGAAAATCGACATCGAAACAAGTATCCGATTTGAAGAACTACGGACCAATTCCGAAGAACGGCATCAAACTGTCGATTGAGAATTCATTCCCATGGGGAGAGGAAACGTCGGATGAGATCGTCGTCAAACCAGATACGAAAAAAGCGACGTTCACGTTTGAACCGTCTGAAGCTGTTTTGAATCAACTTCAAGGCGTCGTTGAACAGCATGCTGCTCAGTGGGTAGAAGCCGCAAAATTCCAAGATACTTCTAACTTCTATTTGATTGATGATGCTTCATATATTGCGAAGCAACAAAAAAACTATGACGAGTGGTATAGAAAAGACATGGCTTGGGATGGAGAGTTCATGAATGCATCGATTGATCGTTCTTCAGCGAAATTCGTCGAGTATGGGGATACGACCGGTATTGAAGTCATGGCGACGACCTATATTCGTGGAGAACTCTACACCTATGGAAGTGAGTATCCAGGTAAAACAACCTCCAAATCACTTTTCCGTTATCTCTTCACATATGGTAGTACACCAGATTCTGATAGCTACGAGGAAAGTTTCCGGATTCAACAGGCAACGAGTATTAAATAAGAACAAGGGAGGCTACACAGATGATGGATTGGCAATCAGTCAAATCACTTTTTCAAGGGATGACAGCAAAAGAATTACAGGAGCAGGCGGAGCAAGCACGACGTGAAAAAGGACGCTTGCTGTACGAAATCGGAGAGCGTCATTATATGAAGCTGCGGAGCGAAGGGCGTCGTCAAGAAATCGAGGACATTCTTGCACAAGAAGTACTCGTATTCGGTGCCTTATCACGGATTGATGAGATGGAAGTCGAAGCTGCGCAAAAGCAATGTAAGTCATGCCGGACGCCACTTGAGCCAGGCGCGAAGTTTTGTGGGAAATGCGGCACGTCCGTTCCACGCGAGAACGAACAAGCAAAAGTCGCCTGTACGACATGCCATACGCCACAACGTAATGATCAGCATTTTTGTACATGCTGTGGATCAGAAATGGGGCAACGCGTATGAAGTATTGTTCGACCTGTGGTCAAGTACATGCTCCGCACGCCCAGTATTGCGAAGTAGACGGAACGTCACTCGATAAGCAAGCCCGTCCGATCCGCTTCGAACAAGCTGCGCATTTTTGTGTCGGGTGTGGTACACAGATGGATGGTCGTGCGTCGTACTGTCCGAATTGTGGACATTCGCGCCTCGTCGCAGCGACGTCAGAAGGCTCACTTGTAGACCGTCTTCCGGGTATGGACGACATTCGTAAGAAGTGGAAGTCACAGGATTGGAACGTGAATCTCCCGTTGAAAGAGCGGGGACGCGCATTTATATCACGATTCGATTTCTCGCTTGAGAATCCGAGCCTTGCGATCGGTAGTATTGCTGCCGTCATCTGTTTTGCTGCAATCATCGTTTTATTGTTCGTCATGCTTGGTCTACTCAGTGATAACCCGGCATTAGAAGGAATCAAAACTGTTCAACAAAACATGGGGGATGATTTTAGTACGTTCGGTATGTTCTTCTTCCTTGCTTTCGTCGCTCTTGCTGGTCTAAATCTCACATCCAGTGAAGACTTGAAATCACGTTTCCTGACCGAAGTGGTAGGCAACGATGCGGAACAGTTCTCTGATATTCAAAAAGCAATCGATCAACTTGATTTTCATATTTTCTCAGGACACTTCTTGCTGTCTTTACCAGGGTTAATTTTATTAATCGGTAGTGCCTGGTTACTGGAACGAGGTGGTGTCATCGGAATCAAGGCGATATCGTGGAATGAACGGATCGAACGTGCTGTTGTCTTTGCCCTGACGTTATCGGTGATCACACTGGTCGTCGGATTGTTTGCGACGGATTTTGGCATTTTCAATCTACATCTGATCACGGGGATGCTTCGAATTTTCCTTCTAGCGCTCGCTGGTGTTCTGTTATTCCAATTCATCGGTCAAACGAATCTAAGCGGTTCTTGGCAAGTCGGACGGGTCGCTGCGACAACATTGATGAGCGTTTATTTGTTCGGCGTCCTACTGACGTCATTTGGACAAGTGTATTATCTAAACGAGCTCGATGAAATGGACGAAGTCGAATTTGGTGAATCGGCCAGTCTCGTTCTCTTAAGCGGTGCATCTCCGCTTTACGCGATGTCACAAGCAGGACAAGTCGATTTCAAGATGACCGTTTTGACGGAAGACTTCCGTTTAGGTGCGGCCTTATATGGTGAAGATCGTTTGAATGATCTACAACGACCAGTCGAAGAAGCGGGAGAAGCTTCGAATCTGAGTCGGATTCAAGGAATCATCGGGAACCAGATTGAAAACGGAGAAGATCCAACACTTGATCCGAAAGTAACGCGTTTTGATGAGACGGTGGATATTGGACTCTTGACACGCTTCGCGCAAATCGCGAATGCCTCCACTTCATTTGAAGAAGAACAATTGCTTAGTTCAAGTGTTGCTCCGTACGGCTTGATTGCTCTTATTTGGATGTTCGTCATCCATGTCGGAATCGGATTCCGCTGGATTCGGACGTTACCGAATGTCGCGATCTATGCTGGAGTCTTCATGATTGGTGGACTCATTCTAGCGTACTTCACACAAACGCGGTTTGAACTGCAATGGGATAACGATGTCCTAGCCGGTGTCGTCGTTTCTACTTTGACATGGTGGAATGCGTTCATGCTGTTCCTCTTCCCGTTCCTCGGTGGATTAGTGGGATACGGATTGAACCGCTTTAAAGATACAAAAGGATGATTCCCAAAAAAACGCTTGTCTCCGGTTTCGAAGACAAGCGTTTTATCATAAGGACTGTTTGGTCGTCTGTTCAAAGTCGACCGTCGAATCTTTTTCAACGCCGGAATTGCGGAATGTCAGACCGCCGTCGTCATTAAACTGGATTTCTAAAGAAGACTCATAAAAGTAAAGCATCAAGCTATTGTCGGAATTAAAGCGTCCACTATACGTAAAGTCATCAAGTGGTTGTCCTTCATAATCTCGAGCATCATGGATTGTCAGTGTCGCCTCACGATTCGGATGCGTCACGACATCAATCGTCGCATCGCTATAATCTTGCTCGTACTCGCCTTGATCACTCGTCGAGTATGTGTAGGTACCCGCCACGTCACGAAACGCTTTTTCGACCTTACCAAGTGTGCGGTGGTAACGAGCCGCTTCATCCGCGAGTGCTTTGTCACCGAACGTTTGATTCATAACTCGTTCCGCATGACGAAGGGCGTCCGTCGTCTGATTCATGAACAAGGCAGCTTTCAAATCGTGAAACGCCTCTTGTTGTTGCGCTAGGGCGATCAGGCGTTTGTCTGTCGCGCCTTCCGTCCGAGCTTTTTCGCGCCATTGTTGTTCTTCGAACAGGTCTCCGGCGAGCGAGCTTTGAGCACTTTGCTTTAAGTAGAGATCCGCTGAGTCGTTACTACAGCCACCTAGTATGAGAGCTGTCAAAAGAAAAGGCAGTATGCGTGGCATCATGATGTCGTCTCCTTCTTGAAGGTTCGTTTCACAGAGGTGATGCTGTATCGGTCGTCATCGAACGTAACCTCATATTCGACGATGGCGCGATAAAGTAGTTTCTTTTCTTCATCATTACTAAAATGAACGCGAGCGTATGTCTCGGTCGTTTCTACTTTGAATTCACTTTCACTGATGGCTTCCATACGATCGAAGGTCATATCCTTTAATGTGAGGTAACTATACGGATCCTCTTCAGACACCTTCAGTCGATCACCGAAACGATCTCGCTCATCTTCAGATAAATCGTCTTCACCGTAGAATAAATCAGCATAGGAACTATAATCCTCAATCGTGGAGTCATAATAATCCCAACCACCATCTTCTCCATTGTTGAGCAAGGGGAGGCGCTGGGCATAACTATTTAGGAATTCGTACAAGGAATCGGGTGAGGCAGCATCAAAAATGAGGTAATCCTCAAGGTCCTCATCAGCTAGTTGATTAAGTTGTGTCGCTGAAGCACCTTCTGGCAAGACTTGATCGATGTCAGCCGCTGCATGCGTCAGTTGACTCGTCTTAAATAATGGTTGTGCCGCTTGATATTTGAGATAACCGAACGTACCTCCACCAATGCAAAGCATCACGATCACCAATCCGATGAACCAGGATTTTTTGACGGAACGGGATTGCGATGAACGATTTTTTTGACCGCAGACCGGACAATAAATCATCTGGTCATTCATCGGGGTTCGACAATTCGAACAATGTGACATTAAAAAGCACTCCTTTCTTAACTTCGCTATTATAATGTAAAATAAAGATAAAAAATAACAAATTTTTGAACAAAAGGAGAGGGAATCATGGATCCATATGAACGATTAGGGATATCGCGGACCTCATCGATGAAAGAGCTCGAGCGAGCGTATGCTGAGAAGCTAGAAGCACATCCGGAGGAATCCGAGGAGCGGACAGAAATCGAACGAGCATACGTCGTCATCAAGTACGAAAAGAAACAAAAGAACAAACGCAATAAGCGAACGGTCGGGATTAGCGCAATTGTTCTCTTACTCGCTGCTGGCGGTGGAACGTATTTCTTTTTGAATCAGGAAGAGACGCCTCAAGCGGTCGAACAAAAGAAGCAGAATGCTTCATTCGTCATTGGTGAAGAAGAGAAGACGAGTCAGGACAAATCGGAATCGAAACCAACGGAAGCGACGAAAAAGTCAGATTCAAAGGAAGTGTCCCATCAGGATTATAAGAATATCCAGGATATTTCGACGCTCTTTTTCCGAGAACTCGAAGATGCTCTGACGGAGCGGAGCGTCAAAGGGCTGTCTGTCAGTACGAACACTTATAATCAAAACTTCCAAAGCAGTTTGAACGATCTTGTCACAGGGGGTTATATCTTTGACGGTGAGCTGACGGTCAACGATATTCCTCAAAACGATATTACGATTAAAGGAGATAAGGCGACGGTCAAAGTAAAGGTCGACTACTCCTCACGGTCTTATCAGCCGTATCTACACGAACGTCCGGATGGCAGCACGATTGTCTGGGAACTAAATCTTGTGAAATCGGGACAAGACTGGCTCGTCGATCAACGGAAGTCGCTCTCAGATTCAGCGACAGGCAGAGGCATGGAAGTCCGAGAATCGGTTAAAGAAGATATCGTTAATACCGTATATCAACATGCAAAAGAATGGGAGCAAGCATATATCGATAAGGATACATCTGCTTTCACGTTGTTCACATCTTCTGCTTATTTGAGTAAGCAACAAAGTTATTACGCAAGCATGAACAAGAAAGGTGTTTATTGGGAAGGGTACTTGGATGATGTCGAATATTCACCTTCATCTATTAATGTCAGTGAAATAGCAACTGATTTGACGGCGACCGTAGAAGCCATTTGCTACTACGAAGGTGACTATTACAAAGAAGATGACGGTTCACTCGATGAGCGTGATCCTGGAGATGACGTTCCCTTCAAGTATTACCTGAAGTACAACTTAGATGATGAACGATGGTACATCGTTGATTCGGAACAACTGAAAAGCTTTAGTCATAACGATACGACGATGTATTAATCATAAGGAGGAATTCAAATGAAAAAAGTAGTTGTAGCAACAGCACTCGGTCTCATTATCAGCACACTACCAGTAGCGAGTGACTCGGTAGCAGCACTCAGTAAAACAGAGAAATCAATCGTTGATCGCCAAATCGCGGCGTTAAAGAAAAGTAAACTATCTGGTGGTTATAAACCAATCGATGTCCGGTCCGTCTATATACTTGGTGGCAAGTATCCTGAAACGTTTACGCTGTATGAACGATTCAACACGAAGACGTATATGAACGATGTCATCGGTAAAGCGCAGAAGTATGATGCGAAGAAGAAAAAATGGACGACGATCTATACGTATACGGATCGAGATACAGCTTATTATGATGTGTGGGCTAAAGGAAAATTAGTCGATACGAAAAAAGAACAACTCGTCATCGGACCAGTCGAGGGGAGCGGTAGCTTTCTAACACCAATTCTGATTGGATCAACGGATGGTAAGGCAATCAAGAAGGTGTTTGAAGCAAAAGAAGCGTATCCATTCGGTCGCGCGTTGATTAAAGACAAAAAACTCTACCTCGGTTCGATGACAATCGTCCATGATGTCTACTCTTATAAAGGGAAGACGTTAAAACATCGCGTCGGTACGGGGGCGGATGATCGAGCTGCTGTTGGAAAAGTCTCAAAATACATGACGCTCGATGAATACGGCGGATCTACACATCTGACGAGTGGTAAATCGATGACGCTCAAAAAAGGACAACGTTTCGGAATCGTTCGTAAGTCGACGAAGGATACGAATCCATATGTCTACCGGGCGCTCTCATCAGGAGAAAGTAAACTGAAACTTGATGGCTATGGCTTCAAAGCAATCAAGACGGGTGTCGAGAAATGGCATTTCGAACCAGAAGCATACGGTAATTCTGTCACAGTGAAATTTACGGTGAAATAAGTAAAAGCCAGTTCCTGATTATTTTAGGAACTGGCTTTTTCATTTGTCCCGCTGGTGTGATTGCAAACGATTTCATGATACGCTAGGGAACAGAAAAACTTGTTCAGAAAGAAGGAATTCCCATGCATATTCTTGTCATTGATGATGAGGCGAGCATCCGGCATCTCGTCAAATTGCAACTCGAACTTGATGGTCAGACGGTCGAGACGGCAGCCGATGGAGCAGCAGCACTCGCCTTGCAGGCAAGACAAACCTTTGATTTGATCGTCCTCGATTTGATGCTACCGGATACGACCGGTTTCGATTTGATTCCAAAACTGCGACAGACGACGCCTGACTTACCGATTTTGATGCTGACAGCGCGTGATCAGATGAACGATAAAATCATCGGTCTGCAGCTCGGAGCGGATGACTATATGACGAAGCCGTTCAATGGAACAGAGCTCGTCTTGCGCATCAAAAACCTGTTGAAACGCACGAAGACGGTCGCGCCACCCGTACCTGTCGCAAGTGATCCATTCTTATCGGTTGATCCCGAAGAACGGGTCATTCGGCTCGACGGTCAACCATTACCACTGACGTACCGGGAGTATGCATTGCTTGCACTTTTCCTGACGCATCCGAAACGGGTCTTTGAGCGAGACGAGCTGCTCGAACAAGTCTGGGGTTTTGACTTCTCCGGTCAGACCCGCGCCGTCGATATCATGGTCCAGCGCTTACGGAAAAAACTTGGAGCGCAAGGCGAACGGATCAAGACGATTTACGGTGTTGGCTACAAGTGGGTCGACGCATGAAGCTACGCCAGGTCATCACGGAAAACTTCGTCTTGCTCCTCGTTCCGGCATTGCTCGTCCTCTTCTTGATTCTCTATGCCTTCATCCAATCGAATCTCTACGAGAACGCCGTCGAGTCCGTCCAAAAACTGAGTCGGGAAGCGGAGCTCTACACGATGAACTACCTCGCAAGTGAAGAGACGGACTCGCTCGCCGATACGGCAGTCCCGATCGCTTCCTATCTTGCAGACCGCTTCGATGCGCGCGTCCAATTATTCGGACCAAATGCGGAACTACTCGCTGATTCGGAACGCGATCAATTGCCGCTCCTCGCGGGAGACATCGATCAAGCGTTAAAAGGGAAGTCGAGTTATCTCTTTCTGAAAGAAACCGATGTTCCGGTGCTGTTCTTCTCGAGTCCGCTGTATGGCAAAACGGACGTCATCGGCTCGGTCCGTTTTCTTGTTGATCTGCGGACAGAAGCCGAACTGCTGCGACAATTCACCTATGTCTTCACGGGCGTCTTTCTGATCTTGATCGTAATTGCCGTTTGGACAGCACGGCGGATGGCAAAGACATTAATCGGACCGATCGATGATTTACGGAGTGTCTCGCACGCCTTGACGAAAGGACACTATGCGCATGCGCTACCGGCGTATCCATATGAGGAATTGAACCGACTGGCAGCGGACTTCTCGACGCTTGCTGACGCAATTCAGCACAATATCGGACAGCTCGAACAACAACGAAGCGACCAACAGACGTTCATCGATCACATCACTCATGAACTTCGGACACCGATGACGGCGATCATGGGCTATGTCGAATTGATCCCTAAGCTACCCCCAGATGAAGCGGCGCATTGTTATCACTACATCGAAGTCGAGAGTCGGCGCTTGTTACGACTCGTCTCGCATAATCTCGAACAGGCGAAACAACAACGCAACGAACGTCACGTGACGTCGACAATGTTTGCGCTCGATGCCTTGCTCGCCGATGTCTTATTCATCATGCAATTGCGTCTTGATGGACAAGGAATTGAAGTTGAACAGGATGTTCCGCCCATCTATGTGCTCGGTCAACCCGACCAGACGAAACAAGTCTTGTTGAACCTTCTCGAGAATGCCGTCAAATACAGTGACGCGATGACGGTGACGTTTTCGAGCGTCAGTACGGATACGACCCTACAACTCCTCATGACGGATGACGGGATCGGTGTTGATCCAGCCGTGCTTGCCGAATGGAAGAAGGAGCAACATAGTCTGACGACGGCGAGTGGGAATGGACTCGGTCTACCGCTCTGTCGGCGTCTGATGCAGGAACAAGGTGGCGATTTTGCACTGGATAGCGATGTAAGCGGCACACGTATCACACTCACCTTCCGATTAGCCGACCAAATGTGATGTAATCGCTTACAAATGATACATTTACGAAACAATTCGACCGGATTTACGAAACAATTGCCCCGTAATCTAAGAATCAAGCAAGGAGAGGAATCATGAAAGCATCGACCATCGCTTATCTCTTCCTAATGGGCATCTTGTTTGCCCTCGGTCTTCTTTTGCTTCAGCAGACGGTCTTCGGACGCTTACACGTCCTCGATGGACCGAAGCGACTGAATGCTTCCGATGACTCGCTCCCGACCGAGTTGACGTTACGTCACCGGGCATGGGGGGAGCAGACGGTAGAAGACGGAACGGAAGTCCAGCGCATCACGACGCTATTGAAGCAAATGAAGACGGTGACAAACGGGACTTGTCCGGCGGGTACGGCGACGTTTACCGGAACGCTCCGTTTCTTGAACGGAACGACATGGACGTTCTCGCTCGGAGAAAGTATGACGCTGAATGGAAAATGTGTCGCGCAACGTCCCAGCACCCAGACGACGACATTAAAAGCACGCTTCTTGAACGCGTATCACGAACCAGAGCAGCTCGCGCGTCAGTTCGCTGAGGCGGAAGTCGTGACCGTGTATGCAGCAGGACGATCTCGTTCTTTGACTGCACGCGAGCGAGAAGACGTCAAGCGTCGCCTGGCGCAGGCGGAGCCGATGACGGACTATGAAGAAGTCGGTCAGGCACTCGATGCGAGTCAGCGGCAGCCGCGCATTCTCAAGCTTCAGCGATTCAAGAATGAGCAGAATACGCGTGCCAACTTAATGAATATTACCGTGTATGAGACATTGTTCAGCGTCCAGTACATGGATGATGACAATGGAAACACCTTCTATTTAAAAGGACAACTCCTGCCGACCGGGAAGGAGGCAAATCGATGAGAAAAGGAATGCTCTTCTTGCTGAGTATCATTTGTCTCATGAGCATTTGGATCGTCCGCAACAATGAACAGACGAAGCAGGGAACAGCCGCGCGGGAAACCGTTCCGCATTTGACGGCGTATGTCTCTGCGAAAGAGGATATCGGTCGCGCCTTGCTGTCGTCATATTGTGAGCAGGCGGGTTGTACGTATGAGTTCGTGCGCCTGTCGACGGAAGAACTCGTCCGGCGTGTGACGAAGGAAGCAGATCATCCGCGAGCCGACGTCATCATTGGCGGAACGTGGGATGCCCACCAGACGCTTAAGCAACGCGGATTGTCGACACCGTTCCCGAGCGACATGGATCAAGCGGAACTACAAGATCCGGACCGCTACTGGATCGGCTATGAAGTCGAACGCCTCGCGATTGTTATCAATACGGACGTCTGGAATGAGCGGTTCGGGGCAGCAACTTATCCGAAAACGCTCGCTGACTTGACGGCGAAGCGATATCAGAACGAGTTGATTTTGCCGGATCCGAATCATTCCGGTACCGGTGCGACGATCCTGCAAGCGGTCTTTGACGGATACGGAACGAAGGCGGAAGATGTCTTACGCCAGCTAATCGAGCGAACACGACTATTCACGGCGAACGGCTTTGCACCGACGTCGTATGTCGCCAGTGGGGAAGCGATGCTTGGGGTCAATTTCATCGGAGATCAACAATCGCTGCGTGAAAAGTATTATCCGGTCAAAAGCATTCCACTCGATACGTACTCGATCAACGCGATTTCAAAGCTGAAAGGACGGACGCAACAAAAGCAGGCGAATGACTTCATGCGTTTCGTACTCTCGGCGGACGGTCAGGCTATCTTGCGGAAAGTCTCATTCGGTACGCCGACCTATGCGATCGCGAAGACACAACCGATTCAGCAGAACGTCGGGCAGGACATCGTCGCCGATTACCGCGACTATCTCCGTCGATTCAATCAGCTCCAGGACAAATGATGCGAAGACTCTGATTCAGATAGGGGAAATGGAAGATGGGCTTCTTCAGCATCAAAAAATTGCCGAATGCCGGCATACCAATCGAAGTACAACGGAAACAATGGTTACAACAATTCTTAAAGGCCTTCTTAGTCGTCTTCTTCTCATATATGGCGATGTATCTCATCCGAAACAACTTCAAGGCAGCGCAACCGCTCTTGAAAGAGGAACTGGGCTTTACGACGACGGAACTTGGTTATATCGGCTTCGCCTTCTCGATTACATACGGAATCGGAAAAACGTTGCTCGGCTACTTCGTTGACGGAAAAAATACGAAACGTGTCATCTCGTTCTTATTGATCTTATCTTCTCTAATTGTCACTGCGATGGGACTGTTGATGAGTGCCGGCGGAAGTCCAGTCGGTTTATTGATGGTTTTATGGGGACTCAGTGGGTTCTTCCAATCGGTCGGGGGACCATCATCGTATTCGACAATCGCTCGCTGGACACCGTTTGAAAAACGTGGGCGTTACCTTGGCTTCTGGAACGTTTCGCACAACATCGGTGGAGCAATTGCCGGTGGTCTCGCACTGTGGGGAGCGAACGTCTTCTTTAACGGAAGTGTCGTCGGGATGTTCATCTTCCCAGCTGCAATCGCGCTCATCATCGGAATCGTCGGTCTATTCATCGGGAAGGATGATCCGGAGGAACTCGGGTGGAATCGGAGTGAAGAAATCTTCGAGGAACCGATCGAACCGGAAAACATCGCTGCTGAAAGTATGACGAAGTGGCAAATCTTCAAAACGTACGTCATCTCGAACCCCTGGATCTGGACGCTCTGTATCGCGAACGTCTTCGTTTATATCGTCCGGATCGGGATTGATAACTGGGCGCCGCTCTATGTCACTGAACACTTGCACTTCAGCACAGAGAGTGCAGTCAATACGATCTTCTTCTTTGAGATCGGCGCCTTATGTGGCAGTATGATTTGGGGTTACGTGTCCGATTTACTGAAAGGACGCCGGGCGCTCGTCGCAGCGATCTGTCTTTTACTGACGGCCGTCGCGGTCCTCGGTTATCGTTACGGTACGAGTGAACTTATGATTTACGCGTCACTATTTGCACTCGGTGCGCTTATCTACGGACCACAGCTCTTGATCGGTGTCTCGGTCATCAGCTTCGCACCAAAACAAGCGACGACGGTCACGAACGGGATGGTCGGTACGTTCGGTTACTTGTTCGGTGATTCAATCGCAAAAGTCGGTCTAGCGAAAATCGCTGACCCGGAAACGAACGGTCTAACGATTGGTTCGGTTACGTTACACGGCTGGAGTGATACATTTGTCATCTTCAATGCGGCGTTACTATTCGGTTTGATCGCCCTTGCGATCGTCGCCGTCGTCGAGGAGAAAAAGATTCGTCGCCTCGGACTGTTAGAGCGTCAAGCGGATAAGTTGAGTTCGTAACAAACATGAGCACCCTCGCCTAATGTAGGAGAGGGTGCTCTATTAATGAGACAAATAAGCAAGCAGAAAACCTTCTTCCAGTTTAACGTGACGAATCGAACGGTAACGAGCATGACGGAAAGGAAAATAGAAGGAAAGATCGACGGTCAGAAGTCGATTTGCATAACGCAGATAAGGTGGACGAATGAGATAGGTTTCATTAAAGGATTCGGTATCATGAGGACAGACATCAAAGACTTCGAACGTGATGGTGCGTTTATCGACTGCCCGCAATCGGAGCGTCAATTCGACCGGTAAGTCACGCTCTAGACCATAACGTGTCAACGGTACAGCGGCTTGAAGGTGAAGGTGCGTCGGTCGAATCGTGACGCAGATATCTGTCAGTTCTGGAATTTCCTTTGTCAGCACACTTGCAAGGTCGTATTCATCAATACTTGCTGCAAGCGTAAAACGACGAAAGGTCTCAATTATATGGCGCCCCAGTTTCATGAAGTAAACTCCTCTCTTATACTTATTAACTGTAGTATAAACAATAATAAACCTAATTATTCCATATTATTTTTCATTAAAGTAAATTAATTCCTTTGAATTAGAGCTTCTTTTTAAAACAATATGATTTATGCATGTTTTTGCGTCGTTCAGGGAACGATTAACCATGTCGATCTGTCGTATTTTTTCGAAAGGAGTTTTTTGATGCCTTACTTATCTGGATTTCCCTCGTCTTATTGGAAACAAAGCGCACCTGTTACTTCCTATCCTGCTTTAAATCAAGATACTAAGCATGATGTCGTCATCATTGGGGCTGGGATTGCTGGACTCATCACGGCCATGCAATTGACGGAATGGGGATATGATGTCGCTGTGATTGAAGCAGGTGACGTTGCTGCCGGTACGACAGGTTATACGACAGCTAAAGTTTCCTCGCAACACGGTTTGATTTACGACACGCTAATCCAAACCGTTGGCGAGGAGTCAGCGCGACTGTATTATGAAGCGAATGAAGAAGCAATCACGTTTTTACGTCATCAAGTGGAACGGCTCGATATTGATTGTGAACTTGAAAGCCAAGACGCCTATCTCTACGTTGCGAACTCAAAAGAGCAAGCGATGGAACGGGAAGTCCGTGCCTATGAACGATTAGGATTAAACGGTGGTGAAGCGACGGAAGAGGTCCGAAGTAAGTTGCCGTACGATATCAAACGAGCTGTCGTTCTGCGCGATCAAGCGCAGTTCCATCCCGTCAAATATCTTCAAGGACTTGCGCAACAAATCGTTCATCAAGGTGGAAAATTGTATGAACAGACACGTGCCGTATCGCTCGAATCGAATCGGACGCCAACGGTCATCCTGGAGAACGGTCACCGAATCGAGGCGAAGAAGGTCGTCATCGCGACCCATTTTCCGTTTCATGACTTCAAGGGCTTATACTTCTCAAAACTCGAAGTCCATCGCTCGTATATCGTGTCGGGTCAGGTTGATGAGACGTTTCCAGACGGGATGTTCATGAGTGCCGATCAACCGAGTCGTTCTCTGCGTCACACGCGAACAGAAGACGGGCGTCTGCTTGGTCTGTTTGGCGGCGAGAATCATTTGTCCGGTCACGAGACGGAGACGATGCAGCGCTATGAACATCTTGCTGACTTTGCACGTAGTGAATTTCATGTCGAGTCGTTCGAGCAGTTTTGGTCAGCGCAAGACTTGATTACGCTCGACAAGATCCCCTATATCGGACAGATGACAGCGGATGACCCGAACGTGTTCGTTGCGACCGGCTTTGCGAAGTGGGGGATGACGAACGGTATCGCAGCCGGATTGTTGCTGAGCGATTTGTTGACGGGAACACCTAATCGTTTTCGTCATTTATTTGACCCGACCCGTTCGAAACTTAAAACGAAAGATGCAACACAGTTCGTCAAGAACAACGCGGACGTCGCCATCGAGCTTGTCAAAGGGAAGCTGACGAAAGCACGTCGTCGTGCTGACGAATTACAGCCGGACGAAGGTGGACTCGTCACCCATCACGGCAAGACGGTCGGTGGATACCGCGATTCGGAAGGGAACCTTCATCTCGTCTCGACGACATGTACCCATATGGGATGTGATACGAAATGGAATGAGGCGGAACGATCATGGGATTGTCCGTGTCATGGTTCACGATTTGGTCCGACAGGAAAGGTGCTAGAAGGACCAGCTGTCAATCCACTTAAATCAATCGAGTAAGCAGAGGCACTTGTCTCTGCTTTTTAAATTTTAAAAAAATATTCCGTAGACAATTTGTTATATGTGCTATAATTACCTGGTATTAAAAATATTTTAGCGCTAAACAATTAGAGTGCCGCTTTTGAATCGTGTTGTAGAGGCACCGTCACGACCACCGCTCACTGGTTTCATATTTTAGTTTCACTATTTTACTTAGCGTCGTGAACGCTGAAACAACCCGAGGAGGAAGCACCACTATGAGTAAAGAAAAGATTGCCCAGCTGCGCAAACATGTGTCGCCGTTTGAAAAGGCGGACATCAAAGCCAGCGTCCGGCAGATGATCAACACGATTCTGCCATTTCTCGTCCTATGGTTTCTGGCATATCAGGCCCTGAAGCTATCTGTGTTTCTCGCGATTCCTTTGGCGATCCTCGCCGCTGGATTCGTCGTCCGGATGTTCATCATCTTCCATGACTGTACGCACGGTTCATTCTTCAAGAATAAGAAAGCGAATGCGATCGTCGGAACGATCACTGGTATTTTGACGTTATTCCCGTATGAGAAATGGAAGCGAGAGCATTCAATCCATCATGCATCAAGTGGAAATCTTGATAAGCGCGGTGTCGGTGACATCTGGGTCATGACGATTGAGGAATACATCGAAGCGTCACGCTTCACACGCCTCAAGTATCGTCTGTACCGGAATCCACTCGTCATGTTCGGTCTTGGACCGCTCTTGTTGATTCTCGTCTCGAGCCGCTTCAATCGGAAGGATGCTCGCAAAAAAGAACGCATCAACACACATGTCATCAATGCGTCGCTGATCGTCCTGTACGGTATCCTGATTTACTTCATCGGCTGGCAAGCCTTCTTGATCATCCAAGGAACGACGATGTTCACAGCAGGCGTCCTTGGAATCTGGTTATTCTACGTTCAACATACGTTCGAAGACTCGTACTTCGAGGATGAGAGTGAATGGGATTACGTCAAGGCGGCAATCGAAGGTAGTTCGTATTACGAGTTGCCGAAGGTCTTGCAATGGGTGACAGGAAACATCGGCTTCCACCATGTTCACCATCTCAGCCCACGTGTCCCGAACTATCATCTCGAAAAAGCACATGTCTCGACACCACCACTTCAGAAGGCGACGAAGATCGGTTTATTCTCGAGCCTGAAGTCGCTTCGCTATAAACTATACGATGCGAAGAACAGAACGTTCGTGACGTTCCACGACATCAAACACCTCTTACGCGAACCAAAGACGTCATCGTTGTAAGGAACTGCACCTCGTCCACTTGGATGGGGTGTTTTTTGTTGTGGTGGAAGCAAAAGAGGGAATCAACAGGTAACGAGAGTAAGATAAGTCCGCCTTTTGGCGTATGTTCACGATGAGCATCCATGATAGGATGTACTAATAGAAAGGAGAGTGCAGGATGCGCCGGATACCCATTTCCGTTTATATAGGAGGAGCCATCTTACTTTCCTTATTCGTCTTCAGTTCGATGACGTACCAGCAACAATCCTTGATTCCGTTTTTGACGCAGCATATCCCACTCGACTGGGTGTATGCATTTTCCTTCGTATCGTTCCATTACGAAGTTCCGATCAGCGTCGCATCACTTGGACCTGCAGCGTTCCTTGAGTTTTTCGTTCGGAAGGGGATGCACGCCGGATTGTTCTTCATCCTTGGGATCAGTATCGTTCATTTCTTACGTGGACGAGGCTACGCGGCATTACCAGCTGCCTTTTTTTCCTTCACGACAGCGATGACGATTGGTGTCATGGATGAATTTCATCAACAATTGACGGGTGGACGAACGCCACTTGTCGGTGATGTGTTGATTGATGGCAGTGGAGCATTGATTGGTATCGTATTGTACACAGCGATCCGTCTTTATTTGAAAGCTGATCAGATTGTGCGAGAGCAAGAACAAAGACGTGCATGAAAATAACCCATCGTCTCAATCACATGACTGAGGCGATGGGTTATTTTAGCGATTAGAATCGTTGTACCCATTCAATTTTATACTGAGTGCGTCCAAATTCTTTTCTTAACATGTTGTCGGCTTTTTTTCGTGCTGTCGTGTGATCGCCTGCGCGTACGTTCAATCGATCTGTATCGATGATCTCATCACCGCGTAAAACTTGATATTGGACAGTATAGTCCTTTTTCGTAAAATTAAATAATCCCAAGAATTTCACTCCCAT
This sequence comes from Exiguobacterium abrahamii, assembly GCF_015645365.1. Lineage (NCBI taxonomy): Bacteria > Bacillati > Bacillota > Bacilli > Caryophanales > Exiguobacterium > Exiguobacterium abrahamii. Next base: position 195,791 of record NZ_JADOYC010000001.1, read on the forward strand.
AATCTTCTTCCTGTTAGTTATTATATGGTATCCCAAATATTTCTGCAATCAAAAAAAGTGACTTTTGTCCTACCTATCAATAAAAAGATAGTGGTCCGAACGACGGGTTGCTTTATTATGAGAATTGCGTATGAATGCTGAAAAATCAATAAAAATCGCTCTAAAATAGAATAAATGAAATTTTATTCCATATATAATAAATAATCAGGGAAAAAAGTTACGTTATCAAAGGATAGGTGAAAATATAAGTTATCTGAATATTCTTTTGGTATGTCAGGAAAGGATTCCCTTGGAACTTCGAGGGAATAACCGTTAAGATAAGAAGGAAGAGAACACGGTGAATTACGTGATAGATGAGGGAGATGACGCATGGAGCAGGAGACGAACGAACGGATTGATCCCGCGCACCGGATCAGACGAGCGGTGACCCGTAAGGAGACCACCTACTTTAGTTTGTTGTTAGGCATCGCCATCGTGACGGTCGGTACGATCATTGGATTAGTCTTTGAAACAGGGCAGCCTGGTATTTATGTGATGGTGGGTCTTGTGATCCTATTGTTAATACTCTGGCTACGACAATGGCAACGGGTCTCCCGAATTCGAAGTGAAGGAGTTCGCTTGAGTGCCGAGCAGTTTCCAGAGTTGTTCGAGCAAATCCGTATACATACAGAACAGTTGCAACTATGGCGGATGCCAGAAATCTATTTCCAAGATGACGTGAAACGACCGCACGTCATTGGTCTATTCCAAAAATATTTGATTGTCTTACCGACATCGTATCTAGAATTGACAGAGATTCGTCGTTTCCGATTGTTACTTGAACTGGCACGAATCAAACGGAATCATCAGGAAAAGCAAATCTTACTATGGATTGGCAGCTGGATTCCGTTTTTACGTCCGGCTTACATGCGGGCATGTGCTCGGACCCGTCACCAGATGGTCCTACCACTTGTTTCGCCTGTATACGCGCAACAAGCCATGTTTGAGGATGTGCTCGGACCAACACTTCTAGCAACGACAGATACAGCTATCTATGTCGAGGAGAAACGGCAACAACGGACGTTTTCCATCTTATTGTATGAAGCGTTACGAACCGAACTTTCTTTACTCGAACGGTTGCACTTAACGGGTGAGTCAATCGAACGTCCGCGACCACTCTTTCGATATAGTCAAGGTTTCGTCGTCGCAGGTAGTGTTCTACTCGCAATATTCCTCGTTAGCACGACGGCAGGTATGCTGTTAGACGGAGGGGCGATTGAGGCTAAAAAAGAAGCGAGTGACGAGAATGTCACGGCGAAGACGGGCGGTCAAGATCTCAACGAGACGGAGTTGATGGTAGCGATTCAAAAAGGGAAACTCGAAGACATTCATCGATTGATTCCGGAAAGTGATATGAAGGCAGTCGATGCCGATGGCGATACGGCGTTGCATTATCTCGGGTACCGGAAATCCAGCACAGGACTCGAATCGGTCTTTAAGGAGTTGCTTGCAGCGGGCAGTGATGTCGATGCTGTTAATGAGTTCGGCGAACGACCGTTCATTACGGCAGTCTTCAGTAACAACGATGAGCTCGTCGACCTGTACCTAAAGCGAGGCGAAAAGGTCAATCAACAAGATGCCGACAAGTTCACGCCTCTTCATCATGCTGTTGAAGGGGAAGGGAAAGAGACCGTCAAGCTCTTACTCGACCATGGTGCCGATCCGTCGATCAAAAATGCGGATGGCTTTACGCCACTTATGTTGGCACAAGAGTATGAACTCGATGAAATCATTGAGCTGTTGAAGCAAAACTCAGCGCAGACATTATAAAACAACAACCGCAGGCGTTCTCGAACGAATCGAGAAGACCTGCGGTTGTTTGTTGTGTCTAATTAGTTTGGTAATTTTGAAGTGTCGACGATGCGACCTTCGATTTTGTAGTCGACTTGACCGAGTGATTTCGTGAAATCACGTAGGTTTTCCCAGTCCGAGAGACCGAGGTCTGTGACGCGACCAGCTTTGTAAGCCGTCTCGAATGGCGTGAGACCATCGCCACCTTTAGCTGTGAAGGCATTCGTTGCGATGACATACGTCTTCGCTGGATCGATGACTTCGAATGTGCCGTTGTTGTTGACTTCCATCTTCGTGACGCGTTCGCCTTTAGCTTTTGTGCTATCGTATTCGAACTTCATCCCAGAGACGTGGAGGAAACCACCGTTTTCGACCGGTGCCACGCCAACACTGATTTCGAGGAGAGCCTTAATTTCTTCTCCTGTCATTTTCGCTGTCGCAAGCGTGTTACCGAATGGAAGCGTCGTTAAGACTTCACCGACTGTGAGTGGTCCGGCATCGATAGCAGCACGGATACCACCACCGTTTTGCATCGCGATGACTGTATCTTTATTGTATTCTTTTGCTTTTTTGAGCATCCCGTCCGTGATCAAGTTTCCGAGAGCTGTTTCGCTGTTACGGACACTGACTTCACCACGTGGGTTTGGAAGAGCATTGACGATGTTCGCACCGACTTCTTCGTTTTTCAATTCAGCGATTTGATCGGCATATGGTTTAAGGATTTCAGCTGCACGGACGTCTTCAGCTGCTTTTGAGACGTCGATCAGTGATCCGTTGTACTCCGTCAACTTCCCTTTGTAGTCGAACGTCAAATCAAGATTTCCGAGGAAATCACCGTATTGGTATGCTTGCGCGATGATCGTTGGTTCTGATTTGCCTGGTACGACTGTTTCGTCGACAACGACTGGTTTTTCAAGTTTCGTATGCGAGTGACCACCGACGATGACGTCGATGCCGTCGACGTTACGTGCGAGCAATTGATCGTTATCGATCGCTTCGTTGTCATCGAATCCGATATGTGTCAAGGCAACGATTTTATTGACGCCACGATCTTCGAGCTTTTTCACGGCCGCTTTCGCACTCGTGATGTAGTTCGCGAACGCCACCGTACCTGGGCTTGCGATATCAGCTGTTTCTTCTGTCGTCAAACCGAAGAAGCCGATTTTTTGTCCTTTGTATTCCTTGATGATGCCTTGATAGATTTTGCCACGCTCTGGTCCGGCTGTGATCGTTTTCTTTTGTAGACCGTTGAAGAGTTCGTTTTTACTGAAATCGACGTTCGCCGTGATGAACGGGAATTTTGCTTTCGTGACGAAGTTTTTCAAAGCGATGTTGTTGTCTGTATCGCCGAGATCGAACTCGTGGTTACCGAATGTCATCATGTCGTACTTCATGTAGTTCATCAGTTCAAGATCCGCTTGGCCAAGGAACTTGTTGAAGTAAAGTGATCCTGAGAAGACGTCACCAGCATCTAAAAGAAGCGATGGTTTACCTTCTGCGCGGTAAGCAGAGCGAAGTTCTTTAATGACAGTGGCCCGCTTCGGTGCTTTATCGAGGTTCGCATGCGTGTCGTTCGTATGCATTAAACCAATTGAGAAGTCATCCGTATTGACGTCGAGCACCGTGATTTTTGCTTTTAATGTAATCGTCTTGCCAAGACGCGTATAACTTGCGACCGCATATTTCACACCCGCTTCGCTCGTATCCACCTTCGACCAACGGACTGGTTTGTCATAGATGCGACCTGTCGCATAAAGAACAGCTAGTGTTTTCGGCAATTCTGGTTTTTGATCGACATAGATCGTCTGATCCGCGACCTTCTCGACGAACTTCACGGCGTAGTTCTGAATGTAAATCTTGATTTCGATTGGATTCTTTTTCTTGCCGTATGTGCCTTTGACCGTTTGATAACGGTTGAACGCATGGCGATCGTACGATTTCCACGTGATCTTCTCACCCTTATATGTAGCAGGGAGTTTGACCGAAGCACCTTTCGTGAAGACGAGTGACTTGAGTTTGACCGTTTTGACTTTGACATGCGTTGCAGCCGAAACTGTCGTTTGAGCAACTGGCACGATTGCCGATGTCGTCAGGGCGACAGCCACAGCTGCCGCGTAAAGCGGTTTTGATTTGTACATACGTAAAAATCCTCCTTCAAGAGTGGGGTATGAATGCAAGGTCGCGATGCGATCGTTGACCTCTTCTTCTACTATAAAGGGTTCGGAAAGCTTCGTGGGATGAACCTTTTGTAAATAACGTAAATTCTTAGGTCCGACGACAAGACAACCCACGGAAGTCGTTTGCTCGTAAGCTTTAGAATCCGAACGTTCGCCTTCCTAAGAAAATGATAACGCTTTCATTATATCTTGTCTTAAATAAAAATGAAACGAAATAATATTACCAATCGTTAAACATTCCCATTTAATGTCGATTTTTTAGTAGTCCTGAATTGCTAAATATTGTATGATATCAGTATACAGACAGTTCGGATGAAAAGAGGCAACGATAGATGAATGATACGATTCGAGGCAGTGTCCTCGTCGGCATTATTTGTGTGATCACCGTCCTCCTCGTATGGGGGCTCGCATCACCACCGACGACGATTGAGTTTCCACATTTTAATCATGCGTAAGGAAACAAACTAGGAGATGACCGGTGGTGGACCCGCCGGTTTTTGTCGTGCCTGAAAAACTACAGTTTGGTGTCGGTTCGTCCAATACATTGACACGCTTTTTCACGATAGCTAGAATTGATTAAGTGTATATAGGAAGTATTGCTTCTGCCATGCACGAATGAGTGGACAAAGGAGGCGAGTCGGAATCGACCGGGCAAGGACCCGTTCACGCGGAGAGAGCGTTCGTTTGAGCAATCGCGGACGGCATCTGTCTTTTTTTGAGTGGAATCAACGAATATGAAAATAAAATACATGTATCATGAATCGGAAGGAACTTACACTTATGCTGAAAGAAATGAGAAGTATCATCCGGGAACAGGTGGAGAATTTTCCACTGATTCGCCGGTTGGCGCGATATGAAATCAAATCAGCGCATGCAGAGCAACGCCTTGGCCTTTTATGGGAGCTCCTCAATCCGGGTCTCCAAATCTTCATCTATTGGTTCGTCTTCGGGGTCGGTCTTAAAGGAAATAAGAACGTAGATGGCGACATTCCATTCATCGTTTGGCTCCTTTGTGGGATCGTCGTCTGGTTCTTCATCAATGACGCCTTGCTCCGTGGCTCGAACTCGATTAACAGTCGTCTCGCAATGGTGACGAAGATGCGTTTCCCGATGAGTGCGATTCCATCGTATGTCATTCTATCGCGGATGTACCAACATTTTGCGATGCTCTTGATCGTCTTCATCGTCATTATTGCAAACGGTATTCCGATCACATGGAAGTTACTCCAGTTGCCGTATTATATGATCGCGACGTACATTTTCGTCTATGCGTTCTCACTTTGTTTTTCAACACTCATCACACTCGTCAAGGACATCCAGCTCTTCTTGCAATCAATGATGCGGATGCTCTTTTATATGACACCGATCCTCTGGAACATTGAACGGTTCCCGGACTTCTTACACGGCGTCCTTCGTTTGAACCCGGTCTTTTATCTCGTCGAGGGATACCGAGCAAGCTTGCTCGGAGGGCATTGGGTCTGGCAGGAGTGGCCGACCGGTCTGTATTTCTGGAGTGTGACGCTCCTGTTGTTCACAGCGGGAACATTCTTGCACATCAAGTTCCGTAAATCATTCACAGAGCTCGTTTAAGGGAAGGAAATCGCCATGTCTATGATTAAACTCGACCATGTCACGAAACGCTTCGACATGGTCACGACTACGAAAGAAAAATTCAAGCTCTTGTTCAAGAATCAAAGCAAGAGCGTTAAAACATTCACTGCACTACGCGATGTCTCGCTCGAGATCGGATCGGGAGAAGTCGTCGGACTCGTCGGTATCAACGGATCCGGTAAATCAACGTTATCGAACTTGATCTCAGGCATCATCTATGCAAACGAAGGAGACGTCGCAATCAATGGTGAAGTTGCGATCATCGCCGTCTCACAAGGGTTGAAGAACGTCCTGACGGGGCGGGAGAACATTCGTTTGAAGTGTCTCATGCTCGGAATGGATGATGCAGAAATCGAGCGTCGGATGCCTGGCATCATCGATTTCGCGGATATCGGGGACTTCATCGATCAGCCGATCAAGAAGTACTCGAGTGGGATGAAGTCGCGTCTCGGCTTCGCGATCGCGGTCAATGTCGACGCCGACATCCTGATCGTCGATGAAGCGTTATCGGTCGGGGACCAAACCTTCTACAACCGCTGTATTGATAAGATGAACGAATTCAAGGAAGAAGGAAAGACAATCATCTTCGTCAGTCACTCGCTCTCGCAAATCAAGAGCTTTTGTGAGCGGGTCGTCTGGCTCGAGTACGGTCAAGTCCGCCTCGACGGAACGACGAAGGATGTCTTGCCGGAGTATAAGAAGTTCCTCGCTGAATATAAGAAGTGGTCGAAAGAGGAACAACATCAATACCGTCGCGATCGCTTGAAAGAACAAGCAGCGAATGCGCGGTCGGGTAAAGAGAACGCGGATTCAGCGGACACAGTCAAGCATCCAGGTTGGATTTTGTCGGGTCTTGGTCTCATCGTCCTCGCAGCAGGGAGTTTGATGGTCATTGACGAGACACCGTCTTTGACGAACCTCAGCGACGCGATCTTGAAGTTCTTTTAATGTTAAGCCAGATGCATGCGCATCTGGTTTTTTTGTGCAATAAAGTAGGATTCTTACGTCAGTGTAGAGAACATGAGTAACGAGAGAGAAGTAGAATCGGAAGAGCTAGGGCATCCATACAAAAAACGGAGTCGAGGACTCCGTTTGCATCAGGTTTGTGAGCGATCCATATAGGTTTTGACGTGTGGAGCTTCATACGTCGCGAAGCGTTCAAGAAGACGATCAGGATCTGACTCGACGATCAGCATCGCACGGTGCTCCGGAATCAGGAACCCTTGACGTTCCATCGTGTCAAATAGGGCGATCAAGGGATCATAGTATCCGTCGATATTGAGTACACCACACGGTTTTTCGTGTAGACCGAGTTGTGCCCACGTAAAGACTTCAAAAAATTCCTCCATCGTACCGGGACCACCCGGAAGAATGATGAAGCCGTCAGCGAGTTCCGACATCTTCGCTTTTCGCTCGTGCATCGAGTGAACGAGATGCAATTCAGTCAGTCCGGGGTGGGCAAGTTCCTTTTCTTGTAGAAAATGAGGCAAGACACCGATTGCCTGACCTTGAGCAGCAAGCGTAGCGTCCGCGACAGCCCCCATCGTTCCAACACGGGAACCGCCGTATACGAGGCTGATGCCGCGCGCGGCGAGCGCTTGACCAAGCGTACCCGCGGCCTCGCGAAAGACTGGGCTAGCACCATCTTTGGAACCACAAAATACAGCAAGTCTATTCATGAAACAGAACCTCCTTCGTTATCTTCACCATAGCATATTCGGTGATCGGACGGCAGAGTAGACCAGAAAGGAGATCGATATGCGACCACGTACGATTGTTTGGCTCGTCCTAATTATCGCAGCAATCAATTTAGGACTTGGGATATGGATGCCGGATACGTCGACGCGAACGACGATTAGTTCAATACTACTAGGTGTGATCGTCGTCCTCGGTATCTTTTACGTCATCGCGTTACGACAATCCTCAAAATAAAGAGAGCTCGTTCGACTCGTAGGAGTTGGACGGGCTCTCTTTTTATCTGTTATAGAATTTCATTGTGATGGAATATTCAAAAAAATCTATTTTCATACACAAGTTCGACACATTGATGGATGATTTGTAAAAAACACACAGTATTCAGGACATATGACTCGAGTCAAAAGTCATATAAAATGAAAATAATGTGTAAAATACCATAATTATTCGTATTCGAATATTCAGAGGGGGTCTAAGGTTATATGATGTTGTTACGAAGCCATACGAAAAATAATAGGAGGTAATTTAAATGAACTTGAAAAATAAATTAGTCGTAGCTAGCGCCAGTGCTGTATTAGTATTAGGACTTGGTGTATCGGTATCAAATAGTACTGTACAAATTGCAAAGAACGATCTTCCAGCAGAGTTTTCAGTGAAGCAAGTCGCGAAGAACGATCTTCCAGCAGAGTTTTCAGTGAAGCAAGTCGCGAAGAACGATCTTCCAGCAGAGTTTTCAGTGAAACAAGTCGCAAAGAACGATCTTCCAGCAGAATTTTCAGTGAAGCAAGTCGCAAAGAACGATCTTCCAGCAGAATTTTCAGTGAAGCAAGTCGCAAAGAACGATCTTCCAGCAGAGTTTTCAGTGAAGCAAGTCGCGAAGAACGATCTTCCAGCAGAGTTTTCAGTAAAACCATTTGCTTAATCTGTTATTGCTCAATGAATTGACCTTTTCCAGTTAAAAGAATTTGTTTATACTCATTCATTTGCAGTATGTCAAATAGAAGATAAGCTTTTTGATACGAGTCTTTTATCAAGCTTAGTTCTTCTTCCATGAGTTCTAAGGCATAAGCTTTTTGATAATAGAGTTGACCTAGTAATGACATATCTTTAAATCGTAAACATTGTAAGATACCATCATTGATGTATTTTAAAGCATCAGTTGGTCTTCTTAAATCAATCAAGACTTTTGAAGTGTTGTATAAAATTCGTATTTTTTCTACCAGTAGTTCGTCACTATCAAACTTCAAATTAATTAATTCTTCATATACTTTAAGACCATACAAATAATTCTTTTTTTCATAATAGAGAGTAGCGATTGCTGATTTTAATCGAACTAACATTTTAGGTGAAAAATAGATAGTTGAATATTTTTCTGCGAGTAATTGCAATTCTACTATACAAGTTCGGTAATCTATTTTATTCATACGATATGCACTTATGTGGAGATAGTATGAGTAAAGTGATCTTAATTCTTCGTCAAAACTGATTGTATTTACTTTTTCTTGAGCTTCTCGATAGATCATTTCGTACTCTTGATTTTGAAAAGCAGTCAATAATCGATCATCCGTTAAACGGAGAGAGTCGACATGAGAACTATTATTAAGAAATGCAGTGATTGGCACCTGTAATCGACGCGATAACGCATACAGCAATTCGACTGTCGGTGAATGCGTGCCACTCTCGATCTTACTGATCTCTGCTTGACTGCAAATTCCGTTCGCTAAATCCTTTTGTGTCAGATTATGTTTCTTCCGCAGTCGGCGTAATGCTAAGCCGATTTGCGGTGACATGAATTGATCCATCGGCTCCTCGTCCTTTCGTGGAGATTGAACTGGTATAGGGTACCAACTTCTATTATAGAAGCGAACCAAACTAGATACTACTGATTTACTCGATTTCGTATCAATGTTTCAACGACCATCTCACTTGATTCAGAAAGGGGTACACCCATGACACTCATCCTAAAAGAAACGCGACGTAACATGACTTCATGCGCTTGGTGTCTCAATCCTGCTACCGTCTCCGTCGCCCCCCTCGCTCATCGGGAAATGGATCGGACTGCTACGAAACCTAAGGCAAACGTTAAATCGGCTTAATCCACACAAAAGGACTTCATTCGGCTATTAGAATGAAGCCCTTTTTTCAATCATTTGATAAGAAAGGAGAGAGGACATGATCGGATTATCGCTTTTATCGGAACAAGATGGCTGGCTGCAACGTTCTCTACCATCGCTTGATCTGCAAACGTTTTGTGAGACGCACCGTATTTCGCTCGACGCGTTTGATTACGACACACACACGTTCCATGATTTACTCGATTATATGGATTTTCAGGAGTATGAGCATTACGTCTTCGTCCTCCAAGGGGAAGGCGAACGGACGTTACGACTCGTCGCGTATTTGCAACACGAGATGTTGCATGTCCAGTTCCACTTGATTCGTCCAAATGGAGAAGTCTTGTTCGGACAACCGGATTTCCTGAATGGTCTCTTCTTACCGCCGGAAGACATGCCTGCTTCTGCATCCGTTCCAGCTGTTCATCATGCGCTCCTCTCATTGATGACGGGTGTGTACCCAGCGTCGGTGCCACATCATCCGCAACCGTTACGTCATGTCTACATCGAGGACAGCTCATTACTGGAGAAGATTCCGGCAAGCAATTTCCATGCGATGACGATCAACAGTGTCATCTATTTTGATCATCCGATGCGTCACGATCTACCGATCATCGAACTGATGAGCCGGACACCGATTCTGTTGACATTTTCAGATCATATTTCTCCCTCGCTTGATTCGCAACTAACGGTCTTATCGCGTGACGCGCTAGCAGAGCGATTAGTGAACTGTCAACAAACGGGACGGATTCAAAACGATCAATCGATGGGGATCCTCGATTATGCGACGTTAAGTGGATTACGCGTCTCGCATCGACTGTTCTTCTTTGCGGACGGAATTTACGCTGATCGACAGAAGACGATTCAATTGAGCGCAGACTTATCTGTTGATATCGAGTCTTTCCGGGAACAGCAACCTCAACCTGACGCGCTGGCATCACAAACTGAATTAGAGCTGTTTCCGTTGCTGTATCAACTTGCCGGAACGTTTCAAGGAACGAGTCGTTTCATCACACCGTACTCTGATCTCGAATTGCCTCGGACATCCGGGCGAATCGGACCGTTGACGTTGATCGGCATTCAAAACGAGGAAGGCTGTTTTGCTTTTGACCGGACGACGTTACGTCTATTTGAGACGAACGAAGCGTTCCTTTGGATTCTCGAAGCGGATCAAAAGGAGCAGTTCGACGTATTACCGGAACGACTCGGCGCAGATTATGCAGAAGCGATTCAGCACTACAAGGAGTTGATGTATCATGGGTGATGTCTTATTTGGTCCATTCTTGCGTAAAGGGAGCTACTCGCGCGTCGAGGTGCTGAATCATGTTCAGGCGGATGAACGATTCGGTCAACTGTATCAGGAAGCGCAACAGTTAACTGAGGTCGATGAGCTGATGCTGTATCGGCGTTATTTACGAAAAGGGGAGCGGATCCTGTTTCATGGAACGTTTGATCCATCGCTTTTTAATCTCTTGTCGGATGAAGGATACGATCTTTATCTGATCGAACCGGAAGCTGCGCGGACGAAACAGATTTCGGAGAAGTATCAGCATAAGATTTACGGCTGGAGTCATGACGTGACGGACGTCGTCGGACCTGAGTACTTTGACCGGATCATCTTACCGGGAACGACGATTTTACGTTATACACGCGGGGAGCTGCTGTTGTTCTTCCGCAACATCCGTCAATTGTTACGACCAAGTGGACGACTGCTCGTATCCTTGTATCGTGTCGATCATCTAAAATCGATCGCGCATCCGATCGCGACGCGACGTTTTCAAAAGACGTTGCTGTTTTATGGCTATCAAGTCGACGGTGAACGTTTATTGTTCAACGCTTACCTCAAATCGGGGAAAGAGGAAAAAGTCAGTTATGCGGTCGAGTACTTGTATGAGCCGAACACACTGTTTGAATTTGCGACGTTATCACGCTATCAAGGACAATTTCTTTATGAAGGAAAAACGATGCTGGTACTGGAATTCGAAAAACAGTAGTCAAATAATATAATGTAACGATATAATTAAAAACATATGTAATATATTGGTTTGGATAGGTCTAAAGACTGGGTAATGTGATAGAGTAGTTTCCTTTTCACGATTCGAAGTACATCATGAGAAAGAGGAGCCGGACACATCATGGAAAATCAGAGCGGAAGTACCTTTCAGCAAAGCTGTTTATCGTTCATTGAGACCTTGTTTCCAGATGAATCTTTTTACTTCTTAGAAGAATCGAAAGCAATGGACGCCTTTGGGCATCCCGGTCGACAATTGTTCTTCTCTTCACCGGTCCGTACCCTGAAATTCAGCGTACTCGCGCAGGCGCATCAGCGCTACGCACGCGTATTCGTATCCGAGAAAACAAGTGAAAATACGTTTTTTCGTCAGTTACTAGAAGCGACATATGAAGACGGACAATTGTACATTGACCATATCGTTCAAACGGAATAAGAAAAAGGAATCAAAATCAACTGATTTTGATTCCTTTTTTTACGCCTCGATGGAGGAAAGCCCTCGTTTTAGTGCCTGATCAATGGACGTCGCCATCTCACCTCGGACGTCCGCTGAGACGAGGCGACCATCGAAATAGATTTCCTTTGATAGACTGAGGTGAACGAGTAAGTCCTCGAGAATGAGCTTCAGATCAAGCGGTTGCGAGGGTTCAAGCGCTTGTTGCATGAATTCATTCAACGAAGGATGCTGTACATACTTCGGATCGATGAGATCAATGACCGTCGTGTCTAAGGCAAGAGCCAAGCGTTCCAGGACTTGAGGAGAGGGCATGCGCTGACCACGTTCGTAAGCGGAGATGTCCGTTGCTGATTCACCACATCGTTCAGCTAAAAACTTTTGAGTGTACTTGTGTTGTTTGCGCAGTTGCATGATTTTTTTACCTAGTGCACGATTCATGGCACTCCACTCCTATTCTTCAGGTCATCGTGTATAGTACTAATTAACCACTTTCATTATAAAAGAAACCTTCGAAATGTAAAATATCGTTTTTCAAGGAAACTAAAAAATTAATTTGGGTTAAACTAGAAATTGAATTTTAGAAAGAATCCGCCAATTTTTTGAGGTCCATGCTATTCTAAAGTGATATTAAAAAAGGAGTGTCTTCATGAAAAAAATCACGTGGTCCGGCTACGTCGTCCTTGCCGTTCTATTGATCCTCTTCATCTCGAGTTCGATGCCGTATCAAGCGCAATCCATCAAACCAGGGTTATCCCGATTCATTCCGTTAGGATTCGTCGATCATCTGCGCTTCATCTCTTTTTCCTATCATGGAGAAGTCAGTGTCGCCGCCCTTGGACGAAGTGGCTTCATTGAGTTTTTCATCCGAAAAGCAGCCCATGTCTCGACATTTCTTGTATTAGGGATCGGATTGATCGATTTGACACGTCGTCGTCTGACACCAGGACTTGCCATCTTGTTCGCCTATTCGTTAGCGATCATGGTCGCTGTCTTTGATGAATTCCATCAAATCTTGACAGGAGACCGGACGGGACTCATCCAAGATGTCTTACTCGATGGAACGGGTGCCTTAATTGGAATCGGATGTTATGTACTCATCTATAGGAAAAAAGTACGACGCCAAGCAGGAAGTCTTTCTTTCCAGCACGAAAAGAACAGGCATCACTTTTAACGAAGGAGACTGCCTTATGAAGACTTCCCATTTGTTGATGACGAGCGTTGGTCGCCGGACGAAGCTGGTCGAGTATTTCGTCCGTGAGATGCCGGACGGTCACGTCATTACCGCGGACTGTAGTCCACTCGCACCGGGTCTCTATATGACAGAACGCCACCATCTCGTTCCTCGCATCGATGCACCGGATTATATCGATCACTTACTGGAATTGTGTCAGCGCGAACAAGTGACGGCGCTCTTGTCATTGATTGATCCTGAACTGGAATTGCTGGCAGCGGCGACGGAACGATTTGAAGCGATCGGTGTCACAGTCCTTGTCTCACCGATGGATGCCTGTCGTCTCTGTTTCGACAAATACGCGATGTATACGTATTGTGTCGCGGAAGGAATCGCGCATGCGCGGACATACGTGACGCTTGAGGCTTTCCGAAATGCACTTGCGCAAAAAGAGGTCCAGTTCCCGGTCTTAGTCAAACCACGCAATGGGAGTGCCAGTCTCCATGTCCAGGCAGTTTCTTCACTTGAGGTCGTCGAAGGATTATTCGCTACCTATCCCGATTTATTGATTCAAGAATACTTAAGGGGACAAGAGCTCGGTGTCGATGTCTATGTCGACTGGTTGACGCATGAAGTGACCGATATCTTCATTAAGGAGAAACTCGTCATGCGTGCAGGGGAAACCGATAAGAGTCGCTCCGTTAAACGCGACGATGTCTTTGAACTGGTCGAGCAGGTCTTAGATGGAACCGGTCTCGTCGGACCGCTTGATTTCGACCTGTTCGATGTCGAAGGAACGCTCTACCTATCGGAGATCAATCCGCGATTCGGTGGTGGGTATCCGCATGCCTATGAATGCGGCGTCAATTTTCCGAAAGCGATTCGAAACAATCTGCAGGGACGACGTAATCCTCGACGGATCGGAGCATATGCGGAAGACATCTATCTATTGAAGCACGACACGGTGACGCTGTTGCCTGCGTCTCTGCTTGAGCAAATCAAAAAACCATAAGCATACGAAAAGGAGTGACTCGGTAGTGATACCGGGTCACTCCTTTTAGGTAGAAGAGCAGAATCAAGAAAGAGAGACGCGTGCACGCTTGAGGCATTGCACGGCGGAGGTCCAGCTACCGAAGAGAGCGTTGATCGTCGAGGTGCTCGGAACCGAGCGACCTTCTGCCCATTTCCGGTAATGAATGATACTGAGGGAAGGTAATTCTTCTTGTGCCTGCCGCAATGCTTCAAGGACATCTTCTTCGACCCATTTCCGGCGAGGCGGTGCGATGTCGAGGCAAGCGAGGGCATCTGCCCATGAACCGTATTTACGGGCAATCGTCGCGACTGTCGGATGACCATTTTCCTGTGCCCAAATTGCATACGTCTGTGTTGTCAGACGGGGGAGGACATCAGAAGCTTCGAGTAAGGCTGTGATGATCCGTTCTTCCGTCATCGAGATGGAGCGTGTCATCTCGATTTGTGCTTCTTCGAGCGCACGTGACCAAGAACCGAAACGTAAGTTGATCAATGTCAAGGAGGGTCCATGTTTCGCCTTTGCCCATTCCCGGTAGCTGTTGCTATGGAACGGGTGTAAGCGTGTCGATGCTTCCTTGATGAAAGCAAGGATCTCTTCATCTGAAAAGTACGGACGGATCGATGAGAGACCGGCCGCTTGGAGTGCTTCACGCCAAGAGCCAAATACATTGATGATCGTCGTGATCGATGGAATGTCTTTTCCGACCGACCAGCGTGCATACGTCTTTGCGTCGAGAGCGGGATATTCGATACTAGCTTCGATTAGGCTATCGATGACTTGTTGTTCTGTCCATTTCTTCATGATGTCATACCCCTTTCATGTAGGTGCTCTAGGTGTGGGTACTGTCGTGAGGTGGAAGTCGACGAAGCGACGTATAAGCGAGAAGACTGAGCCAAATGAAATAAAATCCACTCGGTCTGACGAGAATGCTTTCCGTGAATTGAAGTAGTCCGAGCCAGCTAGCAAGCAACAGTGCGAGAAAAGCGAGATCCGTCGTCTGAATCCGAAACAGTCGATAGAACAGATACAGAAAGACTGCACCGTACAGCAAACAACCGATGAGTCCGAATTCATAAAGATAGGTGATCGGTGTGCTGTGGAACGTATAAAGAACTTGTTCGTTCAGTTGTTCCTGCAGTCCGCGTGGGGCACTTCCGATTCCGTGACCGAACCAAAGTGAATCAGCGGAAGCGCGCCATCCTGCTTGCCAGAGCGTAAATCGTCCGTTGAGACTGAGCAAACGGGGAAGCAGTCCTTGAAACGCAAAGACAGCTAGGAGGATCAAGCCGCCCATGACGTAACACGCCGTCACCTGCAACCGTCGTCTCGTTCCCGGAACCATTCGAATACTCGTCAGCAGAGCAAGGAGGAGAAAAGAATAGATACCTGTCTGCGAACCGCTTCTGAGTAACGCGATGATGATGAGAAGGAGAAGTACGGCGTGCAGAAAGCTTTGCCGACGCGGGAACTGTCTGAGCAGATAGAACCAAGCAAACAGTCCGCCTGGAACAAGCCACGCTGCAAACGTATTCGGATTGTTCATCAGACCAGCGAGACGAAGGAACGAGCCTTGTTCCCCGACGTACAGTTGAGGAAATGACAAAGGACCGATTCGAAGCCATTGCAGGTTTTCGACCGGAACATAATCTGAACCAAATGAGACGATGAGGGCGTAGGAAGCGAGAAAGACGGCTTGTCCATAAAGAAAGTGACACAACAGCCGTTGCCATTGTTCGATCGATGTACGCGAGAGCGAAGAGACGATGCCAACGAACAGCCAAGTCGAGATGAGGTAAAGCGAAGCAAGAATACGATCCGTATTCGCGTTAAAAAAGAAAAAAACGATATGAAATGTCAGATAAATCAGAAAAATAAATGCAATTTGATGTCCAGTCGCTCGGTTGGTGCGATAGAACGGTCGTAAGATGAGCCAACAGACGCTGAATAGAAGGATATAGACGGGAAGCAACCACAGAGACCACTGTTTCGGCAACACTTCGTCCGTGAAGGATAAGGGACGAATCCAAGCATCGAGCATGATCCAAACGACTAGGATGGATAAGGCAAACGATGTGGGTATATTGGCTGATTTTAACATGATTTCTAAAGACTATCCACCCTTCATATAGGACTTATTACCGATTTACATACTTTTTAATCATCAAATTGGTATTTACCCTTATCTTTCAAAACATCATGCAGATAAATGAAAAAATATTAAGGAAAACGTGATCATTTTTTCGTGAATCGCGTTTTTTTTCGTGACATGAATTCATGCTGTGAACTAGTGTCACGCAAGCGAGATAGCTACCGAAAAAAATATAATCATTTCCACCAAGCTCTAATTGTTTTGGGAGTCGATTGGAAATAAGGTGTAGACATAACCAATGTCCATCCATTCGGTCAAGCCAGAAAGAGGTGAACAACAGTGAGCTCGATGCATCAAAGAAAAACCTTCGGAGATCATTTGACGACACTCCGACGCGGCTGGTGGTTACTCGCACTCTTCATGATTCTCTTTGCGGGAGCCGGATATGCGCTTAGCACGTATGTCATCCCGAAGACATACGAGGCGACGGCCTACATCCTCGTCGTTCCTCAAGCGAACGCAGAGACGACATCGACGCCGACACTCGTCAGTACCTATCAAGATATCCTACGAAGCCCAGAGGTCGTCGATCAGGTCGCCCAAAAAATGGACGTCACCGACAAGCGGTTATTCGATTTGACGGATCGTCTGACGGTCTCGAGCAATCTGGATTCGCAAGTCATCGCCTTATCCGTCACGGATCGTTCGGCGGAGCAGGCAGCCATCCAGGCGAATACGATGACGGAAGTCTTCCAGGATTATCTCCCAAAACTGATCAACACGAGTAAGACGGAAGTATTCTCGAGTGCACGGATTCCAACGAACCCCGTATCACCGAACATTCTGATGAACACAGGAATCGGTGGTGTCCTTGGTCTGATGCTCGGACTCCTGATCGTCTATTCTCGCTCGTTAAGCAAAAAGGAAGCGACACGTGAATCCACTGATAATTATCCGAAAGCGATTCCCCGCAGTCATTCATGAGAGAGGAGAGGAGACACCGTCATGCAGCATTCCCCGCTCACCCCGTATCGTCGACAGTTGAAAATCGGACTCCTTCGCCTGATCGACGCCGGAGTCATCGCACTCGCGACTGTCGTTACGTTCTACTTCTTTAATCCGCTCCATCTCACTGTCAACTTCGAATTGCAGGACGCACTCGAAATCGCTCTCATCCAGTGGGTCGCCCTCACGTTCGTCGCACACTGGATGCGCTTCTATCAAATCATCTGGCGTTACGCAAGCCTTCGTGATCTCGCCGTTCTCCTCGTCGTCGTCCTCGCCAGTAGCTTCGTCTTACTTGGTCTTGAATACGCATTGTTCGACTTCGCGGTCGAACGAGCGATCTTCTTACAGACCGGACTCGTTTTAAACGGTATCTTATTCGTCCGGTTGTTGATTCGTGGACGTAGCTTAAGACTCGTGCCTGACAATAAGACGCTCGGTAAACGAACGTTGATCATCGGTGCCGGTGCCTCCGGTCAGATGATCACAAAAGAGCTGAAACAAAAAAAATCGCACATCTTAAACGTCGTCGGATTACTTGATGATTCGCTCGAACTACGCGGGATGCGGGTTCACGGTGTTCCCGTCATCGGAGCGATCGAACAACTCGAATGCATCATCGAGGAACAAAAGATTGAAGCAGTCGTCCTCGCAATCCCATCGTTACCGTATCCGCAGCGGGTTGAATTGCTGAACCGGATCAAACAAACCCAAGTCGAAGCGCATACGTTACCGATGCTCGTCGAACTGGCATCCGGAAAGGTCTCAATCAAACAAATCCGTGAAGTCTCGATCGCTGACTTACTCGGTCGGGAACCGGTCGAACTCGATATTACGGAAATCGAACGAAGCGTTCATGGCGCGACCGTCCTTGTCACCGGTGCTGGTGGTTCGATTGGTTCCGAAATTTGCAGGCAACTGATTCGCTTCCGTCCTGAACGGCTCATCCTTCTCGGACACGGTGAAAACAGCATCTACCTGATCCGCCGGGAGCTCGAATGTCTCAGCCGGGACATCCAGTTCGAATCCGTCATCGCCGATGTGCAGGACAGTGACCGGATGCTTGAAGTCATGCGACGGTTCGAACCGGATCTCGTCTATCACGCGGCAGCTCACAAGCACGTGCCACTGATGGAGGATAACCCGAGCGAAGCCGTCAAGAACAACATCTACGGTACACGCAACGTCGCTCGAGCGGCGGAAGCAGCTGGTGTCAAACGCTTCGTCATGATTTCGACCGATAAGGCCGTCAACCCGACGAGTGTGATGGGGGCGACGAAACGAATCGCCGAGATGGTCATCCAGCAGATGGCGCGTAACAGCGAGACGACGTTCGCCGTCGTCCGGTTCGGAAACGTCCTCGGGAGCCGCGGTTCCGTCATTCCACTGTTCAAGGAACAAATCGCCAAAGGCGGACCGATCACAATCACCGATCCCCGGATGACACGCTACTTCATGACGATCCCGGAAGCGAGTCGTCTCGTCATCCAAGCGAGTGTTCTCGCAAAAGGTGGCGAAGTGTTCGTTCTCGATATGGGTGAACCGGTTCACATCACGACACTAGCGAAGAACTTGATTCACTTGAGTGGCTTCACGGAAGAGCAGATCCCGATCGTCTATAGCGGCATTCGAAAAGGCGAGAAACTCTACGAGGAACTGCTCGCCCGTGATGAAGTGCATGATGAACTCGTCTTTGACAAGATCCTCGTCGGTAAGACACGACCTTTTGGATCCGTCGACCCGTACTTGCGGGAGATCGCCCAAGCGCTCGACCAAGATGAGGCACTCCGCCAGTATTTATTAGACGTCACGAACGAAACCGAATCGGATCCAGTCGCACCAACGATGCGGATCGCGCGCAAATAGAGAGGAGGGGAAACGATGAAAACGGCCCGGCTGTCCCGCTTCAATCTCATCTTCATTGCCGATACGGCGTATTCGCTCCATCAATGGATGATTTTGACGCTCCTGATCAAATGGAGCACACCGCTCAACATCGGTTATTTCAACTACGCCCTTGCCATCACCGCACCGATCGTCATGTTCTGTTGGCTGAACGCCAGTACGATCCTGACGGCAGAACGGGCTGGACTGACGAACTTCTGGCTCTTCATCAAGACTCGTTTTTCACTCCTCTCGGCAGGTGTGTTCGTCCTCCTTGGAGTCTATTATTTCTTCGGTGAAGCGGACATCTTACTCCTGACACTGCTTGTCTATCTCAACAAGTACATGGAGTCATTCGCTGATCTCGCTTATGGTTTTCTGCAAGGACACACTGCCTTCAAGGAAGTCGCTGTCTCGAAAATCTTCCGGAGTCTCTTGAACGTGTCGGGTGCAGCACTCGTCCTCTTTACGACCCATTCGATTCACGGGTTCGTGCTCGCCTTGATCGCCGGAAACTTGATCATGCTACTCGCATACGACTTACCGACGATTCGCCGCGTCGGTCGCGGCTTTGACAATCAAGCACTCGACTTACGGTACCGGTCAGGCAAGGAGTTGTTCCTTAAAGCGATGCCGCTCGGATTCGTTGCTCTCCTGATCGCCTTGAATGCAAACATCCCACGATTGTTCGTCGGTCACGCAATCGGAACGGAAGAGCTTGGTTACTACGCCAGTATCGCTTATCTACTCGTACTTGGCAGCCTGTTCATCCACTCCTTGATTGCCGTCTTGCTGCCGAACTTCTCATCTGAGACGGGCGAACGCCAAAGTTTACCGGAACTGCGCAAGCTGACCCGCTCGATGTTACTGATGACGAACATCGTCGGCATCCTGTTGATTGTCGGAGCGATCTTCTTCGGCAAGTGGGGCTTGACGATTTTCTACAACGCATCGTTCGTTCAATACCATCTGATTTTCGTCTTGATGATGGTCGCCTCACTCTTTTTCTACAACTCGACCGTCATTCAGGCACTCTTGACCGGCTTCCAGCAGTTCCGGATCCAGACGATCTCGATCTTCGGCAGTGTCGTCGTCAACCTGATTGCCTGCAGCCTGTTGATTCCGCTGTATGGTCTGTACGGTGCGACGATCGCTTACACCCTCTGCGCTGTCACTCAGATCGTCCTATTGTTACCGGCACTGTATCGGTCCTTATATCCACGGGACGTCACGCTCGTCGTCGAACAAAGCAGTTAAGGAGGGAAGAAGATGCGACCAATCCTACTACTCATCGTCATCGAAGCGCTCGTTTGTCAATTCGCCCGGTCGCTCTTCCCGGACACCTACGTGACCGCCTTGCTGCTCATCAACTCGGTGTTGTTTCTCTATTATCTGCTCCGTCAAGCAAAGACGACGCCACTCTTTCTCGTCTTCATCACCGCTTTCTTCGTCCGACTGGTCCTGATGTTCATCGATCTCGAGTTATTTCGTTTACCGCCACACAGCGGGGACGATACGGAAGCCTTTCATCTCGAAGGTGTCCAAATCTTTACTGATCCGTCGACCTTCAATGATGTCGTTCGCGGCACCTATTCCAAGTTTCTCGGAATCTTCTACCTGATGTTCGGTCCGGAACGAATTCTCGCTCAGTTCTTCAACGTCATCCTCGGCGTCGTCGCCGTCGTCATTCTAGCGAAGACGCTGCAACGGTTACGCTTACCGGAACGTTATGTGTTCGCAGCAACACTGATCTTCGCATTTTTCCCACAAGGATTGTTACTCTCACCGATTCTCTTGCGTGACCAGATCGTCGCCCTGGGCATCGTCTACACACTCTACTACATGGTGCGCTGGACGGAAGAGAAGTCCGGATGGTATATGACGCTCGCGTATCTCGGCTACTTCGTCAGTACGATGTTCCACTCCGGTCTTGCTGTCGGCATCATCGTCTTACTCGTCTACTTCTCGTTTTACAGTCATGAGACACGACGAATGGACTTTGAACCGACGAAGGTGCAACGACTGATCTTTCAAGTACTGATCGTCGGCTTCATCGTCTACAGCTTCCAGGACGTCTTGTTCGCGAAGTTCACTCACGTCTCAGAAAACGGACAGTTGTTCAGCGGAATGAGTTACGACCGTGGCGGTTCCGCTTATCTGAACGGATTGACGGTGACGGGTCCAGGTGACATGATTCTCTACTCACCGATCCGGACGATTTACTTCCTGTTCTCACCGTTCCCGTGGCAATGGTCGAGCGTCATGAACATTCTGATTTTCTTCCTTGATGCCATCTTCTACTTCATTGCCTGTTTTGCGATCGTCCGGTCCTTTAAACTGATCCGTCAGCATCCATTCGGCAGCGTTCTCTTCTTCTTTTTCCTTCTCTTTGCGCTTAACGCGGTCATCTTCGGTCTAGGAACCGGCAATGTCGGAACGGCCATCCGACACCGGTATAAGTTGTTCCCGATGTTACTCATCGTCTACACATCCGTTCACTACATGCGCTGGCAAGCGCGCCACTACTTCGAGGAGGTCGAACACCGTGCCGAATAAAACGATCTTAATTACAGGTATCGCAGGCTTCATTGGATTTCACGCCGCACGTCGTTTCATCCGGGAGGGTTACCGGGTCATTGGACTCGATGAAGTAAACGACTATTACGACCCGACGTTAAAAGAAGCCCGGCTCGCTGAACTCGGAACGAACTACACGTTTTACAGGGTCTCACTCGAAGAGACGGCAGCCGTCGCACGGATCTTCGAACAGGAATCGATTGATCTTGTTCTCCACCTGGCAGCACAAGCAGGGGTACGGTACAGCATCGATCGACCGGACGTCTACATGACGTCAAACATCGTCGGCTTTCTCTCGATTCTAGAGGCGTGTCGGCATTACCCAGTCGAACAATTGATTTACGCTTCCTCCAGTTCCGTCTACGGATCGAATACGAAGATGCCGTTCGCGACGACGGATGCCGTCGATCATCCGCTAAGCCTTTACGCCGCTTCAAAGAAAGCGAACGAACTGATGGCTCACACTTACAGCAGTCTCTACGGGATCAAGACGACAGGCCTTCGCTTCTTCAGTGTCTACGGTCCTTGGGGACGCCCGGATATGGCACTGTTCAAGTTCACAGAGGCGATTGCGAAGGGCGAGCCGATCGATCTTTACAACTACGGCGAGATGGGGCGGGACTTCACTTACGTCGACGATATCATCGAAAGCATCTATCGCCTGTTCCAGACCGAACCGGAAGTCGATGAAGCGTTCGATGCCTCGAATCCCTTACCGGACCGCAGCAACGTTCCGTATCGTGTCTACAACATCGGCAGTCACAGCCCGATTCGACTGAACGAATTTGTTGCCTTGATCGAACGCCGCCTCGGCAAGACGGCAATTAAAAATGGCATGCCGCTTCAACCAGGCGACGTTCCCGAAAGCTTTGCTGACGTCTCCTCACTGTTCGAGACGATCGGCTACCGTCCACAGACGACGGTCGAAGCCGGTGTCAACGCATTCATCGACTGGTATGAGAGTCACTACTTGCTGAAGGAGGAAATCCAAGATGGCGCTTAAGGAGGAATTCTACTACCGCTCTCCGATCTTCATCCAAAATTGGCTGACATCGTTATACGGGCGTAAGTTGATGCAAGAACGGTACGGTCCCTTTTACGAACAGAAGATGAGGGAGCTCCGGATGAAGGATCGGACGCAGGATTATAAAGCGGAACAACTCGATCGCCTGAATGCCTTTCTCGCCTTCGTCGTGACGCATACACCGTACTACACGAAACTCTTTTACGAACATGACATCCAGTTACCGTTGACATCACTCGAGCAGCTGAAGACAATCCCGATCCTTGAAAAAGAGACGCTTCGCCAAAATAACGATGCATTCATGTCCCGCGTCGATGCGCCGGTAAGAGGACGGACGGGCGGAACGAGCGGAAAGTCGCTCCAAGTCGCATTCATGCGCGAGGATGTCCAGGAACGGATGGCGCATCTCGACTACTTCAAGGAACGTCACGGCTTTCACGCCGGGATGCGGCGGGCGAGCTTCACCGGTCGGACGCTGACAGCCGTCGATCAAAAGAAACCAATCTTCTGGCGGATGAACCGACCACTCAATCAGTTATTGCTTTCAATCTTTCACATGAAGGAAGAGAATTTCCCAGCCTATATCGAGGAGCTGAATCGCTTCCAGCCACGAGCGCTCGACGGTACACCGACAGCGATGGTCGAAATCGCCCGCTACATGCTGAAGCATCACATTCGACTGGAGAGTCCGCTGATTGCGATCTTCCCAACATCGGAAACGGTGACGGAGGAGATGCGCTCAATCCTTGAGGAAGCGTTCGGTGTTCCAGTTTTCGATCAATACGGTTCCTCAGAAGGCGCACCGATCATCTCAGAATGCAGTCATCGAAAACTTCATCTGCATCATGAGACGGGCATCATCGAACCATATGGAGAGGACGGCGAAGTCGTCGTCACGTGTTTTACGACACGGGGAACACCGCTGATTCGTTACCGGATCGGTGACCGGATGACGCTCAGTGACGAGACCTGCAGCTGCGGCTTAAACGGACCGGTCATCGCTTCAATCGATGGACGGGGAACGAGTTATATCGTCAGTGAAAAACGGGGCAAAGTGTTCGAAGGAGACATTACAACGATTGCCCGTGAACTACCGAATTCGGTCTTACGACTCCAAGTCGAGCAGCACGCGCTCAATCACGTGACACTCCGGTATATTCCGGATGCGAAACGTTTCCATCCGAAACACGAACAAATCCTTTTGAACGAGATGCGTAAGTTACTCGGCTCCGAGATGAAAATCGTCCTTGAGCCAGTCGAACAAGTCAAACAAGAGCCTAACGGAAAAACGTTGATCGTCAAACAGTCGATGAAATAGGAGGAACCCACCATGAACAAGGCAGTCAAACACATCGTAGATACGACAGCAGCCCAAACTGGTTCACTTCCCATTGCCAACCGTTCGATTGCCGTCGTCGGACTCGGATACGTCGGTCTTCCCGTCGCCGTCGCCTTTGGCGAAAAAACAGACGTCGTCGGCTTTGACATCAAGGAACAACGTGTTCAAGAACTGCAAGAAGGTATCGATGCAACACTCGAACTGAGTCCGTTCACACTGAAGAATGCAACCGTCGATTATGTCTCGGATCCAGCAGCACTGCAAGCAAGCGACTTCATCATCATCGCTGTTCCAACACCGATCAATGCGCAGAATCAACCGGATTTAACGCCACTTTTACGGGCCTCACACCTTGTTGGTCGCCAGCTCAATAAAGGCGACATCGTCGTCTACGAGTCGACGGTCTACCCAGGGGCGACGGAAGAAGATTGTATCCCCGTTCTTGAAGAAGCATCCGGCTTACGCGCTGGCGTCGACTTCTTCGTCGGCTACTCACCAGAGCGGATCAACCCGGGCGACCACGAGCACACGTTCAAGACGATCAAAAAAATCGTCTCTGCCCAGGATGAACAGACACTCGACATCGTCGCAGAAGTCTACGAAGCGGTCGTCGAAGCCGGTGTCCACCGTGCTTCATCGATCAAGGTCGCAGAAGCGGCAAAAATCATCGAAAATACACAACGCGATCTCAACATCGCCTTGATGAATGAACTGGCGATCATCTTCGACCGGATGGACATCGATACGCTCGAAGTCCTCGAAGCAGCCGGTACGAAATGGAACTTCCTTCCGTTCCGTCCGGGTCTCGTCGGTGGTCACTGTATCGGCGTCGATCCATTCTATCTGACGATGAAAGCTGAGTCACTCGGCTATCATCCGGAAGTCATTCTCGCTGGACGCCGTATCAACGATACGATGGGACGCTTCATCGCAACAGCGCTCGTCAAGAACTTGATTAAACAGAACATGCCGGTCCTCGGCGCTCGCGTCACGATCCTTGGCTTATCGTTCAAGGAGAACGTCAGCGATATCCGCAACTCGAAAGTCGCGAACCTCGTCCGCGAAATCGAAGAGTTCGGCATCGACGTTCAGGTGACGGATCGACTCGTCGAAAAGAGTGAAGCAAAACGCGAGTACGGCATCGACTTGCTCGAGATGAGCGAACTCAAACCAGCCGACGTCGTCATCTTCGCTGTCTCACATGAAGAATACGTCGAAGGCGGTTGGAATCTTGCACAACATCTACTCAAAGTCGGACGCGGCATCGTCGTCGACATCAAAGGGATGTTGCCACGGTCAGAACAGCCAGAGGGGGTCCACGTATGGCGCCTCTAAAGATTCTTCAAGTCTGTGCTCTCGATACGACGGCAGAGACGATGTTGCAGCCGCTCTTACTTGCTTTACAAAACGCCGGGCACGACGTCGGCATCGCTTGTGCCGACACTGGTGCCTCGGCAAAACTGGCAGCGAAAGGCTTCCGGATGCACGACATTCCGATCGAGCGCCGGATCGACTGGACGAGTAACTGGCGGACGATCCGGGAAATCACACGAATCTTGAAGGAGGATGGCTACGATGCCGTCCATGTCCACACACCGGTCGCCGCCGCCCTCGGACGTGTTGCCGCGAAGCGGGCCGGAACGAAGCATATCGTCTATACGGCACACGGCTTTTATTTCCACGAGAAGATGGGGCGGATGACCTACCAGCTGACATACTCCGTCGAGAAGTGGCTGGCGCGTTTCGCAACTGATTATCTGCTCCTCCAAAGCGAGGAGGATTATCAACTCGCCCAGCGCAAACGCTTCAAAGCGAATACGCGCCTGATGCACCTTGGAAATGGAATCGACTTAACCCGCTTCTATCCACGCCCGCGTGAAGCAGGCGCACCGTTTACGTTCTTGTTCATCGGTCGGATTGTCGAAGAAAAGGGGATTCTCGAACTGCTCGATGCGTTCGAGGATGTCGTCTATCGTCATCCGGAAGCCCGTCTCGTC
Organism: Exiguobacterium abrahamii; assembly: GCF_015645365.1. Lineage (NCBI taxonomy): Bacteria > Bacillati > Bacillota > Bacilli > Caryophanales > Exiguobacterium > Exiguobacterium abrahamii. The sequence continues at coordinate 221,805 of NZ_JADOYC010000001.1, forward strand.
ATTGCCGGTGAGATGATGGCAAGCGAGCGCGATCAGACGACGAAGCATCTCTTCTTACGACGGATCCGTGAGATTCCGAATGTCGATTACCTCGGATTCGTCGAAGATGTACCAAGCTTGTTCCAACAAGTCGATGCCTTCGTCTTACCGTCGCATCGCGAAGGCGTCCCACGATCGATCATTGAAGCGATGGCGAGTGCAAAACCGGTCATTGCGACAAACATCCGCGGCTGCCGCGAAGAGGTTGTCGAGGGAAAAACGGGGTATCTCGTCGAAGTCCGCGACATCGCGAAGCTCGCCAAACGAATGAACACGCTTGTCGAACATCCGGACCGTGCCAACGAGATGGGACGGAATGGATTTGACCGTGCCATGAAACATTTCAACGAAGCCGACGTCATCAAACGACAACTTGATCTCTTTTCAGCTATGTAAAAGGAGGACGTCATCATGAAACGCCTATTCGACTTCACGGTTAGTCTTATCGCCATCCTGATTCTACTTCCTGTTTATGCCGTCGTCGCTTTAGTCATCTATACGAAACTCGGACGACCAATCTTCTTCAATCAAGTCCGCCCCGGTTACAAGGGCGAGTTATTCAAAATCTATAAATTCCGCACGATGACGAATGAAACGGATGCCGAGGGGAATCTTCTTCCGGATGCTGACCGGATTCCAGCATCGCTTGAATGGATCCGTCGCTTAAGCCTTGATGAGATCCCGCAGTTCGTTAACATCCTTCGCGGACAGATGAGTTTCGTCGGACCGCGTCCGTTGCTCGTCAGTTATCTTAATCACTATACGAAGGAGCAGATGACACGGCACGACGTCTTGCCTGGTCTGACAGGATGGGCACAGATTCACGGTCGCAATGCAACGACGTGGCAGCAACGCCTCGAGCAAGATCAATGGTATGCAGCCAATCATACGTTCCGACTCGATCTCTACATCCTGTTTAAGACGTTCAAGATGGTCATCTCGTCAGAAGGGAACTCGACGGCTCACCAGACCGGTATGGGTGAGTTCAAGGGTCTCGACGGAGGTGTTCCCCATGATGTCGCTAAGCGATGAACGATTGATTCGGGATCCGCGCGAATGGGATGCGCTCGTCGCAACCTATCAACTCGATTGTTATTACGAACATGCTTACTTCGAACTTGCGAAGGAGCACGATGAGATTCCTGAATTATTTTATTATCCGACGGAGTTCGGAACGTTGATCTATCCGTACTTGCGGCGACCGATTCCAGGAACACGCTTTGAGGACATCACGACACCTTACGGCTATGGTGGTCCTTACTTCACAGGCATCTGGTCACTCGATCAGATTCGCGAAGCCCGCGCGCGATTCGAACAATACTGTAGTGAAACCGGAATCGTCACCGAGACAGTTCGTTTCCACCCCTTGCTACACAACCAGGAACTTGGTCAATACTGGTGCCATCAAACGAATATTTTGCAACCGACCGTGACACTTGAGCTGACGGATCCGTTCGAGACGATCGAAAATGGATTCTCGCAAATGACACGGCGCAACATCCGGAAGGCACGCCGCGAAGGGGTCACGATTCGCCTCGGACGTCCGGAAGAGTACTCGGACTTCGCCCGTCTCTACCAGATGACGATGGATAAACATCAAGCCGATGCGCGGTATTACTTTGATCAGACCTACTTCGATCACTTCGCCGAAGGACGAATCAAAAATGTCCTGTTGCTTGCCGAACAAGAGGGGCGGATCGTCGCTGGATGCATCGTCTTGACGGGTCGCCAGTTCGCACATTATCATCTCGGTGCTTCAGATCCTGCTTACTTGTCGCTTCGCCCGAATCACCTCTTATTCGCGGAGATGATTCGCTGGGCAAAACAAGCTGGTCTGCAAGCGTTGCATCTCGGTGGCGGAACGACACGATCCGATGCAGATAGCTTACTCGCCTACAAACGATCCTTTGGTGAAGCGAATCGAACGTTTTTCGGACTCGGGACATCGATTCTTGATTCAACGATTTATGACCGGCTCGTACGACAAATGAAACGACAACATCCGGAAGTCGAGACAGGACAGTGGTTCCCGATCTACCGGACGCCGCTCCGTCAGCTGTCACCTCGAAGGGAGGAAACATCATGAAACACATCCCGCTCTCCATCCCGCACTTAAGTGGTCAAGAAGCACGTTACGTCACGGAAGCACTCGAGACGAATTGGGTCGCACCGCTTGGACCGAACGTCGACGCCTTTGAACGAGAGATGCGCGCCTACACGGCAGCTCGCGCAGCGCTTGCGACGAGCAGTGGTACGGCAGCGATTCACTTGGCACTCGCGACGCTTGGTGTCACGACGGGGGATGACGTCTTCTGTCAGTCCTTGACGTTCATCGCTTCGACGAATCCGATTCGCTACGTCGGTGCCCGTCCCGTCCTGATTGATTCGGAAGAGGAGACATGGAACATGTCACCCGTCGCACTCCGACGCGCGTTGATCCAGGCGGCAACGCGAGGAAAACTTCCGAAAGCCGTCATCGTCGTTCATCTATACGGGGTCGCGGCACAAATCGAGGAGATCGCTGCACTCTGTGAAGAGTACGATGTTCCGTTGATCGAAGACGCGGCAGAATCACTCGGAACACGCGTCAACGGACGGATGACGGGGACATTCGGGACGTTCGGGATCTATTCCTTCAACGGTAACAAGATCATCACGACGTCAGGCGGCGGAATGCTCGTCGCAAATGATCCAGCCTTGATCGAACGCGCCTTCTATCTTGGAACACAGGCACGACAACCTTTCCTCCATTACGAGCATACGGAAGTCGGCTACAACTACCGGATGAGCAATGTCGCTGCTGGAATCGGACGCGGACAACTCGAAGTGATTGATCAACGCGTCGACGCACGGCGAAAAATCTTTGATCGTTACGTTCGTGCCTTTGCGCCGGACGGCGTCACGTCGCAAGTCGAGCAGACCGGAACGTTCGCCAACCGTTGGCTCAGTGCTTTTCTTTTACCAGGCGGTCAAGTGCAACGCGACGAAATGATTCAGACGCTCCAACAAGCGAACGCCGAATCCCGTCCGGTCTGGAAACCGATGCACTTACAGCCCGTCTATCGCGACGTACCATTCGTCACAGCAGAAGGAGATGATATCAGTCGTCGCCTATTTGAAGACGGAATCTGCCTCCCGTCTGCTTCACAAATGACGTTCACCGAACAAGCCGTCGTCATCCGAAACGTTCGTCACGCCTTGCAGACGAACGTACGCCGGAACGTCCAGTCATGAATATATGGGAAGGGGACATCGTCATGCGCGATATGGAGGAAGCGATCCACGCACTCCGTCTCGCTGCGAACGGGAAAAATGAATTGACGGCCAATACCTATTTCCGCTGGCAATTGAACACCACTCATCCAAGCGTCGCGGAAATCCTGATGCTGTTTGGGTCGTGGCAAATCGCCTTGGAACGAGCTGGCATCGGACATGCCCGCTTGACGTTCACGAAGTCGGAAATCATTGACGCCTTGCGTCAGGCACGGGAGGAACTCGATCCTTTCACGAGCGCGACGTACCGCGAATGGGCGCAACAAAAGCAAGCACCTAGCCTGACGGATATCGTCCATCAATTCAACTCGTGGCAGCAGGCATTGTCAGAAGCGGATATCTTGAAGGAACGCGTCCAGGAAATGGAACAACGGATCATCGAGTCATTACTTGAAGCGCAAGGTGCCTTGCCGGTCTTGACGAGCCAGACCTACACGAAGTGGGCGGCTGGTCAAAATCGTCCGACCGTCGCAACGATTGCCCGCCGGTACGGCTCTTGGTCAAACGCCCTTGAAATCATCGGCATCGAATTCCCGCGGAAACGTTGGCGAGAAGAGGAAGTACTCGACGTACTTGCTGCAGCCGCAAAAGAAACGGAACATCTGACGATTGCAAGTTACCAACGGTTCAGCATCGGGCGTGATGCACCAAGCATCGGTGTCATCACCGCCTTGTTCGGTAGCTGGCGTAATGCGTTGCTCGTACTTGAAGCACAACGACCGTCCTGAATTCAGATCGAAGAAAAGGAGAATGGATGATGAAGAAGTGGAAATGGATCGTGTTGACACTGACGGGGATATGCCTGCTCCTTCTCTTCGGTTCAGGCGGATACGTTTATCAAAAAGCGAGTCGGACGATGCAAGAAGTCCAAGTACAGGTCCCCGTCAAAGCGAGCGTCGAGACAGAGAAAGCCGTCGAACAGAAAAAAGGACTCTCCTTCCTCTTACTCGGGGTGGATCAACGAAAAAACGAGACGGGACGCAGTGATACGATCATCGTCGTGACGATTGATCCGAAGACGAATAAGAGCCAGATGATCAGTATCCCGCGTGATTTGAAGACCGAAATCATCGGCAATGGATCGAACGATAAGATCAATCACGCGTATGCGTTTGGTGGTCCACAGATGGCACTCGATACAGTCGGTCATCTGCTAAAGATTCGTATCGACTATTTCGCAGAAATCAATCTAGCTGGCTTTACGGATCTCGTTAATGCCGTCGATGGGGTCAGGGTTAATAACGATATCAATTTTTCGTACTATGAGATGCAGTTTCCAAAAGGGGAACTATCGCTGAACGGGAAGGAAGCACTTGCCTATGCGCGGATGCGGCATGATGATCCACGCGGAGATTTCGGACGACAGATTCGTCAACGGCAAGTCGTTCAGGCGGTCGCTGATAAGATGACGGAGGACTTTTCGATTCGTCGCTTCAATGCTGTCCTGGAAGCACTCGGGAAAAACGTCAAGACGAACGTGCCGTTTTCCGTTGCCCGGACCGTCGCGACGGATTACCGGGATGCCTTACGCAACGTCGAGACCTTATCACTCGACGGAAAAGGTGGGATCGAATCGGACGGGATCTACTACTGGCATCCGACAGACAAGTCGTTGAAAGAAGTTCAAGCTCAACTGCAGGAAGCATTGGAATGACATGAGGGAAGAACGAGCGTACGCTTTGTTCGTCTCGCATCGTTTTCCTGGGACAAGCATCGTGCCGCTTCGCTACGCTGCAGGGTCACTCTTGCTTGTATTTCCCTAGGAAGCGATGTCGAGCGAACAAATTACTTTGCTTTTCGTTTGTCGTGTACTGCAAATAGAACAAAAAAGATGTCCATCTCCGATTCATAACCGAAAATGGACATCTTTTTTTGATGGATCGATTAACACGTTACGACGAGCGAATCGTCCGAAGCATCGAGAATTTCATCATCGTATAGAGGAAATAGACAGCAGTCAGAACAGCAGCACCGCTCCATAACCACTGGTATGCCGAACTGAAGTAGCCGAATCGAAGCCCGATCAGTGCCGGTACGATCAACGTCAACCAGCTCAAGACGAGGGCAACACGGGCAGTGATTGCATCAATCGGGCGATTCATCCCCATGCCGAGGAAGAACAGGCTCCAGAGCAATGCCCAGAACAACCAGGTTACACCACCGATGATATCATTTGTCGTGAAACTGACGAACGCATAAAACAATGCAGCAATCGCAACGAACAAGGAAAACCAACCGACCCCGCTCCCGTCGAGATTGAACAAGAACGTGATCCCGACGTAAACGTACGTAAAGGCAAACAGATAGATGCTCGCGTATCCGAACGTCAACGCCGGATCACCAGCGGCACCGATGACGAGATAGGTCGCGATGAACGTCTGCAATAAACCGGTGATGAGACTGAAGACACCCGCGCTACGGAGATCGACTTTTCCGAACAAGGTCAAACTATTTAAAAAGAGCGCGACGCCCCCAAATAACAAACTGACATTTCCCACGTAAAACTCTCCTTCATTAAGACGTCAGACGTCTGATTCTAAACTTAACTCTAAGATGAATTCGTTTTCAGCGCAAGCATAATTTTAGAGGCAAAACGAAAAACAACCTGACTCCCGGAAAGGGAATCAGGTTGTTGATTAAAAGATCATTGGTTCAAGACAGAGCGGAGTGTCGTCTCGGTTTGAGACAACGATCCTTTCAGTGTGACAAGACCATATCGCGTCGAGCCTTTTTTGATGAAGAAGACACGTGTGTAGCCAGATTCCGGAGTGTAACCGGTCTTGCTCGCATAAACACGTGTATCACCTGGAAGTGACGTGTTCGTGTGATACCACGTCAACGTCCGTGCATACGGTCCTTTGACAGTCGTCTGGTATGATTTTCGTCCACTGATCGTCATGAGCGCGCTGTACTTCGCATATGTATTCGCGAGTTTTTGCATATCAGCAGCCGTCGTGTAATGACTTGGATGATAGAAGCCGTGTGGGTTCATGAAATGGCTCGCACTCATCCCGATCGAACGGGCGCGACTGTTCATGTATGAGACGAACTTCGATTCAGAACCTGCTGTCCGGACAGCAATCGATTTTGCTGCATCATTACCAGAGCGGATTAGCATCCCGTTCAAGAGTTGACGCATCGTGACTTTATCGCCAGCACGGAAGCCGGCGACACTGCTACCTGCAGGAACGGATAACATCGAAGACGTCAGGGTGAACGTTTGATCAAGCGTGCCTTTACGTGCCGCTTCGTCGTACGCGACGATTCCCGTCAACAGTTTCGTCGTACTCGCTGGATAACGGCGGACGAAGCTTTCTTTCGTCAATTGATAACTTGACGATCCAAGCTTGAAATACCGCATCGAGGCAACCGGATAACTGCCACTCGATGGTTTAGGGCTGCTCGTCGTCACTTTTCGGGCAACTTGGCTAGAGACGTAATAATAATTGACTTTCCCTTTGACCTTATACCAACCGTTCGAGTACGAGACTGCATTAAACTTCGAATTGTAGGATGCGAGTCGTTTGATGTTCTTTGATGAGGCCGTGCTTGGTGATGTCCGGACGTTCGCTCCAGCTTTCGAGTAGACGACGATTTTGTACGTCTTTACGGAACTACTCGACACTTTTTTAGCGACTTGGTTCGATAGATAACGATATGTACCTCCGTCCTTGATCTTATACCAGCCATTCGTATACGAGACGGCTGTGAATTTTGCCTTGTACGCGGCACGTCGGACGATCGTCGCAGACGAGGCTGTACTCGGTTTTGAGCGGATGTTCGCTCCAATCGTCGAAGTGACGACGACTTGGTAACTGGCTGCCTTTGCAGGTATGGCAGGAAGACATAAAGCGAACAATAATAAGAGCGTAAGACTAGTACGGAGCAAGCGCTTCATAAAAACTCATTCCCTCCTTGTTCAAATATGGTTTTATCATAAAACAAAAAAAGGAAATTCACTTCTTTTCAAAAAAAGGAATTCGAATCCTGTAACGAGCTGATTTCCATCTTTTCGTGTCAATTGACGTATCATAGGGAATGTAAGCAACAGAGGAAAAGGAGGAGTTCACATGAAATTAGCAGTCATCGGTCTAGGGGACATCGCACAAAAAGCCTACTTACCCGTCTATGCCGAACGATCCGATATCGAGGTGTATCTGATCTCGCGAGATGAAGAGAAAGCAAAACGATTGCAAGCAGCCTATCGCTTTGCAGGAACATACGCGACGTTTGCTGACGCCGTACAGGAGGGGATCGATGCGGTCATGATTCATTCAGCGACTGTCGTCCATGCGGAGCAGGCACGGCAAGCGCTTGAAGCAGGAATCGCCGTCTACGTGGATAAGCCGGTCTCGATGGAAATCGAAGAGATTCGTGAACTGACACGTCTGTCAGAGGAGAAACAGTTACCATTCATCACGGGATTCAATCGACGCTTCGCTTCAGCGCATCAGCGCTTGCTTGAGGTCAACGATCCGAATCTCGTCCTCATGCAAAAGAATCGGACGTCGTTCATCGAGGACGCTAAGCCGTTTCTGTTCGACGACTTCATTCATGTCGCGGATACGCTGCGTTTCTTGACAGGACGCGGTGAGATTGAAGACCTACATGTCAAGAGTAAGCAAGACGCAAGCGGTCTGCATCACGTAACGATTCAATTCGTCTCAAACGGTATCACGGCAATCGGTGTCATGAACCGCAATAACGGCATCACGGAAGAACGCGTCGAAGTGATGGGACCGGAAGAAAAACGAATCGCAACGGATGTGACGACACTCGATCAATTGACGAAACAAGGTACGCTTCGGTATCCGCTCGATAACTGGGAAGCGACGCTAAAGCGTCGTGGATTCGTTGATATGCTGGATGCGTTCCTTCGGACAGTCAAAGGGGAACCGTCCGAGTCGGTCGTAGCTTCTGACAGCCTCGCGACACATGAATTATGTCAACAGGTGTATGAGCAGGTTCAAGCAACACGTTAAATTAAAATCATAAAAAAACGCCGCTTCGCTCGAGAATCGTCTCAAGTAAAGCGGCGTTTTTACTGGTTATTTATCTGACATTTGTTTGAGTTGATAGATTCGCTTACCGCCTGGTCCTTCGAACGTCACGCGGAGTGTCGAACGGACGAAGCGATAGCTGACTTGTCCTCCAGATAAATTGACACGAGCAGAGAAATCCGGTTCAAAACGAATGATTTCTTCGTCGTTTCGGAGTGCATCCGGGAGACCGAACTGATCAAAGCGAAGCGTCGCGATGAACGTATCTTGCTCGTCAAAAGAGACATGGATGCGCCCGGTTCCATCGAACGGCTCGTCTTCGAGCGTACTTCGTTCGACTTCATACGTACCTTCGAACTGTTTGACCTGTTGTAACATTTCTCTTGCACTGAGAGCAATGGCTTCTGCTCGTTTTCGGACAGGGTGATCCGTTGCGAGTTGAAGACGTTCGATCGCCTCCGCCGTTTTTAAGACATCACGCAGTTGATAACCGGCAAGCTGTCGCTCAAGCTGAACCATCAGCCGAGCAGCCGGTTCGTCGATGTCTTGTTTCGATTGTTCGACGGCGCGGGTGTAAGTTTGCTGTTCGAGCTGTTCTTGAATCTTGGATGTTTCGGGCGAACATGCCATCAGGAGACAAAGGGGCAGACAGAGGAGCACTCGTTTCATGAAGTCACCTCCGTTCGATTGACATCAATGATTTGCAGATGATCCGTATGCACTTTCAAACGATAATGGACGCGGTAGGTCACAGGCGTTGCACCCGTTGCTGTCGCGATTTGATACGTTTCCTGTGTACGCAAGTGATACGTGGTGCCTTTTGACGTGAATTTTTGGAATGTCACGGCAAGAACACTTGGAGCGACAGGAGCATCAACGGCATTCGTCAACCGCTCGAGATGATCGAACTCGGATTCGAACACCTTCAAGGTCGTAAACTGGATGGCGGAAAACGTCTCGATGGAATCGTATTTCTTGGAATACGTCGCAAGCTCTGGAATCGTTCGTGTGTATTGGCGGACGAAACGAAGGACATCATAGGATGTCGGAGGCCGATCTTTCGAATACGTTTGATTGTAAGCCGTTTGTTCATCGGACCATTCAGAAAGAGCGAGTGCTTCGACGCTAGGCGTCTGACCGGCTTCCGGCGAAGCAGGATCTTTTAACGAATACCACAGGAAACCCGCCCCTCCGACGAGAAAGAGCAAAAGACAGGTGCTGATGAGCCAAGTCCGTGAAGAGGACGGAGCGGGTGGTTCAGCTGGTCGTTCTTTCTTGATGACAGGATGTTGGCAATGAGAACAAGTCGTATCGTGTTGACGAAGTGGTGTACCACATAACGAACAGCGTTCCATGAAATAAGACCTCCTGTGTATGTAAAATGAAATGTCAAATAAGGTAATGGTAATTTGAAATTAGTATCATCGTAACATTAATTGGAAACGCAATCAAAACTTGATATGAGTTTTTTAGGGGGAATGTACAGATGGGACGTCACTTGATTTTGATGGATGCATTCAAAGGGAGTATTTCTTCGAAAGAGGCGGCAGAAGCGGTCGCCTCCGGAATCCGAGCGTATGATCCGACAGCGATCATCGATTCTTCGCCTGTTGCGGACGGCGGGGAGGGAACGCTCGATGTCTATCTCGCACTCGGATATGACGTGAAGACGGCGATGACGATGGATTTGGCAGGTCGTCCGTGTGAAGTAGAGTACGCTGTCAAGGGTACTGACGCCGTCATCGAAGTCGCGCGTATTTGTGGACTGCCGATGCGGCGAAGAGAGGATGATCCCGTTCGAATGAATACGCGTGGTGTCGGTCGTTTGATTGCTCAGTTACGCGATCAGGGGATCACGCAGATCCGACTGGCTTTAGGCGGGACGGGTACGACGGATGGCGGACTCGGTTTGCTCGCGGAAGTCGGTTGTCGGCTTGAAGATGCCTCAGGTGTTCCGATTTCGTTTCAAACGAATCCGTTACTTGAGACGCATGCTATTCAATGCCCGGCGTATCCTGTTCAACTGGAAGCGCTCGTCGATGTGACAGCTCTTTATCATGGTCCAGATGGTCCAGCGTATCTGTTCGGTCCCCAAAAAGGACTGCTTTTAGAAGACATCGTAAAGCTTGATCAGCAACTTGAACGGATCGGACGGTTACTTGGACTGGAAAATGTTAAAGGAGCTGGAGCAGCCGGTGGACTCGGGGGAGCGGTCTATGCGCTGGGCGGCACGATCGTTCCGGGAGCCAAGACGATCTTGCAACATCTTCGCGTAGCAGAGCGGATGAAACAAGTCGATTATGTTTGGACGGGAGAAGGACGCGTTGACCGTCAAAGCCAAATCGGTAAGTTACCAGGTGAGGTCACGCGGATGGCGAAAGCAGCTGACGTTCCTTGTCTGATCCTTGCTGGAATCGTCGAAGAAAACATGCCGCAGGCACTCGATTGTCGCTCGATCCATGCCGGACAAGCAATCACGCTCGAGCGAGAACAGACGATGGCTCGTATGAGCGAACAAGCACGTAAGTGGCTCGGGGAACTTTCACTGAAACAGGGATGAAGTCGGAAAAGTTTGGGTAAATAACTGTATATTGCCATACTTTTAGAGAAGGTAGGTCATCGTATGATCAATCAATCGATTCAATTATCGTTTCGCCAAGTCCGAGCACTGGTCGAACATACCCTGCTATTATTCAAAGAGCTCGATCAACAATTAGCAAATCGTGGATACGAACCGATTCTCCCGGAAGTCGTCCAAACGGAACATGGTCTGAGCATCCATCAGACGAAGGAGAGTGCGGAGTCACTCGTGCCGCACTTTTTAACACGGACGTATGTCCGGCAACAAGAAAAAACGAACCAACATGGATTGCTGATCTCTGTTCAATATACGCATCCGCTCCATGAACGATTCGATCCGGTCGTCCTCGTCGGCGATGTTGCGTTCAAGCAAGCAAAACATGCGCAAAAAATCTTAAGTGAAAAGTCGTGGCTCCTGAAATACGCAGCTTTTGAATCTACGATTGCGCAAGAGTTCGTTGCCGATGGTACACGCTATACGACGCAACCGATTGAAGAAATCGAAGAGCTGATCGTCTGGGGGCATCCGTTCACGGAAATGCGCGACATCGATGACGTCAAACGATTGGCGGAAGAGATGATCAGCCGTCATCTTGAGCCGGGGACAACATAAAAAATAAGCTTCCGTTCCTTCAAGAGAGAAGGAAGGAAGCTTGTTTTTTAGACTTGAACGAGTAATCGTTCGATTGCTGCCGTCAAATCAGTTGGATTCGTTTTTGGTGAGAACCGCGTCACTTCTCCATCACGGGTCACGAGGAATTTCGTGAAATTCCACTCGACGTCTGTTGCACCGTCCGTCGTTGGTGCTTGTGCTTTCAGTTCCTCAAATAGGGGATGTGCTTGCTCACCGTTGACATCGATTTTTGAGAAGACGGGGAATGTCACGCCGTAGTTGACTTGGCAGAACGACTGAATCTCCTCGTCCGTTCCCGGATCTTGATTCGCGAACTGATTACATGGGAAACCAAGTACAGTCAATCCTTGCGAACGATAGTCTTGATGCAATTGCTCGAGTCCTTCGAACTGTGGCGTTAAGCCACATTTGCTGGCTGTATTGACGATCAACCATGCTTGAGCTGGGTAGTCACTTAAGGATGCCGACGTTCCGTCGACGCGTTGAAATGAATGATCTTGTAACATATCGATTCCCCCTTTTTAAGTACTTCTCCAGTGTAACAAATCCGTTTTCTCGTCGTCTTCTCTCGTTACTTGCGAGATGACAGAAACATCACAATCGGGTGTCATCGACGCTTTTTCGATGAATCTTTGTTACGATAAAAAGGAATATGGAAGGAAAGGAGAGATGCCACATGAGAAAAATGTTGAAACAATCGCGGTTCGTCATGATCGCGACGCTTTGTCTCGTCCTGGTCAGTAGTTGTATTACCTTACTGACGCTTGGGTTCGAACGCGATATTGTGATTCTTGTTTCTGGAGTGGTTGCCCTATGGGTGACGATGCTAGCTCCTTTGACGGTCCATGCCAAAATGAATCAGCAATCATAATCATTGTTTGTTCATGAAACCGCGGAACGATTCTCGCTAAAATGGAGCTCCTCCATTTTAGATGAAGGAATCGATTTCTGCGGTTTTTTTTCTTCTATAGCATAGAGGTGAAAAACGCTATTTTTCGAAAGTAAGTCATTAAAAAATCAGACTATTTTTTTTTCAACTTTTCTATTTACAACCTGAAAAAATCGGAGTAATATCCATCTCATCAACGAACACTAACATGTTAATGCTTCGATCTCAAAGTACGCCGAATTCATGATTGAAGCGGGGGACCCAACCGTCACGACACGTGACACGGGGTGAATCCTTTCCGAACGGGAAAGGTAGGGCGAATTCCTAGGTATGCCCGAATCCGACAGCTAACCTCGCAGGCGTTTTTAGGAGGGAACGACTCTTTTTCAGTATGCCAAAGTATAAAGGCGATGCTGGGGCCGTTTATTGCCTCACATCGTCTTTTTGTCGTATTTAATTGTAAAAATATTGAATAATATGGGGGTATTTTCATAATGGGAGAGCTGTGGAGTATCGTATTGCTTGCTTTCTTCTTCGGTACGACGTTCGGGATGATTCATCTAATCGAGCGTGTCCAGTGGAGAGCAGGTGACCGCAAATGACATGGTTTTTACTGGCGACGGGCTGCCTCGTCTTCTTGTATCTCGGTTATTGTCTGATGTATCCAGAAAAATTCTAATCGCATAGGGAGAAAAGAAAAACATGTGGACTCAATTCATGATCCAATTTTGGATCCTACTCGTCATCGCACTTTGCGCGGCGGTCTTGCTTGGTCGCTACATCGGGATATACTTCGCACCTGTCGCAGAACGTCGGGTCGATAAAATCGGTAAGGTCGAACGACGACTGTTGTTGTTACTCGGCGTTGATGAAAAGAAACACGATCAATCGTGGGTCGGCTATTCGAAAAGTTTGTTGCTTGTAAATATTTTCTTCTTCATCGGTGGTTATTTGCTACTTCGTTTCCAAGGCAGTCTACCCTTGAATCCGAACGGTGCTGTGAATCTCGATTGGTCGACAGCGCTCCATACGACGATCAGTTTCATGACGAACACCGATCAACAACACTATTCAGGCGAGGCACTCTCATATCTCTCGCAAACGTTCGTCCTTGGAACGATGTTGTTCGTCGCTCCAACGATGGCGTTCACGGTCTGTATCGCTGTCATTCGTGGTCTTGCGAACAAACCGCTCGGTAACTTCTATGCCGACTTCGTTCGCTTCATCTTGCGGGTCCTGATTCCGATTTCACTCGTGTTCGGGATGGTCATGATCGTCTTCGGTGTACCACAGACATTTGGTGGTGCGGTCAGCGTCACGACGCTCGAAGGAGCGAAGCAGTTGATTTACCGTGGACCGGTTGCTGCGTTTGAAGTCATCAAACAACTCGGGAACAACGGTGGTGGTTTCTTTGGTGTCAATGGTGCTCATCCATTCGAGAACCCGAACCAATTCGTCAACTTCATCCAGATGTTCTTGATGCTACTGATTCCGATGTCTCTTCCAATCGCATACGGAAAAATCATCGGTTTCGCGAAACAAGGGCGACTGTTCCTTGGTGTCATGACGCTTCTCTTCATCATGATGACGGTCGGGATGGCAGGGAGCTTACTTGCGAATCCAACGGCGCATGGTCAGGAATTACGATTTGGTCAAATCGGAACGGCGCTCTACAGTTCGATCACGACAGCAGCTGAAACCGGTGCGGTCAACGCGATGCATGACTCACTGCATCCACTTGCTGGATTGATCCAGCTCGGTAATATGATGCTCAACGTCGTTTACGGTGGAGCAGGTGCAGGATTCCTGAACGTTTTGCTTTACGCCTTCGTCGCAGTCTTCCTGACAGGTCTCTTGATCGGTCGGACACCGACGTTCCTCGGGAAGAAAATTGAAACGTTCGAAGTAAAGATGATCGCGATCGCGCTACTCGTGCCGCCCTTCCTGATTCTCGTCGGAACGGCAATCTCGATGTACGCTGCACCAGGCGTCGCCGGCATCTCGAACCCAGGCTATCATGGACTGTCGCAAGTCTTGTATGAGTTCACGTCCGCGACAGCGAACAACGGATCCGGTTTTGAAGGACTCGGCGACGCAAACGTCTACTGGAACGTCTCGACGTCATTCGCATTGTTCTTCGGACGCTACATCCCATTGATCTTGATGCTTGCAATCGTAGGTTCGCTTAAAGCGAAGCAATCGGTTCCGCAAGATGAATTTTCGTTTAAGACAGACACACCACTCTTCGGAACAGTCTTCCTCGGTACGGTCGTACTCGTCGGTGCATTGACATTCTTGCCAGTGCTCGTACTTGGACCGGTCGCGGATTGGCTGACGATGTGAACAGGAGATAAAAGCATATGATGGAACGAATCATGCATCCGACGCCCGAGGAACACCAACCGAACGGGGAGCCGGAACACCAAACGAAGTCAGCAATCAGTGGCTCGATCGCGCGTCAAGCGACGATCGATGCCTTTAAAAAATTAAATCCCATCAATATGGTCAAACAACCGATCATGTTCGTCGTCTGGATCGGCTGCTTGCTCGCAATCGGCTATACGATCTTCATTGATGAGATGCGTGGCTTTAACTTAACGGTCAGCATCATCCTTTTCCTGACGGTCTTGTTCGCAAACTTCGCGGAATCGATCGCGGAAGGACGCGGGAAAGCCCAGGCGGACTCATTGAAAGCGTCAAAAGCAGATGTCATGGCACGCAAACGTGTCGGACAACTGATTCAAAGCGTTTCGTCGGCGACTCTCCGCAAAGGCGATATCGTCTTCGTCCGAGCAGGAGAGTATGTACCGGGTGACGGTGAAATCATCAAAGGACTTGCTTCGATTGATGAATCAGCGATCACCGGTGAATCCGCACCGGTCATCAAGGAAGCGGGCGGTGATTTCTCCTCGGTCATCGGCGGAACACTCGTCGTCAGTGACGAGATCGAAGTTCGAATCACGAGCAATCCAGGTGAGTCATTCCTCGATCAGATGATTGCCCTCGTCGAAGGCGCAAGTCGTCAAAAGACACCAAACGAACTCGCGTTATCAACGCTCTTGACGAGCTTGACATTGATTTTCTTACTTGTCGTCATGACATTACCGGTCTTTACGAACTACCTTGGATTTGATCTGTCAGGTCCAATCTTGATCGCCTTACTCGTCTGTTTGATCCCGACGACGATCGGTGGCTTGCTGTCAGCAATCGGAATCGCCGGAATGGACCGAGTCACCCGCTTCAACGTCATCGCGATGAGCGGGAAGGCGGTCGAAGCAGCAGGCGATATCCAAACGATCATCCTGGACAAAACAGGAACGATCACGTTCGGGAACCGGATGGCGTCGGAGATCACGCCGGTCGGCGGGCGTACTGCTGAGCAGGCGTTTGAGGGGGCGATCCTCGCCTCACTCGCTGATGAGACACCAGAAGGACGTTCCGTTCTTGAACTCGCGGAACTTCGCGCGATGCTGGTGGAACAACACTGGTTAGATGGAGCGGAAATCGTACCGTTTCGAGCAGAGACACGGATGTCCGGACTCGACTTAAGAGATGGTCGCCGCGTACGCAAAGGGGCAGGGCAAGCGATTCAAGAATGGGTCAAGGAACAAGGCGGCGCCATTCCGAATGATTTGCAAGAGAAAGTAGATGCAGTCTCTCGTCTTGGCGGCACACCACTTGTCGTAGCGATCGACGCAACGATCCTTGGCGTCATCTATTTGAAAGATACGGTGAAACCGGGCATGCGCGAACGATTCGATCGGTTGCGTGAGATGGGAATCAAGACGGTCATGTGTACGGGTGACAACCCGTTGACGGCAGCAACGATTGCCCGCGAAGCAGGCGTCGATGATTTCGTTGCCGAATGTAAGCCGGAAGATAAGATTCGTGTCATCCAGCAAGAACAAGCAGCCGGTCACCTCGTCGCGATGACAGGAGACGGTACGAATGACGCACCAGCACTCGCTCAAGCTGATGTCGGTCTCGCGATGAACAGTGGGACACAAGCCGCAAAAGAAGCGGCGAACATGATCGATCTTGATTCGAACCCGACGAAGATCATCGAAGTCGTCGAAATCGGGAAACAGCTCTTGATGACACGAGGGGCATTGACGACATTCTCGATCGCAAACGATGTCGCGAAATATTTCGCGATCATCCCGGCAATGTTCATGGTGGCGATTCCACAGATGGAAGTGCTCAATATCATGCGTCTTGATTCCCCGACGAGTGCAATCTTGTCTGCCTTGATCTTCAATGCGATCATCATTCCGATGTTGATTCCGCTTGCGATGCGGGGGGTTACCTACAAACCGATGACGGCGGATCAATTACTCGGTCGTAACTTACTGATCTACGGTCTTGGCGGTGTCGTCGTTCCATTCATTGGGATTAAAATCATCGATGTCTTGCTTGCAAGCATCCTCTAAGGAGAAAACGAATCATGAAACAAGCCATTCGTGTGACGGTCTTCGTCGCAGCGTTATGCGGGATCGTCTTTCCCGCTTTATTGACTCTGTTCGGTCAACTACTCGTACCGGATAAAGCTGAAGGTTCTTTAGTACAAGAAAACGGAAAATTCATCGGATCGGAATTGATTGCCCAGCCGTTCACGTCGAAACAGTATTTTCACGGACGTCCATCAGCGGTCGATCAATTAGCGGGAGCGTCTGCTGGGGATAACCTAGCAGCATCGAACCCGGAGCTTGGCACGAAGATGGCGGAATTACAGAAACAGAACCAAGAGGACGGCGCTTCGCTTCCGGACGATGCCCTCGTGACATCCGGTTCTGGCTTCGATCCGCACATCTCAGTCGATTATGCTTTGGTTCAGGCGAAGCGTATCGCAACCGCGCGCGACCTGTCACGTGAAGAAGTACGGAAATTGATCACGAAGGAAGCGGGAACCCATGATTACGTTAATGTACTGCGCTTGAACTTAGCACTTGATCGGAGTAAGTCATGACACGAGGAAAGCTGAAGCTGTACATCGGCTCAGCTCCTGGTGTCGGAAAGACGTATAAGATGCTTGCCGATGCACGAACATTGACGCTTGAGGGCAAGGATGTCGTCATCGGTCTGATTGAGACGCATGGTCGAAAAGAGACGGCGGAGATGGTCGGGCAACTCGAACAAGTCCCGCTACTTGAAGTCGTCTATAAGGACAAGACATTCCCCGAGGTGAACGTGGACGCGATCATTGCCCGTCGCCCGGATATCGTACTGATCGATGAACTGGCGCATACGAATGCGCCAGGATCGGTACGAAAGAAACGCTATCAAGATGTCGCAGCATTGCTTGAAGCGGGAATCAATGTCTATTCGGCCGTCAACATCCAGCATTTCGAAAGCTTGCTCTTTAAAGTCAAAGAAGTGACGGGTGTCGAAGTGCGGGAACGCATCCCGGATCCGTTTCTCGGGGAAGCCGATGAGATTCTACTCGTCGATGTCACGCCACAGACGTTACGGGAACGACTCGAGCAAGGAAAGATCTATAAGAAGGAAAAGATTGAACAGAGCTTGAATTCGTTCTTTTCGCTTCAGAATCTTGCGAGCTTACGTGAGTTATCGCTACGTCAGGTCGCAGACGAAGTCGACGATCAAGTCTATCAATCACGCTTGTTGATTGAAAAGGATCCGGCGTCGCTACAAGAACGGATTCTCGTCTGCATCCAGCTCAACGACAACGCACGGAAGTTGATCTATCGCGGCTTTCGCATGGCAAGTCGTCTAAAAGCGGATCTTTATGTGCTGACGATTTTACCAGCAGCGGAAAATCAATTGAATGCGAAACAAAAAGAAGTCTTAGCGATGGTACGCGAGAGTGGTTCCTTGTTCGGAGCAGAGGTGCTGATCCGAATCCAAGGGGAGCGCTCGATCGCCCAAGCGATCACGGCAGCTGCCAAGCATCATCGCATCACCCAAATCGTCCTCGGTCAATCTGCGCGGACCCGTTGGCAGGAAGTCCGGCGTGGATCGATCATCAATGAAATCATGCGTCATGTTCGCGGGATTGATATTCAAATCGTTGCCGATGACATGGAACGCTAGGGGAGCCCTTCCGCGTAAATGCAGGGGTTCTCTTCGAAGTTTGTCGTTTCACAAGACGAACGAGTCGGTCATTCTCCCTTTCCTCAGGCGGGAGGTAAGCCGCGGCATCCCCGCATTTGATGCGGTCTGCCGGGTCTTACCTAACCCTGACGAAAGTGCTGAGCGCGCTTTCTCATCCTGTAGGAGTGGAGGATGACTTTTTTCGTTCTACATCAATCAAAAAGGAAAGACCGTTCCAGTGAAGTCACTAGAACGGTCTTTCCTTTTTTGTTGGAATCATTTCGTTGATTCAAATACTCAGCTTCATCGTCTCCTTAACGAGCGAAGACCGGAATATCGAAGGTTGCCGTATAGCTATCCATCTGTTGATAGAGTGAATAGATCCGTGACGTCTGTTTGACGGCCCATCCCATGTCTGTTGCGTACTGATGGCTGCCAGGGCGCATCGGACTCCAACGCATTTTGTAAAGCGTATTTTGTCCATAGACATTGTGGATGTACTTCGTACTGATGAATTCAGCACCACCGACAATCGCGGCTTCTGGAGTGAACCAACCTTGACTGTACGCATAAGCAGCACCGGTGTTGATTGCATCGTAATCATACGCACCAATGCCGTACATGTTGTAGACTTTGCGTCCCTTCCATGTCACACCCATCGCAAGTGTCGATTTTCCGTTACCTGTCTCAAGCAAAGCGTGGGAGATCAAGTAAGCTTCGTTGACGCTGTACTTTTGACCAGCATCGATGAACGCTTGACCACAACTACCATTGCTACACTTGTTAAAGATTCCTTCACCTTTCGTCACGTTCGCTAACATCTTATCGAGTGTCGCAGGTGTTGCACCTGTTGTTTTCGATAAATCAAGGAACTGATAGAAGTCTGAAGAATTTCGGTCGACCTTGAGTGGATCAGCAGCGTTACGGACGTCTGTTTCGAGTGCATTTAACCACTGGATCGTCGAATAATTCGTTGCGTTCGAATAGACACGTGGATACGTCGTATAGAAGCCACTGACGGATTGATAGACACGAATCATTCGACCAGGCTGGAACTGACCATAGACGTGACTGGCTGTCGAAGCGCCTGAACGAATGTTGAGCGGTGTCGTCGCTGTGACAGTCGCAATCGTTCCATTGACGGGATCGAGTGCACCACCGAGACGGACGTAACCCGTACTGACGTACATCAATTTGTTTTTGTAGATATCCGTTTGCGGTGGTGGATTCAGTTTCATCTGTGCGCTGATGAAGTTATCGAACGTATATGGTGTCGCGACGGAGTTATAGACGTTTAATTTAGAAGAAGTCGTCACGAACGCCCCCTTATACGCATATCCACTTTTGCCATCGTAGGAAATCTTATACCAATCACCGATTTGACCAGAGACGGTGACGACGAGATTTTGAGGAATCGTCTTGATGACATTGTATGAGCTACCGACGTAAGAGCGTAAAGCAACGTTTGATGTAGCCCGTACGTACAATTTTTGTTTTGCTTCGTATTTGATTGATGAGGTATTTTGTCCGGTGCGGATATAACCCGTTTTGCCATCAATCGTTACTTTGTGCCACGAGGTGTTCGTGTACGACGTGATCAAAGAAGATGTGTAATAGACATTTCCGAACGAAAGTGTTGTTACAGTTGCTGCTTGATCGTCCGGTGCTTGTTTGACGACAAGTGATTGATTCGCCAAGAATCGTGCACCCGTAATCTTTTTCGTTTCCGTGTACGGTGTCAGTGTTGATTTTAAGACATAGCCGTTTTTACCAGCGTAGCTGATTTTTAACCACTGATCGAGACTACCTGTTAC
This sequence comes from Exiguobacterium abrahamii, assembly GCF_015645365.1. Lineage (NCBI taxonomy): Bacteria > Bacillati > Bacillota > Bacilli > Caryophanales > Exiguobacterium > Exiguobacterium abrahamii. Next base: position 242,085 of record NZ_JADOYC010000001.1, read on the forward strand.
TTGAACGACGGCTGCTTTTGGCAGCTTCGTCACCGTCGCATAAGCTGAACCGGCATCCGACTGGAGTGTCGTATCCGTCGTCGCTTGATAGCGGTGGTTATTGACGCTTTCGTATGTGACAGGTGAACCTTGATTGATTTGGATGTAACCGGTTTTCCCATCAACCGTCAGGCGATGCCATTGCTCTGAACGACCAGTCGTGACGACTTGATTCGTCGTGTAGACATCTCCAGAAGAGAGGCGAACAAGAGTGTCAGCTGTCGCTTGGTGCGACGTTTTTACTTCGACGGTACGTCCAAGGCGATAAGAAGAAGATGGAATCGATTGCGTCATGACTTTTTCCTTAGCGTAACGTGAAGCGATATAACCTGTTTTCCCGTTGTACGTCACACGATACCAATCATCGATCATTCCAGTGACCGTGATGCTCGTACCAGAAGGAATCGTTTTGACGGTCGCGTAAGTGTTTCCAGCATATGAACGTAGAGGCGTCGAAGTCGTCGTCTGCATGACGATCCGGTCCGATTGATAACGAACGCTCTTCCCTTGACCGACAGGAATGTAGCCGGTCTTTCCATCCTTGCTCACACGATGCCATTGCTGACCGTTTGACGTCACGAGTTGTGTCGTGTAGTAGATATCACCGCTCTGTAGTGTTTCAAGCGTGGATGCTTTTGCATCTGGTGAAGATTTGATCGAAACCGCTTTTTCAAGCTCAAAGCGTGCACCTGCAATTTTCTGCTTCGTTGCAAGCGTCGTAAAGGTGCTAGAAGCAGCATATCCCGTTTTACCGTTATAACTGACCCGGTACCAATTGCCGATCCGTCCGGAAATCTTGATGATCGTATTGCTCGGGATCGTTTGTACTGTTGCATATGATGGACCTGCATACGAGCGGATCGTTGTTGCGGCTGTCGTTTTCAATGAAAGGTTTGATTGTGACTCGTAAGCGATAGGTGTTGCCTGATTCGCTAATACGAAGCCGGTTTTACCTTCCTTCGATACTTGATACCATGTTTCACCGAGTGGATTCGTCACACGTGTCTTCGTGTAGTAGACGTTTCCGGCACTTAGTGTCGCAAGTGTTTTTCCATTAGTTGCAGGTGTCGTCTTGATGGCGAGTGATGCTGTCAACAGGAAGCGTGAAGACGGAAGCTTCGTCTTTTCTGTGTACTCTGCCAATGTAGCGGATAAGACATAACCCGTCTTACCAGCGTATGTGACTTGATGATACGTTGCTGTCTTAGCGCTTGATGTGACAATCGTGCCTTTCGGAAGACTGGCTAAGCTGTTCTTCGCTTCCGCTTGGCTGTAAAGGGGTGTCACACTTTTCGTCTGATACCGTGTTTTTGGGATCAGGGTCACACTTTGCTTTTCAGAAGAGGCGAACGCATCTTGGTGCATGTAGCCTTTTTTCCCATCGTACTGGACGCTGACCCAGTCCTCGATCCGACCGACGATTTTGACGTCTTTTCCAGATGGAATGGTCTGAACTTTTGGATAACCAGTTCCAGCGTATTGGCGCAAGATATAAGCGTCGACCGTTCTTGACGTCGTGTTCGTCACCTTTTTATAGGCAACTGCTTTTGCACCGGCAGCGACATAGCCCGTCTTCCCATCATATTTGACGCGGTACCATGTTTCGCCATATGGATTCGTCACACGTTGTGACGTGTAGTACACATCCTCTTCGTTCAACGTACCGATCGTCGCTGCAGTATCCACTGCCGTCTTTTTGATCGGTGTTTTTTTGAGGACGAGGTAGCGCTGCCCAGAAACGGTTTGTTTCTTTTCGTACAGCGTGAGGTATTTCGACGCGACATATCCCGTTTTACCAGCGTACGTCACTCTTCTGAAATAGCCAGAAGCAGAGGTGTACGTGGATGAAACGACAGTTCCGGTCTTGATCGTCAACAAGCGTTTCCGAGAAGATGCCGTCTTGTCGTACAGATAACTATCGGTAGACAGACGGTAGGTCGTTGCTTTCGTCGTCGCTGCTTCAGCTACAGGTAAAGATGTTAAAACGATGCTGAAAACGATGAGAAAGCTCGCGAACACCTTCAAGGTCTTCGAGAATGATGTCGTGTTCAAAGTATCTTTCCTCCTAGTAGATATTCGTCCGGATGGACGGAATCGGCTTCTAGGATGTCTAAGTCTAAGTTGTGGAATCTATTGCCTATCCTTACTATCGACAATATCGGATTTTTATGAATAAGATATTGAATTATTTTGAAAAAAGGGGTCTGGTTTTTTGAAAAACCCTCCTGTTTGTTTAAACAAGAGGGGATAAGGTCAGATGTTGAGACGAGCGAGGAGTTCTGTCAGGTTCGTCGTTGGTCGTTCACATGAAAAATCATGACAGAGATAAGCGGTAGGTACGTTGGGTTCAGGATAATCTGCGAGCAGCGGTACAAGCGGTAGAAGGTCACACTTCGTCCCAATCAACAAGGCGACTTCCGGTAAGCGCATCTGTTGCAGATGATTGATTTCAATTGGGATCTCCGACTCTTCAGGAATCAAGATGATCAATTCCTTCGGTTCCATCTGCCGATAGGTGAACGTACTGACGAGTGAGGCAAAGCCCGTTGGTTGTTGCTCGACTTCTTCGACTAATGCCGCAAGAGCCCGTTCGGCACTTTCCTGATAGACGAGATTTCCGGTGAGGCGACTGAGCGTGAAGAAGGCATGTAAGGCAACGCTGTTTCCGGCAGGTGTAACCCCATCATACAGATCAAGTGGACGAACGAGTAGCTCGTCGGAGCGTGAAGATGTCAGATAAAAATAGCCATCTGCTGTCTGGAACTGATCTTGTAGCACATCTGCAAGTGCTAAAGCTTCCTCTAGATGAAGCGCCCGTCGTGTTGATTGAAACAGTTCAAGATGTGCGTCAATCAAATAAGCGTAGTCATCGAGGAATCCGTGTCCGGTCGCTTGTCCTTCGCGGTAATGAACGGCAAGTTGCTGTTCGGTACGAACGAATCGTTCAAGTGATGCCATCGCACGCGTTGCGATGCGTGTATAATACGGTTCATTAAAGATGCGACCAGCTTTAGCGAACGTCGAGATCATCATCGCGTTCCACGATGTCAAGCGCTTATCGTCACGAAACGGACGCGGACGTTCATTTCGCGCACGAAGAAGAATTTGTCGCTCGCGTTCGAGTTGCGCCGCTGTCTCAGCAGGCGACAAGTGAACAGAACGTGCGAATGTCTCGAGTGTTCGTCCCGTCCGGTAAAAGACGTTTCGTCCTTCGAAATTTCCTGACGGTGAAGCATGATAGAAGCGCGGGAACAGTGCGCCTGATCCGAGTAAGTCCGTCAGTTCAGTTGCTGTGAACGTATAATAATGCCCTTCGCCCCCATCGCTGTCCGCATCCAGTGCGGCGTAGAAGGTACCGTCCGGGGCAGTCATCTCATGCTCTGTGAACGATAGGACTTCTTCCGCGTAACGTCGGAAGCGGATTTGTCCAGTCACTTGATACGTCTCGATGCATAAGGTCGCGAACCAAGCATTGTCGTACAGCATTTTCTCAAAATGAGGAATCAGCCATTCGGCATCGACCGTATAGCGGAATAAACCGTAGCCGACTTGATCGGTCATCCCACCGTCACGCATCGCGATCAATGATCGCATGACCATATGGAGCGCCGTCTCGTCTTCCGCGAATTGATAATAATCAAGCAAGAAACGAAGCAGGGCGGGCGACGGAAATTTCGGTGCCTCGCCAAATCCACCATGTTGACGGTCGAATTGACGCATCGCCTGATCAAAGGTCTCGTGAATGATGGATTCATTCCAAGTATGGGTAGACGTCGCAGGCTGCAATACGTCGCGAAGTGTTTGCGACATGTTCTGACCGACTTGTGCGATTTTCTCTGGTGAACGGCGGAATTGTTCGCTGAGTTGAAGTGTCACTTGACGAAAACTCGGACGGTTGAACTGAGGCGTCTTCGGAAAATACGTACCGATATAAAACGGTTGCTGGTCCGCTGTCATGAAGACACTCAGTGGCCAGCCGCCTTGTCCGTTCATGACTTGAGCCGCCGTCATATACAAGTGGTCGATGTCAGGACGTTCTTCCCGGTCGACCTTGATTGCGATGTAGCGTTCGTTCAAGAGGCGTGCCGTTTCTTCATCCTCAAAGCTTTCGTGAGACAGCACATGGCACCAATGGCACGTCGAATAACCAATTGATAAAAAGATCGGCTTGCCGCTTTCCCGAGCGGCAGTGAAGGCATCTTCGCCCCACGGGTACCAATCGACAGGCTGATGAGCGTGTTGCAATAGGTAGGGACTCGTTTCATGGATAAGTCGATTCGACATGATGGATTTCCCTCGTTTCTTCTATAGTAATGAGTCCTCTTCACGATACTCGGCTTTTACGGCAGGTGCAACTCCAATTCTAAGACAGGAGAAAACGATTTTTAAAAAGAAAGATTGACTTTATAAAAGAAAGTGTGATAGATTGGTATAAGTCATGAATCGGGGATGATCACTCATGTGAGAATCTTCAATCCATATCATACAATTAAATCGACAGGTCAGGATTTTTAGACCGCTACTGACAAATGAGTCAGACATAAGTCATCGCTTTTATTTTGTCCTTCTTCATACTACGAGGAGAAGTTGACCCAGCAAGATAAACCTTCCAATCGATACTTTTCCGCTCATTCCCGAGCTATTTCTAAAAATCCCAGTATCATGCGTCCGTTGCAGACGCATCACGATTCTTGCTAAAATGCTTGATTCAGCTGGCGCGGCCAAGGAGCCGTAACAACGAAAGAGAGGTAGGGCTTTCGTCGTTTCAGGTGTTTTGATCACCTGTAATCCTCGATTCTCATGACAACCAAAAACAACGACACGCTGATGAGGCGTTTTTTTTGTGCCTTTTTTCGGGTAATGCTGAAATAAGGGGGTGACGACATGCCATGGAGTGAGAACGACTATCCAGAGTCATTCAAGAACTTTGATCCGCCGCTTCGAAAGAAAGCGATTGAGATCGCGAACGCATTATTAAAAGACGGATATGAAGAGGGACGCGCCATTCCGATCGCGACATCGCAAGCTGAAAAATGGTACGAAAGTCACAAAGACGAACAATAAAAAGTTGTAAGCGATACCATTTCTTTCATTTACGAAGGATGGTATCTTTTTTTACGAAAAATATACACTATTGAGAATATAATCTGATATTATTAAGAAGTGTCAGAAAATTCAATAGGGGGTCTCATCATGAAATACGGCAGTACGTTTGGAAAGTGGGCATTGGCCGGAGTGTTAACAGCAGGAATCCTTCCACAAGCGGGTCTTGTCGGGGCAGAAGGCGAAGGCGTCATCTTGTCTGAATACATAGAAGGAACAAGTAACAACAAGGCGATCGAGCTGTACAATGGGTCGGGGCAAATCATTGATTTAGCGGACTATACCCTCGTTCAATATACGAACGGTGGACCGTCAGAAGCGAAAATTACACTATCAGGGAAAGTAGATCCAGGAAAGACATTCGTCATCGCGAATTCAAATGCGAATGCGGACATCAAAGCAAAAGCACAATTGACGACGGGATCATTGAACTTCAACGGGAATGATCCCATCGCACTGAAAAAGGGCGATGTCGTTCTTGATATCATCGGACCACTCGGTTCATCAACGGATTTCGCAAAAGATACGACACTCGTGCGAAATGCGGGCGTCACGTCTGGTGCTAAAACGTACGAACCATCACAGTGGACGAGCTTCCCGGTCGATACACTGACGAATCTCGGCAGTCATCAGACAGAAGCGGGCGACGTTCTTGCAGCACCTACAGCTTCTCCGGTCGGTGAAGTCGAACGTGGAGATCAAGTGACATTATCAGGTGAAGGAACGATTCATTACACGGTCGATGGCACGACACCGACTGTCGACAGTCCGGTGTATACGTCACCGATCACGATCAACGATGAAGTGACGATTCAAGCAGTTGCCGTCAAGGACGGTAAAACGTCAGCTGTTTCGACATTCAAGTACTATATCGCACCACCAATCACGAAAATCAGCAGTATCCAAGGCGTTGCGCATACGTCGCCTTACGCAGATCAACTCGTCCGGACGACAGGTGTCGTCACGTACGTCGTCGATGCGAACAACTTCTACATGCAAGATCCGAATCCGGATAACGACAGCCGGACATCGGAAGGGATTCTCGTCTATGCGAAAAACCACGGTGCTGCCGTTGGACAAAAAGTTGCGACGACAGGATATGTCAAAGAATGGTTACTCGGAGGCTACAGCGATAAGTTCGATACAGACTTAGCGGTCACGGAAATCAGTACAGTCAATCTCGTAAAAGGTGCGCTCAACGAAGGATTACCAGCAAGCATCGTTCTTGGCGATGAAGGCGTCTTGATTCCAACACAAGTCGTCGACAACGATTCGTTCGCTCAGTTTGATCCAGAAGAAGATGCAATCGACTTATACGAAAGCTTAGAAGGTATGCGTGTCGCTTTACCAAACGCGATCGTCACAGGACCACAAGCGAACCGGACGATTCCAGTTCGGACGCAGACAGCGGATAAGGTCTATACGAAACGTGGAACGCCGATCCTGACGAAAGACAACGTCAATCCGGAGCGTCTCTTCGTCGAGATGGGAAGCTCGTCGTACCGTGCAAAAGCTGGTGATACGTTCAACGGAACGATTGAAGGTGTCATGAGCTATAACTATTCGGCGTATAAAGTCCTTTCAAAAGCAGCTGATCTTCCGCCACTCGTCACGCGCGAAGCAGATCGTCAACCAACGAACATCGAAACAGGTAAATCACGTTTGACTGTTGCTTCGTACAACGTCGAGAACTTTGCTTCAACAGCAGACGAAGGAAAAGTCGATCGCGTCTCAGAAGGAATTGCAACGTTCTTGAAGACACCGGACATCGTCGGTTTGACAGAGATGCAGGATAATGATGGCGCAACGGATAGTGGCACAGTCGATGCTTCGAAATCATTCGAGACATTGATCGCGGCAATCGAAGCGAAAACAGGTGTCCGCTATGCCTATACGGACATCGCACCAGAAGACAAGAAGGATGGTGGACAGCCGGGCGGAAATATCCGTGTCGGATTCCTCTACAATCCAGCACGCGTATCACTCGCACCAGGTGAAAAAGGTGGCGCAACGGAAGCTGTTGCGGTTGAGAACGGCAAGCTGACGAAAAACCCAGGTCGCATTCAGCCGACGGATCCGAACTTCGCGAGTTCACGGAAACCGCTCGTCGCGGAATTCCTCTTCAATGGTGATTCGTACCATGTCATCGTCAACCACTTCAACTCAAAAGGTGGCGACGGAGCTGACTTCGGTAAGAACCAACCGGTTGTACGTAAGAGTGAAGTCCAGCGTCATGCGATTGCGAACATCGTCCAAGATTTCGTCTCTGAATTGAAAACGGAAGTCAAAGACTCGAACGTCGTCGTTCTCGGTGACTTGAACGACTTCCAGTTCTCAGAAACACTTGATATCCTGAAAGGGAAAAATCTCTGGAACACGGTCGATGATCTTCCTGAGTCTGAGCGCTACTCGTACGTCTATAACGGAAATGCCCAAGTACTCGACCATATCCTGATTTCAAACAACTTAAAACGTTACACGTCTTCAGATATCGTCAATATCAACTCAGAGTATATGGAAGCAGATGGTAGTGCGAGTGATCACGATCCAGCGATCATCTCGATTCAAGGTGCAGAGACGGCCGTACCGGTCAAAGGAAAAGCAGAAGTCGGCATCTGGCGTGCTGTCCAAAAAGGAAAGCATATCTTCATTGAGCGTAAATTAGGTCGTCACTGGTTAAAAGCCAGTGAAACGCATAAAGATCAACAAGGCGAATTACTTGCCCTCCGTGTTTCGCAAGGACGTCCGTACATTCAAGTGAAAGTTAAAAAAGGCAAAACCATCTGGCTTGAATTATCGAACAAGTATAAGTTGAAAGAAACAACAAAATATCAATGAAATTAAAAAGCGGACTTAGCGGTCCGCTTGAGACTGAAGACAAAGTGCAATTTTTCTCTAACGAGAAGGATTGCGCTTTTTTGTTCTTCTCGCATCGTTTTCCTGGGACAAGCATCGCGCCGCTTCGCTGTAGGGTCGCTCTTGCTTGTTTTTCCCTAGGAAGCGATGTCGAGTGAACAAAACGCTCCTCAAATCCTTCGGTATAAAAAGAATGACGTGTCACACGCCACTCCTACAGGAAAAAGCGCCATTTTGCGCTGTCAGAGACAAATAAGACCCGTTTTCCTGCTCGAATGGAGCGGGAAAACTGGCTTGTGTCTCGCCTGAGGAAAGGGTGTGAAAAGGCGCGTCATTTTTTTGAGTCAGCCAGCCCATTCGTCTACAATCTGAAGCGGACTTAGCGGTCCGCTTTTTTGCGTGCTGGAATAAAGAGCGAAAGAAGTGAGAGTGTACTGATCGAGAGTGTCGAAATTAAAGCAATCGGTAGAGGAATAACGCGGAACATATACGTGAAGTGGATCAAGATTAGAAAAAGGATGATAGCAAGACCAGGGATGAATTTCTTAGAGAGTAGCATACCTGATCCAGGTACGAGCAACTCAAAACCGAGCCGTTGATTCAGCCGAACATCTTCATGTGCATTAGCCAAGCTAAACGATACGGTCAACGCGACGAGAATCATCCAGCCGGAAAATAAGTATTGTTGAATCGGTAAAAAAGCAATGGATTCATAAATGAAATACAGTAAAACCATAGGTCAACTCCTTCATATCATTATGTTATTTGGAAAAGCATTGAAAGTTTGGCTTACGAATTCTAATGATACCGAGTCGAGAATCGGAGAGCAATCAAAAATCGTTTAGAATGAAATAAAAGAATGTTCACACATTTTAATAAAAGGGAAAAATCATTTAGTAAGTATATTAAATACTTTCAAGAATCGTTTAAACAAAAGCTTTTTTAAGATGAGAGCGTTCTCACCAAATGTGTCGGATTTATGGACGAAAGATGTGATTTAGACAAATGAGAGCCGATGACTGTTCGAAGGAATGATTTTCTTTTAAAATAAAGGTAATGAAGTAGAAGGAGGCGAAACGAGGACATGAAAAAATGGCTAATCATCGGAGTAGCAGCAGTAGCCTTTTTCGGCTACGAAAACATTCCAATGGAACAAGCAGAAGCCGATTATCCGAAAAGTGGCGGCAAGCTGATTGATCGATATAGCAGTGAGTATCCAGGATACGACTGGGAAGTCAGACGGACATCAACGGAGGAATTCGTCGCCTTGACGAAGGACGGCAAGGATTACGGGAAGTATCGTTTCAAGAACGGGGTGACGACGCAAGGCGCGGTCTTGAATAAGGATACGGAATCTTCCTTGAAGAAAAAAGGGTGGACCGCAGTGAAGTCCTACCGTAAAGGCAACACGAACTACATGTTGAATCTGGATCATGCCGCCGTCTACGAGAAGAAAGGCAATTACGTGACGTATTTCTTCGATCAACATGACGGCAATAAAGTCAAAGCAACGCTTGCGATTCCAAAAGACGTCGAAGCGAAGAAAAAGGGCTTCTACGGTACTGCATCGAATGCGTTACGAACGACAGATGAGAAACTGATGCTTCGGTTGATGAACTGGGAACGGGCCGACTATAAGTTGAATCCGTTAGCACCGTACACAGCACTGAAGCCGGTCACACGTGGTCACAGCGAAAACATGGCGAAGAATAATTTCTTCTCGCATACGGATCCACAAGGGCGTGACCCGTTCGATCGGATGGAACAAGGGGGTATCAAGTTCATGGGAGCCGGTGAGAATCTCTCAATGGGCTATCCGAACGTCTTTGCGGCGCATTGGGGCTTGATGAACTCGAAAGGACACCGCGATAACATCCTTCAAAAGAGCTTTAAGCAGGCGGATGTCGGTGTAGCATTCCGAGACAACGCACCGTACTTCACGATTAATTTCCGAACACCTTAAATAGAAGAATAGAGGACGATATCGCTCGATGTCGTCCTCTTTTTTACGAGTAAGTTCGTTCTATACTACAGGTAGGGGGTGGAGCAGTTGAAAATACGTCAATTGACGGCAGAAGATGCAACTCGTTACAAAGCATTGCGGTTAGAAGCCTTACGAAACCATCCGGAGGCATTCGGCTCTGATTATGAAGCAGAAAAAGATCGACCCATCGAACGGTACGCAACTCGTCTTGAAAGCGAACAGTCGATGACGTTCGGTGCGTTTCATGAAAATGAACTCGTCGGTGTCGTCACGATTGTCAACTTAGAACCAGTTAAGGTGAAACATCGAGCGAATTTGTTTGCGATGTACGTCACGCCACACGTCCGAAAACAACAGGTCGGACGACAACTCGTAGAAGAGGCATTACGTACATTAAAGCAGCATCCTGTGATTGAGCAAGTCCATCTCTCGGTCGTCCGGACGAATGAAGCTGCTAAAGCGTTGTATCGATCACTTGGTTTTGAATCATACGCGATTGAACCACGGGCGCTGAAAATCGATGATACCTATCATGATGAAGAACTGATGTGGTATCGGTTCTAACACAAAACGACCGGAATTCAAAGAGATGATCTCTCCTTGGAATCCGGTCATTTTTTACATCAGTTTGCCCATTCAGGCTTGCTGAAGCCTTTGAATGATTTTTCGATGACTGTATTGAAGGCGTCCGATTCGACGGCTGCCTTCAAATCTTTTGCGACTTGCTTGTCCGCATCTTTCGTTTGGACAGCGACGAGGTTGCGGTATTGTTCGTCCATCGTCTCAAGCGCTAGCGCATCGAGTAAGTCGAATTTCGCAGCAAGTGCGAAGTTCCCTGGAACGGCTGAGATGTCGACACTTTCAACAGCGCGTGGCAGTTGAGCCGCTTCGAGTGGTTTGATGACGAGTTTCTTCGGATTCTTGACGATATCTTTTTCTGAAACGGTTAGTGGATCAGCGTCCGGCTTGAGTTCAATCCAGCCTTGTTCTGCCAAGAGGTTCAGTGCCCGTGCTTGGTTCGTTGGATCATTCGGCGTCGCAACTTCAGCACCTGTCTTGACGTCGTCAAGCGTCTTCGCTGTCTTGCTGTATAGTCCCATCGGTGCTGTCGGAACCGTGATCAGTCCTTTTAAATCGAGGTTCTTTTCTTTAGAGAACGTCTTCAGATAGATCGAGTGTTGGAACAAGTTGGCGTCGATGTTCCCACTACCGAGGGCGATGTTCGGTTGGATGTAATCGCTGAACTCGACGATTTCGACTTTATAGCCTTTCTTCTCGAGTTGTGGCTGGATCGCTTGTTTGACCATGTCGCTATACGGACCGCTCGTCGCACCAATCTTGATCGTCTTTTCTTTTTCATCAGCACTGCTGTCTCCACATCCCGCGAGGACTCCTGCACCGAGTAAGGCTGTTGCTAAAAAGGCATATCGTTTTTTCATGATTCCACTCTCCCTTTGTATGTATGATTAGCGTTTATCTGTTTTTCGCGCCAGTTGATTGCCAAGTGCTTGAATACTTTGAACGATGACGATGAGAACGACGATCGTCACGATCATGATGAGATTATCGTAGCGATAGTACCCGAAACGGATCGCGAGGTCACCAACACCACCGCCGCCGACGATACCAGCCATCGCTGAGAAGCCGATCAAGCTGATCGTCGTTAATGTGATGCCCTGAATGATGCCAGGAAGTGCTTCCGGTAAGAGGACACTGACGATGATCCGCAATGGTTTCGCCCCACAGGCTTCCGCTGCTTCGATTAGACCAGGCGGAATTTCGCGGAGTGATGTTTCGACGAGGCGTGCGAGAAATGGAATCGCTGCGACACTAAGGCTGACGGACGCTGCCGTCGGACCGATCGTATTGTCGAGTAAGAACTTCGTCAACGGAATGAGGGCAACGAGCAAGATGATGAACGGTAGCGACCGGACGATGTTGACGACGAAGTCAAGAACACGGCGGACGGCAAGGTTTTGAAAAAATAATCCGCGGTCGGTGACGAACAAGAGAATCCCGAGCGGAATCCCGACGACCAATGCGAAGGCAAGTGAAATTCCGACCATCCACGCCGTCTCACCGAGCGCCTTCAAGAGCTCCGGTAACATCGTTTGAATACGATCAAGCCACATCCTGAATCACCTCGAGTGCATGAAGTTCCGTCGCGAGCCAGTCGAGGGCAGGAGCGATTTGGTCGGATGAGCCCGTCAAGCTGACAATCAGGACACCGAAGGCGACGTCTTGAATGTAGTCGACCTTACCGTGCAAGATGCTGACCGAGATATCGTAACGGCGTATCGCTTCTGATAACGTACTCTCACCGGTCTTCTCGCCCGTGAACTGTAAGCGGATGATCTTACCCGGCGTTGCCTGTAAGATGCGTTCCGGCAATTCGATTTGTAGTGCCGTATCGACATAATGTTGCGTCACCGGATGCTTGGCTTGACTGAACAAGTCATAGGTTGAGGCGACTTCAACGACTTCACCTTGCGACATGACCGCGACGCGATGGCAAATCTGTTTGACGACATCAATCTCATGCGTGATGAGGACGATCGTCAATCCGAGTCGTTCATTCAAATCCTTCAGCAGTTCAAGGATCTGAAGTGTCGTAACAGGGTCAAGAGCGGATGTCGCTTCATCACATAACAAGACGGTCGGATTGTTTGCGAGTGCCCGGGCAATCCCGACGCGCTGTTTCTGTCCACCGCTTAATTGACTCGGGAAGTTCGTCTCAAATCCTTCAAGTCCGACGAGCGAGACGAGCTCGCGAATTCGCTCCGGGAAATCTGCTCGTTTGACGCCAGCGGCCTTGAGCGCAAAAGCGATGTTATCCGCGACGTTGCGCGACTGGATCAATTGGAAATGCTGAAAGATCATTCCTGTCCGCAAGCGAAGTTGACGCAAATCTGCTTTTGACATCCCACCGAGCGAGACACCGTCGACCTTGACGGTTCCTTGTGTCGGATGCTCAAGCCCGTTGATCAGGCGAAGTAATGTACTTTTACCGGCACCGGACTCACCGATGATTCCGAAGATTTCTCCTTTTTGAATCGTCAAATCGACATCCCGTAAGGCAAAAATCGGGGTCCGATCTCGAACGAACCGTTTTGTAATGTGTTTGAATTCAATCATCCGCTCATCTCCTCATACAAAAAAAGTCGCTTTTTCCTAGTAGCGGAGCAACCAGAAAAAAAGCGACGAAAGTGTAAGATTTCGTAACTTATCTCTCAGAATGAAGATCATTCTGTAGGATGTGGCACCGTTCCTTACAGGTGGTTGCCGGACGTCGTTGGGCCTAATCCCTCGGTCGCTCTCGATAAGTAGTTATGCTGTTGGGATTTACTTTAACGGAAATGATTCCCATCTGTCAAATGTTTTTTCAGAATTATTCCGCAACAGGTGTCCGGAACAGGTTGAGCGTTCCGATTCGATCGACGGCTTCTTCTAGACGTTCGACGTCAGCAATTAAGCTGATTCGCACGTAACCTTCACCGTATTCGCCGAAGAAGGATCCAGGGGTCACGGCGACGTGTGCTTCGTCAAGCAGGTGATCGGTGAAGCTTTGGGACGTGTAACCTTCCGGAACAGGAAGCCAGACGAAGAAGGAACCGCCCGGGCGTGGACCACTCCAACCAATCGCATCGAGTTTTGCGAACAACGCATCGCGTCGTGTTTCATACAAGCTACTTAACTCACGGACGCACGTTTGGTCACTCGTCAGAGCGACGGTCGCCGCATGCTGAATCGGTGTGAAGGCACTGACGTAGAGATGTTCTTGGTATGTTTCGATGCTTGAGATGACGGACGGATTTCCGATCGCGAAGGCAATCCGGAAGCCGGACATGTTGAAGCGTTTTGAGAGTGAGAATAGCTCAATCCCGACGTCTTTCGCCCCTTCCGTCTGCAGGAAGCTACGTGTCGGACCATCGAAACTGATGCCACCGTATGCTAAGTCATGGACGACGCAGATATCATGGGCATCGGCGAAAGCGACTGTCTGTTCGAAGGCTTCTGCCGTTGCGGTCGCACCCGTCGGATTACTCGGATAGTTGAGGAACAACATCCGGGCACGCTCGACGTCCGTCGTATCAAGTAAGTCGTAATCCGGTAAGAAGTTATTTTTCTCAAGCAACGGAAGCGTGATCGGGTAAGCACCAGCAAGTGCGGCGCCAGACAGGTAATCCGGGTATCCTGGATCCGGAACGATGACACCCTCTCCAGGGTTGACGATCGTCTGCGGTAAGGCGACGATGCCGGCTTTACTGCCGAGGAGAATTGCGACTTCCGTTGCCGGATCGATCGTGACACCGAATTCAGTCGCATAAAAGCGCGCGACGGCTTGTTTTAGAAAATCATGTCCACGAAACGGTGGATATTGAAGGTTCGTCGGTTCATCGATCGCCTGTTTCAGTGCGTCGAGAATATGTACGGGCGTCGTTTGATCGGGTGTTCCTTGACCAAGTGTGATGACATCGTGACCTGCTGCTTTGACAGCGCCAATTCGATTCGCAAGTTCAGCGAAGACGGGTGCAGGAAGCCGGTCGATGGCGATGGATGGAGCGAAATGTTTCATGGATGCGTGCCTCCTTCGTGGTATTGTCGTCAAGGATAACGAATATTCAGTCAAAAGAAAAGAACTTTTTCGAAATTCAAAAAAATTGTCGGATAAACAGGTACAGATAAGTGGAGCGGGAATAAAGAGTAGGGAGAGGAGTGGGAAGATGAAGCGAGCTAAATGGAAAGAGTCAGTCGTCTATCAAGTCTACTGGCGTAGCTTTAAAGATTCGAACGGGGATGGGATTGGTGATTTACGAGGTGTCATCGACAAGCTTGATTACATCGCTTCACTTGGTGTCGATGTCGTGTGGTTGAATCCGTGTTATCGTTCCCCAGACGTCGATAACGGCTATGATATTGCCGATTATTACGAGATCATGGAAAAAGCGGGAACGATGGGAGATCTAAAGGAGTTGATCACGGCCGCTCATGCCCGTGGATTAAAGGTCATTCTCGATTTAGTCGTGAACCATACGAGTGACCAGCATGACTGGTTCCGTCAGTCGCGAGAGCGGATCAACGATAAGGATGACTGGTACATCTGGCAGGAAGGCACGAAAGAGACGCCTCCGAACAACTGGCGCTCGTACTTTGCGCCAAGCCCGTGGACGTGGAGTGAAGAACGCGGGCAGTATTATTTTCATTCCTTCGCCAAAGAGCAGCCCGACTTAAATTGGGAGCACCCAGCTGTGAGGCAAGCGATCTACGACATGATGAACTGGTGGATCGCTCAAGGAATCGACGGCTTCCGAATGGATGTCATCAACTTGATCAAAAAACGATCGCTTGAGGATGTCGCCAATCCGTTTGATCTCTCGTACCTTGGAAATCAGCCCGGCGTGCATGACTTTTTGCAGGAGATGCATGCGAATGTTCTCGCTGGTAAAGACTTGTTTACAGTCGGTGAGATTCCGTTCGTTGGTCCAGAAGACGGACTGTTATATGTCAGTGAAGACCGAAAAGAACTTCGGACGCTATTTCACTTCGAAATCGCGGATGACATGGAGGCGATGGATCTCTTACGATTCAAGGAGATTCAAAAACGCTGGTACGACGTCTTATACCCATTAGGTGTCAATTCACAGTTCCTCAACAACCATGATCATACACGACAAGTGACGCGCTTCGGCAGTGAACGATACCGCGTCGAGAGCGCGAAACTACTCGGTTTGATGTTGCATACGTTACCGGGCATTCCATATGTGTATCAAGGAGAAGAAATCGGGATGACGGGGATTCGTTTCTCGGATCCGTCGCTTTATCAAGACGTCGCCTTTCGAAATCGATACGAAGAGCGCGTCGCTGGTGGAGAGGACCCAGAGGTCGTACTCTCGTCGATGCAGTTACTCGCGCGTGATAATTCCCGTACGCCGATGCAGTGGGACGATACACATGCAGCTGGCTTTACGAGTGGTAAACCGTGGTTAGCGGTCAATCCGAATTATACGGACATCAATGTCGCGCAAGCAGAAGCCGATCCATCGTCCGTGCTTGCTTTTTACAAGTCGCTGATTCAGATGCGAAAGGATCATCCGATCATGGTCTACGGTACGTACCGCGACTTAGCACTCCATGATCCGTATCTCTATATCTATGAGCGGGAATTAGAGGGAGAAGTCTGGCGGATCGTCCTCAACGTACATGATGAACCGATGCAGACCGCCCTTGTCTTACCGCGGGAGAAGTTGCTCGTATCAAATTATCCGGATAGCCCGGATATCTTGCGTCCCTACGAAGCACGCGTCTATCGTTATTCTGTTGCAGAACAGACATGAGTCGTCTGTAGAAAAAAACATCCGCGGACATGTCAGGAACACGTTCGCGGATGTTTTTTCATATGCGTCCATTACTTGAAAGGTGATGATTTTTTCGTCTGCAAGACCTGAGTGAATCGATCGACGGCTTGTCGCATCTCGTAACTTGGTCCAAGGATTAGTGGACCATGTCCGACGGCAAGAATATCTGGAGACAGTTCCGTCAATTGATCAGCCGAGCGAAGGGCGACGTCAGGATCCCATGTTGCAAGTGCAGGAAACGGGAATTGCCAGCGGACGTCACCGGAGACAGCGAGTCCTCCTTGCGTCTGAAAAGCATCGCCAGCAATCAACGTCCGGCTTCCTTCATGCCAAAGCGAGATCGAACCAGGTGTATGCCCGGGTGAGGCGATGACACTGAGACTACCGACTTGTTGACCACTCTCGAGCAAGCGATCCGGTCGTGTTTTGATGTTTTTTGGAATACCCCCTTTTAAGGGTGTCGTTTCGCCTTCGCGTAGCGTCTCATCCCCACTGAGTAGGGCGGCATCGCGATAACTGATACAGACTTGAGCAAGTGGGAAGGCGTTTGCAAGGAAATCCAGTGAGCCGACATGATCGGCGTGCGCATGAGTCAGGATGATTGCGCCGAGTGGTTTCTCTTGCTGTCGAATATAGTGATAGAGCGCCTTTGCGTTAATTCCGAGTCCAGCATCAATCAATGTTAAACTGTCTGCTTCTTCAAACAGGTAGCAGTTGACCGGGAAAAAGGATGGGGTCGTCTGCAGTTGATGTAAACGTTCGATTGTCGTGACACGCATCGGCTTCACTCCTTCAAAAAATGAATAGTCTTCTTCTTTAGTATCGTCTGTTTTTTTAGAGGCGTCTAGACGAATTGTGTGGAAAAAGAGGCATCACCTCTAAAAAAGATGATCCCTCCTCTACGAATCATTCAAATGTTACAGCGAAGACGGCACCGGCGTGTGGCGCATCATCTCCGTTTGCAGCTGTCGTGACGAGCAATCGATCTTCGTAGAAAATCGGGCACGTCGGATTTGCTACTGGGAAGTCGACATGATTGAGTTTTTCACCAGTCGCAAGATTCCAACGGGTGATGCATGACCCAGCATAATGCGCGATCCAAGCATGACCTTCCGCGTCCTTCGTCATACCATCCGGGAACCCTTCTTCTTCTTCAAGGTCAACGGCGACACGCTTGTTCGAAAGTGGTGCGTCCGGAGCATAATCAAAGGCATAGACTTTTTTCGTCGGTGTATCGATGTGATAGAGCGTATTGCCATCTTCTGACCAGACGAGTCCATTCGAGTTCGTCAAGTCTTCGTGCAAGACATCGATGGAACCATCGTGACGCAGACGGAACAATCCAGCGGTCTTACCGTCTTCTTCATTAATGCTACCGGCGACATATTGTCCGGTTGGATCAAGCTTTCCGTCATTCATCCGGTCGGAATCGGGTAGCGACAGTTGATGCTCAAGAGACAGATGTCCTTCTTTGAGATCAAACGTTCCGAATCCGTGTTCTGCCGTGACACGCAATAAATCGGGTGCATCCGTTAAGGCAATCGACGTGATGGCACTTGGTAACGTGTACGGCTTGAGTGCTTCTGTGACGAGATCATATGAAAAGAGAAGTTGATTCGGAATATCAACGAAATAAAAGCGCTTTGTTTTTGCGTCGTAAACAGGAGATTCGCCTGTCTTACATGCGACATCAATGAATAGGGAAACGGTCATAAGTACTCTTCCTCCTAAGTGGACGTCTTTTACGAGCAGTCCAGATAATAACAATTTAGTATACCTGTTTTGACGCGCAATCAAACCTGGATCAAACAGCTGATATACTAAAATAAACGTTTAAAAAATAGTCTGCTATCCAAGCAGACTATCCGTACGAGCGTTATATCAGCGGCTCTTAACGAGCAAGTTTACCGCTTCCTTGACGAGTTCTTCGGTTTGTCCATCGCCGTTTTGTTCGGCGTCCTTGACGCACTCAATTAGATTCGAACTGACGACGACGCCGATCGTCCGGTCAATCGCAGAACGGGCAGCGGAGAGCTGGGTGATGACATCGCGGCAATCTTGCCCTTCTTCCATCATCCGTAAAATGCCTCGTAGCTGTCCTTCGATCCGACTAACACGGTTCTTCATCTTCCGATCATAATCCATTTTTATTCCTCCGATTCCCGTTGACCTGACGTCATGTAGTATCTTTATGCTATGCCCATTACGGTATAACTGTCAATTCAACAGAATTTTAAGCTATACTTTTATTAGAATTAGGGAATATGGATGTGGTGAAGTTTTTACTTAGAAAATGAATAAAATAGAAAACGATTTGGTGTCAGCTTGCGTATACTATATGATAAGGCTGACATCAGAAGGAGGAGAAGGATGCACACTCAATCCGATGAATCGCTTTATCACCTGATGCGTAGCGGTGATGAGCAAGCCCTCGAGACGTTGTACGATAAGTACGAGAGGCTGTTGTTCTCATTCGCCCATCGCTTTACGAATAATGACCGGTTGTCCGAAGAAGTCATACAAGAAGTGTGGATGAAGATTTGGAATGGTCGTGTTGATTTTGATACACAAAAAGGCAAGTTTTCATCGTGGATTTTAACGATTACACGTAACGCGGCACTGGATTGTCTCCGTCGTGAAAAACGACAGCCGACGATCGAAGTCGAGGAGCGAGATGGTGGATATGACGAGCCGGTCGAGCGGACGGTCATGCAGCGGGAAACGGCTGCTGAAGTGCGCGGGGCGGTCAGTGAACTGAAGCCCGAGCAGCAAGAGCTGATTGAACTCGTTTACTTCCAGGGTATGACGCAGCAACAGATTTCAGAGCGACTCGATTTACCTCTTGGAACGGTCAAGACGCGAATCAGGAGCGCGATTCAAGCATTACGAAAACGAATGGATGGGAGGGAACGAGATGGAAGAACGTTGTCATGACTTAATCGATTATTTCAATGGAACATTATCCGCAGCAGATCGCGACGCGTTCGAAGCGCATCTTGCGACGTGTGAAGAATGTCGCGAAGCGCTTTTAGAAATGGAAGAACTCATGCTTCCCATCGCTGAATCGCTTCCGGAGCGACCCGTTCCTGCAGGTATGAAAGCACGGATTCTTGGAGAAGTCCTTGGTTCAGCAGAGACGGCGTCTCCGAAGGAAGCACCGATGACTACTCCGGTAGACATCAAACAAGCACGCCAGCAACAAACGAAGAAAAAGAGTGTCCCACTCGGCTGGTTGATGAGTATCGCCGCCGCCTTGATTCTCTCACTTGGTGCGAACGCCTACTTCCTCTCACAGGAAGAAAGCACGGATACACCCGAGACGTTAGCCATGGATGAGATCAAAGGGATGGGGAACTTCGAAAGTACCGAAGCGATCAAAGGATCAAGTATGATTTTCACGCAAAACGATAAATCGTACATGCTGGTTCAGTTGAAAGATTTACCGCCACTTCAAGAAGGGCAACTTTATCAGTTATGGACGATCGAAGGCGAAACACCTACTGCGAACGGTGTCATCGAAAAAGATGGAGAGGCAGCAGCTGTCTTCCCACTTAAAGGAGACGGCAAGGTGGACGCGGTCGCCATCACGGTCGAACCCGAACCAGATTTAGAAAAACCGACGGGCGAAATCGTCGCATCGGTCGCATTATAAGAACGAAGTTTAGCGGATCCGTCTCGTACGGATTCGCTTTTTTTTGTGCAAGGTGCTCAATGGAATAAGTAAATGCGCGTTGAAATGATAAGAAATCGAATGAATTTCTAATTTTTACTGAAGAAATGAGACCGAGCAGACGATAGTTAGGAGAATGACAGTCTATTAAGGAGAGGCCTCATACAATGAATGAATGGATCATCTTAACGAAACATTATGAAGTGACACTCGTCGTAGTGTCGGTGCTCGTTGCCATCATCGGATCATATGGTTCACTAGAGTTAAATCGGCGTCTCGCGAAGGCGACTTCCTTGAAGAAGCGTGCCTTGTTCCTCTCATCATTGACGATGGGATTATCAATCTGGGGAATGCATTTCGTCGGGATGGGGGCATTCGCCCTGTCGGTTACGGTTCGCTATGATTGGTTTTTAATGTTCTTATCCGTCATTCCTGCCATTTTGGCTGCTTTCATTGCCTTCCATCTCTTGTATTCGTCGACGATTACGAGAAATAAGGTGATTTTAGCGGGGGCACTGATGGGAGGCGGAATCGCCACGATGCATTATCTGGGGATGATGGCGATGCAGTTCGGTGGAACCGTCCGATATGAGACAGGATTATTCCTCTTATCGGTTCTGATTGCCGTCACGGTCGCGTATATCGCATTGCTACTGCTTCATCGCTTAAGACATGTCAATCAGAAACGGATCTTGATTCCCATCGCGGTCGTGATGGGGTTTGCCATCTCGTCGATGCATTATGTCGGAATGCTCGGTACATCGTTTTGTATCCCAGCTTCCAATGCCGGGATCATCGGTGATGCTCCCATCACGTCGAACATCTTAAACGAAGTCGCCATCCCCGTCTTCTTGATCGTCATCTTGATTGCTGGACTCTATATTCATTTGGAGCGACGTGCTTTACAAATGATGGCGTATACCGATCATTTGACCGGACTGCACAATCGCCGGTGGCTCGATCATCATATGGCGAAGGTCGATACCCATTACGGTCGAGCGAAACAAGAGATGGCGATGGCCTTGCTTGATCTGGATGGATACAAGTGGGTCAATGACACATTCGGTTTTGATAAGGGGGATGCCGTCATCCGCCAGTTCGCAGAACGGATGCTACGGACGCTAAAGGAAGATGAAGCATGTATCCGTTACAATGGTACGCAGTTCTTCCTGATCAAACGTGTCTCGCAGGAAGATATGACGGAGGTCTTCGAACAGATTTTAGAGGACGTGCGTCAACCGATCGACCTCGAAGATCAGGCAGTCCATCTGACAGCGACGATGGGCGTCATCTTACCGGATACGAAGGAATCGCTTGAGATGCGGATCGGTCAGATGGAGAGTGCGCTGCGTGCTGGTAAGAACGAGGGACGCGATCGTTTCATCGTATATGATGATGCGCTACACTCTGATCGTAGAGAGCAATTGATCGTTGGCTCCTTACGCCGGGCGATGACGGATTTCAAGGAGTTCGCTCTTGTCTATCAACCGAAGATCGCACTCGCGACAGGAAAGGTGGATCAGGCGGAAGTTCTGATTCGCTGGAATCATCCGAAGTTCGGTTTCATCTCACCGGCGGAGTTTATCCCGCTGGCTGAGAAATATAGTCTAATTCATCGTTTAACGGAGTGGGTACTAAAAGAGACTGTCGCACAGATGGAGATTTGGAAGAAGGAAGATTATTTCATTCGCCAAGTTTCTGTCAACTTGTCCGCGATGCATTTCCGGTCCGAGTCGCACAACGTAATGATCAAAGAAATCGTTCACCATTCCTTAAAGAATGGAAGTGAATTGCAACTACAGCTCGAAATCACGGAAACGTCCGTCATGGAGAATCTGGACCGAGCGATGACGATGCTTGGTGAATTGAAACAGCTTAGTCTGACGATTGCACTTGACGACTTTGGAACCGGTCTATCATCGCTAACGCACCTGAAGCATTTGCCGATCGATATCCTGAAAATCGACAAGTCGTTCATCGATGAAGTCCCACATGACGAACGGGGAACAGCGATCACGGAAATGATCATCCAGCTGGCGAAGAGTCTTGGGATCGAAGTCGTCGCGGAAGGTGTCGAGACACTCGAACAGCATCTCTTCTTGAAACGCCTCGGTTGTGATTATGGACAAGGCTACTACTATAGTAGACCGATGCATGTGAAGGATTTGAATCAGCAAGCGATCGAAGAAACGGTTCTAAATGTCGGATGAGGCAATCCAAACATGATTTTCGTTCGTATACTAGATAAGCATGCGAGGATGATGCATGCGACGTCTGGGGGGACGCAAAGCGCTGGAGTTTTTCACCAGCTCGTGCACGATGCAGACAGACATCCAGTACATTCGACTATACTCAGGCAATCCAGCTTTCAACGCAGCACCTGTCTGTTCGAACACAAACAAAGGCAACTTCCACGACGGAAGTTGCCTTTTTCATTTGTGCTTATGAACGAACCGTCAGAACGCAGCCTGTTTGATCCGTCACGAGCACATTCGTATTGAAGTATTGGCCATCACTCTTTAGGATGAGCGCTTTTTTCTCCGCGTTGTAATCGAGTGTCATTTCTTGATCGAGGAAATGACTCGACCACCGCTTGACGAGAACGGGACCGACGTTCGAATCAATCGTCATGTCTTCCGGTGTCGCTTCATCAACGATGCGAATACTGAAAATACCAGAGTTTCCGCAACCACAACCCTCTGTATCGTAATAGAGATGCAGTTGACCGGATACTTCACCGCGTAATTGGCGGATTCGCTCCTGAGCAGACGGTGTAAATGTGATGTTCATGGTCATTCACTCCTTTTCTTTAGTATACGCCGTTTGAACGAGAAAGGAACGTCACTTGCTCACGCTGACTTGACGGCGCATCCGGACGAGAAGGAAGATATAACCGGCTAACAATAAGACAACGCTACCGAGAACCGTCGTATCAACGAGACCATTATCGGACTCGAAATTGATCGCGATATACGCCCAGACGAAGACAAGCGGATAAATCGGATCACGGTTCGCAAACATGAAGAGAAGAGCGATGATGACTCCGACGACGAGTATGATCATCGTCCAACCCGCATCTCCAATTCCAAGCCAAGATGTCACGCCTTCTGCGTTGATCGTCAGGAAGATGTCGGCAATCGTCGCGACTGATACCCAGCCGAGATAAAGCGAGAACGGTAGCTTGAAGCGTAATCCTTTCGTCTCACGATCAATTTTTGAGTAGATGACGATCAAGGACAACAAGAGACCAACGATGACGACGACGGAGACAACGAACAGTTCAAACGTGAAGGAAACAATCCAGCCAGCATTAAACAGACAGCTGATCAAGAACCACGGTCCGATTTTCTTCGCCAGTTCGTGTTCCTTAAATTTCGGAATCGATTGTAAAATCAACCAGATGAGTAGAATCGTATAAATTAATCCCCAAATCGAGAACGCATACCCAGCCGGTTTGAACAATGTGATGATTGAATCAGAGATTCGTCCTGTCTTTCCACCATCAAGGGCGTTCACAGCAATCGTGAAGATGAAGCCGACCCAGTTGAGCCAAATCCATTTATTATTTTTCAAACAAAAAACCTCCTTTATTCTCTAAAGAAGGTTTACCCAAAAATCAAATTCATTATTCATCACGGTCGGCGTGTCGGGTTCAAAAAGGACATACCGATTGCTGGATTCCCTGTATGCGAACCGAGAACCGGCGTTAAGTCATCGATTCGGACACGCACATCGTATTGCGATTCGAGGCGTTGTTTCCACTCGAGTGCAAGATCATACGCTGTCGCGTGGAATAGTGAAATATCCGTGACCTGCCCCCGTTCAATGATTGCGACAAGATGATCAAAAATCTTTGAATGCGCTTTTTTAAACGTCCGGACGGTTTGGTAAGGAACGATCTTTCCTTCTTCGAAGTGGAACAACGGGCGAAGTTGCAACAAGTTACCGACGAATGCCTTCGTCGAAGAGATGCGTCCGCCTGCTTGTAATTGATCGAGGTTCGCGACCGTGAATTCAATGTGATGGTCGAAACGACGCTCGAGAATGATCTGTTCGACGGATTCGATCGAGTGTCCCGCTTCGACGAGTTCAATCGCTTCTGCCAGAAGTTGACCAGCCGGATAAATCCCACAACGGGAATCAATCGCAATCAGACGAAAGCCAGCAATCTCTGCCCCTTGAACGGAAGCGCTGTACGTGCCACTCAGTTCACTCGATAAGTGAACAGCGAAGCCGACGTCGTAATCCTCTTTCAACCGTTCATAGTGCTCGGTGAAACTCCCGATCGAAGGTTGGCTCGTCGTTACCTTGTGTTTTGAGTCAATCCAGCTATAGACGGTCTCCGCATCAACGTCGACACCATCGACGAAACTTTCGCCATCCTTCATGACAAGTAAAGGGACGACCGAAAGATCATCGCGCTGAGCGATCGTATCCGGTAAAATCGTTGTACTATCAGTGATCCAAGCGATCCGCATAACAAGTTCCTCCTTAAATTAGTACCTGATATTAATTGTAGGTGTAAGCGTTCTTACTGTCAAATGAACATTAAAAAATATTGAACGTTTTAGTTGATTAAATAATGAAATACGCTATAATCGGTACGTGATTAGTAAACTTTTAGTCATCTTATACTAAACTAAGCCGATGAGAGGAGGACGTCGATTGTACTCAATCGGACAAAAAATCAAGAACCTCCGTCTTCAAAAGGGATTGACGCAAGAGGAACTAGGGGAAAGAACAGACCTGAGTAAAGGGTACATCTCGCAACTCGAACGGGAACTCAGTTCACCGTCGATCGAGACGCTGTTTCATCTCCTCGAAGTTCTTGGCATCTCACCGAAGGATTTCTTTGATGAGGATACACTCAATCAAAAAGTCATCTACGGTGAAGAGGATGTCACGACGTATGCCGATGAGGAACAAGGGTATCATGTCACATGGCTCATTCCGGAATCGAACGAGAAAGAGATGGAACCGGTCCTATTGACACTCGCGCCAGGGGGAGCATTCAAGACATATGAGCCATCGGGTGCTGAGACGTTCGTCTATGTGCTTGCAGGAAACGTCACATTGACGCTCGGACGTCAGTCTTTTGTAGCAAAACAAGGAGAGACACTTTACTATAAGGCTTCAGAAATCCATCAACTACGCAATGAGTCAACACAAGAGACGAAGGTCCTCGTGACCGCGACTGACTCATACTTATAAAGGAGGAACTAGATTGGCAGATACTACGATTATTCAATTCAAGGACGTCACGAAACGATACGACGATCAGACCGTCCTCGACCAAGTCAGCTTTGAAATCGAACGCGGGAAGTTCTATACGTTACTCGGACCATCGGGTTGTGGGAAAACGACGATCTTACGACTGATTGCCGGCTTTTCGGAAGCGACAGAAGGAGACATCATCTTCAACGGAAAACGGATCAACGATGTACCGGCGAACAAACGTCAAGTCAATACGGTTTTCCAAGACTACGCACTCTTCCCGCACTTGAACGTCTTCGAAAACATTGCCTTCGGTCTTCGCATCAAGAAGGTGAAAGAAGCAGAGATCGCAAAACGTGTGACGGATGCATTGAAGTTCGTCAACTTGTCCGGTTATGAGAAACGAGAAATTACCGAGATGTCAGGTGGACAGCGGCAACGTGTCGCGATTGCCCGGGCAATCGTCAATGAGCCGGAAGTCATCTTGCTCGATGAACCACTGTCAGCGCTCGACTTGAAATTACGGACAGAGATGCAGTATGAGCTCCGCGACTTGCAACGTCGTCTTGGCATCACGTTCATCTTCGTCACGCACGACCAAGAAGAGGCACTGGCGATGTCAGATGAAATCTTCGTCCTCAATCACGGTGTCATTCAACAATCGGGCACACCGACGGATATCTATGATGAACCGATCAACCGCTTTGTCGCGGACTTCATCGGTGAGTCGAACATCATTCCAGGACGCATGGTGGAAGACTATCGGGTCTGGTTCGCCGAGAAGGAATTCGAATGTGTCGACCGTGGTCTTGAATTGAACGAACCGGTCGAGATCGTCATTCGTCCGGAGGACCTTGAAATCACGAACGTGGCACAAGGGAAACTGCAAGTCACCGTCGATTCGCAACTTTTCCGTGGCGTGCACTACGAAATCGCTTGTATGGATGAAGTCGGTAACGAATGGCTCGTCCACAGTACGAAAAAGGCGACGGTTGGTGAGCAGATCGGACTGACATTTGATCCGGAAGCGATTCACGTCATGCGACTGAACGAGACGGAAGAAGAATTCGATAAGCGTCTGGAATCCTACGACGGGGTGTTATGATGCAAAAATCACGTAACTGGTATCTCATCCCGTATCTATTCTGGATTGCCTTGTTCGTCATCGCACCAATCGTACTCGTCGTCTACTATTCATTCCTTGATTTGGACGGCAACTTCTCATTTGAGAACTACCAGAACTTCTTTACGTCGACCTATTTGACGATGACACTCAGCTCGTTCTGGTATGCGTTTTTGATTACGGTGTTTTCGCTCTTGATCGGTTATCCGACTGCTTACTTGTTGACGAAAACGAAGCATAAACAGCTGTGGCTACTTTTGATCATCTTACCGACGTGGATCAACTTGTTGTTGAAAGCTTATGCCTTCATCGGGTTGTTCAGTACGTATGGTCTTGCGAACCAAACGCTTGAAGCGATTGGGATTGGACGACAACAGATTCTCTTTACCGATTTCAGTTTCGTCTTCGTCTCGGTGTACATCTTCATTCCGTTCATGATCCTTCCGATCTTCAATGCGATTGAAAAATTGAGTCCGTCACTCGTCTTCGCTGCACGTGATCTTGGAGCGTCGAACTTCACGACGTTCCGACGTGTCGTCTTCCCGTTGACGCTCGATGGTGTGAAGTCAGGCTGTCAGCTCGTCTTCATTCCGGCATTATCGCTGTTCATGATTACGCGTCTGATTGCCGGAAACCGCGTCATCACGCTCGGTACAGCGATTGAACAACAGTTCCTCGTGACACAGAACTGGGGCATGGGAGCGACGATCGCTGTCTTCCTCATCATCGCGATGGCGATCATCCTTGCCTTGACGAGTACAAAACGGAAGAAAGGAGCGACGACTTGATGAAACGTCTGAAACTAGCAAATCTTTATCTGATCGGAGTCTTCATCATTTTGTATGCTCCGATATTCTACTTGGCATTCTATTCGTTCAACAGCGCTGACAATATGACGAACTTCGATTCGTTCACGTGGGATTGGTACAAGGAAGTCTTCCAAGATTCACGCTTGTTGATCATCGTCTTGAACACACTCGTCATTGCCTTGTTATCCGCCGCAATCTCGACGATCCTTGGCGTATTCGGAGCAATCGGGATTCAAGCCGTTCGCAAAAAACGGGTCGAGACGTCATTACTAACACTGAACAGCATCTTGATCGTCAGTCCGGATGTCATCATCGGAGCATCGTTCTTGATCTTCTTCACGCTACTTGGCATCCAGCTCGGTTTTACGTCGGTCTTACTGTCCCACATTGCGTTCTCGGTACCGATCGTCGTCATTCTCGTCCTGCCGAAGTTGCAGGAGATGAGTCCAACGCTCGTTGATGCGGCGCGTGACTTAGGCGCAAGCCGTTGGGACGTTCTGACGAAAGTCATCTTGCCGTACATCACTCCCGGTATCTTTGCTGGATTCTTCACGGCATTGACGTACTCACTGGATGATTTTGCGGTGACGTTCTTCGTGACAGGAAACGGCTTTACGACATTGTCCGTTGAGATCTACTCACTTGCCCGTCAAGGGATTTCGATGAAAATCAACGCCTTGTCGACTGTCATCTTCTTGTTTACGTTCCTGCTCGTCATCGGCTACTACTTCTTGAACCAACGAGCTGCTACGAAGCTTTCGCGACCGGAGGTGAAATGACCGTTGAAAAAATTGATTCAATTATTCGCCGCGATTTTCTTGATTTCAGGTGTCATCCTATTCACCTTGAATCAGTTGAACGAGACACAAGGGTATTCGGGTAAAAATGTCCTGAATATCTACAACTGGGGCGATTATATCGACCCGGCACTGATCAAACAGTTTGAAAAAGAGAGCGGCATCAAGGTCGTCTATCAAACGTTCGATTCAAACGAAGCGATGTTGACGAAAATCGAGCAGGGAGGAACGACGTACGATATCGCCGTTCCGTCTGACTATGCGATTGCGAAGATGATCGATGAGAAGCTCGTCGTTCCAATCGATCATCAAAAGATTCCGAATCTCAAGAACATCGATTCGCGCTTTTTAGATTTGTCGTTTGATCCGAACAACAAGTACTCGATTCCGTATTTCTGGGGAACGGTCGGTATCGTCTACAACAAAGACCTGATTGATGGGAAGAAACCGACGAGCTGGAAGGATCTCTGGGATCCGAAGCTGAAGAATCAGATTCTACTCGCTGACGGTGCCCGTGAAGTCATGGGGATGAGCTTGAATAGTCTCGGTTATTCGTTAAATGAAACGGATGAGTCGAAACTGCAAGAAGCAAAAGCGAACTTGATGCGCCTGACGCCAAACGTCAAGGCGATCGTCGGGGACGAGATTAAGTTATTGCTCGCGAATGAAGAAGCAGGACTCGGTGTTGTCTGGTCGGGTGATGCAAACGAGATCATGAGCGAAAACGAAAATCTCGACTACGTCATTCCAAAAGAAGGATCAAATGTCTGGTTCGACAATGTCGTCATTCCGAAGACCGCGAAAAACGTCGAGGGGGCACACGAGTTCATCAACTTCATGTTGCGTCCTGATATTTCAGCGAAGAATGCGGACTACGTCGGCTATTCGACACCAAACAAAGAAGGTTTGAAATTGCTCGATAAGTCGGTTCGGACCGATGAGCGATTCTATCCTGATAAACAAGTTACCGATACGCTTGAAGTCTATGAGAACCTCGGAAAGAAAATGCTCGCGCATTACAATGAGTTGTTCCTAGAGTTTAAGATGCATAAGAAATGAGGTAGAACCTAGTGTCATGCGACACTGGGTTCTTTTTTTATTTCTCATCAAAAAAATAAATATAAGTTCCCAGAAAAAAACTATAAAAACTGAATAATTTTTTGAAATAGGGGAATCAGTTTATTATTAACGCTTTTTATAGGCGCCGAGGAGGACATCATCATGAAACAAGTCTTAGGAATTATCTTAACTGCCGCACTCACTGTCAGCATCGTGTCAGGCACTTCATATAACCAACCGGTCGAAGCAACAAAACAGACAGACGTCAAATGGCTGCAAGAAATTCAAGCACAAGCGAAAAAAGCACGTTCACTCGATGGAAAAGTTGTTCTTGAAAAAACAACACTTGCCCAAGTACATAAATCCTATAAGGGGGAAAAGAACTCAAATTGGTGTCAAAGCGGAAATGGTCTTGCCTCAGCGGATCGTGCCCTTCATTACTGCTCCACGTATGGAGTGAAGGACACAAAAGCGAAAGTCAGTGCTATCGTTTATGATCCGAAACAGGTCAAGCGAACTGTGACAGTCAAGGAAGTCAAAAAAGCGTATCCGACAGCGAAACTCGATAAAACATTCAACGTCATGACCGTTTCCTCAAAACAGGTCAACATTTATCTAAATTTGAATTCCGACCGTACACAAGTCATGTCAATTCTAGTAAAATATAACTAATGTAAAAAGGATGACCGATTCGGCCATCCTTTTTATTTAATCGTTTTATAGAGTGGTACGAGATGCGAATAGGTATTTCGAATCATTTCCAGTAATTCTTCGCGTGACAGGTGATGCACTTGTTCTGCCGGAATGTGGCGACCAACAAGGAATTCTGCCTTTTTGACGTCGTGGAAACGTTGTAATCCTTTTTCGATATCCGTCTCATGAACGGAGACGGCGTCTTTTTTCATATGATCGTATGAGACGACGAAGTCATCCGGAAGGGATGTCAGCAGTTCTGTATGCTGTAACAGTTTCGATGCGTATTGTTGTTTATTCGGCAACTCATAGATGTAGGCGAGCCAAATGAACAGATGATCATCAAACAGACCGACTTGGAAATGCGGATGTTTTTTGTATCCACGTTTATCGGGGGAGAATGCCATCCATGTATCCTTCGGAGGGTTGACCTTCCGGCGGGCGTGTTGCGCGATATGAACATGGACATCTTCTGCTGTTGCGACCGTTAAATCAGGTGCGACTTCCTGACCGATGTCTCGAAAGACCGGCTGGATGCGTTCGCGAATCGCTTCCATCCGTGGTTCTAGTCCATCAATCTGAAATGTATCAAATGCGTGTTGCGTGAATGTATTTGTCATAAAAAATCACCTCGCGTCAATTGTATCAAAGGAAACCATCGAAGTTCGACTTTTTGCTCGAAAAGTAGAATAATAGACATATCGATTTCCAGTAATATACAACTACATAATTTAAAGGAAGGGGAATGTTTTGTGCGTCGTTTTCAACAATATCTCCTTCGAAGCTGGGTCGTTTTTTTCGTAATCGTCATAGGCATCGATCTTTTTGCGAAGTCGAGAGATTATAGTCTCAGCGTCGATTTGTTTACGTTCTTATTGATTGCCGCCTTATCGACGATTTTCGTCGTCGATCCTGTCCGTCGTCGTCATATGAGTTTTACTTTCCATTTTGGATTCGTCCTCTTTACATTCTTGACGTATGGATTACTATCAGCGATTTGTGTCGGGCAGTTGACGATGCTCATCTATCAGTTGCGAACGATTCATACACCAATCGGACGTCGGCGGATGTTACATAACTATCCCTTCAACGTCGCACTCGAATTGTTTTTAATCGTTCCAGCAGGTCTTGCCTATAATGCACTCGGCGGGACACATGGCGAAGCATTCGTGCTGACAGAAAACATCGTGCCGTTACTGGCGATGGTCGCGATCCTCTGGATCGTCCTCTTATTGCAATATCAGTTATCTCGATTTCTTCTTGGAGAAAACATTCCAAATGATGTCATGTTCCAGCTGCTACGTTTCGAAGCGGTCGTCATCACGGCAGAATTGTTATACGGAATCTTCAGCACACTCGTTGTTCAAGGAAACGGGAATAGCGGACTCGTCATGGCGGCGTTTGCCTTATTCATCATCAAGCGTGCACTGGGAAGTTCCGTTGAGGCGACAGACCGGATCGAACATTGGGAGCAGATTGAGCGATTAAAAGAGGCGGCTTGGAAAGACGGTGATGCCCAGTTCATCATTGAGCGGTATTTACGACAGCTCAATCAATTCGTCAAACCGGATATCGCTTGGATTAAATTTGATTTCAAAGAAGGAAAGCAGAGCGTCTACTATTCGTTGAAGGACGGACGAAAGTTAAAAGCCGATCATGTCGAAGGGCGAATCATTGAAGATATCATCGAGAAAGAAGAAGTCCTTCTTTACGGGATGCAACAGGAGTGGGATATTCGTCTTTACGATAGCTTGCCGGAAGAGACACAGTCGGTCCTTTTTATTCAACCGGAAGCGACGGAGACGATCAACTGCTCGTTGCTCCTTGCCTCGAATGCAAGTGGTGAGTTCACGCAGGATTTTGGTTATGAGCTATATCGTGCCCTACGTGTTCTGTCGTGGGCAGTGGAACGGGCACACGAGCGAGAGCGCTTGTTGACCGACAGCCGGACGGATGCGATGACGAAACTACCGAACTATCGTGCCTTGCAAGAGTGGGGCGATCGTCGTATTAAACAACGCGATCTTTATCCGTTCTCAGCCTTAATGATCGACTTAGATCACTTCAAACAAATCAATGATACGTACGGTCATGAAGTCGGAGACGTCGTCTTATTTGAAGTGGCGAAGTTACTAATGCAAGCAACACGCATCACGGATCTTGTCGCGCGTTACGGAGGAGAGGAGTTCGTCATCTTACTACCGAATACGGATCTTGATTCAGCCCAAATCGTCGCAGAACGAATCCGCGAGACGTTGCATGCGAATCCGATCTTAGTCGAAGGGCATACGCTCCGGATCACGGCTAGCATCGGCATCGATACATTAAAGGAACTTGGTGATCTCGCGAGTTTGATTCGAAATGCCGATCGTGCGATGTACGTCGGAGCGAAGTTCCAAGGGCGCGATCGTGTGGCATCGTATCAGGAGTGGAAAGAGAAGGTCATTTAAATCAAGTAGAAGAAGGTAGCAGAGACGCTATCTTCTTTTTTGGTGAAAAAAATCCTCCCAGTTCAGATGAACGAGAAGGATCGAAAAAGAATAAGTTCATTGTGCTTGTTGTTTGCTGAGACGAATCTCATTTTCAATCGCATGGATCGCGGCTGACCAAGAACCGTAACGATGAAGTAAGGCTTTCGTCGATGGTTTGTTGTTCCGTTTTGCCCATTCCCGGTACGCTTCAAAAGAGAGGGCAAAGCCGACCTCCTCGATGGCTTGACGCAGAGAAGCAGCAAGTTCAGCTTTCGAATAAGTGACGCTTGCTTCAAGTCCTGCAGCGGTACACGCATCGTGCCACGAACCGAACATCTTGACGATGTGATAGTGACTCGGTGCATGATGGACAGATTTACGCCACATCTGGTACTTCTTGAGTGTGATCGTAGAGCCGACGTCTTGTGCGTACCGTTCGAATGACTTTAAGATTTCGTCTTTCGTATATTTCGGTGCCCGCTCGAGCTCCTCCGGCTGTTGATCGACATTCCACTCATACCCAGCAGCAGACAAGGCTTCCGGCCATGATCCGAATTGACGAATGATGTTTTCCGGTTGAGGCCAGTCATTAACTAAAGCATAACGGCGATAGACAGTACGGCGTGGACGGTCCTGGATGAGTTCACCGACCGCACGGATGGCTTCAATCATCTCAAGCTGCTCTTCTGTATAACTCTGTTGACTCGTAAGTACACGTTGCTTCATGAGTGAGTCCTCCTTCCTAGTTCGATGTAGTATTGAGGCAAAAGTCCTCTGTATTAGATATATCGGTACATTTCCATTAATTATGAATAATTCCCGCAAAATATTGTAAATAAAGTGAATCGGATTCTTTGCTTAGTATAAATGGAAGTCATGGAAATGAAAACAGAATGACACGAAATTTTAATTCTATTCAGAAAAATAGGACAAACGGCTCATATGGAAAAAAAGACCAGACACGCTCGTCAGCGAATCTGGTCTTTTGATATAACTTATTTTCCTTCGATGTAAGCCCATTTGTACGAAGTATCGGCACCGACTTTGTGGTTAACGATTCCTTTGACGTATGGTTTACGAAGAGAAGAAACACCTTTTTGGTACATGACGGAGATTGCTTGATCGTCTTCAAGGAGTACTTTTTCAGCATCTTTGAGGGACTGCCAACGTTTTGCTGCGTCAGTCTCTTTTTGAGCTGATTTGATGAGTGAATCATACTTATCGCTTGTGTATTTACCGCGGTTGTATGGTCCACCAGTTACCCACATATCGAGGAATGTCATCGGATCCTGATAGTCAGGTCCCCATCCTGCGAATGACAGTTCGAACTCACCTTTCGATTCGAGCTCTAGCTTGTTCTTGAACGGTTGTTGTTTGATCGTGACTTCAAGACCTGGAAGGTTTTTCTCCCACTCGCCTTTGAGGTACTCTGAGATTTTCTTCGAGTTGTCATCATCATATGAGAGTAGCTCAAGTTTGAATGATTTCTTACCAACTTCTTTAAGTCCTTTTTCGAATGATGCTTTTGCAGCAGAAGCATCGAATGAACCGAAGCCTTCGTTTCCATCACGGAAGTCTTTACCGTCTGGACCTTTCGCAAAGTCTTTTGGTACATAGTAGTAAGCAGGGATCGAACCGTTGTTCAAGAGAACCTTTGCCATCTGCTCTTTATCGTACCCAGAGTCGATCGCTTTACGGATATCCTTGTTCTTCAAGAGTTCATTCTTGAAGTTCATTTGGACGTAGAACATGTTCGCATCGAGACGAGTTATGAAATCGTCATCATCTTTATATTGATCGACAAATTCACTCGTTAAGCCAGCTAAATCAACATCGCCTTTTTCATACAAGTTGACACCTGTAGAGACTTCTTTAACGATTTTCGTGTTGATTTCTTCAAGTTTGACGTTATCTTTATCCCAATACTCATTGTTCTTTTTGTAACTCCAGCCGACATCGGTCTTCCAATCCGAGAGGACGAACGGACCGTTGTAAAGGAAAGTATCTGCATTCGATGCGAAGTTCTTGCCTTGTTTTTCGACGAATTCTTGTTTCAATGGCATGAATGAACCGAAACCAGTCAACGATTTGAAGTATTCAGCCGGTTGTGTCAACTTGACTTCAAGTGTCTTGTCATCGACCGCTTTGACTGCGACATCTTCTGCTTTCCCTTTACCTGTGTTGTATGCTTCTGCACCCTCGATGAGGTACATGATGTATGCATACTGCGAACCACTCTTCGGATCAAGGACGCGTTTCCATGCGTATTCGAAGTCTTTTGCTGTGACATCACTGCCGTCCGACCATTTCGAATCACGAAGTTTAAATGTGTATGTAAGTTTATCTTCTGAAATGTCAACACTTTCTGCGACACCCGGTGTTGCTTCTTGTTTGTCGTCAAGGCGGAACAGTCCTTCTTGAACGTTGTTCAAGACTGTAAACGATACTGAGTCCGTTGCGACGGTTGGGCTAAGTGCCGGGATATCCGAACCGTTGATCAAATTCAAGACTTGCTTGTCTGAGGCTTTCTCTCCTGACGTCGAACTGCCTTCTTTTGAACCTTCATCTGTCGTCGAACATGCCGCAAGACTTGATCCAGCGATTGTCAGTGCTCCGACGAGTGCAAGTGCCTTTTTCTTCTTCATAAAGTAAATCCCTCCCAAAAGAAATAGATATATCTGGTGAAACGATAAGAACCGATAGGATAGCGATCCGGTGTCCGACTAAAAATAAGAGGGGTCATCGCCTTTTATTCTTAAGCTGTGGAAAGCACCGGATCAACTTGTTATCAATAATAAATACAATATTCAGAAAAATCAATAGAATATTTTCAGATTATTTCAAAATCATTAAATTTATGTGTGATACCAACGTTTTTCTCGCGAATTTATTTTTATGTAAGGATAAAATTAGGAATTATTAGAAGTATTTAATACAAAAAGAACCAGTTGTATGAAACAACTGGTTCTTGAACTTATTTCTTTTCTTGGACGTACTGAAGTGCTTCTGCGACATGATCTTTTACTTTCACACTGCGCCATTCTTTAACGATTTCACCAGATTCATCGATTAAGAAAGTTGAGCGAACAATTCCATAATATTCCTTACCATAGTTCTTTTTCAGTTGCCAGACACCATATTGCTCACACACTTCGTGATCGACATCTGATAACAATTGAAACGGTAATTCGTATTTTGCGATAAAATTTTGATGCCGTTTCTGACTATCAGCAGAAACACCGAGAATGACGGTGTTGTTCTCTTCGAACGCTTGCGTCGCATCACGGAAATCACATGCCTCGGTCGTACAACCAGGCGTTGAATCCTTCGGATAGAAATAGAGTACGACTTTTTTTCCACGATAATCCTCGAGGGAAATTGATTCTCCTCGTGCATTCGGAAGGGTGAATGTAGGTGCTTGCATGAAAATTCCTCCTTATCCTAATTCCATGTTTAATTGATCCGCATATTTCTCAAGCTTCTTTTGAAGACTTTCTTTTAATGGATCGAGTGCGATCAAGTACTTCTCATAATCCGTACCAGCTTTCGCCGTCTTCATGAGGAGTGGCTGTTCTTCTTCATACCAGTCTGCGTAGTCTTGATAGTAATCAACGAGCGTCTCAGGGTTTCCTTCGTTCTTGAGCGCCTCACCGTAAATCATCAGAATGTTACTGTTCATCTCGAGCGCCATATAATCGGTTTGTGCATTGACGCGAGAAAAGACGGCATCCTGCTCTTTTTCATCCGTTTTTCCAATCTCGTCAGCTGCCTTCGCATTGACACCATACTCATCAGCGTTGAATCCGGTGAACATATCGCCAAGCGTCGAGAAGACGGCTGGGTCGAAGGTCGTCGGTGTCAGAACGACCTTCCACTCGTCGTCTTTCTTCAATAACAGCTTCGATCCTCGGTTCGGGAGAATCGATCCTTTTGCATCCTTGAATTCGTGGATGATATAGGCGACGTCGCCCTTTTGGAACGACTTGACGACCTTACCGGGAACGACATTCAAGTTTTTCGCACCAACGGCAAGCGGTTCAAGTTGTTTTTCGTCACCCGTATATTCAATCGATGCGAGATCCTTCGCATCTGCTCGTCCGGATTGACCGAGCGTTTTTTCGTATGTTTGATAGACGTCAAGAACGGCTTGTTCAGCCTTCTGTTGTTTCGTTTCCGTCGTCTTCGGGGATTTGGTATCTGTAGAAGACGGAGAATCGTTTCCGCAACCGACGAGTACGAGACTGGTCGCAAGCAGCACTACGAGCGATCGTTTCATTCGAATTCCTCCTAAGATGAATGTTTCATGGTGATTCCATAGCTAATCTTGTCTCTACCATACAGGAAATTCGCTTTTTTGAGTAGGATATCGGTACACTAAACGAAAGGGGAGTGATAGATATGAAAATTCATATTACAGATGAGGCATTGCAATACTTTAAAGATGAGATGGAAGCAAAATCAGGCGATACGATTCGCTTCTTCGCAAAATATGGTGGCTCAACGGATTTAACACAAGGTTTCTCGGTTGGTGTTCATATGGAAGAAGTCGAACGGGCAGCAGTCGAAGAAGTCGTCGACGGCATCCACTTCGTCGTCTCGGATCAAGATGATTGGTTATTCCAAGGGCAAGACGTTAAAGTTTCAATTGAACACGAAGAGATCGTCTTTTCACAAGCGAAGGAATAATTGAGAACGGAGGAGCGACCAAATCGGTCGCTCCTCTATTTTTTTGACTAGAATAATTGTAAGCGGACTCATGCTTCTGTACAATGGAGAATGTAAGCGATTTAAAGTAGAGATTAAAGGGGGAATAGAGATGATTCCGTACAAACACGAACCATTCACGGACTTCTCACAAGAAGCAAACAAGAAAGCGTTCGAAGAGGCACTTGCACTCGTCACGCAAGAACTCGGCAAAGATTATCCGCTCGTCATCGGTGGAAAACATGTGACGACGGAAGATAAAATCGTCTCCGTCAATCCGGCTAACAAAGAAGAAATCGTCGGACGTGTCTCGAAAGCGACACAGGAACATGCAGAAGAAGCGATGCAAGCAGCAGTCACAGCTTTCGAAACATGGAAATTCGTCAATCCGTCTGTACGTGCGGACGTCCTATTCAAAGCAGCGAACATCATCCGCAAGCGGAAGCATGAGTTCTCTGCCTACCTCGTCAAAGAAGCAGGGAAGCCTTGGAACGAAGCCGATGCCGATACAGCAGAAGCAATCGACTTCCTCGAATACTACGCACGTCAGATGCTCGTCTTAAAAGACGGCAAAAAAGTCGAGAGTCGTCCAGGCGAATACAACCGTTACGATTACATTCCACTCGGTGTTGGTGTCATCATCTCACCATGGAACTTCCCACTCGCGATCATGGCTGGAACAGCTGTCGCAGCAATCGTGGCAGGGAATCCGATCCTCTTGAAACCCGCATCGACGACACCGGTCGTCGCAGCGAAATTCGTCGAAGTGATGGAGCAGGCTGGTCTTCCAGCTGGTGTCTTGAACTTCGTACCCGGTTCAGGAGCAGAAGTTGGTGACTACCTCGTCGATCATCCGAAAACACGTTTCATCAGCTTCACGGGATCACGTGATGTCGGTCTTCGCATCAACGAGCGGGCATCGAAACTAAACGAAGGTCAAATCTGGCTCAAACGCGTCATTGCGGAAATGGGCGGAAAAGATACGATGGTCATCGATGAGTCGGCTGACCTCGATTACGCAGCGGACATGATCACGAAAGCGGCATTCGGATTCTCGGGTCAAAAATGTTCAGCTTGTTCACGTGTCGTCGCACTCGACTCTGTCTATGACGAGTTGCTCGAAAAAGTTGTCGCGAACACGAACAAACTGAGCATCGGTAACCCGACAGATGTCTCGAACAATGTCGGACCGGTCATTGACGCAGCAGCATTCAAGAAAATCACGTCGTACTTCGACGTCGCAAAAGAAGAAGGACGTATCGTCGCAGGTGGTACGGCAGATGATTCAACAGGATTCTTCGTCTCACCGACAGTCGTCGCTGACGTTCAACCAACGGATCGTTTGATGCAAGAAGAGATCTTCGGACCAGTCGTCGCCTTCACGAAAGCGAAAGATTTCAAAGAAGCAATCGACATCGCGAACAACACGGAATACGGATTGACAGGTGCTGTCATCACGCAAGACCGGACGAACCAAGAGTACGCGCGTGCGAACTTCCACGTTGGTAACCTCTACTTCAACCGTGGGTGCACAGGCGCAATCGTCGGCTACCAACCATTCGGTGGATTCAACATGTCTGGAACGGATTCAAAAGCAGGCGGACCGGATTACTTGACTTTACATCTTCAAGCAAAAACAACTTCAGAAATGTTCTGAAATGGTGTTTAATAGATGAAACGGGTGTGCGACCTGCATGCCCGTTTTTCTTATATCACGAAAAAAGGGGGAGCAAGGATGAACGGAATGTGGTTCGCGATTTTGCTGTATCTCGGACTGATGGTCGCACTAGGCGTCATTGCGTATTATCGGACGAAGAACATGAATGACTACATGCTTGGGGGACGTACGATTGGTCCCGTCGTCACGGCGCTCTCTGCAGGGGCAAGTGACATGAGTGGCTGGCTGTTGATGGGATTACCGGGTGCGATGTATGCAACTGGTCTGTCCAGTGGATGGATCGTCGTTGGTTTATTGCTTGGCGCATACGCCAACTGGTTACTCGTTGCGCCGCGTCTGCGTGCGTATACGGCACATGCAGGAGATGCGATCACGATTCCCGATTACTTTGAAAAACGATTCCACGATAAAAGTGGTGTCTTGCGTACTGTTTCAGCTGGAGTTATCTTAATATTCTTTATAATGTACGCATCAAGTGGTTTTGTCGCTGGTGGTCGTTTGTTCGAAGCCGTCTTTGGTCTCGAGTACACGAAGGGTCTTTGGATTCTTGCGGGCGTCGTCATTGCATATGTCTTCCTCGGCGGTTTCCTTGCTGTCAGTTGGACGGACGTCGTCCAAGGGATGATCATGGTCATCGCGCTGTTGATCGTACCTGCTATTGCATTGACTTTAAGTGGTGGGATCAACGACACACTCGAGACGATCCGGTCGACGGACGGCTCTAAATTGGAACTCTTCAAAGGGACGACGACGATCGGTATCATCTCGCTCCTCGCTTGGGGACTCGGGTATTTCGGTCAACCGCATATCATCGTCCGTTTCATGGCAATCCGGAACTTACACGAGATGAAGTCGGCACGTCGCGTCGGAATGATTTGGATGACATTCTCGATTGTTGGTGCGATGGTGACAGGTTTGATTGGTTATGCCTACTTCACGCAACAAAGTGCTGGACTAAAAAATCCAGAGAATGTCTTCATTCAACTATCACGTGATCTCTTCCCAGGATTCATTACGGGACTGTTGCTGGCAGCCTTACTCGCTGCGATCATGTCGACGATTTCGACGCAACTCCTCGTCTCTTCGAGTGCGGCGACGAATGATTTCTATCACCGTTTCTTTAAACGGAGTGCCTCAGACCGCGAACTGATGATCATGGGTCGCGTCATGGTTCTCGTCGTTGCGGTTCTCGCGATTCTCTTATCGTTTGGCGCGCAGAAGTCGATTCTGACGCTCGTCGGATATGCGTGGGCTGGTTTTGGTTCAGCGTTCGGACCAGTCGTGCTGTTCAGCTTACTATGGCGCCGGATGAACAAGACTGGAGCACTTGCTTCGATGATCACGGGATCCGTCGTCGTCATCGCTTGGATTCTCATCAATCAGAACGTTGCTGGATTACCATCCTACATTTCGGAAATGTACGAGATGATTCCGGCGTTCATCGCTTCTACGATTGCGCTCGTCATCGGCAGTCTCGTGACGAAGGAACCGAGTCAAGCCATCTATGACGAATTCGATCAGGTACAAGCGCAACTAAAAGGTGCAGAACCTGAGCGGAAAATCGTCTAATTAACCAAAAGGGGTGTTTCCTGATTACAGGAGACATCCCTTTTTAATTCACTTCATATGTTGTTATTTACCATAAACATATTTGTTGCACTTGCGCAATATGAGCGTATAATGAAAACAAAAAGTGAGGTGAACGAGATGGCGACACAGCCACTTACACAAGATTTACCGAAAAAACGGACATATATCGGACCGGCGTTCGTTGCTGCCGTCGCGTATCTCGATCCGGGAAACTTCGCGACGAACATGACGGCAGGCGCCCAGTATGGCTATTTGCTGCTCTGGGTCATCGTTGCCTCGAACTTGATGGCGGTCGTCATTCAGTTCCTGTCAGCCAAGCTTGGAATCGTCAGCAATCTCAGTTTAGCGGAAGTAATCCGGGAAGAGTTATCGCCGGTCACGCGCTTCTTCTACTGGGTCCAAGCGGAACTTGTAGCGATGGCAACCGATCTCGCGGAGTTCGTCGGCGCGGCACTCGGATTTCATTTACTGTTCGCGATCGATTTACGGATGGCGGCGCTGTTGACGGCAATCCTATCATTCGTCATCCTCGGCTTCGAGCAAAAAGGGCTTCGACATTTCGAAGCCGTCATTGCCGTTCTTGTTTTAATCATCGCCGCTGCTTTTGCGATTGAAGTATTTGAAGTCCATCCGGTCTTTCGTGATCTATCGGCAGGGTTGTTACCGGGATTCGAAGGTACGTCGAGTATCGTCCTCGCTGCCGGAATGCTCGGAGCGACCGTCATGCCGCACGCGATCTATCTCCATTCCGATTTAACGAAACGACGGATGGGGCACGTTGCGAATAAATTGTCGATGTTACGCATCCAGCGTTTCGACATCTGGGGAGCGATGTTGATTGCTGGAGCGGTCAACGGAGCGATGCTCGTCATCGCCGCCAGTGTGTTTTACGGCACGACGTATCAAGCGGGTTCGCTTGAAGCAATCTACGAGGGACTTCATGTCACGCTCGGTGGTAGCGCACCGTATCTGTTTGCGATTGCTTTACTCGTCTCGGGTCTTGCTTCTTCAAGCGTCGGAACGATGTCAGGGGACGCGATCATGCGTGGCTTCCTCCATCTTCAACTGCCATTGTTCGTTCGACGGACCGTGACGATGTTGCCGGCGATTGTGTTGCTGTTCTCCGGTTTTGATCCGACACGGGCACTTGTCCTCAGTCAGGTCGCCTTATCGTTCGGGATTCCGTTCGCGCTCATTCCCTTGATTCGGGCGACAGCGAGTGAACGGTACATGGGGGAACATCGGAACAGTCGGTTCATGAACACGTTGGCCTGGATCATCGTCTCGATCGTCATCGTCTTCAATGTCTACTTGCTCGTCGATGTATTAGTATGAATATTCAGTATTTTTGTTTCGTCTGATTTAAAGCGGGTATTTCATAACTAGAAGCTTTCCGCCCGGAAGCTTTGCTACCCCTATAGGACGATGGTGCGGACCTCCCCCCGATGCACCATCGTCTTTTTTGTCTGGACGAAAAGTGCTATGATTAGAAATAGTGTAAAATATATCGCAAAAGTTCCGGAGGTGGAATGACATGGCAAAGATTAATGAGGAGCAAGTCCGCCACGTGGCGCATTTGGCACGCCTTGCCGTGACAGATGAAGAAGTAGCACAATTCACAGGACAACTCGAGAAGATTCTCGGGTTCGCTGAACAATTAAATGAACTCGATACGACAGGCGTCGAACCGACGACTCACGTCCTCGATTTAAAGAACGTCCTACGTAAGGACGAAGTACGTCCATCACTTCCGCGTACGGAAGTAGAACGACTCGCACCTGATTGGGAAGACGGACAAGTCCGCGTCCCAGCGGTGTTCGAATAAGGAGGAAATGACCCGATGTCACTTTTTGAACATGGTGTCAAAACACTACACACACTCATTCAGGATGGCGAAGTCAAAGTTTCTGAACTCGTCCAAGAATCCTTTGATCAAATCGACCGCGTCGATGGAAAAATCGGTGCGTTTCTTTCATTGAACGAAGAAGCATTCGAGCAAGCAAAACGAATGGATGATGTCGCGAAACATGAAGCAAATCCATTGTTTGGTCTTCCAATCGGCGTCAAGGATAACATCGTCACGAAAGGGATGACGACGACATGTGGTTCGAAATTCCTCGAGAACTTCGTACCAGCGCATGACGCGACGGTCGTCGAGCGTCTGCATGAAGCAGGGGCGATCACAATCGGGAAATTGAACATGGATGAGTTCGCGATGGGTTCTTCAAACGAGAATTCAGCGTACAAACCGGTTCGCAACCCATGGAATACGAAACACGTTCCAGGTGGTTCTTCGGGTGGTTCAGCAGCAGCTGTCGCAGCAGGCGAAGTCTTGTTCAGCCTTGGTTCGGATACAGGTGGTTCGATTCGTCAACCGGCTGCCTATTGTGGTGTCGTCGGGTTGAAACCGACATACGGTCTCGTCTCACGCTTCGGTCTCGTGGCGTTCGCGTCGTCGCTTGACCAAATCGGTCCGTTGACACGAACAGTCGAAGACAACGCATATCTCTTGAGCGCGATCGCAGGACACTGTGAGATGGATTCGACGTCTGCGAACGTCGCAGCAACGGATTACACACAAGCGTTGACAGGTGATATCAAAGGTCTGAAGATTGCTGTTCCGAAAGAATACTTCGGTGAGGGTGTCAGTGAAGGTGTCAAAACCAACATTCGTGAAGCGATCCAAAAACTCGAAGCACTCGGTGCGACGGTCGATGAAGTGTCACTCCCGAACTCGAAATATGCGCTTGCGACGTACTACTTACTCGCTTCATCCGAAGCATCCTCGAACCTTGCGCGCTTTGACGGTATTCGTTACGGAGTTCGTGCGGAAGCAGATGCACTTGAAGATGTCTTCAAGTATTCCCGCTCACAAGGATTCGGAGACGAAGTCAAACGCCGGATCATGCTCGGAACGTATGCGCTCAGCTCAGGTTACTACGATGCCTACTATAAAAAAGCACAACAAGCGCGAACGTTGATCAAAAAGGATTTCGACGATGTCCTCGCGAACTATGACGTCATCATCGGACCAACAGCACCGACACCAGCATTCGAACTCGGTGCACAGCTCGATGATCCGGTCACGATGTATGCGAATGACATCCTGACGATTCCAATCAACTTGGCAGGTGTCCCAGCCATCTCGGTTCCAGCTGGATTCGTCGACGGTCTTCCGGTCGGCTTACAAATCATTGGAAAACATTTCGATGAGGCGACGATCTATCGCGCTGCGCATGCGTTTGAGCTTGCGACAGGTGGATTCGCGCTTCCGAAGTTATAAGGAGCGAATGTATCATGAACTTTGAAACGATCATCGGGATCGAGGTCCACGCCGAGCTGAGCACGAACACGAAGATGTTCTGTGGTTGTGCGCGGGAATATGGCGCGGAGACGAACACGAAAACGTGCCCAATTTGTCTTGGACATCCGGGCGTCTTGCCGAAAATCAACGAAAAAGCCGTTGAGCTCGCTGTGCGTGCAGCAATGGCACTCAACTGCCAAGTGGCCGATCAAACGAAATTCGACCGGAAGAACTACTTCTATCCAGATACGCCAAAAGCGTATCAAATCTCACAGTTCGATCAACCGATCGGCTTCGATGGCTACATTGATGCGGAAGTCGATGGCGAAACAAAACGCTTCCGGATCGAACGTGTCCATCTGGAAGAAGATGCTGGTAAGATGAACCACACGGGTGCGAATCACTCAGTCGTCGACTTCAACCGGACAGGCGCACCGCTGATTGAGATCGTCAGTGAAGCGGACATGCGCTCACCGAAAGATGCGGTCGCCTACCTCGAACGTCTCAAGGAAGTCTTGCAATATGCAGGCGTCTCGGACGTCAAGATGGAAGAAGGATCACTTCGTTGTGACTGTAATATCTCCGTTCGCCCATACGGACAAGAGAAGTTCGGTACGAAAACAGAACTTAAAAACTTGAACTCGTTCGGAAACGTCTTAAAAGGTCTTGAGTTCGAAGAAGATCGTCACCGCAAATTGTTGCTTGCGGGTGGTGTAATGCGTCAAGAAACACTCCGTTTCGATGAGACGAAAAAACAAACCGTCCTCATGCGTGTCAAAGAAGGGGCGTCGGATTATCGTTACTTCCCAGAGCCTGACCTCGTCAAGCTCGTGTTGGATCACGATTGGAAAGAAGCGATCCGTGCCGGTATCCCGGAACTTCCGGATGCACGTCGCGTCCGTTACCAAGAAGAACTTGGTCTTTCGGCGTATGATGCGAAACAACTGACGGTCACACGTGAGATGGCAGAGTATTTCGAAGCGACTCTCGCAGCAGGCGCAGAGCCAAAAGCAGCAGCCAACTGGACGATCGGTGAGATCCAAGGTCACTTGAATAAATCGACGGAAACGTTCGAAACAGTCAAGATGACACCAGCTCGTCTGG
Organism: Exiguobacterium abrahamii; assembly: GCF_015645365.1. Taxonomy (NCBI): domain Bacteria; kingdom Bacillati; phylum Bacillota; class Bacilli; order Caryophanales; genus Exiguobacterium; species Exiguobacterium abrahamii. The sequence continues at coordinate 286,639 of NZ_JADOYC010000001.1, forward strand.
CAGAGATGATCGACTTGATCGCAAGCGGCACGATTTCTTCAAAAATCGCCAAACAAGTCTTCACGGCCGTCATCGAAGAAGGTGTCGAGCCACGTGCATACGTCGAAGCAAACGGTCTTGCACAAATTTCAGACGAAGGATTGCTACGTGGTCTCATCGTCGAGATGTTCGAAGCGAACCCAGCCGTCGTCGAGGAATTACTCGGTGGACGTGACCGGAAGAAAGGTTTCGTCATCGGTCAAATCATGAAGAAAACAAAAGGAATGGCGAACCCTGCTCTCCTTGATCAACTCTTCTATGAAGAGCTTGAAAAATTAAAATAAGTAGCTGATCGAACAGCGTCCGTTTCTCCTTTACTTCTGCGAGGAAACGGACGCTGTCTTTTTTGGCTTTGTAATGTCTCGAGAGTTCATGTAAAATAAAACAGTTATGTATCAAATGAACGGTTGAGTCAAAAAGGAGAAAATCTTATGAGACCTAGAGCGCGCGTGATTTATAACCCGACTTCCGGGAAAGAGATGGTTAAACGAAATTTACCGTATATCCTCGACCGACTCGAAGCAGCGGGTTATGAGACATCTGTCTACTCGACGAAAGCGGTCGGCGATGCGACGTATGAAGCAGCACGAGCATGCGAAGCAGACTTTGATCTCGTCGTCGCAGCAGGCGGCGATGGTACGTTGAACGAAGTGATCAGCGGAATGGCAGCTTATAGCAAACGTCCAAAGCTTGGTGTATTACCTGTTGGAACGACGAATGACTTTGGTCGGGCGATGCGTATTCCATTGACGATCGAAGGAGCGATGGATGTCATTTGCACAGGACATACGATGCCGGTCGATATCGGTAAGATCGAAGGGTCGGCAGGCGTCCATTACTTCATCAACATCGCTGGTGGTGGCATCATGACAGAACTGTCGTACGAAGTGCCTTCGAAGCTGAAGACGGCACTCGGACAGCTCGCGTACTACGTCAAAGGGATGGAGAAACTTCCGCAAATCCGACCGACATATGTCGAACTGGAGCATGAAAAGGGTATATTCAAAGGAGAAGTCATGCTGTTCTTGACATCGAACACGAACTCCGTCGGTGGATTCGAAAAGCTGTCACCGAACGCGTCACTCAATGACGGTCGGTTCGATCTCTTCATTCTGAAGAAATGTAACCTCGTCGAATTGATTCGTGTCATGCGCCTTGCCTTAAAAGGGGATCATTTCTCAGACCCTTGCATCGAGCATGTCACGACCTCATTCGTCCGCATGAAGAATACATCAGAGATGAGTTTGAACATCGATGGTGAGTTTGGCGGCATTTGCGAAGGCGAGATGACGAATCTTCGCTCTCATTTCGAAGTCATGACACCAAAGTTCCGGATCGAAGAGATGGAACAAATCAATACACAACTACAAGAAGCAGAAACGAACCTCGCGTGAAGCGAGGTTTTTAAGGAGGATATTCATGATTCCAGTACAAAAGAACGATGAACACGTCGTCGAGATCGTCGACCTGACACATGAAGGGTCAGGGGTCGCGCGCATCGATGGGTACACGGTCTTCATCCCGGGCGCATTGCCGACGGAGCAGGTCAAGATCAAAATCACGAAAACGACGAAGTCTTACGGGTTCGGTCGTATCATCCGTCAAAAGACGAAGAGTGTCGATCGTGTCGAGCCGCCTTGTCCGGTTTACAACCAGTGTGGCGGTTGCCAATTGCAACACTTGTCATACGATGCAGAACTCAAGTTCAAGCACAACCGTGTCCGTGACGCTTTCGCGCGCCTGGCAGGTCTTGAAATTCCCGTCCACGAGACGATCGGGATGGAAGATCCTTGGGGTTACCGCAACAAAGCACAAGTACCGGTCGCCTTCCAATCGAACAAATTGATGGCTGGCTTCTATCAAAAACGAAGTCACCGGATCATCGATATGGACTACTGCTTGATCCAAAATAAAGAAAACGACGAAGCTGTCCAAGCGGTGCGTAAAGTCCTCGCTGATTTAAAAGTTCCAGCGTACGACGAGAAGAAAAAAGCGGGCGTCATCCGTCATATCATGGCACGTCATGGGTACCACACGAACGAGTTGATGGTCGTGCTCGTCACGAAGGTCAAACAATTGCGTGGGATCGATAAAATCGTTGAAGGAATCTTAAAGGCGTTACCAAATGTCACATCGATCCAGCACAACATCAACCCGGATGATACGAACGTCATCCTTGGGAAAAAGAACGTCGTCTTGTACGGACCGTCCGTCATCCGCGATCAAATCGCTGGATTGACGTATGAGATCTCACCGCATTCGTTCTTCCAAGTCAACCCGCTGCAAACAGAGAAACTCTACGCGAAAGCGCTCGAGTACGCTCAGTTGACAGGCGATGAGACTGTCGTCGATGCTTACTGTGGTATCGGTTCGATTTCCTTGTCACTCGCGAAACAAGCGAAGCACGTCTACGGCATCGAAATCGTACCGCAAGCAATCGATGATGCACGCCGGAACGCACAAGCGAACGGCATTGAGAACGTGACGTTCGAGTATGGTGCAGCTGAGAAGGTCATGCCGGATCTCGTTAAAGCCGGTATTCAACCGGACGTCATCGTCGTCGATCCACCACGTAAAGGCTGTGACGAAGAATTCTTGCGTGCTGCTGCGGGTGTTGCACCGAAGCGAATCGTCTACGTCTCATGTAACGCGTCGACTCAAGCGCGTGACGCGAAGTTGTTGACGGAGCTCGGTTATACACTCGTCGAAGTGACGCCGGTCGATATGTTCCCACATACGACACACGTCGAGAGCGTTGCCTTGTTCGTCCGTAACTAAAAACGTTCATATGACTGACTAAAAAAAGAATGACGCGTCTTTTCACGCCCTTTCCTCAGACGAGACACAAGCCAGTTTTCCTGCTTCATTTCAAGCAGGAAAGCGGGTCTTGTTCGTCTCTGACAGCGCATCAATGCGCTTTTCCTGTAGGAGTGGCGTGTGACGCGTCATTCTTTTTATTATGAGATAGGGGTGGCAGATCATCATTCTGCCACCCCTATCTTTGTAGAGATGGACTTTTGAGTCAGCTCCATTTTTTGATTGACCTAATGTATAAATGAAAGTAAATAAGAACCTCTATATGGTAAAATAATCAAGTTGTATATAAAAGTATAGGAGGGTTCATGATGACGACTAACGGTGTTCAAGTGTATGCGACATTCCGGCTAGAGCAAGACGTATTGTATCGCTATCATACATATATCCAGTGGGGTGAGAGTGAGACGTCTCTCGGTGCGTGCCTGATGTTGAATCCAGGTTCTGCGACGGTGGATCCTACATTACGTCAGCAACTTGATACGGCAGGGCAAGCGACGGGTCAAATTGGTCGATTGGATGAGACGATGCGACAAATCATCCGGATCGTAGAAGGTATCTACGAAGGACAAGCCTTATCGGGACGCTTCCATCTATACAATCTATTCCCGATGCAACATGGCAATGATGTCACATCGATCAATCGTTTCGAAGAACTCTGTCAGGAAACCTCTTTTGAAAAGCAGACGTTGTTTGCGTCAGTCGAAGAATTGCGTCGACATCCTTTCGTGATTACAGGATGGAGCGTCCGAAGTCATCTTGTTCGCTGGACACATCTGCGACAAGCGAAAGAAGAATGGTTGAAGCGTCTTGAAGCGTCGGGTATTCCGCACTTTGGTATCAAGCATCCACGAACAGATGATTTTTATCATCTGTGTCCGAATCTCGTTGCTAGCCGGGAAACAATCAAAGAGCAAATCATCGCGCGACATCATGAAGTCATGGTACCGAGTCGGAAGCGTCAATGGGAGCGAATCCTTCTATACCGGATGGAAGGTGGACGTATCACCCTGATGGGGCGCAAACGATCTGATGATACGTGGGTCTTCATGAGAACGACGGATGAGACAGCATTACTCGAAGAGGGGGATGTATCTGCGAAGACCTCTTCTGAGATCGTCGAACGATGGGACGACGTGGTAGAACATCTCCTCGGTGAGGTCGTCTTATCGTTACGCCCTAGTTTCGTTCACCCTGAATTTGAAGAGCGGATTGCACCGTATCGTAGACGATGATACGAAAAAGGAGAAAGAGCGCAAAAGCGCATCTTTCTCCTTTTTCATTGTGTCTCCTTATTCAGCATCTTCAGCATCTGCTGAGCTTGCATTCGGGAACAACTCAGCAAGAACACGTTCACTTGCCGTACCATCGTCAAGACTACAGAATCGCTCGAGGAAGCGATCGTATTTTTCTTGGTAAGCGACGGATTTCGTATCGATCTGTTCGATATAATCGATGACTTGGTCCGTCTCTTTCAAGAGTGGTCCTGGAACGACTTCTTCGAAATCGAAATAGAATCCACGTAACGTCGACGCATATTTCTCCAGGTCGTACGTAAAGAAGATCATTGGACGTTGTAAGTGGGCGTAATCGAAGAAGATAGACGAGTAGTCAGTGATCAAGACGTCACTGATCAAATACAACTCTGCGATATCGCCATACGAAGAGACGTCGTAAGCGAAGCCTTCGTGTCCACTGATGTCCATATTTTGCGCAATCAAGTAATGCATCCGGAGCAAGACGACATAATCGTCACCGAGTCGGGCCTGCATCTCATTCAAGTCAAGTTGGAGATCGAAGCGGTATTTTCCGCGCGCGATGAACTCATCATCCCGCCATGTCGGTGCGTACAAGACGACTTTCTTGTCAGCCGGGATATCAAGACGTGCTTTGATTTCGCTGATGAGACCAGCTTGATCGTCCGCATACAAGAGATCGTTTCGTGGATAACCCGTCTCAAGCATCGTGTTTTGGAAACCGAACGCACTCTTGAAAATTTCGCTCGAATAGGCATTCGGAGAAATCAAGTAGTTCCATTCCTGTGCTTGATTGTAGAAGTTTCGTTTGTAGCGTGTCGCGTTCGTTCCTGCCATATGGACTTCTTCCATGTCGAGACCTAGTCGTTTTAATGGTGTGCCGTGCCACGTTTGAAGGTAGATCGTTTCTTCGCGTTTCGTTAAGCTGAGCGGTTGACGTGTATTGAAGATCCAGTACTTCGCACGTGCCATCGCTTGGTAATACGCGAAGCTGTTTTTGAGCACCCAGTTTGGGCAAGCTTCCTTGACGTCATCTGAAGGCTCATTCGCGAAAATCCAGACGAGCTCAAGTTCAGGGCGTTGTTCTTTTAATTTCAGATAAAGAGCCTTCGGATTATCGGAGTAGCTTCGTCCAAGGAAACTCTCGAATAAGACAAGGTTCTCTTTGACCGGCATCTTTTGGAACAGACGATAGAGCATGAGACCGTTCTTGATTTTTTTACGTCGTGCCGTCCGTAATGTCTGTTTAGTCTTAACAGCAGTGATATATGAACGGAACATGATATACGAACCCGTTGACCATGCTTGCAGATACTTGCTTTGTGTCTTCGCCCGTCTCAAGTCGTAAGCGACATGACGGAAGACGTCGGTCTGCTGGCTTTTTGATGTACTGCGCTCAAGCAATGCTCGACCACGTTTTGAGATGAAACGTTTGTACCATGTATTTAAGAATTTTTGAACGTCGTTATCCTTCGTATGGGCAGATAACATACCGTAAATCCGTGAGATATCGGACAATGTCGTGATATCACGCGCTTGGTAGAGCGATTGTCCTTCAAGTGGCGTACTACGTGAGTTTCGACCATAGACGACATAACTGACCGATGTCAGGTTCGTCAGTTTCGAAATGATGGTATGGGCGATGATCGTATCAGCGAACCATCGTGTCTCAAGAACAGGTAGATCATTGAGCAAGTCCTTTTTAATCATCCAGCCATGAATCGTCGTCAAATGACGCGAATTGAACTTCGTACGAGTATAGAAGAAATAACGATCATCATCGATCGGCATGAGCCATTTTTTCTTGTTGTAGACAGGTGAGACCTTACCGATGATGACTTCACCGCGTGATTTCTCATAGGCTTTGATATACGTATAGAGTGCACGTGGTGCGAGGATATCATCACTATCGAGGAAGGTAACGTAGTCACCTGTTGCAACTTCAAGACCGCGTCGACGTGCTGCGTACGTTCCTTGATGCGCCTGTTCTACGATCGTACATGTCGGATAGAGAGAACGGAGCTCATCGATGTATGTGCTTGGTCCGTCAAAGACGACGACGATTTCCACCGGGATCGACACCTTCTGGTCGAGAACGGATTGAATGGCTGCCTTCGTTTGTGATTCAGTTTGATAGACAGGAATGATGACACTAATTGAGTTCATGTTGATTCTCCTTTTTGATGAAAGAATCCGTCAAAAACGGATTCACGAAAATAGTTCCTGTTGAATAGGATATCACAAAACGAAAAAAAGGCACGACTCTCTTAAAATTCACTTCGTTGCCGGTAATGCGTCGGCGTCTCGCCAGTCGTCTGTTTGAAGGCTTGACTGAAATGGCTTTGACTTGAGAAGTGTAACTTATTTGAGATCGTCAGCAACGAGTCGTCGGACGAGCGCAGGAGACGCTTCGCTTCCCGAATGCGTTCCCGGATGACATACCGGGCGAGTGGCAAACCGGTCTCATCCTTAAACAGAACGGACAAGTAATTGGACGAGACATGAATGGCTTGGCTGATGGATGAGACGGACAACGGTTCATACAAATGTTGCTGAATATAGCGAATCGCAGCGAGTACATGAGGCGAGTGACGCAGCGCTTGGAGTTCCTTGACGGCCTCTGCGAACGAGACCGTGATGCGGACATGACGATTCCGGAGTTCGGCAATGCTCGTCGCGGCTTCGATCGTCTCAATCATCCGGTCGCTTAGAGAGAACGCTTCGTCCGGTTCTAGTCCACCGCGAATCGCGGCGCGTGCGCTCAATAGGACGGTTCCGAGCAACAGGTTCTTTTCTGCGCGTAACGGTTGATGCCGTGCGAGTGTGCCGAACTCACCGTAGGCAGGTAATGAATAAGTCGTTGCGAGTCGCTCGCTTTGACCCGTCGCGATCCAGTCGATGATTTGTTGCTCCCGTTGCCATGCTTTTCGGTACGCGGTCACCCCTGTATGGGACGGTGCATCCGCAACGAGTGGGATTTCAGCTTCCTGAATATCAGACAGTTGTTCGATTTCTCGTTTCGGCAATGCTTCCCCGTGCAACAAGCGATACATCAGGTGAGCACAGTCAATCAATCGGTTCTCCGTCGTACGCGGCAAGACTTTATAAAACTGATGATAGGCTTCATCCTGGATATGCGCCCGAAAGAGAGCGGATTGTAATAAAACAGGACCAATTCGATACATACCTTGTTCCGGAACGTCCAAAAAGAGGTAGGCTGTACCATCTTTCAGGGTATAGAGTAAAGGAGTCTTTTTAAGGACGGGCCATTCATTCTCAATCGGCAGGGTTCCCGGATGAGGTGGAGCTTCTGGGCGTAGTGCAAGCGGAGTACCATGACGATCTCGATACGTGACGAAAAAACCGGTCATCCCGTAAAGGTGCTCTGCGACTTGCGTCAAGTCGGATGTCGACAAGCGATTCATGACACGACTCCTTTCGAAATAAAGTGGATTGCTTCTAGTGTATGTCCTCTTTCACGGATAGTCGAGAACGAACCAAGAAAAACCGAAGTCTTCCGAAAAAGGCTTCGCTACAAAATCAACCGTGTGGCACTGGAGAGTCTTTCGAATCGGAATCGTGTCGTTCAATGATCAGTAACGTGTTAGTTGCTCCTTCATACTTCTGCACAGATGATATCTGCAGGGCGTTCATCCGCTTATCAGTACGTAAACGTCAACGGTCAGTTCTTTTCTCTATTTGGAATAGCGGGATATGGCATAACTAAATATGAAGGAATTATGTAGAGATTTTCATCATTTGAGAAATGAATCAACGCGGGGTTCATGATAAAATGAAAAGGGTGTCACAGAGTGGCTAGGGAGGAACAGAAATGAATATTGCTTTTTTCTTATTACCTAAAGATGAGGTGAAATATTTAGATCCTGAGTCAACGGTCAGACAAGCACTGGAAAAGATGAAACATCATCGTTTTACGTCGGTCCCACTCGTTGACAATAAAGGGAAATACGCAGGAACGCTGACGGAAGGCGATATCTTGTGGGCACTCGAAGCAAATCTCGAGCATGCCGATTACGACCACGTCTTACAGACACGATTAACTGATATTAAACAACGTGTCCGTTATAAACCGGTTTCAATTACAGCGCAGATGGAAGAGATGATTGAAGTCATCACGGATCAAAACTTCGTGCCCGTCATTGATGATGGCAAACATTTTATCGGCATCATCCGACGGCGTGATATCATCGATTATTTTGCTAAAAAAGTAGCGCGGGAGAACGTCAGTTATTAAAAATGAATAAAACTAGTAAAAAAAGCACTGATTTTCACAGAAATGTGGGAAGAAGTGCTTTTTATTGACCCAAAACGACTTCACGAAATGGGAGGAGGCGACGATATAGAAGCATAATGACAATTTAGGGAGGACGATGTGTTGCGACGTTTATCACCAGTCTTCATCGTAGAAGCCTTTCGAAGACGCTCCTACTATAAAACGTTCTCATGGATGATTGCGATCATCGGTCTGGTAGCGTTGATCGTCGCGTGTCAGCATTTGACGAAAACGTTGGATGAGGGGTATCGCTTCAAGGCATCGGGTAAAACGATTGCCGAAGTGACACCTTTTAATCATGCCGAACAGGAAGTGACGCGCTACTATCTTTCGTCTTTGAATGGCGATGCCGATTTGACGCAAGCTTCAGAGCAAGCGAATCGATCGCTTGAACAATTGACGGACCGGCTTCCGAATATGAAAGCGACCGAGTCGACACGCGAAGAAGTCCTGACAGAAATCAAAAAACTGCAACGTCAAGGATACGAATCGAATCATCGTTTTTTCACGACGATGACGAACTTCAAAAGTGAAATCATCTTCAATCAGCTCGTGCTGAGTAAAGAAACAGGGTCTTATTATAATGTGTTCTCCAATCTGATTTTAATGGAAGAACAACTGGGTAAATCCGCTGAAATCTTGAAGGATGCTCGACAAAAAGAAGAACCTAGTTCCATTGATCAGTTACGGATTCAACAGATGCGGATTGATTTACCTTTGCGACAAGACTCGCTCATCAAATCCTTGTATGACGTGATTCCGCTTCAAAATGACACAGGACGTCAGGATATCGCAATCATGCGGGAACAGATGGATGCCTACACACAAACGCTCGATGACCTATTGCGTGCTCCGAAAGATTCGACGTACGTTGCGTTAGCGAATCAAGCCGAACAGTATGAATCCAGCATGTATCGTCTATACGATCAAGAACTTAAGCAAGTCGCGCAAGAAATGCAAGATCGAGGCAATCAAATCATTCGTAATGCCTGGCTTCTGTTTGGCGCGACCGGTATCTTGATTCTTGGATTGTTGATGTTGACCTTATCGTTATTACGCGCGTTTCGCCAAGATCTTTCTTTATTGAAGGGAGAAGCGAATACCTTTGCGGAAGACCGTCGACAATCCGGTTATCACGTACCGGCGCGAAATGATTTCCAACCCGTCGTCCAAGCCTTTCGGACGATGACGGCCATCATCGCCGGGTTGCTCGATTACAATGACGCGAAGACGAAAGAAATCAAACAGAAAAAAGCGGAAATCGAATCGCTCTTTTCCCAAAATACCGATCCAATCCTTGCGATGTCATCGGATTACACGATCGTGAACGGAAATGAACGTTTTCGACAATTAACGAACGCAACAGTGGGGTGGACGATTGAAGAACTGATTCATCCGGCTGATTTGAACCGAATGCGCCGAGCGTTGAGACGATCGCTGGAAGGGCAGAGTCAGACGATTCGTTGTAAGATGCTCTTTGATGAAAAGATTTTGAACATGTTCGTCAATATCATCCACGTCGCAAACAAAGAGGATGATACAGGCGTCGCACTCTACTTATCCTGTCATGATGAGACGGATCAGTTCCGACGGGAAGAACGGATCACACAACTCGCACTCTTCGATATGTTGACGGGCTTGTTGAACCGGAATGGTTTCGAGCAAAAGATGGCAGATGCCCTAAAAGCACCTCAACCGGGAGAACTCGTCACGATCAGCGTCCGGCAATTCCGACGAATCAATGACATCTACGGACATGGGGCGGGAGATCAGATTCTAAAAGATCTCGCAAATCGCCTCAAACACCATTTCATCGGAACTGGACAAGCGGCGCGGATTGGTGGAGATGAATTCGCTGTGTTGGTCGCACAACAGGATATCGTCGATTACCAGAAATTAAAGCAAGTCATCGAACATGTCTATGAAATCAACGGAGAATACGTCAATGTCAGCATCAGCATGAGTATGGTCCGTTACCCGGATGATGCGGTGGCCGTCACCTCCTTATTATCCTCAGTCGATATCGCGATGCAGCATGCGAAACAACAGACAGAGGGGGGACCGGTCTGGTTCGAGTCCTGGATGAGTGCGGAATATCTTGAATCGGTCGCCCTCGAAGCGGAATTACGAGAAGCGATCGAGAAGAACGAGCTACAATTGTTCTATCAACCACAGATTAATCTCGCAACAGGTCAAGTCGATGGCTGTGAAGCACTCTTGCGTTGGTTCCATCCTGAACGAGGAATGATTAGTCCAGCAATCTTCATTCCGATTGCTGAACGATCGATGTTGATTGAAGAGATCGGGATGTGGGTCGTTGCCGAGACGGTCCGACAAGTCGAAGAGTGGAAGGATACGGAGCTCGGAGTACTACGTGTCTCAGCGAATTTATCCGTCAAAGAACTCGTCTCTGGTCGGATCGTCGATTATCTGACCGATGTCCGAGAGATTCATCCAGGGATTGAACAACGGATGGAACTTGAAATTACGGAATCATTCGGTGTCTTTTCAGACACACGCGTATTTGATGCGTTACAGACGTTGCACCAGATGGGATATCGTCTTGCGATCGACGACTTTGGTACGGGGTATTCTTCGTTGTCGTACTTAAGTCGATTACCGATCCAGCGGTTGAAAATTGATCGTTCGTTCATCAGTGGTCCGGATGCCTGTTCAAACGCACCGCTCATCGAGACGATCATCAAGCTTGCTCATACGTTGAAGTATGACGTCGTCGCTGAAGGAATTGAGGAACTTGAACAAGCGGATCATTTACGAGTGCTTGACTGTGAGTATGCGCAAGGATTCTATTATTCAAGACCGATTCCAGCCGACGAGTTTCGGGTCTGGTACGGGAAGTATCATGAAAAGCTTCTATCTGAATGACATGAGTTTACTATGCTTGATGTGTATGTGTCTTAAAATGAAAAAGGGGCTGACTCAAAAAAGAATGACGCGTCTTTTCACGCCCTTTCCTTAGGCGAGACACAAGCCAGTTTTCCTGCTTTATTTAAGCAGGAAAGCGGGTCTTGTTTGTCTCTGACAGCGCATAATGCGCTTTTTCCTGTAGGAGTGGCGTGTGACGCGTCATTTTTTTACGAGAAAAGGGTGGCAGATCATCATTCTGCCACCCTTTTCTTTATAGAGACTGACTTTTGAGTCAGCTCCTTTTATTTGATAGATAGAGAACGTGAATGTTCATCCTCGACTCCTACAGGAAAAGAAAGCGCGATTTCCGCTTTCGTCAGGGTTAGATAAGACCCGGCAGACCGCATGAAATGCGAGGTGCCGCGGCTTATCTCCCGCCTGTGGAAAGCGAGGATGACAGAAACGTTCGTTGTAAGCGTGACCTTACACGCGAAGAATTAAACGCGATCGAGCACGAGGTCGTCTGCTTGTTCAAGATACGCTTTGACCGGTGCGACTGCTGCCTCGACCGTACCTGGAGCGAACGGAGACTTCAATCCAGCGCGTTCGACGAGCGTGAGGAAGCTTTCCGATCCGCCGGCACGACAGAGATCGAGATACGACTTCCAAGCCGCTTCCCGGTCTTGTTCCATCCATGCATAGAACTGGAAGGCACAGACTTGAGCGAGCGTGTAATCGATATAGTAGAACGGACTTCCGAAGACGTGTCCTTGCTGATGCCACCATGCGCCTGAGTCGAGATAATCGTTCGCTTCGTAATCACGATGCGGCAGGTATTTCTTCTCAATCGTCCGCCATGCTTCGCGACGCTCAGCTGGTGTCAATTCCGGTTGATTGTAGATGACGTGTTGGAACTCGTCAATCGCAACGCCGTACGGAAGGAATGTGACGCTTCCTGCGAGGTGATTGAACTTGTATTTCGCTGTCTCTTCACCGAAGAACTCTTCCATCCACGGATAAGCGAAGAATTCCATCGACATCGAGTGAATCTCACACGCCTCATACGTCGGGAAAGCACTCTCTGGAGCTGTCAGGTGACGGCTCTCATAGACTTGGAAGGCATGTCCGACTTCATGCGTCAGGACATCGATGTCGCCTGCCGTTCCATTGAAGTTCGAGAAGATGAACGGGAGTTTTTCGTCTGCGATGTAGGTACAATACCCACCGCCGGCTTTCCCAGGCTTCGCCGTCAAATCGAGTGCTTCCCGGTCGAGCATGTAGTTGAAGAACTCGTTCGTCTCCGGTGACATCTCTGCGTACATCTTTTTGCCGCCTTCGATGATGAACGACTCTTCGCCTTTCGGTGTCGCATTCCCAGACTTGAAGGCAAATCCTTCATCGTAGTAATACAACTGATCGACGCCAATCCGTCGTTGCTGGCGCTCTTTGAGTTGTGTCGCGAGTGGAACGATCGTCTCGCGGATTTGTTCGCGGTACTGTTCGACCATCGATTGGTTATAATCGACGCGGAGCATCCGTGCGTATCCGAGCTCGACGAACGATGGGAAGCCGAGTGTCTTCGCGATGTCGGTCCGGATGCGGACGAGTTTGTCGTAGATTGCATCGATTGCTTCACCTTGTTCTTTTAAATAGCCGTAGCGTGCCTCTGAAGCTGCTTTACGGACATCACGATCAGGTGATTGAAGATAGGGACCGAACTGCGACAAGTTGAGCGTTTTGCCATCGAACTCGATTTGAGCAGAAGACATCAGCTTCGTATATTCACTCGAGAGACGGTTCTCTTCTTGGAGTTTTGGAATGATTTCTTCTGAGAACGTCTTCAGACTCGCTTCCGCAATCAGGAATAACTGTTTACCTTGCGTCTGTTCGAGTTCACTGCGGAGTGGGTGTGTCGTCAATGCTTGATAATAGCTTGAGACATATCCTTGATAGATCGCACTCGCTTCATCAAAGAATCCTTGTTCCGTCTCATAGAACGTATCGCGTGTATCGATCGTGTGACGGATCTCGACGAGCTGGCTTGCCGTTTCAAATTGATTTCTGAGGGTATTAATCTCAGTGATGGCTGCGTTTGCTTCATCTACCTGTGTGGCTTCCGTCAGTCGAGCGATCGCTTGATTCATGGATGTTTCAAGCAAGGCAAGGTCAGGACGGACATATGTAATTTCTGAAAATGGTAACATGTAAGCGCCTCCTTATGATTTCTAACTATTATCACACAAAAATACTTGCAAAACCAGAGGGACAAACGTATGCTTTTTGTGAGAACGTGAGCGAGCTGTCTGACAGCTTACTCCTATAAAAAATCGAAACTTCCATTTGGAAGAAAAACGATCGAGAAAGTAGAGGGATAGTATCATGGGATTCTTAAAAAAATTGTTTGGTGGTAACGACGCAGGAAACGCGAAAATCGCTTCTGCACTTACAGGTAAAATCGTCAACATCGAAAACGTACCCGATCAAGTTTTCTCTCAAAAAATGATGGGCGACGGTGTCGCGATCGAACCGACTGAAGGTAAAGTCGTCTCTCCGATCAACGCAACGGTTGAAACGATCTTCCCAACAAAACACGCAATCGGTCTAAAAGGTGAAGATGGTCTTGAACTTTTGATTCACGTTGGTCTTGATACTGTTAACCTTAAAGGTGAAGGCTTCACGGCTCATGTCCAGTCAGGTGACAAAGTCAAAGCAGGAGACGTCCTCGTCGAGTTCGACCTTGACTACATCCGTGCGAACGCACCATCGACGATCACACCGATCATCGTGACAAACCACGATCAATTTACGCTTTCAGCTGTACCAGCGGAAGGAACTTCTGTTGTCGCAGGCGACACAGAGCTCTTCAAAGCAACACATAAATAAGATACGACACGCCTCCATTCCTTGCGGATGGAGGCTTTTTTGTCGTCTCCTCCCTTGCCTTACCGTTTTGTAAGAGAAGTGAAAGCAAAGTCCATTTTGAGAAAAGCAGGGAAGGACTAGACTGAGTGTAACGAATCAAACACAGGAGGCATTACAGATGAAAGCAATCTTACAAGCAGAACAGATTTCAAAAACGTATCAAACGAAAACGGCGCGCCACGAAGCACTGCGTCCGACGACGCTCCGTGTCCACGAAGGAGAATTCGTCAGCATCATGGGTCCATCCGGTGCCGGGAAATCGACATTACTCAACCTGCTGTCGACGATCGATCAGCCGACGGACGGCTCGATTTTAATCAACGGAGCAGACGTGACGGCGATGAAGGAAAAACAATTAGCCCGCTTCCGCCGGGAACAACTCGGCTTCATCTTCCAGGATTTCAATCTCCTCGATACGATGACGGTCCGGGAAAACATCGCCTTACCGCTATCGCTCGCAAACGTCGATAAAAAAACGATTTTAGAACGTGTCGATCGTGTGGCGCGTCAACTTGGTATTCACGACTTAATCGATAAACGTCCCGTCGAACTATCGGGTGGACAAAAACAGCGGACGGCTGCCGCTCGTGCGATCATTCATGATCCGTCACTCATTTTAGCCGACGAGCCAACTGGTGCGCTGGATTCGAAGTCAGCGACAGGGTTACTCGAAGCGATGCAATCACTCAACGATGAAGGCGCGACGATCCTGATGGTGACACACGATCCGATGACGGCGTCTTATGCGGAACGGATTTTGTTCGTCAAGGACGGGGAGCTGTTCAAGGAAGTCCATCGCTTCGGTTCGCAGAAAGAATTCTTCGAACAGATCATGGAAGTCCAGCGCGAACTCGGAGGTGCCGTCCGTGAGCTTGTCTAAACTGGCGTTTCAAAATTTGAAGAACATCCGTCAAAACGTGATGTACCTCGGTGCGGTCACGTTTGCGATTCTCATTTACTATACGTTCCTCGCGATTCGATCGAATGAAGCGATGCTTCAGGCGAACGAATTGTACGGAAAACTGGGAACGGTCTTTACCGGAGCAAGTGTCATTCTAGCGCTTTTCTCTGCTATCTTCATCTGGTATTCAAGTGACTTTTTCTTACGTCGTCGTAAGAAGGAAATCGGACTTTATGCATTACTCGGTTTAGAACGAGGGCAGATCGCCCGACTGATTTTCCTTGAGACGATGGGGTACGGAGTGATTGGTTTGGTTCTCGGAATTGCGATCGGTACTGTCGCTTCGAAATACTTCGTGCAGTTGCTTGCTTCCGTCATGGCGATGCAAGTCGATGCGACCTTTACGATCAGCGGATCTTCCGTCCTGCAGACGATCGGTGTCTTCCTGTTGATTTTCTTGATCATTGCCTTACGTTCGGCTCGGACGATTTATCGTTTTACATTAATCGAATTGTTCAAGGCAGAACAACAAGCGGAATCGCTTCCGAAAGTCCATCCGATCCTAGCTGTCCTTTCGGTCATCTTGATCGGTGTCGGTTACTATTTGACAGGACAACCGTTGATGGATCACTTTACGATCGTCGCCCCGCTCTTGATGCTCTGTGTCATTCTTGGGACGTTCGGAACGATGAGTTACTTTACGATCTTCTTATTGCGCGTCTTAAGTAATCAAGCGCGACATTTCAAAGGAACGAATTTGATTTTGCACGGGCAATTGTTGTCACGAATCAAATCGAATGCCGTCATGCTGTCGACGATCACAGTCATCACTGCCGTCACCTTGACGACGGTCGGTACAGCGACATCGATTTATTATTTCATCGATCAGACCGTCGAGGAACAAGTTCCGTACAGTCTATCGATTGCGAGCAAACAAGCAGAAGCGGAACAGCTGATTGCAAAGTCCGACCAGAAAATCGACAGCCGGACGATGGTCAACGTCAAGAACGTCGACCATGAGATGACCGATCTGCCGAACCCGCTGACGTTCACACGTTACTACGCGACGTATGCGTATGAAGACCAGCCGGGACAATTCAGCTACGTCAACTATTCGGACTACGTCAAGCTTGCGAAAGCGAACGGGAAAACGGTCATCAAAGAACCGAAACAAGGCGAAGCAATCGTCCTTGAGACATTCAAAGGAAACGATTTGTTGAAGATGAAAGTCAAATCGCCGGTCGGTGTTGAAATCAAGGACGTTCATGAGTCCTTTCGCATCACCGCTGCGACGAATCTACCGATCGCTCAACTTTATGAGAAACAGCGGCTCGCTTTCGTCGTAAACGATGATGCGTTCGCGAAGATGCCGGAAAAAGGCTTCACGCTGACGAATTATCAGTTCTCAGATGAACGTCATGACGATGGATTGATGAAACAGTTGACGCAATTATATGGAAAACAAGCGGACACGGAGATGGCGGCGTATTATCCTGTCTACGCGATGACGACGGCAACGACAGGCTTACTCGCGTTTGCTGCCGGCTTCCTCGGTCTCGTCTTCTTGCTTGCGACGGGTTCAATCATCTACTTCAAGATGCTCGCGGAAGCAGAAGAATCGAAACAACGGTTTGCCATCATCCAGAAAATCGGTGTCGATGAGAAAGAACAGACGGGTATCATCCGTCGCCTTGTCGGATTCGTCTTCTCCTTACCGTATGTACTCGGACTTGTTCATAGTTTAGTTGCGATGCAAGTCTTGCAGAAACTGTTGAACTACAACATCGTTCGTCCGACATTACTTGCGATTGTTTGTTATACGATCGTCTATCTGATCTACTATATCGTCACGGTTCGTGCGTATCGCCGCATCGTCACGTGATGAACTAAATAGGAGTACACAGAACTGGAAACGGAATAATCGTTTCCAGTCCTTTTTGAGTTCGTTATGATAAAGGGAGAAGGAGTTGAGAGGAACGATGCATACGATTTTATTAGTCGAAGATGACATGAAGATTGCTACTTTATTAAAAGAACTACTTGAACGCTATGATTTTAGAGTCGTCGTTGAA
Organism: Exiguobacterium abrahamii; assembly: GCF_015645365.1. NCBI lineage: Bacteria > Bacillati > Bacillota > Bacilli > Caryophanales > Exiguobacterium > Exiguobacterium abrahamii. The sequence continues at coordinate 303,805 of NZ_JADOYC010000001.1, forward strand.
GATGGGCGAGGAGATGTCGTCGCGGTCTTTGAAGAGACGAATCCGGACGTCATTCTATTAGATGTCAATTTACCGAAGTTTGACGGTTTCTATTGGTGTCGGCAATTGCGGATGAAGACACGGGCACCCATCCTGTTCATCTCAGCACGGGTCGGGGAGATGGATCAAGTCATGGCGCTTGAATACGGAGCGGATGATTACATCGTCAAGCCGTTCCAAGGAGCGGTCGTCATCGCGAAGATTAAAAGTCAGATTCGCCGGGCCTATGGCACACTCTCGAACGAGACGGATGAGCGGACAGTGACGAAAGAAGGGGTCACGCTGTACTTGGACCGTTATATCGTCGAGTACGGGGAACAGTCGATCGAGCTGTCAAAAAAAGAGGGGCTGATCCTTGAGATGTTGCTGACGGCAAGTCCACGAATCGTCAGTCGGGGCGATCTACTCGAACGGATTTGGGACGACGAAGCGTTCGTCGATGAGAATACATTGAACGTCAACATCACGCGTGTCCGTAAACGGCTTGCCGAGATTGGTGTCGCTGGACTTGAGACGGTGCGAGGCGTCGGTTATAAACTGGTCCTTGAACCATGAAGCTCTTTTTACGGCACGCGATACCAGGCATCCTCTTTTTTACCGGACAAATGCTCATTTTATATGCCGTCTTATGGCTCTATGATCTTTATCGTCCAGCAGCCTTCTTTTATATCGTGCTCCTGAACAGTATCGGTCTCTTGATTTATCTCAGTTATCGTTTCTTCAGCATGCTTCCGTTGCTACGACGGATGCAACAGCCGGTTCAATCGGTCGCAGAACCAATTCGCAGTGATAGTGAAGAACCGATTTCCGTGGCCGTCGAACAATTTTTAGAGCGACAACAGACTTTGTTTCGAAACAGTCTGTTTGCTGAGCGACGAAAGGAAAAGGAACGCCATCGGTATGTCGATCAATGGATTCACCAGATGAAGACACCGTTGTCCGTCATCGAGCTGATCCTCGAACATCCAGGAGAACACTATCAGGCTGATTTACGGCAAGAGGTCGATCGATTGCGCAGTGGACTCGACCAGATGCTCTATTCGTCACGTTTAGAAGCAATCGAGACGGATTTGAAGGCAGAACGATTGGCACTGAAGCCGCTCGTCACGAGCATCATCAATCAAGAAAAACGATTATTCGTCAAAAATCAGGTCTTTCCGAAACTCGATATCGCTGAAGACGTGTATGTCTACACGGATGCGAAGTGGTTTCGTTTCCTCGTCTTACAGCTTGTGACGAACGCCATCAAATACACGACGGGACATGGTCGTGAAGTCGCTCTGACGGCAGAAGTGACAAAGGGGCAAGTCGTCCTTTCCGTTCAAGACGACGGTGTCGGAATCCCAAGACGAGACGTCCCACGTGTCTTTAATGCATTCTTCACTGGTGAAAACGGACGACGATACGGGGAATCGACCGGAATGGGATTGTATTTCGTCCAGCAGGTCTGCTTGAAGCTTGGGCATGAGATTGAGCTCGAGAGTGAAGAAGGAGTCGGTACGACATGCCGGATTCGATTAGTAGGAGGTCGCGCACATGATTGAGGTTAAACAATTAGGGAAGGTCTATCCCGGAAAGGTGACGGAACAACCGCTGACGGATGTGAATTTCCGAGTCGAAGAAGGTGAGATGGTCGCGGTCATGGGACCGTCCGGTAGTGGCAAATCGACGCTGATCAACTTGCTTGCGACACTCGACGAACCAAGTTGGGGATCAATTCTGATTGACGGCGTCGACACAGCGACGTTCAAACGAAAAGAGATGACACGTTTTCGGCGCGAGACGCTCGGCATCATCTTTCAGGAATTCAATTTACTCGATTCGTTGACACTTGGTGAGAACATGCTCGTCCCGTTGATGCTGTCAGGGAAAAAAGCAAAGCTCGCGCGGGAAGAGATGGAAGAGTTGGCACGCCGTCTACAAATTGATGATCTGCTTGATAAACAGGTCGATGAGGTCAGTGGTGGACAGCGACAACGGACAGCGATCGGTCGTGCCCTGATCCATACACCACGTCTGATGCTTGCGGATGAACCGACGGGAGCACTCGACTTCCAAGCGACGAAACACGTCATGGATGTCCTAGCCGAGTTGAATGCGACGGGGATGACGATGGTCATCGTGACACACGATCCGCAAGTCGCGTCGTATTGTAATCATGTCTTATTCCTAAAAGACGGTAGTATTCAAACGGAGTTGTTCCGCGATGAGCCACGCCGTGTCTTTTTCCAACGGGTCATCGAATCGCTATCGTTGTTAGGAGGGGATGAGCATCAATTATCTGCAATACGCCCTACGTAACATCCGGCGCTATCAGCGCTTGTATTACGGCTATGCCTTGACGATCATCATCGCGATGACGATCGTGACAAGTTATTGGAACTTGTTGACGAATGGATCATTCCAAAACGTCGCCAAAATCCTCAGTCAATTGAACCAAGTCATCGAGATGACGATCTTCTTCGTCTTCATCGCGGAGCTGATCATCCTATTTTTCAGTGTACTGTTCATTTATTCGACGACCTATACGATGCTAGAGCACCGTAAGAACGATTTACGGACGATGCGGACGCTCGGCAGTGGACTGTCACACTTCTTAAAGTATTTTTTAATTGAAGTCTTGATCGTTGGTGGTCTGGCGATCACTGCAGGAATGATTCTAGGTAATGTCTTGACGAAGATGCTGTTGCTGTCCGTTGTCAAAGTCATGTTCTTACCAGCAATCGAATTCGAATTATCCTTTTATGCGATTCTTGCGTTGATCGGTGGCGCCTTCCTTGTGTTGCTGACAGCAACGGTCCTTGCGATCTACCGCTTTCGTCCCGATCGACCGACACGTTCCCGTTCGCTATTTCGAAAACGAGCCTGGATTCTGACGCAAATCGGAGCGTTACTCCTGTTGATCTATGGTTATGCCTTAGCCTTTGTTCGGACGGAAGGATTTTATATATTTTTCCCGCTTGTCATCTTCATCGGATCGTTTTTTATTTGCCGATATGTCTTACCGTGGTTGACCAAGTTATATCGACCACGTCGCTTGTCGCTGCGGAAACTGATCGTCTCGGAAATCGCCAATCAATTGCGAACGAATAGTACGCTCATTGCCCTCGGAACGATTTTGACGTCGTGTGCGCTGACAGCAGTCGGACTCGTCTTCTTGTTTCAATTGATTGGACTCGACTTATCATCACAGAACCAATTCGGGCTCGTCTATTACGAAGAATCCGCTCAACCGACGAAACGATTAAAGGATATCAAGCAGACGATGACAGAGGCATTCCCGGATCGCTACCAGCAGGATATCCAAGTGAAGGCAGAAGGAACACGCGTCCTCCTACCGATCTCGTCGTACAACAAGATGATGCGGCAACTGGATATTAAGGAGCGGACAGCGACGGGACGCCAAAGTTTCTTTGTACCTGCACGCCCGGTACAACTCGAAGAGAACACACCGACGATGAAAAAAGCGAAACAGGCGATGGAGAAAGAAGACTTTGAATTACTTCCCGCTGCTTCTCACGATTTAGTATTTGGTTACAATTATCAAATCGAGACGATCTTCGTCGTCAGTGATGCCGTCTTTCAGACACTCAAGCAACCCGTCCGGCAAATCGTCGTCTTCGATACGCCAGCCTACCATGATTACGGGACGAAGGACTGGAAACAGTGGATGAAAATCGTTCGCAACATCCAGTCAGCAGCAAAGCTCGATGAGAAGCAACCGGTTCCCTATCAATTGATCAATGAGACGGAAGATGAGATTGACGGGATCCGAATCGTACGACTCGTCACGTTCGTCGTCGTTCTCCTGACAATCTGGTTGTTCGTCATCAATGCCAGTTTTCTGCATGTATGGATGCAGATGACAGCGGAACAGGAGCAAAAACGGATGAAGACGCTGTTTGCGTTAGGATTCGGTTCCGGGAACATCCGCCGCTACTTATTAATGAAATATGGCGCTGTTTTGCTCATCCCGTACTTGATTTCTGTCTTTCATGCTTTCTTATTGTTCCAAGTCGTCGTCACACAAGCCGGACTACAGACGGGATCATTTCTTAACTTAGCTGTCTTTTGGATCAGTATCGTCACGGTCGGCTACTTCTTGAGTGTCCTACCGATTTGGTTGCGTTACCCACGGCATCTGTTTCGGAATTCATCCGAAAGTTCGATGTATCCGACACCGGATTCAAGGGTATGATGATACCATAGGAATAAGGGAGGGAATCGTATGCTAGACCATTCACCATATCGGGGTTACGGTGACCGGATTCGTATTTTACGGGAGCGTGCCGGGATTACGATCGAACAGTTGGCTGAACGACTCGGCGTCGCACCATACTTCATCCGCCGGACGGAGCTCAGCGAAGTCTATCCAACCAAACCCTACATCGAAGCATTGGCGGACGTCCTGAACATCGACGCTAGTTATTTGGCACGGCATATCTGGACGGGGGAGTCATTGAAGTTCATCATGCAACAGAACACACCGCTCGAAGAGATGAAACTTGCCTATGAACAGACGCTCGGACAAGACGGGTCGTGGGTCGAAGAACAGCTCGAAGAACGGATGCGTCTGTTTGATTTAATGTATGATGAGGACGTCAAACGGATCGAGCAGACGATGAGTGCGACCGAGCAACGGATCTTCCATGAGCTCGTCGAAGCTGTGATGGAAGCCGGGGAATTGCAACGCGATCAAGCGGAAGAGACGTATGAGTTGTTTGAGGATAAATTACCATCGATGATGCAACTGGATGAATACCTCGATCGCATGACGGACGGTGTTTCTTTATCGAGTTCCACCTATTATGCGGATTACAGCGACCGGAAAAGTCGTTCCCGCTATCATCGCAAATAAAAAAAAGTCGCTGTCTTCTGATTGACGTTCAGAAGACAGCGACTTTTTATTAACGTTGTGGCATCGGGCGTGGACGACGCGTCTTTTGACGGATCCGACCGATGATGAAACCAATGATCGCATTTGCAATGACGAGTACCCAACCGACATAGCCGAAATTGAGAGTTAAGCTACCGAGCATCGCTTGCCATTTGAAAATCATCATCACATCACCACGCAAGACGAATCGCGCGATACAGACGAGTAAGACAGTCAGTCCGGCGATGAAGACACCAACCCAGCTTCCGTATAAACGAGAAGAGTGGCGGCGCACCGCAACGAAGGACCAGCAAAAGAGGCTAGAGACGAACGCCATGCCTCCATAGGCAAGGACGAGTTCCCATGTCGCACTCGCTTGCGGGAATTTCGTGAACATGACAAGTGACGAGACCATGGCAGCAGCTGTGAAAAGGATCGCTGCCCAAAAACGAGACCGCATAACGTAGTTCCTCCTAAAGGCTTTTTCTCACCTAACGATAGCGGAAACGATTCGTCTTGTAAACTGTTACCGGCGACCGCTTAAGATCCGGCGCAACTGTTTGAGTGGATTCGATCCATAGAACAGAACACCACCCCGGTAGAATTTTGTTCCGACGAACAAGGCAAGCGAGATGCTGATCAGCATCAAGATGAGCGAAATTGACACTTGCCATAGCGGTACATCGGTCAACATGACGCGCAGGAACATGACCATCGGTGTGAAGAACGGCACGAACGACAGGACGACGACAGCTTGGTTCGTCGGTGCATTCAGACTAAACATCGAAATCATGAAGGCTGCGACGATCAACAAGATGACTGGTAACGTCACTTGCTGCGCGTCCTCGACCCGACTGACGAGCGAACCGAGTGCCGCGAGTAACGTTGCGTACAGGAAGTATCCGAGCAGGAAGAAGACGAATAGATAAATGATCGTCCGGGCACTCAAGGAATCAAGTGATAACTGATCGAATAAACTGCTGTTTTGAGCACTGTAGTAGCCGACACCGACGAGAATCGATAATTGTACGAGACTGACCGTCGCGATCGAGAGGATCTTCGCCAACATATGTTGAATCGGACTCGCTGCTGAAATCAGCAATTCCATGACGCGTGATGACTTTTCGTTCGCGATTTCCGTGACGATCATCCCGCCGTAAATCGCAATCGTGAAGTACATCAAGAACAGCAACACATAGACGAGCGCCGAGGCAGCAAAGAGTTCATCCTCACTTTTCCCACCCGTCGACGTCAACTCTTGTTTAACAGGAACAGGTTCAGCGAGAGAGGCAAGGACGTTCGGATCGATTTCAGCATCCGTGATGACGGCCTGGTCACGGACTTGTTTGACGACCGTTGCGACCTGTGTCTGTAACTCAGACTCAGGACTAGCACTGACGAGTGTCACGTCATATGAATCCTGAACGATTGCCACGGCATCGAATGTACCGCGGTCGACGGCCTTTCGTGCTTGTGCGACCGTATAGTCCTTCGTCGTGATGTCTGAAGTGACACCGGCCTTCTTCAAGGCAGGACGAAGATCGGTCGACAATTCACTAACGAGAGCAACTTTCGGATCGTCACCCGAAAACCAGTCGAGAATCCGTTCGATATTACCGAAGCCGACGAGGAACAGGACCATCAGGACCGTCGAAATCAAAAAGCTTTTAGCACGCAATTTTTGTAGTAGATTGAAGCGATATAAAGTCAGGAATTTACGGTTCATAACGTTTGCCGACCTCCTCGATGAAGATATCCTGCAGGGATAACTGATCCCAGACGAAACGATCGACATGGTGTCCTTGACTGACGATATGTTGAAGAAGTTGATCAGCCGTTTCTTTTGAAGAGACTTGAACGATATGTCCATTATTGTCTGACTCGACTTGTAGAACACCTGGCAAGCTATCCCACAAAAGTGGTGGGGCATCTGTCGTCAAGAGGACACGTGTTTTTCCGTATCCCGCCTTGATGTCAGGGAGATAGCCAGCAACGACGGGTTTTCCGTGATCAAGGATCGCGACGTGTTCGCAGAGTTCTTCGACGTGATCCATCCGGTGACTTGAGAAGACGATCGTCGTTCCGTCGACGGTTAACTTTTTGACAGCACGTTTTAATTGTTCAGCATTGACCGGATCGAGTCCGCTGAATGGTTCATCTAAAATCAGCAGTTCAGGTTTATGTAGGACGGCAGAGATCAACTGAATCTTTTGTTGATTTCCTTTTGAGAGTTGTTCGACGCGCATTTTTTCATACTGCGGAATTTGGAAATACTCGAGCCATTCCTTCAGTGCTCGTTTCGCATCCTTCCGTTTCATATCGCGGAGTTCTGCGAGGAACAAAAGTTGTTCGTCGACGCGGACTTTTGGATACAGCCCCCGTTCTTCCGGAAGGTATCCGATTTTTGAAGTCGGGATGCGCTCTCCGTTCCAGGTGATCGATCCTTCAGTCGGTTGCAGTAGACCGAGCAGCATTCGGAACGTCGTCGTCTTCCCGGCACCGTTCGCACCAAGCAAACCAAAGATTTGCCCGCGTGGCACCTCAATCGTCAGAGCATCTACGGCTGTAAAATCGCCGAAACGCTTCGTGATGTGTTTGATTTCTAACATATGAACCTCCTTTAAAGACGTCTGTTGCACGACAAGTGTACCATTGTTACCTAGTGTCCTACGGTTTAAATTGGATAAAGGTTCCAGAAAAAACGAGGAAAGGCTTATTAGTTTACTTTTTGTTCTTTAGTTACTATTATTGTGTTAATAGATACGACTGAAGGAGGAACGCATCATATGAAAACGCAAGGCATCCATCATATCTCAGCAATGGTCGGCGATCCACAAGAAAATCTCGATTTTTACGGAACCATTCTCGGACTACGATTCGTTAAAAAAACGGTCAACTTTGATGATCCAGGAACATACCACTTCTATTTTGGAAACGAATCCGGAGCACCGGGAACGATCATCACGTTCTTTCCGTTTAAAGGCATGGCAAAAGGGAAAGTAGGTGCCGGACAAGTCGGAACGACAGCGTACGCGATTCCGGTCGGTGCAGCAGATTTTTGGAAAGCGCGGCTGACAGAAAAAAACGTCTTGTTTGTAGAGACGGTTCGATTCGGAGAGCAGCAGATCGCCTTCGAAGATCCACATGGTCTCCAGATTGAACTCGTCGAACGCAAGGGACCAGACAGTCGCTATGAAATCGACGGCATCACACGTGAAGTCGCGATCAAAGGATTCGCGGGAGCGACGTTACTGTCGCGGGATCCATCAGATACAGCAAAATTACTGACAGACACATTTGGACTAGTACTCAGCAAACGGACGGAAACCGTTGACCGGTACATCGCAGAAGGCGAGTTCGGAAATGTCGTTGACGTCGTTCATGGTCAAATGCCAGTCGGTCGTCCGGGAACGGGAACGGTTCACCATATCGCGTGGCGGGCGACGGATCAAAAGGAACAACTCGACTGGATGAAAGAGATCAACGCGTTCGGTTTACTGACGACTGAAGTGAAGGACCGCAATTACTTCACATCGATCTATTTCCATGACCGCGGTCGGATCCTCCATGAAATTGCGACCGACAATCCAGGATTCGCGATCGATGAAGCGTTCGAGATGCTCGGAGAAGACTTGAAGTTACCGGAACAATTCGAAGCACATCGCAGTGCGATCACAAATCATGTAACACCTATTACTGTACCGAAGGGGAGACTCGTATGATTCATTTATACCAAGCACCAAAAACAGCAGACGCACCGATCTTTTTATTCTTACATGGCACAGGCGGAACGGAACAAGATCTCGTCGGACTTGTCTCATTGCTCGATTCGGAAGCAGGCTACTTGTCCGTCCGCGGGGAGGTCTCGGAAAACGGGATGCCACGATTCTTCAAACGACTCGCGGAAGGCGTCTTCGATGAAGAAGACCTCGCTTTACGGACAGCGCGTTTAATTCAGTTTTTACGTGAACAGGCAGCGGAGCGTGACTTTGCGCTCGATCGTCTGATTCCAGTCGGATACTCGAACGGGGCGAACATCGCGGCGAATATGTTGTTTGAAGAAGCTTTGTTCAAACAAGCGATTCTGTTGCATCCGATGGTACCACGTCGTGGTGTGACGTTACCTGATTTATCGGACGTGCGCGTTTTCATCGGCGCCGGCAGCAATGACCCGATCTGTCCGGCTCAGGAAACGGAAGAATTATCAGCACTCTTGAAACAAGCCGGTGCATCAGTCGACGTCACGTGGTCGAATTATGGTCACCAACTCGTCATGCCAACGATTGAAGCGGCAACGGATTGGTTAAAACACTAAAAAAGGGCTGTCCCATCTGCTTCTTTCATAGAAGATGATGGGGCAGTCCTCTTTTCGTTTCAAGCGGGATGATCACTTTTTGGTCGAGAATAGACGATGAGCACACCACGCTCGACGAGCTGGAGGGCGAGCGTCTGTTTCACTTCTTCCGATGCTTTCGTCTTGGCAAGTTGCCGGTAGAGCAGGCGAAGTTCACGGCGCATCGTCTTACGGATCAGCCACATGCTATCAATCGTCGTACACCACCCGGTCACGGTCTCGTGTCCGATGTAATACTGCGTCTGACGTTCGAGATAACGAATCCACCACTCGTCCCGCGCCATTTTCAGTACGACACCCGTGAGGCCAAGTACAAGGATGGCGAGGGGAATGCTTTCATATAAAGGAAGACGACCAAGAACGGTACCAACATTCGTGACGAGGGCAAGCATCACCCATCCTATGCATCCGATGACAAGCCAATATCCAAAGTTGAGAGTACTTCGATGTCGTAACGTCACTTTCGGCGTAAGCAATGAAGTGGCCATCAGAAACACCTCCTTGTTAAATAATCGAATTTTCTGACAATTTGTAGTTGTCCTTCTACTATAGTTACTTTTTCCCGAATCGTCTAGTCATTAGACATGGAAAATGTGTTTCTTTCTTGACGAAATTCGTGTACGCTAAATGTAGAAGTGAGCGGTTACATAAAGGGGGATATAAAGAAATGATGGATCAAGTGATTTGGATTGCTGTCGGTATCGTTGCCGTTGCAGTTTTCTCAGCATCGAGCGTCGCAGCGTACATGGGTGTCAAAAACCAAGAAGACTAATAATCGAAAGCGGCTCATCCCGGAAATCGGGATGAGCCGCTTTTTCATTTAGTTATTTGCTGTCAAATCGGTTTTGAGCGCATAGGGTTTCAGCGCATCACTCCAGCGCAGATAACCGCCACCGACGAGATGGAGTCCATCGTACGTCATCCGATTTTGCAGGTAACCCTGTTTATTCGTCAAGACGGGTCGCAGATCAACGAATGGAACATCCACCGATTGAGCAAGGTTTTGTAAATTCCGGTTCAACGCTTCGACGTCCCGATTGATTCGGACGGAGTCCGAATATTTCGGTGCGACAGGAACGGTTGACTGAATGACGACGTCGATGTTATTTTTTCGAAGTGTCGTCACGATTGTCGTCATGTTCTCAGTGATTTGCGGAATCGGTGTATAGTGACGAATATCATTGATACCACCCATCAAGAAGACGCGTTTTGGTTTCATCTCGATGATCAAGTCGAGTCGGGTCAAAAAGCCTTCTGTCGTATCACCTGGAATCCCGAAATTGACGATCGTCGGGTCTTCCATCAAGATACGCCAATCGGCAAAATTCGTCATCGAGTCGCCTAACATGACAGCGTTCGCTGATTTTGGGTATTGATAAGTATGGAATAGACTATTCAGACGGACATAGTTCGGGTTCTTATCGTATTGGAAGGTCGTGACTGGAGTCGTACTCGTTGCAGGTAAGACGCTTTCGAATAGTTCGAGCGGTTTACGTCCCAGTAACAATGCAAGGAGAACGACGTTCAAGACGACAGATAGAATCAGGAGTGTCTTTTTCATAAACATTCGTTCCTTTCGAGGGAGTATAAGGGGTAGTGTAACATGAATCGGAATCCGTGGTTTGATAATATCAAAGGTTTTCTTGTCATTTTCGTCGTCATCGGTCACATGCTGACGGATTTACGGTTTGAATATGACGGAAAATTGCTTGAGACGGTTTATCTGTTGATTTACTCGTTTCATATGCCATTATTCATTATTTTAAGCGGTTATTTCTTCCGCGAAAACAAGTATTTACGTGTCATTCAACTATTTGCCGTCTACTGTGTCTGGCAAATCTTAATTGGATCTTGGGCGACGCTTGGGGAAGGATTGCCGCTCTTTTCTGGTGAAAACATCGGCACGCATCTCCTACGTCCCTACTGGGCACTTTGGTACTTGTTCGTCATGGTCGTCTGGTATATCGTGACGCCATATGTCGTTCACTTGCGTGGATATGTCTGGTTCGGTCTTGCCTTCGCCTTGCTGTATGGATTCGAACTCGAGAACACGGGATTCTTGGCGCTTCGGAAGCTGATCATGTTCTATCCTTATTTCTTGCTCGGGAACTATCTATCGGAACACGAATTCATCCGCATCTTCGAGATGCCGAAGAACTTCAAGCGCCGAATGAACGTCCGCTTGATTGGTGGTGTGACGTTCGCAGCCGTCATGGGCTTCTTATTGTTTGAGGCGTGGCGTGACACACCGCAAGAGATTGTCGATTTCGCGAATGCCTTCAAGCATCGTTTCCCGTACGCTGAACAGTATGACAGTGATACGTGGATTGGGGTACTCAAGCATAGCGTCATCTATGTCTTGTCGATCGCGGCCTCGCTCGGTTTCATGATGTTGATTCCGATGCGTCGCCTTCCGCTCATCACACGGGCTGGGGAACTCAGCCTCTACGTCTATCTACTCCATGTCTTCTTCGTCATGGCGTGGCGTCAATACGTGACGGATGCATTCGTACCGCAACCATGGCTCGCCTTACTGATCATGATTGGCGTCGCCTTGTTGATCGTTGGTATCATCATACACCCGCTCGTCGTCCGTGTCCTCCGTCCTTTGATTGAGATCGACATTCGCCCGATCGTCGAGAAACGGGAAGACCTTTCAAAATAAGGCGGAATGCATTACACTTTAAGATAGATGGATTACTAGACGAAGGGCGTGGAAGGTATGTCATATAATTTAAATAATGCGGACGGTGTCGTGAACGTCTCGCAACAAGTCATCGAGGTCATCGCAGGGGTAGCCGTTCAAGAAACGGAAGGCATCGCCTTTACAGCAGATGATTCGAAACTGCAGGAAAAACAGATGGTCAAACTCGTAAAAGTCGAAGATGTCGGCGGCGACATCACGGTCAGTCTGTCCGTGCATATCAAATACGGTATGTCGATCATCAAGACAGCTGGAAAAGTCCAAGAACGGATTGCACAAGACATGGAAAACATGCTCGCGTTCCAACCAAAAGCGATCAACGTCCGCGTCATCGGACTCTTAAAAGGATAAGCAAAACGTCTCGGCATCTTGTGCCGAGACGTTTTTTTTAGGAAGAGGGAGGAAGATAACGGAGACCGAATGCAGGGACATCTGTTACGGTGCAGGCGAAACGGAGACGAATCGCATGTTGGCTATGAGCAGGTAAAGACAATCCAGGATGATTGACGTCTGCGAGTGGCGTCTCGCCATCCATCAGTTCGAACGCTAGCGCCTCGAGCGTCAGTGTCTGATCGCTGGCATTACGGACGAGGACGGTCGCCGTCACAGTATCCGGCTCGCGCATGATCGAGACCGGTAAGAGAGACCAGCCATCTGCTGGAGGTGTCGGATGCGAATAAGCGACTTGACGAATCATCCGTTGCTCGGGTTCCGTGAAGTCATCGTCGATGAACAGCTCAGTCAGCGTCTCGCTTGAGAAGACGAGTTGCAGCGGTTCCGTTAACTGTTCGAGGTCGACGAAACAGTCATCTTCTTCAAACGTCAACCAGAGCGGCAACATCGCCATCGGGAGTATGACGGGAACTTCTTCGATACTGAGGACTTTGCGAGCGACGAGTTCATCACCGGAGAGCGCAAGGACGACAAGATCATTCAGATGGAACGACCGAGACAACGTGTTTTGGAATAATGCGATGACTTGAAGCGGACGACGCGATAAGACTTGAAACAGATGGATCGCCATCTGATTGACCTGTAACTCAGGTAGTTGTTTCGCGACGTGACGAAAGACGTATTCATCTTCCTTGACGATCGGCATGTCCTCCGTGAAGTAGAGCGGGGGACGGAACACTTCATTCGACGTGTGCATGATGCAGTTCTCCTTCGCTATCGTGTGTCTGTTCGGCGCGGCAAATGCCAGAAAGGACCTGCTTTTCGAAACTCGCAATGGCATATTCGAAGTAATCCATTCCTTCCCGCTCAAAGATGCGGACTGGTTGCTCTTGTCCGTAACTTCGGAGGTGGATTCCCTCTTTTAAACTGTTCATGGCTGTTAAGTGGCGCGTCCATTGCTCATCCAGTGCAAGGAGGATGAAGCGTTTGACGGTCTCTTTTTCAGCCGCAACATGGGCAACGAGTAAGGCTTCAGTGTCAGCAATCAGCGGCTCAAGTTGGCGTTTCATCTCGTCGATCGTTTCCAGTCGTTCCAACGTGACCGGTTGATGCAACAGTTGCTCGAGTTCCGTCGTGACGAGAGCCAGTGGCCATTCTTCCGGGACGAGATCGTCAGAAAGTGTTTGGTCGATGAGCGACGGCAAGACACGTCCGGCAAACGGTTGGACGATGTCTTCAAGTGACGTCGCATCAACGATTCTGTTGCGGAGATGATAGATTGCTTGCCGTTGTTCGCTGATGACTTCTTCGAGCTGGACGAGTTCATCCCGAACACTTCGATTGACGGATTCACACGTCGACTGAGCGAACTGCAATAGATCCCGAACGTCACGTGAAGCCAGTGGACCGGAAGCATCTCGTACTTTTTGTTGCACGCGTGCGAGACGATCGCGCGCGAAACGACGAGGCAGTTCATCTTCGAGCGAGAGATAAAATTGCGTCAATCCGGGATCGCCTTGGCGACCTGCCCGACCACGGAGTTGGTTGTCGATCCGGATCGATTCATGGCGTTCGGTTCCGATGACGAACAAGCCGCCTTGTTGTTGTGCCGTTTCATCAAGTAAAATATCCGTTCCACGACCTGCCATGTTCGTTGCGATCGTGATTCGACCGGCTTGTCCGGCTGAAGCGATGATCCGGACTTCCTGATCGACGGTTTTTGCGTTCAGGATCTCGTAGGTGAGTCCGTGTGTATCAAGTGTCTTCGCGACGCGTAAGGACTGTTCAATCGACGAAGTACCGATCAGAACTGGTCGTCCCGTGACGTGTGCCGATTTCGTCGCCAGCGCGATCGCTTCTAATTTTTCGTCACGCGTCGCAAAGAGGACGTCCTCCGCATCGATCCGGATTTTCGGACGATTTGATGGAATCGTCACGACATCCATCCCGTACGTCTTTTGGAACTCCTCCCGTGACGTCGCCGCTGTACCCGTCATTCCTGCCACCTGATGATAAAGACGGAAATAATGCTGAATCGTGATTTGTGCCGTCGTCCGGTTCTCTTCCGTGACGGGAACACCTTCTTTTGCTTCAAGTGCCTGATGTAACCCGTCGGATAGACTGCGTCCTTCCATCAGACGACCCGTGAAGAGGTCGACGAGCGCGATTTTTTGATCCTTGACGATATAGTCGACATCTCGCTTGAGAACGACATGAGCACGTAAGGCTTGAATGACGTAATGGAAGAGGACGGAGTGCTCAGCAGCAAACAGATGATCGATTGCGAATGCTTCTTCGATCGTCTCGATCCCCTGGTCAGTCAAGGCGACCGCTTTAATCTCTTCGTCGAACGTATAATCCCGCTCGTCTTCGAAGGTCTGGACGACATGACGGACGAGTTGCTGTAACCCTTCGTGGACACTGTCTCGTTCCGCCATGATTAGTGGCGTTTTCGCTTCATCGATTAAAATGCTATCGACTTCGTCGATCAAGGCGAAATGAAGCGGACGTTGCAGACGCTCCGTCGGCTCCATGATCAGATGATCGCGCAGGTAATCGAACCCGAATTCAGTCCCGACACCGTATGTAATGTCTGCTGCGTAGGCGATCCGTTTTTCCTCAAACGTAGCTTCAGCGGAATTGATTCCGACCTGCAACCCTAAAAATCGGTGAATCTGACCGATTTGCTCCGCATCACGTTGTGCCAGATACTCATTGACGGTAATGACGTGGACACCTTTTCCGTGAAGCGCCTGAGTGAAGCTCGCGAGTGAAGCAACGAGCGTCTTTCCTTCACCGGTCGCCATCTCGGCGATTTGTCCTTCAAGTAATGCCAGACCGCCCATGAGCTGCACGTCGTAATGCCGTAAGCCAAGCGTTCGTTTACTCGCTTCTCGGACAAGGGCGAATGCCATTGGTGTGATCGCATCGATTCGTTCCCCGGCTTGTAGCCGCCCACGTAATGAGGCGGTCAATTCACGTAACGCTTGATCGGATGTTTGTTCCATTTCTCGTTCTAGGCTATTGATCGTCGTTACGATTTTTTCATAACGATGAATTCTTCGACTTTGATCATTCAACAACTGTTTAACACGTTGAAACATCTTCGTCACTCCCTCATATGCTATGAGATTCATTATAGCAGTTAAAAAATGTAAAACGAATAGTAAAGAACGAAATAAGTAAAACATTCCCTTAAAATTGAAAGCGTTATCAAAATTAATGTGTTTCGCGCTTAAAAATAGAAAATCAGAAATATTTGATAACGCTTGCAAAGATTCGGAAGAACCAGTAAAATTATTCATAAGGCAAGTGCAATCGTTTGCGCAAAGTCATTCGATTTCTTGCCTTTCATGGACGATGGAAGAAAGGATGGATGTCGGATGGCACCAACGATCGAAGCGGTCATTTTTGATTTAGACGGCGTAATTACCGATACAGCAGAGTATCATTACTTAGCGTGGAAACAACTTGGAGAGGATTTGGATATCCCGTTCGACCGGGAATTCAATGAGACATTAAAAGGTGTCAGCCGGATGGATTCACTCGAGCGTATCCTTTCGCTTGGTGGGAAACAGAACGCTTTTTCGGAGGAAGAGAAGCTAGCACTTGCTGCGAAGAAAAACGAACACTACGTCACATTGATCCAACATATTTCTGAACAGGATCTTCTTCCTGGAATCACTGCATTCCTCGATGAAATCCGAAACGCTGGGCTGAAGATCGGAATGGCGTCCGCCTCTAAAAATGCGCTGATGGTCGTCGAGGCACTAAAGGTCCGACACTATTTCGATGACATCGTAGACGCTGCGACCGTTGCACAATCGAAACCACACCCTGAAGTGTTTCTCCGTGCTGCAGAAGCACTCGACGTCGAACCGAGCCGTTGCATCGGTGTAGAAGATGCGACAGCTGGCATCACTGCCATCCACGCTGCCGGCATGTATGCCGTCGGAGTTGGACCGGAGTCGGCGCTCCATGAGGCAGACTATCGTGTCGATTCGACAGATTTGCTATCCCTTGAGCAAATCCTCGCTAGTCGCTCCCTTGTCTGAACCATTCCCTGATGGTGAAGGACATTCCTTGAAAGTTATGTGTATGCAAAAAGGATCGCTTCCCTGAGCGATCCTTTTTGATATGGCGTTGATTTAAAGTGAGGCGAGAATGCCGTCTGCGATCGCTTGCGCGTAACGTGACTGATACGATACGTTCGTCAGTTTCGCGCGATCTGCGCTGTTCGAGAGGAAACCGAGTTCCGCTAGAATCGACGGTGCTTTCGTACCACGAATGACAGCGTAGTTCGCATAGTGGACGCTTCGATCGCGCATGCCCGCGTAGGAGACGAGGCGTTGTTGGACGTTACGAGCGAGGTTGATCGAAGAGGCGCCTTTATAGTAGAAGGTCTCTGCTCCGTATGCTTGCGTACTCGTTGAAGCATTGATGTGGACACTGACGAAAGCAGTCGTCGCATGACTGTTCGCAAGGGCACTCCGCTCTCCAAGTGACGGATAGTAGTCGTTCGTATAGCGTGACATCGTCACATCGACTTTTCCGGCAAGACGCTCGGCAACTTGTTTCGTGACAGCAAGGACGATGTCGCGTTCAGCAACGCCGTAACGAACTGCACCTGCGTCGTGTCCGCCGTGACCCGGATCAAGGACGAGAAGTGGACGGTTCGATGGTGCCGGTTGGAACAACGTCAGATATGTCGCATCGACATAACCGCTTTGACCACTTGCTGTCCGGACAGCAACGAACCCTTTTGTTTGATGACGCGAATTCGTGACAACGACAGGAGTACCGCGTCCAAGACGAGCGATTTGACCACTGAGCGTCGACGCGCTCGCACGAAGCGCGACACTATTGCCTGACGGGATCAACACATACATCTTTGATCCACTATAATCAACGTTTCCAGTCGTCGAGGCAGGAACGGAAGTCCCTTTTTTCAGGTACGTTCCCATGACATACCCCGTTTTCCCTTGGTACTGGACCGTGTGCCAGTTTGCTTTAACGGCGAGGGAATGGACGGCAGTTCCACTTGGAATCGTCGTCAGGACTTTTCCGGATGTCGAAGGAGATGAACGGAAATTCAAACGATCCGTCGTCGTATAGACAGTCGTTTTGACTGGTGTGGTCACTTTCTTTAAATAAGAACCAGAAACATAACCCGTCTTATTTGCATAGGTCACTTTATACCAATTCCCGCTTTTGAAACTCGATTGTACACCGGCTCCTTTAGGAATCGTCAGTAATCGAGTAGAAGATGTCGTTGCCGCACTGCGTAAAGATAGCGCATCCGTTGTCTTATAAGACGTCTTCGAAAAAGAAGAGCCACTCTCGATTTTTTTCAGATAAGATCCGGTCACATATCCCGTCTTTCCTTTATATGACAACTTATACCAAGAGCCTTTTCGATAGCTCGACGTGACTTTCGTCGTCTTCGGGATCGTCAGTAATTTTTTAGAAGACGTCGAGTTCGAACTGCGTAGATTCAAGGCATCCGTCGTCTGATACGAGGTTTTCGTAAAGGTTGTACCAGAAGCAGCCGATACAGTAGAAGAAGTAGAGGCGAAGCAACCGGATACCAACGAAAGTACTAGAGCGGTCCGAAGTGTTTTAGGTAATTTGCCCATTAAATTTCCAGTCTCCTTTTCGGTAAAATAAGAAAGATATATATTGAATTAGTAGAACTTAAGTATTATTAAAATAGTTAAATGTCGAAATTATATGTTCCGTTTTCATTCCTTTCTGTTAATATGAGGTGTAGCCAATTTATCGGTAAGGATATGAAAATATTACAGGATAATTAAATAATTAAAGAAATTATATATTATCAAGACAAATTATAGTTTAAAATATTTCAAAATACATACAATTGAAACATGATTGAAACATTAATGTATAAAAAAGGAAAGAGGGGCAAGGAATGGGTAACAGTGAACATATCTACCGCGAACTAATGGAAATCGAAGAGGAGTACCGTCGTCTGCAACGACGTGCCGAGTATCTGATCTCGGAATTAAGCCGTGGAACGGGAGAACATTCGCAAGAAGTCGCCGTCACGCATGAGCGTCCGTTAAAACAACGTCGTGTCAACCAACGATACCCGCTAGAAGTCTACGTGCACCAAATCAGCGATTTGATGCGCGAGCGTGAATCGATGACAGCACGTGACATCCAAATGGAACTTGAATTGCGTTATCGTCATCAAATTAGTAACATCTACCAATTAATGGCGAAAGTCGAACAGGCAAACCCTGCCATCAAAAAAGTCGGGCGCGGTATCTATACATATGATCCAGCTGCTGAAGTACCGATCTTCATGTAAGAGCCGCTCGTCGGCTCTTTTTTTTTATGATATAATTCGCGCAGGAGCGTGATGTTACTATGTTATGGACTGCGTCCATCGTCTGTTTTATCGCCGCTTTACTGATCACACCCGTCGTGAAACGCTTTGCGATTGCAGTCGGTGCCGTTGACAGTCCAGACGCGCGAAAAGTACACGTCCGAATCATGCCGCGACTTGGCGGATTAGCGATCTATATCGCCTTCATGATCGGTTATTTCATCTTACAACCTTCGAGTCCGTACGCGACGCACATTTTAGTCGGTGGGTTCGTTATCATTTTGACCGGTGCACTGGATGATCGATTCCAACTCAATGCCCGTTTGAAGCTGATGGGGCAAATCGTTGCTGCCGTCATCGTCCTAAACGGTGGGATCCGGATCGAGTTCATCAATCTACCGTTCGACCAGCAGTTATATCTCGGATGGTGGAGTGTTCCGCTGACGTTCCTTTGGGTCATCGGGATCACGAATGCCGTCAACTTGATTGATGGACTAGACGGATTAGCAGCGGGTGTCTCGAGTATCGTCTTGTTGACATTGATCAGTCTTGCCGTCATTCAAGGAAACGTCTACGTGACGATCGTCGCGATTCTCTTATTGATGAGTACGTTCGGTTTTCTGTTTCATAACTTCTACCCAGCGAAGATTTTCATGGGTGATACCGGTGCCTTGTTCCTCGGCTATATGCTCGGTGTGTTATCGCTCCTTGGATTCAAGAACGTGACGTTGTTCTCGCTTGCCGTTCCGGTCATTTTGCTTGGGATCCCGATTTCCGACACGTTGTTTGCGATCGTTAGACGGGTATTGCAAGGAAAACCACCATTTGCGCCGGATAAGGCCCATCTGCATCACCGATTGCTTGATCTCGGCTTTACGATGCGCCAAGCCGTGCTCGTCATCTATGGACTCTGTGCCATCTTCGGCATGACGGCGATTCTGTTCTCGCAGACGAATTCGCTCGGTGCCCTCGTCTCACTCGTCATGTTATTGCTCGTTCTTGACATTCTCGTCGAGTCGCTCGGTTTGCTTGGCGAACGTTATCGACCATTGTTGAATTTGTTGGAACGTTTTACATCGAAATAACGTATATCAAAAAAGACCGCTCATCCGTGTGAGCGGTCTTTTTTCAGAAAGGGGAGTGTTGGAATGAATCAATCATTGAATCAACGCATCGTCTATTTGGATGTGTTGCGTGGTTTTGCATTATGCGGGATTTTATTCGTCAACATGCCGAGTTTTCTCGGTGATCGACCGAATGCGATGATGGGGGAGATGGATCAAGCGATTCGTCTCATTTTCGATCTCTTCATCCAGACGAAATTCTATACCCTGTTTAGTGTTCTATTTGGAGCCGGTTTTTATCTGTTCATCAATCGGTTGCGACAACGTGGTCTACCGATGACGATCTTCGCAAGGCGTCTCGGAATTCTGCTCATCATTGGTCTTTTGCATCTGCTCGTCTGGCAGGGAGATATCTTACATACGTATGCGTTGACGGGCTTCATTTTGTTATTGTTCGCTAAAACAAAGCCAATCACGAAGCTCTTGTTTGCGATAGCATTTCAAATCTATGCCATTTTTCTCTACCTGCTTATTTTCTTTGGGGCTCGTCAACTCGGCGACGCTCCCGTCGTCGAGCTGGATAAGACACTTCAGTCGTTCGTCGCATCGCGCGATCTTCTCGGATTTTTATCGCATCACGCGACAGTTCAATTGCCGGAAGCCCTCATGAATTCTGGTGTCATTTGGCCAGAAATTTTATCCCTGTTCTTGATCGGAGCGTATTTGATGGAACGCTTCAGCGCAACGCCTCCAACGAATCGTTTCCTGTGGTGGACGCTCGGGATTAGCTTATTACTGACACTTCCATCGTTCGCCGGAATCATGCAGGCGCATGCTGACGTACCAGACGGATCAATCAATCTATTTTACGTCTGGCTCTCAGGACGCACGCTTGCAATTACCTATGCTTGTGCCGTCGCGTTACTCGTTCGTGCTGGACGTATGCAATGGTTTGCTGGACTGGGGCGGATGGCATTGACGAATTATTTGATGCATACACTCGTCTTTACCGTATTTGTCTTTTTCAGTGGACAACATGGAACGACACCGTTATGGCAAGGACTGTTACTCGTTTTCCTGCTTTTGATCGCACAAGGGGTTGCATCAAACAGATATCTCCAGTCTCATCCACAAGGTCCCATGGAGAAATTGTGGCGAAAAGGGACTTATGGAAAGAAAAACCGTTGAAGTTCACAAGAACTTAACAAATGTTTTATATAATGAGAGATGGAGGTGAAGCATGCATCGTCTAATCGAAATCTTTCTTGTATCGTTCAAGCTCGGACTGACGTCGTTCGGAGGTCCGGTCGCCCATCTCGGGTATTTTTATGAAGAATATGTCAAACGGAAAAAATGGATTGATGAGAAAGCGTATGCTGACTTAGTTGCGCTCTGTCAATTCCTCCCGGGTCCCGCTTCGAGTCAGGTCGGAATGGGAATCGGTCTGATCCGTGGAGGAGTAGCAGGCGCGATCATTTCCTTCGTCGGCTTCACGTTACCGTCGAGTATCGCTTTGATTCTATTCGCGATTCTTGCGACACAATTCGATGTCGCGGAAGCCGGATTCATTCATGGCTTGAAACTCGTCGCTGTCGCGATCGTTGCTGACGCCGTCCTTGGCATGGGAATGAAACTTGCGACAGGCGTCAAACGGATGACGTTGATGCTACTAGCGCTAGCAGGGGTACTGTTGATCGCACATCCACTGGCGCAAGTCGGTGTCTTGTTGCTCGCAGGTCTTCTTGCGTTCTTCTGGTTCAAAGAAGAGACGGAGACGGGTGGATCCTTGTCGATTCGCGTACCACGTCTACTTAGCATCACAGCACTCGTCTTATTCTTCGTCTTACTTGCCGTCACACCGTTTCTCGCGCAATCTGCGACGGGAACCGTCCAACTGACGAGTATCATGTACAGTGCTGGTGCCCTTGTCTTTGGTGGCGGACATGTCGTCTTGCCATTCCTTGAGCAGACACTCGTACCTGGATTGATGAACACGGATACGTTCCTTGCTGGTTACGCTGCTGCACAGGCGGTACCGGGACCACTCTTTACGTTCGCGACGTATCTCGGTACGATCGTCTCTGGTGTATCCGGTGGTCTTCTTGCGACGCTCGCCATCTTCCTGCCAGGATTCCTACTCGTCATCGGTGTTTTACCGTACTGGGATCGTATTCGGAAGAATCAAGCAGTCGGACGCATGTTGATCGGCGTCAATGCTGCCGTCGTCGGTATCTTGCTTGCTGCTCTTTATGATCCAATCTTTACGTCAAGTATCAAGAGTGGTCTTGATTTCTTGATTGCCTTCGGTTTGTTCTGTTTACTTCGTTTTTATAAACAGTCGCCGTTACGAATCGTGTTAATCGGAGCCGCTCTCGGATTTCTTTTCTTCTAAACAACAAAGAAGCAGTAGACCCGGTGTCTACTGCTTCTTTGTTGTTCCTAAAAGTCAGGTGCGTGTTAAAAAGATAAGTTCGATCCCGCTACGCCACTCGCGCCGGACTTCCGTGAAGCCGAAACGAGTGTAGAGCGAAAGCGCTGGCAGATTACGTGCACCGGTCATGACGTGTCTTGTCTGATGTTGCTCCATCACGTGATGCAGCAAGGACTGTGCGATTCCTTGACGGAAGTATGGCGGATCCACGACGAGTCGAGTGATCGTCTCGTCATTAATCGTAACAGCACCAACAATGTCGTCATCAATGACGTAAACGAAACCGATTGGCGCTTCAACGTCAATCTCATCGATCGTTTCGCGTAAGGGCGGGAAATCAGTCGCATTGAGTAATGCGGCTTCTATCTGATAAGCGCGACGTTGTACTTCCAGTAGTGACGCATGATCAGTTGCTTGGAGTGAACGAATCATCTGCAGCCTCCGACGTGATGCTGTCTGTCGTCTCATCAATTGGCAAATTGAGTTGTTCCTTCAATGTCGTCTTCGCGTCAGCCAATGAAGTTTGATCAAGCTGGTAGTAATAGACCCCGTTAATTTTCGTGTCCGTTCCTTTAAGATCGATCCGGTTGATGGAACCGATTTTTTTGATGAACGGTTGCAGTTGGAACGCTTCCGTCAACGACATGTTCGTCCGGAAATTGTCTCCCGTCGCGTCCATCAGCGTATTTAGTTTGGTGATTGAACCGAACGATGTCGACTGATCAACGATGGCTTCGACAATCTGTTGTTGACGTTTTGTCCGACCAATATCTCCTTCAGGATCTTGATAACGCATTCGGGCATAGGCGAGTGCTTCCTCGCCGTTCAACGTCTGTGGACCCGGTTCCAATTTAACGCCATTGCGCTTATCGGATGAGTCGAGTGTATCGATCGGTAACTTGACGTCGACATCGATGCCGCCTAATGCGTCGACGATCGCGACGACACCATTGAAGTTGATCGATGCATAATAATCGATTGGAATATCGAGCAACGTCTCGACCGTTTCAATCGTTGAATCGATGCCACCAAAGGCATAAGAGTGATTGATTTTATCCTCGTAACCGACAGAAGGGATCTCGACGAGTGAATCACGGGGAATGCTGACCATATCAACGGTTTGATCGTCCTTGTTGAATGTCGCGACAATCATCGTATCAGCACGGGATGAGGTGTCGCCAGGTCGTTCATCCGTCCCGACGAGCAGAACGGAAAAGTGATCTTTCGTCAAATCAATGGCTGCTTCTCGTTTCTCGGACTTGTCACCGCGCGCTAAATCGACATTCGCATCATTTGCAGTCTGGAACGTCTTATACGCGACGTAAGCGAAGGTCGCACCTCCACCGACGAGCACGACCAGAAAACTGATCACGAACACCTTGAACCACGAACGTTTTTTCTTTATCTTTTTTTTATTACTGCGGGTTCGCTCTTCCACCTTTATTAACTCCTAACTTTAACTGAATTTTTAAAAAACTTTAAAATTCTTTACAATCAGTATAGCAGGTCAGGAAATAATGTCACGTTCGAGGTAACGAGTAGAGCCGCTTGACAAATTGGCTTGACCGTTCGTCATGTTCGTCATCCAGTCGAGAAAATCGGGGACATCGGCTGTCTTGACGAGGACGTCGATCTGGACTTGATCGAGGTAATGGATCTGATCAATCGGATGAACACTCGCTCGCAATTCGTTCTCGAGCTTTCCGAGCCATGTATAGTCGACATTGACGGAAACGACGGTATGTTCGATCCGTTCGACGACACCGACTGCGTTCAGTGCTTCAGAGACACTTGAACCATACGCGCGAATCAATCCACCACCACCGAGCTTGATGCCGCCGAAATACCGTGTCACGACGACGACCGTATCGCGCAAGTCACGCTTCTTCAAGACTTCAAGCATCGGAACACCAGCTGTTCCGCTTGGTTCACCGTCATCATTCGCTTTTTGGATCTCATTACGCTCACCGATGACGTAGGCGGAGCAGTTATGGTTCGCATCGTGATGTTTTTTTTTCAGCTCGGAAATGAACGTCTGGGCTTGTTCTTCCGTCGTTGCGCGAGCCAAATAAGTGATGAATCGAGACTTTTGGATAATGATTTCGTGGAAACCGTTTTCTTTTACTGTATAATAATTAGATAATGTCATAATCAAAAATGTCCTCCTCGTTAACTAGTTCTTTCTAGCATAACGACGTTCCAAGAGAGAGACAACCGTAGACGACTGGCAAGGAATGGAGGGAATACCATGACGAATGAGATGAGGGAGCGGCTATCCTTGAATGATATCGTACAGAACATCATCGGCGTCGTAGAAGAGAGTCGGGAAGAAATCGTCCGGATCACGGAAAGTTCTCGCGAACAATATGCCGAAATCCAGCAAGAACTGCGCGACCTGAAAATTCGGGTGCACGACTATATAAAAGAAGCAGAACGACTCGAACGCCATATCAAGGATGCAAAGGCGCGACTCGTCGTCGTCAGTAAGAACTTCGACAGCTACTCGGAACAGGATGTCCGGTCGGCCTATGAGACAGCGAACGCGTTGCAACTCGAATCGTTCATCAATCAACGAGATGAGATGAATTGCCGAAAGCGCCGCGATGAGCTCGAACGCCGATTGATTCAGCTCGATGAGACGATTGAACGGGCAGATCAATTGATTGGACGTGTCTCGGTCGTCCTCAACTTCTTGACGGACGATATGCAGATGATGAATGAAAAATATGAAAAGGCGATGCAAAAACAGGAGATGGGTCTAAAAGTCTTCCAGTCCGCCGAAAATGAACGCCGCCGCTTGTCGCGCGACATGCACGATGGTCCGGCGCAGACGCTTGCCCACGTCTTGATCCGGGCCGATTTGATTGAAAAGATTCACCAGCATAATGGGGCAGAGGCAGCTTTTGAAGAGATTCACCGTTTACGGACGTTGATTCGGGATGGGCTTGCCGATATCCGCCGTATCATATACGATTTACGTCCGATGACGCTTGACGATCTCGGATTCGTTCCGACGCTCGAACGTTATCTTCGCCATATTCAAGAAATTTCGAATATTCCGGTTCACTTCAATTATCTAGGAGGCGGTGAACGGATCGATTCGACGTATGAAGTTGCCGTCTTCCGAATCGTCCAAGAAGCCGTCCAAAATGCAGTTAAGCATTCCAAAGCGAGTGACATTCGTATTATCATAGAACAATATCAACATTCCGTACGAATCCATGTGAAGGATAATGGCGTTGGATTTGATTTCGATTCCATCGTCGCATCGTGCGACGAGTCATTCGGACTCGTTGGTATGCGTGAACGGATCGAATTGATCGATGGTGAATTCGATATCGAGACGCAGCCCGGAAAAGGTACGGTCATCAAGGTCAAGATTCCAATCGAGGAATCCGAAGCGAGAGGGGAAACACTGTGAACAACGAGCAAGTGAAAGTAGTCATCGTCGACGATCATCAGTTATTCCGCGAAGGTGTTAAACGAATTCTTGATTTCGAAGAAGAATTCGTCGTCGTAGCGGAAGGGGAAAGCGGAGCAGAAGTCATCTCGCTCGTCGAAACCCATCAACCGGATATCGTCTTAATGGATATCAACATGCCGCAAGTCAACGGTGTTGAAGCAACAAAACGTCTGATGGAAGTCTATCCGGACGTACGTGTCATCATCTTATCGATTCATGATGATGAGACGTATGTCATGCACGCCCTAGGTGCCGGCGCAGTCGGTTATCTCTTAAAGGAAATGGCGACGGACGAACTCGTCAATGCGATTCGTTCCGTGTACCGCGAAGGTGGATATGTCCACCCGAAAGTCACACCGAACTTATTGCAGGAATACCGTCGTTTGATGAAGATGAAACAAACGATGGCGTCACAACCTGTTGAAAAACGAGTCGCGGAAGCACCACTCCACGTCTTGACGCGTCGCGAATGTGAAGTCTTGCAATTGTTAGCGGACGGTTTCTCGAACCGTGCAATCAGCGATACGTTATACATCAGTGAAAAGACGGTCAAAAACCACGTTTCATCGATCCTCCGGAAGATGAATGTGCCGGACCGGACCGGTGCTGTCGTCGAATCCATCCGTCGTGGATGGGTCGTCGTTTAATATCTCGAAAGACAGGAGCTCCCGCTTCCGTCTTTCTTTTTTTATCCAGTAAAAAATGCTACACTTAAAAGCGATTGTGGCGTGTCACATTTGGCAGCGTCACGACGGAACTATAAAAGCGAGGAAATTCACGGATGAGCCAGATTGTGATCTTAACGGATAGCACAGCCTATCTGCCAACTACCTATTGTGAAGAACATCAAGTGCACGTCGCACCACTTAGTGTCATCTTCGACGGTGACGCCTACCGGGAAGGGTTTGATATCTCGGTAGCGGAATTTTATGAACGCATCCAGACGGGCAGTCTCCCAACGACCTCACAACCGAACATCGGTGATCTCGTGTCGTCGTTCGAGCAGTTGCCAGAAGGAACGGATATCATTGGTATTACACTATCAAGTGGGATCAGCGGAACGTACCAAGCGTTACATACGATCAACATGATGGTGGATCATGTCAACGTCCATCCAGTCGATTCACGTATTTCCTGTATGCCGCAAGCGTTTCTCGTCCAAGAAGCCGTTCGTTTGCGAGATGCAGGAGCGACGGCAGAGACGATCGTCCAGCGTCTTGAGACGTTAAAAGAACAGATTCGTGCTTATTTCGTCGTCGACGATCTCGAACACCTCCAGCGTGGAGGACGTTTAAGTGTCGCGCAAGCATTCGTCGGTTCGTTTCTGAAAATCAAGCCGGTCCTTCATTTCGTTGACGGAAAAATCGTTCCGTTTGAAAAGATTCGAACGTTTAAGCGGGCAGTCAATCGGATTGAGGAAATGATGAAGGAAGATATTCGCGGTGACGGTACCGGTTATGTCATCGGTGTCATCCATGCCGAGGATTCTGCGAAAGCAGAAGCAGAGATTGCTGAACTGAAGGCACTTTTCCCGCAGGCACGCATCGAGATGAGTGTTTTTGGACCCGTCATCGGTACACACCTCGGACCAGGGGCAATCGGTGTCACATGGTATCACGCAGCAGAATAAGATAAGAGCGAAAGCAGTAGGGATTCTCTTCATGAGGATACCTGCTGCTTTTGTTTTGTCAAAATCCTCAAAAATCATAGATGACTATATGGAAACGCTTGTTGAAACCGTACCGTATGACGTTACCTCGAATTCAGCGAGTCAAAAGCTCAAGTTGAGTAGTGGAACGCTCACAAGGAGATGACGGACGTCCGCGAGAAAGAGACGAAACAGAAAAGGAGAGATGACGATGGATCTTCGAGGACGACTCGTACCTGTTGAATGGATCGACACACCACAAGTGACATACCGATTCAGACCAGCTGTGACATGGCGTTGCCAACGATGTGGCGCGCTTCCAGTGCGAGGAGACTGTACATGTGGTAAAGCCTGTTATTATTGTCGGAAATGTCTTGCTTACGGCAAACTACGAAGCTGTGGACGACTCGTGACGGATCAGCGGGCACTTGATCCGGTGACACCGGCACAACATGGACCATTGACGTTGACGCCGGCACAACTACGTGTTGCTCAAGCGATCCAACGAACGGTTCTAACTAACAAGCGGCTTCTCGTCCATGCCGTATGTGGTGCCGGGAAGACACCGATGCTTTTCCCGGGAATCGCAGACGCTCTCGCTAGCGGACGTCGTGTCCTTGTCGCAGCACCACGGGCAGACGTCGTCCGGGAATTGACGGGACATTTGAAGCGGGCATTCGCTGACACTTCCATCGTCTCCTTGTACGGTGGTTCATCGGACCGTCTTGAACTGGGGGACATCACGGTCAGTACGACACATCAATTGATTCATTACCGGAATTGTTTTGACGTCGTCTTTTTAGATGAGGTCGATGCGTTTCCGTACCGGCTCGATCGGACGTTACATCGATACGTCAAGCACGCGATGACGAAAGATGCCGCGCTGATTTTATTGAGCGCCACCCCTTCGTTTTGGCATCGACGGTTTCCGACGGTTCGGCTGATGCGACGCTATCATGGTTATCCGTTACCGGTCCCAAAGCTCGTCGTACCGTATAGCGAACAGATCGTGTTCGATTGGTTGGCGCGTCATAGCACTGTACCCCGGCTCGTCTTCGTCTCACGGATCGCGGAGCTCGAGCGATGGCAAAACCGATTCGCGACAGCGGGCTATGACGTCGAGACCGTCCATGCTGCAGACTCGGAACGAGTCGAGAAGGTCCAGCGTTTTCGACAGTCGACAGGAATCTTACTGACGACGACGATTCTTGAGCGGGGTGTGACGATCGAAAACGTTCAAGTCGCGATTCTGGATGCGGATCAAGGATTCAGTACGGCAGCCCTGATTCAAATCAGCGGACGAGTCGGACGATCGGCGGCATACCCGGATGGTGACATTTTATTTTGCGCCAATGACCGGAGTGATGCGATGTACGAAGCGATCCATCACATCAAGAAAGCGAACGCTGTACGATCATGAATCGATGTCTATTCTGTCAAGAGGTCTATTTACCTAGTTGGGAACTCGGAAATCTCTGGACTAGGCAAGTGACCTGTCCGACCTGTAAAATAAAGTTTGTAAAAAGAGGGGAATGCGTCGATTGCGGAAAGCCGGGTCCAGTGTGCTGTTCAGACTGCGCAGAATGGCGAAGACAAGGGCTGACGCTCCAAACAGCACCTCTTTATCTATACAATGATGCAGCGAAGGAGTTCATGCATCGCTTCAAGTTTCTCGGTGATAGTGCGTTGCTTGAGATGTTTACCGATGACTTGAAGAAGGTAAAAATCAAGCAAGCAGTTCTTGTGCCGATTCCGTTAAGCGCGGAACGTCTCTCAGACCGCCGTTTCAATCAAGCGGAGCTGATCGCACGTCGGATGCGCGGAAAGATCGTTCCGTGTTTAAGTCGTTTGGATGGTCCAGAACAAAGTAAGGCAGGGCGACAAGCGCGACTTGCGCGTAGCAATCCGTTTTGCGTAACGAGTGACGTCAAAGGGAAGAACATCGTACTTGTCGATGATGTCTATACGACAGGTGCGACGCTTCGCCAAGCGATGTTTCGACTCAAGGAAGCGGGAGCAAAAGAAATTTCTGCTGTAACTTTATTTCGAAGTGTTTAAGAAAGCAACATTCCTGCCGATACTCTATGTGAGGTGAAGGAAATGGATGTCATCAATTGTAAATCTTGCGGGAAGTTAGTCGTGCGTCAATCTTCAGAACTGTGTATTGATTGCATACGAAAGGATCATACGGATTTTGAGAAGGTACGCGAATTTCTGCGAGAACGACGAAAAATCCGGACTTCACCTAAAGATGTCGAGATCGGAACGGGTGTTAGTCGAGATACCGTCTTCCGTTACATCAAGGAAGGGCGCTTATTGATCTCCGAGATTTCCCAAATGGAAATCATGTGTGAGAGTTGCGGGAAGCCCTCCCGTGAAGGCACGATTTGTGCCGCATGTCGTGATCGTTTACGACGTGACCTCGCCCAGGCGATGCTTGACTCTTCTGACTCTTCGAAACCAAGGACGTATCGGACTTGAACTAAGAATCTTGTAGTCTAGAAAGCAGGTGTTCACATGCGAATTGATTCTACGAAATGGGTGAACATGCCCAAAACGTACGAAAGAACTCAATCAGTAGAAGGAACAAAAAACCAACGTACGAATCGTCCGGACGAAGTCAGTATCTCTACAGAAGCGCGTGCGCGTTTCAACGAGACACAGTCGTCACGGACTGAAAAGATTGAATCCCTCAAACAGGCGATCCAGGATGGAACCTATAAACCGGATGCGAAAAAAATCGCGGAACGTTTCTTGAACCTGTAAGTTGGACATCGTAGACAATGGAGGCGACTCGGGGCACGGATGCGCGGGTCGTTTTTTATATGAATGGAACCTTTTCAATTCGGAAGGAGAAACCGAATGCAACTCATCAATCAACTCAACGAGGCGCATGCTCATTTACTTGCGCTCGCAGAAGAAAAGAAGCAGGTCTTGATTGCAAATGACATGCGTCGTTTATCTGAAATCGTTAAAGAAGAACCGGTACATATCAAGCGGATCGAAGCACTAGAACAAGAACGGCTCGCACTGATGGGGAGTGTGACGATGACGGAATGGATTGCGACGCATCCGGAAGATGTCGACTCACTCCGAACGTTGTTGCAGACGATCGGTCAATTGCGACAGCTCAACACACTAAACGCGGAGTTGCTAGAGCAATCCCTGCATTATTTGGATTGGCATCTCCAACTCTTGATTCCAGAAGCGGATGACTTCACATACGGACAGTCCGCACTAAACCAGACACACTTCAATCGAAACGCGTAAGGAGGAATACGGATGGGATCGACTTTCATGGGGCTTGAGACAGGACGTCGGGCATTAACGACGAACCAGTGGGCTCTGCAATCGACTGGAAATAACATTGCGAACGCCGGCACGGAAGGATTCTCTCGTCAGCGTCTCGTCATGGGAACAACGGAACAACTTTCGATTTCACTTGGATCTGGACGAAATGGACAAGTCGGAACCGGAGTCCGCGGAGAAATGCTCGAGCGAATTCGGGACGTCATGCTCGATAAGCAGTACCGGGATGAAGTGACGAAGGTGTCTTACTACGGTACGAAACAAGCGGCATTCGGACGGATGGAAGATATCATCAATGAACCGTCGGAAACGGGTCTTTCGAAAGCGTTCGACGGATTCTGGGAATCCTTGCAGACTTTATCGACGAATCCGCAAGATTCAGGTGCACGCAGTGTCGTTCGTCAAAAAGCGGAGACTCTCACGCAGACCTTCAATTACATGGCGAAAGCAATCAATCAAGTCAAAGCGGACTTGAAGAGTGAAGTTGAGGTCTCGACGAAAAAAGTCAACGACCTGTTAAAGAAAATCAATAACATCAACGTCGAGATTCATACGGTCGAACCGCTCGGTGCCCTTCCGAATGCGCTCTACGATGAACGTGATCGCTATTTGGATGAGCTTTCGCAATATGTTGACTTCGAGAAAGTATCCATCGACGCGCAGGCAATCGGGAGCGGAGATATGGGAAATGCGTTACGCAACGCAGAAGGACGGATTGATATTGAACTAAAGATGCCTGACGGAACGAAAATCAAGGCCGTTGATGGAAAAGCCTCGACAGCCGTGACGCTTCGTTTCACCGAAAATGCGGACGGAATCTACAATGGTCTTGAAGTGAACGGAGTAGCGCAGACACTTGATAAAACAAATGGTTTTACGACGGGTCGCTTATCCGGATTACTCGAGATGTATGGGCAAGAACGAAATGGTCAAGCCGTCGGGGAATATGTCAAGATGGAAAGTCAACTCGATGAGATGGCAAAGACATTCGCTGATGCGTTTAATATCGCCCACGCAAAGAACTCAAAAAAAGACGGCACAAATGGCACAAATGCTTTCTTCACGTCAACCAGTGTAGAAATCACGGCAGCAACGATCTCCGTCGGTTCAGAGATCAAGGCGAGTCTTGATAACATTGCGACGTCAACGGACGGCAACATCGGAGATAGCCAAGGGGCGTTGAATCTAGCGAAGATGAAGACAGCGAGCATCACGTTCGTGAAGTCGAACACGACGACGACAATCGGTTCGTTCTATCAGAACGTCATCGGCGACATGGCAGTCTCGACCGATCAGGTCGGACGCCTGGGTAAGAGTGCTGCTGTCTTGATGGAAAGTGCGGATCAGCGCCGGATGTCGATGTCTGCCGTCTCGATTGATGAAGAGATGACGATGATGATTCAGTATCAACACGCTTATAATGCAGCAGCACGAAATATTACGACCGTCGATGAAATGCTTGATAAAATCATCAACGGTATGGGACTCGTAGGACGGTGATGAATAGATGAGAGTAACACAAACGATGTTGACGAAAACGAATATCGGGCACTTATCCTCAAGCTATCAGCGCTTGAGCACGCTTCAGGAACAATTGATCAGCGGCAAGAAGATTCAGCGTCCGTCCGAAGATCCAGTCGTTGCGATGCAAGGCGTGCGTTACCGGACGGAAGTACGAGAAGTCGAACAGTTCAAGAAAAATGCCAGTGAAGCAACCGGCTGGATGGACTTGACGGATTCGGCCCTTAACGAGGTCACGTCAGCGATGAGTCGGATTCGTGAGTTGACGACGCAAGCGGCGACGGATACGTATGATGCGACACAACGTAAAGCAATCCAGAGTGAGGTCGGTCAATTGATTGAACACATCGGGACGCTCGCGAACACGAAATACAATGAAAAAGGAATTTTCAACGGAACGAAGACGGATACACCATTCGTCTCGATGGACGGATTGCGTAATTATTTGGCAAGTACAGCGGGACCGATCGAAGGCGTCTTCACGGATGGTGATCCAACAGGGAAAGAGACGGAAGCGATTCAGTATGAAGTCTCTTCCGGTATCGAGGTCCAAGTCAACATTTCACCACTCAGCGTCTTTGGACCGGGAACGTTCCAAACGTTGAAAACAGTCTATGACGCACTCGGGACGAACGCTGACAACAATGGAGCTACCTTATCCGGGATGTTAAAGGATATTGATGCGATGCTCAACGGAGCGGTCGAGACACGCGCTGATCTCGGGGCACGGGTCAACCGGATGGATTTGAACACATCACGTCTCGAGGACCAGGAAATCATCGCGAAGACGGTCATGTCGGATAACGAAGACATCGAGGCAGAAAAAGTCATTATGGAGCTGAAGTCATACGAGACGTTACACCGCGCAGCGCTCAGCGCCGGGGCACGAATCATTCAGCCGACATTACTCGATTTCCTA
Source organism: Exiguobacterium abrahamii (assembly GCF_015645365.1). Taxonomy (NCBI): domain Bacteria; kingdom Bacillati; phylum Bacillota; class Bacilli; order Caryophanales; genus Exiguobacterium; species Exiguobacterium abrahamii. Next base: position 336,875 of record NZ_JADOYC010000001.1, read on the forward strand.
CGATAAGGGGTGAAGGCAGATGAATCTTCCGCATCTTGAAATGCGTCAGACGGCGGCACGAATCGGAATGAACATCACGCGTCCGCAAATCGAGCAGAAGCAGACACCTGCCTCCCTATCGATCGAACAACCACGTGGGGAATTATCGATTGAAACCGTCGCGGCACGCCTTGAGATCGATTCGACGCAAGCCTGGATCGAGATGGGGCGCGTTCCTGCGCTTGAATCCGTTCGGCAGTATGCTACTTATGGACGACAAAAAGGACAGGAAGCTGTCGCAAAAGGAGCTTCCGAAGGCGATCAACTGATGCGGATCGAGCAGGGCGGGGGAACTGTCGCGCGAATTGCGAAAGCCAATGATACACCTCCTGCTGAAGTGACGACCCTCGGATTCATTCCGCGGAGCCTCGATCGAGTCAAGACGACCTATACACCGGCTGAGGTACGGTTAAGTTATACCGCGAATCGTCCGAAGATCGATGTCGAAACGCATCGACCGGAACTGACCGTAAAAGAAGGTCAGGTCGAGATTTATCTACAAGAACAAAATCAACTGAATATGTGGCCGGTTGGCGGCATATTCGATGGGGAAGGATAACGACATGCAGATCGAAACGGATTTTTTTGGAACCATTACGATTGACGAGACGGAAATCATCACCTTCGCGTCTGAATTACCAGGTTTTCCGGAAGCAAAACGCTTCATCTTGCTCCCGTTCGGAGAAGGCGTCCCGTTCTGGTCGTTTCAATCGATTGATCAGCCGGAGTGTGCCTTCGTCGTGACGAACCCGTTCTGGATTGATCCGGAATATGTTTTCGAGTTACCAGAGGCAGCAAAAGAGCAACTCGGAATCGAGGATACGGCGCAAGTCGCTGTCTACACGACGGTCACATTACGGGATCCGTTCACGACGTCGACGACGAACTTACGAGCACCTTTCGTCATGGAGACGAAACAACGGCTCGCGAAACAAATCATCCTGGACGATACATACGCGAATCGTCATCTGATTGGTAGTCTGACGGAAGTAGGTGGTCGCTGATGCTCGTACTGAAACGAAAGACGGGAGAAGCGATTCAAATCGGTGACGACATCGAACTGACGATTCTTGCAATCGAAGGCGATCAAATCAAGATTGGTATCAAGGCGCCACGGCAAGTCGATATCCACCGGAAGGAAGTCTACTTGTCGATCCAAGAAGAGAACACGGAAGCGTCCCGTAGTACTGGATTGATTGGACAACTCTTGAAACAACAGGAAAAATGATTCCATTTGAATGTCATCGGAACGTATCTTTTTAACGAACGAGGCACTTCAAACGAGGACGAAAAGACTCCCTTTGCCCGAATGTGCTGCAAAGGGAGTCTTTCTTATCATGAAACAAATGCTGAAACGCGTTGAATCGTGTATAGTAATGAAGAGAAAAGAAACCTTTTGAGCCAAAGAGGGAGTTGTCAGGAATGAATGAGACGAAGCAGCTGAAAAAAGACGCGAACCGTGTATTAAAAGCGACGAGTCGCACCTTCTATATCCCGATTAGTCGACTATCGCAAGACTTACAGGAAGCGGTCGGTGCTGCTTATCTATGCATGCGTGCCATCGATGAGATTGAAGACCATGAGGACTTGGCGACGGACGTCAAGACGATGTTGCTTCGCGAGACGGCGTTATTGATGCGGGGCACGTTCTCCGCTACGACCTATCTCGAGTTGATTGCGCCTTACACGGCGTATCTCCCTGAAGTGACACTCCGTCTACCGGAGTGGATCGCCTATTGTCCGGCCGCGATTCGTCCGAAGGTCCTCGATTCGACGGCGGAGATGGCAGAAGGGATGGCGGTCTGGGCAGAGCGTGACTGGACGGTCGAGACGGAAGCGGATCTTGACGAGTATACGTATTATGTCGCCGGACTCGTCGGTGTCATGTTATCCGACATTTGGTACTGGAAGGCTGGTATCGTCACTGATAAACAGCAAGCGATCGGATTTGGTCGTGGTTTACAAGCCGTCAACATCCTGCGTAACCAACAGGAGGATGCGGAGCGTGGTGTCGGTTACTTCCCACCTGGTTGGACGACGGATACGATGTTTGCTTATGCGCGTGAGAATCTCGCAGAAGCCGATGCCTACCTTGCGTCCATTCCAAAGGAAACGACGATTTATGAATTCTGTCACATTCCACTTGCACTCGCACATGGAACGCTGGATGCCCTTGCAAAAGGGAAAGAGAAACTTAGTCGTCCGGAAGTCTTGAAGATTGTCGGCGCTGCCGTACTAAAACGATAAGCACACACAACAGCCGCTCGTTTCCATCAAGGAAGCGGGCGGCTGTTCGTTTAACGTAATAAGTAAAGGGCTAGTCCGATCAGGGCGGAACCCGTCCAAATCAAGGCGATCGTTCGTCCGTACGGCAAACGATAGCCGGCACGGCGGGAGACGAGCAGTCCGATCGTCATGACTGTCAGTGCGACGAAAAAGGTCAGGAACAACGATAACTGTTGCATGTCAATCTCCTTTCATCAATGCAGATCTGACAAGTACGTCATGACTTTCTCTTCATACGCTTTTCGGTCGTGCGCATACGACTGGACGTGCCCACCGTTTTCCGTCACATAGAGCTCGGAGCGCGGCGCCGCCTTTTGAATTTTCATGCTTTCCGTGACCGGAATCGCATCGTCGTCTTTCCCGTGGATTAACAGGATTGGATACTCAATCCGTCGAACCGCTTCAATCGGTTTCACCCGTTCTGGATTGAGACCCGTCAGAGGTGGCGTGATCTCCAGAATGATCGGGGTGAACGGGAAGTTCGGTAATCCGCTCCAGACAGGCAGGTTCGTTGCGAGATAGTTCTCGAGATCGCTAAACGGGCTGTCGGCGATGACACCGACGACGTCCGCCTTTGGAGCGGTCACGAGTGATGTTGCAGCGCCCATCGAGATACCGTAGAGGACGACTGGTTTTGAAGACCGTGACTTCGCGTAGCGAACGGCCGTCAGCAAATCATCTTGTTCCTTTGCACCGACTGTGACACGTTTTCCGTCCGATTCACCGGACCCGCGGAAATCAAACGTCAGGACGTTATAGCCCGCGTCGTGGAACTTCTTGAATAACGGGAAGATCGGAACATCTTCTTGTTCCCGGTTCTTGCCGTAACCGTGGGCGAAGACGACCGTCAGTTTTGCGTCCTCGCTAGGCATCCACCAGCCAGACAAACGTGTCCGGTCTTTATAGGAGCGGAAGGTGACGTCTTCATAGTCGAGTCCTTCCGCTTTTTTTGGTGTTGTCGTCAAGGCTTCCCGTTCCGGTTGCGTCAACGAGGAGCCGACATAACCGGAAATCCCGATGACGACGATGACAGCAAGCGTCACGATGACGATCACGCCACCGATGATTTTCTTACGATGTTTTTTCCACACCCGTGTTCCTTCCTTTCGTTCGGTTAATGGATATCTTTTTTCTTGAAGCGACCGCCATGGACATCATGGATATTGCCGATCGCAATGAAGGCTTGTTCATCGAAGTCACGGACGATGTCTTTGAGTTTTGATTCCTCGAGGCGACTGATGACGCAAAAGATGACTTTTTTACCGTCGCCGGTGAAGGCACCTTCTCCGTTTAAGTACGTCATGCTTCGACCGAGTCGATCCATGATTGCAAGACCGATCTCTTCGTAATTCTCCGAAATGATCCAGACACTCTTCGACTGATCGAGTCCATCGATGACGACATCAATCGTCTTGAAGGCAACGAAATAGGTGATCAACGAGTACATCGCCCGGTCCCAACCGAAGACGAAGCCAGCGGCGCCGAGGATGAAGACGTTGAAGAACATGACGATCTCGCCGACTGAAAACGGCGTCGAGCGGCTGAAGGAGACAGCAAGAATCTCGGTTCCGTCGAGTGATCCACTCGAGCGAATGACGATGCCAACGCCGATTCCAAGAATCAAGCCACCGAAGACGGTCGCGAGCAAATCCACGCTCGTCAGCGGACCGATGTGTTCGAGGAGTTTCGTTGCGATCGCCATGACGAAGATGGCGTATAACGTCGACAGGGCGAACGTCTTTCCGATTTGTTTGTAGCCAAAGAAGATGAATGGAATGTTCAAGAAGAACAACCATAAGGCGAGCGTCGTATCGGTCACTTTTGAACCGATGATCGAGATTCCGACGATTCCGCCATCGATGATGTTATTTGGAACAAGGAATCCTTTTAGTCCAAGCGCGAAGATGATGGCACCGATCGTCAGCATTAATAATCGTCGGAAAAGCTGACCTTTCGTAGAGCGGCGATGATGTTTCGTAGGTAGTGGTGACTGCATGCCATTCCTCCCTTCTGAAGTAAAACGCTTTACGATTACTATAACAAAAAAGCACGAAGACGTGTGTGAACGTCTTCGTGGAGAGGTCAAGGGCGATAGCGTAACGACTGGAAGAAGCGCATGATCTGTTCCGCTTCTGTCGGATTCGTGTATTCGCCGATATATTGTTCATCTTCCTGTCCGGTGATCGTCACCGTACACGTGACGAGTTGTAATCCTTCACTTAAGCGAATCTCAAACGTCGCATCCGACAACGGTAACGGTGTCTTCGTTGAAAAGTAGAGCGCCCGCGTACTCGTCTGATGGGCTTCGATGTCCGAAAAAGGCAGTTCGAACGGGCGTTCATGATGCGTTAACATGCGAACCTTTCCTGAGACAGAGAAGCGAGGAACCGTATCGCTCGACAAGGAACAGGCTTCGATCGGATACAAGATCTCGCGCAGGAGGAACGATTCCATGACGTCCGCTGGAACCGGGCGACTAAACAGGTAGCCTTGGATACTCGGACAATTGAGCGTTCGGAACGTATCGAGCTGACGAAGCGTCTCGATGCCTTCTGCGACGACCGTTAGATTGAACTCACCTGCCATGTAGAGAATGCTTTTGACGATCGCTTGGGCTTTGGCGTCATCCGTGATGTGGGTCGCGAACTGTCGGTCAATCTTGATGACGTTGATCGGATACCGTTGCAGATAGACCATCGAGGAGTAGCCTTTCCCGAAGTCGTCAAGTGCGATTCGAACACCGATCCGACTGACGTATTCAAGTGTCCGACTCGTCATCGGGTCATCCATGATCAAGGCCGCTTCCGTGATTTCGAGTTCGAGTAATTCAGGTGCAAGCTGATACGTTGAGAGCATCCGCTCGATATGATGTTCAAAACCAGGAATCAAGAATCGTTTTGGTGAGACGTTGACGGAAATCGGAACGAGCTCTGCGCCTGTTGCTTTCCAGTGCTGCATCGAACGACACGCCGTCTCGACGACCCAGTCCCCGATTGCGACATGTAAGGCACTCTCTTCAGCAAGCGGAATGAAATCATTTGGTGGAATCCGTCCCCATTCCGGGTGTTGCCAGCGAATCAATGCCTCGAGACCGACGATTTTTCCGGTCCAGCTATCGACTTTCGGCTGATATTCGAGGAACAGTTGATTGCGCTCGATCGCATAATGCAAGTCCTGCTCAAGACGATAGCGTCGGTAGTAATCGATATCAAGATTCGATGCGTAGTGGTGCATCGTGCTGTGGTTTTCACGACGTGAGCGACGTAAGGCAGTGTAGGAATGCTTCAATAATTCGACAGCGTCCGTACTGTCTTCCGGATACCGGCTGACCCCGACCGAGATTCGCGCGAACAAGGCATACGGTTCGATCGAGATCGGTGTTTCTGATAAGTCGAGTAGTGCCTCAGCACATGTCGTCACGTCCTGTTTATAGCTCGTCGGTACGAGCAAGGCGTACTCATCGCCACCAAGGTGCCCGAGAAACGTCTCGTCCGGTTTTGTTTGTTGTAATAAGGCTGCCGTTCCTTGTAGCCACTGGTCACCGGAACCGTGTCCGAAGGCGTTGTTGATCTCAGCGATCCGGTTGAAGGAGACAGTGAGAACGAAGAACGATTGATTCTTTTCTTGCCATGCGTCGATCGTTTCGATGAGTGCCTGCCGGTTCGGCAGATGTGTCACGGCGTCACGCAAAGCAAGCTGGCGTAATTGTTCTTCGTACGCTTTTTGAAGCGTGATGTCATGCATGATGCTATTCGTGTAAGCAATCGTGCCGTCCAGTTGGAAGACCGGGATCTGTTGGTCCTCGATCCATTTGACGCGACCATCCGGGAAGTGAAGGCGGTACTGGATCGTGCCAGCCTGACCGTCGACCAACCGTCTAATGAACTGTTTCATCGCCGCGTGATCGCGGACGTCCAACCGCTCGAACAACCACTCACGACTGAGAATTAAATCCTTCGGTAATTCTTCAAAGATGTGCAGAAACCCTTGAGAGTGAAACAGGATTCGTCCTGAGAACAAGTCGATTTGTGAGATCGCGGCATTAACGGCTTCATAGATTTCACGTGCCTGTGCCCGTTCGGTGACAAGTTGACGTCGTGCTTCGTCGACTTCCGATAAATCATAGAGGACGACCGATAGATGATCTGGATGATGTGGACGGTGGAATGCTTTCAAACGCAACAGCTGATAGGTATCATCAGCGGTCAGCAGGGAGACTTCCATTTCAAAACGTTCCTTTTCACCTGCAATCAAACGTTCCATCTCGAACCGGAGCGGATCGAAGTCACGTGGATGAATCCGACTAAATAACTGTTCTTGGTCGAGCGTCGTCGCGTCGACTTCTGAAAGACCTAAAAAATGCAGTAAGGCAGGGGAGAATTCAATCGTTTGCTTTTGAACATCGAAGTGAAAGACGACGAGTTCCGGAATCTGTTCCGTCAGTTCAAGTTGAGAACGAATCGACGAGACATCTTCTTCGAGTTGTTTCTCACGTGTGATATCGCGCGCAACTCCGTAGACACCGATGACTTGTCCGTCTTGTTCAACCGGCATGTTCGTAATCTTCAATGTGACCCGGTGTTGGTCAGCATGAAGTCCTTGCGCCGTATAATGAACGGTCTCACCGCTTAAGGCACGCGTGAAAAAGGCAGTCACCGCTTCAATCTGATCTGGCGGATTGAACACGGCGAAATGCTCATAGAGCGTCTCAGCGGAATAGCCGAGCATGTCTGGTAACTGTTCATTGAAATAGATGATCGTTCCAGAGGCATCGAATAAAAAGATTGCATCTGTCTGTTGCTGAAAGAAGGCTTCCGCCGTTTCCGGACGGGACACTTCCAGTCCACCGATATAGAGTGGGGCTGTGTCGGATTGACGAATCCGATTCATCGCTTCATGAAAAGCCATCCACGTCACCTCCTTGCAATACTAGCGTTCTCTTTACTAGTATCGGGTGTAGGAAATGGAAATTGCAACCTTCGTTCAAGGAATAGACTTATTTTTCAAAAAAGTAAACCAGTATATAAAAATCATGATTAAAAGACATCTGTCCTAAATCGAACACAAAAAAGCCGAAACTCTCATGAAAGAGCTTCGGTTTCATCCTTAAATCGCTAAATCGACGGACGTATCACTGGCATTGGGATCCGTATCCGTTCCTTGGTCCGGTGCGCCCGGCATGTCACCGTCCGGACCAGGTCCGTGTCCGCGACCATGACCACCATCGCGTGCTGGACCTTTCTTGAGATCAGCGTAGCTTGAAGCTTCATCCGCGCGGGACTGGATGTGTTCCTTGATCTGCTTCGCTTGTTTTTCTGTCAGCTTACCATCTTTGACTTGTTGATCAATCGCAGCAGTTTGTGCTGTCAGGACGGCTTTCTCGAAATCGGCATAAGCGATCTTGTTCGCTTCTGCGAACTCAGGCAGGGATTGCTCTGCAGCTTCGAATTTCGCTTCATCGAGTCCAAGTGCTTTTAAAATCGCGGATGTCGAATCACCGAAGACACCACCCGGTCCATGGTCACCACGCTTGCCGTGTTCGCCGCGATCCGGAAGATTGTCGTAGCTCTTCGCGTCCTTATATTCTTCGGTCAGACGAGACTTGATTTCCGTTGCTTGCTTTTTCGTCATCTTCCCGTCTTTGACGAGTTGATTAAGTTCGCTTGTTTGCGCCGCAAGCAATGCTTTTTTATAGTCGGCGAACTTGATCGACTGTGCCTTCGCATAAGCAGCAAGCGATTGATTCGCTGCATCGAACTTCGACTGGCTCAGTCCGAGTGCCTTCAGAACGTCAGCAATCAATGATTCATTGAAGAAACCTGGTCCACCGTGGCGACCCATCGGCATCTTGTCTTTGAGTTCAGCGTAGCTCTTAACGTTACTGAACCGTTCCGTTTGGCGCTTCAACATGTCGTCTGCTTGCGTTTGCGTTAAGTCGCCTGATTTGACGAGACTTGCGAGTTGTTCCTTCGCTGCTGCGAGTTCTGCCTTCTTGTAATCAGCGAACGAGATCCCTTTTGCTTTTGCGAGATCAGCGATCGATTGTCCTTTCTCCCGGGCAGCATCTGCCTCGGCTTGTGTCAGGTTCAATTTTTTCAAGAGTAACGTCATGTCGTGCTTTTTCATACCTTCGAAGTGGTGCCCGTGTTTCGCTTGTTTTGTTGTGTTCGAGTCGTCGTTCGTCGCAGCGTATGCTGATGCGCCTCCGACTGTTAATGCGCTAATTGTCAATGCAGTGATCCATTGTTTTTTGAATGTCATGGGTTGATCACTCCTTTCACCTTTTATGGTAGAGGGTGACGAAAGAGAAGTTGTGAGGAAGTTGCAAAGAAACTGCGAAGAAAGGCAAATGTAGGCAAAAAGGCGCTACACTAAGAGTGGAGGGATGACCATGAACGTACTATTGATTGAAGATGAACAAAAATTAGCGCAGGTGACGGCACGTTTCCTCCGGCACCATGCGTATGAGGTGACGATTGCCGGTTCATTAGCAGAGGCGAAACAGTGCCTGACGAGGGCATTTGATGCCGTTTTGATCGACGTCCGCTTACCGGACGGAGACGGTTGGTCACTTGTACCAAGTATCAAATCACAAGTTCAGCCGCCGGTCGTCTTCATGATGACGTCGCGCGGCGAGGCCGATGATCGCGTCTTCGGACTTGAACTCGGTGCCGATGACTATCTCGTCAAACCAGTCGTCCTGAAGGAGTTGACGATTCGGCTTGAACGGGCATTAAAAGTCCGTCCGGTCGCTCGCCATACGTTCGGTGACTTGACGATCGATGAAAAGGGACGCCAAGTCAAAGCGGGAGAGCAGGCGGTCAATCTCGCAAAGATGGAATTCGAACTGTTGCTCTATTTCATTGAACATCTTGGTGAGGCACTCAGTCGGGATCAGATTCTCGACGACGTCTGGGGCTATGCATTCGGTGGTGATACACGGACCGTCGACACGCACGTCAAACAATTGCGGGATAAGTTACCCGTCATTAAACAACAGTTGAAGACGGTCCACCGGGTCGGCTATCGATTGGAGGCGATTGAATGAAACGACGTCCTTTGATGCGGAAGTTCTTATACGCTGTCGTCGGTCCCTTGCTGGTGATGGGGATTCTCAGTTTCGTCTTGACGGCGTTTCTCGTCAATCGGTTCGCAGAAAATGAACGGTACGATCAACTTGCCCGGGAAGCGAACATCATTAAACAAGCGATTGAAGCCGACACGCCGATACCGCGTGACATCCAAGGATTTTTGACGACCGACGGGTTGACGCAACGGATCGGGGCGCGCGGACCGGCGGGGCGGTTGCCACTTCTTGATAATCTCAAGAAGGAAGATGTCATTGAAGTGCAAGACGAACGGTTGCTGACGTATCAGTTGACGGTTGACGGAACGCGCATCACGACGGTCCGGCAAGCACCACTAGCGAGTAGTGCCCTGAGTGGTGTTTATCTCGCGATCGGACTCGCGTTACTCGTGACCCTATTACTCGCATCGTTACTCGCTTACTATATGGGACGACACCTGACACGACCGATCGTCACGCTTCGATCCGTTGCTCAAAAGATTGGTGCTGGCGAAACGGACGTCGTCCTGCCGGCGCGACCGAAGGATGAAGTCGGGGAGTTGATTGACGCGGTCGACGAGATGCAGACGCAACTCAAGCAGAAGGATCATCTACAGAAGACGTTCATTGCCGGCATCACCCATGACTTGCGGACGCCGCTCGCGATTATTCGAAACGAGACCGAAGCACTTGCGGCAGGTGTCATTCCCGTCGCTGAACTGCCCGACGTGACGACGAGTATCATCGAGGAGACGGATCGACTCGGTCATCTGATTGATGAGACGTTGCTTTATTCGAAGCTTGCCGGTGGACGGATGCCGCTTGAAAAAACGGATGTGGCACTCGATGAACTCGTGCTTGCGACAGTTGAACGCCTGCGCGGGACGTTCACACAAGCAGGACTGACGTTGGCGACGGAGCTACAACCGGTTAGGCAGTCCCTTGATCCACGCATGTTCGAACGTGTCTTGATCAACTTTCTGATGAACGCCCGTTTCGCTTCACCCGTCGGCGGGGCGGTCACGGTTCGCTTAACGCATGACGAATTGACGGTCGAGGATGAAGGAGCGGGAGTCCGAGCAGAAGACCGGGCGACGATCTGGGATGTCTACGTCAAACAAGAAGGCAGTGCCGGGCATGGACTCGGTCTTGCGATCAGTCGGATGATTCTCGATAGTCATCAATTCGATTATGGTGTTCGCGACCGAAGTGGTGGGGGAGCAGTGTTCTACGTTCGGTTTTGATGGCATAGAATGGTAGAGGATTCTGACGAACGATTCCGTCATCCTTGTTTTCCGCAGGCGGGAGTAAGCCGTGGCATCTTGCACTCCGTGCCATCTGCCGGGTCTGACTAATCCCTGACGAAAGTGCTATTGGCACTTTCTTTTCCTGTAGGAGTCGCGGATAAGCTACTTCGTTCTGGAATAGGTACACGAAAAAGGAGAACAGTTTCCGTATCACACAGAAACTGTTCTCCTATTAATGTTGGTAGAATTTAAAAATCATTCGCCTTCGTTCGCATGAACAAGACTTGGTTTGACGAGCGTATAGAACTCATCGCTCATCCCGACACGGCTACCCATCTGGCACGCGAGTTCGAGTGTTTCTTTATAGAAGTTCGCGACGAGATCGTGATTCTTGATGTGCTCATCTTGCATCGCCTTTTTGACCCCAAGGACGACCTTGTCGATTTGCTCATCGGCATCATTACGGACCGGGACGACGTTTTCCGGAAGATCGACTTCCTTATCATGACCGTTGAAGCGGAACGAGGCCCCGAATCCGAGGTGCTCGAGGAAGAAGTGTGGTAACAGTTTACTCGCGAAGAACTGATGCCATTCCGTCTCTTTCATCGCTTCCATGTCACGCTTGAATGACGTCGTTGCGAGTGCATAACGATCGTGTGTATCCTTCATGAACTTCTCGAGGATCGGAACCTGCATTGCAAACGCATTCTTGAGCAAGTTATCGAGCTGTTCTTGCGTTAATTGTTCTTGTTCAGTCATCGCTTTAACCCCATTTCGTTTCGTTATCCCTATCGTAAGAAATTTAGACAATTCCGTCAAATCTTTTTCGAGAATAGAGTTTACCTATTTCACAAAAGGGAATCCATTACTATCGATCATTTTAAGGGGGAGTCAGCATGAAACGAATCGCAATGACAGGAGTCTTACTCGGAGCATGTCTGACTCCGGTGACGGGCTTTTCTGCAAGTAACGTGACATACAGTAAAGGGGTTGTCGCGAACGAATCGTTCGGCTATACCGTCAAAACGACGGACGCGTTAAAAAAGGCGATCCAACAAGATAAAGTCGAGCTCGTCAAAAACAAGACGGTCAAATCGAAATACGGTGTCGTCACGCGGAGCGGCACGTTCGCGTTGTACTATAAAGTCAAAGGAGCGGATCAGTTGCTCGTCAACTTGAACTACGAGCCGAAGAAGCTCTCGAAAAAACAGTTCGACCGTGAAATCGGATATGGTACATATCTCGGGACGAAAGGTAGCAAAACGTACTACTACGTCTTACCGACGGAAGCCGTCAAAGGCGCTGTCGGCAAAAAAGCGATCGAAAACTTGATCGTCAAGGACGTCCCGCAGATGATGAAGACATTCAAACTGCAATGAGCACTAGCTTTTGCTAGTGCTTCTTTTGTTCGTTCGGTATAGTTGAAAATGAGGTGAATGAATATGGAATGGAACGTCACAGACGTCAAACAAACAACAGATGTATTACAACTCGAAAAATGTGTCAACGATCATGATGGCATTGAATTAAAGGTCGCAGCCGATTGGGTCGGCGAGAACGATTTCGCAATCTATGATGGCGAGCAATTGATTGGATATTTACAAGCATTCGCGTACTTACCGACGGAGTGGGAATTGAATGTCTTCGTTGATCCAGATTACCGGAAACAAGGCATCTTCACGGCACTCGTTGAAGCAGCACGGGCGCGGGCAACGGAAGCAGGCGTTGAAGCATTTATGTTCGTTATTGACGATGCAAGTGAGTCAGGTCAAGCTGTCCTCGAAGGATTAGGTGCTGAGTACCGGATGACGGAGTACAATATGATTTTGAAAAAGGCGCAGTTGTTCTTAAAAGCCGATCCGGATTTCGAATTACGAGAAGCGACAGCGGACGATCGTCCGTTCATCGTCGAGACGCTTGGTAAATCGTTCGGCAATACGGACGAAGAAGCGGAGTCAATCTATCAAGCGATTGAATCTGACGACCGGATTACGTTCATCGGTGTCGCAAACGGCAAACCGGTCGGTGTCATCCGTGCTTACCTTGCTTCCGATACACAAGCGAGCATCCATGCGTTTGCGGTTCGTCCAGAAGCGCAAGGTAATGGTTACGGCAAAAAGATGCTGAAGTTGATGGTTCAAGCGTTGTTCCGGACAGGTCGGACACAACTTGAGCTCGACGTCGAGACGGATAATGATCGTGCGCTTGATCTTTACAAAGAAGCGGGATTTGTCGTACATCGTGGCTATCAGTTCCACGTATTGGCGGTCTAAAATAATGAGCGATTGACGGATATTCCAGTGCATGCTGGACACTCAAGGTGCTCCACTCCTACAGGAAAAAGCGCAGTTGCGCTGTCAGAGACAAACAAGACCCGGCTCTTTGCTTGAAGCGAAAGAGTCGCGGCTTGTGTCTCGCCTGAGGAAAGGGAGCAAGACTTGAGTACATTCGTCGATTGCTTTTTTTTTATGATTACTATTACAGAAACTAAACAAAAACGTTGGAACCTTTTCTGCAATCCGTCGTATACTAGACATATGGAAAAAAAGAGGAGGCGACGTCATGGAGAGTCGACAGGATTCATTGCGGACGTTGAAGTGGGTATCAGGTGGAATGGAAGCGGTGCTCGGGATTCCGCTCTTAGGTGGTTCAATCGTCATTTTCTCAGGTTACAATGCCCTGTGGTTGATGCTCGCGTTTCACATCGTCGTCGTCGTATTGACGGCACGTGCCGGGAATGTCTCAAAAGGGAACATCGTCGGGATTGTCGCATCAACGGTCGGTGTCATTCCGGTCGTCGGGATGCTCTTACACATGGCAGCAGCAATCACGATTCTCGTCGATGCAGCACTCGGTAACCGAATCGTTACACGAACACATGTCAAACATGTCGAACCGATTCGACCACGTCCGGTCCGTCGGGAGCAAGAAAAACAAGAAGATCATCCGTTCTGAGTTTTTTTTCGTTGACAGCGAAAAACAAGCCGTGTAAAGTAAACAACAAGTTAAGCCATATCAATTACATCGACGACGCGGAGTAAGTATCGTCAACACTGCCGACCAAGCGAGTCAGGAATGGTGAGAGCCTGACACGGTAAGCTGAACGAGAATGGACCGCTGAGAGCCTGTTGAACCTTCGAGTAGACAGGACGGTTGCCCCCGTTACCGGGCTAGCTGGTTGTTGGACCAGCGACAAGTGGAGACGATTTTTCGTCTCAATCAGAGGTGGCACCGCGCGGATACAGGCGTCCTCTATGCATTAGCTGTTAGCTATGCGTAGAGGGCGCCTTTTGTTGTACGTCAAGGTATGCCGAATCATCCAACGCTCATCATATTTCTCAGGAGGCACTACACATGAAAAAGACATTGATCGCAGCGGCGAGTACGGCAGTCCTATTAGCAGGATGTGCAACGACAGAACCAGCAGAAGACAAACAGGCGGACAAAAAGGTCCTGCATACGATGGAGAGTTACGACCTCCTGTCGGTCGACCCGGCAGACGCCATCACATCAAATATCTTCAACCAAATCTACGAAGGACTCTATCGCTTCGATGCGAACAACGAACTTGTTCCGGCGGCAGCGAAATCACATAGCGTGTCTGAAGACGGAAAAGTCTATACGTTCAAGCTTGACCCGAATGCGAAATGGTCTGACGGAAAGCCCGTCACAGCAGAGAACTTCCGTTATGCGTTCGAGCGTGTCATTAAAACGAACTCACCGTTCGCTTACTTGCTCGAGCCAGTCGAAAAAACGACAGCGGTCGACGATGAGACGCTCCGAATCGAATTGAAACGTCCGACACCATATTTCCTCAGCATGACGACGTTCGGCACGTACATGCCGGTCCGGGAAGACATCGTCAAAGCTGAAGGCGACCAGTTCGGAACGGATCCAAAGACGAACGTCTACAACGGACCATTTACATTCAAGAAATATCAAGCCGAGCAAGGCTATACGCTCGCGAAAAACGCTGAGTACGCAGACCGGAAGAACGTCAAAATCGACGAAGTCGACGTGAAAATCATCAAGGATCCGATGCTTGCGATCAACTTGTTCGAGTCAGGTGAACTCGATGTCGCGCCACTCAACTCGGAGAACGTCGTGACGTACAAGGATCAAAAAGAGTACAACACGTTCAGTGATTCGCGGATGTTCTTCATCCGGATGAACGAAAAGACGGATGCCTTAAAAGATAAACAGACACGCCAAGCAATCGACGCGGCATATGATAAAAAAGCGATAACGGAAACGTTGCTCGGAAACGGATCACTCCCTGCTGACTACATCGTGCCAAAAGAACTTGATCCGAAATACGATAGTGCGCGTCAAATCGAATCGTCATATGATGTAGCAGCGGCAAACAAAGTGCTGGCGAAGCAAAATCTTGAGTTGACGATGTTGATCGAAGATGACGACGTCTCGAAAAAAATCGGGGAGTATATCCAAGGCGCGTTGAAGAAGCAGAATGTCGACGTGAAACTGTTGTCGCTTCCGAAGAAAGAGCGTCTCGCCCGTGAAGGACGAGGGGACTACGATCTGTCACTTGCGAGCTGGGCTCCGGACTATCAGGATGCGACGACATACCTGAACTTGTTCACGACCGGTAACCCGTTCAACATGATGGACTACTCGAACAAGCAGTATGACCGTCTCTTGAAACAGGCTGAAAGTGAACTCGATCAAGACAAACGTCTTGCGTTACTCAGTAAAGCGGAAAGCTTGTTGCTCGACGATCAAGCGATCTCACCGGTCTACCAACGGAAGAACGCCTTCTTGCAAAACACGGAAGTCAAAAATCTCGCCCGTCACAATGTCGGAACGGATATCTCGTATAAGTATGTTGAGATTGAGCGGAAATAAGAAAGAGAGAGTGATGGACGATTTGGTCCATCACTCTTTTTGATGTATTTTTGTCATCTCGCTGGGAATCGTTTTTGAAAATCGGGTCAACTGACTTAAAACGGTTACAAAAGAAACCGATAGAGAGGACGGTGAAAGAAGATACAGGAAAGGGAGTTTCGGTTATGCGTAAATTACGAAGCAACTTGAAGGTACGGTTATTCTTTTGGGTCTTGGCCATCTCAGTCGTCACGAGTGGTATCTCAGCCCAGCTTGTGCTTTATCTCCACCGGGGACTTGATGTCGCGGATACGAACGCGATTTGGATTGGAGCAGGGATTGGCTTATTGTTATCGTTGATTGGAACGTCGTTGACGCAATTAATCCTACGTCAACCAATCAAAGCGATCGAAAAGGCAACAGAGACGGCACGCGAAGTCGCAAACGGCAACTTCAACGTCGATTTCGAGGAAGCGAAGCGCGGCGATGAAGTCGACCAATTGATGCATGAACTCGAAGTCATGGTTCTACATATTCGCAAACAAGCGACACAGATGGGCAATTCAAGCGATAAGCTGACAGCGTCCGCACAAGAAATCGCAGCAGCAGTCCAGGAAGGTAATGCGTCAGGTGAAAGCATTCGTTCAGCAATGGCAGAGTTATCCGCGAAGATGAACGAAAATGTCGATCAAGCCTACTTGTCGATGGATGCCCTTGGTGCCGTCAAACGGACGATGGATGAAGTCGCAAAAGAGATGAACGAAGCGTTGAAATCAGCGACGGTCATGCAGACGGAAGCCCAGAACGGGAAGACGCTTGCGACAGATTCTGTCGAGGCGATGCATATGATTTCGAAGAAGATGGAACAATCAGCGACACTGAACGGTCGACTGACGGATATGACAGGTGAGATCTCACGAATCACGGATGTCATCAGTGACATTTCGGCACAGACGAACTTGCTCAGCTTGAACGCATCGATTGAAGCGGCACGCGCAGGCGAAGCGGGACGTGGTTTTGCCGTTGTTGCAGCAGAAGTCAAAAAACTTGCGGAACAGACGGCGACCTCTGCAAAAGAGATCACCGATTTGATTTCTGGCGTCAAGCGTCTTGTTAACGATACTGCGAATGCAATGACCGATGTTCAAAGTGAAGTCGCAACAGGTGTCGGACTCGTTGAGCAGGCAGGATCGTCGTTCGAAGAGATTCATCATTCGACAGAGAACGTCTACTCACGAGTTAAATCGGTTGACCAGCTCGTCGTCAAATCGGATCAAGAAATTGATCAGGTCGGTTTAACGACAGCAAATATCCTTGCAATGGTTGAGGAAGCATCGAAGCACGCAGAGCAAGTCTTGCAGGCGTCAAGCCATCAAGCGGCATCGCTTGGTGAAGTCAATGGAGCAATGGAAGAGCTTGTAGCAGTAGCAGAACAATTACAGGAAGAGACTGGAGCGACACGTCTCTAAACTATAGGGAAATCGTACATCCAAACCAGATGTGCGATTTTTTTGTATTTTTTTGAAGAAAGTTGTTAAACATTTCGAGTGGACGACGATATATAAGGTGGAAGCAGTCATCGACTAATTCTACCGTGTCACCCTTGGGCCGGCCAGGGGACACATCTCGGAGAAGACGGATCTTCAAAGAGACAAAAAACTTATCCTATGGAGGGAAATTACAATGATTATCAATCACAACGTAACTGCGCTTAACACGCACAACAAATTGTCTGCAGCTTCTGCAGCACAAAGCAAGTCAATGGAGAAACTCGCTTCAGGTCTTCGCATCAACAAAGCAGGAGATGATGCAGCTGGTCTTGCAATATCTGAAAAAATGCGTGCTCAGGTTCGTGGTTTAGACCAAGCTGGACGTAACGCACAAGACGGAATTTCATTGATTCAAACAGCTGAAGGTGCATTGAATGAAACGCATGACATTCTTCAACGGATGCGCGAACTAGCAGTTCAGTCTTCCAACGATACTAATACATCGACTGATCGTGGTGAAATTCAAAAAGAAGTTGACCAACTTGCTAAAGAAGTTACACGTATTGCAAATAATACAGAGTTCAACACTAAAAAATTGCTAACTGGAGCTGCTGATGGTTCTAGTACTGCTGTTACTGGTAGTGATTCTTTAACTTTCCATATTGGTGCAAATACAGATCAAAATATTGAACTAGAAATTAAAGCTATGGATGCAAAAACTCTAGGTGTTGCTGGTTCTGCAACGTCGAACGTTGCTGCTTCGGGTACTTCTTTAGCTGCTACGACTTCTGGAATTGATGTATCTACACAAAGTACTGCAAACTCTGCAATTACTTCAATCAATACTGCAATCGAAACTGTATCAGCTGAACGCTCTAAACTTGGTGCTAACCAAAATCGATTAGACCATACAATTAACAACTTAAAAACATCTTCAGAAAACTTAACAGCTGCAGAATCACGAGTGCGTGATGTTGACATGGCTAAAGAAATGATGAACCAAACGAAAAATTCAATTTTAGCTCAAGCAGCACAAGCAATGCTTGCACAAGCGAATCAGCAACCCCAAGGTGTACTCCAGTTACTCCGTTAATAGCTGAATTTATAATCAAAAAGTAAAATATTTAGGACTCTCTAAAATTTAAAGGGAAAGTATTTTTATACTTAAACACTTTAATTCTTTAGAGAGTTTTTTTATTGATATTTGAGGAGAAAGAAATCATGGAGAAAAATAGTATTTCAGCATGTATGATTGTTAAAAATGAAGAAAAACATATTGAAAAATGCTTAAAAAGTTTAATAAATCAAGTTGATGAAATTGTAATTATAGATACTGGTTCTACAGATAAAACAATTGAAATATCTAAACAGTATACACAAAAAATTTATAAAATTAGATGGGAAAACAATTTTTCAAAAGCAAGAAACTATTCACTCAAGTTTGCTTTAAAAAAATATATTTTGATTATAGATGCAGATGAATTTTTGGATGAAAAAATAAATATAAAAGAGAATTTAAATGCTAGAAATGCTGACATTTATAAGGTAAAAATAAATAATGAATTATCAAACGGAGGATCATACAGTCACTTTGCTTATAGAATATTTAAAAATAGCATTGGATTAAAATTTGAGAACGCACTTCATGAACAATTAAACTTAAGAAATAATCAGTATACTATAGATGAAATACCGATTTGTATTACTCATACAGGATATTTGCATGAAACTCAAATAGAAAAACGAAAAAATGAAAGAAATCTAAAAATTTTAAAAGAGGATATCTTACGCGAGGAGAATGATTATAATACTTATAATTTAGGAAGAGAATATTTAATTTCAGGAAATTATAATTTAGCATATAAGTTATTTGAAATATCATGTAAATTGAACAGTCAATCACTTTTTATGCCGGACTTATTAAACAAAAAAGCAATTTGTCTTATAGAAATGAACAAGAAAGATGAATTTTGTAATTTAATAGAAAGTTCTATTGAAAAATTCCCAAATGAAACAGAATTATACTATACAGCTGGAAATGGTTATTTAATATTTAAAGACTATGAAAAAGCAAAAGAAAAGTATTTAAATTGCATACAAAAAGGTGAAAATGGTTATCAAACGACAAGAGGTATAAGTAATTACATATCTTATTTTAAACTAGCAGAAATTGCTTATCAGGAAGAAAATTTAATTGAAGCGTTTGATTATATTGTCATGTCACTAAAAATTGAAAATAATTATATACCATCAATTATTAAATATTTCGAAATTACTGACAAAGCGAAAATTCCTAATGAGAATATAATTTTGACTTTTGAAATTTTATATAAAATAAATAGTAAAAATGATTTAAAAAAAATTATAGAAATTTTATATCATATTCGTAATATAAATCTAATTCATTATCTAGAAAAATATAATGTAAAAGTCGAAAAAAATATAAAAGCTGTAGCTTTGTTACTTAATAGAAAAATTGATTGTGCGTACAAAATTTTTATGGATGAAAAAAAAATTCCAAATGATAATTTAATCGATATATTTGTACTATGTTTAATTTATAAAAATTACGATTTACTTAAACAAGTAGATATTGATCAAAACAATAAATCGAAAAAAATATTAAATTCAATCTTATCTGATTCTGCAAAAAGTAATTTTAAAAATGAAAACTATAAAAAAATAAGTGATTTAGAAATTGTTAGTGATAGTGTTTCATATATTTTGAAATTGAATCAGGTAACTGTATTAGAAGAGTTGATTAGAGTATGTAGGCATTCATCGATTTTAATAAATACCATTACTCAGCAGTTAATCAAAATTAATGAATTAAATATAGCCAAAATTTTAATGGATGAATATGTTTTAAAATTTGAGATGGATCATAATACTAACCTTACCATCGAGCAATGGAAATATAAAATCAGTAAAAGGACGTGACGAATGTATGCCAACAAGTTGGTATCAAGCAGTACCAAATATTTTAGACAATGTTCAAATGGAAATGCCGCAAAGTATTTTAGACATTGGGATAGGATTTGGTAAATATGGACTATTACTTCGAGAAATTGTAGATGTAGCATACGAAAGATACTTTCCGGAAGAATGGATTATTAAAATTGATGGCGTTGAAGCTTTTTCAAATTATATAAATCCGGTTCATAAGCATATTTATAATAACGTAATTCAAGGTGATATTGCTCATGTAATACACAATGTACAGAATTATGATGTAATCCTACTGATTGATGTTCTTGAACATTTTTCTAAAAATGAAGGGAAAAAGTTAATTGAAAATATACTTTTGCGTACAAATAAAGCTTTAATAATTTCTACTCCAATATATCCCGAACCACAAGAAGAATATCAAGGCAATAAATTTGAAGAACATAAAAGTAGATGGTATCTTACTGATTTTTTAGAATTTGATTTTACTTATCAAGAAATAAAAATAGGTGATAATGGAGCAAATATATTTAAGTTATATCCCAAAAATAAAGAGGAGAATCTTATATCTATCAACAAAAATGATAATTCGCCTTTAGAATTACCTTCATCATTTACAATTGCTTACTATCTTCCCCATACAAATCTTACTGGTGGAGTAAAAATGCTTTTACAACAAATGTTTTATCTAAAGAAAAGAGGACACAAAGTAATTGCTGTTATAAAAGGGAATAAAGATCAAAAAGCGATACCTGATTGGAGCAATTTTGGGGAATTTGATGAGATTATCGTTCCTGAAGATGAATCGGTAACTTCTTATCTTAATAATGTGGATATCATTGTAGCTGGATGGATAAACCAGTTGACAGAATTAGAAAATAAAAAAATACCTGTATTTTATTGGGAACAAGGTCATGAGTGGCTTTTTGGAGATATAGCAAATATAACTCAAGAAAAACAAATTCGAAATATGCTATATAATAATTACCGTAAAGATGTTAAAATCGCTAGCGTTTCTCCGATTGTCAGCAATATTATTCAAACAAAATACAATCGGGAAACTATAGTATTACCAAATTTTATTGACACCAATTTTTATTTCCCAAACATAGAATATACTGAAAATGATGTTCCATCCATATTAATTATGGGCAATCCTTCTTTAAGGTTTAAAGGTATGGATGTTAGTTTGAAAGTTTTAGAATTGGTATGGAATTTAGGTTATAGATTTAAAGTAAAGTGGGTTTCTCAAATCCCAATAACATTGAATATGATATATCCATTAGAAGTGATAATCAGTCCATCACAGGAAAATCTCGCGAGTATTTATAGAGAATCTGAAATATTCTTATCTACAAGTTGGTATGAAGGTTTTTCTATGCCACCACTTGAAGCGATGAGTTCTGGAGTGGCTGTTGTGTCAACATTATCAGGAGGAATTCAAACTTTTGCGACTCATTATGAAAATTCATTGCTCTTTGAACCAGGAGATATAGAAGGTTTAGCTACAGGAATAATATATCTAATAAAAAATCCCGAAGTTCGAAAACAACTGAGTCAAAAGGGGAGAAAAACTGCAGAAGTTTTTGAATATACGATAGGTATTAGTTTTATTGAGCAATTGTTACAAAAAACATATTTAGAATATAAAACTCAAATTGTTAATAAATTTTAATGAATAACTAAAATAAGTAAACAAAAGATGGTTCCATTTTTTCTGGAATCATCTTTTGTTTACTTATTTATTATGTAATTACCCTGTTACGTATTTATAGAAATTATAATAACTTATAATGACTTTTGAATTTTTCGTTTCTTTGAAAATAGAAAGAATAGAATTAATAAAACAGAACTATCTACCGATATAACTAATAGAGTAATAGGAGGAGTGAACAATTATGAATTCTATTAATACGGAAATTCGCCTTCATCTACCTTCGAACGTCCTACCGTACGAAGCAACACGCAATGTGTTTGTGGAAGCGAATCAGGAAGCACTAGCAGAAGAAGGTGTCGTGGTCCTACCGACACCGCAACATATTACGAAGCTCGAAACAGCGATGGAACAGGCAAATATTAAACTTGAACTGCAACGAACAGGATTGAAATTCGTCAAACATGAACAGTTGAATGAATACTATATTCAAGTCGTCGATACGAATAATAACGTCGTCCAAGAAATTCCGAGTAAAAAGGAACTCGATTTCTTTGCGGCATTCATGGAATTTAATCAACTAATCGATAAACGGATTTAACGGAAGGGATTGATTGGATGGCAGGCATTCGACTGAGTGGTCTTGCGAGTGGAATTGATACCGAAACGATGATCAAACAATTGATGCAGGCGGAACGAGCGCCGGTTGATCGGTTATCGCAAAAGAAACAGACACTGACATGGCAACGCGATGCGTATCGAGAGATGAATCGAGCATTGCTTGATTTTCGGACAGCAGCAAGTGACATGCTGTTATCAAAGAACTATCAATCGAAGACTGTTACTAGTTCTAATCCGACTGCATTGACGGTAACGGCAAGTCCAGTTGCGGCAGCAGGTAGTGTGACGATTGACAGCATTGATCAACTGGCTAGTGCGGCTTCGGTGACTATGGTCGCAGCAAGTGGGAAGAAAAGTGATGCCACACTTGAAGAGAGTGGATTGTTCACGAAAGACGCAGATGGAAAAATCAACGTCCAAATCAATACCTTCGATGCAACAGGCAAAGCGGTGACGGAAACTTTACAACTGGATGCAACACAAAAAATCTCGGATTTGACAGTAGCAATCAACGGTAAAACAAGTCTCGGGATGAACGCCGTGTTCAATGATTTAACAGGAAAACTCGTTTTAACGAAAACGAGTACTGGAAATTTGAATCCAAACGGTGCCGACATCTTGATTGTTGATGCTTCAAATAACACCGCAAAGATTAACTCAGAGGACAAAATCTTTGGTCGTGAAGGACAGAACGCCAAATATACGATAGGTGGACAACAACTTGAGCAGACAACGAATACTTTCACGCAAAGCGGTCTGACGATCACGTTAAACAACGTCGCGACGACGACAACGACGATCAATACGACACTCGACACACAGAAAAACTTTGATTCGATCAAGAACTTCGTTGATAAGTATAACGACGTCATTGATAAGATGAATAAAAAAGTTCGTGAAGAAAAGTATCGTGATTATCAACCATTGACGGATGCTCAGCGCAAAGAATTGAGTGAGGACGAAGTCAAGAAGTGGGAAGAAAAAGCGATGAGTGGTGTGCTGAAGAACGATAGCTACTTACAGGACGGTCTCAATCAGTTCCGCAGCGCGATCTCATCAAAAATCGACACTGGTTACTCGTATACGTCAGGTACGGATACGATTCAACTTCAGTACATGTCGCAAATCGGAATTACTTCAACGAGTGATTTTCGGGATGGTGGAAAGCTGAAAATCGATGAGACGAAACTGAAGAAGATGCTCGAAGAACAGCCAGAAGGTGTCTTTAAACTGTTCACAGCTGATGCACCCGAACCACCGAAGGATGCTCAAGGTAATCCGGTTCCAAGTCAAAATGGAATCGATGGATTTGTCCGTCAGATTCAAGGTTTTGCGACAACGCTACGCGATAAGATTTCCGGAGTTGCCGGACGTGAAGGAGCAGTTGGTACCACCTATCGACTAGGGAAGTCTTTGGCGGATCTCGATAAGAGCATGCTGTCATGGGAAGACAAGCTAAAACGAAAAGAAGATAGTTACTATCGCCGATTTGCGGCGATGGAACAAGCAATGAACCAGGCGAACAGTCAGTCGGCGACGCTTGCTGGTTATCTCGGACAAGGACAATAAAAAGGAGGAAACGCGATGAACCCTTATGCTACGTATCAAACGAACTCGGTAACGACAGCGTTACCTCAAGACTTAACACTGATGTTATACGAAGGACTGATCAAGTTCTCTATGCTCGGAAAACGTGCCATTGAACAAGGCTTGATTGAACAAAAAAATACTAACATCCAAAAAGCGCAAGCCATCATCAGTGAGTTACAATTGACGCTTAATCAATCGATTGCCCTGTCAAAAGACTTGAACAGTTTGTATGACTACATGCGAACACGCTTGATTGATGCCAACGTCAAAAATGATCTTGTTGCAATTGATGAAGTGATCGGTTTTGCCGAAGAATTCCGCGAGACGTGGAAAGAAGCGATGAAACTCGCGCGGCAACGATGAGTCCGCTCGATCCGCTTCGCCTGAAGACGAAACGATTGATTGAACTGCTTGATCAAACGCCAAATGAAGAGACGTATGACGAATGGATTGAGAAGATTCAAGGTCTGCTGAACGAACGGGAAGCATTCATTGCGGCACACTCGAATCTGCTTGCTGGTGCCAATCAAGCCGTCATCCAGGAACTCGTCGCTGATAGTCGGAAAATCGACTTGAAATTATCAGCAGAAACGGCTAAATTAGGGGTACAAATCAGTCAGTTGCGTCAGACGCAAACGAGTCGTAAATCGTACGTTGATCCGTACAAGGAAGTCGATCATAGTTTTTCACCGTATTTTGATTCTCGTCAGTAACTTTCTTGTGTGAGGGAGGGATCTTTCGTGACTAAGCGGGAAGACAAGAAGCGTCCCGTACCGCAGCCGTATTTCCAATCGGACGGCTCGTACGATCAGTTCATTGAACCGGACGTCGAATCGGAATCATGGGAAGAGTTCGAACGCCCTGTCTCCGATGCACCGGATGCCTATGAAGAAGAAAAATATCGTCGTGAGTCGTAAGCTCATGAAAAAAATGCCCTGTCCATTTGTTTGGACGGGGCATTTTGCCGTTCATTTAAAGCGGTAGGCATTCTTCTCTTCTTGCTTAACGGTGTACATCGCTTCATCAGCTCGAATCAAGAGCAGACTCGTCGTCCGTCCATCCTCAGGATAACGAGCGATACCGATTGACGGCGTGACCTGCATCGCTGTTGCGTCAAAGAAGAACGGATCGTTCAAGCGAAGGAGGACATTCTCAGCGTAGGTGATCGTCTCCGTGCGACTGCGGGCGAGGAAAACGATGAACTCATCTCCACCGAGTCGCGCTGCTACATCATCCTGCGTTAAATCGAGCTGCAAGCGACGTGCTGTCTCCTGCAAGACATAGTCTCCAGCGTCATGTCCGTAGCGGTCATTGATCTGCTTAAAGCCATCGAGGTCGATGAATAGTAGTGATCCTTCAGTTAAGGTTGCGAGCTGTGGTCCAAGGTGATCCTCAAAGTAACGGCGATTCGGAAGTGCTGTTAAGGCGTCGTGATAGCCAAGCTCTTGAAGCCACTTTTCTTGCAATAAGGCTTCCGTCAAATCGGACAGGATGACGTACAAATCCGCTTCACCCGGAATCGGAATCAACGTCACTTCGAACGTCCGTCCGTCGACGGGACGCATTAGCAATTGTTTTTCACCATTCTCCAGTTTCAGAAATGCCGCAATCAATTGATCGACCAAGGCATCAGGAACATAGCCGTGCGGGAAGTAACGTTCTGCTGCCGGGTTCATCGCTTTCTCATGCCCATTGCCGTCGAAACGAATGATCGGTTGTGGGTGGGCGAGGAACAGGCGGCGATACTCTTCCTTCCGGAGTTCGAGTTGTGTGGTATGGCGGTCAATTCGGTGTGTCAGATCGACTTCGAACGTCTCGAGTTCCGTTAGTAATTGACGATTGAGACGTTCGGAGAAAAATTGCCGGAACATAAATAACGAGAACAAGATGATTAGCGTCGGGAAGTAGACATCTTGCGCCATCGGAAGGAACGTGATGCCCGTCAACAGAACGAGCAGACTGATATACGGCAAATACGGTCTTCCGAGCCGATCGCGTGCCGGTTGTTTCGGTGGCACGTCCTTAAAGTAGACAGCTAGCTCAAACAAACTGACCGCATAGAGCGGGAAGAAGCAGGCGGCGAACGTCAACTCATCACGAATAAAGAACGTGTAATAGCCGAAGTTCGCCAAGATGAATAGCATCATCGCCTGAATCAGTCGTCTGTGTGCCGATCCACGGAGTCCTGTCGCATACAAAATCAAAAAGAAGAACAACTGCGCAATGAAACTGATCGCGTAGCCGAGCATGGCGACGAATTCGATGTCAGAGCGGGCGAACGTTGGTAAGTGTCGCAAGATAACCGTATAACCGAAAACGAAGACCATTCCGAACAAGAGCACACCATCAATATAGAGTAGCCGCGCATGACGAATCGAAGACCAGTCGATCAATCGGGCAAAGGCGATAGCGGTCAATATCAAAAAGGCAGTTAACGTCAAGTTGGCAGCAGAGTCGACTTCCGGTGGGTGCGGGAAGAAGGTCAGGACAAAGTTGATCCAGAGACCACTTGTGAATAAGAGAATCGCGATGCCGACCGAGCGTTCCGGGTGCTTCGGGAAGAACCAACGCCTGGCTTGAATCGCGACGAACGTCACAGCAAGTAGCGTCGCAAGAACAGCGACCAGCGGAACGAACGTTGTTCCACCGACAAGTAGCATCAGCCCATAGGTGATGAGTAAATAGAGAAGCGGTAACGTCGGTCGCATCGCGGACCTCCTTTCCTAAAACAGTGTGTTGGCTCTTTTCGACGAGCGGTGAAAAAAATCCTTGTCCCGTCTGATGACGAACAAGGATCAGTCCTGCTCTTGCACCCATTCCCAGTGAATACGTGCGTCTTTTTTGATTTTGTCGGTCGCCGTCTTACTTTGGAATAAACGGCTGTACCAGAGACGGGCCGTGTCTTTCTCTTTCGTCACAGCGTATAGGTCCGCGATCCGAAGCAGGAGGACGTCTTCTGGAATCCCGCTCTCCTTAACGGACGTGTAGTTGTCGTATAGGGGTACATATTTTTCAATCGCTCGACTCGCCCAGAGTTGTTCTTCGTCTTGTTGACCAGTTAAGCGATGCAACCAGGACAGACGAACGCCGAGCATCGCTTGGATTGCTGGCTTTTGCTCCGCCACTTGAGCCGTGTAGAGACAAAGCTTATAGAGCTGAATCGCCTGCTCGATCGTCCGCTCCGTGCCAGCAAACGGTAAGACAGGAAGCGTCGGTAGGATATGATCTTGTAAGGTCGCTCGAACGTCCGGCGATAACTTTCCAAACGACTCGTGGAAGAAAAACCGACAATGGCTACACTGGACCGGTTCATACAGGTAGACATTAACGCCTTGATGGCGGATGAAGCCATCAAAGTCGGTCGAGGCAACACGGATATGTCGCGACAGGACACGTTTCGTCTCCGTCGTTTTCAAGCAGTAGGGGCAGGTGCATTTTTTAAGATATAAGTCTGGCATGTAGGGGAACTCCTCTAATTCTAGATTACACGAAGACGTTGACAAGCATCCCTTTGATTTCGCCGACTTGGTCGAGGATATCGAGCCGGCGCGATTCACCAGAGATGACCGTATCCGTCAACTGAAGGAGCTTCGCATCAACTTGCTCGACGACCTTATAGATCTTCGTCCGACCACGGCGATTGAAGCCACGCTTCTCTTCGAGTTGTTGCGATTGGTCGAGGGCGTCTTTTAAGAAGTCCTTGATTTTTTCTTTGTAGCTTTCGAGGTGCTCGATCGTCTGACTCTCAGCGAGCAGTTGTCCGTGTTCTTCAACGAGTGCGAGCTTCTGTTGTAACCGTTCATAGCCTTTGTGGTCCCGTTTCTCCTGCATCAAGGCAGAGAAGGTCGTCGACGCCTGGACTTCACGTGGACCGCCTTTTAAGGACTGGAGTCGTTGCGTTTCTTGGATGCGGCGGATATCCATCGGGTCTGCCTCCTTAATTGAGTAATTGTAAGACGCCTTGCGGTAGGGCGTTCGCTTGAGCAATCATTGCCATCCCGGATTGATTGAGGATGTTGTATTTTGCATATTCCATCATCTCACGCGCCATATCGGTATCGCGAATCCGTGATTCCGATGCTGTTAAGTTCTCAACACTGACACTGAGGACGGATGATGTCGCTTCGAAGCGATTCTGGATCGCCCCGAGTTGTGCTCGTTGCTGGGAGATTGTATCGATTGCTTTCGTGTACCGGCTGATCGCGTCGTTCGCGTCCGTTGCTGTCATCACGCTAAGAGCATACTCGGGTGCATCGCCACTCGGGAAATCAAGCGGACGGATTGACGTATCAGCTTGTGTCGTTGAACTGACTCCGATCGCGAGAGCTTGCATATCGTCAATCGTAATCGAGATCCCTTCGTTAGCTCCCGCATTCGTTTGGATGAACAGAGCACTGTCAGCATCGTTGAACTTCCCACTTAACAATTCTTTGCCGTTGAACTGCGTCGTCTGTGCGATCCGCGAAACTTCGT
Source organism: Exiguobacterium abrahamii (assembly GCF_015645365.1). NCBI lineage: Bacteria > Bacillati > Bacillota > Bacilli > Caryophanales > Exiguobacterium > Exiguobacterium abrahamii. Next base: position 365,129 of record NZ_JADOYC010000001.1, read on the forward strand.
TCGTCAGCTGGTTGATCTCTTCTTGGATTGCTGTCCGGTCTTCCGTCGCGAGTGTCCCGTTACCTGCTTGGACAGCGAGTTCCCGCATCCGTTGCAATAGGTTGTGTGTCTCACTGAGTCCACCTTCGATCGTTTGGACCATCGAAATACCATCAAGGACGTTTTGTTCCGCTTTATCAAGTGCCTTCAAGCGATTACGCATCTTCTCTGAGATCGCGAGACCAGCGGCATCATCCGCACCCCGGTTGATCTTCTGACCGCTCGATAGTTTATCCATCGTCGTCTTGACGTTCGTCTGGTTGATGCTGAGATTGCGATAAGCCTTTAAGGCTTGAACGTTATTCGTGATTCTCATTCGTATTCCATCCCTTCGTATCGTTGATGATGTGCGGCGCGCACGAGTGGTCGATCGACGGTTTGTGCCGCTTGCCAAGTGACGCGTAAGTCTTCTGCCAGTTCCAGTAGTTCGTCTAAGATACTTGGTGTTTTGTAGACCTGTAACGTCTGCTCGGCGAGGTAGTGGTAGAGCGCGTCGAGTTGTGCGGTGATGATGCCGCCGTCGTCGTGCAGTCCTGCCTGCAGTTTGTCGAGTAACTGATAAGCTTTTTGTAAGCGTGCGTTCACCTCATCAAAGCGATTTGCGTCACGTGCGAGAATGGCACGGTCATATTGGAGGACGAGTCCCGTCAACATCACTTCCGTCAGCTGTTGCGGGGTCATCGCGTAAAGTTCTTGTTCTGTCATGTTTGTCGTCCTTTCGCGTTGTCGAGTTCTTCGATCAATAAGAGCAGTTCTGCCATCACGTCGTACAGTTGCGGGGGAATCGCTGTTCCGAGATCAAGATCAAGTAAATGACCGAGCAGGGACGTATCGTGTTCGATCGCGACGCCGTTCGCCCGTGCTTCTTGCAGAATTCGGTCGGCGGCTTGACCACTTGCTCGAGCGACGACGACCGGTGCTTGACCGGATGCTTCATCATAGCGGAGGACGGCAGCCGTCTTACGTCCGGTTAAATCGATTTTCTGATACATAACGGTCTCTCCTTTTTAGATACGGTAGTCGTAGCCACGTGGCGTCTCGTCTTGTTTGACGGTCTCCGTCACTTGCTCGCGCGTGAATGGACGGAACTGGATCCGGACGTCCTGGTAACCAGTTGCTTGCAAGGCCTCCGTCGTTCGGTCGAGGAACGGGGTCGCCAGTTGTTCAAGAACGGGAAAATCATTTTCAATCGTGATCTGCATCTTTCGGTTGACGGTCTCAACGCGGACACCGATCTCACCGAGGCGCGGCGTGTTGAGCTGGACATATAACGTATTGTTTTCCCAGTCGATCACTTCGTCCGGACGTTTATTTTGCAAGTGAACGTGGAGTCCTGCCGTCGCTTCGACGAGTTGGACCGGTAAGGCGAGTAAAATTTGGTTCAACTGTTGCTGGTTGTCCGGTTTATTGACTTGCTGTTGTGCCGCGAGAAACGTCTGCAGTTTGGCGGCTTCCGGATTCGCTGCCGGCGTATTCAGTTTCAGTTCCGCCGTCTGTAGCTGAAGCGTCTTTTGGACGGTCTCTTGCAAGAGGCGCGGGCTGTTCTGTTGCGGCTCATATGGAACAGCTTTTGTTGCGACCTGTGCTGGTAGCGTTGGTGCTTGCGGTGGCAGTCCTTGCATCTCCGGTAAATAGGTCGGACGAACGTTCGCTGGCGCATAGCGGAAGGCTTCGAAGGCGATCCGGACTTCTTGTAAGACGGCTTTAGCTTCCGTACCGCGTCCGAGTAATGCCAGTTCCGCACCCCGCTCGAGTTTCGATAAGAAGTGGATCAATTGTTTTTCATCCTTCATCGAGGTATGCAGTAAAGCATCCGTTTGCTGGAAGACTTGTTTTAAGCGTTGCGCTGTGCTCTCGATGACGGCGACCATCTGAATCGGACGTGTCTCGACGAGCGGTTCGATTTGTCGGAGTTGCGAGACGATCGTTCGCTGTTGGCTCTTGAAATCGTTCGTAATCTCAGCGAGGCGTGGCGTCACTTCACGGACAAGCGTCAAGGCAGAGCGGACCGGTGCCGTTTGCCCTGTTGGTTCCGGTTGACTTGCCCGTGCCGTCAGACCGATCAGTTGCTCACGGACGCTCGTCTTCGGCTCAAGCGGCGCTTGCGGGAAGTATGGCGCCAGTTGTTTACGAACGGTTTCGACATCGCCTCGTTCGAGCGTAGCGACGAGTGCCGGGCGTTTTTCCGCTGGTAGGTGTTCAATGTATTGCCGCATATGGAGTGGCGACGCTGTCTCGATCTCGCGTTGCGTCGGTAGCGTCACGCGGGCGACGTCAAGCGCGACGGCTTTTTCGAACGTCGGCTGCTCCATTAAGGCGTCTCGTTCCGGCAGAACGTCCGGATAATCCTCTGTCGTCGCAAGGAGACTCGCGATCAAGACGTCGGCGTCAACTGGCAGTGCCGTGTCTGGTCGCGACACGAGCTCGAGTGCTAAGTTCTTGTACGTGCCTTGCAATGCCGTCACGAGCTGAGCGACGATTTCCGGTGTCTGCGGCAGTTGACCGCTTGCAAGTAACTTCGCAACGGCTTGCTTTAGTTCAGCCGGCACGCCTTCTAGCAAAGCAGGATTAACATTTGATGGAACGGACAGTACAGGTGGGGTTTCCGCATCCGATGTCGCCGGTGTCAGTTGTTCGATCAAGTAACCTTCTGCGGTCTGTCCTTTGACCTTGAACTGGAAATCACCCGTCGGAACGTCGCCCGTGAAGGTCATCTCGATCTTATCCCGACCGACCTGGACGAGAGCCGTATGCGGACCGGTCTGCTCAAGGACCGTTCCCTTATAGGTCTTCGTCTCAGAAAGCGGCGTCTGACCAGGGGATTGCGCCGGACGTGCCGGGTTCAATTGGATGTTCATCGAGAAGCCTCCTTGTTTTTTAAAACTATCATCTCATTATATATCGGCAGAAACCAAAAAGGATTGAGCGAATTCATCGCCCAACCCTGATTTTTTTACGGTCACTGCTTAAGATTTGATTGCATTAAAGCGTTCCTCTAATGTCATCGCGTTCAATTGTTGATAACGAGCCATCAGCTCGCCAGTTGCTTTCATTTGGTTGCGGACGATGTAAGGAGAGGCGTTTACGGGAAGGATCATGCCATTACGAGTCTTGAGCTTCGTCTGTCCGTCTTCCTCGATGACTTCGGACATGTGGCTCCAAGCATACCACTCGCAATCATCACGTTTCGGTGATTTCGTTGGGAAAAACACGAGGCCAAGTGTCGGTTCAATGACGACTGGGACTTTTCCTTTTACGGATGCGACACGTTTTGCTGTCACGATGCGTTCCTCGATGGAACTGTTGTATTGCCTGCAGGAAAGCTGCAGTAGTTGATACGGTCGAAGCGGTGTCATGATGGTCGAGCCATCCTCGAGTACGATGATGGATTGCTTCATCATGTCGTAGCACGGGAGAATCGCCACCGTCCGTTTCGTGATTCGATACTTTTCGTCATTATGGAATGGTCGCATTCGACTACATCCTCCTTAAGATAGGACAATGGATAAAATAGGTAATTACTAACGATATAATACAATAATACAACTGTAATGACAACGAAATTTTTTAAAATATAGACCAATAAGTAGGGAATATTATTCATTTTTCGGAATGAATTCAAATTAATCAGAATTTTTAATTGTCAATAATTCCTTCTTTTGATAGACTAAGCCGTAGAGAGCTTGCTCTCGAACTCTGGTTTGCGAAGGGAACGTGAATTCGAATGGAACAAGGTAAAGTAAAATGGTTTAATGCTGAAAAGGGTTATGGTTTCATCGAGACGTCTGACGCGAAAGACGTATTCGTACACTTCTCAGCGATTCAAGTCGATGGTTACAAATCACTTGAAGAAGGCGAAGAAGTGGAATTTGAAATCGTTGAAGGCGATCGTGGTCCACAAGCTGCGAACGTTTCAAAGATCTAATCCAATAGCAGCCGCCACCGTTTTTAGGCTATTCGCCTAAAAGCGGTTTTTTGTTTTGAGTTCAATCAAAACGGGTATATACGTTAACATCAACATGCTTCAATATTATTGTACGCTAAGGACGGAAGGGAACGTTCACGACAATGTCATCGTTTTCATGGTCTTCCTTCACTTATCGTGCTATAATAAAAACGAACCAAAGAATTTCGAATATTCAGAAGGAAACGACTGAAGCATCTCGAATTCATAGGTTCAACCGGTTACTTAAGGAGGAGTTTACATGATCTACAACATTCGCGGTGAAAACTTGGACGTCACAGATGCTCTCAAGGATTACGTCGAGAAAAAGCTTGAAAAGTTAACTCGTTATTTTACAACTCCTACGGAAGCGCAAACGGCTTATGTCAATCTCAAAGTCAACAATGAGAAGCAAAAAGTCGAAGTGACGATTCCAATGCCAAACCTCCTGCTCCGTGCAGAGGATATCAATGGCGATATGTATGCAGCAATCGACCTCGTCGTCGATAAGCTCGAACGTCAGATCCGGAAACACAAAACGAAGTTGAACCGGAGAGGACGCGCTAAAGAAGGCGGCATCGGAGAGTACTTCAAAACGCTCGAAGGACCGGAAGCGGAAGCGCCAGTCTATGAAGAGGACGAGGCAGAACTCGAACTCGTTCGGACGAAGCGTTTCACACTCAAACCAATGGACACGGAAGAAGCGATTCTTCAGATGGACATGCTCGGACACGCATTCTTCGTCTTCTCAGACGCAGAAACGGGCAACACGAACGTCGTCTACCGTCGTAAGGATGGTCGTTACGGTTTGATTGAACCAGAATAATGAATGCAACAGGGACTCGCTCTTACGGGCGAGTCCCTTTTTGATATGATGGAAAACTATTTTTAAACAAGGTACGTTTGCTCTATGACGAAAGACCGAGACCGCTACTCGGTCCGCTTGTTGAAATTTGACGTCGTATTCGGTACACTGAATAAAGGAAAAATCTCGGAATTCTGTTCGTTCAAAGAATCGTTCGAAGTAAGGGGACTGTAAGGCATGGCTAATTTTCTAAAAGAATTATTTGCACCAACGAAACGTGTCCTGAAGAAAGCCGAAAAAGCAGCAGACGCTGTGGAAGCATTCGAGGCACAAATCGGTGCGTTATCGGATCAAGAACTCGAAGGAAAAGTCGTTGAATTCCGTGAGCGTCTCGCTAACGGAGAAGACTTAGATGATATTTTACCGGAAGCTTTCGCGGTCTGTCGCGAAGTTTCGACACGCGTTCTCGGCATGCGCCACTACCGCGTTCAGTTGATCGGTGGATATGTCCTGCACAACGGGGACATCGCTGAAATGAAGACCGGGGAAGGTAAAACGCTTGTTGCAACACTCCCTGTGTATTTGAATGCCCTCGCTGGCAACGGCGTTCACGTCGTTACCGTCAACGAATATCTCGCAAAACGTGACCGTGACATCATGGAGCCTCTTTATGCGGCACTTGGTCTATCGGTCGGCTTGAATCTCTCAAGCATGTCGCGTCAGGAAAAACAAGCAGCCTATAGCTGTGACATTACGTACGGAACGAACAATGAGTTCGGTTTCGACTACTTGCGTGACAACATGGTCCTGTATAAAGAAGACCGTGTCCAACGACCGCTCCATTACGCTGTCGTCGATGAAGTCGACTCGATTCTCGTCGATGAAGCACGGACACCACTCATCATCTCAGGGTCTGCCGAGAAATCGACAGCACTCTATTCGCAAGCGGATGCATTCGCGAAAATCATGAAAGCAGATGAAGACTACACAGTCGACATCAAGACGAAGAGTGTCCTGTTGACAGAGCAAGGGATCGACCGCGCTGAGAAATATTTCGGCATCGATAACCTGTTTGGTCTCGAGCACGTCTCACTCAACCATCACTTGAGCCTCGCACTGCGGGCGAATGCCGTCATGCATCGCGACGTCGACTATATGGTTCGTGAAGACGAAGTCATGATCATCGACCAGTTCACAGGTCGTGTCATGGAAGGACGTCGTTACTCAGAAGGTCTGCACCAAGCGATCGAAGCGAAGGAAGGCGTCGAGATTCAACGCGAATCAATGACGCTCGCGACGATCACGTACCAAAACTTCTTCCGGATGTACACAAAGCTTGCCGGGATGACGGGTACAGCGAAGACGGAGGAAGAAGAATTCCGTAACATCTACAACATGCACGTCGTACCGGTTCCGACGAACAAACCAGTCGTCCGAAACGATATGCCGGACTTAATCTTCAAGACGATGAACGGGAAGTTCGCTGCCGTCGCAGACGAAATCGAACGTGCCCATCGCGAAGGACAGCCGGTCCTCGTCGGTACGGTTGCCGTTGAGACGTCAGAGTTGCTCAGCAACATCCTCAAGAAACGTGGCATCCGTCACGAAGTCTTGAATGCGAAAAACCACGCACGTGAAGCGGAAATCATCGAGAACGCCGGTCAAGCGAACTCGGTCACGATCGCAACGAACATGGCCGGTCGTGGTACCGACATCAAGCTCGGTCAAGGTGTATTGGAAAAAGGCGGTCTCTACATCCTCGGAACAGAGCGTCATGAATCACGCCGTATTGATAACCAGCTCCGTGGTCGTGCTGGTCGTCAAGGGGATCCAGGGGCATCACAATTCTATCTCTCACTTGAAGATGAATTGATGCGCCGTTTCGGTTCTGATTCGTTGCAATCGATGATGGATCGTCTCGGGATGGATGATTCGCAACCAATCGAGAGCCGGATGGTGTCTCGTGCCGTTGAATCGGCTCAAAAACGCGTCGAAGGCAACAACTTTGATGCGCGAAAACAAGTCCTCGGCTACGATAACGTCATGGCGGACCAACGGAAAGTCATGTACGCGGACCGGGCAGCGATCCTCGATGCGGGCTCAGTGTCAGATATCGTCCGTCCGATGATCGAGCAGACGATTGAAGCAGGCGTCCATCAGTACACGCCGGTCGAGTTCGTTCCGGAAGAGTGGAGCATCGGTGCGCTTGCAGAGTGGGCGAACCAGACGCTTGCGATCGAAGAGAAGGTCACGGAAAGCGACCTCTTCGGAAAAGAACGCGAAGAAATCATCGAGTTGCTCAAAGAGCGGACATTCGCACACTACGAGCACAAACGGTCAGAAGTACCAGCCGAAGCATTCGATGAGTTCGAAAAAGTCATCGTTCTTCGTGCCGTCGACCAACACTGGATGAACCACATCGATCAAATGGATCAACTCCGTGAAGGGATTCACCTCCGGGCATATGGTCAAAACGATCCGCTCCGTGAATACCAATCGGAAGGTTCGATGATGTTTGATGCGATGAACGCTGCGATCGCTGAAGAAGTGACGCAATTCGTTCTTCGTGCAGATCTCGATCCAAACCTCAAACGCGAAAAAGTCGTTCAAGACGAAGTCGCCGTTTCGGGTAAGGAAGACAAAGCGGTCAAGAAAAAACCGGTCCGGAAAAATCCAAACGATCAAATCGGACGCAACGATCCGTGCTGGTGTGGCTCCGGTAAGAAATATAAGAACTGTCACGGCCGTCAGGCATAAGTGATGAATCGACTGAAAGAGAGGCAGGAGATTCCTGCCTCTTTTCACGGAAAGAGAAGGTGGAACACATGGAATTAGCAGAAATTCGCAACACCGCCGAGTGGATGGAAAAGAAACTCGACGAATATAAGGCATCACTCGACCTCGAGTCGAAGATTGCCCGAATTGAAGAACTTGAAAACGAGATGACGTACCCAGACTTCTGGAACAACCAGGAATCGGCACAAAAAGTCATCGATGAGTCGAACGGCTTAAAAGCGATGGTCGACAAATACAAAGAACTCGAAGCAGGTCACGAGAACGTCGCTTTGACGTACGAATTGATCAAGGAAGAGCCGGATGCGGATCTTCAAGAAGAGCTCGAGTCAGAACTTGGCGACCTCAAGAAGAAGTTCGAAGACTTCGAACTTCAAATCCTCTTGAACGGCGAGTATGACGCAAACAACGCGATTCTCGAGTTACACCCAGGTGCAGGTGGTACCGAGTCGCAAGACTGGGCATCGATGTTATTGCGGATGTACCAACGTTTCTGCGACAAGCAAGGCTGGAAAGTCGAAACGATGGACTATCAACCAGGTGATGAAGCAGGTGTTAAATCGGTCACGCTCCGTATTCAAGGGCATAATGCCTATGGATACTTAAAAGCCGAAAAAGGGATCCATCGTTTAGTCCGGATCTCACCGTTTGACTCGTCAGGTCGCCGTCATACATCGTTCGTCTCGTGTGACGTCATGCCGGAATTCAACGATGACATCGACATCGAAGTCCGTACGGAAGATTTACGGATCGATACGTACCGTGCCTCTGGTGCCGGTGGTCAGCACATCAATACGACAGACTCGGCTGTCCGGATCACCCACGTTCCGACAGGCGTCGTCGTCTCTTGTCAACAAGAACGGTCGCAGATCAAAAACCGTGAAGCAGCAATGAAAATGTTGAAAGCGAAACTCTACCAACGCGAAATCGAAGAGCAACAAAAGAAACTCGACGAGATCCGTGGTGAAAAATCGGATATCGCATGGGGTAGCCAAATCCGTTCGTACGTCTTCCACCCATACAGCATGGTCAAGGATCACCGGACGAACTATGAAGTCGGGAACACGCAAGGAGCAATGGATGGCGACATCATGGGCTTCATCGATGCGTACCTCCGTCTGATGAATATGTAAGACAACCAACCAGTCGGACGATGTTCGACTGGTTTTTTGACCGTCAAAGGGGGAACAGTGATGCAGGAGCAAAGTCGGATCAACAAACAAGCGTGGGAGTACCGGGCGTATGAATTTTGGGAGAAACGCGACGGAACACCGGCGGAATATGCGGCGATCATCAAACAAGATCCAGCCGCATGTTTGAAGAAACATCGTCGTCATTTCGAAGACGTCGCCGGGAAGACAATCGCGAACATCTGTGGTTCGAACGGACGCAAGGCGGTGCCGTTGGCGTTACTCGGGGCGGACGTCACCGTGTTTGATATCTCAGAGGAGAATGCCAAGTATGCGCTTGAACTAGCGCACCATGCTGAGACATCAATTCAATATGTCGTCGGCGATCTTTATGCGATCGATCTTGAACGATATCGTGATACGTTTGATCTTCTCTACTTAGAAGGCGGGATTTTGCATTATTTTGCTGATCTCGAGCGTTTTCTGCAGATTCTCTTTACGATCTTGCGACCCGGTGGACAGTTGATCCTTAGCGATTTCCATCCGGTCGGACGCTGGATTGATGCGGATTTGACGTATCGACCGCGTTATTTCGATCAAGCGTTGCAAGCGGGTGACCTGGCGTACAAGACACACTTTACGGACGCGGAACAAATCGAGTTTCCGGACGTCTCCGTCCGTTACTTTACGCTGAGCGAAATCTTTAACGGGATCATCGCGACGCGATTCACATTAGACCGGTTCGACGAGCATCGTGGCTGGAACGGCGAGAACATCCCGTCCGAGTTCACGCTACTCGCAACGAAACCACTCGAAGGGAGCAATAGCTGATGATTATTCGGAAAGAAGGCTTCAAGGATGCAGCGGGAATCCGGCTTGTCCATGAAGCAGCGTTCGAGCAACCAAACGAAGCGAACCTCGTTGATGCGTTACGCGAGGACGGTGCGGCGCAACCAGTCTTCGGTCGCGTCGCCGTGACCGACAAAGGGGAAATCGTCGGTCATATTCTCTTGAGCCGGATCCATATCGATGACATTCCGTCACTTGCCTTAGCACCAGTCGGCGTCCTGCCGGTCTGGCAACGAAAGGGGATTGGCTCTGAGTTGATCCGTCAAGTGATTGAGGATGCGCGGGATGCGGGCGAATCACACATTGTCGTGCTTGGTCACGACAGCTACTATCCACAGTTCGGTTTCGAAAGGGCGATTGACTACGGCATTGCGCCACCGTTCCCCGTTCCGCCAGAGGTCTTTCTCGTCCTTGCACTTGAACGGAATGGGTTGCGTGGTGTTAGTGGCATTGTCCGCTACAGTCCGCCCTTTAGTGCGGTATAAAGGGAACACTGTGAGTTGTTCCGCCTCTCTAGTCGTTGTCTGACTTTTCCGCTAAAATGAAACACGAGAATCAATCGATAAGGGGAAATGGAATGTCATGACATCGACGCGTCAGGAAGTCGTGCGCGATTATGCGTATTTGTTAATCGGGTCCTTGTTCGTCGCAAGTGCCTTTAGTTTATTTTTAGCACCAAATCAACTCGCCTCAGGAGGCGTCAGTGGCTTATCAATCGTCTTGAACGATTTGTTCGGGATCTCGCCAGGCTTGTTCCAGCTCGTCGCAAACGTCGTCTTGCTCGCGATCGGGTGGATGATCCTCGGGATGGGCTTTGGTGTCAAATCACTCGTCGGTTCAATCTTTTTACCGGTCGTCATCCTCGTCTACGAACGGTTCGATGTTCCGGCTGCGACGATGAATCCGATGCTTGCCGCGATTTTCGGCGGCGCCGGTGTCGGGATCGGGCTCGGTCTGATTTTCCGGGGACGGGCGTCGACCGGAGGAATGGATTTGATCGCGCAAATTCTACATCGTTTCACGAAATTGCCGCTTCATCTCTGTATCGCCTTGCTCGACGGAACGATTGTCATCAGTGCAGCTACGATTTTCTCGCTCGAGATTGGACTGTATGCGCTCGTCGCCTTATTCATCACCATCAAGATGATCGACGTCGTCCAGCTCGGGATCACGAACGACAAGCTCGCCTATATCATCTCCGATCAACGGGAAGCGTTAGTGAAGGAAATCTTCGAGACGCTTGATCGTGGGGCGACGGAGATCGAGGCGGCAGGTGCGTTCACACGGACACGGAAACCGATGCTGATGGTCGTAGTCCGTCAAGGGGAAATCACGACATTAAAAGAAATCGTCAAGCACATCGATCCGTCAGCGTTCCTGGTCGTCAGCGAGGCGCATGAGGTACTCGGACTCGGCTTCACGGATGATAAACGCTACCGAAATGTGCCGTAATTGTTCCGAACTCGTGAAGTTTTTGTGAAATCACGATTAACTCTTCCGGATAACGGTTATACTCTAACTAGGTCAGAAGCGTTTACTTAGATACTTACAAGAGGGGGATATCCGGATGAAGCTGAAAAACTTGTTACTCGCGTTAGGGTTAGGAACGACACTTGCGCTCGCAGCATGTGGTGGCAGTGACGACTCAAGCTCTAGCGATTCATCAAGTACGAAGGAAGAGTCGACGATGAACGATGATTCGTCGAAGACGGAGACAGCTGTTGATGCGGAAAAAATCTTCGCGAACAACTGTGCATCGTGTCACGGGAACAACCTTGAAGGAAATGTCGGACCGAACCTGACGAAGGTCGGCTCGAAGTACTCTTCAGAAGAGATCCAAGAGATCATCAAGAACGGGAAAGGGCAAATGCCTGCTGGAATCCTCAAAGAGGATGAAGAAATCGTTGCCGTTGCTGACTGGCTCGCGGATAAAAAGTAATTATGGGATATGATGGGGTACGAGATGACACACACGACATGTGTTCGTCATTCGTGCCTCTTTTTTGTGGTATAATCGCCTGAAATGACATTTGATTGTAATGTGCGTTCAATTTTGTCCCTGTTATAATGGTGGTCGGTAGGTTTTTGGACCTATCCATTCAGCATCAGTAAATAAGTAAGGATGTGAAGTACGTGATCAAGATGCAACGAATCAGTAAGATTTATCCGAACGGCGTCACGGCACTCCGTGAGGTCGATTTGACGATCAATCAAGGCGAATTCGTCTATATCGTCGGTCCGTCGGGTGCGGGTAAATCAACATTCATGAAAATGATGTACCGCGAAGAGAAACCAACGAGCGGTTCATTTTTATTTAAAGGAATCGAAGTCGGTAAGCTGAAGAACCGTCAAATCCCCGAACTTCGTCGCCAAATCGGCGTCATCTTCCAAGATTTCAAATTACTCCCGTCATTGACGGTTTATGAAAATGTCGCCTTCGCGCTAGAAGTCGTAGGAGAAGACAAATCGCAAATCCGGAAGAAAGTTCTCGAGGTCCTCGATCTCGTGAAGCTCAAGCATAAAGAGCGCAACTATCCGGATGAATTATCTGGGGGCGAACAACAACGGATCTCGATCGCGAGAGCCATCGTCAATCGTCCGTCACTCGTCATCGCCGATGAGCCGACTGGGAACCTGGACCCGGATACAGCATGGGAGATCATGGAAGTATTCGAAGAAATCTATCGCCGTGGGACAACGGTCGTAATGGCGACACACAACCGAGACATCGTTAACAAGATGCGTCATCGTGTCTTAGCGATCGACGGAGGAAAAATCGTCCGAGACGAAGAGAAAGGAATGTACGGCTATGAAGTTTAATGGATTCCGTCATTTACGGGAAGGGGCAAAAGGTCTCGTCCGGAACGGCTGGATGACATTCGCTTCTGTCAGTGCTGTTACCGTCACTTTACTTCTCGTAGGAATATTCGCAATGCTCATGTTCAACGTCAACAAGATTTCCGATAACGTCGAAAAAGACGTTGAAATCCAAGTGTTCGTCGAACGGGAAGCAGACCAGTCGAAGATTGATGCAGTGGGTGACTCCCTCAAGCAGATGCCGGGTGTCAACTCTGTTCGTTATAGTTCGAAAGAAGAAGAACTGGACCGCTTCAAGGAGCAACTTGGCGAAGGCTCACAGGCCTATCAGTCGGTTGAAAAGGATAATCCACTTCACGACCGATATATCGTCAAAGCTACCTCACCAAAAGAGACAGAAACACTTGCAAATTCCATCAAAAAAATGGAAAATGTAGATAGTGTCGAATATGGTAAGGACTATGTTAAAAAGATGTTTAACTTCCTTGAAGGAGTTCGGATCGGTGGAATCATCCTGATCGTCGGCTTGACATTCATGGCAATGTTCCTCATTTCGAACACGATCAAAGTCACGATCTTCTCCCGTCGCCGGGAAATCGAGATCATGCGCCTCGTCGGAGCGAAAAACGGATTCATCCGTGCACCGTTCTTCGTCGAAGGATTATTGATGGGTATATTAGGTGCCATCATCCCGATCGTTGTCGTCTACTTCGGTTACGAAGTCTCATACAACGCGATCCAACCTCAACTTGCTACCGTGAATGCGGGAATCTTCTCGCTGATTCCACCAGGTGAACTGTCGGCACAAGTCGTCTTGATCCTGCTCGGACTCGGTGCATTCATCGGTGTATGGGGATCAACGACATCACTCGGTCGTTTCTTGAAGATTTAAGGGATTCACTCAAAAATAAAATAGAGGAGAGATGCTTCTCATGAAAGTCCGATTCTATTCTGCCGTCCTGAGCTTAGCTTTGATTGGAACTAGTGTGTCCGTTGATGCCACGTCGAAAGAAGATTTGCTGAAGGAACAACAGGAGGTCGAAAGCCGTCTGAAAGAGACGGAACGATCACAGAATCAGACATCAGAGAAGTTGATCTTGACGAAACAGGAGCGCAAGGAAGCCCGTGCGCAACTGGATGAAGTCAACAGCCGTTTGGATGATTTAGCGCTTAAAATAGCCGATCAACAAGCGGCTGTTGCTGCATCTAAGGAACAATTGCGTCTGACGGAAGAAGCGATTTCCGAGACGTTGAAGGAACTGCATCAGCAAGAAGAGTTGCTCGGAAGCCGATTGCGTGCCGTCCAGCAAAAAGGAGACGTCAAATACATCGAGGTCCTGCTCGACGCAAAGGATTTTGGTGATTTGATTTCGCGTTTTAGTACGGTCAGTGAGATCATCAAGCAAGATGATAATGTCTTGCAATCCTATAAGGCGAACGTCAAGCAGCTGAACGAACAACGCTCGGAACAAGCGTTATTACTGGAGAGCATGAAACAGGAACAACGGAAGTTGCTCGTGCTTCAGACACGGATCATCGCGGAGTCTGATTTGAAACGAAAGCTCGTCGTCCAGTTGAACACGAAGGTCAAGGAACTACAACAAGAGCAGTTCTCGAAAGCCGAAGAGGCGGAAATCCTCGCAGATCAGCGTCGTCTGATCCAAAACGAATTGATTGCCCTACAAGAAGCAGAACGGAAAGCAAAAGAAGAGGCGAAACGCAAAGCCGAAGAAGCGGCACGGGCAGCAGAAGCCAAACGTCAAGCGGAAGCCGCAGAAGCTGCGCGAGAGGCAGCGGCGCAACAGGAACAGAAACAAGGAGAGACATCGAAAGCAGAGACACCTAAAACAGAAACGTCGGTTCCTAAGACCGAGACGCCAAGTGCAACACCGGATACGAGTGTTGATGTCGACGTCAGTCGACCATTCCACTTACCGGTCAAAGGTTATGTGTCGTCACCATTCGGTCCGCGGAACAATCCGTTGACAGGGAAACCGGAGTTGCATACGGGCATCGATCTCGTCAATGCGAAAGGGACGCCGATTCATGCGGCAGCCGGTGGGATCGTCCTCCGTGCCGGTAGTGCGACCGGTTACGGAAATGTCGTCATGGTGACGCATTTGATCGATAGACAGGTCTATACGACCGTCTATGCGCATCTAGACTCGATCAGTGTGTCGGCAGGTCAAACGGTCATGCCAGGTCAAACGGTTGGGACGCTTGGCTCAACCGGCTGGTCGACAGGACCGCATCTGCATTTCGAATTGCATAAGGGAGAGTGGGCGGTCGGACAACCGAATGCAGTGGACCCGGCACCGTACATCTTTTGACATCCCATAGAATACCGAAAAGATAGGGTAACCTATCTTTTTTTGCTATACTGAAAAAAATACTGCGTTTTTTAACGGAAGTGGGGAATCAAGCGTGAAAAAATCTACAACAGCAGTCATCGCGGTCAGTACCTTCGGGCTTGGTTTAGGGGCAGGCGCCGTCGGGATGTTAGCGGCTGGCGGAACGGATTCTGTCTCGACGTCATCGTCGTCGGCGAATGCGACGGGTGATTGGAAAAAAGTCGATCAGGTCCGTCAAATGATCGAACAGAACTATTTAGAGGACGTAACGGATAAAGAACTGCTGGACGGTGCGTTATCCGGTATGGCGGAAGTGCTTGACGATCCGTATTCCGTCTATATGGATGAGTCAGAGACGGCATCGTTCAATACGAATCTATCGTCTTCGTTCGAAGGGATCGGCGCAACGCTTGAACAAAAGGGCGAGTCAATTGTCATCGTCTCACCGATTAAGGGATCACCCGCTGAAAAAGCCGGGATCAAACCGGGTGACGTCATCTTAGAAATCGACGGCAAGTCGACGAAAGGGCAAAAGACGGATCAGGCGGTCAAGAAAATCCGTGGTGAAAAAGGAACGAACGTCGTCCTGACGATTCAACGTAGTGGACAAGACGCGATGGACATCACGATCAAACGGGATACGATTCCGATCGAGACGGTCTATACGTCGACCGAGGACGTCAACGGGAAGAAGATTGGTGTCTTGCAAGTGACGCAGTTCTCAGAA
Source organism: Exiguobacterium abrahamii (assembly GCF_015645365.1). Taxonomy (NCBI): domain Bacteria; kingdom Bacillati; phylum Bacillota; class Bacilli; order Caryophanales; genus Exiguobacterium; species Exiguobacterium abrahamii. Next base: position 380,583 of record NZ_JADOYC010000001.1, read on the forward strand.
CCGACGGCTAAAGAGTTCGAGAAGGGGCTCGCGAAACTCGAGAGTCAAAACATCGATGGACTCGTCATCGACGTTCGCGGAAATCCGGGCGGTCTCTTGACGGCTGTCTCAAGCATGATTGCACCGTTCATTCCGAAGGACGTTCCGATTTATCAAGTCGAGAACAATAAAGGGGAGCGGCAGCAGGAATTCGGGAAGGCAGACGAGAAGAAACCGTATAACATCGTCGTGCTCGAAGACGGCGGATCAGCGTCAGCCTCTGAGATTCTGGCAGCCGGTCTGAAGGAAGGTGCCGGGGCTGAGGTCGTCGGTACGAAATCGTTCGGTAAAGGCATCGTCCAAAGTGCGTATGATCTGAAGGACGGTAGTGATTTGAAGTTGACGACGAACAAATGGCTGACGCCGGACGGCAACTGGATCCACAAAAAAGGGGTCGAACCGACAATCGAAGTCAAGCAACCAGCATACTTCAACGTCACGAAGATCCTGACTGATCAGAAGTCACTTGCAGTCGGTGACTACGGTAAATCGGTCGAAAACGCTCACCTGGTCCTTGAAGCAATCGGTTACGAGCCAAAAGGACAGGATGGGTATTTCGGTGACACGATGAAGCAAGCCGTCGAAGCTTTGCAAAAGGATGCGAAACTCGACGTCACTGGAAAAATCGATCAGCAGACAGCGGGTGAGATGGAGACGCGTCTCCTGAAGAAACTCGAGGACGACAAGAATGACGTCCAGCGGAAAAAAGCACTCGAGGTCGCTGCTCAATAATAAGGAATGGAAAGAGGTCTGAATGCGCGTGGAATTACTCGATGAAATTGGTTGGACCGCGATTAGTCTCATCGCCAGTCCGACCTTGTGGTTAGCACTCCTTGTCAGTTGGGTCATCGGCATCCGGCGTGTCAAACGGGAACGCGGATTGTTCCGCTCCCGAACACACGGTAAACGAAGCGATGTTCTTGAAACACTTTTACCTGGGTTACTGATTGGTCTCGTCTTATCCGTCGTCAGTGGTTGGCTCGGATTGACGCTGACGCCGCAATACGCTCTGTTGTTACTCGGACTCTCGAGCGTCCTGCTGTTGGTCGGGATCGTTCGCTTGAACGTACCGCTTTGGCCGATCGTCTTGCTTGGACTTGCCGGCTGGTTCCTAATGGATGCACGTCTTGATCCGGTTCGAGCGGTTGAGCCGAAAATGATTTTATTGCTTGCGACGTTAACGCTCGTCGCGGAATGTCTCCTCGTCTGGTGGCGCGGAAAGCGACGCCTGTCACCGTCACTCGTCGTTTCGAAGCGTGGTCGCTTCATCGGTGGGCTGTCAGCGAATAAACTTTGGCTATTGCCTTTGCTCGTCTTTGTTCCGGGTGACGTGCTTGAAGCCTGGTGGCCACGTTACAGCTTCCCAGAGCTCGTTCCGATCGTGCTTTGGTTACCGATCGGCTTCAGCTTCCTCTTTACGGGTAAGTTGCCGAAAGAATTGATGCGTCCGCTCGTTCAAGGACGTTTGATCACGAGTCTCGTCGCGATTCTATTGACGGTTCTTGCATACGTCACCGGGCAAGCTGAATGGCTGTACGGGATCGTCCTGTTGCTCGTCCTGCACATCCTATTGCATCAGCGGGTCAAACGCTTGAACCGGGCACAGACACCATTGTTCCTCAATGGAACGCGTGGTGCCGTCATACTCGGAACGCTACCTGATAAACCAGCTGCCGAGATGGGCTTGATTCCGGGTGAAGCGATCTATAAGGTCAATGGTGAGAAGGTCGATTCGGAAACATCGTTCTACGAAGCCATCCAAAAACACAAACCGTATCTGCGTCTTGAAGTCATGAACCATAACGGCGACATCCGGTTTGCGCAGCGTGCCTTCTATGAACAAGATCATCATGAACTTGGTATTCTGTTCGTCAACGAGCCGGTCCATGGTCGCACTAAAGTGCGGTCCTTGCATTAAATTAGTACATCCCTGTCACGGAACAGCCGTGACGGGGATTTTTTTGAGCAGAAAAATCGAGGATCAACACTCGAAGCAAAAAGAAACTTTTGCATTTTCGAAAAAAAGGGTAACTTCCTAAAAGGAGCACTTCATAATCGAATGTTTGTTCGTAAAGTGGTACAATAAAAATAGATTTTTTACGTGATGAGGGGGAAGCAAACGATGGATTTTGAACTCGTTTCACCATTTGAGCCAGGCGGTGATCAGCCGACGGCAATCGAAAAATTGGTGACTGGGCTAAAGCAAGGCGAACGACATCAGACGTTGCTTGGGGCGACCGGTACCGGGAAGACGTTCACGGTCTCGAACGTCATCAAGGAAATCAAGAAACCGACGCTCGTCCTTGCCCACAACAAAACACTAGCGGGACAACTCTACTCGGAGTTCAAGGAATTCTTCCCGAACAATGCGGTCGAGTACTTCGTTAGTTTTTATGATTATTACCAACCGGAAGCGTATGTTCCATCGACGGATACGTTCATTGAGAAGGACTCTTCGATCAACGATGAGATTGATAAACTACGCCACTCGGCGACGTCCGCCCTGTTCGAACGGGAGGACGTCTTGATCGTTGCTTCTGTCTCGTGTATCTATGGTCTCGGTAACCCGGAAGAGTACAACAACCACGTCTTGTCACTGCGTGTCGGCAATGAGATGGGGCGTAACGAGATGCTCCGTCGTCTAATCGACATCCAGTATGAGCGTAACGACATCGACTTCCAGCGCGGACGGTTCCGCGTCCGCGGAGACGTCGTCGAAATCTTCCCGGCGTCACGCGACGAACAGTGTGTCCGGGTCGAGTTCTTCGGTGACGAGATCGAACGGATCCGTGACATGGATCCGCTGACAGGTGAGATCGTCGCGGACCGTGAGCACATCTCGATCTTTCCGGCGTCCCACTTCGTGACGGGGGATACCCGTCTGCAGAAGGCGATCGCGAACATCGAGAAGGAACTGGAGGTCCAGCTTGCGAAGCTACGCGAAGACAATCAGTTGCTTGAAGCGCAACGGCTCGAACAACGGACGAACTACGATCTCGAGATGATGCGTGAGATGGGCTATTGTTCCGGAATCGAGAACTACTCGCGTCACTTGAACTTGATGCCGGAAGGGGCAACACCGTATACGTTGCTTGATTACTTCCCGAAGGACTTCTTACTCGTTGCCGATGAGTCGCACGTCACACTGCCGCAAATTCGCGGGATGTATAACGGAGACCAGGCGCGGAAACAAGTCCTCGTCGATCACGGTTTCCGTCTTCCGTCGGCAAAAGACAACCGTCCGTTACGGTTTGAGGAGTTTGAGGAAAAAGTCAGTCAGGCGATCTATATCTCGGCGACACCAGGACCGTATGAACTCGAACATTCGAAAGAGATGGTCGAGCAAATCATCCGTCCGACCGGTCTCGTCGATCCGACGATTGAGATTCATCCGATCACGGGACAAATCGATTACTTGATGGATAATATCCGTGACCGGGTCGCGAAGAACGAACGTGTTCTCGTGACGACACTGACGAAGAAGATGGCAGAAGATTTGACTGATTACTTGAAAGAGAATGGTGTCAAGGTCAACTATATGCACTCGGAGATTAAGACGCTAGAACGGATTGAAATTATTCGTGACTTACGACTTGGGAAATATGATGTCCTTGTCGGGATCAACTTGTTACGAGAAGGACTCGATATTCCGGAAGTCTCACTCGTGACGATTCTTGATGCCGATAAGGAAGGTTTCCTCCGTTCGGACCGTTCGCTGATTCAAACGATTGGTCGGGCTGCGCGGAACTCGGAAGGACACGTCATCTTGTTTGCTGATAAAGTCACCGATTCGATGCAACGCGCGATCGATGAGACGGAACGCCGTCGCGCGATCCAGATGGCGTTCAACGAAGAACATGGCATCACGCCGCAGACAATCAAAAAGGATGTCCGTGGTGTCATCAGTACGACGATCGAGAGCGACGACACCGTCGAAAAACTCGAGAAGTTCAACAAACTCAAAAAACCGGAGCGCGAAACGTTGCTTGAGCAGCTCGACCAAGAGATGCGTCAAGCGGCGAAAGATATGCAGTTCGAAAGAGCTGCTGAGCTCCGCGACCTCATATTAGAATTGAAAGCAGGTGCCTAAGTTGGGAGAAAAGAAGAATCAGATTATCATCAAAGGCGCTCGCGTCAATAATCTACAAAACATCGATGTCGAAATCCCCCGCGATCAGCTCGTCGTCTTGACGGGCTTGTCCGGGTCAGGGAAATCGTCGCTTGCCTTCGACACGATTTACGCGGAAGGACAACGACGTTATGTCGAAAGTTTATCAGCCTATGCCCGTCAGTTCCTCGGACAGATGGATAAACCGGATGTCGACACGATCGAAGGACTGAGTCCGGCAATTTCAATCGACCAGAAGACGACGAGTAAAAACCCACGTTCGACGGTCGGAACGGTCACAGAGATTTATGACTATTTGCGTCTCTTGTACGCACGGATCGGTAAACCGATTTGTCCAAATCACGGAATCGAGATTTCGAGCCAGACGATCAGTCAGATGGTCGACCAAGTGATGGAGTTACCGGAGCGGACGCGTCTGCAAATTCTCGCGCCAATCGTTTCCGGACGAAAAGGAACGCACGTCAAGGTGCTCGACGATTTGAAGAAGGAAGGCTTCGTCCGCGTCCGTGTCAACGGAGAGACGATGGATCTCGCCGAAGAGATCACGCTTGAGAAAAACAAGAAACACTCGATTGAAGTCGTCGTCGACCGTGTCGTCGTGCGACCAGATGTCGAAGCCCGTCTTGCGGACTCACTCGAGACTGCACTTCGCCTCGCGGACGGTCGGGTCATCGTCGATACGATGGACGGCAACGAATTGTTGTTCAGTGAACATCATGCTTGTCCAATCTGTGGCTTCTCGATCGGTGAACTTGAACCACGGATGTTCTCGTTCAACTCACCATTTGGTGCTTGTACGTCATGTGACGGTCTCGGAACGAAGCTTGAGGTCGATGTTGATCTCGTCGTACCGCATCCCGATAAGTCATTGAACGAAGGAGCAATCGTAGCGTGGGAACCGACAAGTTCGCAGTATTATCCACAATTGCTTAAAGCGGTCTGTGATCACTTCAAGATCGATATGGATACACCGTTCGAACAATTGTCAGAAGAACACCGTGAAACGATCTTGAACGGAAACACGAAGGAAGAGATCCACTTCCGGTATGAGAACGACTTCGGGATGGTCCGGAACACGAACCTCTACTTCGAAGGGGTCCTCAATAACTTACAGCGTCGCTTCAAGGAGACATCGTCTGATTATATCCGGGAACAGATGGAAGGCTACATGGCGAAGAAAGCATGCCCGACGTGTAAAGGACACCGCTTGAAACGGGAATCACTCGCCGTCAAAGTATCCGATCACCATATCGGTGAAGTGACGAAGATGTCTGTCAAACAAGCGGTCATGTTCTTCGACGAACTGCCGGAGAAATTAAGTGAGAAGGATCAGACGATTTCGCGGATGATCGTCCGTGAGATTCACGAACGGGCGTCGTTCCTTGAGAACGTCGGTCTCGATTACCTGACGATCTCACGCGCAGCGGGGACGTTGTCCGGTGGGGAAGCGCAACGGATTCGTCTTGCGACACAAATCGGTTCGCGTCTGACGGGTGTTCTCTACGTTCTGGATGAACCATCAATCGGTTTGCATCAACGTGATAATGATCGCTTGATCAATACGCTGAAGGCGATGCGTGACCTCGGCAATACGCTGATCGTCGTCGAGCATGATGAAGACACGATGATGGCAGCCGACTACTTGATCGATATCGGACCTGGTGCCGGCGATCACGGTGGATTCGTCACGGCAGCCGGGAAGCCGGAGGAGTTGATGCAGGATGCGAACTCGTTGACGGGTCAATACTTGTCCGGGAAGAAGTTCATTCCTGTTCCGTCGACACGCAAAGAGCCAGACGGTCGGATGCTTCATATCCATAAAGCATCGGAAAACAACTTGAAGAACGTCGATGTCGATATTCCACTGGGTCTGTTCGTCGCCGTCACCGGTGTCTCGGGCTCCGGGAAATCGACGTTGATCAATGAAATTCTCTATAAGACGATTGCGCACGAGATGAACCGGGCGAAGGAAAAACCGGGTGCCCATAAAGGGATCACCGGTCTGGATCAAATCGATAAGGTCATCGATATCGATCAGTCACCAATCGGTCGGACACCGCGCTCGAACCCAGCAACGTATACGGGTGTCTTCGATGACATTCGGGACGTCTTTGCTTCGACGAACGAAGCGAAACTCCGCGGCTATAAAAAAGGACGCTTCAGTTTCAACATCAAGGGTGGACGCTGTGAAGCGTGTCGTGGCGACGGAATCATCAAAATCGAGATGCACTTCTTACCGGACGTCTATGTCCCGTGTGAAGTCTGTCACGGGAAACGTTACAACCGCGAAACACTCGAAGTGAAATATAAAGGTAAAACGATTGCTGACGTTCTTGAAATGACGGTCGAAGATGCGCTCGCCTTCTTCGAGAACATTCCGAAGATCACGCGGAAATTGCAGACGATCGCTGACGTCGGTCTGACGTACATGCGTCTCGGTCAACCCGCGACGGAACTGTCCGGTGGGGAAGCGCAGCGCGTTAAATTAGCATCCGAGTTGCATAAACGTTCGACGGGTAAGACGATCTATATCCTCGATGAGCCGACGACAGGACTCCACGTTCACGATATCGCGCGTCTCCTGAAAGTGTTGCAACGTCTTGTCGACAATGGTGATACGGTGCTCGTCATCGAACACAACTTGGACGTCATCAAGACGGCCGACTACTTGATTGATCTCGGACCTGAAGGGGGCGACGGTGGTGGAACGATCGTTGCTGCCGGGACACCGGAACACATCGCTGAAGTTGAAGCATCTTATACGGGACGATACCTCGCACCTGTCCTTGAACGCGACGCGGCACGAATTGAATCGTGAAACTTTTGTGGATGAGGATTCGTAGGAAGGAACTAAGGGAACTTAAACGAAAGTATCATGTAACACACGTTTGAGGTTCAAGAATAGGAGGGAACGGTTCATGAAGCAAGATATGCGTCAATTGATATTGGAGCAAGTCAAAGAAGGAAAGTTAACGATTGATGAGGCACTCGATAAACTCGAGCGACTCGAATCAATCGACGAACGTGCTACTTCTGCAAGTGAACATAAGTACGTCGATGAACCAGAACAATATGATCGGGTCGACCAGTATTCCGTCGATTCACTGACGACGAAAGTCATGTCAGCGTTCGATAATCTCGTCAGCCGGATCAAGGACAGTGATCTTTCGCTTAATCAGGCGTCCGGTCCGAACGTCACCTACGTCAAACAATTCCCGTTCAGCGGTGAGACGGTTCACGTCGATCTGTTCAATGCGAACTTGGTCGTTGAACCGAGTGATCTTGAAGAATGCGAATTGACGGTGACAGGACGTCCACTCCGCCGCCAACAGGTGACGGAAGAACAGGCGCTTGAGCAACTCCAAGCTGCTGTCCAACATGCGGTCTCAGCGAACACACTCTCAATCCGCTTGAAGGATAAGAGTGTCCGTGCGACAGTCCACCTGAAAGTACCACGCCGTCATTACGAATCCTTCGTCTTACAGACGCTGAACGGGGAAATTTCGTTGACGTCACTTGATACGACATCTGCTCAACTGATGACAGCAAACGGTCGAGTCAACGTCCGTGATCTGTTCAGTGAGGATGTCAAAGTATCGACAGCGAACGGTTCGATTGAAATCGAAGAGTCGGAGTTGAAAGTCTTGAAGGCGAAGACAGCCAACGGACAAATCATCACGACAGGTGTCTTCGAACGTTCAGAACTGAAAACAGCGAACGGAAACGTCCGCTGTGAACTGAAGACCGTGCAAAACGCGAAGGTCAAAGCGTCGTCGCTTGCCGGAAGCATCGCTTTGATGTTGCCGCATGGCGCAGAAGTTTACGGGGAGCTTGAGACGAACTTCGGTGGTCTCAACTGCAACCTCGATGACATGGAATTAATCCGGGATCAAAAAGAGATCGTCAACCGGAAATTACATTTCGTATCAGGTCGCGGTCGCTCACCAAAAATCGAGGTTGAAGCCGATACGAAGACAGGTACGATTTCGGTCACACACGGTGTTCACCTCAGTCCACAAGCGTTATAAGCATACCAGCGCAACTTCTTGAAAAAGAGGTTGCGCTTTTCTTATGACATCGCATCCGCTTTGCGTGTTTTCCTCAGGCGAGACACAAACCGCGGCTACATCGTTCTAGGAACGAGTAGCCGGGTCTCGTTTGTCTCTGACAGCGCGGATGTCCGCGCTTTTTCCTATAGGAGTCACGCGAGTGGGGCTTCGTCAGCTGCATAGACAAAAACACCCATCCTCATAAGAAGATGGGTGTAGCTTACATCAATAATTGTAATCCTGATCCATCATCGGCTCGTCGAAGTTCATGTTCTCGATATTATTCATATCGTAACCGAACGAGAGTAAGGCAATGACACCAATGATTGCAAGAACGATCGAAACGAGAATCAGACCGATTCCGAGCCAACTCTTTCCGCGTGCGCGATTCCAATAGAAGATGATCGCGAGGACGTAGGAGATGAATGAACCACTAATGAAGATTCCGATGATTGAGATGATAAAGAATAAGAGAGCAGTTTGATCTTGATTACGCGAATATGCTTTCCACATATCAATCAGTGAGATGATGAGATAGACGAAACCAGCAATCGCTAGAACCGCAAATAAGATAATGACTAAAATCAATCCGATACCACCGCCTGACATCACGGCAAAACCTCCTTCAAAATATTAACTCTTTATTCCATTCCCAAGAAATCATGCTTCTAATCCAATTCCATGAATCGAATAAAAATATGGTACAATACTTCAAGTGAAAGGGGCTGACGAAGCGTGCAACCAAAAGTGCGAACAGCTGAAATCGTAAAACAATTCAATCTCCACATCGTCACGGGAGAAGAGGGCTTACATCGTCCGATTCTGACGGCTGATTTGTGCCGACCTGGCCTTGTGCTTGCCGGTTATTATGCCTATTACCCGGCAGAACGTCTCCAGATTCTCGGAAAAACAGAATTGACGTTCTTCAATAATTTAACGTACGAGGAACAACGCGAACGAGCGAATGTCCTCTGTACGGATGAAACACCTGGTATCTTGATCACACGTGGATTTGAAGTACCGGAAGCGATCATCCAAGCCGCAGACGAGACGAACGTGCCACTGTTGACGACAAAAGGGCATACGACATCGGTCGAGTCACAGATCACGAACTTCCTCGAAGCGGAACTTGCGCCAACGACGGCGATGCATGGTGTCCTCGTCGATATCTATGGTGTCGGTGTCTTCATCAAAGGGGCAAGTGGTGTTGGTAAATCGGAAACGGCACTCGAACTCGTTAAGCGAGGTCACCGCCTAGTGGCAGATGACTCAGTTGAGATTCGTCAAACGGGTGACGGGATTCTCGTTGGGACAGCACCGAAGTTGATTCAACATCTGCTTGAGATTCGTGGAATCGGGATCATCGATGTGATGACGTTGTTCGGTGCAGGTGCGGTTCGCTCGCATAAGAAGATCAGCCTCGTCTGTAACCTCGAGATTTGGGATCAATCGAAAGTCTATGACCGCGTCGGTCTGGACCAAGAGACACTCCAAATCATCGATACGGAAATTCCGTTCCTGACGATTCCGGTTCGTCCCGGACGAAACCTTGCTGTCATCATCGAAGTCGCAGCGATGAACTATCGTCTGAAGAACATGGGCATCAACACAGCAGAAGAATTCGCGGGACGTCTCGCGCAAGCAATTGAAGATGGGAATGGTGGTCTTTGATGGGAACTTTAGCCTCTGTACAACCAACGTTTGACCGCGTGGCGATTGAACTCGGTCCTGTACCGATTTACTGGTACGGCATCGTCATCGCACTCGGTGCGGTCGTCGGTCTCCTGATTGCGATCTTCGAGTCGAAGCGGATCGGCTTCAACGAAGAGTACGCGGTCGATGTCGTCATCTGGTCGATTCCGATCAGTATCATCTGTGCCCGGATTTACTACGTCGCGTTCGAGTGGAACTACTATAGTCAACATCTTGACCAAATCATCAACATCCGCCAAGGTGGGATCGCGATCCACGGTGCAATCATCGGGGCGATTTTGACGGTCATCATCTATACGCGTAAGAAAAAAATCTCGTTCTGGCAAATCGCTGATATCTTGGCACCATCGCTCTTGTTCGGGCAAGCTGTCGGACGCTGGGGTAACTTCTTCAACCAAGAAGCACACGGTGGTGAGACGACATGGTCGTACTTACAAGATACGCTCCACTTACCGAACTGGATCGTCAATCAGATGTACATTGACGGAACATACTACTTACCGACGTTCCTCTATGAAAGCATCTGGAACATCATCGGTGTCATTCTGTTGATCGTCTGGCGGATGAAGTTCAATCCACGTCGTGGGTATGTCTTCCTCGGTTATCTCGTGTGGTACTCGATCGGACGCTACTATATCGAAGGACTCCGGACGGACAGTCTCTTGATGGGAGATGGACTCCGGACGGCGCAAATCGTCTCAATCTGTTTGATCATCTTCGGTGTGATCATGATGGTCGTTCGCCGCAACGCCGTTCGTTACTTGAACGGTTCGAAAAAGGAGGCGAAGTAATCGATGATTCGCACGCTACTGTTTGATTTAGATGGAACGTTGATCGACACGAATCCATTGATCTTAAAAAGCTTCGAGCATACGCTCAGTTACTATTATCCGGACCGGACGTTCACGGAAGCGGAACTGCTTCCGTTCATCGGTCCGACGCTAGAAAAATCGTTCTCGGCGATGAATGCAGAACAGTGGAAAGAGATGGTCGCTTTTTACCGGAGCTACAACATCGCGATGCATGACGCGCTCGTGCTCGAGTATCCAGGTGTGCTTGACGGCTTACGTCGTCTGCATGAAGCAGGATACAAGATGGCGGTCGTCACGTCGAAGAGTCGTCGTGTCGCTCTTCGCGGTATCGAGTTATTCGGATTGACGTCACTCTTTGACGCGGTCATCGCAGCCGACGACGTAACGGAAGAAAAACCAGCCGTCGAGCCGTTCGAAAAAGCGATGCAGTTGCTTGAATCAACGGCAGACGAAACGATCATGGTCGGCGACAACGATACGGACATTCTCGGTGGTAAGAACGCGGGACTGAAGACAGTCGCGGTCGGTTGGGCGATCAAAGGACGCGCGTACTTAGAAGCCCTCGAGCCGGACGTCATCATTGATTCGATGGATCATCTTGCGGCTTGGCTGGAGGAACAAAATGGCGCGGCGAACTGATCGGTTTCAGGTCGGCACGACGAATCCACTCTGGCACATGTACCGGACGGTGTCGTTCTTTAAAGTGATGTGGTGCTTTACGATCATCACGATCGGACGGTTCGCTCCGTCGCTACGTTTTAAGAACGCGCTCTACCGGACATGTCTTCGGATGAAGATCGGGGAGAAGACGGCGCTTGCCTTGATGGTGATGCCGGATACGATGTTCCCGGAGCGGATTACGATTGGTGACAATACGATCATCGGCTTCAATACGACGATTCTCTGTCATGAATATTTGACGACGGAGTATCGTTTAGGTGACGTCGTCATCGGAAGCAATGTTTTGATCGGTGCGAACGTGACGATCCTACCGGGCGTAACGATCGGAGATGGTGCCGTCGTTGGTGCCGGATCAGTCGTTCACCGAGACATTGCACCGAACGAACGCGTCTCGAGTCAGCCGCTTCGCCGGCACGAAATGTGACAAAACTGTGAGAAGGAAGAAGGAAAAAAGATGACGCACATCCGCTTTACGTATAAGACAGGAAAGTATTTCGGAAGATTATTCGCCGAACGTCCACAAGGTCTCGTCGTTGAGGTGTTGGCTGTTGAGAAGCATCCGGTTCAAGGGGATCTTCACCAACCGAACCAAGTCGATGTTCCACTCTTCCATATCCGGACCGCCTTGCATAAGCAAGAAAAGATCACGGTTTCGCCCGCAGTCGTCTATGCGTATGACGGAGAGATTCCCGATTATGCGACGAGCTTACGGCAGGCATATGACAAGGACGTGGCACGTCTTGAAGGACTGAATCCAGAGACGGATGCTTTTGTACGAAAATGCTTAGAGAATTACAAAGAACTGGAATCGATTTATGCGAAACGCTGGGGATGAACTCCGGCGTTTTTTTCTGTTGCATGCCTCCTAGAGATAGGGTATTCTTGTGTCTGCAACTACGAAACCAGTTTACTATTTATGGGGGCTTGAATCATGATGGAATTAACCAAATACAAAGCAGACCCCTTTGCGATAACAGCGCGCCAAGCGGAACTTTTTTATTTCCGCGGACGGAAGGCGCACCGGGAAGGGCGACTGGACGAAGCCGTCTATCATTTAGATGAGGCGACGACACTTCAGCCGGCGGACATCCGTTATTTGCTCCGTTATGCCCGTGTCTTATTCGAGACAGGAGAAATCAATCATGCGAATGATGTCTTGAAACAAGTACGCGCACTCGACGCATCAAATACGGAAGCACTCTTTTATTTAGCGAATAACTACGCACACGTCTCACTTTATGAAGAAGCGCGACAGCATGCGATGGAATATTTAGAGCAAGCACCAAACGGCAAACACGCGGAGGCATCGGCCGCACTCGTGGAACTGATTGATCTCGAACAAGAGATGGAAGACGACGAAGAGGACGAATTGATTCGTCTGCACGGTCAGGCACAACGCCAGATCGATAAAGGAATGCTGTTCGCGGCACAGGAGACGCTGACTGGACTGATTGCCCAGTACCCGACGTTCTGGCCTGCCTACAACAACCTCGCAATCGTCGAGTTCTATTTAGGAGAGAATGATCAGGCATTCGCTTCCCTTGAACGGGTCCTTGAAGGGAATCCGGGGAATTTGCATGCCCTTTGTAACACGCTCGTCTTGTTACACGAGATGGGACAGGACGAAGAGGCGCACCGTCTCTCCCGTCAGCTCGAACACGTTCGTTCCGTGCACCTTGAGACACGTTATAAGGTCGCATCGACTTTAGCGATCATCGGACGATATGATATCGCCTATGAAGAGTTGAAGTTGCTTGAGCGTCGCGGATACCGGGGAGACCCACTCTTTGGGCACTGGTTATCGATCTCTGCCTATAAGACGGGACACGTCGAAGAAGCAGCCGCTTTCTTGAAGTCGGACGAAGCACAAGCGTTAAAGGAAGAGACGGATACATATGACATCCGGCACAACCTGCAGTTTCGCTCGGCACTCATCCAAGCGCTGAAGACGGAAGACGATGTCTCACGGATCTTTACGGCACTTCTCCTTGGTAAACTGAACGATGCTGAAGCACGGCTTGCATTGTCGATGATGCCGGAAGTGACAGACCAGGAAGATGTCCTCTTATTGACGGAACAGATTGTCATCGAGATGGAAGGACGGACCGATGTCGTAGATGAACGCATTCACCGGGCATTGCAGACGATCCGTCTTGCGGAACGGTTCGTTTCAGACGAAGAACGGATGAGTCTCGAAGGGGATTTTTATGAACGCTTCGCACAGCTCGTCTTAAGTGGGGAGTCGTTCGATTCGATTGAAGCATCTGCGGCATCACTGCTTTATCTGTTCCATGATTTACGGGACGGGATGTTGATCGAGGAATGTGCATCACTCGTCGATTGTTCGTTCGATCACGTCGCATCGATGATCCGGACACATGAACGGATGTTGGCACCGCTACAAGCAAAGTGTTAGACGTTTAGGCGATTCTCACCTATACTCAAACTACAACGATTACGATAAATGGGGTGGAATCATGGCGGAAACAGAACAAAAAATTTATGACGTCATCATCATCGGGGCAGGACCTGCTGGGATGACAGCCGCACTTTATGCATCACGTGCGAACCTTTCGACATTGATGATCGAACGCGGGATTCCGGGCGGTCAGATGGCGAACACAGAAGATATCGAGAACTACCCAGGATACGACAGCATCCTCGGACCCGATCTCTCGCAAAAAATGTTCGACCACTCGAAAGCATTCGGCGCAGAATATGCGTACGGAGACGTTCGAAGCATCGAAGACGGTAAAGCATACAAAACGATTCATGCACACAACAAAGATTATTACGCACGGGCGATCATCATCGCGTCTGGTGCACAATATAAGAAAATCGGCGTACCGGGTGAAGAAGAGCTCGGCGGTCGTGGTGTCTCGTACTGTGCTGTCTGTGACGGCGCGTTCTTCAAAGAAAAAGAACTTTTCGTCATCGGTGGAGGCGACTCTGCGGTGGAAGAAGGCGTCTACTTGACACGCTTCGCGAAAAAAGTCACGATCGTACACCGTCGTGATGAGCTCCGCGCTCAAAAAATTCTTCAAAAACGTGCGTTCGACAACCCGAAAATCGACTTCATCTGGAACCATACGGTTAAACAGATTAACGAACAAGATGGGAAAGTCGGCGGTATTGAGCTAATCAATACAAAAACAGCTGACGTGACGACGCATCCAATCGATGGTGTTTTCATCTACATCGGGATGAACCCAATTACAGGTTACGTCCAAGATCTCGGCATCTTGAACGACCAAGGCTACGTCGTGACGAACGAAGCGATGGAAACGAACATCAAAGGGATCTTTGCTGCTGGTGACGTGCGTGAAAAAACATTGCGCCAAGTTGTTACAGCAACAAATGATGGTTCGATCGCAGCGCAAAATGCACAGCATTTCATCGAAGCGTTGCTTGAAGAATTACAAGAATCCTCACACGCATAATATCGAACCAGTTTCATTGAAGGACACTTCAGTGAAGCTGGCTCTTTTTTTATGATATACTGAGAAAGAAGTGAAAAATACACACGGAACTGTTGTCTGGAGGGCGAAAAGATGGAACAGAATCAACCGCAACTTGTCATCATCACGGGTATGAGTGGGGCTGGGAAGACTGTCGCAATGAACAGCTTTGAGGACTTAGGCTATTTTTGTGTCGACAATCTACCCCCGACGTTACTGCCGCATCTCATCGAAGTCATCGGACAAGTGCGTCCTAAAATCGCCGTTGCCATCGATACCCGCGCGCGTGATTTCATCGACAGCTTTTTTGTCGTCTATGAGGATTTAAAGAAAACGGACTTACAAATCCGGATGCTGTATCTTGATGCACGAAACGATGTCCTCGTACGTCGTTATAAGGAATCGCGTCGTTCGCATCCGCTCGCACCGACGGATTCCCCATTGATCGGGATCGAACGGGAGCGGACGTTGCTCGAAGGATTCCGGGATAAGGCACAGATGCTGATTGATACGAGTGACATCAAGCCGCTTGCACTGAAAGAACGTCTCTTGAAGGAGTTCACGGAAGGTACGCGAATTCCGTTCACGGTCAACGTCATGTCGTTCGGTTTCAAACACGGCTTACCGCTTGATGCCGATCTCGTCTTTGACCTGCGCTTCTTACCGAATCCGTTCTACATTCCAGAGCTGCGTCCAAAGACGGGACTCGACGAGGAAGTCGCGTCATACGTGATGCAATGGCCGGAAGCGAAGCTGTTCTATAAAAAACTCGTCGACTTGCTCGAGTTCCTGATTCCACAATACGAGCGGGAAGGGAAGTCGCAACTCGTCATCGCCCTCGGTTGTACAGGCGGGAAACACCGCTCGATTACGTTCGCGGAAGCAATCAGTAAAGAATTTGCGACGCAGTATCACATCGAGACGAATCACCGGGATTATGTGCATGCGAAGGAGGAGAAGTGATGAAATGGGAACGTAAAGTCGTCGCCGTCGGTGGCGGGACAGGACTCTCGACGCTTCTTCGTGGACTAAAACATTATCCGCTCGACATCACAGCCATCGTCACGGTCGCCGATGACGGGGGCAGTTCTGGTCGTCTGCGGACGGAATTCAACATGTTGCCGCCGGGCGATATCCGAAACGTCATCGTCTCCTTATCGAAGTCGGAGACGTTGATGGACCGGATCATGCAGTACCGGTTCGAGACCGGTGAAGGATTACACGGTCATTCGCTCGGAAACTTGATGTTGACGGCAGCAACCCAGCTCTGTAACGGTTCGTTCGTCGAAGCGATTGGCGTCATGGGACAACTGTTGAACGCGGAAGGAAAAGTCTATCCGGCGACGGAGCGGACGATCACGTTATGTGCTGAGTTCGAGGACGGAACGATCGTCAAAGGTGAGTCGTTGATCCCGAAGGTCGGCAAGAAGATCGAACGGATTTTCCTCGAGGAACAAGACGTCCGTCCGGTACCAGAAGCGATCCAGGCGATTCTTGACGCCGATGTCATCGTCCTTGGTCCGGGTAGTCTCTATACGAGTATCATCCCGAACGTCCTGATCGACGAGATCCGGGAAGCGATCCAACAATCGCTGGCTCCGGTCGTCTATATTTGTAACGTCATGACGCAACCCGGTGAGACGACGGCGTTCACGGCGAATGAACATTTAGCGGCACTCGAACGCTTCCTCGGACAAGGCGTCGTTGATACGATCATCGTCAACAACGAATCGATCGATGCGAGTTACCTGAAGAAATACCAGAAGGATCACGCTGACATCGTCACCTATAATGAAAAACAATTCGAGCTCGCTGGCGTTGAAGTGCTGGCAGACGATATCGTCGATTACAATCATCATTTCATCCGTCATGACTCAGATGCCGTCGCAAGCCTCGTCATGCGAAAAGTGTTGTCGATTCGACGGATGCGTCAACTCGAAGGAAAGGAGGAGCTGACATGAGCTTTGCCTCAGAAGTCAAAAAAGAATTAACGCAAATTCCGATCACCGATCACGAGATGAAGGCGGAACTCGCGGCGCTCGCCCGGATGAACGGTGCGATCTCGTTCGGTCTCGGACGTGGTCTGACACTCGATATCTCGACCGAGAATGCCTCGATTGCCCGTCGGATCTATTCACTTTTGAAAAAAGCATACGGAGTTCATCTCGATCTGCTCGTGCGGAAGAAAATGCGTCTGAAAAAGAATAATGTCTACATCGTCCGTGTTAAACAACAGGCGGATAAGATTTTGCAAGATCTCGGAATCCTCGGAGAAGGATTCACGATGATTCGTTCAATCAGTGACACGATCCTTAACGATGAACGAAAAGCGCGTGCTTATTTACGAGGGGCGTTCCTCGCCGGAGGTTCGCTCAACAATCCGGCAACGTCGTCGTATCACTTGGAAATCTTCAGCTTATATGAAGAACACAATGCGGCGCTCCGTGGTCTATCGAACGTCTTTGATTTGAACGCGAAAGCAATCGAACGGAAAAAGGGACACATCCTCTACATCAAGGAGAGCGAGAAGATTTCCGATTTCCTCAAGCTCGTTGATGCGACACAATCGATGCTGCGGTTCGAGGACGTCCGGATCTTAAAAGATATGCGTAACTCGGTCAACCGTCTCGTCAACTGTGAGACAGCGAACCTCAACAAGACGGTCGGTGCGGCATTACGCCAAGTCGAGAACATCAAGTTCCTTGAGCGGACGGTCGGACTCGATGTCTTACCGGATAAGTTGAAGGAGATCGCGATCTTGCGCGTGACACATCAAGACGTCACGTTACAAGAGCTTGGTGAGATGGTCGAAAGCGGCTCCATCTCAAAATCAGGGATCAATCACCGGTTGCGGAAAATTGATCAAATCGCTGAAAAAGTACGGAATGGAGAGTCGATGACAGGGGCCTTATAAGAGGGTCGCTTGCGGGATGAACCATAGTCTACTATAATATATAGTCGATGCAACTAAATGTTCGAATTAAGGAGTTTTTGAAATGGCTAACGAAAAGAAACGTATTTCGCTGACAGTCGATGCGAAGTTTGATGAAGTGTTAACAAAAAAAGCAAAATCAATCGGTGTACCGAAAAGCACACTCGTTGCTTTCGCAACATCTTTATTCCTGAAACAATTACAAGCAGAAGAAGAGCTTTCGCCACATGCGAATGCGATCTACTCGCTGATTCGTGAAAACCACGATATCGTTTCAGACATCACAGACTTGATCGACTGATCATCGACCTCTCGTTCTATAAGGAACGGGAGGTTTTTTTGTATGTAACGATAACAGACAGGGCTTTGCTTTTCTATGGATACAAAAAAGTGCCTCCCGAAGGAGACACTCTGGATGACTTAGGCACGTTCCATGACGCGGTCGATGAGACCGTAATCAGCAGCAGCTTGTGCTGACATGAAGTTGTCACGCTCTGTATCGCGTTCGATGACTTCAAGTGGTTGTCCTGTGTTTTCAGCCATGATTTTGTTGAGGTGCTCACGCATTTTGATGATACGCTCCGCATGGATTTTGATATCTGATGCTTGACCTTGTGTACCACCGAGTGGTTGGTGGATCATGATTTCAGCGTTTGGTAACGCGAAACGTTTTCCTTTTGCGCCTGCTTGGAGCAAGAACGCACCCATCGATGCTGCCATACCGATACAAATCGTTGAGACTTGTGGCTTGATGAAGTTCATTGTATCGTAAATCGCCATACCGGCAGTGATCGAACCACCTGGGCTGTTGATGTAAAGCGAGATTTCTTTATCTGGATCTTCTGCTGCTAAGAACAGAAGTTGGGCAACGACTGAGTTGGCGACGTTGTCGTCAATCGCGCTCCCGAGAAGAATGATGCGGTCTTTTAGCAAACGTGAGTAGATATCGTAAGCACGTTCCCCGCGGTTTGTTTGTTCGATGACTGTTGGAATTAACATAGTCTTTGCCTCCTTATAGTTGGTATGTAGCTTCCTATTCGACTTATCCTTATCATAATCCTTTGGTCAATATTGGTCAAAAGATACGATGCGACTTTTAGGTATTTTTCCATTACAAGGGCAAATGAAACATATCAATATAGAAAAAAGGCAACGCCATTGCTGGCATTGCCTTGTGGTTGAATAAATGGTACACCCGGAGAGATTCGAACTCCCGACACCTGGTACCGGAAACCAGTGCTCTATCCCCTGAGCTACGGGTGCATCTGATGTACTGAACAATTAATAGTATAGCGACATTTTTTCAGAAAAGCAATAGGGAAGGATGACTTTTCTTTTCCTGAGCGATTCGAGAAAGGTTCAGAGCACGTTTTTCAAAACGTTTCTTCTATAATAAGAAGTGGAGGAGGGGGAATCGATGGATCAACGCCAGGAACAGACGCAACAGATGACGTTATCGGCGTCACAACAATATCAGTTACATGTACTTGAGCAACCAGCAGCCGAGCTCGAGGAGGAATGGCGACGGTTGAAACGACGGTTGCATCGTCATTACCCGAATCAGGTTTCGCTAGAGGTCGAGCAGATGGCAGGACATTTGGCATCCTATGAAGACGAGCTTCTTGCACAAATACGTTTAGAATCAGTCAGACAGGAAATAGGATATATGGCGGAACAACTCATCGTGTATTTAGAAGCGGACGGTTTATTGCGGACATCGGACGAGCAGCTCGCTGCATCCTTCTCGACCGATGTCGCAACGATTACAGAAGCACGGACACTCTTACAACAATGTGAACCAGTCGGCATCGCTGCCCGCTCGGAGCGCGAGTGCCAATGGTTACAGGCGATCGAGCTAGACGACGCGGAATTGATCGGACTGACGGATCAGCTGCGACATGAACCGGCGAGTCAGGTATTCGCTCAATTCAGTGAACAGGATCGAGCGCGGTTGCGAAAACGATTGACGCGGCTGAGCCGGACACCGGATCTTCCAAAAGAAGAACGATTGGTCATGGCAGAAGCACGGATTCACCTGTTAGATGGAAAACTTCAGATCGACTGGATGACACTCGACACGGATCAGACGTGGCTCGGATTAAAAGAGGCAACGCCTTTTTTGCGCGCGTACGAACGACGCCGTGTCACGATGCATGCCATCCTCTCGATCTTGCTTGAGCGACAAGAACGCTGGTTCAAGGGAGAGCTGCATCTTGAGCCATTGACGAAAAAACAAGTCGCTGAGGCGACGGGACATCATCCGTCAACGATTGGTCGAGCGATTGCTGCGAAGTATGTCGAGACGGTCCATGGTCTCGTTGCTTTAGAAGACTTGTTCGTCTCACGGACGACAACCGGAGATTCGAGTTTTTTGATTAAAAGGCGGATCGCCGAATACATTCAACACAGCGATCGTCCGTTAAGTGATCAGCAATTGACGG
The DNA here is from genome assembly GCF_015645365.1 of Exiguobacterium abrahamii. Taxonomy (NCBI): domain Bacteria; kingdom Bacillati; phylum Bacillota; class Bacilli; order Caryophanales; genus Exiguobacterium; species Exiguobacterium abrahamii. The sequence continues at coordinate 400,837 of NZ_JADOYC010000001.1, forward strand.
ATCGCCTGCAAGCAGACGGTCTGACAGTCGCGCGACGGACGGTCGCGAAGTACCGGGCAGCGCTTGGTTTAACGAAAAAAACGATGCAGCAAAGGAAGGCGCAATCAGAATGGGATTAAAACGACACAGACACTTAACACTCTATTCACGTCCGGGATGTACGCTATGTGAAGAGGCCGCCATCTTACTCGACTTCGTACTCGATGAGTTTCCGGAATGGACGTTCGAGGAAGTCAACATTGATCAGGATGAAGCGCTCAGTCTACGGTTTTTATATGAGATTCCGGTCGTCATGCATGACGAGGAAATCTGGAGTTATGGCAAATTCGAGACGGAAACGATAAGAAACCGCTTACTTCAAAAAACTTGAGAAACGAGACTTGCAAGGCGAGAAACGGACTGTTATGATAACGGTGTACCAAGTGGGACACGTTATGACATGCGGGACAGAAAGCGTCCAGCTACTTGAGAGGAGAGGGAAATACATGATTCGGCAGTTAGTCCAGATCCAAAAACGAATCGTGCCTGATCTGATCGAAGAAATGCAGACACGCTACGACATCCTTCATTACGTACGACTGATGCAACCGATCGGACGACGTACGCTTGCGACAAGCCTTGGCTTGACGGAACGCGTCTTACGGCGGGAAGTCGACTTCTTGAAGCAGCAAGACCTCCTAGAGGTCGCGACGCAAGGGATGTCCTTGACGGATGAAGGACGAAACGTTCTTCGCAGCATGCACAGCATCATGGGAGAACTCGCAGGGATCTCAGACATGGCGAAAGCTCTGAAAGAGAGGCTCGGAGTACGGGACGTCGTCATCGTACCGGGTGATTCCGATGAGACTTTCTGGGTACAACGAGACATGGGGCGGGCGACCGTCGCACGACTCAAACGAGAGCTTTCTTCAGACCATCACAATACGATCGCTGTCACAGGCGGTACGACGATGGCTTCCGTCGCGGCGATGATGTCGCCAGACAAGGAACACCGTCCGATGACGTTCGTTCCGGCACGCGGAGGACTGGGAGAAACGCTCGAACTACAAGCGAACACAGTATGCTCACGGATGGCATCACGCGCTCAAAGTGATTATCATCTGCTTCACATCCCGGACATGGTCAGCACAGAGACGTTCGTCAAGATGATCGAAGAGCCGAGCATAAAAAATGTGCTTCAAATGATTAAAGGTGCTTCAATCGTGGTACATGGAATTGGTGAGGCGAAAACGATGGCAAAACGTCGTCGCGCGTCTGAAGATCTCCTGACCCGACTGGAACATGAACAGGCAGTAGCGGAAGCATTCGGATATTACTTCGACCGAGACGGGAACATCGTGCACCGGGTCAAGACGGTTGGTCTCCAACTGGCTGACTTGAAGCAAGTCGAACACGTCATCGTCGTCGCAGGTGGTCATTCGAAGGCAGAAGCGATCAACGCCTATGTCAAACAGTCGCCGGACATCATCCTGATTACGGATGAAGGCGCAGCAGCTTCGATTTTGAAAGGGTAACCCCCTTTTGAATAATAGATAACTCGCTTTACATTAAAAGGAGGAAAATTATCATGGCAGTAAAAGTTGGTATTAACGGATTTGGACGTATCGGACGTTTGGCACTTCGTCAAATTCTTCAATTCGATGGAATCGAAGTAGTCGCGATCAACGACCTTACAGACACTAAAATGCTTGCACACCTTCTCAAATATGATACGACTCAAGGTCGTTTCGACGGCGAAGTTGAAGTACACGACGGTTACTTCCTCGTCAACGGTAAAGAAATCAAAACACTTGCTAACCGCAACCCAGAAGAACTCCCATGGGGCGAGCTCGGTGTTGACATCGTTCTCGAATGTACTGGTTTCTTCACAGACAAAGAAAAAGCTGAGCTTCACTTGAAAGCTGGCGCTAAAAAAGTCGTTATCTCTGCACCTGCAACTGGCGACATGAAAACAGTCGTCTTCAACACGAACCACGAAATCCTTGACGGAACTGAAACAGTTATCTCTGGTGCTTCTTGTACTACAAACTGTCTCGCGCCAATGGCTAAAGTTCTCCAAGATCAGTTCGGAATCGTTGAAGGTCTCATGACTACGATCCACGCTTACACTGGTGACCAAAACACACTCGACGCTCCACACCCTAAAGGTGACTTCCGTCGTGCACGTGCGGCAGCAGCAAACATCGTTCCTAACTCAACTGGTGCTGCAAAAGCAATCGGTCTCGTTCTTCCAGAACTTCAAGGTAAACTTGACGGATCTGCACAACGTGTACCAGTCGCTACAGGTTCACTCACTGAGCTCGTAACTGTACTCGACAAAAAAGTTTCTGTAGAAGAAGTCAACGCAGCAATGAAAGCAGCTGCTAACGAGTCTTACGGTTACACTGAAGACGAAATCGTTTCTTCTGACATCGTTGGTATCTCTTACGGATCACTCTTTGATGCAACACAAACTAAAGTCATGACAGTCGGCGACAAACAACTCGTTAAAACAGTTGCTTGGTATGACAACGAAATGTCTTACACTAGCCAACTCGTTCGTACACTCAAACACTTCGCAGAAATCGCTAAGTAATTCGAGCAATTAAATAGCAATTGAATAAGAGCGGAAACGATATCAGTCTCCGCTCTTATTGCGGAAAAAAGCGGGAGGGGCATTCGCCCCTCACTATACGTAAGAGACGGAGGACGAATGTATGAATAAGAAATCGATTCGCGACATCGATGTACAAGGAAAACGCGTATTTACACGCGTAGATTTCAACGTACCGTTGGAAGACGGTAAAATCACGGATGACACACGGATCCGTGCTGCACTCCCAACGATCAAACACTTGATCGACGGTGGAGCAAAAGTCATTCTCGCTAGCCACATGGGTCGTCCAAAAGGCGAAAAGAACCCTGAGTTCTCACTTGCACCAGTCGTAGCACGCCTCAGCGAATTGCTTGGTAAAGACATCAAGCTCGTTGAAGAAGCATACGGTCCAGTTGCAGAAGAAGCAGTCAGCAAACTCGAAAACGGCGATGTCGTCGTCTTAGAGAACGTTCGCTTCTACCCTGGTGAAACGAAAAATGACGAAGAGCTCGCTAAAGGATTCGCGAAACTCGCTGACGTCTTCGTCAACGACGCATTCGGCGCAGCACACCGTGCACACGCATCGACAGAAGGTATCGCACACCATGTCGACACAGCAGTTGCCGGTCTTCTCATCGAAAAAGAACTTCAAGTTCTCGGTAAAGCTCTTTCTAACCCGGATCGCCCGTTCACGGCAATCATCGGCGGTTCGAAAGTTGCGGATAAAATCGGTGTCATCGATCACTTACTCGACATCGTCGATACGTTGATCATCGGTGGCGGCTTATCGTACACGTTCCTCACAGCTCGTGGTATCGAAGTCGGTACTTCACTTCTTGAGGTCGACAAAATCGACCAAGCGAAGGAATTCATGAAGAAAGCAGAAGAAAAAGGCGTTAAGTTCCTTATGCCAATCGACTGCGTCATCACGAAGGAATTCGGAGAAGAAACATATGTCGGACCACGTGACATCACAGAGATCCCAGCCGATCACATGTCACTTGATATCGGTCCAAAAACGGTTGAACTCTATGCAGAGGCAATCAAGAACTCGAAACTCGTCGTCTGGAACGGACCGATGGGCGTATTCGAACTTGATAAATACGCAAACGGTACAAAAGGTGTCGCGCAAGCTCTTGCGGACAGCGATGCATACTCAATCATCGGCGGTGGCGACTCAGCTGCTGCGGCAGAGAAATTCGGTCTTGCTGACCAAATGAGCCACATCTCTACAGGTGGTGGAGCAAGTCTCGAATTCATGGAAGGGAAAGCTCTTCCTGGTGTCGAAGCGCTAAACGACAAGTAATCTAAGTTCACAAGGGAGTGTTTCTCAATGCGTAAACCAATTATCGCAGGTAACTGGAAGATGAATCTGACACTCAAGGATGCAGTCGCATTCGTTGAGGAAGTCAAAGGAGCTGTACCTGCTTCGACGACAGTCGACGCAGCCGTCTGTGCGCCAGCAGTATTCTTGGCACACTTGACAGAAGCAGCAGCTGGTACGGATCTTAAGATCGGTGCTCAAAACATGTACGACAAAGAGAGCGGTGCGTTCACTGGTGAAATCAGCCCGCTCATGCTCAAAGAACTCGATGTGACATACGTCATCCTCGGTCACTCTGAGCGTCGTGAGTACTTCGGCGAAACAGATGCGTTCATCAACAGCAAAGCGAAAAAAGCGTTCGAGCACGGTCTCGTTCCAATCGTTTGTGTAGGTGAAACACTGGAAGAGCGTGAAGGCGGCAAGTTCGAAGACGTCATCCGCGAACAGACAGCAAACAGCCTCAAAGGTCTTACTGTCGACCAAGTGAAAAATCTTGTCGTCGCTTACGAGCCTGTCTGGGCAATCGGAACAGGTAAATCAGCGACAGAACAAGATGCACAAGATTCTTGTAAATTCGTCCGTGACGTCGTTGCAGCTGAATTCGGTGCTGAAGCAGCAGAAGCTGTCCGCATCCAATACGGTGGTAGCGTCAAACCGGAAAACATCAAAGAATATATGGCTCAACCAGACATCGACGGCGCGCTCGTCGGCGGTGCAAGTCTTGAGACAGGATCGTTCCTCAAACTGTTGGAGGCGATTTAAATGAAAAAACGTCCAGTCGCACTGATCATCCTTGATGGTTTTGGTATGCGTGACGAGGAGTTCGGAAATGCCGTTACGGCGGCAAACAAACCGAACTTCGACCGTTACTGGGGTCAATACCCGCATACGTTGTTGAATGCGAAAGGCGAATACGTCGGTTTGCCTGAAGGTCAAATGGGGAACTCAGAAGTGGGTCACCTGAACATCGGTGCAGGTCGCGTCGTCTATCAATCGCTATCCCGAATCAACAACGCGGTCAAGGATCGCTCGTTCTTCTCGCGTCAAGCGATGAACGATGCGGCAGGTCACGTGAAGAAATACGGTTCAGCGCTTCATATCTTCGGTTTGGTCTCTGACGGTGGAATCCACAGTCACATTAACCACTTATATGCGGTGCTCGAATTCGCGAAACTTCACGAAATCGAAAAAGTCTACCTCCATGCTTTCACGGACGGTCGTGACTGCGACCCACAATCGGGCGCTGGTTTCCTCCGTGACGCGCAAGCGAAGATGGATGAATTGAATGTTGGACAATTCGCGAGTATCTCTGGTCGCTACTATGCGATGGACCGCGATAACCGTTGGGAACGCGTCAAGAAAGTCTATGACGCCATCACGTTCGGTGAAGGTCCAACGACGAAGGATCCAATCGGCATGGTTGAAGCTTCGTACAAACAAGACGTAACGGATGAGTTCATCGAACCAACTGTTGTCGTGCAGGAAGACGGTACGCCAGTCGCACCGATCCACGATAACGATGCGATCGTGTTCTTCAACTATCGTCCTGACCGTGCGATTCAGCTTTCGAAAGTCTACAAAGAAAAGGGTGGCTTCGACGGATTCGAAATTCCGGACAACGCACCGAAGAACCTGCTACTCGTCTCAATGACGAAGTACTCGGATGCGATTGATACGGATATCGTCTTCCCGCCTGAAGACATCAAGAACACGCTTGGTGAGACATTGTCAAAACAAGGTCTCAAACAGCTACGCATCGCGGAAACGGAAAAGTATCCGCACGTCACGTTCTTCTTCAACGGACAACGTGAAGAACCATACGAAGGGGAAGATCGGATCTTGATCCCTTCACCAAAAGTCGCGACATACGACTTGAAACCGGAGATGAGCGTCTATGAAGTCACAGATGCCCTCGTCGACGCAATCAACTCGGACAAACACGACGCGATCATCCTCAACTTCGCTAACCCGGATATGGTCGGTCACTCGGGTATGCTCGAGCCGACGAAAAAGGCGATCGAAGCTGTCGATGAGTGTCTTGGGAAAGTCGTTGACTTGATTCTCAGCAAAGGCGGCGCGGCAGTCATCACGGCTGACCACGGGAACGCGGATAAAGTCCTCAATGCGGACGGCAGTAAGATGACGGCGCATACGACAGAACCAGTTCCATGTATCGTGACGGTCGAGGACGTTGAACTCCTTGAACCACTCACAGGTGCACTCGCTGACCTCGCACCAACGGTTCTTGATCTCCTCGGAGCGGACCAACCAGCAGAGATGACTGGTAAATCGATCGTATTGAAGAAATAATCCCGTCGATCGAAGTAGCTACACCACATATTTCTTACACACAAAAGGAGCGAATTTAAATGTCAATGATTACAGAGATTTACGCACGCGAGATTCTTGATTCACGCGGTAACCCAACAGTAGAAGTAGAAGTTTATACAGAAGATGGCGGTTTCGGTCGCGCACTCGTACCATCAGGTGCATCAACTGGTGAGCACGAAGCAGTCGAACTCCGTGATGGCGACAAAGCACGTTACCTCGGAAAAGGTGTTTTGAAAGCTGTTGACAACGTCAACGAAAAAATCGCACCAGAAATCATCGGTTACGATGTCTTCGACCAAGCTGGAATCGACAAAAAGATGATCGATCTCGACGGTACGAAAAACAAAGGTAACTTCGGCGCTAACGCAATCCTTGGTGTTTCTATGGCTGCTGCACGTGCTGCTGCTGATGAGCTTGGTCTTCCACTTTACACATACCTCGGTGGATTCAACGCGAAAACATTACCAACACCAATGATGAACATCATCAACGGTGGATCACACGCAGACAACAACGTGGACTTCCAAGAGTTCATGATCATGCCTGTCGGTGCTCCAACATTCAAAGAAGCACTTCGTATGGGTGCTGAAATCTTCCACGCGTTAAAATCAGTTCTTAGCGGAATGGGTCTTAACACAGCAGTTGGTGACGAGGGTGGATTCGCTCCAAACTTGAAATCAAACGAAGAAGCAATCACAGTTATCCTTGAAGCAATCGAAAAAGCTGGCTACAAAGCAGGCGAAGATGTTTACCTTGCAATGGACGTCGCTTCTTCTGAGTTCTACGATAAAGCAGCTGGAAAATACAACCTCGCTGGCGAAGGCAAAGTCCTCTCAACAGAAGAGCTTGTTGAATTCTACGCACAACTCGTTGACAAATACCCAATCATCTCAATCGAAGATGGCTGTGACGAAAACGACTGGGATGGTCACAAACTCCTTACAGATCGTATCGGACACAAAGTTCAACTCGTTGGGGATGACTTGTTCGTAACAAATACTGAGAAACTTGCTGAAGGTATCGAAAAAGGCATCGCGAACTCGATCCTCATCAAAGTTAACCAAATCGGTACGTTGACTGAAACATTCGACGCAATCGAAATGGCTAAAAAAGCTGGTTACACAGCTGTCGTTTCTCACCGTTCTGGTGAAACTGAAGATTCAACGATCGCTGACATCGCTGTTGCGACAAACGCTGGTCAAATCAAAACGGGTTCACTTTCACGTACAGACCGTATCGCGAAATACAACCAACTTCTCCGCATCGAAGACATGCTTTCAGACGTTGCTGTCTACGACGGAATCAAATCATTCTACAACCTCAAGAAGTAATTTCAGGTTGATCGTTTGAACAAGCTATAAGGAAAACCTCCTATTCGTGTGATACGTACACACGGATAGGAGGTTTTTTTGTGTATCAAGCGATGTCAAACATGAAAACCACTTTTGTCATTAAAACTATACTGAACTGTCAAAAAATTGATTCATCTTAGTAGATGACTAAAATGTTATACTCATAAATAAGTGCAAATCAAATAGTTATAGGCATTAATTACATCTTGCTCGATACAGATGACAAATACGTCTAAAGGAGATACGATCATGTTAAATTCAGATTTAGATATCCGTTTAGAACCACGCATTCAAGAGTTATATCGACTTCACAAGGAGCGTTCAGCCAACATCGACTGGAGCTACCACGAGTTCATTCCGTGGGATAAGGCGATGTCTTTCAAACGCGTTCCTTGGGACGAAAGCCAAGTCACGCTTCCGGAAGGTGTCATCGTCGCGATCGAGACAGCATTACTGACAGAAGTCAACTTACCGTGGTATACGTCGCACTTAGACTATACATTCAAGAACTCGATGGAAGTCATCAATGACTTCGTCCGGACATGGACAGCAGAAGAAGATCAGCACTCGAACTTACTCGAGACGTATTTACTCGTCACGCGAAACGTCAATCCAACGCGACTTCATCAATTAAGAAGACGCGTCGTTGAGAACGGCTGGTTCCCGGACTTTACGAACCCGTTAGCGACAATGGCATATACGTCATTGCAAGAGTTAGCGACACTCGTCTTCTATAACAACGTCGCGAAAATCGCAGGGGCACACGACAAAGACTTAGCAACGCTACTCCGTCGTCTAGCGAAGGATGAAGCGCTGCATTATGCATTCTATCGTGACACGGTCAAAGCACATCTAGAGCTTGACCCGAACTTCATCGTCTTCTTCGAAGACGTCATCATCAACTTCTCGATGCCAGGTGCTGTTATGCCTGACTTCACGGAACGCATGAAGACGATTGCTGTTGATACGAACTATGGACCACTCCAATACTTCGACCAAGTATTAGACGTCGTCGTCAAATTCTGGGGCATCGCTGATTTAGAACCGACAAGCGAAGAGGCGAAACAATCTCAAGCGAACATCATGAAGTATCATGGACGTTTGAAGCGCATCAAGGAACGTCAGGAACGCCAACTCGAAAAAGCGAAGATTGACGCGTAAGGGGGAATGAAGATGAAGTGTGAAATCTGTGGAACTGAAACGAACAACCAAGTCAGTTACTTGGAACTCGACACGTGGGAATTCAATTCTCTGAATAAAGAAGCCAAAGACTTCTATCCGATCTGCTTTGATTGCTTCGACAAGCATACGAACCAGTTCATCGATCAGGAGATGGATCTCGAATTACGTAAAAAACGTTCGCAAATGGTCAACAAAGAAGTAGAAGCTGAAATCGAAGCGATTCTTGAGGTTGAGAATTAAGTCGTCTTTACCATACGTGAAGGGAAGCAAAACCGGTAGTGCTTTGGCGCTATCGGTTTTTTGTAGTTAGACAAGATTAAATAATTATGTGAGAATTATTGTTGTAAAATATTTCTAAATAAAACATGTAGGGAGAAATATTATGACCAATTATCTTATTTCTTATTTAGACCCAAAGAAAAATGACGGTGAAGAAGATCCTCTGTTTTCTGAATATACTTACGGTGATAAAGGAGTAGGCGGACGTAGGTTAAAAAATAATGTAAAGAAAGATGATTACTTGTTTTTTCACACTAGCCAAAAAAACAAACGTGTCATTACTGCATTTTATAAAGTTGAAGAAATTATGGATATACAAAGTGCAAGAGCTGATAAAATAATTAAGTTAAAGTATCAGAATCCACATCTACTAAGTGACATCACAAATAAAGATGAAATGATTGTATTTGGAAATCCAATAAAATCTTTAATTCTTAAAAATCCGCTAGAAATCAATAAGGATTTATTGAATCAGTTAGGTATAAAATATGCTCCTTCAAGTAATCAAACTGAATTGCAAGCATTGTCTTCGAAATTTAGAAACTGGTCTGAGTTAAGTAAAAAACAAGTAGAAATTTTGATAAAAAAAATAGAAGAAGAACAGAGCAACAGTTATTTAAGTAAAAAGCAATTAACAAGTGATGAGATTAGGCAATTAAGAGAAGTAGATATTGAACAATTTATCGCAAATAACCCTAGTGAGTTAGGTGACGAATTTAAATTAGTAAGTCGTCAATTTCAATTTCAAGATGGAAAAAGATTAGATTTATTAGTGCAAAGTACAAAAACGATGAAGTATCATATTGTTGAAATTAAGAAAGGGTATATTGGATTAGAGGTTTTAAAGCAGATAAAAGGATATATTAGACGATTTGAAAGTGAAAGAAATGAAACTGGGATTAAAGGAATTATAGTCTGCCAGGGTATTCTCCCTCATTTTGAAGATGACGTATTAAAAAAAGCATTTAATGATAACGTAGAAATTTTTCAATATGGTTGGATGTTTTCTCTTCAAAAAATTTAGTCTATGATCCGACATTTTTTAGATAAAAAGATATTAAAAATATTATATGTTTACTATACTTAGCAATCGTAAAAATGTTAAATTGATAAATACTGTACAAGAATTTTTATATTGTAATTTATTTTATAATAACTATAAGGGACAGTCTTTTAGTCACATATAAGTGATCAAAAGACTGTCCCTTATTTACTTGATGAATAAAAAGAACAACAAATATCAATCTTCAATGAATGTAACGAGATAATGATGGGCAGAATGAAGCGGTGCACGGGTCACGAAAAAGTCCGGGAGATCGACGTCGATTCCCAATTCGCGCAGTGTATCGGGATCCAAACATTCCTGAATCAAACGTTTGATGTCTTGTAACAGTTCATCGTGCAAGTTCGCTTCCTTCGGAAAGGCACGTTTCGCGTCATCGCGCAACAATAGCACGATAGGTGGTAGACCTCGTAAGAGATCGACCTGAAGGGGTTGCTGATGACGTTCGAAATAATCATTCAGACAACTGACGACCCTCATCGAGTGTTCTTCTTTCATCCGATCCCAACTCTCTGTATGTGACTGTAACTCTCTAGCTATTCCCTAATTAAAGCGAGGATATGCAGGGAAACTGGAAATGAAGCATTACGAGGACGCTGTTCGGGGTAGAACTAGAGGGAAGGGGGAATCGACATGCTATTTCGGTTTTTGTTTTTAGGGCTTGATACGTCGATTGGTGACATCCCGTTGCGCCTCATCTATTTTACGGAACTCATACTATTCATCGGTTTGTATCAAATCACGAGCCGATTTTCGCGTCAGAGTCTGATTTTTGGAACGGTGCTCGGAATTGGTGGACTGATTGCCATCTTACCTGGTGCGCTCTATATCATCCGTTATAATCCGGAGGATGCCGTCATCGATGTCACGTTCCTACTGATTTATTTGTTTGAGCCGCTGGCAATCGTTGCGTTCGTTGTTGCTTTGATTCGACGTTTGTATACAGAGAAGAAAAATAAAAAGAATCAAAGCGAAGATATTCATTGATTTTCGTCCAAGACGTCGCTTTCCGCGGGCGGAAGGCAAGCCTCCTCGTCGCGTGTGCTCCTGCGGGGTCTTACCTATTCCGCTATTCCCGCAGGAGTCTCCGTCTTCCCTAAAAATCAATCGTCTAGTGCTATCTAATCTGACAATCAATACACTGTAAGATGGCGTGACGCTGTCTTGCGGTGTATTTGCGTATGCATCCAATTACTTTCTTTCAATAGTGTAAGGAAGAGTAACTGGAAGAATATTCTATAATGAAGGAGAAGCGAAATTAGATAGTATTCGGTTTCGTAAGATCCTGGTGATTATAGGAGTGACTTGCATGCATAAAATACTGTTCGGATTGTCCGTCTTAAACAGTGCCTACATTACGAATAACTTTTTTACGTACTCCGATAGTTTTCTCAATGCACCACTCGGCATCACGACCGTTATTGCTGTGACATTGATGTTTCTAAACGATAGCGTTAAAAAAGATAAACCGTCGTTGTATACGAAAGCGACGGATGGGCTAGGATTCATTAATATTCTGATTGGTCTCTCGCTGATCGTCTTTATTTAAGACATGATTCAGAGTGTTCAAGTGCATGATCATACGGAATGATCGTAAGTCTGACGCCGTGTCAGGCTTCTTTTTTATGGTTCAATCCAAAAACTCGAAAAAAAATAAAATATATTTTAAAGAAAAAAGATTGATGTGTAACCGGTTACACAATATGATGATTCTTGTAAGCGTTATCAAAAGAAAGAGGTGGCGAAACATGTCGACCATCCGGGAAGTAGCGAAAGCGGCACATGTCTCCGTTGCGACGGTCTCACGCGTCATGAACGAAAAGGGTTATGTCAGTGAGAAATCGCGTAAGGCGGTGCTTCAGGCAATCAAACAGTTGGATTATCGACCAAACCGGGTCGCGCGATCGTTGTTCCAAAAACGGTCCGGACTGATCGGATTGATCGTTCCAGACATCACGAACCCGTTCTTCCCACAACTCGCACGGGCTGTGGAAGATATGGCACATCAACATGGTTTTCAGGTCATTTTGTGTAACACAGACGAACAGTTTCAGAAAGAACGCGAATATATCAAGTCACTCGAGGCGATGCATGTCGACGGATTGATCATCACGACGAACTACTCGAACAATCCGAACTATGAAGAACTCGAAGTGCCGGTCGTAGCGTTAGACCGTGTGTTACAAGGAGCGATTCCGACGGTGACCTCAAACGGCTACGAAGGCGGGAAGAAGGCAGCATCATTTTTACTTGCATCTGGTGCGACGGAGCTCGCTGTCATCAGCGGTCCTTCGAAACTCCCGACGATCAAGAAACGACGGGACGGCTTTGAGGAAGTCGCCGGAACGCATCTCGTCGCAAGCATTGAGTCACCGTTCCATTTTCAAGGAGCGCTTGATGCCGCGAACTATCTCTTTGATCACTATCATTGCAACGGCATTTTTGCCGCGAGTGATGTCATCGCCGCAGCAACGGTGCAAGTCGCTGCAGAGCGCGGGATCACGATTCCGGACGAGCTCCAAGTGATCGGCTATGACGGGATTGAACTCGGACAAATGATTTCACCACCGTTGACGACGATTGCGCAGCCGATCTACCAAATGGGAGAGCTGGCCGCGAAACTCTTGATTCAGCGGATTGAAGGCACACCGATTGCCGCCGTTCATCATGAGTTGACGGTTGAGATCATCGAACGGGAAACGACGAAACGGAAGGATGAGGAAGCATGAAACAAATCAGTGTCATCGGCAGTATCTCGATGGATCTCGTCGTCGAAAGTAAACGCCGACCAGGCGCAGGAGAAACGGTCATCGGGGATGCTTTTCATACCGTACCGGGTGGGAAGGGTGCGAACCAAGCGGTCGCAGTCGCGCGTCTCGGCAGTACGGTCGAAATGATCGGTTGCGTCGGTAGTGACGCGAACGGTGAAGCGATCCGCGAAAACTTTAAAACGCAAGGAGTGCAGACGACGCACTTGCAAACGATTGAAGGCGAACGGACGGGAACGGCACACATCACGCTCGCTGAAGGCGATAACTCGATCGTCGTCGTTCAGTCTGCCAATCAACATGTCCAATTTGCGGATGATACACTCGCACCGATTCTCGCAGACAGTGAAATCATCTTACTCCAGCTTGAGATTCCGATCGAAACGGTCGAGACCGTTGCTCGCGAAGCACATGCAACCGGCATTCCAGTCGTCTTGAATCCAGCACCGGCGATGTCACTCAGTCCGGAATTGATTAAACACGTCACCTACTTAACGCCAAACGAACATGAATGTGGTTTGATCTTCGGACAAGACCAACCGATCGAACATTGGTTGATGGAATACCCGAATAAATTGATCGTGACGGAAGGTAGTCGCGGGGCACGCTTCTACGACGGAGAGGCAATCGTGACGATTCCCGCGATCGAGACGACCGTCGTCGATACGACAGGAGCAGGGGATACGTTCAACGGAGCCTTAGCCGTCGCGTTAACGGAAGGACAACCGCTTGTTGAGGCGATTCGTTTTGCGAACCGGGCAGCCGGCTTATCCATCCGTGCGCTTGGCGCTCAAGGCGGCATGCCGACACGGGAACAGATGGAGGGAGACGCATGAAGAAGCACGGTATCTTAAACAGTCATATCAGCAAAGTCCTGACCGATCTCGGTCATACCGATACGATCGTCATCGCCGATTGCGGCTTACCGATTCCAGGCGGAGTCGCTCGAATCGATTTAGCACTGGAACTCGGCACACCATCATTCCTCGACGTCGTCCGTGTCGTCGCCGGTGACATGGCGATTGAACAGCTGACACTTGCGACAGAAATCAAGGAAGCGAATCCGGACGTCCTCGAGCAACTCGAGGCCATGCAGATCGAAACGACGTTCGTCACGCATGAGGAATTCAAGAAACAGACACAGCAGGCGAAGGTCATCATCCGGACCGGAGAAGCGACACCGTACGCAAATGTCATCTTCCATTCCGGCGTAATCTTTTAAGGGGGTCATGCGATGCGTATCGAGATGACAGGTATCAAAAAAGCATTCGGGCCTGTTCCCGTCCTCAAAGGGGTCGACTTCGAACTCGCGGCGGGTGAGATCCATGCCTTGATGGGAGAAAACGGTGCCGGGAAATCGACGCTGATGAAGATTTTGACCGGTGTTCATAAAGCGGACGCAGGTACAATCCGCGTCGATGGACAGGACGTCGAATATAAGAATCCGAAGCTTGCCGAAGAAGCGGGGATCGCTTTCATTCACCAGGAACTGAACATCCTCCCCGATTTGACGGTAACGGAGAACCTGTTCCTCGGACGGGAGCTGAAGTCACGCTTCGGGATTCTCAAGCAAGGGGAGATGAAGCGGCAGGCAGAACGTGAACTCGCTGAATTAAATGTATTCATGGACGTCGATCAACTCGCCCGGACGTTATCGGTTGGTCAGCAACAGATGATCGAGATCGCAAAAGCTTTGATGACGGACGCAAAGGTCATCATCATGGATGAACCGACAGCCGCACTGACGGAGCGGGAAATTCGCGCCTTATTCAGCGTCGCGACGGCACTGCGCAACCAAGGTGTCTCGATCGTCTATATCTCACACCGGATGGAGGAAATCTTCGAGCTTTGCGACCGGATCACCGTCTTACGGGACGGGATCTCCGTCTCGACACACGCGATTCCCGAGACATCGTTCGAACAAATCGTCCGGGAGATGGTTGGTCGTGAGATGGGCGAACGGTATCCGGATCGTGACGTGTCAATCGGTGCAACTGTCCTTGAGGTCAAACAGGCGAGCGGGAAACGATTCGACGATGTCTCGTTCTCCGTCAAGGCGGGTGAAATCATCGGCTTCTCGGGTTTGATGGGTGCTGGGCGGACGGAAGTCATGCGCGGATTATTCGGGGTCGATCGCCTGAAAGAAGGAACGATCGAACTGAACGGACAGTCGCTGAAGATTAAGACGCCGTACGACGCGATCCGCCAGGGCATCGGCTTTTTGACCGAGGACCGTAAAGGCGAAGGCTTGTTCCTCGACTTTTCATTGCGTGAGAACATCTCGCTGCCGACAATTCGTTCGTTATCCCGCTCTGGTGTCATCAAGGATCAGGCAGAACGTGATTTTGCAGAAGGGTATTTGAAGTCGCTCTCGGTCCGGCACAGCTCGATGGACCAACCGGCGAAGTCACTGTCCGGGGGGAACCAACAGAAGGTCGTCCTCGCGAAGTGGCTCGGGACACAACCGAAAGTCTTGATCCTCGACGAACCGACACGTGGTGTCGACGTCGGGGCGAAGAAAGAGATTTACCTCATCATGAATGAACTCGCTGCGGCGGGTGTCGCAATCATCATGGTCAGCTCGGACCTCCCGGAGATTCTCGGGATGAGCGACCGGGTCTACGTCATGCGCGAAGGCAAGATGAGCGGCATGTTGACACGACAGGAAGCGACGCAAGAAAGCATCATGACACTTGCGACAGGAGGACAATGATATGGAATTGATGCAAGGCAAGGTAACGGAAGCAAAACCGAGACGTCTTGGGATCGGACAAAAGCTTGGACCACTCGCAGGATTGTTCGCGATCGTCCTTGTCGTCTCGATCATGGAACCGGACTTTTTAACACTGAATAATTTATTTAACATCTTACGGCAAGTCTCGATCAATGCCTTGATTGCCTTCGGGATGACGTTCGTCATTCTGACGGGTGGAATTGATTTATCGGTCGGCTCGATTCTCGCCCTCTCGTCCGCCTTCGTCGCGGGTCTGATGACGGATGGAACGTCAGCGTTGATTGCTGTTCTCGCAGGATTGATCGTCGGAGCTGTCATGGGTGCCTTGAACGGAATGGTCATCTCACTCGGGAAAGTGGCACCGTTCATCGCGACACTTGCAACGATGACGATCTTCCGGGGATTGACGCTCGTCTATACGGACGGTAAACCAATCACTGGTCTGAGCCAAGGTGGCTGGTTCGAATTGTTCGGGCGCGGTTACTTCTGGATTTTCCCGGTACCAGTTCTGACGATGTTGATCGCCTTCGCGGTCCTCTACTTCATCTTGAAGAAGACGACGTTCGGTCGCTATACGTATGCGATCGGTGGCAACGAAGAAGCAGCGAAGTTGATGGGGATTCAAGTCAATAAAGTCAAAATCATGATCTACTCACTCTCAGGTTTGATGGCAGCACTTGCCGGCATCATCCTGACGTCCCGTCTGAACTCGGCGCAGCCGACGGCGGGGACATCGTACGAACTCGACGCCATCGCAGCGGTCGTCCTCGGTGGGACGAGCCTGTCAGGTGGTCGTGGCTGGATTGTCGGTACCTTGATTGGTGCCTTGATCATCGGAACACTGAACAATGGTCTTAACTTGCTAGGTGTCTCCTCGTTCTTCCAACTTGTCGTCAAAGGTTTAGTCATTCTGTTCGCGGTACTCGCGGACCGGAAACAAGCAGCGTAACCCACACTCAAAAAGGAGGATTTACAGATGAAAAAACTACTTGCAGTCGTCATGATGGCATTAATGGTCTTCGCAGCAGCCTGTTCGACGGAACAGCCGGGCAGCAGCAACGGTGATACGAAGAAGAAGACGAAAGACTTCAAGATTGGTCTTTCGATTTCAACCCTCAACAACCCATTCTTCGTCTCGTTAAAAGAAGGGGCAGAACAAGAAGCAAAAGCACAAGGCGCAACGCTTCAAGTCGCGGATGCACAAGATGATGCGGCAAAACAAGCAAGCGACATCGAAGACATGGTTCAAAAGAAAGTCGATTTGATCTTGATCAACCCAACGGATTCAGCAGCAGTTGGCGCAGCCGTCCAAACAGCAAACGATGCGAACATTCCCGTCATCACAGTTGACCGGAACGCAGAAGCAGGCGACGTCGTCGCACACATCGCGTCAGATAACGTCGCGGGTGGGAAACAAGCAGGTGAGTTCATGATCGAACTCGTCGGCGATAAAGCAAAAGTCGTGGAGCTCGAAGGGATTCCAGGAGCATCCGCAACACGCGACCGTGGTAAAGGGTTCCATGAAGCAGTCGACGGTAAACTCGACGTCGTCGCAAAACAAGCAGCGAACTTCGACCGGGCAAAAGGTTTGTCGGTCATGGAGAACATCCTCCAAAATAACAAAGACATCAAAGCCGTCTTCGCGCACAATGACGAAATGGCACTGGGTGCGGTCGAAGCATTAAAAGCAGCGGGTCTCAATGATGTTAAAGTCATCGGCTTCGATGCGACGGATGATGCCGTCAAAGCCGTCAAAGACGGAAAAATGGCAGGAACGATCGCTCAAAAACCGACGGAGATCGGGAAGATGGGTGTCGAGACAGCAATCAAGCACTTAAAAGGTGAAACAGTCGAGAAGAACATCCCAGTTGATCTCGAATTGATCAAACAATAAGGAGACGAGACACCTGAGTCGACGATTCAGGTGTCTCTTTTTCATCAGGTGGAGCAGGCAGGAAAAAGTTCCTAAATCTATTCCTTGTTCCCGTACTTGTTTTTCTCTATAATGAAAGAAGCGTATATTACTGAAGGAGGATCATCGATGATCATTCATAACGTGGCTCTTGTCGGCCTCATCGTCGTTTCCGTTCTTCTCATCATCGTCGTTCTATTGATGTCAGGTCGTACGACCGGACTCGGAGCATTGACGGGTGGAGCAGAACAATTATTTGGTCGCCAAAAAGCTCGTGGCTTGGATGCGGTCCTAAATCGTGTGGCGTCTATCTTAGGGGCATTACTCTTCATCTTGGCGTTACTCGTCGCTTTTTATAAGTGAGCATTGAAACGACAGCCGTATGATCGCGCTGTCGTTTTTTGTATTTCTCGATATTCATTTTTTCCGGATATGGGGTATAGAGTTAGAGGGGGAATCATTTTATGAAAATCACTTTACCGAAACCATTCTTTTTCGAAGCCGGCCCACGTGCCGTTTTACTATTACACGGATTCACGGGATCGAGCGCGGATGTCCGCATCCTCGGTCGCTATTTGCAAAAGCAGGGCTATACGTCCCTCGCACCACAATATAAAGGGCACGCTGCCCCACCCGAAGAGCTGACGAAGACCGGGCCAGCCGACTGGTGGCAGGATGTCCTTGCCGGATATCAAGAACTCGTCGATAAAGGTTATGACGAAATCGCCGTTTGCGGACTATCGCTCGGTGGCGTCATGTCGCTGAAGCTATCGATGAACCGTCCGGTCAAAGCGGTCATCCCGATGTGTGCACCCGCCTACATCAAAAGTGAAGAAGTCATGTATGCAGGAGTCACCGAGTACGCACGAGAATTCAAGAAGCGAGAAGGCAAATCGCAAGAAGAGATCGACCAAGAGATGGCGTCCTTCGAACCGATGCCGACCTTGAAGGACTTACAGGAACTGCTGCGCGAGACACGCGATTCGCTCGAGGACGTCTACGCACCGACGCTCGTCGTCCAAGCGCGCAATGATCACATGATCAACACCGACTCCGCGAACATCATCCATGATGGAGTCAGTGCCTTCCAAAAAGAGCTGATCTGGTATGAGAACTCAGGTCACGTCATTACGCTCGACAAAGAAAAAGACCAGCTCCACTCTGACATCTTGGACTTCCTGGAGTCATTGAACTGGAGCAAGTAACTGGAGGTGTCACGTTGGAATTACGTGAACGAATACTAACGGTCATCACGACGGAAGAACGTCCGTTGTCGATTGATCAATTAACGAAAAAACTAGAACTAGCGGATACGGAAGCATTCAAGGAATTGATCCGGACGCTGAACGCAATGGAAGACGAAGCATTGATCGCCCGGACACGCTCGAACAAGTACGGAACGCTCGCGCAAATCGGTCAAGTCGCAGGGAAGATTTCCGTCCACCAACGCGGGTTCGGTTTCGTCTCACCGGAAGACGGTTCAGAAGGCGATATTTTCTTACCGGCACCAGAACTAAAGAACGTCTATAACGGCGACCGTGTCCTCGTCAAAGTGTTTGCCGAGTCAAACGGCGGCGACCGTCGTGAAGGGAAACTGCTCAAGATTCTCTCACGCGGACCAGCTGATTTCGTCGGCACGTTCGTCAGTCCAAAAGGACGAATCGAATCGATCGCTTACATCGAACCGGATGATACGAAGCTGACGTTCTTACCGGTCGTCGCGAACGACGATACACTTGGTGCCGTCGATGGCCACAAAGTCCTCGCCCGCATCACGAAGTATCCGGATGGTCGCTACGCCGGAACGGCGAAAGTCTTAAAAATCATCGGTCACAAAAATGATCCAGGCGTCGATATCTTGTCGATCGTCCATAAGCACGGCATCAACGTCGACTTCTCACCGGAAGCGATCGCTGAGGCGAATGCTGTACCGGATCAAATCGATGAGAAAGATCTAGTCGGACGCGTCGATCTACGGAACGAATTGACGGTGACGATTGACGGGGCGGACGCAAAAGACCTCGATGATGCGGTTCACGTCAAAAAGCTAGCGAACGGTAACTTCGAGCTTGGTGTTCACATCGCCGACGTCTCGCATTACGTCAAAGAAGATTCCGCACTCGACGAAGAAGCGCGTGAGCGCGGAACGAGTGTTTATCTCGTTGACCGCGTCATCCCGATGATCCCGCACCGTCTATCGAACGGGATCTGCTCACTCAATCCGCACGTTGATCGTCTGACGCTCAGCTGTATCATGGAAATCGATGCGAACGGTGCTGTCGTCAACCATGAAATCTTCCAGAGTGTCATCAAGACGACGGAACGGATGACGTACACGGACGTCCGGAAAATCATCGAACGTGAAGACGAAGAAGTGATTGCGAAGTATCAGGATCTCGTCGAGTACTTTGACAAGATGGCGGAACTCGCAGCAATTCTCCGCGAACGCCGCTCACGTCGTGGGGCGATCAACTTCGACTTCCCAGAAGCGAAGGTTCTCGTCAACGAAGAAGGCAAGACGAGCGAGATCATCCTCCGGGAACGGTCAGTCGCCGAGAAGCTGATCGAAGAGTTCATGCTCGCAGCGAACGAAACGGTCGCCGAGCACATCCAGCGTCAAAAACTGCCGTTCATGTACCGGATTCACGATGAGCCAAAAGCTGAACGTCTCGATACGTTCTTCAAGTTCATCGGTAACTTCGGGATCAACGTCGAACGTAAGGGTGAGTCAGTTGCACCGAAAACGTTGCAATCGATCCTCAACGCCGTCGAAGGTGAGCCGGAAGAAGCCGTCGTCAGTACGGTCATGCTCCGTTCGCTCCAACAAGCGAAATACGACATCGAACCAATTGGTCACTTCGGTCTGTCGACGGACTACTACACGCACTTCACGTCACCGATCCGTCGTTATCCGGACTTAATGGTTCACCGTCTGTTGCGTGAATATGTCATCTACAATGACAAATCGCAAAAGACGCAAGACCGTTACTCGGAGATCCTCCCGGAAATCGCCGATCACTCGTCAAAACGCGAGCGTCGTGCGGTTGATGCGGAGCGGGAAACGAACGCCTTGAAAAAAGCCGAGTATATGGAGCAACACATCGGCGAGACGTTCGAAGGCGTCGTCAGTGGTGTGACGAACTTCGGAATGTTCGTCGAATTGCCGAACACGATCGAAGGACTCGTTCACATCCAAGCGATGACAGATGACTTCTATCGCTACGATGAAGCGAACTATCAGCTAATCGGCGAGCGGACGAAGCAACAGTTCCGGATCGGTGATGTCGTTGAAATTAAGGTCACGAACGTCAACATCGATGAACGGACGATCGACTTTAGCGTCGTCGGAATGCCAGAGCGGCAACCGAAGAAACGGTTCGAGTCGAAGACGATCCGTTCAAGCGGTGGACGTCCGGGACAAAAACGCGACGACAAGAAGAAAGACGATCGTCGCGGCAAGAAACGGTCAGGTAAGAGCGACCAAAGCAAGGGAAAAGGATTCTCGTTAAAGAATAAGAAAGATAAACCGCCATTCCATAAGGCGGTCTCGAATAAGAAACGGAAGCGCAAATAAGCGCTTCCGCATCGGAAATGTGGTGAACGAACATGCCAAAGGGAACAGATTCGAAAGTCTTAGCGAACAACAAACGGGCCTCGTTCGATTATGCGATCGAGGATACGATTGAAGCCGGTCTCGTCTTGACGGGAACGGAAATCAAATCGATCCGTAAAGGAAAAATCAGCATCGGGGACGCGTTCGTCCGGTTCGATGGGGGAGAAGCGATTCTCTGGAACTCGAACATCGCCCACTTCGAGCAGGGGAACCGCTACAACCATGAACAGCTCCGCCCGCGGAAACTGTTGTTGCACAAGAAACAGATTGCGAACTTGATCGGGGCGGTCTCACGGGACGGTTATACGATCGTTCCGCTGAAGGTCTACATCAAGAATGGTTACGCGAAATGCTTGATCGGACTCGGACGCGGGAAGAAGAAATTTGATAAACGCGATGATCTGAAGAAGAAGGATGCGAAGCGTGATATCGAACGAGCACTACGCGATAAGCAAAAGTATTGAACCCGTAACACTTTTCTGCTAGAATATTAGTATTCGGAAAGCCCCAATTTATTATCTTGGGGACGTTACGGATTCGACGGGGGTAGTTCGGTCTTCTGTGGCGTGTCGAGGGGTCGGCCTCGTTAAAACGCACCAGCCATAACTGGCAAAACTAACACACAACTCGCAGCAGCGTAATAGCAACTGCGGATCCTAGCAGCTGTCGCCTGGTCGGCTGATTTCTAGGGTCTCACTTTAAACAGGCTACGCTTGGACCCTTCCGTCTGGAGGGAAAGAGAAGAGATGGAATCAGACTGGTCGGACGGACGCCTGTCAATTGGCAGCCTGACGACGAGATCCCAATAAATTGACTACACACGTAGAAGCTTAAGTATACGATGCCTTCGGACGTGGGTTCGACTCCCACCGTCTCCATACGACGAAATCAGTGGATTTCAAAAAACCACCAAACCTCATGTACAAGGGGTTGGTGGTTTTTTTATGGATTTTTAAAAATATTAAAAAATGGTCGGATATCTCCTCGTTCATAGATATAATTAAAAAATCTATTCAACTTTATCAATCTTTTTTGTTTTTGCTTTTTCGTTACGTATACAAAAATAATTAAAGTTGATTTAAAATTAGACGATATTGAATTTTTTATTGGAATATACTTTGAGAAGAAAACAATTTATATGGAATAAGTTATAAGTTAATTTTAAATCCAATTTATATCTTTAGTTCGTTGTACTTATACATAATTTTTATTGTATTTGTGCATTTAAATTTTTTAATTATGTACTTCGAAAAATTGAAAATAAGAATGTACAGTTGTGTGAAATCCAATTAATGGATATAATTTTTTATGAAGGAATTAGTGATTGTGTGTTATAAATGCTATTAATTCTTGCCATAGCTATCTTAATGGTCTTTTCATGGAGGAAAAAAATGAATGTTTTTGAAAACTTAAAATCTCTTAGGTCTGACATGCAGAAGAACGGATGGATAATTGATTCTTTTTTATTTAAATATAAGAATCAAAATTTTGTTGTTTTAATTAAATTGTATGAAGAGTCTGCAAGAAAGCCAGAATACGCTCTTCTAAAACTCGAGTTTTTAAGGAATGGAAAATTTAGTGATAGTTTAGATGTACCTGCTAATTCAGCAGGACTCTTAATTGATACCAAAGAATTAAGAGCTTATTTCAACATTGAATATAGCGAAAATCTAGGTGATCTTCTTCGGCAATTTAATGCAAATCTTGCAACTTTCATTCCTGATACTATAAATGAACACAAATCAATTAGTGAAATAGAAGCTATATCAAATTCATTAAGCAAAAGCGACTCTGATGATCCGCAAAAAGTTTACTGTTACGCTGTTAAACGAAATAGTTTAAAAGCTAATGGATCATTTGGAGAGCGCAGTATTTTTAATGATAATAAAGCACGAATTTTACGTGAAGAACTATACAATAAGTTAAACTGCAAAAATGAAAAGCATTTAAGTTTTTGCTTTTCAAAGTTTCCAAAGCATGAAAAAACAGATGAGATAATTATCTATAATTGGACTAATAACAGAAAAGTTAAATGAAAAATATGTTTCTTTCTGAATTATGCTGAAGTTGACTATAAATAATATATATTAATATATTATATGTTAATTTTTAAATAAATTAGATTTCCACCTAAAAAATAAAACGGAAAATCAGACTTAAAAATGACAAAAGAGTTTTATGAGAAAGTAATTCTATGCATTGCTTAGATATACATAAAGTAATGCTAATATTAATTTGAAAGGATGATTAAAAATGACAGATGAAAAAAGAGCAGCTGATTTTCTTGAAGAAAACGGTTATTTAGTAGTAGATGGTGCAAAAAGTATTTATACTAAATTCCCAGAGTTGTCTGAAGCAAGCGGAGTAACTTCATCGATAATGAAAGTGTCTTTTCCAAAGATAGAAAAAGCATTAAAAAATAGAGCAGAGTTCAATCATAAGATAAATTATCTTCAACTGCCTACCGGTGAACATGTAATCTATTGTGTATCACTTGGTCAAAAGGGTTTAAATATAGTTAAAGATAAAGCTATTAAATGGATAAAAGATCAGGGTATTAAATAAGCTTAAAATTTTTCGGAATTTATCAATACTGTAAAGAGATTTTCTAAAGTTGAGTTGGCGTAAATTCATTTTGTTTAGTTTCGTAAATTTAGAAAAACATTAATCTATCGGATTCAAAGTAACTAACTTGTTCGAAATAGCGCAAAATTGCATTTTTGTAGTCAGTTTATTTAATAATTTTTATTAAATTTGGAAAGAATCAATTGCTTAATTGTTAGAGTTTGAATTTAGCATTATCTAAAATGAACTTTTTGAAAGCTTTAAATTTATCTTAGATAGCATAACGTGGCTTTTTTAGAGGCTGCTTGATAAAGGGATAGAAGAAATTTGCTGAAGCATATATCTTCTATCTTTTTTCTGTATTTGAATAAAAAATAATGAATAAATGAAAAGAGGAATAAAAAGTGAACATTTCAGAATTAACTTTAAGTAACTTTAAATCTTTTGGCGAAGAACTACAAATTGTTTCTTTTGATAAATTGACGGCACTGATAGGGTCGAATAGTACTGGGAAAACCAGTTTGATAATAGCACTATTAAGATTGTTTGGACAAAAAAATATTGATCGGAACCTAATTAAAAGTGACTTTCATTTATCTCCTTTCAAAGACCCTAAAAGTGTAGATGAGATTAAATTACTAATTGAAGCTAAAGTTGAATTTCCAGAATTGATGGATAAAACACTTGAAGAAGTAGATACAATACCAGATTTTATTAAACATATAATTATTGAAGCTCCAGGTAGAGTACCTTACATAAGAATTAGATTGATAGGAAAATGGATCCAAGGTCAAAATCCAGAAGGAAATATTGAGCAAGAAATATGTTATGTGACAGTTCCTGAGGGTGAAAATGAAGATGATGCCTTGCACCCGGTGCCACTCCATCACAGAAACTTAATTCAAATGATGTATGTACCAGCAATGAGAGATCCAGCAGTGCAATTAAAAAATGCGACGGGAACCTTACTTTGGCGAATATTTAATAGTATCGTTTGGCCGGAGAAATTTGATGAGAATATCAAAGAAGCCACAGAACCAGTGATACAATTATTTAAAAATATAGAAGATGTTAATTCAATAAGAGATGTTTTGAATCTAGAATGGAATAAATTTCATAAAGAAGAACGGTATAAAAATGCTGAAATTATCTTTAATAGTAGCGATTTAGATAATATATTGAAGAAAATTGAAATTGGATTTTCTCCTACTGAAGAAGGCGGGATGACGAATATTAGAGAATTAGGAGATGGATTAAAATCTCTTTTTTATATCACATTAGTTTCATCACTGCTTGAAATTGAACAGAATATTGAGAGCGATAATAAACCATTATTAAATATATTAGCTGTGGAAGAACCTGAAAATCATATTTCTCCTCATCTGTTAGGCAGAGTTGTATCAAATTTAAATAAGATATCACAAAAGACGAATTCCCAAGTTATTTTGTCGTCTCATAATTCCTCCATCATTAAACGAGTAAATCCTGAACAGATTAGACATTTACAAATCAGCGAAGGCCATACTAATGTGAATAATATTAAATTACCTGAAAAGACAAGTGCCGCCTATACGTACATTAAAGAAGCAGTAACTGCATATCCAGATCTTTATTTTTCAAAATTAGTAATTCTTGGAGAGGGAGATAGCGAAGAAATTATTTTACCTAAAATTCTAAATGCACTCGATATCTATCCTGATGATACTAGCATTTCTATCGTCCCGTTAGGAGGAAGACATGTAAATCACATGTGGAAATTATTGAATCAGTTATCCATTTCGCACGTTACACTATTAGATTTGGATAAAGAAAGAAATGGTGGTGGCTGGGGAAGAATAAAATATGTTTTAAATCAATTACAAGAGAATGGTAAATCTTCAAAAAAATTAAGAAGCGTGATAAAAACTAACGGAGGCAATAAAACTATCTATACATATTCTTTAAGCGAAATACAGAGTTTTCATGAAAGGAACATTAAGGCTAAGGGGGATATGGACACCTGGATAAATAAATTAGAAAAAGAAAATATCTTTTTCTCATACCCGTTAGATATTGATTTTTCGATGTTAAAATCCTTTGAATCAAATTATAAGGATGTTATGACAAGCGGTCCTAGATTTCCTAAAAAAGATAGTGAAGAATATAGAGAGAAAATTAAAAGTTCAATAAAAGCAACTCTTAAAAATGAAAAAGCTGTGGGGGAAACTTATGATGAGGAAGAACATGAATTAATGGTTTGGTATAATTCTTTATTTTTAGGAAGAGGTAAACCTAGTACTCATATTGAGGCATTAATGAAAGTTAAAAATGAAGATCTTCTAAAGGATGTACCTGCAGAATTATTAAGATTAGCGAAAAAAATTAAAAGCTTGATTTGACAAAGAAAGCAGGAGGATAAATGAAATTTATTAATGTTAATGATTGGATGCCTGCTGACGGAATTATATTAGAAGAGTCCGCTTTATGTGCTATTAAGCAATCAGGAAATGTGTCAGTTATGGCAGGACCAGGAGCAGGAAAAACAGAGTTATTAGCTCAAAAAGCTGGTTTTTTATTTGAAACTGGCGAATGCAAGCCTCGAAAGAAAATATTAGCAATTAGCTTTAAAGTTGATGCGGCAAAAAATTTAGAAGAAAGAGTGAAAAAAAGGTACGGTAAAGAAATATCCATGCGTTTTGAGTCTAAAACTTTTGATTCTTTTGCTAAGGGTTTATTAGATCAATTTAAGTTGGCGATTCCAGAAGATTATCGACCGAAGAAAAACTATGATTTGATTTTAACGGAGAAAGAGATTAATAGAATAATTAAAGAAAATTTGGTGGAACAAAATCCTTACCATCCCAATTGGAAATACGAGTACTCCGAAACAGTTTTAAATAAAAAACTTACAGAAGAAAGATTGCCAATAGGCTTAATTGAATCTGATCTGTATTCTTGGCTTGTAAACAAGTCCTGGTCAATATTGACCAAAGGAACTAACTTTTTAAATAGCTCATTAACTTTTCCAATGATTTCAATTATTGTAGATTACTTGTTGAGGAGCAATTTACAACTCATAAAAGCTATTAGGTCAACATATACTCATATTTTTTTAGACGAATTTCAAGATACTACACATATTCAATATAACTTGCTTAAGACCTTATTCTCTAATTCAAATGTCTCTATTACAGCAGTAGGTGACGAGAAGCAACGGATTATGGGATGGGCAGGAGCAATTGATAATGCATTTAAATCTTTCAAAGAAGATTTTAGTTCAAAAGAATATATATTAATAAATAATTTTAGATCTGCGCCAGAATTAGTTAGAATTCAAAATATTTTTTCACAAACAATTAGCGAACATACCTTAAATGTGAATTCAGCTGGAAAATGGGACAAAACAGATGGGATTTGCGAAGTATGGGTTTCAGAGAATCATGTTAAAGAAGGAGAAACCATTGCGCATTCTATTCAAAATTGGATGGAAGAAGATAAGTTGATGCCTAAAGATTTCTGTATAATTGTTAAGCAACAAGAGCATGTGTATGGTAAAGCAATAATATCGTCTTTAGACAAATTAGGGATTCATTCACGACTAGAAAAAGAATACCAAGATTTATTAGCGGACGAATGTATTAGAATAATCATGTCTATTATAGAGCTATCTTTTTCAGAGAAAAATCTAAAATTATGGTTATCAACTTTGGATTTTCTCATAAAAATAAAAGGAAAATCATTAGATGGAAGAGATACCGTAGTTTTAAATAAACTAGAGAATTCTTTATTAGAATTGACTTTAGAAGTTAAAAAGAATTTGAAAATGGTTGAAGCAGAAAATTGTGAGCATAAAATTAATGAAATAATTGAATCTATTTTAGAATTTATAGATTTAAAGGATTTAAAATCAAGCTTTCCAAAGTATAATCAGTCCGGTTTATTAAAGCGAAATATTGAAAAATTCTTTGGGAAAATAGTAATGTCATACAAAAGGCAAGGTGATTGGATAAAAGCTATAAATGATTTGAATGGGAAATATAGCATTCCAATCATGACCATTCACAAAAGTAAAGGCTTAGAATATAACACTGTGTTGTTTGTTGGCCTAGAAGATAGCGCCTTTTGGAGTTTTAAATCTCAAGCAGAATCAGATAAAAAAGCTTTTTTTGTAGCACTTTCTAGAGCTAAAAAACGTATTATCTTCACTTTTAGTAGAAATCGCGAAGTTTTGAACTATGGAACTTTAACGACTAAAAAACAATCCTTAAATAACATTTCTGAAGTTTATTACATATTGGAAAGTGCAGGAGTTCCAATAAAAGAATTTTAATATTAATAAAAATAACCTTCTTCTCTACTAAGTTAAATTGATTTTATTTAAAAATTAAAATAAGATTTACACTTGGAAAAATGCAAATTTAATGGAAACGGAGCTGACACCTATGATACGACGTGCCACGTTGATGGACGGAAAAGCCTTATCGGACTTAATGCGACGCATTGATCGGGAAACGAAATATATGTTGTATGAGCCGGAGGAACGCGTCCTGTCAACAGAACAGGCGGAGGCGTTCATCGAGAAGTTCGGTCAGGCTGCCAACTCGGATATCTTCGTCGTGGACGTCGATGACCAACTTGTCGGATATGTGCTCGTCGTTGGTGGTGAGCCGAGTCGGATTCGTCACCGCGCGAATCTCGTCATCGGCTTGCTCGATGCCTATACGGGTCGTGGACTCGGTGCAGGGCTGCTTGAAGCCGTTGATGCCTTTGCCATTGAAGCAGGACTCGTCCGACTCGAGTTGACGGTTCGCAAGGACAACCTGCGGGCAATCGAGCTCTATCATAAGTTTGGCTTTAACATTGAAGGGACACGAATTGCCTCGCTGTTTATTGACGGCGAATACGTCGATGAACTTGCGATGTCAAAAATCTATACAATAGAAGAATCCTAAAAAAGATGCTCAGTGGACTTACCTCTAAAAAGAGACGAGACCGCGAGCATTTTTTTTATGGTGATACTTTTTGTTGTTCAAAATCAATCTTCAAGACATTTTTCGCATAATCCTTACCCCAGTCATACATCGCGTCTAAAATCGGCATTAAGCTATGACCGTGTGGTGTCAACGAGTATTCGACCTTCGGTGGTACGACCGGATAGACTTCCCGGTGAATGATGTGGTGATCTTCTAATTCACGCAGTTGATTGACGAGCATCCGTTGCGTGATGCCGGGCATCAGACTTTTTAGTTCCCCGAAGCGTTTCGTGCCTTCCTTACCTAAGTGCCAAAGAATCAGCATCTTCCATTTTCCCCCGATGATCGAGAGGGTCAATTCCTTCTCGCAGTTAAACTGACGGTCTTCAAAATGTGGCATCGTTCCACCTCCTGCTCCAGTATAGTCTTTCTTCCAGTCGACAGTATACTTTTCCGCACTATGTATGAAAAACCGCACTATGTAAATTAAAAGTGCGTACTTCTCAAGATTGATACTGCAGATTATATTTAGTCCTGTTCCTTCTTGAACGTCGGAAGGAAGTGTCAGGTACGACAATACAGAGAAGAATGGGAGAGATACAAAATGAAATTACAACTCGCAATTGATTTAGTCGATACAGCAGGTGCGATTGCTTTGGTCAAAGAAATCGGGGAAGACAATTTAGATATCGTTGAGATCGGCACACCGGTCATCATCAACGAAGGGCTCCGCGCCGTCAAAGAAATGAAAGCCGCGTTCCCGAACTTAACGGTCCTCGCTGACTTGAAGATCATGGATGCTGCCGGCTACGAAGTCAGCCAAGCTGTCGCACACGGTGCCGACATCGTGACGATCCTTGGTGCAGCGGAAGATATGTCGATCAAAGGGGCAGTCGAAGAAGCAAAAAAATCAGGCAAACAGATTCTCGTCGACATGATTGCAGTTAAAGATATCGCAACACGGGCGAAAGAACTGGATGCGTTAGGCGTCGACTACATCTGTGTCCACACAGGGTACGATTTGCAAGCAGTCGGTCAAAATTCATTCGAGGATCTCGCGACAATCAAATCGGTTGTGACAAATGCAAAAACAGCTGTTGCGGGTGGCATCAAGATGGAGACGTTACCGGAAGTCATCGCGGCACGGCCTGATCTGATCATCGTCGGTGGCGGCATCACGGGACAAGACGATAAACAAGAGACAGCGTCAACAATGCACCGGATGATACAAGAGGCGTAAATGATACACATTCAAACGATTATCGAAGAGCTGACTTCGACGGTCGAAGCGATCGATGCGACGGAGACGAAAGAACTGGCAGACGCTGTCTTGCAAGCGAACCGGATTTTTCTTGCAGGAGCCGGTCGCTCCGGCTTGATGGGGAAAGCGTTCGTCATGCGGTTGATGCACATGGGACTCGACGCGTATGTCGTCGGTGAGACGGTCACGGCGAATTTACGCGAGGGTGACTTGTTAATCGTCGGTTCCGGATCGGGTGAGACGAAGACGTTGATTCCAATCGTCGAGAAAGCACAGCAACTCGGTGGAACGGTTGCCGTCGTCACGATCAATCCGACGTCGAAGTTAGCACTACTTGCAGACTTAGTCGTCAAACTGCCCGGAGTTCCGAAAGAACAAACGGCATCAGCGGACGAGACGGTGCAACCGATGGGTTCGTTGTTTGAACAGACGATGTTGTTGTTCTATGATGCCTTGATTCTGCAGATCATGGAAGACAAGCAGCTTGATTCGCAAACGATGTACGGGAAACATGCTAACTTAGAATGAAACACACGAAACAGATTAGTTCTCTTCTTCAATAGAAGGGGCTAGTCTGTTTTTGTCTGTAGATCTTTTCATGTATGAATACGTATAATCAGGAATTCTCCTTTCCTTCTTTTCGTAATTTTCTTAAAGGCGTAGTCCCGCAACGTGAGATACTCAAAGAAAGGAAAAAAGAGGAAAAGGAGATTGTCATGCGATTTCAACGGATTGGTGTAATCAGTGTTTTACTCGCTGCAAGTATCTTGACCGGTTGTGCAGAACCAGACCAAGTTCCGCCTTTGAATCAGCTTCACACGCGATGGATTGATGATAACACTGCTGAGGATGGTGCTGAGCCCGATGCCATCGTACAACGTATTAAAGCAGAAGACTTTTCAGAACAGGATTCGTTTGAAGCGGATTTCCGTCGTCACGTGACGTTTTACTTTAAAGATGGAACAAAAGCGCACCCGACTGAAAGTGATATCTGGAGCAGTGTCGCTCTCGGGAATCATGCTTACGTGACGCTGCATTATCCAAAAGGAGCAGATCGTCTTGCTGTATTAGAGTATACCAAGCAAGAGAAGAACTGGATGTTAGGAGGCGTCTCATATGACGACGTTCAAAACATTAAGAAGAGTAGTTCTGCTCGCGGTTTGAATTTACCGTTCTCGACATTCCAAGCGATTGCCAGTAGTTCAAGTCCTAATGGGGATGATAGAATCTGGTTCTTCCACACGAAGTCACAAACGATTCTGCTAACTGTTGTTCCGAAGCAAGACGTTCAAGGAAAGGACTGGAAGCAAACGACGCTTGCAAACGGACAGACAGCTTATTTCGAGCAGAAACAAGAGAGAACGAACCTCTATTACGTCGAGGACAATCAAATCGTCCTCCTGTCCGGTAACGTGTCGCTAAAGCAATTAAAAAAGATGGCACGATCGATTGCTCCTGTCGACGCTGCTGATTTCCCGTATTCTTAAACAAAAAAATCCGGACGCTGCGGCATCCGGATTTTTGTTTACCATTTGAAATCAAAATCAGCACCGACATCTTTTGCGAGATGGGCATCTGATCCATAGACGAGCGGAATCGATAACGACTGCGTGACTTGCAAGAGTTCCGGGTAAGGATAGGAAAGACCGCATAACGGCTTCCGGAGTCCTGCCGTGTTGACGTCGAGTGTGAAGTTCGATTGTCGGATCTTCCGTAACGTGTCGTCGAGGTTCGTTGGGTTCGACTCGAGCGGATAGGCTTGGATGAACTTCGTCGGTAATGTCAAGTGACCGAGGCGCTTCGGCTGGTGTGCACCGAGGTCCGTCATGACGAGGGCTTGGATGCCTTCATAATAGCGTTCGTGGACCGCCGTGACGCTTCCGAGTTTCGTGACGATCTCACCGAAGCTTTCCTTGCTGAAGTCGACGCCGTAATATTGCTCATCGATGTATAAGTAATGCAATGAGAGAATGCCGTCAGTCAAGACGTCAGCGTAGCGGGCGATGATGTCACGCGTGCCGTCGACATGTCCTTCCCAGTAGTCGAACTCCATCCCAATCCGGATGTCGATCTGATTCTTGTATGTCTCGCGGAGTTGCGTTAATTCCTTCAGGTAGGCATCGGCTGTCGCGAACGACATTCCGGAATCGTTATCTGGCGCAGGATCCGTCAGACCTTCAGGTAAAGGGGCATGTTCCGTGAAGCTGATCCGTTCTAAGCCTTGTTCTAACGCCCGCTCGATGTAGGCTTCGAGTGGATCCTTCGTACCGTGTGGACAATATGGACTGTGGACGTGACCGTCCCATTTCAATAATTGCATGAGTAACCCTCCGATTTTTTAGAATTGGCAAGCAAAGCGATTGACAATGTGCCCGAAACGCGGTATCTTATCGTTAAATAATTTAGCGTGGTACAGTGATAATAAGATAAAGGAGTGGGAGTATGCAATCATTTTCTACGATTCGACTCAAGGATGGAGCGACGGATTACGTTGGTGCCTCGGCAACGCGGCTCCAGCAGGTCATCCGTCAGCTCGAAGATGGACTCGAACAATCTAACTATACCCGATTAATCACCCCCTTAATTGAGGAAATCGGTGGACGGGAACAGATTCGAATGGATTTTACGACTAGTGTCGCGCGTGCCCTCAGCGAACGGGGTCGCGAACAATATAAACGTGTCTTCTACAGTGGCTCGGTCTTTCAACCAGAAGAGAAGTTCCAGGTCGGATTCGAGGAACGAGGACAAATCGCAGAAGTCGAAGCAATTCAACTCGCGGTCCGACTTGTCGAAGAACTGACAGGAAAAGAAGTCACACTCTCGATCGGCGATGCCGGTTTGATCGAGCATTTGATCGAGACGCGCGTCGGTGATCACCACTTACGCGACCAAGTGACACAGATGCTTCGTTTACGTAACGTCATCGAACTGAAGCGTATCGCGGGTCAACTCGATGATGCCTTGCTTGCAAAACTACCTTTATTATTCGGACGTGAAGGGGCAGAGACGATCCTACCGTACGTCGACGAGACACGACTCAATGCCGTGCTTGATCTCGCGGAAGCCGTCAATGCCGATCTCGACTTCGGTCAAATGGGTTTACAGACGTACTACGACGGGATCACGATCCACGGTTTCATCGAAGGTGTGACGGAACCCGTCCTCGTCGGTGGACGCTACGACCGGCTTTATGAACAATTCGGACAAGAACAACAGGCGTTCGGCATCGGATTCTCGGTCGAACGGTTGGCGGAGGTGCTCTAAATGCGAATCGGAATTACAAAAGGACGGCTGTCGAAAGCGACAGAACGTTATCTGAAAGAAGCTGGCGTCGAGACATGGGGAGCCATTGAACGCGAACTAATCGTCAAACGGGGCGAGCACGAATTCGTCTTCATGAAAGGATCGGATTTGATTCCGTACGTTGCTCAAGGCGTCCTTGACGTCGCGATCACGGGGAGCGACATCTTACTCGAATCGGATCAAGAACTATCGGAACTCGCGGAATTACCGTTCGGTGTCTGCCGGATGTCGGTCTGTGCGAAGGAACCGCTACAATTCGAAGGCGGACGCCGCGTCCGGATTGCGACGAAGTATCCGGTCATCGCCAAACGCTACTTCAGCGAACTCGGTGTCGACGTCGACATCGTACCGTTGAACGGTTCCGTCGAGTTGGCACCGTTACTCGGACTTGCTGACGCGATCGTCGATATCGTCGAGACGGGTGAGACGTTACGGGCGAACGGACTAAACGAATACGAAAAAATCATCGATATCAGCGCTCGGTTCTTTACGAGCGAATGGACGTTAAAACGGAAGCGGGTTGAAGTCATCCGCTTGCTGGAGCAATTGACAGAAGGAGTGACACGATCATGACACCGACAAAACCTTTCAGCATCGATCGCGACACGGAGCTCGCGGTCCGCGCGATCCTCGAACGCGTCGCAACAGACGGTGACGCTGCTGTCCGCGATTACACGAACCAATTCGATCAGGTCGATCTCGAAGATTTCCGTCTCAGTGAAACACGGATCACGCAAGCCTTTGAACAGGCAGACGCTAACTTGATCGACTCGTTGAAGTTGATGGCGACACGACTCGTCGAATGGCACGAACAAGAACTGCCGTCGGACATCGAACTCGTCGAAGCAGACGTGACACGACGTCAACGGTTCGTTCCTGTTGATTCGGTCGGGATCTACGTTCCAGGTGGAGCAGCCAGTTATCCGTCGACGGTCTTGATGAACGCCATTCCAGCGAAAGTCGCTGGTGTCGAACGGGTCGTCATGGTGACGCCGATGACGAACTTAAGTGACGAGGTGCTCGTTGCGGCACGGATCGCTGGTGTGACAGAAATCTATACGATTGGTGGAGCGCAAGCCGTCGCCGCGCTGACATTCGGAACAGAAAGCATCCAAGCCGTCGATTTGATCGTCGGACCCGGGAACCGCTTCGTCGCTGAAGCCAAACGCCAAGTCTACGGCATCGTTGGCATCGACTCGGTTGCCGGTCCATCGGAAGTCGTCGTTATCGCTGACGAAACAGCGCATCCAGACCGGATCGCAGCCGACCTCCTTGCGCAAGCCGAACACGACCGTGACGCTGTCGCGATCGCCTTCGTGCCAACAGAAGAGATGAAACAAGCGGTGGATGCAGAAATCGAGCGGCGCTTACAGCAATTGCCGCGTCAAGAGATTGCCCGTCGTGCGATGGAAAACGGTGGCGTATTCGTCGCTCCACTCGAAACAGCGATTGAAGAAGCGAATCGTTTGGCAGCGGAACACTTGGAACTTGCCGTTGCCAATCCGCAAGAGGTCGTCAAATCGATCCGTCACGCCGGGATGATTTTCCTCGGTCACGAGACACCGGAAACGCTCGGTGATTACGTCGCTGGAACGAACCACGTCTTACCAACGTCCGGTACAGCTCGTTTTGCGTCTGGATTATCAGCGCGGACATTCTTGCGTCACCAGACGATGCTCGAAGCCACACGCGCAGGCGTACAACGTCTCGCGAACGCAGCGAAGACCGTTGCCCGGGTCGAAGGACTCGAAGCACACGCACAAGCCATCGAAGTGAGGGAAGACTAATGCGATTACACCAAAACGAACGATTCACGACCCACAGTCCAGTCGGGATCGAAGCGATCCAGGAATTGATCGCAACGTTCCCTTTAAATGAATATCCTGTCGAAATCATCGATCAAGTCAAAGCATCATACGCGACGTACGCTGGTGTCCGTCCGACGCAACTCGTCGCCGGAAACGGCTCGGATGAGTTGATCGGCTACTTATGTGCCCGCTACGGTGGACCTGGCATGCCAGTCATCGCCTCAGAACCGGACTTCGTCATGTATCAGTTTTATGCTGACCGGGCACGGGCACCGTTTGAACGCGTGCCGTTACTCGACGAGATGGCGCTTGACGTCGACGGATTGATCGCAGCACCGGGGGAGATCATCTTCTTGAGTCACCCGCATAATCCGTCTGGTGTCCTCCGCAAGGAAGCGGACATCCGTCGCTTGCTCGACAGTGGCAAATACGTCGTCATCGATGAGGCGTACATCGACTTCGCGCTTGAACAGTCAATGCTTCACTTACTCGAGGAATATCCGAAAGCGATCATCTTACGGACGCTCTCGAAAGCGTTCGGACTCGCATCGCTCCGACTTGGTTTTGTCATCGCGAGCGAACAAATCATTCAAGAAATCGAACAGATTAAATCACCGTATAACGTCTCTGGTCTATCAGCAGCTGTCGGTATCGCCATCATGGCAGAACCGGAACTCGATCGGGTCTTAGAAGAAACGTATGCGAGCCGTGAAGCAATCGAACGGATTCTTGCCCCAATCGGCAAGACATATCCGAGTGCAGCAAACTTCGTCTACGTCGAGTATCCAGAAGCCGAACGCTTTACGCAGCGTTGTGCCGATGCCGGATTACGGATCCGCTTGTTTAACCAAGCCTTCCGTGTCAGCTGTGGATCACCAGAAGCAATGCAAGTATTAGAAACGTGTGTAGAGGAGGAATTACGATGCGGCGTGGCGCAAGCGAACGAGTAAGTGCAGAATCAGACATCAAGGTCGAGGTCGATCTCGCAGGAGGTCCGATTGAGATCAAAACCGGTGTCGGCTTCTTTGATCATATGTTGACGTTATTTGCCTTCCAGGCCCGGATCGGTCTGAAGGTAACCGCAAAAGGTGATACGTGGATCGATGCCCACCACACGGTCGAAGATACCGCGATCGTTCTCGGGGCAGCGTTGACGGAAGCGCTCGGCGATAAAGCGGGGATTGAACGCTACGGTGAATCGCGTGTGCCGATGGACGAGACACTCGCATCGGTCGTCCTTGACTTCAGCGGTCGTCCGTTCACGGTCTTCCGTGCTAGTTTCAAGAATCCGAAGCTCGGTGACTTTGATACGGAACTCGCAGAAGAGTTCTTCCAAGGCTTATCACGGAGTGCCCGGATGACGATTCATGCCGAAGTCTTATATGGCTCGAACACACACCACATGATCGAAGGGTTGTTCAAAGCACTCGGTCGGGCCGTCCGTCAGGCAGTTGCCGTGACGAGCGAAGGCGTACCGTCTACGAAAGGGTTGATTGATCAATGATAGCAATCGTCGATTATGGCGTCGGGAATATCGCGAACGTCGAGCGGGCGTTAAAGGAGCTCGGTGAGGCAGTCATCGTCACGAGTGACACGGAGTTGCTCGACCAAGCAGAAGCACTTGTCTTACCGGGTGTCGGTGCCTATGCACCGGCAATGGAGCGCTTGAAGGAAACGGGACTGGTCGACTTCTTAAAAGAACAAGCCGAAAAGAAACCGTTCCTCGGGATTTGCCTCGGGATGCAACTGCTCTTTGAATCGAGTGACGAAGATGGACTGACAGAAGGTCTCGGGATTTTACCGGGAACGATCGAAAAACTACCGAGTGACGTCCGCTTACCACACATGGGCTGGCACCAACTGACGAATCACGGCGAAGCCGTTTATTTCGTCCACTCGTACGGCGCTGTCTGTGATCCAGAATGGATTGTCGACGCGGTTGAATACGGACGCCTCGTCCCAGCAATCGTCCAAAAAGGACAAGTCACGGGAATGCAGTTCCACCCGGAAAAGAGTGGCGAAGTCGGATTGAAACTACTGAAGGAATGGAGAGAGACGACATGCAACTCTACCCAGCAATCGATTTAATGAGCGGACAGGCCGTACGCCTGAAGCAAGGAGATTTTGACCAACAGACATTCTTCGGCGATGCGCTGACGATCGCGAAGCGCTTCAAGGAAGATGGTGCGACGGCGATTCACTTGATCGATCTTGACGGTGCGAAAGCCGGTGAACCGTTACACTTGAACTTGATCGCCGACATCAAAAAGGAGACCGGTTTGTTTGTCGAAGCTGGTGGTGGTGTCCGTAACATCGAGACCGTCGAAGCATACGTAGGTGCCGGAATCGACCGGATTCTCGTCGGCACGGTTGCCCTAGAAGACGAAGCGTTGCTCGAGCAGATGATAGCTCTTGCTGGTGATAAACTGGCTGTTGCCCTAGATGCCAAAGAAGGTATCGTTCAAACACGCGGCTGGCTCGAAGCGAGCGGTTGGACGCTTGAAGAGGCAATGACACACCTGATCGGCAAAGGCATCAAGACGTTCCTGTATACAGACATTTCGCGTGACGGAATGATGATGGGACCGGACGTTGATGGACTCGATCGGTTGAAGCGGGAAGGGGTCGAATTGATTGCTTCCGGTGGTGTGACGACAGTCGATGACGTCGCGCGCCTCAAAGAAATCGGGATGGACGGAGCCGTCGTCGGTCGGGCGTTGCTCGACGGATCCCTCGCCTTAAAAGAGGTGTTACGCGTATGTTGATGAAACGAATCATTCCCTGTCTTGACGTGAAGGAAGGGCGTGTCGTCAAAGGGGTTAAATTCCAAAACTTACGTGATCTCGGTGACCCGGTCGCCGTCGCAAAGTACTATTACGAGCAAGGGGCGGACGAACTCGTCCTGCTCGATATCTCAGCAACGCAAGAAGGGCGCGAGACGATGCTTGATATCGTCGAACGTGTCGCAGAAGTCATCTACATGCCATTTACGGTTGGTGGCGGAATCAAGACGATTGAAGACGCAAAACGCTTGATTCGTGCCGGTGCTGATAAAGTTTCATTGAACTCGTCAGCGCTTCAAAATCCGCAATTGATTCAAGAAGTCAGCCGCCTGTTCGGTGTCCAGGCGACAGTCGTCGCAATCGATGCGAAACAGACCGGCGACTCGTGGGGTGTCTTCTCACACGGTGGCACACAACCGGTCGGACGTGACGCGATCGAGTGGGCACAGGAAGCCGTTGCGCTTGGTGCCGGTGAATTACTCGTCACGTCGATGGACGCTGACGGCACGAAGGATGGCTATGATCTCGCTTTGATCCGTCGTCTGCGTGAAGTCGTCAACGTGCCGATTATTGCTTCCGGTGGTGTCGGAACACTCGATCATTTAGCGGAAGGACTAGAGGCAGGCGCTGACGCGGCCCTTGCTGCTTCGATCTTCCATGAAGCGACGTACACGATGCCAGAAACAAAAGCCTACCTCAAAGAACGAGGAGTCGAAGTCCGATGACGACATTGAATTTTTCAAAAGGACTTGTCGCTGCCGTCGTCGTCGACGAGCAGACGAACGATGTCTTGATGGTCGGCTTCATGGACCAAGCCGCCTATGATAAGACGCTTGCGACCGGTCTTGTCACCTTCTTCTCGCGGACGAAGAATCGTCTCTGGACGAAAGGTGAGACGAGCGGGAACACACTTGAACTCAAACGGATGTGGATTGATTGTGATCAGGATAGTCTCTTGATCGCAGTCAAAGCGAACGGTCCGACATGCCATACCGGAAATCGCAGTTGTTTCTATACGGAAGTGGAGGTGCCCGATGTTATATGAACTGGAACAGACCGTCAAAGCGAAGATTGAGGCAAAGGAAGCAGAATCCTATACGAACTATTTGATTGCTTCCGGATACGAGAAGATCGCGAAGAAGTTCGGTGAAGAGGCGTTTGAAGTCGTCCTCGCCGGTAACGATACGTTAGCCGAAGAGACAGCAGACTTGTTGTACCATTTAACGGTCTTGCTTGCTGAACGCGGTGTCTCCTTCAAAGAAGTCGAAGCCGTCCTGAACGAACGCCACGGAACAAAATCGACGTTCAAGGATCGCCCGGATATTGAACAGTGGTAAGGCATATCCACATCGCCTAGGCGGTGTGGATTT
This sequence comes from Exiguobacterium abrahamii, assembly GCF_015645365.1. NCBI lineage: Bacteria > Bacillati > Bacillota > Bacilli > Caryophanales > Exiguobacterium > Exiguobacterium abrahamii. Next base: position 440,012 of record NZ_JADOYC010000001.1, read on the forward strand.
TTGTATGGGCGGGAAAAGACAATCAGATGACAGTTGTCATCAAATCGACAGAATGTTTCGATAGGCACGCTGTCGCATGAGGGCGTATAATCAAAAGCATAGTCCTTTGTTTTTAGAAAGTAGGTGTTCGATTGGTTACGAAAAAAGAAATCAAGCAAACGATCAAGCAACAATCCAAGGAAACGATCGAAGAGCTGCTCGCAAAAGGTGATTCCTTGAAAGAGGAGATCGCCAGTGCCATTACACATGGTCTCGGTGTCATCTTCAGTATCGTCGCGCTCGTGATGCTGATCCTGCAGGCGACGAAATCCGGGAGTGCTTGGAACGTCACGGCTGTCAGTATCTTCGGGGCAACGATGATTCTCCTTTATCTGTTCTCGACCTTGATGCATTCGCTGATGCATACGAAAGCGAACAAGGTCTTGCAAATTTTAGATCACGCCGGTATCTATCTCTTGATTGCCGGTAGCTATACACCGTTCGCTTTGATCACACTCCGTGGTCCGCTCGGCTGGACGTTGCTTGGCATCGTCTGGGGTGTCGGCACGCTCGGCATCATCTGGAAACTCTATTCGACCGGTAAATACGTCTGGATCTCGAATGCGTCTTATCTGATTCTCGGTTGGTGTTGTCTGTTTGCGATCAAGCCGATCTATGAAGCGCTTGGGTTCCAAGGATTCTTACTGCTCCTCGGTGGGGGACTTGCGTATTCTCTTGGCGTCATCTTCTACGTTTGGGCACGCTTGCCGTATAACCATGCGATTTGGCATCTGTTCGTCCTTGCGGGCAGTGTTCTGATCTTTCTCTCGATTTTCTACTACGTTGCTCCGGCGACGATGTCATGAAGAAATTACGGCTCCGGGACTGGCTCCCGCTTACGCTGTATTTTATGTTTGGTCTTGGGTTGCTCCTGTACTTCCGGATGTCTGGAATGCTGGAGCAATTCGACATTCAGGCATTATCGGATTGGGTACGGGATCAAGGTCTGACCGGGATGTTGCTTTACGTGCTCGCCTACACCGTCCGACCACTCGTCTTTTTCCCGGCGAGCTTGTTGACGTTATTTGGTGGGTATACGTACGGACCGTGGCTCGGGACACTACTTGATGTTATTGGTGCTGGTACTGGCGGGTTGCTCAGCTTTTGGATCGCCCGGTTGCTCGGTCGCCGCGGTGTCGAGAAATTGATTGGCAAAGGGAAGCTGAACGTACTCGACGAACGGATTGCAACGAACGGCTTTCTCGTTGTGCTTGTCGTTCGATTGATTCCACTGTTTCCGTTTGACGCGATCAGCTACGCGTCCGGATTATCAAAAATCCGCTTTAAACAGTTCGCTATCGCCAACTATCTCGGAATCATTCCCGGTGCGTTCGTTTACAACAATATCGGCTCAAGCCTGCGCGATCCGTTCTCCTGGCAATTTTTCGTTGCGATCGGACTATATGTCCTATTCTTTGCCGTAGGACTTGTTGCTCAACGGATTCTCAAAAATAAACGAAATAAAGAGCGTATGTAAGCGCTTTATGGCATAATATGAGTGCAGAGATGTGAACCGATACGGTAAAACAGCCTAGCATTTATTTAGGGGGAATCATGAGTGATGGAAAAAGTACTACGGGATGGTTTTATCTTCTTATCGCAAAACAAGACATTGAACGGTCTCGCCAAGCGATACGGGCTTAAATTCGGAGCAAGTCGCTTCGTGGCAGGGGATTCATTGGAAGCATCGAAACGGGCGATCCAGGAATTGAACGCAAAAGGGTTATGCGTCACGATGGACCATTTAGGGGAGTTCATCTCGACGGTAGCGGAAGCAGAGATGATGACACAAGAATGTATTCGTGCGGTTGAGATGATTGCGGAAGAAAAATTAGACTCGCAACTCTCGTTGAAACTGACATCACTCGGACTCGATATCTCGGACGACTTGATTCGCTCGAACATGGAGCGGATCTTAACACGGGCGAAAGAACTCGGTGTCTTCGTCACGATCGATATGGAAGATGAGCCACGTTGTGAAAAGACGATTCAATTGTTTGAAGAATTGCGCCAATCTTTCGATAACATCGGAACAGTCATCCAGTCATACCTCTACCGGTCGGAAGATGACATCAAACGTGTCGGACGCTTCGAGACGAATCTCCGGATTGTCAAAGGGGCTTACAAAGAGCCGGCAACGGTGGCGTTCCCAGAGAAGGAAGACGTCGACCACAACTACATCAAGCTCGTGAAGTTACAATTATCACTCGGAAACTATGCTGCCGTTGCAACGCATGACGATGCGATGATCGAGCAAGTCATCCGTCACGCTAAAGAAAACGGGATCGAAAAAGACCAGTTCGAGTTCCAGATGTTATTCGGCATCCGGGTCGAGCGTCAACTCGAACTCGTCAAACAAGGTTATAAAGTCCGTGTCTACGTCCCTTATGGACGTGACTGGTACGGTTACTTCATGCGCCGCTTAGCAGAACGGCCGGCAAACGTTGCCTTCGTTCTCAAAGGAATGGTCAAGGGATAAGTGGAGAAGGCGATGCAACGTTGCATCGTCTTTTTTTGATTCAGGGAGGAGAGGACGGAATGATGCGAACAGAACAAGAGTTAAAGGAACTGCTACAACAAAACGCGAGTGTAACGCCTGCATTACTCGACGAGTTACTTCTACATATCGGTTCGACAGATTCTGAGTTACGGGATGGATTGATCTATCCGCAGTTAGCGACCTACATCGCATCAGAGTCCTTTACGATAGAAGACACCAATCGAATTTTCGATTTTATTTTAAGCGGGCATGGATTGATGTATAGAATGGGAACAGCGGACACAACAGCTGTTCTGACGCGATCATTTTCAGCATTAGCACTCGCTGAATTGTTAGTGATGGACAAAACCCGACACTTATTGACGCAAAGTCAGTTGGATCGGCTGTCCACTTACTTACAAACTTATCTGGAGCAAGAAAAGGATGTCCGTGGATTCATTGACGGAATGGGGTGGGCACACAGCATGGCACATATCGCTGATGTCTATGCGGTTTGGTTTACGCATCCAGCGAGTCGTTCAGAGGAGGAACTCGGAGCGATTGATGCAATGATTCGTCAGTTGATCCGATCCAATTATCTCTATGTCGATGAAGAAGCGGACCGGATGGTGACAGCATGGTTGCAAGCTTGTCGCCATGGACTGTCGGAAGATGTCCTATTACAACGAATGACGTGGGGAGATGCGGAGTGGACGACGCATCGTAACGTCAAACAGATGCTACAGACACTCTATTTCCGACTGAAATGGGAAGAACAATCGGATCTCGTCTTAATTGAAGAGTGGTTGCGACAGGTACATCAGCGAACGCACGGAGGATAAAGACATAGAGTATATTGGACGTCTTCGAATTCTTCGCTGTCCTCAGGTAGGAAGTATGCTCATAAATGAAAGGACGATTTTATTATGCATTTGGAAGTTAAGAGTTTCATTAAAATTCCTCCTGAAAAAAAAGAACTAGATATTAATCAAGAATACCCAGGGTTCATAAAGATGACCGATTTAAAAGATAACGATGTATTTAATTATGCATTTGGTCGAGGTGACGGGTATCCTTCTGGAAAAGTTGTTTTTTATATAAATGATGAACAGCTCCCTTTTAATGAACATGAAAGTGAGCTATACATGTTTTGGCACGCTTTAATAAAAAGTGTATCGACAAGTGAACTAAATGACGTTGAAGAATCAAACTGGTCTTTACAATATGAGAGCGAGGAAGTCTCTTCTAACTTTATCATTCGATTTTTTTATCAAAAAAAAGTAGTAGAGTTTTATTATAAAAATAAAATCTTGTCTACTTTTCCACTAGATATATATAAAAAAGCAGTTCTACAAGGATTTTTAGATTTTATGTGGCATACGAATTTAGAGTTTGAAACGATTATGTATGATTCGCTAGGTGAAGAAATTGATTATGCTTCGATGAGAGAAGACACTGGAGATGATTTATATACGTGCCGCTACATTTTCTTACAATTCATGAAAGAGATCTATCGGCAAAAGAAATTCGATGTAAGTACTCTTATTGATTTCGATTTTAAGGTAAGTCGTTCTTTTTCTCGTTTGAAATATGACTTGGAGGATTGAAACTGTAAAAAGTACTTTTTAAAATACTAAGCGAATTTTCCTTAAATGGACGATCTTGAGTCACAATGCTCATTACCGATACTAGTGTGATGAACACAGCATGGCTTGTAGTTTCGAACTGGATGAACTAACTAAAAACGGTCTCTTACCGCCTGGTAAGAGACCGTTTATTATATTTAAGCTACCTCACAAGTCTTCACCCGACTCCTACAGGAAAAAGCGCGATGTTTCATTTCGCGCTGTCAGAGACAAACAAGACCCGAATTCGTCATCCGAGGGATGAGGAAGACTGGCTTGTGTCTCGCCTGAGGAAAGCGGGTGAAAAGACAGTGAGGTTTTTGATGATGGAGTTTCATCGATCATTACGGCAAAATGATATTTCCTAAAAACAGCATGCCTGCAAATACTAGAATGACAAGAAAGATAGAGGTCTGCGGGTGGAATCGTTTTTCTTGATAGCGTCGAAAAATGCGTCTTCCGAGTTCAGGTATACCCATCAGAAAAACCATGTACAATAAGAAATATTGCCACCGCTCTAAAACATCAAGTGAATCGATATAAAATAAGAGATTGATACCTAACGCAATCAAAATAAATGTATAAAAGGTTGTGTATGACATACTTATCTTTCCCTCACAGCTGTCGTCTGAAAAGCAAACAAACATGAGAAGGCATGGGCTTGATCCAGTAACCGATGCCCCGTCATGACGGCACCTTCTTTTTGGATGACCGCTTCATCGAGTAACGTCCAGCCTCGTTCTTTTGCTAGCTGCAACAGTTCCCACGGCATCATCGTATTCCCCATCGCAACTTCCTCACCGTAGAGACGACGGTAAGCAAGTTGCCGTGGTGCTGCTGTCGGACCAAGTAGACTGATGACGACAAGCGGGGCGACACGTTCGATTTCTTGCAGCACTTGAACAGGACGTGTCGACCATTCAAGTGAGTTAACGGCGAGGACGACATCAAACGCATGATCGGCGAACGGCAATGCTTCACCCGTTCCAACGATGAACGTCTGCTCGGGTGACTTCTCACGCGCGATTCGGATCATCTCGTCTGAGACATCGAGTCCGACTGTCTGAAAGTCCGGTGTCAGCAAGCGACAGGCTGCCCCATCACCGCAACCGAGATCAAGCAAGCGACCACCGGTGATTGTTTTTCGTAAGAACGGCAAAACGGTTTTCCGACTGCCGTTTGTCCACATATTGTCAGCGCGATCCGCCCAGTCAGCGGCTTTTTGATTCCATACATGCTCGGTTTGACTCATTTCCATCCACTCCTTTTTATCAGTCTAACAGGAAAATTTGTCCATTGACTGATTTTTTATTGCTACTGAATCATTATTCATTTATGATGAAGATGTAGAAGAAGCACACCAAAGTCGTTCGGCTTCTTTTTTTGTCAGTATAATGAATGGTTGTTCATTCAATTTAAACTCAGGGGGTATATCATGGCGAGTCAAATCGGTCAGCCGACCACAATCCAGTTGACGAAACACATCCAATTCGCCGTCATCATCGGTTCAGGGGTGATGGGTGCAGGCATCGCAGCACATCTTGCGAATGCTGGCATACGGACATTGATGCTTGATATCGTACCAAAAGAACTTACGGCACAAGAAGAGAAGCAGGGCTTGACGCTAAGTGATCCGCGCGTCCGTTCCCGCATCGCGCGCGATAACCGCGAAAAACTCTTGAAACAAAATCCAGCACCACTCGCGTCGAAAAAATTGATCGACTTCATCGAGGTCGGAAACTTAGAAGACGACTTAGAGCGTCTGAAAGAAGCGGACTGGATCGTTGAAGTCGTCGTTGAACGACTCGATGTTAAACAGCAATTGTTTAAAACGATTGAACCGTTCATTCGGGAAGACGCGATCGTCAGCTCGAATACATCGGGTATCTCGATCGAAGCGATGCGTGAAGGGCGTTCGGAGTCGTTCAATCGTCGTTTCCTCGGAACACACTTCTTTAACCCACCACGTTATCTGAAGTTACTTGAGTTGATTCCGACGTCAGACACGGATCCGAGTGTCGTCGACTTCATGAAGCAATTCGCAGAGGAACGACTCGGGAAAGGCGTCGTCATTGCGAAGGACACACCGAACTTCATCGGTAACCGAATCGGGACATACGGTCTCCTCGTGACGATGGATGAGATGAAAAAAGGTGGCTATTCGATCGGGGAGGTCGATTCGGTCACAGGTCCACTCCTTGGTCGCCCAGGGTCAGCGACGTTCCGGACACTCGACGTCGTCGGCATCGACACGTTCGTTCACGTCGCAAACAACGTCTATGACTTGTTGCCAGAAGGCGAAGAGAAGGAGACGTTCGCGGTTCCGGCTGAAATGCGTCGCCTTGTCGAACAAGGAGCACTCGGTGCGAAGACGGGTCAAGGATTCTATAAGAAAGTCGGAAAACAGATCCTTGAACTTGACCTCGAGACATTTGAGTACGTTGAAAAGAAAGCGCTTACTGAACCGTCAATCGGACAAGCTAAAGCACTTCCGGGCGCAAAAAACAAACTGAAAGCCGTCGTCTTCGCGCAAGATCGTGTCGGTGCCTTACTCTGGCCGATCCATGCGAAAACATTACTCTACTCGGCTCAGCTGACTGGTGAGATCGCAGACGACATCAAAGCGATCGACGAAGCAATGAAATGGGGCTTCGGTTGGAAGATGGGACCGTTCGAGACATGGGACGCACTCGGTGTCGAGAAGACGGTCGCGAAGATGAAACAAGATGGTTACGCAGTACCGGCATGGGTCGATGAGATGCTCGCAGCAGGAAAGACAAGTTTCTATGATGCGTCAGGTCGTCATTATGACGCAACGACACAAGACTACGTCGGAGCAACGGTCAATCCGAAGGAAATCCGCCTCCGTGATGTCCGGAAGTCAAACGGTGTTCTCCTTGAGAACAATGGGGCACGCTTGCTTGATATCGGTGACGATGTCGCAGTCCTCGAGTTCACATCGAAGAGCAATGCAATCGGTGTCGACATCATGCAGATGATCGAACAGTCGGTCGATCTCGTTGAGAAAAACCACCGTGGTCTCGTCATCGCGAACGATGGCAAGAACTTCTGTGTCGGTGCAAACCTAGCGATGATGCTGATGGAAGCGGAAGATGAGAACTGGTTCGAGCTCGACTGGATCATCAACAAGTTCCAACAATCGATTCAAAAGATTCGTTACGCATCACGTCCGATCGTCGCTGCGCCACAAGGAATGACGCTTGGTGGCGGTACGGAGATCTCGCTTCCGGCAGCTCGTCTGCAAGCCGGGCTTGAAACGTACATGGGTCTCGTCGAAGTCGGTGTCGGTCTGATTCCGGGAGGCGGCGGAAACGTCAATACGTATCGTCGACTGTTAGAAAACACACCAGACGGACTTGTCAATATCGAGAAAGCAGCACAAAAGACGTTCGAAAACGTCGCAATGGCAAAAGTCTCAAAATCAGCCTTTGAAGCACGCGAACTCGGATATGTCCGCTCTGTTGATCAGATCTCGATGAACCGAGATCACTTGACGTATGATGCGAAACAACTCGTCCTTGAACTCGACCGGACCGGCTACACGGCACCAGCGAAAGCGAAGATTCCGGTCGTCGGTCGTGCTGGGAAAGCGACGCTTGAACTCGCGACACGCGAAATGTTCTACGGCGGCTATATCTCGGAACACGATTTGAAAATCGCTAGTAAACTCGCACACGTCATCGCCGGCGGAAACGTCGCCTTCGGTAGCCACGTCGATGAACAATATATGCTCGACATCGAACGGGAAGCATTCTTGAGCCTGATCGGTGAGATGAAGACACAACAACGGATGCAGCACATGCTCGTCAAAGGCAAGCCGCTTCGTAACTGAGGACTGGGGGGATTCGGATGAAGGAAGCAGTAATCGTCGCCGGTGCACGGACACCGGTCGGAAAAGCAAAAAAGGGCGCATTCAAGTCGATGCGCTCGGATGAATTAGCAGGCATCGCCATCCAGGAAACATTGAAACGGTCTGGTTACACGGGAGCGGTCGATGACGTCATTCTCGGATGTGCCTTACCGGAAGCAGAGCAGGGGATGAACATCGCTCGCTATGCTTCAGTCCTCGGTGGATTATCACATGAGGTACCGGCGATCACGATCAACCGGTATTGCTCAAGTGGATTACAATCGATCGCTGACGCGGCAATGAAGATCATGACGGGGCAAGCAACTGCGGTCGTCGCTGGTGGACTTGAATCAATGAGCCAAGTCCCGATGCCGGGTCACGTCGTCCGACCTAATCCGTCGATCGTCGACACGGCACCGGAATACTACATGAGCATGGGGCATACAGCGGAGCAAGTCGCTGCGACCTACAATGTCTCACGGGAAGATCAAGATGCGTTTGCGTTGAAGAGTCACCAAAAAGCAGCAGCAGCCATCGCGGCTGGTAAGTTTGCTGACGAGATCGTCCCGGTAACGGTGACGGAACAATTCGTCAATGATGAACTGAAAATCGAAGAGAAGACATTCATCGTCGAACACGATGAAGGCGTTCGTCCGGATTCGTCACCGGAAGGTCTTGCGAAACTTCGCCCAGCGTTCCGCCTCGGCGGTAGCGTCACAGCAGGAAACTCTTCGCAGACGTCAGACGGTGCCGCTGCCGTCCTCGTCATGGAACGAGAAGAAGCAGAACGCCAAGGGTTACCGATTCTCGGCAAGTTCAAGTCGTTTGCGGTCGGTGGTGTCCGTCCGGAAGTGATGGGAATCGGACCAGTCGTCGCGATTCCGAAGGCACTGGACCTCGCAGGCATCACGCTTGAGGACGTCGGATTGATCGAGTTGAACGAAGCGTTCGCTTCGCAGTCACTCGGTGTCATCCGCGAGCTTGGATTAAACGAAGACATCGTCAACGTCAACGGTGGAGCGATCGCCCTCGGTCACCCACTCGGTTGTACAGGAACAAAACTCACATTGACGCTCTTGCATGAAATGAAACGCCGAAATGTCCAGTACGGTGTCGTCTCGATGTGTATCGGTGGCGGAATGGGCGCAGCAGGTGTATTCGAACTAGTTGAAGGAGGAACAGGACAATGAGCCAAACGACAAACGAATTAATCAAAGGTGGCAGTTTCGTATTAGATGAGTTAGCACCAGAACGTCTCTTCACACCAGAGGATTTCTCGGAAGAACACAAAATGGTCGGTGACATGACAGCGAAGTTCGTCGAAGATCGTGTCGTTCCAGTCCTTGATCGAATCGAAAAACACGAGTTCGAATTATCAGTCGGTCTACTCCGCGAAGCAGGCGAGCTTGGTCTACTCGGTGCAGACGTTCCGGAAGCATACGGCGGCTATCAGATGGATAAGATTTCGTCTTCGATCATCACAGAGAAGTTCGCACGTGGCCGTTCATTCGCCCTCAGTTACGGCGCACACGTCGGAATCGGTTCGTTGCCGATCGTCTTCTTCGGTAACGAAGAGCAAAAGCATAAATACTTGCCGAAACTCGCTTCAGGGGAGTGGATTGCTTCGTACGCGTTGACGGAGCCGGGCTCTGGTTCGGATGCTCTTGGTGCCAAAACGACGGCTGTCTTGAACGAAGCTGGTACGCACTACATCTTGAATGGTGAAAAACAATGGATCACGAACGCTGGTTTTGCAAGCTTGTTCGTCGTCTACGCAAAAATCGACGGTGACAAGTTCACAGCCTTCCTCGTCGAAGGATCGTATCCAGGCGTCTCGACAGGCGTCGAGGAACAGAAGATGGGAATCAAAGGATCATCGACACGGACGTTGATCTTACAAGATGCAGAAGTACCAGTCGATAACGTTCTTGGTGAGATCGGACGCGGTCACGTCATCGCTTTCAACATCTTGAACGTCGGTCGTTACAAATTAGCTGTCGGTGCTGTCGGTTCATCAAAACGGGCGATTGATCTCGCAGTCCAGTACTCGAACGAACGAAAACAGTTCAAGACACCAATCAGCTCGTTCCCATTGATTCAAGAAAAACTCGCGACGATGGCAGCACAGACGTATGCGATGGAAAGTTCGGTCTACCGGACAGGTGGTCTGTTCCAAGACAGCCTCGATCAGTTGTCAGAAGAAGAGAGCAAGGACGGTAAGAAAATCGCCGATGCAATCGCGGAGTACGCGATTGAATGCTCAATGAACAAAGTCTTTGCTTCGGAAACATTTGATTATGTCATTGATGAAGCGGTTCAGATCCATGGTGGTTACGGCTTCATGGTAGAATATGAAGTCGAGAACATGTACCGTGATTCACGGATCAACCGGATCTTCGAAGGAACGAACGAAATCAATCGTCTTCTCGTCCCAGGAACATTGCTGAAGAAAGCGATGAAAGGCGAGTTGCCGTTGCTTGCGGAAGCACAGCGTCTGCAACAAGAAGTGATGAGCTTCATGCCGACAGAAATCGGAACAGCACCACTTGATCGCGAACGCCACTTACTCGCGATGATGAAGAAGATCTTCTTGTTGACTGCCGGAACAGCGGTTCAGAAATACCAGGACAAACTCCAAGGCGAGCAAGAGATTTTAGCGAATACAGCCGACATCATGAGTGCGATCTATGCGCTCGAGTCAGCGATCGTCCGGACGGACAAAGCGATTGCCGACAAAGGAATCGAGAAGAGCGAACTGAAAGTCCGTTACACGGAAGTCTTCGCACAACAAGCGTTCGAAGCTGTTGAGCGTGACGCGAAAGAGACACTCTACGCGGCAGCAAGCGGCGACGAACTCCGGATGTTGCTCTCAGCGCTGAAAAAATTCAGCCGTTACCAGCCAATCAATGTCATCGGTACGAAACGCGACATCGCAAAACGTCTCATCGAGTCAAACAAATATACGGTCTAAGTCAGGTTTACCGCTTCGCCTTTGCAGGGAAAATCTCTGTAAAGGCGAAGTTTTTGGTTGGAGGAGGAAAACGAGATGCGCCAAGAATTGGTTGAACTGCAATTTGCGATTGCCTACTATCAATCCCTTGAACGTTTGTCGCCGGAAGAATGGGATCTGCCGCTTGCGCTTAATAAGTGGACCGTCCTTGAGTGCGTCAGTCATCTGTATTTATGGGACCGGTTTTATTACGATCATGCCATCTCGAAGTTACCGGATGAACCGTTGACGCTCGTCGAGACGGATTTTGATCAGTTCAATCGACTGGCGGTCGAATATGCGCATCATATCGATCCGCTCGCCTTGTTGAAGAAAGCAATCAGCGTCCGGCGTGACATCGTCAATCACCTCGATCGTCTGTCTGACGAGCAATTTGAAGCGACCTATGAGGATTTCCGACCGCAAGCCTTCGTCGAGTCGTTCGTTGCCCATGACGCGCATCATCAAGATCAGATTGACGGGGCGCTCGCACGCTTGAAGCAGAAGTGATCCATCTGCTACTCTTGAAGGTGAGGTGAGGAACATGACAAAAACAGTCACGATGTACGGCTATCCGAAATGTAGTACGTGCGTCAAAGCAAAAAAAGCACTCGAACAGCACGGTGTCGAAGTGGATTACAAACATATTGTCGAGGAGACACCGTCTGCAACGACAATCCAGGAACTTCATCAAAAGAGTGGAGAGCCACTGAAGAAATTCTTCAACACGAGCGGTCAATCGTATCGTTCACAAGGGATCAAGGACAAACTTCCAGGCTTATCGGAAGACGAGCAATACAAGTTGCTCGCAAGTGACGGCATGTTGTTGAAGCGTCCGATCGTCACAGACGGGAAAGACGTCACAATCGGCTTCAAGGAAGAAATGTATCAAGGAAAATGGTATTAAGTTCAGAGTCGATTTTGGTATACTGAACACGTTAGTCCAAATTAGTCCACAGGGGGAATCGGAAATGAGTCAAGTAAAAGACAACTTACGCTATTCGGAAGAACATGAATGGGTCGAAGTATCAGGAAACAAGGCGCGCATCGGAATCACGGATTTCGCGCAACACGAACTCGGGGATATCGTCTTCGTCGAATTGCCTGAAGTCGGAGATACGATCTCAGCAAACGAGCCATTCGGTTCAGTCGAGTCGGTCAAGACAGTCTCGGAGTTATACGCACCGATCTCTGGTAAAGTCGTTGCCATCAACGAAAACCTTTCGGATTCCCCAGAACTCGTCAACGAGTCACCATTCGAAGGCGCTTGGATGGTTGACATCGAAATCGAAGATGCTTCACAAGTCGAGGCATTGATGGACGCTGCGGCGTACAAATCGATGATCAACGAGTAATACTTAACGAAAAGAGAGTGAACGAGGCGCTTGCGTTTCGTCCGCTCTCTTTTTTTTGTATACTGACGACAGATACCACGAAGAAAGGAGCGACCGTCATGCAAGAGGTCACGACCGTCCCAGAAAACGGGCTATTGTATGTCTATGCACCGATGTGCGGGACATGCGCCATCGCGGAGCGTATGCTCGATATCGTCGAAGCGACGGAATCAGGTCAATCGATTCAGAAGGCGAACGGGAATTTCATTCCGGATTTCTTAGAAGAAGCCCGTGTCATGAGTGTTCCCGCGTTGTTGCGAATTGAAGAAAATCAAGTCGTAGAGCGACTTTATGCTTTCCAGTCCGTTCAAAACGTCTTTGCTTTCTGTCAAGAACGGTAAGAAAAGTCCGATTGGATTTTTCTCTTTGTTAAATTGTCGGAATATTTACAATAATCCGTTGACAACGCAGAAATATGAATGGTATATTCATAACAACTTCTAGAAATGCATTATAGGAAGTCTAGCAGAGATGATCGTTCAATACGATTCAAGTCCTGAACCCTTTCTCCCATCCTAAGCCGGTGTATTGTTTCCCCTTAAGTCGTCCCCCAAAGACGAAGCGGTGCAATGAACGGGTGGTGGATCGAAAGGACCGATCAGGAAGTGAACGTAAGCTGGCGACCATGTCGAACAGGCGCCGTCCTCCACGCGGAAGAGCGAACAATTCCGAATGGAGCTGGGTTTTCCTTCGTAGCATTTCTAACCACATTATTCGTGTTGTCGGTTCGCCGGCAACGCCTTTTTTTGTTTTCTGGAAGTTTTTCGAGCCGGTCGCTTGCCAGGATAGAATCTCCTTGCTACAATGCGAATAAGGAAAATTACTTTAATTCATATCCGATTACTCGGAATTAACTGGTGAGATGGAGGACGACAAGGCATGACAGTACGTTTTATGGATGTTTTCACAGAATGGGCATCGACGTATGACGAGACAGTAACCGGACACGATCCGGAGTATAAAGAGGTCTTTCGTCGATACGATGAGATTTTGGATACAGTAGCGGATAAAGCGCAGTCGCCGGTCATTGAATTCGGAGCAGGCACAGGGAACCTGACACAACGTCTTCTGGCACGTCACGACGCCGTACTCGCCGTCGAACCAAGTCCGGAGATGCGGACAATCCTGACGGAAAAGATTCCGTCGCTTGATGTACAGGATGGTCACTTCCTCTCGTTCGAGGCGAAGGAAGCACGCAGTTTCGTTTCGACGTATGCGTTTCATCATCTAACAGATGAGGAAAAGGGAGAAGCAATCGAACTGATGGCATCACATTTGCCGGCAGACGGAAAAATCGTCTACGCGGATACGATGTTCGTCTCAGAAGAGGCACGCCTGCAAACGATTCGTGAAGCACGTGCTCAAGGGTTCGACGCGTTAGCGGAAGATCTCGAACGCGAGTTCTACCCGTTGATTCCAGTTATGGAAGAATTGTTTACAGCACGGGGATTCACTGTTAAATTTATACAATACAATCACTTCGTCTGGCTCGTAGAAGCCGAGAAAATGGGGGAATAAATCATGGCACTTCAAAAAATGAACGTCGAAAGCTTTAACCTGGATCACACGAAAGTCAAAGCACCTTATATCCGCGTCGCGGGTTATAAAGAAGGTAAAGTCGACCAAGTCGTCAAATACGATATCCGTTTCACACAACCAAACGTTGAGCAAATGCCGATGCGTGCGATGCACACACTCGAGCACTTACTTGCTGAAAACATCCGTAACTACTCGGATGATGTCATCGATGTCTCGCCAATGGGATGCCAAACAGGTTTCTACATGGCGATGATGAACTTCGACTCGGTCGAAAAAATGAGCGAACTCGTTGAGAAGACGTTGAAAGACGTCCTCGCAGCAGAAGAGATTCCAGCGCAAAACGAAGTCCAATGTGGATTTGCGAGTGCACATGACCTCAAAGGAGCGAAGCACTATGCCGAGAAAATGCTTGCCGGTCGTGATGAATGGGACATCGTCTTCGGATGATCGCGAACAACGTCCGCGACCTCGTCGGAAACACACCACTCTACGAGATCACTTCATTCGATTTGCCTGCTGGTACGCGCATTTTGGCGAAGCTCGAATGGATGAACCCTGGGGGCAGCGTCAAAGACCGCCTTGGCATTCAACTCGTTGATGCAGCAATCGAAAACGGACATGTGACACCAGGCGGTACGATCATCGAGCCGACAGCCGGAAATACCGGCATCGGCTTGGTGCTCGCCGCTAAAAAATATGATCTTCAAGTCATCTGTGTCGTTCCGGAAAAATTCAGTCAGGAAAAACAGACGTTGATGCGGGCACTCGGCGCAACCGTCGTCAACACGCCGACTGAACTCGATATGCAAGGGGCGATTGACCGGGCTAAAGAACTCGGTCAGGAAATTCCGAACAGTTACGTTCCGTTACAATTCGAAAACGAAGAGAACCCAGTCACGTATCAGCGGACACTCGGTCCTGAGCTGATTGCGGACTTGTCGCACATCGACTGGTTCGTTGCCGGTTGTGGTTCAGGTGGCACGTTCGCCGGAACAGCGGACTTCTTAAAACAACGTCTAGGTACAAAAGCAGCAATCGTCGAACCGGAAGGCTCCGTCTTAAATGGTGGTCCAGCCGGTCCGCATAAGACAGAAGGCATTGGAACAGCGAAATGGCCAAGTCTCGTTCCGCGTGAACTCGTCGACGAGATTCATACGATTTCTGACCGCGATGCATTTGACGCGGTTCATACACTCGCTGCTCGCGAAGGATTACTCGTTGGTAGTTCAGCAGGTGCAGCGCTCGTTGCTGCGCTTGATATCGCGAAGCGTCACCCCGGCAGTACGATCGTCACCGTCTTCGCAGACAGTGCCGAACGCTACTTAAGCCAACAAATATTTGAAAAGGTGGACGAAACTCATGCGTAAGAAGACAGCATTGATTCATGGAGGAACAGGTGTCGACCGGGCAACAGGAGCCGTCACACCACCAATCTATCAAACAAGCACATACAAGCAGGATAAAATCGGTCAACTCAAGGACGGATACGAATACTCACGGACAGCGAACCCGACACGGACGAGCATCGAACGATTGATTGCGGATCTTGAGGGCGGCGCACGTGGTTTTGCCTTCGGTTCTGGGATGGCAGCGATTCATGCCGTCTTCCACTTACTTGAGTCTGGCGACCACATCGTCATGACGGATGATGTCTACGGTGGTACGTTCCGCTTGATGCAACGCGTCTTACCGAAGTTCAACATCCAAGTAACATTCGTCGATACGACGGACCTTGCGGCGACGGAAGCAGCGATCCAAGACAACACGAAGATCGTCTACGTCGAAACACCGACGAACCCGTTGTTGAAAGTAACGGACATCGAAGCGATCGCAACAATCGCCAAACGTCACGATCTTAAACTCGTCGTCGACAACACGTTTGCGACTCCATACCATCAACAACCACTCGCGCTCGGTGCAGATATCGTCTTGCACAGTGCGACGAAATACATCGGCGGACACTCGGATGTCGTCGCTGGACTTGTCGTCGTCAAAGATGATGCGCTCGGCGAAGAGTTGCACTTCATCCAAAACTCGACAGGCGGCGTGCTTGGACCGCAAGACAGCTTCTTGCTCGTCCGTGGTCTTCGTACACTCGGTATCCGGATGGATGCGATCGAAGAGACAGCCCATGATCTCGTTGAGTTCCTACAAGCGCAAGATATCGTCTCGAACATTTTCTACCCGGGACTTGCATCGCATCCTGGTCACGAGATCCAAGCGAAACAAGCGACTGGATTTGGTGGGATGATCAGCTTTGATGTCGGTTCAGCAGCGAACGCAGAAAAACTCGTCGAGGCGACACACTTCTTCACACTTGCTGAAAGTCTTGGTGCCGTCGAGAGTCTGATTTCCGTTCCTGCACGGATGACGCACGCGTCGATCCCAGCAGAACGTCGGGCAGAACTTGGCATCACGGACGGTCTCGTTCGGATTTCAGTTGGACTTGAAGACGCGGAAGATTTGAAAGAAGACTTAACACGTGCTTTCACGTTCCTCGAAAAAGTTTCTGAAAAAACTGTTTGACAACAAAAATAACCCCTGCTAATATTCAGAATATATTCTACAAACTTAATACCGAAACTCTTATCGAGAGTGGTGGAGGGACTGGCCCGATGAAACCCGGCAACCGCGGATTTAATCCGAAGTGGTGCTAATTCCAGCAGACAAAAGTCTGGGAGATGAGAGCAAATGGTTTTGTGTACTGAAAAAGTGCGCGCGTTTGCTCTAAAACGCGCGCACTTTTTTTATTTTAGGAGGGACAGTTGTGATTCGTTTACAAGACGTAGGAAAGATTTATCGCTCAAAGCGCGGAGCGGTCGAAGCCGTCGCGAATGTCGATCTGACAATCGAGCGCGGTGAAATTTTTGGAATAATCGGTTATTCCGGAGCAGGGAAATCGACCTTGATCCGATTGCTGAATATGCTTGAGGCACCAACGAGTGGTTCGATCCAAATCGATGGTGTTGAAATGACATCACTGAAACCAAAAGAATTACGAGGCGTCCGCAAGAATGTCTCGATGGTCTTTCAGCACTTCAACTTACTATGGTCACGGACGGTTGAAGAGAACATCATGTTCCCACTCGAACTCGGTGGCTTCCCGAAGGCACACCGAAAGGAACGGGTTGCGGAACTGATCCAACTCGTTGGTTTGGACGGACGCGAAAAAGCTTATCCGTCGCAATTATCCGGTGGTCAAAAGCAACGTGTCGGTATCGCTCGGGCACTGGCATCGAACCCGGATGTTCTCTTATGTGACGAGGCAACAAGTGCACTCGACCCGAAGACGACGGACTCGATTCTTGAGTTACTTGTCGATATCAACGAAAAACTGAAACTGACGATTGTCTTGATCACACACGAGATGCACGTCATTCAAAAAATCTGTCACCGGGTCGCCGTCATGGAAGCCGGTAAAATCGTCGAGCAAGGACCGGTCGCAGAGGTCTTCCGTCATCCGAAGCAAGCGATGACGAAGGAGTTCGTCAAACAATTGACGTCGCCGTCGGAAAACGAGTTGACGTTCGCGAAACTACGCGAACGGTACCCAACCGGAAAGATCGTTCAGTTGACGTTCGTCGGATCGACAGCGGAAAGCCCGATCCTCGCGGAAGTCATGAAGGATTCACCGGTCCTGTTCAATATCATCGGCGGAAACGTCGGTCAATCACAGGAAGGGGCACTCGGTACACTGTTCATTCAGTTGATTGGGGAAACAGCAGCAACACAAGCGGTCATCACGAAGCTTCAAGCCAGTGATGTTGAAGTGGAGGTGGATCACCGATGATTTCATTCTTTGACAACCTAGACTGGGACATGGTGTGGGAAGCGACAGGCAGTACCGTCTATATGACGGCAATCGCTGGGGTTTCGACATTCGTTCTCGGTTTGATCATTGGTTTACTATTGTATGCGACAAACGAAGAGTTGTTGTTCAAGAATCGGGCGTTCTATTCAGTGTTGAGCTTGGTCGTCAACGTCTTCCGTTCGATTCCGTTCATCATCTTACTGATCTTATTGATTCCATTTACGACAGCAATCGTCGGTTCGTTCCTCGGACCAACGGCAGCATTACCGGCACTGATTTTCGGTGCTGCACCATTTTACGGTCGGATGGTTGAACTCGCGTTACGTGAAGTCGATAAAGGTGTCATCGAGGCAGCTGAATCGATGGGCGCGACGAAGTTCCAAATCATCTATAAAGTCTTAATCCCGGAAGCGTTGCCTGCCATCGTTTCTGGTATCACGGTCACACTCGTCTCACTTGTCGGTTATACGGCAATGGCCGGAGTAGTCGGCGGAGGTGGACTTGGGGACATGGCCTTCATCGAAGGATTCCAGCGTTCTCAAAACGATGTCATCGTCATTGCGACACTCTTAATCTTAGCGATCGTCTTCGTCATCCAAATCATTGGTGATTTGCTGATCCGTGCGATCGATAAACGTTAATTCAAATTTTATTCATATTGGAGGAATCATTCATGAAAGTTTGGAAAAAATTCGTAGGTACTGCCGCTGTATCCGTTTTAGCAATCAGCCTTGCTGCATGTGGCGAAAAATCATCAGGATCAGGTAGCGACGACAAAACACTCGTCATCGGTGCTTCAAACGTACCGCACGCTGAGATTCTTGAGCACGTCAAAAAAGAATACGAAGCAAAAGGCTACAAGCTTGAAATCAAGAAGTTCCAAGATTACGTACTTCCGAACAAAGCACTCGCTTCAAAAGAAATCGATGCGAACTACTTCCAGCATGTACCGTATCTTGAGCAACAAGAGAAAGAAAACAAATCGTATAAGTTCGCGAACGCAGGTGGCGTTCACGTTGAACCACTCGGTATCTACTCGAAGAAATACAAGTCACTCGATAAGTTGCCAAACGGTGCAACGATCCTGACGAGCTCAAACGTCGCGGAACGCGGTCGTGTCTTGACGTTCCTTCAAAATGAAGGATTGATTAAACTCAAAGACGGTAAAACGACAGATGCACAACTCGGTGATATCGCAGAGAACCCGAAGAAACTCAAGTTCAAGACGAACATCGAAGCATCACTTCTTCCGCAAGCTTACAAAAACAATGAAGGTGACGCTGTCCTCATCAACACGAACTATGCGATTGATAACGGTCTGAACCCGTTGAAAGACGCGATCGCATCAGAAGATGAGTCGTCACCATACGTCAACATCATCGTCACACGTGACGGCGATGAGAAAGACAAGCGTGTCACAGCACTTCTTGACGTTCTGCACGAGAAGAAAAACCAAGATTGGATCCTCGACAAGTACAAAGGTGCGGTCGTTCCAGTCAGCAAATAAGTTCACCGAAACCGGCATCCTTCCTATATAATGGAAGGATGCTTTTCATTTGTCTGAAACAGGGGTTAGGGGGAATCATATGCAACGCATTCGTCAACTGCATCCGTTGACACTCGGGGTCTTGTTCGGGACGTTTTTCTCGCGTCTCGGAACGTTCATCACGATGCCGTTCTTCGCCATCTACATGACGACCGTTTTGAAATTCGATCCGGTCGATGTCGGCTGGGTCCTCAGTATCTCAGCGATCGCCAGTCTTGTCATGAGCTTCATCGGCGGTACCTTGTCGGACCGGTATGGACGGCGGGCGATGATGCTTGCCGGAACGATCGGGTTCGCAATCGTCTTCATTGCGCTGGCACAAGTCGAGACGTTCTGGGCATTCTTTACGCTCAGTGCCTTAAACGGGGTCTGTCGTTCGATTTTCGAACCATCCGCTCGTGCCTTGATCAGTGATACGACGGACGAAGCGAACCGGTTGTTCGTCTTCAATATCCGTTACGCGATGATCAACATCGCAGCAGCGATCGGACCGGGAATCGCTTTACTGCTGAGTGCAGGGAACACGTCCGCGACGTTTTACATCACGGCGTTCGTCTATATCGTGTACGGGGTGATGATTGGTATCTTATTCAAACGCCATCCGATCATCGAGACGCATGGTGGGAAAAAGGTGTCGTTTGGAGCAACGGTTCGTCTGTTGCGGACGGATATCGCCTTTACGCTGGCACTCGCCGGTATCATCTTCGGCGTCTTCGGCTACAGCCAGTTCAACTCGACCTTGCCACAGTTCTTGACGGAAACGTCACTCCTTGAAGGAGGGAAGACGCTCTATGCGATCTTAATCACGATCAATGCGATCACCGTCTTGGTTGTGCAATATCCGATCATGAAGTTTGGTGTCAAGACGTCACCGCTCGTCTCGATCACGACCGGGATTGCGACTGTTGCGATCGGATTGTTCATCATGGGAAATGCGAACGCGATCTGGTTGATGATCGTCGCGATGTTCATCTTCACGTGCGGGGAAGTCATGATGTTCACGATGACTGATATCTTGACCGATCGATTCGCGAAGCCGGAATTACGGGGCAGCTATTTCGGGGCGATGGGCTTAACATCGATCGGACAATCCATCGGTCCGATCGCCGGAGGACATTTGTTAAGTTTATATGGAGCGGACCGTCCGTTACCGATTTTCGGGATATTAGCGGGCTTGACATTATTCGGAATACCACTGCTCTTACTGTCACAACGGATTCATCGGGCTTCGACGATCGAGGAACTCGAGGAACCGGTGAAACTTTCGAATGATTCTCAACAAAACGCATGATTTTGAGAAAAATCAACGAGCGATGACGCTTGAATAATACGCGATGTTTCTTTAAGATTAGAATGATACTAAATTAGTAACGCTCGTGTTCTGAATCGTCAGTCACGAAATGAATAGATGGAGGGATTCTAACATGAAGGCTTCACACTTGAAGATTGAAGATCTACACGTCGCGATCGACGGCAAGGAAATCTTGAAAGGCGTCAACTTGGAAATCAAAGGCGGGGAAATCCACGCGGTCATGGGACCAAACGGGACAGGTAAATCAACACTCGCATCAGCATTGATGGGTCACCCATCGTACGAAGTAACATCTGGTTCAGTCACACTCGACGGCGAAGACGTCCTCGACATGGAAGTTGATGAGCGCGCACAAGCGGGAATGTTCCTCGCAATGCAGTACCCAAGCGAAATCAGTGGTGTCACGAACTCCGACTTCCTTCGTTCAGCGATCAACTCGCGTCGTGAAGAAGGCGATGAAATCTCACTCATGAAGTTCATCCGTGAGCTTGATTCACAAATGGGTCTTCTCGAGATGCCTTCAGAAATGGCACACCGTTACCTCAACGAAGGTTTCTCTGGTGGAGAAAAGAAACGTAACGAAATTCTTCAGATGATGATGCTTAAACCAGCAATCGCGATTCTTGATGAAATCGATTCAGGTCTTGATATCGATGCATTGAAAGTCGTCGCAAAAGGTGTCAACGAAATGCGTTCACCTGAATTCGGCTGCTTAATCATCACGCACTACCAACGTCTCTTGAACTATATCGAGCCAGACTTCATCCACATCATGATGGGCGGAAAAATCGTCATGTCTGGTGGTAAAGAACTCGCACACCGTCTCGAAGCAGAAGGTTATGACTGGGTTAAAAAAGAACTCGGCATCGAAGACGTCGAAATCGAAACAAAAGCGTAAGACGAGGGAGGAAGCATGATGACTGTAGAACTGAATCTTGCAGTAAATCGCGAGGCAGTGGCAGAACGTGCGACTCGCTTAGGGGAACCATCTTGGATGGTCGCAAAGCGTCAAGACGCACTTGATCTTGCCCCAACGCTCGCATTGCCAAAAGTAGAAAAAATCAAGATCGAAGGCTGGAACTTCACAGAAGGTACGACGGAACTCGAAACCGTCACTGGTCTTTCTTCAGATATCGAAGCATTGATCGGCGAAAACCGTGATCACATGCTCGTCACGCGTAACGGACAACTCGTCCACGCGCAAAACAGTGAAGCGGCAAACGGCGTCATCTTCACGACGCTCGAAGACGCATTAAAACAACACCCAGAACTCGTCGAGAAGTACTTCATGACGGAAGGTGTTCAAGTTAACGAAGATCGTCTTGCGGCATTAAACGCAGCACTTCGTAACGGCGGTACGTTCCTTTATGTACCAAAAGGCGTCAAGCTTTCTGTACCGATGCAAGCGATCTACACGCTTGAGCAATCAGGCGCAGCGCTTTACCATCACGCGATCATCGTCGCAGATGCGGACAGCGAACTGACGTATATCGAAAACTTCGTCTCTTATGGTGACGAAGCGCATAACGTCAACGTCGTCACAGAAGTCTTCGTTGAAGACAACGCAAAAGTCCTCTTCGGTGGTGTCGATACGCTATCGAAAGGTGCCATCACGTATATGAACCGTCGTGGTGTCGTCAAACAAGGCGCGAAGCTCGAATGGGCACTCGGTCACATGAATGACGGTCACACGGTTACAGAAACAAAAACACACCTCGTCGGAAACGATTCGTTCTCAGATACGAAAGCCGTTACGGTCGGTCGTGGAGAGCAAAAACAAAACTTCAACGTCCGGACGGACCACTTCGGTAAAGGATCAGAAGGTTTCATCTTGATCCACGGTGTCCAAAAAGACGCAGCAACATCGATCTTCAACGGAACGTCGATGATCCATCACGGCGCTTCGAAATCAAACGGCGTTCAAACGGAACGTGTCCTCATGTTGTCTGAAAAGGCACGTGGTGATGCGAACCCGATCCTCTTGATCGATGAGGATGACGTTATGGCAGGACACGCGGCATCTGTCGGTCGTGTCGATGAACTACAACTCTACTACTTGATGAGCCGTGGCCTTTCACGGAAGGAAGCAGAACGCCTTGTCGTTCACGGATTCCTCCAGCCAGTCGTCTCGGAACTTGCGATTGACTCGGTGAAAGAACGTCTCGTTCAAGTCATCGAAGGGAAAGTAAACTAATATGGGAATCGATGCATCCATCCGCAATCAGTTTCCGATCCTCGACCAACAGGTCAACGACCGGAAACTCGTCTATCTCGATAGTGCGGCCTCTTCGCAGAAGCCGCTCGTCGTCATCAATGCGATTGACGACTACTATAAGACGATTCATTCGAATGTGCACCGTGGCGTCCATACGCTCGGAACACGAGCGACGGATGCGTACGAAGGTGCGCGTGAGAACGTTCGTCGTTTCATCCAGGCGCAACACCATGAAGAAATTATCTTTACCCGCGGCACGACGACGGCGATCAACATCGTCGCGTCTAGCTACGGTATGGAGCATGTCGAAGAAGGCGACGAAATCGTCGTCACGTACCTCGAACACCATGCGAATCTCATTCCGTGGCAACAAGTCGCTAAACGCAAAAAAGCGAAGTTGAAATACGTTGATTTGACAGCGGATGGTCGCGTGACGGTCGAAGCGGTCGAAGCACAACTGTCTGACCGGACGAAGATCGTCGCGATGGCGCACGTCTCGAACGTTCTCGGTACAATCAATCCGATCAAAGAAGTCGCTCGTCTTGCGCACGCTCGCGGTGCCGTCATGGTCGTCGATGCTGCGCAAAGTGCGCCGCACCAACGGATTAATGTCACGGATCTCGATTGTGACTTCCTCGCTTTCTCCGCACACAAGATGTGTGGTCCGACAGGCGTTGGTGTCTTTTACGGGAAAAAGGCATTACTCAATGCGATGGAACCGGTTGAATTCGGTGGTGAGATGATTGATTACGTTGGTCTTGAAGAGTCGACGTTCAAACCGTCTCCATATCGTTTCGAAGCGGGTACACCGATTATCGCAGGTGCCGTTGGTTTATCGGCAGCGATTGATTTCTTAGAAGAGATTGGTTTAGAGAACGTCGAAGCACACGAACGTGAACTCGCGCAGTACGCGATGGCACAAATGCGTGACATCGACGGACTAACGATTTACGGTCCGGAAGAACGCGTTGGACTCGTCACGTTCAATCTCGGTGATGTCCATGCACATGACGTCGCAACCGTCCTTGATATGCAGGGAATCGCGGTTCGCGCCGGTCACCATTGTGCACAACCCCTGATGCGTTGGCTCGGAGCGAGCTCGACGGCTCGCGCTAGCTTCTATCTCTACAACACGAAAGAAGAGGTTGACGCACTCGTGACAGGACTTCGCCAAACGAAGGAGTATTTCAGTCATGGATTTTAACAATCTCGATCACTTGTATCGTCAAGTGATCATGGATCACTATAAAACTCCCCGAAATCGCGGTGCGATCGAGGGGGGCGTCACGATCGACATGAACAATCCGACGTGCGGCGATACGATTCGTCTCCAGCTCGCGATTGAAGACGATGTCGTCCGTGATGCGAAATTTGACGGGGAGGGCTGCTCGATCAGCATGGCGTCTGCTTCAATGATGACGCAACTCGTCAAAGGTAAGACTATCGAAGAAGCCTTACGACTCGCGGATATCTTTTCGGACATGGTCCAAGGAAAAGACTATGATGACGAATCGTTCGACCTCGGGGACGTCGAGGCACTCTCGGGTGTCACGAAATTCCCGGCACGGATCAAATGTGCGACACTTGCCTGGAAGGCGCTCGAACGCGGCGTAGAAGAAGGGAAGTAAACTTCGGTCACAAGCAAGTAAGAGGAGGAAATGAACATGGCAAAGAACATGCCGGAAATTGGCGATTATAAATATGGTTTCCACGATCGCGATATCTCGATCTTCCGTTCTGGACGTGGCTTGACGACTGAAGTCGTCGAAACGATCTCGAAAATGAAGGAAGAACCACAATGGATGCTTGATTTCCGTTTGAAATCACTCAAGATCTTCAACGAACAAGCAATGCCAGCGTGGGGTGGCGATCTCTCAGAATTGAACTTCGACGACATCACGTACTACGTCAAGCCGTCTGAACGGGCAGAGAAATCGTGGGATGAAGTACCGGAAGAAATCAAACGTACGTTTGATAAGCTCGGTATCCCTGAAGCAGAGCAAAAATACTTGGCAGGTGTCTCGGCTCAGTACGAGTCAGAGGTTGTCTACCACAACATGAAAGAAGACCTCGAAGAAATCGGTGTCGTCTTCAAAGATACAGATACAGCCTTAAAAGAGAACGAAGATATCTTCCGTGAGTACTTCGGAAAATTAATCCCGCCAACAGACAACAAGTTCGCAGCCTTGAACACAGCAGTCTGGTCAGGTGGATCGTTCATCTACGTACCAAAAGGCGTCAAAGTCGACACTCCGCTTCAAGCCTACTTCCGCATTAACTCGGAAAACATGGGTCAATTCGAGCGGACGTTGATCATCGTTGATGACGAAGCATCGGTTCACTACGTCGAAGGATGTACAGCACCGGTCTACACGACGAACTCGCTTCACTCAGCGGTCGTTGAGATCTTCATCAACAAAAACGCTTACTGCCGTTACACGACGATCCAAAACTGGGCGAACAACGTCTACAACCTCGTTACGAAGCGTGCGATCTGTGAAGCTGGCGCAACGATGGAATGGGTCGATGGTAACATCGGTTCGAAACTGACGATGAAATACCCAGCCGTCATCCTCAAAGGTGAAGGTTCACGTGGTATGACATTGTCAATCGCAATCGCTGGTAAAGGTCAACACCAAGATGCGGGTGCGAAGATGATTCACTTAGCACCAAACACATCGTCGACGATCGTCTCGAAGTCGATCTCAAAACACGGTGGTAAAGTCACGTATCGCGGTATCGTCCACTTCGGACGGAAAGCGACAGGCGCACGTTCGAACATCGAATGTGATACACTCATCATGGATAACCAATCGACGTCGGATACGATTCCGTACAACGAAATCCTCAACGATAACATTTCGCTCGAGCACGAAGCGAAAGTCTCGAAGGTCTCGGAAGAGCAATTGTTCTACCTCATGAGCCGCGGGATCTCAGAAGAGGAAGCAACGGAAATGATCGTCATGGGCTTCATCGAGCCATTCACAAAAGAACTTCCAATGGAATATGCGGTCGAAATGAACCGTCTCATCAAGTTCGAGATGGAAGGTTCAATCGGATAATTCGTCTTACTCTCTCATCTACGGATGAGGGAGTTTTTTCATGAAATGGTTATTGGGGTAAAGAGTGAAAAAGGAGGGATTACTATGCGTGACATCGTCTATTCCTTTCAAGTCTCGCTTGACGGTTATATCGAAGATGCGTCAGGCAGGATCGATTTCGCTTCACCGGACGCAGAATTACATCAGTATTTCAATGACTATGAGAAAGCGTTTGATACCCATGTCTACGGACGTCGTTTGTACGAGATGATGCAATACTGGGAGACAGCAGATCAGGAAGACGAGCCGATTATCGTTGAGTATGCGAAAACCTGGCTGGCGCTTGAGAAGGTCGTCTTCTCGCGGACGCTTGATTCCGTCACAGGAAATGCACGTCTAGCGACTCAGTCACTTGCGGAAGAACTTCAAGCTCTAAAAGCCTTACCTGGAAAACAGATTGCGATTGGTGGGGCGACACTTGCTGCTGAAGCGATTGAGCTCGGACTCGTCGATCGTTATCATATCGTGATTTATCCTATTCTGCTCGGTAGTGGAAAACGGATGTTTCCGGTGTTCAATCAACCGCAGGCGCTACGGTTAGTCGAAACACGCGTCTTTACTTCCGGATGTATCGCGTTATCTTACAAAAAAATCTAGTCTTCATAAAAAGAGTCTCTTATTTCAAAAGGGATTCTTTCAGATTAAAGACAACGTGTAATTTTTCTCTAACGAGAAGGATTGCGCTTTTTTGTTCGTCTCGCATCGTTTTCCTGGGACAAGCATCGCGCCGCTTCGCTTCGCTGCAGGGTCGCTCTTGCTTGTTTTTCCCTAGGAAGCGATTTCGAGCGAACAAAATACTTCTCTTTTTTACAAGCTATTAAGTACAGAAAAGCAGCATGATGTTTCAGCAGATAGCTATAAGACGAATCCTCATTTCAAAATAGATTCTTTTTCGTTACATCCGATAAAATTTGGATATTATCATTTAATTTGGACGAAAATAGATTATAATAACTTTTGTGAAAAAATATATAAACATGATTAAGGTGTGAAAAAATGAAATTTTATCAAGAAATTCCTGTCATTCGATCGATTGCGGCAATCATGGTCGTCGCTGTCCATGTCATCGCTGGTCTGTATCATTCGAAAGGGGAATTCGAAAATGAAGCGATTGGTTACATCGATCAATTTTCTCGGATTGGTACGCCGATCTTTGCCATCATCAGTGCGTTTCTGTTGATGTCGATGGTCCAGCGCAAAGGATTCGATTTCGGAACATTCGTCAAGTCACGTTTCTCTAAAATCTTTATTCCTTACCTGATTTGGAGCACGATCTACCTCGTGTATCGTTATCATGTAGAAGATAGTCTAAAACCAGGTGTACCACTATCGAATTACTTCCTATACGGAACGGCAAACTTCCATCTGTACTTCATTTTGACGGTACTTCAGTTTTATGTCGTATTTCCGGTGCTTGCACGACTTAAGAAAGGAACATTGCTGCTTGTCGCGACAGTGGCGGCGATGGGCGTCAACTACTTCTGGCTGACTTCAGGAAGCTTAACGACAGACATCGAGTTTCTTGATCGACTCGTCAACAGCCGATCTTTCTTACTCAATTGGATTGCCTATTTCATGATGGGGATTACATATGCCGTCTATTATGAAGAGATTCAACAGATTCTAAAGCGTCATCGGACAATCTTATTGCTGATCAGTGGATTGATCATCCTTGATATTTGGGTCAGCATCGACTTAGAGCGGACGTACACGTCGACGAATCTCTCGAATCTGGTCTACATCCCGTTCGTCCTTGTCGTCTTGAACTACGTCTTCCGTCGTGTCCAGACGGATGCGACAGCGATGCGCATCTTCCAGACGATCGGAACGCATTCGATGGGGATTTACCTGATTCATCCGCTCGTCATTCGCGGAATCGGTCGGACGGATCTCTTCGCTTACTTCGACTCTGCGAGTATGTTCATTTGTGCGATGATCGTCACGCTTGCGGCTTCGATTTCTGTCTCTTTCGTGATCAGTTTATTGCCGTACGGCAACTATATCGTTCCGGTTCCAAAACGAAGAGCTCCCGCTCCGAAAATCGTCGAGGCACAGTCTACTGCTTCATGATGAGAACGGTGACTAGGCATCCTTTTCCTTCCTGCATGAGTAGGGAGGAGAGGGATGTCTTTTTTCTGAAAAAAGAGTGTTTGCTTAGGAAGCATCGAAGAAGAAATCCCGGATTCTGCTATGCTATGATGAATAGGTAGAATAGAACACACGAGGGGGAAGAGAGCATGATATATATCGGTGTCACGGGCTGGGGAGATCATGATAGTCTCTACTTGACCCCGCAAGATCGTAAAGAGAAACTGGCTGCCTATGCCGGTCATTTTCCAGCGGTCGAGGTCGACTCGACATTCTATGCAATTCAACCGGAACGAAACTATGAGAAATGGACATCCGAGACGCCGGACGGGTTTCGCTTCATCGTCAAGGTTCACCGGGCGATGAGTGGGCACGACCGGGATAACAAAGATCCGCTCGGTCCGATTTTTGAACAATATATCGCGTCGATCGAACCGATGCGAAAGAGTGGAAAGATTGCGGCGATCCTCGTGCAGTTACCGCCCTGGTTCGATGTCAGCAAAATGCACTTGGAATATTTGCAAACGATCCGAAAATCACTTGCCGGACTGCCGGTCGCGATCGAGTTCCGAAATCCATCGTGGTATTCGGAAGCTTATCGTGAGCGAACGCTCCGTTTTCTGAAGGAACATCAGTTCATTCATACGATTTGTGACGAACCGCAGACGGAAGATGGTTCCGTACCATTCGTACCGGTCGTGACGCAGGAGACGGCATTCATCCGCCTCCACGGACGAAATAAAGCCGGTTGGTTAAAGAAACCCGGTCAAAGCAGCGAAGATTGGCGAAAAGTCCGCTGTCTCTATCGGTATTCGGAAGACGAGCTACAAGAACTCGCGAGTCACGTCCGCGACGTTGCAGCGGAAGCAAAGGATGTCTATGTCTTTTTTAATAACAACTCAGCAGGAGATGCTGCCCCGAATGCGAAACGATTAATCGAGATTCTCGATCTCGACTATGAACTCGCGCCGCGACAAATCTCTTTGTTCTAAATCATCAAGGGGGGCTTCTGCATGAAGTTACACATCATTCACTATAATGATTTGCACTCACACTTCGATATGTGGCCTCGCTACATGTCCTTCGTCAAGGAACACCGGACGTACGATTCGCTCGTTTTTGATCTCGGTGATCATGCTGACCGTGTGGATCCAGCGACGGAAGCAACAAAAGGAAAGATCAATACGCATCTACTGAATGCGTTGATGCCGACCGCTGTGACGATCGGGAACAATGAAGGCATCACGTTTCCACATGACTGGTTAGCGAATCTCTACACGGAAGCGGACTTTCCAGTGCTCGTCTCGAATTTAGAAGCACCGTTTGCGAAGCAAGGGGTCATTCACGAATTACCGACCGGCAAAGTCGGCGTCTTTGGTCTGACGGCACCGTATATTGAACTATACGGTTTACTTGGTTGGACGATCGAAGAACCGTTTGACGTCGCAGCGCGTGAAATCGAGCGGTTGCGTCAAGAAGTCGACGTCTTGATTTGCTTAAGTCACCTTGGTTTCTATCAAGACGAAGAACTGGCGATGCGCTTTCCGGAGCTTGATTTGATCATCGGTGCGCATACGCATCATATCCTTGATGACGGGGTCGTCAAGAACGGTGTCTTGATCACGCAAGCGGGAAAACATGGGCAATATGCAGGTGAGATCTACATGAATACGGATACGGGCGAGAAGGAAGCAGTCCTTCACTCCTTACACGATTACGCCGAGGATGAAGCGACGGCAAAATTGCTCGACCGGGAACAATATCTCGCGGAACAACAGATGAAGGAGCCGATTGGCGAGACAGCGGGTCTAGCCAATGATTGGTTCAGCGAGTCGCCATTCTCACAATTGCTTGTCGAGACGATGCGCGACTGGTGTGATGCGGATATCGCTTGTGTCCCGGCAGGCATTCTGCTTGGGTCACTTCCACCAGGTCCTGTCTCTGCCTTTGATTTACATCGACTCTGCCCGCACCCGATCAATCCCTGTAAGGTGACGATGACCGGAGTGGAATTACAAACCTTCCTCGACGAAGTCAAGACAGATCAGTTCGAACAACTAAAGGTTCGGGGTCTCGGTTTCCGTGGTAAGTTGATGGGACGGATGCATTATGCTGGTTTGGCGGCACATCAACCGCTGGAGCCAACGCGAAACTATACGGTCGTCTTGCCGGATATGTTCACGTTCGGTCCACTCTTCCCAGCGATCAAAGAAATGCCAAAAGAATACTTCATGCCGGAATTGTTACGGGATTTATTGTTTGAACGCTTATCGGAGAAGTCGGAATATAATGAATTGCATGTTCGCAAACCCTGATTGTTTGTTATACTAAAGCAGACATTAATTGACTTTTTGGGGATGAAGGGGGAAGCGAAACCATGGGACGCGGAGAAATCCAACGTAAACCGGAATGGTTGAAAATCAAGCTGAATACGAATGAAACCTACACAGAATTAAAAAGTATGATGCGCGAGAAAAAGCTACATACTGTCTGTGAGGAAGCAAAGTGTCCGAATATCCACGAGTGTTGGGCGGTACGCCGGACGGCGACGTTCATGATTCTCGGAAGTATCTGCACACGTGCGTGCCGTTTTTGCGCCGTGACGACAGGACGTCCAAACGAACTCGATCTCGAAGAACCAAAACGTGTCGCGGAATCCGTTCGTTTGATGAACCTGAAGCACGCGGTCATCACAGCGGTTGCCCGTGACGATCTGAATGATTTCGGAGCAGGCGTTTACGCTGAAACGGTCCGTGAAGTCCGTCGGATGAACCCAGAGACATCAATCGAAGTCTTGCCTTCAGATATGGGTGGGAACTTTGAAGCGTTGAAAACGCTGATTGATGCACAGCCAGACATCATGAACCACAACATCGAGACGGTCCGCCGTCTGACACCGACCGTTCGTGCGAAAGCCACTTACGACCGGACGCTTGAATTCCTTCGTCGTTCGAAGGAACTCGCACCTGAAATTCCAACGAAGTCGAGCTTGATGCTTGGTCTTGGTGAGACATGGGAAGAGATTCTTGAAACGATGGATGATCTTCGCGCAAATAACGTCGACATCATGACGATCGGTCAGTATCTCCAACCGACGAAAAAACACCTCGACGTCATCAAATACTATACACCGCAAGAGTTCGCTGAACTGAAGCAGATCGCCCTCAGCAAAGGGTTCTCGCACTGTGAGGCAGGTCCACTCGTTCGTTCGTCGTATCACGCGGATGAGCAAGTCAACGCAGCGAAAAAGAATAAAACAGCACTTCCGATCGACTAACGATCAAAAACCGTTCGAGCAGTTGCTCGGACGGTTTTTCATCTGCCAGGCGAAATGGAATATGCTATGATAAGAACAGCAGGAGGTGGGAATAATGATACAAGTCAATCGGGAACGTTATGAGGTCATCGAAGAGAAGCGCGAAGGTTTTAATGAGGAAGCCTTCATCGGTCGTTTTAGCGATGTCCTTGAGAAATATGATTATATCGTGGGGGACTGGGGGCACGGTCAATTACGGCTACGTGGCTTCTATGAGGATCAACACGAGAAAGCGACATTCGATACGAAGATTTCGCATGTGGCGGATTATCTCTACGAATACTGTAACTTCGGATGTGCCTACTTCATCGTCAAGAAGATCGGATTGGTAGAAGGAGAAGAAGCACCACCTCGCTTCGACGGTTCTTCATCCAATACGTTGAAGTTAAAGCGGAAGTTCGCACCTGCACCAGAGAAGACGGAAGGCGAGTAATCAAACTGTCATACAGAAAAGCGTTTCTAGTGGACGGAATTCGGCTATTACTATAAGTATCATGTACCTATAGG
The DNA here is from genome assembly GCF_015645365.1 of Exiguobacterium abrahamii. Taxonomy (NCBI): domain Bacteria; kingdom Bacillati; phylum Bacillota; class Bacilli; order Caryophanales; genus Exiguobacterium; species Exiguobacterium abrahamii. The sequence goes on from NZ_JADOYC010000001.1 coordinate 471,844, forward strand.
GGGAACCATCCATGCGAATCGTTGGAATTTACTCATCCGTACCAGAAGTCGTCAGTGCCGTGCACGATCTCCGTGTTGCCGGTGTCGTCTCGACTGATTTAAAAGTCTTAGCACACGACAAATATGATCTCGAACAAATCGAGGAATTGGCGGATTTGAACAACCAACAGACATCTACGCGCCTGTCGCAGGAAGACCATCGCAATCTCTGGCAGGAAATCAAAAGCATCTTCAAAAAGGATGATACGGTCTCTCATGGAGACGCCATCCAAGGAAGTGGCTTGACGAAGGAAGACGTCGATCGTGCGAATCATGCGGTCGAAAGTGGTCAATTCGTATTACTCGTCGGTGATGAAGCGGATCAGCATTCAGAACGCCGTGCCCATGACGAGTCAGATAATACGAACGTCTTCAGTGGACCAAACACACTAAATGAGCGAAACGATCGTCTCTTATAAGAAAAAGCCTTCGTCCGCGGACGAAGGCTTTTTTTCATAGACCGATATAAGCGCGCAGATACATCTCGAGTTCCGTTGCCGCATCGTCTTCGACGTCAAACGCCGTCGCGATGTAGCCAGGTTCATCAAAATCGTCCGCACCGATGATCGCATAGCGATTCGATAAGAGATTCAAGACGAGAATCTTACCGTAAAAATGCTCCGAGTGGGTGATGGCGAGATCAAACCGACTGGCTTCTCCAATCCAACTGACGAAGCGTGTCTTCGTTTGTTCAACATCATCATATAAAAAATCACGTTCTTCCATCATTCAGCTTCCCTCATTTCCCTAACATCTGTTTCAGATTAAAGGGTTTGGGGGACTTTTTGCAAGTATGGTTTACGCGATAAGCTATGCTCGGCGATGACTTTTCGAATCGTCCGTGTCTTTGAACGCATGACGAGGGATGTCGTCTCAACGATATCATCCGTCAAGAACTTAACGCCATCGAGCATTTCGCCCGTCGTGACGCCTGTCGCGGCAAAGATACAATCGTCGCTTTTAATAAGGTCATCAAGCGTCAAGAGTTGAAGCGGATCTTCAAGCCCCATCCGGATGACACGAGCGGTTTCTTCTTCGTTCATCGGATGTAAACGTGCCTGCATGTCGCCGCCCATCGCTTTGACGGCAGCAGCCGTGATGACACCTTCAGGAGCACCGCCTGTACCAATGAAGATATCGATTCCTGTCGCAGGAGAGAGTGGTGCGATCCCAGCCGAGACGTCGCCGTCTTCAAACAGACGAACCCGTGCGCCCATCCGCATCGCAGCTTCGCGGAAGTGATCGTGACGCGGGCGATCTTGCATGATGACCGTGACGTCCTCAATCCGTTTATTGTTGTATTGAGCTGCTTTTTCAATGATGACTTCAAGTGGATCGTCGAGCGAGACGTGCCCTTTTAAGTTCGGTCCAACTGTTAATTTATCCATATACATATCGGGTGCGTGGAGCAGGGCACCTTGATCGGCGACGGCGATGACGACCATCGCATTACCGAGACCTTTGGCGACGATGTTCGTACCTTCGAGCGGGTCGACGGCGATGTCAACGATTGGACCGTTCGCTGTTCCGACACGTTCGCCGATGAAGAGCATCGGTGCTTCGTCGAGTTCGCCTTCGCCGATGACGACCGTTCCGTTCATGTTGACCGTGTTCAAGACTTCGCGCATCGCAGTCGTTGCTGCATCATCCGCTTCATTTTTCTTACCGCGACCAATCCATTGAGCAGAAGCTAGTGCTGCTGCTTCCGTAGCGCGTACGATTTCCAATGCGAGTTCCCGTTCCATGTATATAACCTCCACGTCACCAATGTGACATACTATTTTCAGCAAAAATCTAAATTGAGGATAACACATTGGGGAATGTGATGCAAATGACCTTTCTGCTTTTCAGGATTGCCGGATAACGATAAAATGGAGGATGTGAGGGGGAATGAAGATGTATTTCATCAATCGTCAAAAAATCGAAGAGACGGTCGTCTGTTATGAGACGGCACTTCGACAAAGTAAGGAAGTTACGGGGGATCCGGTGACGACGGCACTGGCTATGGAGCGGATCGGTTTTTTAGTCATCGAGAGTGTCATCGACATCGGAAACAGTATGATTGATGGATTCATCATGCGGGATCCGGGAAGTTATGAAGATATCATTCTCATCTTAGAAGATGAGAAGGTCATCGATGGACCGCTCGCGACGAGTCTGAAGAAGCTCGTTGCGTTACGTACGTTGATCGTCCGGTCATTCACACAGTCGAGTATGGCGGAGATTCGGGCGGTACTTGAGACAGAGGAAGCAGAACTACGTCGTTTCCCGGAAGCGATTCGCCGGTATATCGAGACAGAACTCGGACCGGTGTCTGCATTTTTACCAAACGAGGAGTGAGTCAGGATGAAGGCAAAAGGCTATTTATTTGATTTAGATGGAACGATGTATAACGGAACGGAACCGGTAAAAGAAGCGGTCGATTTCGTCAATCGTCTGCAAGCAGAAGGCATTCCGTATTTGTTCGTGACGAATAATGCGTCGATGACGGCAGAAGCCGTGGCGGAGAAATTACGCGGGATGGGTGTTCATTCCGATGCGAAACACGTCTTGACGAGTGCGATGGCGACTGGTCGTTATATCGCTGATCTATCACCGAAAGCACGCGTCTATGCGATCGGAGAAACAGGACTGATTGATGCGCTTGAACGGGAAGGGTTGGACGTCGTCGCAACGGAAGCAGCAGATTACGTCGTCATCGGTCTTGACCGTCAGATCACGTATGAAAAACTCGCTGTCGGTGCCCTCGCAATTCGTGCCGGTGCCCGGTTCATCTCGACGAACGGAGACATCGCCATTCCGACAGAACGTGGTTTCTTGCCAGGTAACGGTGCCTTGACGTCCGTCCTGCGCGTGACGACGGAGAAGGAACCGTTCTTCATCGGTAAACCGGAACCGGTCATGGTCGATATCGCAACGGAGATGATTGGTCTGTCAAAAGAAGACGTCATCATGGTCGGGGATAACTACCATACGGATATCCTGTTCGGAATCAATGGAGGCATCCGGACGATGCACGTCAATTCTGGCGTCCATACACCGGTCTTCATTCAAGGTCAGAATCGTCAACCGACATACATGGTCGATACGTTAGCCGAATGGATTCTATAAATCAAAAAATCCCGAACGAGATTTCGTTCGGGATTTCATGTATTAGAAGACTTGTTCGACTTCAACGACGCCAGCGACTTCTTCAAGAAGGGCACGTTCGATACCGGCCTTCAATGTGATCGTTGAACTTGGGCAGCTACCACAAGCTCCCATCAAACGGAGTTTTACGATTCCGTCTTCTACATCTACGAGTTCAACGTCTCCTCCATCACGAAGAAGGAACGGACGCAATTTTTCAAGAACTTCATTCACTTGATCAAACATTTCCATGCGTAAACACATCCTTTCGTATAGTTTCATTGTAACAGGGTTGAAAAATGTTCTCAATCTGGAAAACTTGTATACTAAAGAGGAGAGAATTGAAAAGGGGGACTTCAAGATGGAAATCACGGTTTACGGGACAGCGGTCACTTGTCCGAGTTGTGTCGGGGCACCCAGCTCGGAAGAGACGTTCAGTTGGCTACAGGCCGTCCTCGGGCGAAAATATGAGCAAGCGATGACGCTACGCTATGTCGATTTCGAGACAGCAACAGCGGATCAATGGACGGAAGCCTTGAAAGAGGATGTCTATTTTTATCCATTGATCGTGCTTGATGATGAGATGATTGACGAGGGGTACGTCAAGCTGAAGACGATTACGGCAGCGATTGATGCGAAGTTAAGTCAGACGGGGTAATGAAGAAGAGGTATCCCAAAGATCGGGACACCTCTTTTGCTCATTTAATCTTTTTGTGTTTCCATAAGACACCGGACTTTAAGAGACGTGGGACTTTCCCCGTCAGCGCTTGCTTGCCCATGACGATCCCGAAACCATCTGATTTCCCGAGCGATCCGAGCATTCCGCGCAGTTTGATTTCTGGCAGTTTCGGCAATTTCTTCCCTTGCCACTTCGCTTGCAAGACGTCGACGACTTGTTCTGCCTGATGTTCTGCGAGTTGACCGCTTGGTGCATACGGCAAGCTGGCACAATCGCCGATGACGAAGACGTTATCGTATTCTGGTACATGGTGATGTTCCGTCAATTTGATCCGACCGCCACTGTCTGCAGCAAAGCCGAGATCACGAACGACCTTGACCGGCTGCGTACCTGCCGTCCAAATCGTCAAGTCCGACGGGTACGTATCGTCGCCGTTTCGCACGTCGTCCGCTGTGACGAGCGTGACGTTCGAATTGTTGATGACTTCCACGTCATGCTCCTCGAACCATTCCTGGACGTAAGACGAGACTTTGTCGGATAAGAACGACAAGACGGATGGACCGCGGTCGAACAGACGAATCGTTAAATCCTTCCGGCTCTCGTGCAGTTCACTGGCAAGTTCGACACCGGATAGACCAGCACCGACGATCGAGACGACGGACCCCGGCGACAGACCACAGATCGCTTGCTGTGTCTTACGCGATTCTTCAAGTGTCTGGATGCTGTATGTAAACTCTTGAGCACCCGGAATGTTGTGGTATTTATCCTCACAACCGAGAGCGATGATCAAGTCATCATAGAATAATTCTGATCCGTCCTGCAGGTGGACCGTATTCGTCTCTGGTGAGATTTTAATGACATGTCCATATTTATAAGTAAGATGTTTCCCCTCCGGAAATTCAATCCGGACATCCCGATCTGATAATGTACCTGCTGCGAGTGCGTAATATTCCGTTTTGAGTGCGTGGTACGGTAGACGGTCAACGAGCGTGACGGCAACTTCCTCGTCCTTGAATCGCTCACAAATCCGCATTCCACCATATCCTCCGCCGAGTACAACCAATTGCTTCATAACGTAAAATCCCCCTTAGTTCCCCTAAATCAGTCTGACCTTGTATAATACGACATGAGGCAGGTCGTTTCCTGCTTGAAGGAGGAAAAAAAGTGAATCCGATTATTGAATTTTGTATCAGTAACTTAGCGGCTGGTACACAGGTCGTCATGGAGCAACTCGAACGTGATCCGAACGTCGACGTCGTCGAATACGGTTGCCTCGGTTATTGCGGCATTTGTTCGCTTGATCATTTTTGTCTCGTCGATGGTGAGACCGTCGTAGGCGAGACGCCGGAAGAGTTGCTTGAAAAGATTTACCTAAAAATCGAAGAGAATGAGCTGTGAGCACGGACAGCCAAAAAATCCCCTCGTTCGTCTGAGCGAGGGGATTCGTGTCCGTCAGCGGGCGCAGCTTTTCGGATCAGGCAGATTGTTGACGGCGCATCATCCATGGTCGTAGTTTCAAGAACAACGGAATGAAGAGTGCCGAGATGAACAACGCCTTGATGACGTTAAACGGTAAGATACCGGCTGTGATCGCTGTCCATTTGACAGCTGGATCCGCCATGTAATCCATACCGAGGAACCATGCATACGCTGGAAGGATCAAGATATAGTTGAGGATCGCAAGACCGAGTGCCATCGTGATCGTACCAGCGACGAGACCAGTTGCGAGACCTTGTGTTGATTTCTTTTTATGGTAGAACCAGCTGACAGGAAGCACGAATGCGACGCCAGCAGCAAAGTTTGCGAATTCTCCAACTGGAACACCACTTCCGCGGAAGATGTAATATAACACGTTCTTCAATGCTTCGACGATGACTCCTGCGACCGGTGAGAACATGATCGCTGCGACGAGAGCAGGAACATCACTGAAGTCGATCTTCAGATAGTTCGGTAAGAACGGTAGTGGAAAATTGATAAGCATAAGAACAAATGAGATTGAACCTAACATTGACAGAGTGACCATTTTTTGTGTGCGTTTCATACGAGTATTGTCTCCTTTTGCTCGTTCCTCTCGATGAAGTATTGGCATGACTGCGTCCATAAAGAAACCCCTATTGATGAGATCAACAGGGGAGAAGTCCGCATTAAATAAACCTAATCGATTATTGCAAAAATCGATCAAATTCAAACTCATGCCGCCATCTTCTCCCATCCAGACTATACTGTCGGCTCCTGAATTACACAGAATCAGCAAATAGCGCCCTATTCGCTCGCGGGCTTCAACTCATAATAGTTGTTTACCGCCGGTCGGGAATTTCACCCTGCCCTGAAGATGGAACGATTATTTTGTTGTACATACCATTTATACAACGAATTCAAGATAGTTTCAAGCAACTAGGTTTCGATTCACTCAGAAGTTGCGTATACTAAAGAAAAGGAAGGTGATGACATGATCCATTTAACGGAGGCAGCAGCGCTACAAGTCCAGGACATGATGGCGCAGGCACCAGCAGATGAACGGAATCTTCGGATGCTCGTCCAAGGTGGTGGATGTAGTGGTCTGTCGTACGGAATGGGATTCGACCAACAGAAAGAAACGGATCTCGTTTTCGAACAGCACGGCGTGACCGTCATCGTGGACGAAAAAGATTACCCGGTCGTCAAAGGACTGGAGATCGATTATAAACAGTCGATGCTTGGCGGCGGATTCACGATCACGAATCCAAATGCCATCGCAACATGCGGTTGCGGGACTTCGTTCCGGACGGCAACGAATGCCGGGACACCGGGTGGCTGTTAATGAATCCAATCGTGGACATCGTCCACGATTTTTTTATTGTCCGTATACAGGAGACCTGTTCCGTTGACTCGAAATATTAAGAGAGTGAATGCTACTACGAACAGGGAGGGCTTCAGGATGAGAAAAGTATTGATCTTCGGGGGAACACGCTACTTCGGACGCCGGCTTGCGATTCGTTTAGCCGATTCGGGGGATGACGTGACAATCGTCACACGCGGCGAGCATACGCCACCGGTCGCGAAGGGCTTGACATTCTTTAAAGGGGACCGGACGTCAAGTAGTACGATGAAGGACTTAAGCCAGCAGCACTGGGATGTCATCTATGACAATATCTGTTTCACGCCGTATCAAGCAAAGCTTGCGATTGACGCGTTTGAAGGGAAAGTCGGACGCTACGTGTTGACGTCGACGATGTCTGTCTATGAAGACGGTGGTGCGAATATCACGGAGCGTGCCTATAATCCGTTTCCCGGGAAATATGACCTCGAGAAAGAACATGGATATGGCGAAGGGAAACGCCAAGCGGAGAGTTATTTCTTCCAACGGGCGACGTTCCCAGTCGTTGCTGTCCGTTTCCCGGTCGTTCTCGGACCAGATGACTACACGGAGCGACTCGTCTTTCATATTAAGCGGGCGCTTGACGGGCGTCCGATTGTTGCTGAAAACAGTTATGCGAAGATGGGCTATATCTCCAGTTATGAAGCCGCTGCCTTTCTTGAGTGGTGTGGTCGTTCGGAACTGACAGGACCGATCAACGCTGCGAGTGACGGTGTCTTATCGATTCAAGACCTGATGGATAAAATCGACCGCGTTGCGGGAACGACAAGTCAACTCGTCGCAAAAGGAGAGGATGAATCGCCTCTTGCGCCGGAACGTGATTTTTATATGGATACGACAGCCGCAAAACAAGCGGGCTATCTGTTCCAGCACATCGATGACTGGCTCGATCGTTTGATTGAAGAGGAGGTGCGCAATCACCAATGATGCAGTTGATGAAACCAACCCTCGCATGGGAGACAGAATACCGCGCCTTTTTAGAAGACTGGCGAGAGTCGGGCGAAACGATCGTGCCGGAAGCAGTCGGAGACACATATGAGCCGCTCGGCGCTTATTTTGCGGAACTGAAGGAAATGGAGACAACGGTCAGACCGGGTCTTGTCACCCATTCGACGTACTGGATGGTCGACGGACAACGAATCGTCGGCGCGTTGAACTTCCGGCATGAGTTGACGGAGAACTTGAAGTTGTACGGTGGACACATCGGATACGGCATCCGACCATCCGAGCGTCAGAAAGGATATGCGACGACCGGGCTCCGTTTAGCGCTAGAAGAAGCACGGCAACGTGGACTCGATCAAGTGCTGTTGACGTGTGGCGTTGATAATCTAGCATCTCTCCGTGTCATCTTGGCGAACGGCGGACGAGAAATTGAGCCGACTGTTCGTAATGGACGCGAGACACGTCGCTTCATCATTGCGTTATGAATATTCGTGAAGCACGTCTTGAAGATGCGTCAGCTATCGCGCGCGTTCATATTGACGCCTGGCGGGAGACGTATCAAGGTATCATTCCAGATCCGTATTTAGCACAGTTGTCGCACGAAAAACGGACGAAACAATGGGGGCAGACGTTAGTTGATCAACGCGTGTATGTTGCCCTGTCAGGAGAAGAAGTCGTTGGCTTTGCGCAAGGTGGAGCGAATCGAAGTGATGCGCGTGAAGGGGAGTTGTATGCGATTTATGTCTTGCAAGCGTCGCAAGGACAAGGACTCGGTAAAGCGTTGTTTCAACGCATCGCTGAGGACTTAGCTGAGTATGAGACGATGCAGGTTTCTGTCTTGCGGGATAATCCAGCGTGCCAGTTTTACGAGCGATTCGGTGGTCAGGTCTTCGAAGAATCGATGATTGAGCGAGGTGGGGTCGAACTCGTGCAACGGGTTTACCGGATACCGGTTAAAAGATCATCTGTATGAAATCGGACTTTTCAACATCTTCGCTTTCCTCAGGCGGGATGTAAGCCGCGCCAGTTCCCATTTCATGTGATCTGTCGGGTCTTACCTCTCCCTGACGGAAGCACACATCGTGCTTCCTTTTCCTGTAGGAGTCGAAGATGTTTGTTCACGTCCTCGATGCGATTCCATCAAAATAAGAGGTCGGACTCCGGTATGTCATCCGGAATTCGACCTCTTATTTGTTTACAGGCATTCAGTTATCTCAAGAATGATTCGTTACTTTTTCGAACAGACTCGTCGAGTGTTGCGGGTGACGAGCAGATGGATCAACGAGAAGTTTCGCTTGGTTAACGGCGATCGGTGCTTCACCGAAGCCCGTTGCGATTAGTTTGACGCGTCCTTCGTAAGTCGCGATATCACCACAAGCGAAGACGCCTGGAATCGCAGTCTCCATCTTCGAATTGACACGAATCGAATTGCGTTCGAATTCGACTTCCCATTCTTTGAGCGGTCCGAGTGACGAGACGAAACCGAAGTTACAGACGACATCGTCCGCAGCGACGACGACGACTTCACCACTTTCAGCATGTTTGAACGTCAGCGTCTCGATGTGTGTCTCACCTGTGACCGATTCAAGTGTATACGGCGTCATGACGTTGACGGATGAATCGTGTAACAGTTCGACCGAATGTTCATGGGCACGGAACTTATCACGACGGTGGATGAGCGTGACGGATTTTGCAATCGGCTCAAGCATCAATGACCAGTCAACGGCAGAGTCACCACCACCCAGTAAGACGACTTGGCGATCCTTGAAACGTTCCATGTCGTTGACGAAATAGTGTAAGTTTGTTTCTTCGAAGCGTTCTGCATCCGCCACTCCGAGTGGACGCGCGGCGAACGAGCCGTTTCCTGCCGTCAAAATGACGGTCTTCGTATAATGCTCGCCTTTATTCGTGATGAGGCGGATGATTCCGTCATCCATCCGTTCGTAAGCGATGACAGTCTCACCGAGCACGTATGTCGGATCGAATTCATTTGCTTGTTCAAGCAACCGATCGACCAGTTCCTGTGCTTTTACTTTCGGAAAACCGGCAATATCGTATATATATTTTTCAGGATAAAGCGTAGCGAGTTGACCACCTAATTGAGGTAGACTCTCGATGACCTTCGTCTTCATCTGGCGCATCCCTGAATAAAACGCGGTGAACAGTCCGACCGGACCGCCGCCGATGATCGTGACATCATATGGTTGGTGCATCTGATTCCCTCCTAGCGTTGGATAGGTCTATTATATAGGAAGTAGGGGGTGAAGGTGCAAGTACGGAACATCTCACATTTTTTTAAGGGAAATTACATTTTTCTTTTGCAATCATTCCTGAAAAGTGTTTCAATAGGCTTATAGACATGTGAACATTATTTGAACAAAATTTTTGAGCATTCGTCTGTAATTGAATGTGAAGAAAATCACAACAAAACTACGATTCGTAAGGAGTATCAGAACATGAACACACCTAACATTGTTATTCTTGGAGCGGGCTACGGTGGATTGATCACAGCAGTCAACCTTCAAAAGAAACTCGGCGTCGATCAAGCGAACATCACGTTGATTAACAAACACGACTATCATTACCAAACAACTTGGTTGCATGAACCAGCTGCAGGTACGATGTCTGCGGAGCAAGCGCGCATCTACATCAATGATGTCATCAACCCGTCACGCGTCAAACTTGTCAAAGGCATCGTTGAGAAAGTCGACACGGCTGCTAAAACGGTTCTTTTACAAGATGGCGGAACAGTTCCTTACGATTACGTCGTCGTTGCTCTCGGTGGCGTTCCTGAAACATTCGGCATCAAAGGATTGAAGGAACACGCGCTGACAATCAGCTCGTTGAACAGCGTCCGTAAAATCAAGGAACATATCGATTACTCATTCGCACAGTACAAAACAACAGGATCACAAGATCGTTCACTCTTGACGATCGTCGTTGGTGGTGCTGGATTCACAGGAATCGAGTTCATGGGTGAGCTCGTCAACCGTATCCCAGAACTGTGCAAACAATATGACATTCCACGCGAACTCGTTCGTGTCGTCAACATCGAGGCAGCACCGACAGTCCTTCCAGGATTCGATGCAGATCTCGTCAACTATGCACACAAATGGCTTGAGCGCCAGGGTATCGAGTTCAAACTCGGTAACGGCATCAAGGAATGTGGACCAGGAAGCGTCACATTCGGTCCGCTTCAAGGCGACACGACTGAGACAATCGAAGCGAACACGATCATCTGGACAGGTGGCGTCAGCGGTAACCCTGTCGTTGCAGCATCTGGTTTCGAAGCGATGCGTAACCGTGTCGTCGTTGAAGAAGATCTCCGTGTTCCAGGACACGACAACGTCTTCATGATCGGTGACTGTTCAGCAGTCATGGATCCAAGTTCGAACCGTCCGTACCCACCGACTGCACAAATCGCGACACAACAAGCACACAAAGTCGCTGAGAACATCGCAGCACTCATCGCGGGTCGTCAAACATCGACGTTCACGTACGAGAACAAAGGAACGGTCGCTTCACTTGGTCACAAAGACGGCATCGGCATGGTCTTCGGTAAGAAGATTTACGGCCGTAACGCATCGTTCATGAAAAAAGTCATCGACAACAAACACTTCTTCGAACTGAAAAAACTTGGTCTTGCGATCAAAAAAGGGAAGTTCTAAGTTCACGTTTTAGGCAAATGTACACTCGTGCATTTGCCTTTTTTGTCGGTTATACTAGAAGAGATTCAAAGGGGGAACAGTATGCATATCATTCAAGCCGTGATCGGGAGTGTGCTTTATCTCGTCATGTTCTTTAGTATCGGATTCATCTTAAACATGTTGTTGCGGAGTACGTGGGTGATGCTCGTACTCTATCCGGTCATCATCATCATGATGATCGACAACCAATCGACGCTCGAATACTTCACGAATGCTCGTGAAGCGATTCCGAATCTCGGAGACCGGATTGCTGGTCTACAGACAGCGGATATCACGATGTTCGCGGCTGGTCTTGCCGGAATCATCATCGCCGGTCTATCGATTCGCTTCTTGCGTAAGAGCGGTTACCAAATGTTTTAAAGTCTACTTGAGTAAGTAGGCTTTTTTCGTGTCTGAAAAACCGTTATAATAAAAACAATGTCTTTAAATAAATGTGTAAGAGCAGATTGGGTTGAGAGCGAATGGATAAACAAATGTACCACGTTATCAAGGTATTGAATAATAATGTCGTCATTTGTTCGACTGGTGCGAATCAGGAAGTCATTATCCTCGCGAAAGGGATTGGCTTCGGTCGGAAGCCAGGCGATCAACTGACAGATCTCGACAAGTTGGAAAAAGTCTACACGTTGAAGGATAAAGAAGAACAGGATCAATATAAGGCGCTCGTCGGTCATCTAGATGAAAATTTCATCGCGTTGATGAACGAGATCGTCTCGATGATCGAGACACGCTTCGGAAAAAAGGTCGACGAACATATCCATATTGGATTGACGGATCATTTGACGTTTACGTTCAAGCGACTCGAACAAGGAATGGAAGTCACAAATCCGTTTCTTGCTGAAACGGAAGCCTTGTATCCGGAAGAGTACGCCCTTGCAGAAGAAATCGTCGAGTTCATCAGTGCCGAGATGAATTTTTACCTGCCTCCAGCGGAGACAGGATTCATCGCACTTCATATTCATTCGGCGACGAACTTCAAAGACGTACTCGAAGTTAACCGCCATCATCAACTCGTCGGTTTAATTGCTAGTCATATCGAACAGCGACTGGAGATTAAAATCGATCGAAAATCGCTTGATTACAAGCGTCTGATTCGGCATCTTCGTTCAGCGATTGAAAGGGTTTCCAATGGGGAGTATCTAGAGGCTCCAGAAAAAGTAGAAAAGCTATTGCGTGAAGAATATCCGCTATGCTATGATACTGCTTGGGAGCTGATGTCCATCATGGAACGTCAGTTGAAGAAAGCGGTACCGCGCGGTGAGGCGACGTATCTTACGATGCATCTGCAACGCTTAGTGCAGTACGATTCAGGTAAATGACCGCACGGACTACGTGTTACTGATACGATCAGGCATGAGTGGGATGTCGGGCAAGAAGCTTTATTTCCGTTATTCAACGGGATAAGTCTATTGTCTACAATCCGCTCGTGCCTGATTTTTTTCTGTAAAAAATCGGTCAGATGTCTGACTTTTTTCGTCTCAATCATTGGCATTATTCATCATACTTCGCTCTTAACAGGAAAAGGAGGAAACACACATGTTCAAACAGATTTTTGCTGTTCTTCAACGTGTCGGTAAAGCGTTGATGCTTCCTGTAGCGATTTTGCCAGCTGCCGGTATCCTACTCGGATTCGGTAACGCGATGCAAAATCCGAACTTGACGTCAAAACTCGAGTTCTTGAAAAATGATGCAATCATCAAGGTTGCAAAATTGATGGAAGCAGCTGGGGATATCATCTTCGGTAACTTAGCACTCTTATTCGCGGTCGGTGTCGCGATTGGTCTTGCAGGGGACGGCGCAGCCGGACTTGCGGCAATCGTCGGATTCTTGATCATGAACAAAACAATGAGCGTTTGGCTCGGCGTTACACCAGAAATGGTTGCTAACGGTCAAGGATATGCAAACGTACTCGGTATCCCAACACTTCAAACTGGGGTATTCGGTGGTATCATCATCGGTCTGATCGCAGCTTGGGCGTACGGGAAGTACCATAATCTCGAATTGCCACAGTTCCTTGGATTCTTTGCTGGTAAACGTTTCGTTCCAATCGTCACTGCTGTCGTTTCATTGTTCGCAGGTCTTGTACTTGTATTCGTTTGGCCGTTCGCACAGGACGGATTGAACACATTCTCCCACTTCATGATGGAGAAAAACCCAACACTCGCAGCATTCGTCTTCGGTCTCATCGAACGTTCGTTGATTCCATTCGGTCTTCACCACATCTTCTATGCACCATTCTGGTTCGAATTCGGTTCGTACACGAATGCAGCAGGTGATGTCGTTCGTGGTGACCAAGCGATCTTCTTCGCTCAATTGAAAGATAACGTTGAATTGACTGCAGGTACATTCATGACTGGTAAATTCCCGTTCATGATGTTCGGTCTTCCAGCAGCAGCTCTTGCTATGTACCACGAAGCTCGTCCTGAGCGCCGTGCAGTCGTTGGTGGTCTTCTTGGATCAGCAGCACTTACAGCATTCTTGACAGGTATCACAGAGCCAATCGAATTCGCATTCTTGTTCGTTGCTCCAATCTTGTTCGCAGTTCACGCAGTCTTCGCAGGTCTCTCGTTCATGACGATGCAATTGTTGAACGTTAAGATCGGTATGACATTCTCTGGTGGTTTGATTGACTTCCTTCTCTTCGGTGTTCTTCCAGGACGCACGCAGTGGTGGCTCGTCATCGTCGTCGGTCTTGCACTCTCTGTCATCTACTATGTTGGATTCCGTTTCGCAATCCGCAAATTCAACCTGAAAACTCCAGGTCGTGAAGATGCAGCGCAAGAGACTTCATCTGCTCAAGGTTCTGAACTTGCTGAAGGTATTCTTGATGCACTCGGTTCAGAGTCGAACATCAAACACTTGGATGCATGTATCACACGTCTTCGTGTCGAAGTTCTCGACAAATCGAAAGTCAACAAAGATGAGTTGAAAAAATTAGGTGCTGCTGGTGTCCTTGAAGTTGGTAACAACGTTCAAGCAATCTACGGACCGAAATCAGACAACATCAAGTCTGAAATCCAAGCCGTCATCGCATCACGTAAACAAGAAAAAACAGTCTAATGTTTAAGAAATGAGTCCTTCTGCGGAAGGGCTCATTTTTTTTGGAAAAATCTTTTAGAATCGTTTTGCGCTAGAATATTTTAGGGTATGAACTAAGTAGTTTGTTTAAAAAAAGGAGGGAATATACGCATGTGGAAAAACGTGTTTGGTGTCTTACAGCGGATCGGTAAGGCCCTGATGTTACCGGTAGCGATTTTGCCGGCAGCGGGGCTGTTGCTCGCGTTCGGGACAGCGTTCCAAAATCCGAACTTGACGCAATATTTACCGTTCCTCGAGAACGATTCGCTAGTCGTCATCTGGCGAGTCATGCAGGATGCGGGTGATATCATCTTTGCGAACCTCGGGTTACTGTTTGCCGTCGGGGTCGCGATTGGTCTTGCGAATGGGGAAGGGGTTGCCGGTCTAGCAGCGATCGTCGGTTTCTTGATCATGAACAAGGTCATCAGTTCATTCTTACAGATCACACCAGAAAAAATCACGGAAGCACAGAAAGCGAGTGACTTGTCGTATGCGACGGTCCTCGGGATACCGACCTTGCAAATGGGGGTATTCGGAGGGATCATTGCCGGTTTGATAGCAGCGTACAGTTATAATAAATTCTTTAAAATCAAACTGCCTGATTTCCTCGGATTCTTCGCAGGGAAACGTTTTGTTCCGATTGCAACTGCCTTATTTAGTCTTGTCGCCGGGTTTGCCTTATCGTACATTTGGCCACCGATTGGAACAGGTATCAATACGTTCTCGAAAACAATCATCGAAGCGAACGAACCGTTGTCTGCGTTCATCTTTGGACTCGTCGAACGTTCGTTGATTCCGTTTGGTCTTCACCATATCTGGTACTCAAGCTTCTGGTTCCAGTTCGGGGAATATACGGATAAAGCCGGAACGATCATCAACGGGGATCAGCGGATCTTCTTCGCACAGTTGAAGGACGGTGTACCATTTACGGCAGGGACATATATGACCGGGAAATATCCATTCATGATGTTCGGTCTGCCAGCAGCCTGTCTTGCGATGTACCACACCGTTGCAAAAGATCGTCGTAAAGCCGTCGAAGGTCTCTATTTCTCAGCTGCGTTGACTTCTTTCTTGACTGGGATCACGGAGCCAGTCGAGTTCTCCTTCGTATTCGTTGCACCACTCTTGTTTGCCGTTCACGCCGTCTTTGCTGGTCTTTCATTCATGATCATGGATTTACTGAACGTCAAGATCGGGATGACGTTCTCCGGTGGATTGATTGACTACACGTTATTCGGGATTCTACCGAACCGCACCTCGTGGTGGCTCGTCATTCCAGTCGGTCTTGTCTTCGCCGTCATCTATTACTTCGGATTCCGTTTCGTCATTACGAAGTTTGATCTAAAGATTCCGGGACGAGAAGCGATTAAAGAAGGTGCCGCTACCTCCACGGCACAAGCAGGCGATCTACCGTATGAAATTCTACAAGCATTCGGTGGTCCATCAAACATTAAACACTTAGATGCTTGTATCACACGACTTCGGATTACGGTCAATGATAAATCAGGCGTCAACAAGGACCGCTTGAAAGAACTTGGCGCTGCCGGTGTTCTTGAAGTCGGAGATAACGTCCAGGCGATCTTTGGACCGAAATCCGACGGGATCAAGACAGAGATGGCAGACATCATGAAAGATCCAAACTATAAACCAAAAGAAACACCGGAAGCCGATCCAATTCCACAAGTACCAACGGGAGACGAAGCGCGCACTTCTGGAACTACAGCAGATACCGGTCCACTCGCTGGGGATCGTGGCGGGGCTTACGTGCCTGAAGATGGATATGTTGCACCACTAAGCGGTATCATTCGTTCTCTCGATGATGTACCGGACCAAGTCTTCTCCGGTCGCATGATGGGTGACGGATATGCAATCGAACCAACGGAAGGATATGTCGTCTCTCCGGTTTCTGGTGAGATTACGACGTTCTTCCCAACGAAACACGCGATCGGTATTCTTGCGGATAATGGAGATGAGATCCTGATCCACATCGGTATTGATACGGTGTCACTCGAAGGAAAAGGATTCGAGGCGTTGGCGAAAGCCGGCGATCGTGTCGAACCGGGTACACCACTTCTCAATGTCGACCTTGAACAAGTACGACCACTCGTACCATCATTACTGACGCCAATCATCGTCACGAACAGCGGCGATCGAAAAGTCGACGTTGATGTCGGACGGACGGTCGAAGCCGGAGAAGCGATTTCGTATCGAGTAGAGTAAAGAAGAAAAGCGACGGATCGCCCTGAGCGATCCGTCTTTTTTGTATGAAATGATCATAGAGCACATTTGATAATGAGATTTTGCACATATGATGATACAATGAGTTAGCTATTATAAGAGTTAGCTAATTTTTTGAGAAATGAGGTGCGTCGATGTCTTCGACTACAACAAAAACGAATACGACACCTGTCGTCATCGGATTATTGATTGGGATTTTAGTCGCGGCGATGGATAACACGATCGTTGCGACAGCGATGCCGACGATCGTCAGTGAACTGAATGGGTTTGATCAGTATGCATGGGTCACGTCGGCTTACATGATCGCAACCGTTGCTGGGATGCCGATCTTCGGTAAACTGAGTGACATGTATGGAAGAAAACGCTTCTTCCTCTTTGGAATGCTCCTCTTCATGGTAGGGAGTATCTTGTGTGGAATGGCAGACTCGATCATTGAATTGTCTGCCTATCGTGCCTTGCAAGGGCTTGGTGGTGGGGCGTTGATGCCGATTGCCTTTACGATCATCTTTGATATCTTCCCACCGGAAAAACGGGGGAAAGTCAGTGGGTTGTTCGGAGCAGTCTTCGGTATCTCGAGTATCTTCGGACCATTGCTTGGGGCGTTATTGACGGACTCCCTCGACTGGCGCTGGGTGTTTTACATTAATATTCCACTTGGTTTGATTGCCCTTGGTCTCGTGACGGTCTTCTATCAGGAATCACCGGTGCACCGGACGCAGAAAATCGACTATGTCGGTGCCTTGACGCTTGTCGCTGGACTAGTGTTATTCTTACTCGCACTTGAAATGGGTGGAAAAGAATATGCGTGGTCTTCGCCACAAATTCTTGGTCTGTTCGGAGCAGCACTCGTCGCGTTCGTTGCCTTCGCATTTGCTGAACGACGTGCTGCAGATCCCGTCATTACGTTCAGCCTGTTCCGCCGTCGTTTATTTGCAGCAACACAGGGCGTTGCGTTCTTTTATGGATTCGTCTTCATCTCGGCGAGTGTGTTCATTCCAATTTTCGTGCAAGGTGTCTTTGGTGGCAGTGCGACGAACTCCGGTCTGATCCTGATGCCGATGTTGATCGCTTCAGTCATCTCGGCGCAACTTGGTGGACAGTTGCCGAACAAGTTTGGATTCCGGAACGTCATGATCGTCTCAGCGGTCTTCTTCCTACTCGGTGTCTATCTCCTTAGTACGATGACGCTTGAGACATCGCGGACAGCGGTAACGATTTATATGATCATTCTTGGCTTCGGTGTCGGGTTTAGTTTCTCTCTGTTGAATCTAGCGAGTATCAATGGCATCGAGATGCAACGTCGGGGCGCAGCGACCTCGATGGGCTCGACATTCCGGACAATCGGGATGACGCTTGGTGTCACGGTTCTCGGAATCATTCAATCACGGACGTTCACGTCGGCTGTAACGGATCGGTTGCCGCAAGGCGGAGCGCCGTCCGGTGGACAGTTCCCAACGGCTGATGCGTTTGCGAAGATGCCACCAGAAGTTGCGACAGCAATCAAGACGTCGCTTGCAGAATCAATCTCAACCGTCTATTTCTGGGCGTTGATTCCAGCAGTACTCGGTGTCATCTTTATCTTCTTGATGGGGAACGAGCGTCCGATTCTGTCGGAACAAGCAACGCCAGCGAAGAAGAAACAAGCTCAATAACCACTGTTTTAACAACGTCTTCTTTCTTATTAAAAAGGGGCGTTGTTTTTTGTTGAATTAGACAAAAAAAGACGAACCTGGATTGCTCCAGATTCGTCTGACAGAACTTATTTTTTGATATCGAAAGTCGTGCTGAGGAAGTCGACGACTTCTTCTGCCGTATCCATATCGAGTACTTGCTCAACGATTGCTTCACACTCTGATTTGTTGAGGCGTGTCATCAAGCTACGTGCGCGAAGGACAGATGATGCTGACATCGAGAACTCATCGAGACCAAGACCAAGAAGGATTGGAAGTGCCAATTCTTCTCCTGCCATCTCACCACACATGCCGACCCATTTGCCTGCTTTGTGTGCTTCAGTGATGACGTTGTTCAAGAGGTTCAAGATCGCTGGGTTGAACGGTTGGTACAGGTATGATACTTTTTCGTTCATCCGGTCTGCTGCCATCGTGTATTGAATCAAATCGTTCGTTCCGACAGAGAAGAAGTCGACTTCTTTTGCGAACTGACGAGCCATGACCGCTGTTGCTGGGATTTCGACCATCATACCGACTTCGATGTCTTCTGATACCGTAACGCCTTCAGCTTGAAGGTTTGCTTTCTCTTCAAGGAGAAGTGCTTTTGCAGCACGGAACTCTTCGATCGTTGCGATCATCGGGAACATGACAGCGAGTTTGCCGTATGCACTCGCACGAAGAAGTGCGCGTAATTGTGTACGGAACAAGTCTGTTTGATCGAGACAGAGACGAATCGCACGGTAACCGAGGAACGGGTTCATCTCGTGTGGGAGATCAAGGTACGACAATTCTTTATCGCCACCGATATCGAGTGTCCGGATGACGACTTTTTTATCGCCCATTGATTCGAGAACCGTTTTGTAAGCTGTGAACTGCTCGTCTTCCGTTGGGAATGTCTCTGCATCCATGTAGAGGAATTCCGTACGGTAGAGACCGACTGCTTCTGCGCCGTTATCCAAAACGCCTTTGACATCGTTTGGTGTACCGATGTTTGCAGCGAGCTCGACGTGATGACCGTCAGCTGTCATTGTTTTTTCGTTCTTGAGTTTTTTCCACTCTTCTTTTTGTGCGATGTATGCTGCACGTTTTGCTTCATACTCAGCCACTTGCTCTTCGCTTGGGTTGACGATGACGTCACCTTCAGCACCGTCAAGGATGAGAAGATCGCCGTGTTTCACGTCTGTCAAGACGACTTTTGTACCGACGACTGCTGGGATTTCGAGTGAACGTGACATGATGGCAGAGTGCGATGTCCGGCCACCAATGTTCGTTGCGAAACCTTTAGCATATTTACGGTTCAATTGAGCTGTATCTGAAGGAGTCAAGTCTTCTGCGATGATGATGACTTCTTCATTGATTTGAGCTGGAGTGACGAACGTGATACCGAGAAGGTGAGCCATCGTCCGTTTTGTGACGTCACGAACGTCTGCTGCACGCTCGCGCATGTATTCGTTATCCATTGATTCGAAAATCATGACCATCATGTTCGCGACTTCATCGAGTGCTTTTGCAGCATTTGCTTGCTCATCCTCGATTTTTGCGTTCACCTGACTGACGATTTCCGGATCTTCTAAGATGAGAAGGTGAGCCGAGAAGATCTCCGCTTTATCTGGACCTAATTCTTGTAAGGTATTTTCACGAATGACTTCGAGTTCCGTCTTCGATTTTGCGATTGCTGCTTGGAAACGTTCTTTTTCCGCAGCTGCATCCTCGATTTTGTGCGATGGAATCTCAAAGACCGGTGTTTCCATCACGAATGCTTTTGCAATCGCGATCCCTGCAGAAGCGCCAATTCCCTTGATATGTTGTGCCATGTGCATTACCCTCTTTTCAGTAAGTTTTTTTAACGCGACGACTTCGTTTCTTAGCTATCTATAGATACCCATAAACGCCTCTCTCTTAACGAGCCTTCTGCGCACTCTCCCTTGAATGAAAACGTAGACATTTCCCGGAACAGCAAACGCATCGTTTCTTGAAGTGTCTCAACATTTCACCCGTTTAATCCTATCATATTGTGAAACGGGCAACAATTGTTTGAAACCAAGCATTTCGACAAATTGTCGAACAGAAGCAGTGAAAGCGTTTGCGGTCAGTCGAGAGGCTATCAGTTGGAAAATGACTGAAAACACTTCATACTAATAGATACTAGTCAAAGGGGGAGTTTTATATGCAAACGAATCAATCCGTAGACGTACTCGTTGTCGGGATTTCTGGAAATCAACCGCTCGATGAACGGTTACAAGCACTGTATGGTGACAAATTAGAAGAGTGGGTTCGCCAAGGTGATATCTCAACGAAACGCGGAGAACTCCGACTGTTGCCGACATTATCGGGAGACGTGGCACGTGTCTTGTTCGTCGGGCTCGGGAAAGTCGATCAACTCTCGCAAGATGAGTTACGTCGCTTACTCGGAAAAGCAGCACAACACGTCAAAGCGCGTCGCTTAGAACATGTCACAGTTGATGCAACGACATTCCCAGGACAACCAGTCGAGCTGATTGCTGAGACATTCACCCTCGCTACATATGAGGTCAAACATTATAAGACGTCGCCTTCGAAAGCGTATACGTTACATCTGACGGTCTTACCTTCTGAAGACGAAGCCGTCCTTCGTGGAACAGCTTTAGGCGAAGCGACGAACTTAGCGCGTCGTCTCGTAACGATGCCAGGGAATCTCTTGACGGCGCCAGCGCTTGCGGACGAAGCACGTTTCATCGCGGAGCGTCATGGGCATGATCTCCGGATCATCGATAAGGAAGAGATGGAAGCGCTCGGGATGGGCGCCTTGCTTGCCGTCAACCAAGGATCCGTCATTCCACCGAAATTGATCGTCCTTGAATATAAAGGATCAGCAGAAGCACCGATCGCGGTCGTCGGGAAGGGCGTCACATTCGATACAGGTGGTTATTCCATCAAACCGAAAGATGGGATCGTTGGGATGAAAGGCGACATGGGGGGAGCGGCAGCGGTTCTCGGCTTATTCGAAGCACTCGGTCAACTGAAGCCAGATGTTCACGTAATCGGTGTCATTCCGGCAACGGACAATATGATTTCCGGGGATGCCTTCAAACCGGACGACGTCATCACATCGATGGCAGGAAAAACGATCGAAGTCTTGAACACGGATGCGGAAGGACGGCTTGTCCTTGCTGACGCAGTCACGTACGTCAAAGAGTATCAACCTAAAGCGATCATCGATCTCGCAACGTTGACAGGTGGTGTCCTTGTCGCGCTTGGAACAGAAATCACTGGTGCGTTGACGAACGATGTGTCACTTTACGAACGCTTTGAACAGGTGACGAAAGAAACGAATGAGATGGTTTGGCAAATGCCATATGTTGATGCGTTCATCAAACAAGTCCGCCGTTCGGAAGTCGCAGACTTGAACAACTCACCGGGACGCATGGGACATATGATCTTCGGTGGTGCGTTCGTCGGAGAATTCGTCGGTGACACACCTTGGCTACATCTCGATATCGCGGGAACATCGGAACAGAATCAAGCGTCTGAGATTGGTCCAAAAGGAGCGACAGGCGTTATGGTTCGTAGTCTGTATCGATTCGTCGAGCAAGAAAAATGAGACGCTGGAATCTACTCGGCGTCTTGTTGACGATTCTTGCCGTCGTCTGGTATTTGGATGCACGCGATCGTCTATCGCTCGGTCTCGCGACGTTCATTGGTATCTTCACCGTCTTATCACTACTCCGTTCTTTCCGGGAGAAGACGAATGATCGTCATCGGAATTGATGCGGCAAAGGCAGGCTGGGTCGTCGTTATGTACGAAAACGGTCGTTATACGGGATCGGTCGAACCGACACTTGCCAATATTCCTAGAGCTGACCGGATTTGGGTAGATATGCCGATTGGTTTAACGGAAGGACGACGCGAAACGGATCAACTGTTGCGACAGGAATTACGCCCTGGGCGAACGAGCAGTGTCTTTAATGCCCCGTTTCTCAGTGCGCTGACAGCCTCAACCTATATGGAAGCAAATGATTTAGCGAAACAACATGCGGGGATCGGGCTTTCAAAACAAGCGTGGTATCTATTACCGAAAATTCGAGAAGTCCGTCATGCCTATCGGAGTGAGATGATTGAAGCCCATCCGGAAGTCTGTTTCGCGCGACTCGCCGGTCATCCGGCACGTTTTTCAAAGAAGACGACCGAAGGCATTGCGGAACGAATCGAATTGCTTAAGCGTTTTGATTGTCCACCGTTATGGGAACAGCGTCAGTCGCATGTTGCGATCGATGATTGGCTCGACGCTTGTTTGCTTGCGACGGGCGCCCGTTTTCCGTGTGATTACTTACCGGCGAGTCGACCGGTGGACACGGAAGGATATCCGTTATATGCAGCTCTACCCAAAAAATCACCCTCACCGAAATGGTGTGGGTGATCCTTTGACGAAGTCCCAAATATAATGGAAAATCTGGGCGTTGTAGAGTGCTTTTAAGATGACAGCGATCAATGGTCCGAGAATCAGTCCGAAGACACCGAAGAATTTGATCCCGACGAACAGTGCGATCAATGCCGTGATGGGTTGAATCCCGATGTTGTCGCCGACGATTTTCGGTTCCATGATGTTGCGCTGGAGAATGACGAGCGCGTATAGAATCCCGAGACCAATCGCAAGTGTCGTATCTCCGGTAATCAAGGAGTAAGCGATCCAAGGCAGGAAGACGGAACCTGTACCGAGATACGGTAAAATGTCGAAGAAGGCAGCGATAAACGCGACTGCAAATGGATGCTCGACACCAATGATGAACAAACCGATCAGGACGATGAAGAACGTGATTGTAATCAAAGTGAATTGTGCTTTGATATAGCCGAACAAGGCGGAGCGTAAACTCAAGAAGACGGATTCGAAACGAGCGAACCAAGGAAGCATCTCGTAGCGTTTCAACCGCATCTCATACTGGTGCCAATCCTTTGCGATGAAAAACCAAGCGAGTAAGACGATGACAAAAATCAACGCGATCGACGGTAGGGTCGCGAGAACGGCTTGAAGCATCATCGCAACACTTTTTGAGCCCTCTCCAATCGCACTCGCAAGTGAACTACCGAGCGATTGAATACTGTTTTGAACCGTATTTTGTTGGGATGGTTCTAGTGAACGTAAAGCTTCAGACGCATCGTTCCAAATCGGTGCCAGTTTTTCGTTGTACAGCTTTTGAAAATACAGACTCAATTCTTGAATTTGTGCGGGTAATTGATTGGCGACAAATACAAGACCGCGAATCAACTGCATGATGATCAAGGCGAGGGAACCGATCAATAGACCACTGATCAAAATGATCGACAATAACGCACCCCATCCACGATTAATCCGTAACCGCTTTTGAAAGAAATCGACGAGCGGACGGCTGAAAAGAGCAAGCAGAAACGCAAAGACAAACGGGTACAAAATGGACGAGAGGCGGATGAGTAACCATCCAACAGCTACGAAGGCGAAGATCACCGTCAAGAACCGGGCCATTTGCCAAAGACGTTCAGTCGACACAAGCAACACCTCTTACTGGATTATGTAGAATTGATATCATCATATCATGTTTAGGTAGGGAACGAGTCATTCAAAAGGAGGAGAAAGCGATGCGTAAAAGAGAAATCGGATTATTTGCTGCGTTGATTGCTGTGACATCTGTCGGAATTCGAGAATGGAAGAAAAATCAGGCGTTTACGCAACGCGTCAAACAAGAGACAGAAATGCACGTACGCCAAGCAATCGTGGAGGGTCAGACAGATGGAACAGATGAAGACACTGCAACAAAAGGTTGATGCGACGATCCGCTCACTCGGCGGTTATTTTCGACCACTATCTGGTCTCGCACGCCTGACGGAAGAAGTCGGTGAGGTCGGAGAAGCACTGGAACAAAATGATTTAGAAGCCCTTCGCTCAGAGCTTGTTGATGTCTTGATGATCTCGACCTGCCTTGCGAATCAATACGTGGCGGATCTTGCAGCACAGCACGAGACGCTCGGGACAGCAAATGATGATCAGGACGGTTCGTTTTATCGACTCGTGCATGAGGCCGGACAAATCGCACGTGTCATGAACGGGTATGAAGGCGATAAACCGCCGAAAGCGAAAGACACGATTGTTCCGATTGGCCATTCCTTAGCACGTCTGCAACGCGAACTGTTTCGGTTAGCACGACCACTTCAACTTGATTTGCTGGCAGAAATCGATCGGACGAATGAAAAGAATCTGAAGCGGGATAAAACACGCTTCGCGTTGACGCGTGATCCCATCACGGAAGAGACGATTGATCATTTCCGGAGTGCGACAGGAAGTGAGGCGCGCCTCTGGGGAGCCCCTGTGTACGAGGATAACCAAACGATCGAGGACAACATGGAAGCAGCATTGCCGTCACTCCGGCGTTTCCTCCGATGTGCGTCGATTGAGGGAATCGAGGCATTCGTCTTCGAAGCACCGATGGAACGCTCACGTAGTTTGGTTGAAGTGAAAGAACTAGCGGACGAAATGGGACGCTTGATCAAAGAGCGGACACCGCTTGACTTCAAGGATTCACCGTATCGGTTGGAAGTCTTTGCGCCACAACTCGGTCCAATCTCGCCGTATCACGCAGAAGACGATCATCGGATGTTCCTCGTTCTTTATGTCGATTAAATAAATAAGCCGCTTGCTCAAACGAGCAGGCGGCTTATTTTTAGTGTGAATGAGACGATGCCGTTTCATCCTGAGTCTGCCATTTTTTCATGAAGCGCTGAATCCGAGCGATCGCTTCTTGCAGTTGCTCAATCGAACTCGCGTAACTTGCCCGAACGTAGCCTTCACCGCTTGCTCCGAAGACGGATCCTGGCACGACGGCGACGCGTTCAGCCAGTAACAACTGTTCTGCGAATTCTTCACTCGTTAATCCAGTGTGACCGATGTACGGGAAGGCATAAAAAGCACCGCCCGGCAGATGTGTCGGAAGTCCCGCATCATTTAACGCCTTGACGAAGTAGTTTCGGCGTTGGCGATAACTCGTCACCATATCAGGGACCGTCTTATGACGTGAACGGAGTGCTTCAATTCCCGCGAACTGGACAAGGGTCGGGGCACACATCATTCCGTATTGATGCACTTTCAGCATGGATTGCGTGATGGCAGGTGGCGCACAAGTGAAACCAAGCCGCCAGCCTGTCATCGCGAAGGCTTTCGAGAAGCCGTTGATGATGATCGTCCGCTCTCGCATTCCGGGAAGGGTCGCAAAGCAAATCGCTTCCGTTTCGTAGGATAGTTCGGCATAGATCTCGTCACTGATGACATATAGATCATGCTTTTGGACGAGTAACGCTAGGTCCGCTAATTGATCGCGCGACATCGTCGAGCCTGTCGGATTCGAAGGGAAACAGAAAATGATCGCTTTCGTTTTATCTGTCAGCAGTTGCTCAATCGTCTCCGGTTGAATCGCAAAACCGTCTTCTGCATGACACGCAGCGGCGACAGGAATGCCTCCAGCGAGTTCAATCAAAGGGGCATACGAGACGAACGCCGGTTCAACGACGATGACTTCATCTCCTGGATTGATCAAACTACGAAAAGCGAGATCAAGTCCTTCCGAGGCTCCGGTCGTGACGATGATTTCTTCCGTCGTCGAATAGGAGATGGCGAACTTTTCTTGCATGTAAAGCGCGATTTCCTGGCGTAACTCGAGTAAACCGGCGTTGGCACTATACGCTGTATAGCCTTGCTCGAGTGCTGCGAAGCTCGCTTCGCGAACATTCCATGGCGTGACGAAATCAGGTTCGCCGACACCAAGGGAGATGACGTCTTCCATCGATCCTGCTAAATCAAAGAAACGACGGATGCCGGATGGGGCTAGCTGTTCGACACGTTCAGATAGAGACTTCATGGAGACACCTTCAATCGTTTGTCGTCATCATCCTGACTGAAGAGGACACCATCGTGCTTGTAGGTCTTCAAGCGGAAATGGGTCGTCGTCGAGATGACGGAGTCGAGCGTTGATAATTTTTCAGAAACGAATTGAGAGACTTCTTGTAACGACTTGCCATCTAAGACGACTTGCAAGTCGTATGCACCTGACATCAGATAAAGGGACGTTACTTCCGGGAAACGATGGATCCGCTCCGCGACTTCATCAAAGCCGCGTCCCCGTTTTGGTGTGACTTTGACATCGATGAAAGCTGTCACGCCATGATGGGCATGAATCTTTTGCCAGTCAATAACGGCGGTATAGCCGAGTAGGACACCGTCACGTTTGAATGTCTCGATTGAAGCCGCTACTTCTGACGCTTCCCAGTCGAGCATTTGAGCGAGCAAGTTCACATCCATCGGACCGTTCTGTGTCAATAATGCTAATAATTCGAGTTGTTTTTCAGTGTACATGGGATCACTCACTTTCTGTCAATTGACCGTTGAAGGTACGGCGGGTCTGGCGCAATCGTGCGCGTCGCTCAGCCTGGACGATATGGAAGTTCTTCATTTCAGTTGTCGGAAGTTGGTGTTTTTCAACGAGGCGTTCGAAAAAGACGCGTCGCGCTGCATCCTGACGCGCGGACTCATGATTACCCGACGGATTAAAAGCATATAAGACGGTCGCGCGCGCTGGGTGCAGTATTAAATGATCCTTGCCGACGCGTAAGATCCAGTCCCAGTCCCAATAGTTGAAGACGTCTTCGTCAAACGAACCAAGTTGATCGTGGAGCGATTTACGATAGAGCGACCCGGACGGAATATACGTCGAGTCTTCTCGAATCGTCTCCGGATCGTACGGATACGCGAACGGCTCAGAATCAAGTGCGATCCGGTGATCGCCTTCCCAGCGATACGTAAAGAGCTCCGCGTCCATATAGGTGAGATCGGCACCAGCTTCGAGATCGCCGACCGCTTCTTCGAGGTGACTCGGTAATAAGAGGTCGTCATCGTCATGAAGTAAGATATACCGACCGGAAGCGAGCGTGACACCATGATTTCGAGCACGAACATGATGGTTTTCAGGTAACTCGACATAGGTCAGTTGAAGACGGTCCTGATACGCAGCCGTCACTGTTGAGACATCGTCTCCATTATTGTTTAAGACGATGACTTCGAAGTCTTGATAGTGTTGACGCGTCAATGCTTCTAGCGCTTCTGCTAGTTCACGAGGACGATTGTACGTCGGAATGATGATGGATACGGTTGGCATCAGTGATCGCTCCTTGAACAAAGACACCTGTCCAGGAACAGGTGTCTTCTTGTTTTTTACATGTTTGCTTCAATGCGTGGTAGCAGTTCGTTCCATTCTGCTTCTGGTTCTTTCGTAACCGTCACGAAGTCGCCGTAAGCGAATAGATTGTCGATGCCATCAAGGGCGATCAATGATGCGAGCAACGCATCTTCAGGTGTATCTTCTTTTTTGACACTCGTACTTTTAGCACCGAAGCGCTGTTCTTCGAGCGTAATTTTGACGGAATTCGGATTTGGTGTGTAATCGACTTGCATGAGGTAAGCTCCTTTCAACGTACATACGTATATGCCGTCTTTTCGTGATAGATGGATGGAATCCTTCTTCCTGATAGACGGAAGATCGATACGTTCAGTATATCAGAAAATTCGAAGAGAATATTTTTCTTCTAGTAGGAGAAATGGACCATCTTTATTTTAACGGTTCATTTGACCTTATAATGCATTTTACTCGCTATCTCAATATATCTCAAAAGGCGTCATGATGCCTTTTTCAAATTGTTTGACCTGAATTTCAAAGCAAGGGGTTATTTTTTTGAATTTCAGTGATAACCTATATCTTGTACATTAACAGGTTTAAAAACGGCTAAAACGTCTATATATAGAGTGATACTTGTAGAGTCCTTTCTATATGTAGGACGTCTTTTTTTAGTTTAGCGTATTTCATCGTCTAATGCGAACCTGTTTAACGATAGAGAATGGGAGTGGTTCATAGTGGCATCTCCACTGAATACAGCACGCATCTTTAAGGGTGCAATGACAATAGAAGACGTATATGTCGTGATTAGACAAGCAACGGAATCGTATCCGGAACTTGATATCGACCGCTATACTGAACGTGCCATCCGAGCGCTTGAAGGAAAATCCCTACAAGCCGATCAAGTCTATGAACTGTTAACGATGCACGCACTCGATATGTTGAAGGCAGAAGAGCCGAACTGGACATTCGTAGCGACAGCGACTTACTTAAATCGTTTATACCTTGAAGCAGGTGAAAATCGCGGATATGCAGCAGAAGAACGGTATGGTTCGCTGTATACGCTGATTGAAAAACTGACAGAAATCGGCATCTTCACGAAACATTTACTAGATGCGTATTCGAAGGAAGACATCAACGAACTGTCGGCAACGATCGATCCATCCCGCGACCACTTGTTCACATACATTGGTCTTCGAACACTGGCAGACCGGTACCTCGCACGTGATCACGTCAAAAACTTGTACGAGCTACCGCAAGAACGATTCATGGTCATCGCGATGACACTGATGCAAAACGAACCGAAAGAACGTCGTTTAGAACTCGTCAAAGAGTCTTACTGGGCATTGTCGAATCTTTACATGACAGTTGCGACTCCGACACTTTCAAACGCTGGTAAGTCTTACGGTCAACTTTCTTCATGTTTCATCGATACAGTCGATGATTCGTTACGCGGTATCTACGACTCGAACACGGACGTGGCGACACTTTCTAAAGGTGGCGGCGGAATCGGTGTCTACATGGGTAAGATTCGCTCACGCGGTTCAGATATCAAAGGATTTAAAGGTGTCTCAAGCGGTGTCATTCCGTGGATGAAACAGTTGAACAACACGGCAGTCAGCGTCGATCAGCTCGGTATGCGTCAAGGATCGATTGCGGTTTATCTCGACATCTGGCATAAAGACATTCTCGAATTCCTAGACGCGAAGCTCAACAATGGGGATGAGCGACTTCGGACACATGACTTGTTCACAGGTGTTAACTTACCGGATCGCTTCATGCGTGCCGTCGAAGCACGAGAAGACTGGCATCTGTTTGACCCACATGAAATTCGGACGGTCATGGGCTTCAGTCTCGAAGATTACTTCGATGAGACGGAACAAGGTGGCAGCTTCACAGAACGATACGAAGCGTGTGTCAACGAACCACGTCTCAGTAAAAAAACAGTTCCAGCGATCGATCTCGTCAAACGCTACATGCGTTCGCAACTCGAGACCGGGACGCCATACATGTTCTTCCGTGACGCCGTTAACCGTGCGAATCCGAATAAACATGCAGGGATGATCTACTCGTCAAACCTTTGCTCGGAAATCATGCAGAACATGAGCCCGACGACCGTGACGGAAGAGTACACGGAAGACGGTAAAATCATCGTCACGAAGACACCAGGAGACTTCGTCGTCTGTAACTTGTCATCGATTGCACTTGCACGTGCAGTTCGTTCTGACGTCCTCGAGCGATTGATTCCGATTCAGATGCGGATGCTTGATAACGTCATCGACTTGAACACGATCGATGTTCCGCAAGCACAATTGACGAATCAAAAATACCGTGCCGTTGGTCTTGGCACGTTCGGTTGGCACCATCTGCTTGCACTCGAAGGCATCCGTTGGGAATCGGTCGAAGCGGTACAATATGCAGACCGTCTCTACGAAAAAATCGCTTACTTGACGATCGATGCGTCGATGCAACTTGCGAAAGAGAAGGGCGCGTATCGTCTCTTCGAAGGTTCAGAATGGCAAACAGGAGAGTACATCAAACGTCGCCACTATAAAACGACGGATGAACTCGATTGGGATCGTCTCCAAGCCGACATCACGGCGTACGGAATGCGTAATGCTTACTTGATGGCAGTCGCACCGAACTCATCGACGGCGATCATTGCGGGTAGTACGGCATCGATTGATCCAATCTACAAAAAAGTCTACTCGGAAGAGAAGAAAAACTATAAGATTCCAGTCACTGTTCCAGATTTAACACCGGAAACGAACTGGTTCTATAAATCAGCGTTTGAGATTGACCAGCTATGGAGTATTCGTCAAAATGCTTCGCGTCAGCGTCACATCGACCAAGCGATCAGTTTCAATTTATACGTGAAAAATAACGTCAAGGCGAAAGAATTACTCGAGATGCACATGGAAGCATGGCAACTCGGGATGAAGACGATCTACTACACGCGTTCGACGACGGTTGAGATCGACGAATGTGAATCGTGTTCATCATAAGATAAGGAGGACGATATCATGAAGGCAGCAATCGTATATGCGTCATTGAGTGGAAACACAGAGGAGGTGGCAGAACTCGTCGCGAAGACGTGTTCTGAGATGGGAATCGAGCCGACGATGTTGTTTGCGGACGAAGTGACGACGTATCAGTTAATGCCTTATGATATCGTCTATTTTGGTTCGTATACGTGGGGAGATGGGCAATTACCCGACGATATGCGCGACTGCCTTAGAACCGTTCTGAAGGAGAGTTCGCATGCGATTCCGCAGGCAGCTGTTTTTGGAACAGGGGACAAGATGTTCGTCAAATATTGTCGCGCCGTGGATGAGATGGCCTATCATCTCTCGAAATTCGGGGTACCGCTTGCCGGAGAACTGTTGAAAATCGAACAGTCACCACGCAATCGCCCACATCTCGTCAAGGAATGGACGAAACGGACCATTCTTCAATTACAGCAAGAAGGAGTCGAAGCACATGGAACAGCTACAAAAAATCAAACTGCTTGATGCACGTCATCCGAATCGCGCGACAGCGATCATCGGTGGCGAAACGAGTGCCATCGTCAACTGGAACGACATTGCGTATCCACAGTTTTATTCGATCTACAAACAACTATTATCGAACTTCTGGATTCCAGATGAGATCTCAATGTCGAAGGACATGCAACAGTGGAATCAACTGAGCGAACGGGAACAGGATGCCTTCAAACGAATCATCGGGCTACTCTCGATTCTTGACTCGGTTCAGACACGTTATATCTTGGAATCGGCAATGTTCACATCGGATTCATCGGTTCATGCGATTCTTGCGATCGTTGCGCAACAGGAAGTCGTTCATAATCAATCGTACAGCTACGTCTTATCCAGCTTAGTTCCATTGGCTGAACAAAACCGGATTTTCGATATCGCGAAAGACGATGACATGGTCATGAAGCGTAATGCATTCATTCTTGATTTATATGAAGATTTCCAAAATGACCGGACTCCAGAAAACTTTGCGAAATCGCTCGTTGCTTCGATCGTTCTTGAAGGAATCAACTTCTATTCAGGCTTTGCCTTCTTCTATAACTTAGCGCGCCACCAAAAGATGGTCGGAACATCGACGATGATCAGCTACATTCAACGGGATGAATTACAACACTCGTACTTCATCAGTCAATTGTTACGTGCTGTCCTGTCGGAGCATCCAGAAATCGATGCCGATGGTTCCTTCACACAATTCGTCTACGACACGTTCAAGCGTGCCGTTGATCTTGAAATCGAGTGGAGCGAATATGTCTTGCGTGATGTAGACGGTCTTGATGTCAGTGAAATGCGTGACTACGTTAAATATCTCGCAAACAAACGTCTTCGCGTCATCGGTTTGTCGGATCTCTATGAAGGGCACGACGAAGACGTCATGCCATGGATTCGTGCGTATTCGGATGATTCGATGAACGCGACGAAATCGGACTTCTTCGAACAAAAATCACGTTCGTATGCGAAAGTAACGGATGCAAATGGATTCGACGATCTGTAAGTAATCAATTGATGATTGCTTCTACTCTATATTTCCTTTACGCTAGGACAGGTGAGGTTCTGCTCGACTCCTGCGGAAAAACAAGTCGGCATGACCCTGGAAGATGCGAAGCATCTGAAGCGGCATGAGGGCTTGTCCGCGGAAAGCGAGCAGACCGAGACTGTCCGTTTTTATTAGAGCGTTGTGAAAGTCGCTCACATCACTTTTCGGTATCTGTTTTTTAGATCAATTGAGTAAAAGAACAAAAAAAGGGCCGAACTCGGAAAGTTCGGCAGAATCAGGGGGAATACTTGAAGTCTTGCTACTAAAATGTTCCCTCGTGAAATAAAAAATAAACAAATTCCAAAAATATTTTTTACGATACAAGAAAAGTGTGTTATTATAAGTTGATGAATTTAGTTAGGGAGTGTATACATTATGGCAAACTTTGAAAAAGACCAAGTCGTTACTGGTAAAGTAACTGGTATTCAAAACTTCGGTGCTTTCGTAGCACTTGACGAGCAAACACAAGGTCTCGTCCACATCTCAGAAATCTCACACGATTACGTAAAAGACATCAACGATTACGTAAAAGTTGGCGATGAAGTAACTGTTAAAGTTCTCGACATCGACGAAGCTAACAAAAAAATGAAGCTTTCGATCAAAGCAACTCAGGAAGCTCCAAAACGTGAAGCACGCGCGAAAGGTCCACGCAAAAACGCTGGACGTCGCGATGCAGGTCCTGCTTTCAAACAAGAAGAAGCACCTGGATTCAACGTTCTTAAAGGTAAATTGGAAGAATGGATTGAAAAATCAAACTTCCAAAAATAAGCCACATGAGAGAATCGACATCGGTCGGTTCTCTTTTTTTATGCGATTTTTACATAGAATAAGCATTAAATTAGATGCGAAAGGGGAATGTGTGGATAATGTAAGGTGTTCATTACTTATTGAGGAGGCAACACAGATGGAAAACTTTGAATATCGCAATCCAACAAGACTTATTTTTGGTGACGGTCAAGTCAGCCAACTGAAACCACAACTCGAAGCACTCGGTGCAAAGAAAGTCATGCTCGTCTTCGGTGGCGGCAGTATTAAACGTAATGGCGTCTATGATGATGTCACACGTGAACTCAACGCGGCAGGAATCGAGTACGTCGAATGCGACGGTGTCGAACCGAACCCGCGTATCGAGACAGCAGAGCGCGGTATCAAAATCGCACGGGAAGCAGGCGTTGACGCATTGCTTGCACTCGGTGGCGGTTCTGTCATCGACTGCACGAAATTGATTGCTGCTGGTATTCCTTATGAAGGCGAAGCGTGGGATCTCGTTATCGGCAAAGCAACACCAGAGACAGTCATCCCATTCGGAACAGTCTTGACGCTTGCAGCAACAGGTTCTGAGATGAACTCAGGATCCGTCATCACGAACTGGAAGACACAAGAGAAATACGGTTGGGGTAGCCCGCTTACGTTCCCGACATTCTCAATCCTTGATCCGAAGTACACAGTCAGTGTGCCAAAAGATCAAACAATCTACGGTATCGTCGATATGATGAGCCACTGCCTCGAGCAATACTTCCACCCTGCACATGCGCCGGTTCAAGAACGCATGACTGAAGGTGTTATGAAAGCAGTCGTCGAAGCAGCACCAAAACTCGTCAACGATCTCGAGAACGTTGAACTTCGTGGCACGATTCTCTTCGCTGGTACGATGGCACTCAACGGTGTCCTTCAAATGGGCGCACGTGGCGACTGGGCATCACACAACATCGAACACGCTGTCTCAGCTGTTCACGATATCCCGCACGCAGGTGGACTCGCGATCCTCTTCCCGAACTGGATGCGTCACGTACTCGACGAATCAAATGCACATCGCTTCGTGACACTCGGTGAGAACGTCTTTAACGTTGATACGGAAGGTAAATCAGAGATGGAAGCAGCACACGCGACAATCGACGCAATCAGTGCTTTCTGGACATCACTCGGTGCACCGAATCGTCTCGCTGATTACGACATCAAAGAAGATACAGTTGACGCAATCGTCAAGTCAGCAATGACACGCGGCGACTTCGGAAACTTCAAATCACTTGGAAACGAAGACGTTCGTCAAATCGTGACAGCTGCCCTATAACAATCTGTAACATTTGCTACTCATTTCACAAAAGACTTGAACGACCTTCCTTCTTGCGTTTTAATGAAAAGGAAGGTCGCATTTCGTTGCGAATGAATAAGGAGGACGATGGCATGTCAACAGTACGTTTTGATTATTCGAAAGCCCTACAATTCGTAGGTCAACATGAAGTAGATCATATGGCGGAAACGGTAAAGACGCTTCACCATGCGATTCATGCAGGAACAGGCGCAGGAAGTGATTTCTTAGGATGGGTGGATCTTCCGACGAATTACGATCAAGCGGAATTTGCACGTATTCAAGCGTCTGCAGAAAAAATCAAGTCGGATTCTGATGTGTTGTTAGTCGTCGGAATCGGCGGTTCGTATCTCGGAGCGCGCGCTGCGATCGAGATGCTCGGACACTCATTCCATAACTTGTTATCAAAAGAAGATCGCAAAGCACCACAAATCATCTATGCAGGTCACAATATCTCATCAACGTATCTGCATGATTTGTTCGAAGTCCTCGAAGGAAAAGATGTATCAGTCAACATCATCTCGAAATCGGGTACGACGACAGAACCAGCAATTTCGTTCCGTCTCTTGAAAGCGTTCATGGAAGAGAAATACGGTAAAGCAGAAGCCAAACACCGGATTTATGCAACGACGGATAAAGCGCGTGGTGCATTAAAAACACTCGCAGACTCTGAAGGATACGAAACATTCGTCATTCCGGATGATGTCGGCGGCCGTTTCTCTGTGTTGACACCGGTTGGTCTCTTACCAATCGCAGCAGCTGGTATTTCAATCGAAGAGTTGATGCAGGGTGCCCGTGACGCGCAAGAGCGCTATGCGAGCGAAAACCTAGCTGACAACGAAGCGTATCAGTA
Source organism: Exiguobacterium abrahamii (assembly GCF_015645365.1). Taxonomy (NCBI): domain Bacteria; kingdom Bacillati; phylum Bacillota; class Bacilli; order Caryophanales; genus Exiguobacterium; species Exiguobacterium abrahamii. The sequence goes on from NZ_JADOYC010000001.1 coordinate 506,858, forward strand.
CGCGGTCGTTCGAAATGCGCTTTATGCGAAAGGGAAGACGATCGAGCTTCTCGTCAACTACGAACCAGCACTTCATTATGTATCAGAGTGGTGGAAACAATTATACGGCGAGTCAGAAGGAAAAGACTTCAAAGGGATCTTCCCAGCAGCGGTTGACTTCTCGACGGATCTTCACTCGATGGGACAATACGTCCAAGAAGGTCGTCGTGACCTGTTCGAGACAGTTATCAAAGTCGGTCAAGCGCGTCATGCGTTGACTGTTGAAGAAGACGCTCAGGATCTCGATGGATTGAACTTCCTTGCAGGGAAGTCGATTCAATTCGTCAACGATAAAGCAGCAGAAGGTACGTTGCTTGCGCACACGGACGGACAAGTACCGAACTTGACAGTCGAACTTCCGGAGATGACACCGTATCACCTCGGATTCCTGTTCTACTTCTTCGAAAAAGCTTGTGCGATGAGTGGTTACCTCCTCGGAGTGAACCCATTTGATCAGCCAGGCGTCGAAGCGTACAAGAAAAATATGTTCGCGCTTCTTGGGAAACCAGGATTCGAATCAGAAAAAGCAGAACTCGAAGCACGTTTGAAGTAATGTGAAACGACAGTCGATCGTTCCCTAGTGGAACATCGGCTGTTTTTTTGTCTTTAGCGGATGATAGTAGGCTATCATTTTCCAGATTTACAGGTAATCCTAGCGTTTTCACTTTTAGAATACCCGTGAAACAGGTAAAGTGAAGTTAGAAGAAGAAATGAGGTGCACGTACGTGATTACATTCTTGGATTATTATCAAAATCAAGTGGAGTTAAGTTTTGATGACCATCCGTTCTCGGATCGTCCCTTGCACGTGTGGGTCATTGCCGTGTACGAAGGAAAATGGTTGCTGACCCATCATAAGCAGCGGGGGTATGAATTTCCTGGTGGAAAGGTTGAACCAGGGGAAACGGCAGAAGAAGCCGCACGTCGCGAAGTGATGGAAGAGACGGGTGGGGAAATCGATTCTCTCTCATATGTCGGACAGTATCGGGTTGCTGGAAAAGGTGATACGATCATCAAAAACATCTATTTTGCGCAAATCGGGTCATTGTCGTCTCATCTTGCCGTGGATGAAACAGATGGTGCTTTTCTATTCGAGGAACTCCCTGATCGTCTCGATACGAATCGACAATACAGCTTTATGATGAAGGACCGTGTCCTTCCGGAGACACTCCGTGTACTTAGCGAACGCCGATTGGTTTGAACTTCCGCGGCAAGGTCCGTTTCGGACGTTTCGGATGTTTTATACCACAGCGGACGGAGAACGGGTCGGTGCCTATATCGTACTCCCGCAAGTCGCGAACGGTCAGGGAATTCTCTACTTGCGTGGTGGAACGCGTTCGATCGGAATGGTCCGACCGACACGACTGCTCGCGTTCGCACAGGCAGGCTTTTTTGTCATGGCACCTTTCTATCGAGGGAATCTAGGCGGTACGGGAAAAGAAGACTTCGGTCATCACGATATCGAAGACGCCTGCAGTGCCTTTGACTGGTTGCAGCAACGTGTCTCGCATGTGCACGCATTTGGATTTTCACGTGGTGGACAGATGGCATTGCTCCTTGCGCATCACCGTCCAGTCGCCCGAACGGTGTCCTGGGCAGGGGTGACGGAGTTGACGTGGACGTATGAAGAGCAGAAGACGATGCAAAAGATGCTGCGGCGATACACGGGAGGTACACCAGACACGGTTCCTGATGAATACGCGGTTCGCTCGCCGCTCCATGTCGAACCTCAAGGTGAAGTATTATTGATTCACGGTGCATACGACGAGAACGTTCGTTTACGACACGCGACGGCTTATGCCGCGCGTCATTCCGAAAAAACGATGCTTCAGACTTATGCCTATGCCCATCAATTTCCGATTCATGACAAGTTGCGTGTGACACGGAATGTGTTGAATTGGTTTGAGACTGGTATCTATAATCGATGATGCAACCGGTACGATGAATGTCGTATCGGTTTTTTTGTCATCTGAAGAATTGAACTTACATACATAATGGGAAAAAAAGAATATTGATTCGTTGTAAAAAACAATAAACTTCCTGAAAAATAAATTTTGATATAATTAGAACCATATGAGTAATGTAGAGGGGGATGGAGGACGATGGATATCTTACTAGCACGTCAACCCATCGTTGACCGAATCGGAGCAGTTGATGCATTCGAGTTACTGTATCGTTCCGTCAAACAAATGAACGTATTCGACGGTGATCTAGCGACGATGGATGTATTAACGAATACACTCGTTCATATGGGTGTAGAGCATGTCGCTGAAGGTAAAAAACTTTTCGTCAACTTTACAGCGGATCTCTTAAAAAGTGATCTGATTCACTATTTAGATCCAAAACGGTTCGTTATCGAAATTTTAGAAACTGTTGATATCGATACAGAGATGTTATCTGTGTTGCACAGTTGGAAAGAAGCAGGTTTTACACTAGCACTCGATGATTTTGTGACCGATTTACTTCGTCAACATGGAACAGAATTATTTGCACTAATTGATTTAATTAAAATCGACATCGAAGCGATTCCCATTCGCGAGCAAAGTGCGATCCTGCATATCGTCCGTCGTAATTATCCCCATATCAAGATGCTTGCCGAACGAGTCGAGACACATGAAGATCACACACGTTGTCTTGAAATGGGATATGACTGGTTCCAAGGCTATTTTTATGCTAAGCCGATGTTGATGAAGGGAAAAGCTGTCCCTCCTCAATTGCCGGTATTGCTGAAGATGCTAAAATGGCTCGATACGGATGAGAAATACGATGAAGTCATTGATGAGATTGAAGCAAATCCGTATATCAGCATTCAAGTACTGCAACTGATCAATTCTCCAGGAATGGGATTACGAAATACAGTCAGCTCTGTTCGTCAAGCCATCTCACTACTTGGCTTCTCACAACTCAAAAGCTGGATTTCGTTAATCGTCTTGCGTGAGATGAAGCTTGCTAGTCCTTACGAATGGTCAAATGAGTTACTCCGGTCTTCTTTACATTGTGCTAAGCTCTGCGAGTTGTTCGCAACGGAAACACGGACGCTGCAACCAGAGAGTGCCTATATGATTGGCTTATTATCGCATATCGATGCGTTATTATCCGTTGATATCGACGACATCATCGGTCAATTACCAATCGAAGATTCTTTGAAGGTTGTCCTACAAGGAAAAGATCATCCATTCCGTGATTGTTTAGTGCTTGCGATCAGTGCAGATCGCGGTGATTTTGATCAGTTCGAACTGCTCAGTCAACGTTTAGGTGTCTCACTTCCACGAGCCTATGCGCTACTAGCAGAAAGTCAAGAATGGCTTAAACAAAAAGAAACACATCTTCAAGAAAGAACGGATTCTATCCTATAAAATAAAAAAAGAGCCCGAGGGCTCTTTTTTTATAGGCGTGGACCAGCTGACTTGATTGCATCCGTCGCACTTTCGAAGCGAAGGAAATTGTGTTGGAATTTCTCAGCAAGCGAACGCGCTTGTGTGTCGTATTCGTCCGGATTTGACCAGACGCGTACCGGGTTGAGTAACTCGCTTGGAACACCTGGAACTTCAAGTGGCATGTGAAGTCCGAAAATCGGGTGTTCTTCTGTTGGAATCGTTGCAAGTGTACCGTTGACGGCAGCGTTGACCATCGTCCGTGTATAGGATAGCTTCATGCGGCTACCTGTTCCGTAAGCACCGCCTGTCCAACCTGTGTTGACGAGATAAACAGTGACACCGTGACGATCAATCAATTCGCCGAGCATCGTCGCATATTTTTCAGGCATCAGTGGAAGGAACGGTGAACCAAAGCATGTCGAGAACGTTGCTTCCGGTTCCGTGACACCGCGTTCTGTTCCAGCGAGTTTTGATGTATATCCTGATAGGAAGTGATACATCGCTTGTTCTTTCGTCAATTTACTGATCGGAGGCAAGACACCGTACGCATCAGCCGTCAAGAAGACGATCGTCTTCGGATGACCAGCACGTGACGGAACAGCGATGTTATCGATCGCTGTAATCGGATAAGCAGCACGCGTATTTTCCGTCAACGATGTGTCATCGTAATCAGGATGACGGGCTTCGTCGAGCACGACGTTTTCAAGGACGGTTCCGAAACGGATTGCGTCAAAGATTTGCGGTTCTTTTTCACGCGATAGATTGACCGTCTTCGCATAACATCCCCCTTCGATGTTGAAGACACCGTCGTGCGACCAACCATGTTCATCGTCACCGATCAATTGGCGACTATCATCTGCTGACAGGGTGGTCTTACCAGTACCGGATAGACCGAAGAACAAGGCGACGTCGCCTTCGTGTCCGACGTTTGCCGAGCAGTGCATCGAAAGGACATTTTCTTGTGGCAAGAGATAGTTCATGACGGAAAAGATCGATTTTTTGATTTCTCCCGCGTATTCCGTTCCACCGATTAAGACGATCCGGTGTTCGAACGACATCGCGATGAACGTCTCGGAGTTCGTTCCGTCAACGGCAGGATCTGCTTTGAAATGTGGCGCATAGACGACCGTGAACGGTTCGAAGGCAGCCACTTCAGGATACTCGCGTAAAAAGAGTTGTTTGGCAAACAGGTTATGCCAAGCGTATTGTGTGAGCACACGGACCGGAAGGGTGAAGTGCGTATCTGCTCCAGCAGCAGCTTCTGTGTAGTAGAGCTGATCGGCTTCGTTCATGTAACGAAGAACCTTTTGCAACAATTGTTCAAATTTGTCTCCATCCATTGGTTGGTTGACATGACCCCAATCAATGTGAGACTCGCAGGAAGAATCACGGACGATGAACTTATCTTTTGGTGAACGACCTGTAAATTTCCCCGTTTCTACAGATAATGCGCCGTTCTCAGCAAGGACACCTTCTTCGTTTCGAATCGCATGTTCGACAAGTTCAGCAACAGATAGTTGTTTGAACACATGCTCTTTCTTGAGTAGTTCTTCGATATTCAGGACCGTCATCGGCATCCTGACCCCACCTTTCCCCTACGTTGGTTTTGGCTCACTGCATTTAGTATGACACATTTATTATATATGACATACTAAAGAGAGAGCAATCATTTTCTGGTGCTGATTTCTATTTATCTGGAAACGCTTTCAGCATTAACAGTTTAACATCTCTTTCAAAAAGTTTCGACTAGAATTTGAAACCTTGCTTGACAGAGTAGGTACAACTTTATATCATGTAATTCGTAACGGATACTCTTATTCTGAGCAGGTGGAGGGAACAAGGCCCGAAGAAACCCGGCAACCGTCCTACATTAATTCACATATTAATGAGGGAAAAGGTGCTCTCCTGAAGCGAAGTAAACACTTCGAACGATAAGAGGGTAAAGGAAGAACGCACAACCTTTCCCTGACCATTTTTTGGACTTGGAAAGGTTTTTTTCATTTTACCGTCCCACTCAACTAGGGGAAATGAGTACACCGTCAAATTCTTTTTTGGGAGGGTCATACATGACAAACCTTAATCGCCGACTATTCACGTCGGAGTCAGTCACTGAAGGTCATCCAGATAAAATCTGTGACCAAATTTCGGATTCAATTCTTGATGCGATCCTCGCAGCGGATCCAAACGCGCGTGTTGCGGCAGAAACTTCTGTTACAACAGGTCTCGTTCTCGTTGCAGGTGAGATCACGACATCAACTTACGTCGACATTCCAAAAGTCGTTCGTGAGACAATTCGTGAAATCGGCTACACACGCGCGAAATACGGTTTCGACGCAGATACGTGTGCTGTATTGACATCAATCGATGAGCAATCAGCAGACATCGCTCTTGGTGTCGACCAAGCGCTTGAAGCACGTGAAGGTAGCATGTCTGATGCAGAAATCGATGCAATCGGTGCAGGAGACCAAGGTCTCATGTTCGGTTACGCAACGAAAGAAACACCAGAACTCATGCCACTTCCAATCTCGCTCTCGCACCGTCTCGCACGCCGTTTGGCAGAAGTGCGTAAAAACGGTCAACTCGACTACCTTCGTCCGGACGGAAAAACACAAGTCACGGTCGAATACAACGAGAACAACGAGCCGGTTCGTGTCGATACGATTGTCATCTCGACACAACACGCAGAAGAAGTCACGCTTGAGCAAATCCAAGCTGACTTGAAAGAACACGTCATCACACCGGTCATTCCGGCTGAATACATCGACGCAGCAACGAAATTCTTCATCAACCCAACTGGTCGTTTCGTCATCGGCGGACCACAAGGAGATGCTGGATTAACTGGTCGTAAGATTATCGTTGATACGTATGGTGGATACGCACGCCACGGCGGTGGAGCATTCTCAGGTAAAGATCCAACAAAAGTCGATCGTTCAGCTGCATACGCAGCACGTTACGTCGCGAAGAACCTCGTTGCTGCAGGTCTTGCAGACAAAGCAGAAGTTCAACTCGCGTACGCAATCGGTGTCGCGCACCCAGTATCAATCGCGGTTGACACATTCGGTACAGGAAAACTTCCTGAAGCGCAACTCGTCGAATTGGTTGCTGAAAACTTCGATCTTCGTCCGGCTGGAATCATCAACATGCTTGATCTCCGTCGTCCGATCTATCGTCAAACAGCTGCATACGGTCACTTCGGTCGTACAGATGTTGAGCTTCCATGGGAGCAAACAGATAAAGCAGCAGTTCTTGAAGAGCAGGCAAAACGTTTCGCATAATCAAAAAGTCCGAGAACCCTTCGTGGGTTTTCGGACTTTTTTGTTTACGGGGAACTTTGCAGGAAACGAATGTTTTTTCTAGAAGAGGGTAAAAGTACATGAGTCGATTCGTATGAATACAAAGGGGGGTTCCGATTATGGAAATACGCGAAGCTATTCCAGCTGATGCAGGACGTATTCATGACATTGCTGTTACATCTTGGTTGGATACGTATGCAGAAATCTATTCCGAACGTTCGAAAGCGCATTTCGTGCAGGAGGCGTATCCGCAAGAAGAAGTCGTTCGTGCGATTCGGACGGCGGAAGAAGCACGGGGAGAGTATTTTTATGTCGGAATCATCGATGAGGAAATCGTCGGTTTCATTCATGCTGTTGATGTTGAGGGAACGTGGGAGATCGTTCGTTTGTACGTCTTGCCGAAATATCAGCAAAACGGCATCGGGCGACGACTGATCCGTGAACTCGAACGACAAGGAGCCGTCCCACTCGAAGTATACGTGGAAGCACGTAACTATAAAGCACGTCAGTTCTTGACCTCATTCGGTTTTGAAGAACTCAGTGAGATGACGGAAGAAGTCTTTGGGCAAGTAGAATCTGTCATTCGTCTTCGCCATGTCGCCTCGTGAAATCCGTCTTGGGACGGTTTCGTGTGCGTTTGAAATAAGGTATCGTAAAAAAGAAGTATGAAGTGAAGAGGTGAGTTTGTGGTTGAACAACCAACAGGAATCATCGTATTAGTCTACCCGTTACAACTGCGTGCCCGTCCGAGTGAAGCCTTGATTCGGGTACTCGAACGAGAGTATGAAGTATTGCTCGTCGACGCACCACGTCGCATCTCGTTTGAAGAACATGGTCAACTGTTAAAAGAAGCATTACGTGAAGCCGGGAAACGCAAGCTACCGATTCATATCGTCGCCTGTAGCATGGGCGCACTCGTCGTCAATCGTCTGTTGCAAGAATATGAATTACCGGTCGCAAGCCTTGCGTTCATTTCACCGTTATTTGATTGGCACCCTTCGAAACAACTCGGAGGCGTCAAACAAGTCTTCGCAAGTGCATTCGATCGTTTCCGGCCCGATGCGCCACTCGGTACGTTGCCGTTTGGTCAAAGTACGGAAGATACCGTTCGCATCGGTGAACTGACCTATGCACAGTACCGGGAAATCGAAGAAGAGATCGTCGTACATGACGAAGAACGAAAAAAACTGCCGCGTGTGAACTTGGCTTGTTTTTATGCGCCGGACGATCAGTTCGCAGACGTCAAGTTGACGCTTGAAGTATGCCGGAAAATGGGTGGCGATCAGATTTACTTACAACGTCTACACGGTTTTCCGCATTTTAGTTTCGAACGGTTGAACACACGGTTTGCAGAAAAATTAATGTTGTTCTTTAAGCTTGTTGAAGAATGAAATAACAAAAGTGATGCCTCTAAAAAAAGGCATCACTTGAGACTGAAGATAAAGTGCAATTTTTCTCTAACGAGAAGGATTGCGCTTTTTTGTTCGTTTCGCATCGTTTTCCTGGGACAAGCATCTCGCCGCTTCGCTTCGCTGCAGGGTCGCTCTGCTTGTTTTTCCCTAGGAAGCGATGTCGAGGGAACAAAACGCTTCTCTGATCCTTCTTCCCGGTATAAAAAGAATGACGCGTTACACGTCACTCTTACAGGAAAAAACAATTTTGCGCTGTCAGAGACAAACGAGACCCGTTTTCTTGCTCGAATGGAGCGGGAAAACGGGCTTGTGTTTCATCATCCGCGTACTTTTTTCTCGATCGCGATGATGAACGGGGGATGATTTTGTTGGTTCAAGAAGCGATACTGGAGAACGGCATAATCTTGCTGATCAAGGGCTGTGACGTAATCGAGGACAGCGTCACGTTCTCGTTTTCCTTCCAGGTGACCATGATATACGACGAGGACGACAAGACCGCCGGGAGCGAGGACCGGGAGGAGGGCATCGAGTGCTTCAAGCGTCTCTTCTCCGGTCGTCGTGATCGATTTGTCGCTTCCAGGCAGGTATCCGAGATTGAAGACACCAGCGCGGACCGGACGTTGTTCGTCCGAAAGACGGGCACCGACATGGATGTGGCTTTCATGATAAAGGTCGACGCGTGCTAACATTCCGGCTTCGTCGAGACGTCGCGTCGATTCCTCGATGGCTTGTGCCTGGACGTCGAACGCAAGAACCCTTCCTTCTGGACCGACGCGTTCTGCTAAAAACTGTGTATCATGTCCATTTCCGGCAGTCATATCGACGACGCAGTCTCCGGGTTCGATAACGGACTCGAGTAATTGTTTCGTATAAGGTAGTACACGGGCAAGTGACATGGCATAGACTCCTGTTCCTATAGTCTGTTTTTCTAGTAATGGTTCAGTATGTGCAAGATTCTTTCTGCATTATATCATTTTTTGATTCGTTGACGAAAAGCGAAGTGGCTTGACAGTTAGGGGACGGATTGCGTAAAGTGGCAAGGTTGAGAATGAAATAGGAGGACCACAGGTATGCCAAAATTACCAAAAGCGGTCTGGATCCTCGTCCTTGCGATGGCCATCAATACGACGGGATCCTCTTTTTTATGGCCGTTTAATACATTATATATTCATGAATATCTAGGAGAGTCGATGACAAAAGCAGGGATGGCATTGTTCGTCAACTCGGCCTTAGCAATCGTCGGAAACTACTTAGGTGGAAAAGCGTTTGACCGTCTCGGTGGCAAGAAGACGCTTGTCATCAGTGTCATCGGACTTGTCCTGTCTTCCGTCGGCTTGTTGCTGTTTCATCAGACGTACCTCGGATACGTCGCGATGCTTGGATTGATTGGATTCGTCGGTGGGATGGTTTTTCCGACGATCTACGCGATGACGGGTGTGATCTGGCCGGAAGGCGGACGCCGTGCCTTTAATGCGATCTATGTCGCCCAAAACGTCGGTGTAGCGCTCGGGACAGCCGTCAGTGGTCAAATCGCTGCCTTTTCGATTCAGTACATCTTCATCGCCAATCTCGTCCTCTACATCGCCTTTGCCATCATTTTGTTCGTCGGTTTGTCCTGGATTCAGGCACCGGCGCGGATGCATGCGGCGCATGACGAGATCGAAACGACACGCACACCCCTTGCACGCGGTGCGGCACGGACGATGTTGCTCGTCTCGATCGGTTATGCCTTACTTTGGTTCGTTTATGTGCAATGGCAAGGAACTTTTGCCGTACACACGAAATCGCTCGGTGTCACGATTTCCGAGTACTCGATTCTTTGGACGATCAACGGAGCACTCATCGTGTTCGCACAACCTTTACTAACACCAATTCTTCGTTGGTTTGGAGATGACTTAAAGCGACAATTGATGACCGGTACAGGAATCTTCCTCTTGTCTTATCTGATCGTTCCGTTCGCAGGCGGCTTCAAGATGTTCCTCGTCGCGATGATCATCTTGACGATTGGTGAGATGTTCATCTGGCCAGCAGTTCCTGCCATGGCAGCGAGACTCGCGCCGATCGGAAAAGAAGGAGAATTCCAAGGGTACGTCAATATTGCTGCTTCAGCGGGGCGGATGATCAGTCCGACCGTTGGAGGGTTGATCTACGATGTATCCGGTATGTCAGCGGTCTTCTTGACATTGATTGGATTGATCCTGTTAGCGGGCGTCGTCTTCCTTCGTGCCATTCCTAAAATCACATCATGAGCATCATCTGTAAGACAGCGGACATTATGACCGCTGTCTTTTGTTACGTCATTCGTTTGAAAATCATAAAATAAACATTTAATAATATGGAATATTTCGGCAGGTAAACGGGTACTTTCTAATCAAGAACTTGAAAAAGAAAGGTCATATGAACGTTGCTTCTTTTTGACTGGAGGTGCACGAATGGAAAGGTGTCAATTCATCACAGATGCCGCAACTTGGACGACACACGTACAGCAACAGCCTCTTGATATCTTCTACAGTCACCAATACGTCACGCTCAACGCTAGACCGTCTGAGCAAGCGGTGCTATTCCGTTATGAAGGTGATGCAGGAACCATGTTCTACCCCTTTTTAAAGCGCCGGATTTTTGATACGCCTTATTCAGATCTCATCACGCCGTATGGCTATGGTGGACCGGAAATCATCGGTCAACTGACGGCGGCTGAAATGCAGCATGCACGCTTATTGTTTGAAAGGTGGGCAAAGCGAGAAGCGATCGTCTCAGAAATGATTCGCTTTAATCCATTGACGGGGAATGAACGCTTCATGCGGGATTGGACGAAAGTCTCCTTCATCCGTCATACGACGAGTATCGATTTACGCCCTTCACTAGAGGACATCATGCAGACATTTCATAAGAAGACGAGAAGTATGATTCGCAAATCGCTTGCCTCTCCTTTAACCGTTAGAACAGGAACACGAAACGACCTACCTGTTTTTGTAGCGTTGTATCATGAAACGATGGACCGGAAGAATGCTTCGGCTCATTACTATTTTACGGCAAGTTATTTTGAGCAATTATTTGAAGCAAATCCACTCTGTGAGCCATTGTTACTGATTGCGGAAATCGACGGAGAACCTGTTGGTGGATACTTCGTATTACTTGGGAAAGAATATGCTCACGGTCATTTGATTGGGTGTAAGCGGGACGAAGCGAAGATGTTTCCGAATCAGCGACTCGAGTACGAAGCGATTCTTCAGGCGAAAGCACGCGGTCTCGTCGAACAACATCTCGGGGGTGGATATCAAGAACGGGATAGTCTCTTTGAGAGTAAATGCCGTTACACCGGGTATCGTTTATTTGAGTATCATCAAGGAAAATCGATTCTTCAACCAGCCGTATACGATCAGTTATGTGTACGATACGGGTCAGATGCTGATTCGGATTATTTTCCAGCTTACCGACAAACAAGTGTCCAAATGGCGACAAGTTAAACAGTAACTAAATGAAGAAGGCGAAACGACTACATCGTGTAGTCGTTTTTTTGATATGCTGAAATCATGATAGATCAATTGAGGGGGATGTGTCTTGAAAAAACGAGGTCTTATTTTTGATATGGATGGGGTCATTTTAGATAGTGAAATTCGCTACTTTGAGGTCCATCAGCAAATGTTCAAAACGTTATCGATTCCGCTCGATCCGGTTCAGTATGCGACGTTCATGGGAAAAACAGGAGATGAGATGTGGGAAGAACTTGTCGCGCAACACGATCTCCTAGAAACAGCGAGTGCGTTACTTGAGGAAGAACATCGCTTGTTTCAAATTCATGCAAAACCGGAGGAATGTGGGTTAAAAGAGGGAGTCAAACAAGTCATCGAACAAGCGGCGTCTCTTGGTTACGATATCGGGATCGCCTCCTCGAGTTCGCTTCAAAAAATCGAACGCGTCATCCGTCATTATGAGCTTCCCATCACGCATTACGTCAGTGGGGAAGAAGTCGTGCGTTCAAAGCCTGATCCTGCGATTTTTCATCTTGCGGCATCACGAATCGGGCACATACCTGAAGATTGTCTCGTCATTGAAGACGCTGCGAACGGGATGATCGGCGCTAAAGCAGCAGGCATGGAAGTGATTGCGCTTCTCGATGATCGGATGCCGATGCAACGTCTAGAACAAGCGGATCATGTAGCGCGATCGCATGCAGAAATCGAGGAAATTTTACGGAAGCGTTGACGCTTGAGGAAGAAACAGATTACACTAGGAAAAGATAGTCAATTGCATGGAGCTGAAGTAGTAGGGGAAAGGTGCCGTTAAGAGAGCTGGTGGAAGGTGCGAACCAGTCGGTAACAACCGTGAACTCGTCAGGGAGCACGATTCGTGAAGTCGTAGTAGCGAATCCGGTCTTTCACACCGTTATCCGTGAATCAAGCGGTCTGTCATAGACAGACAACGTGGGTGGTACCGCGGAAGCCAAACCGGTCTTTCGTCCCTATTCCTAGGGGCGGAGGACCGGTTTTTTTAGATTAGAGGAGGAAAAGACATGCCGTACAATCATCGCGAAATCGAACCAAAATGGCAGGCGCGTTGGGATCAAGACAACGCCTTCGTCACAACAGAAGATCCAGAAAAAGAAGGGTTTTATGCCCTTGATATGTTCCCGTATCCGTCAGGTGCCGGACTCCACGTCGGTCACCCGGAAGGCTACACAGCAACCGATATCCTCGCACGGATGAAACGGATGCAAGGATACAACGTCTTGCACCCGATGGGATGGGATGCGTTCGGATTACCAGCAGAACAATACGCCCTCGATACAGGGAATGACCCACGTGAATTCACAGCGAAAAACATCGAGACGTTCAAGCGTCAGTTGAAAGAACTTGGATTCTCTTATGACTGGGATCGTGAAATCAACACGACGGATCCGAAGTATTACAAATGGACACAGTGGATCTTTACGAAGTTGTATGAAAAAGGACTTGCGTTCGTGGACGAAGTCGCGGTCAACTGGTGCCCAGCACTTGGAACCGTTCTTGCGAATGAAGAAGTCATCGACGGATTATCGGAACGCGGAAATCATCCAGTCGTGCGTGTCCCGATGCGTCAATGGGTCTTGAAAATCACGGAATATGCGGATCGTCTTCTTGAAGATCTCGATGACCTCGATTGGCCGGATTCTGTCAAAGAGATGCAACGGAACTGGATCGGGAAATCAGAAGGTGCTGAGATCGATTTCACGATTGATGGACACAAAAAACAAGTCACGGTCTTTACGACACGTCCGGACACAATCTTTGGTGCGACGTACCTCGTGCTTGCGCCGGAGCATCCATTCGTCGCTGACATCACGACAGCGGATCACAAGGATGCCGTCGATACGTACATTTCGCAAGTCCAAACGAAGTCGGACCTCGAACGGACGGATTTAGCGAAGGAAAAAACAGGCGTCTTCACGGGTGCTTTCGCCGTCAATCCAATCTCAGGTGATCGTCTGCCGATCTGGATCGCTGATTATGTCCTTGCTTCGTACGGAACGGGTGCAATCATGGCGGTTCCAGGACACGATGAGCGCGACCATGAATTCGCGAAACAATTCGACTTGCCAATCGTTGAAGTCGTCGCGGGTGGAAACGTTGATGAAGCAGCCTATACAGGAGAGGGCGAACACGTCAACTCGCATATGCTTGATGGTCTTGGAAAACAAGAAGCAATCGAGACGATGATTGCTGAACTCGAAACGAATCAAGTCGGACGTAAGAAAATCACGTATCGTCTCCGCGACTGGTTGTTCAGTCGTCAACGGTATTGGGGCGAGCCGATTCCAGTCGTTCATATGGAAGATGGTTCGATGAAGACGCTCAGCCAAGAGGAATTACCGCTCGAACTTCCAATCATTCCGGAAATCAAACCGTCTGGTACAGGCGAATCACCACTTGCGCTTGCGGAAGACTGGTTGGATTATACGGATCCTGAAACAGGAATGAAAGGGCGTCGCGAGACGAATACGATGCCACAATGGGGCGGAAGCTGCTGGTATTATCTTCGTTTCATCGATCCGCACAATGAAGAGGCGATCGCGGATCCAGAAAAATTAAAATACTGGCTTCCAGTCGATATTTACATCGGTGGTGCGGAACACGCCGTTCTCCACTTATTGTATGCACGCTTCTGGCATAAAGTCTTGTATGATGCAGGTGTCGTACCAACAAAAGAACCATTCCAGAAGTTGTACAACCAAGGGATGATTCTTGGAGAGAACAACGAGAAGATGTCGAAATCACGCGGTAACGTCATTAATCCGGATGAAATCGTTAAATCGCATGGTGCGGATACGTTACGCTTGTACGAAATGTTCATGGGACCACTCGATGCATCAGTTGCCTGGTCGGAGAACGGTCTTGACGGGGCGCGTCGTTTCCTCGATCGTGTCTGGCGCTTGTTCGAACGGACAGCAGACATTCAGGACGTCACGGAAGTCGATGCTGACTTCGAGCGGACATACCACCAGACGGTCAAGAAGGTCACGGAAGACTTCGCGAACATCCAGTTCAACACCGGAATTTCGCAACTCATGGTCTTCGTCAACGAAGCAAACAAACAGCCGGTTCTTCCGCGTCACTTCCTTCGTGGATTCATCCAATTGTTAACACCAGTTGCACCACACCTTGGTGAAGAACTCTGGGAACAACTTGGATTTGAAGAGACGTTGACGTATGCGGCATGGCCAACATTCGATGAATCGAAACTCGTCAGCGATACGATGGAATTCGTCATTCAAGTGAACGGAAAGGTTCGCTCGAAAATCGAAATCAATATCGATGCGACAAAAGAAGAAATCGAAGCACTTGCCTTTGCTGATGAAAAGACACAAGAATGGATCGGCGACAAAACAGTTCGTAAAGTCATCGTCGTACCGAAAAAATTAATCAACATCGTGGCAAACTAAGCCATAGCCCCTTTCATTCGCTTGACGTGAATGGAGGGGGTTTCTTCATTTCCGTCGCAAGTCCGCTTTTTTTTTCAACGACCTTCTGCTACACTGAATCAGAAACCGAGAAAGAAAGGCGAGTACCATCAATGAAACGATCTTATATAGTCTACACAACGATTTTTGCTGTCGTTTCGGGGTTGATCCTTTGCGTACTGCTCGTCTTCTCGAAGCCGGAGACGTTGTTACGTATTCAGGAAACGTTCGCGAAAATCGAGACGCAATCGAAGCATCAGGCAGCCGTTAAACAGGTGCCACCGAAAACGCCTTCAGCTATTCCGAACCCGGAAGAGCCGTTAATCAAAAATGTCCAACACATGTTATATGATGATTCCATTGGTTCGTACCTCGTCGTCACAGACGATTATCGTTTCTTTGAAATCAGTGGAACCGGAGAACGCATCAACGCATCCTTCCAGTTAGAAGAAGGAAAGTTGTTGCTCGCTGGTCTTGACGGTATGACCCTCGTTGACGGGGAGACCGTCGCGTTATTGACGTCGAATCAGATTCTGGTCACGATTACGCGAAAAGACGGTGTCTGGAGCGAAGAAAAACGTGAAAAAGTACAGGGAACGACAATACGGGATAGTTTCCATGGTCTTGGATATGATGCGAAGAAAAAAGAATTCTATACGATTAATCATATTCGAGCACTGGGACGAGTCGAGGTGACTTATTTCGCGATGAAAGAGGATAAGATCAAGATTGATCCTGACGCCTCGGAAAAGAAAAAACGTGCATTGAAGAAAAAACAGAAACCGCCTTATCTGTCAGTCATCAAACGTGAGAAGATTGAAGCGGCGAGTGGGATGCGAAGTGATGCGAAGAAATCGTTCGAGTCCGAGTTCCGTCCGATTGGTCTTGCTGAACGACAAGGTCGGATCTACACACTCGATTCAGAAGCGCTCTATCTCTATTCGATCGATCGAAAGGACAAAACGATCACGGGCGAGACAGCCAGTCCGAAAGTATATGGTTCGAAAGGGATTTTCGTGCAAGATAATGAGTTGTTCGCGTTAGTCGTCACGGATAAATTCTCAAGCCGATCGTTTACACCGATTGATTAAATCCTGACATAATAAGACCCGATTCCTCTGCTAAGCAGAAGAATCGGGTCTTGTTCATATTAAAAGACAGTATCACGTGCCATCTCTGCGGCGTGACTACCGGCGCAATGACCCGTCACGAATGCAGCGGTGATATTGTAACCACCTGTATAGCCATGGATATCAAGAATCTCCCCGGCAAAGAATAACCGCTCCGCTTTTTTCGACATCATCGTCTTTGGATCAATCTCTTTGATTGAGACGCCACCACCCGTGACGAAAGCTTTATCAAAGTCGAGCGTTCCCGTTGCTTTAAGTGGGAATCGCTTTAATTTTTGCAAGAAGTCCGTCCAGTCCTGTTTCTTGACTTGTGTGCAGACTTCATCGCCAAAGCCGATTTGAGCAAATAGAAGTTCAAGCAGACGTTCCGGCACGAAGCCGCGGAGGGCATTGCGTACCGTTTTCTTAGGATTGGCTGCAAGCGCGGCTTGGAAGCGTTCTGTTAACGCACCGAGTGATTCGTCCGGGAAGAGATCGATTGATAAATGAACGATCGTCTCCTTGGAACGTTTGCGCTCCTTGATCGTGTACTGGCTACAGCGTAAAGCAATCGGACCGCTTAAACCGAAGTGGGTAAAGAGTAAGTCACCCGTGTGTGTTTTAATTGCTTTATCTTTTTTGCCGTGGACCGTTAAGGCGACGTCACGTAGCGACAGCCCTTGTAATGTTTTTTCATGAATGAACGTATCACCTAACAAAATCGGAACTTCCGTTGGGAAGAGCTCCGTGATCGTATGACCCGCTTTTTCAGCCCATGGATAGCCGTCACCTGTCGAACCGGTATGTGGAACGGATTGTCCGCCGACTGCAACGATACAACTTTTTGCTTCAAGACGCATACCGTTCTCTAAGATGACAGCAGCAAAAGCACCGTCTGGATGGAAGTCGAGCGTAGCGACTTGCGCGTCTGTTTGAATCTCGGCACCATGCGCGCGGATTTGATCGATCAACACACGGACGACATCTGCTGCTTTATCCGAGACAGGAAACATCCGTCCATTGTCCTCTTCTTTGAGGGCTACACCAAACCCTTCGAAGAGCTCGATGATCGATTCATTATTGAACTGAGAGAAAGCGCTATAGAGGAAACGTCCGTTTCCTGGAATCGACTGGACGAGTTCGTCGAGTGGTTTTCGGTTCGTGACGTTACAACGTCCGCCGCCAGAGATCGCAAGCTTCCGACCTAATTTATTTCCTTTATCGAGCAGGAGCGTTCGAGCTCCGGCCTGTAAAGAGGCGAGCGTTGCCATCAAGCCGCTCGGTCCGCCTCCGATTACGATTACATCGTACATAAGGTCACCTCATTCATAGAATTCTGCTTGTTTCACTTTAGCAGAAGTTGCGACTGTAAACAAACCGTCTCTTTCAATTCAAGATAGACAGCGGTATAATGATTTGCAATTGTGTACGAGAGAACTTGTATAATGAGACAGTCACGATCAGAGTGTCGAGTTTAAAAATTAGAAAGCGTGAGGGATGTTACCATGTCCACAGTCAGTAATAAGCAGTCTACTTCTTCCGGCAATTCAGGATTCGTTCGTGGAACGATGCTCCTGTCCGGTGCGTCACTGATTTCCCGCGCACTGGGTTTGATTTATCTCTTTCCATTTCAGTTCATGGTCGGCGCGACAGGCATCATGTTCTATACCTATGCCTACAACTATTATGCGATCATGATCGGACTCGCGACAGCGGGGATTCCTGTTGCCGTCTCGAAATTCGTCGCCAAATACAATGCATTAGGAGAGTATGATACGAGTGAACGATTATATCGGTCTGGTCTGAAAATCATGTCCTTGACCGGGATTGTTTCCTTCCTCGCTTTATTCTTTCTCGCACCGTATTTAGCACACCGTGCCATTCCAGGTGGTGACGTTGATTCAGCAGCCTACGTTGATGCCGTCACGATGACGATTCGTGGCGTGAGTTTCGCTTTACTCTTGATTCCACCGATGAGTATGACCCGAGGTTACTTCCAAGGGTATCAATCGATGGGACCAACAGCGATTTCGCAAATCTTGGAACAAATCGTCCGGATCATCTTCCTGCTTGCAGGAGTCAGCATCGCGATTTACCTATTTGATTCAGGCGTGGCATTTGCTGCAACGATTGCGACGTTCAGCGCCTTCATTGGCGCAATCGGTAGTGTTGCGGTTCTGATCTATTATTTCCGCAAACGTGCCAGCGGCTTGCAGGAACTACGTGCTACTCAAACCGTCCGTTCGCCGGATCGCCCGTTAACGGATTTGTATAAGGAATTATTGACGTATGCGATTCCAATCGTCATGGTCGGTCTTTCGACACCGCTTTATCAAGTCATCGACCAGAATACGATGAATGCCGCATTACAAAGTATCGGTTACACGCTCGAAGCGGCCGGAAACGCGACTGCCTATCTGATTGCGGATAGTCATAAGATCGTCTTGATTCCGGTGTCGGTCGCAACAGGATTGTCGCTATCTGCGACTCCGCTGTTAACCGCCTCCTTTACGCAAGGGGATATGCGGAAAGTACGGGCTCAAATTTCACAGATTTATCAACTCGTCTTCTTCGTGACGATTCCGGCAGTCGTCGGGATGATTCTCCTCAGTGAAGAAACGTTCCATGTGCTCTTCCCGAAAGATCAAGCGGCCTGGGTCTATCTATTAAGTTATGCGCCGAGTGCGTTGTTCCTTGCCTTGTATTCTGTTACGGCAGCCGTCCTTCAAGGGATTAACCGTCAGTACTTCACGATCATCGCAACACTTGCTGGACTACTTGCGAAGTATCTCTTGAATGCGCCGTTGATTCATTTGACGGGTGATGGAACGGGTGCTGGTTATGCGACGATCATCGGTTATCTCGTTGCGACGGGATTGATGTTCTTCCGGATCACACAAACGGTGAAGTTCCCATTCAGTACCGTCTTGCGCCGGACATCATTGATTCTAATCATCAGTGCTTTGATGGGAGCAGGTGTTGCACTCGTGAAGTGGGGAATGGTGTCCTTCTTACCAGAAACGACATGGGCATCTCTGTTGATCCTGATCATTGGTGCGGCAGTTGGAATCGTGATTTTCGCTGGACTCTCGATTTGGAGTGGATTAGCAGAAGTCGTATTAGGACGTAAAATTTCATTGAAACGAGGACGAGGCCATGCGTCTAGATAAACTATTATCCAACATGGGGGCAGGCTCCCGAAAAGAAGTAAAACTTTTGCTCAAGGCAGGGGCAATTCAAGTCGATGGTGAAATCGTACGTGATCCGAAACAACATGTCGATGTCGAGACGCAACAGGTTCTGATGTACGGCGAACCGGTCACGTATCAAAAATACATCTATTTAATGATGAATAAACCACCTGGTGTCATTAGTGCGACGGAGGATAAACGAGATGAGACCGTCATCGATCTGTTGTTTGAAGACGTGACGTATTTCAAACCGTTTCCGGTCGGACGACTTGATAAGGATACTGAAGGCTTATTGTTACTGACAAACGATGGAGCGTTCAATCATGCTTTGATGTCTCCGAAGAAACACGTCGAAAAAACGTATTACGCGGAAGTGACAGGTGTATTGACGCAAGAAGACGTCGAGGCAATTGCGGCAGGCGTCACCTTAGAAGACGGTTATCAGGCAAAGCCAGGAAAACTCGTCATCTTATCGACGACAGAAACAGATTCAACGCTTGAATTGACGATCACGGAAGGGAAGTTCCATCAAGTCAAACGGATGATGCTTGCCCTCGGTAAAGAGGTCACATTCTTGAAACGGCGTTCGATTGGTCGCTTGGAGCTTGATCCGGCACTTGCACTCGGGGACTACCGTGAACTGACACCGGATGAATTATCCTTGTTTGATTGGCAACCTGAATAAGCAAGACGAAAGAGGTTGACTCAAAAAAGAATGAGATAAGGGTGGCAGATCATTATTCTGCCACCCTTATCCTTGTGGAAACTGACTTTTGAGTCAGCCCCTTTTTTATTGTGGGATTCAATTATTGGTTACGTAGTGCTTCTGCGATCGGATAAGGACCGCTGAGTACTTCGAACACACGAGATTGTGTCGGATGATCAATCAAGTGAACGAACAGCGCTGCCACATCGTCACGAGACACCTTACGATCTTCGTATGAATCAAAATGCTCTTTCGTTTCAACAGTACCTGCTGGGTCATCGTAGCTGAGTGGACCAGGACGGACGATCGTATAATCAAGTCCGCTTTCTTTTAGGTGAGCATCTGCTGCTGCTTTCGATTCGAGATATACTTTCAGTTCGCCTTTCGGTTCTTCCGTACCGACTGAACTGAGCATCAGGAAACGATTGATTTCGTTCGCTTTTGCTGCATCGATGACTTTGATCGCACCTTCTTTGTCGACGGCACGTGTCAATTCGTCCGATGCGCCACCAGCACCAGCTGCAAAGATGACGACGTCCGCGTTACTGACGACGCCACTGACATCCTTCGTCAAATCCCCAAGTCTGACTTCAGATGCACCGAGTGCAATCAAATCGTTGATTTGATTTTCTTCCCGTACGACCGCGATCGCTTGGTGATCTCCTTGTTTAGCGATCAATTCGACCATTTTGCGTCCCGTCGTTCCGTTTGCTCCAATGATTAAAATATTCATTCTTATCATCTCCTTCTCCCAATAGCTATACCCCACGTTTTAAAAAAGATAACAAAAAAAGACGCGAAGAATCGCGTCATCGAAAGATATACATAGTGAAACAGTGGATCAACCCGCTTGCTTTTGTTTCTTACTCGACGTCCATGTACCGCGTCGAGGGCTCACAATGAGATTGTTGTATTCGAGCACGTTCAAATCCCGCTGGACGGTCCTTGAAGTGATGCCAAACTCTTCAACCAACTCTGCTGTCGTAGTAGCTCCGTTCTCTTGGATGTAGAGATAGATCGATTTAATCCGGGTCAACATACGGTCTGTAGAATCTTTCATTGGTATAACCACTCCCCCAATGGATAGAATAGTGTTCTAAAGCTTCGGGTGACAAAAGACAATGCAATATCCAGTTGTTTCGCCTTTAGTATAACGTTTTGATATTAAAATGCAAGTAATTTAACCGAACGTTTTCATAAAAAACATATTCAAATGGTTTGTAAAGTCGATGATTAATGTTTTATTTCAGATTAATGTTCGTCATTTCAATAAATAAAAAAGAAAACAGAATTTGGATGTTCGTATCTGAACGAATATTCGCTATACTAGGAAGGTGTATAGGAAACGAATCCAAAACCCGTAATGAAGGAGCGAAATCAGATGGTGAATTGGAAAGAGGAAGTACTCGCACGTCGCGAGGACTTATTAGAAGATTTAAAAGAACTATTACGGATTCCGAGTGTACTCGACGAATCCACGATCGAAGAGGGCGCACCGTTTGGTCATGAAGTCAAACGTGCCCTCGATTGGATGCTCGCGACAGGGGAACGCGATGGGTTCACGTCAAAAAATGTCGATGGGTATGCAGGACATTTGGAGTATGGTCAAGGGGAAGAGTTACTCGGTATTCTTTGTCACTTAGACGTCGTACCAGCTGGTGGCGATCACTGGACATACGGTCCATTCAACCCGACGCTTGTAGATGGAAAACTGTATGCGCGTGGAGCAATCGATGATAAAGGACCGACGATGGCAGCTTATTATGCTTTGAAAATCGTCAAAGAGCTTGGCTTACCACTCTCGAAGCGCATCCGTCTGATTGCAGGAGGGGATGAGGAGAGTGAATGGCGTTGTGTCAATCATTACTTCAAACATGAAGAGATGCCAACACTCGGTTTTGCACCAGATGCCGACTTCCCGATCATCAATGCGGAAAAAGGACTTTATGACGGATTATTGATTCAAGGGAAACCAGCGCAAGCATCTGATACAGGCTACCATCTCGTTCGCTTTGAAGGTGGCGAACGTCCGAACATGGTTCCGGGCCACGCCCAAGCGCTTCTTCGTGTCGTCGAAGTAGGAACGCTTGAAACGGATTTCCATGCTTATCTTGAAGAACAAGGTTTGACGGGAACAGTCAAGCAAGAAACGGAAGGTCTCGTACTTGATGTCAATGGTGTCGCAGCCCATGCGATGGAGCCGGACAATGGTAAAAATGCTGCTTTACATTTGGCACGTTTCCTCAATACGCTTCACTTGGATTATAACGGTCGTCGTTACATTCAACTCGTGACGCATATGTTCCGGGATTCTCGCGGTGTAGCGATTGGTGTCGCTGCTTCAGACGAGACAGGTGACTTAACGATCAATGGCGGTGTATTCCGTTACGCCGAAGAGCAAGGAACGGCATCGATCAATATCCGTTACCCGTATACAGCAGACTTCACGGAACGTCTGCAAATCATCAAGGAAGCTGCGGCAGGATATGGTTTTGAATTGCAGACGCGGACGCATATGACACCGCACCATGTTGATCCAAACCATGAATTGATCAAGACGCTAAGTGCCGTTTATGAGCGCCATACGAACCAATCAGCTGATTTGATAGCAATTGGTGGCGGCACATATGCGCGTTCGTTGACGGCGGGAGTTGCTTTTGGCCCAGTCTTCCCGGGTGGTCCTGAAGTTGCCCACCAAGTCGATGAATATGTTGATTTTGATGAACTATTGCTTGCTGTCGCAATCTATGCAGAAGCGATTTATGAGCTCGCAAAATAATGATTGATGATCCCCGCATCGTAAAGATGGGGGGATTGCTTCTTGAAAGGAAGTTCCGTGTGAAAAATCGTCAAACCTATCATTTCCAAGCTTTATATTTCTTTATTTTCTTTGGGCAAGGAGCACTCATTCCGTATCTCGCACTCTATTTCTCAAACGACGCGTTCGGACTGTCGGCTTCAGAGATTGGAACAATCGTTGCGATTGGACCGATTCTCTCCATTTTTCTACAACCCGTCTGGGGAATCGCGGCGGATCGACTCGGGAAACCGAAACGACTCTTACTCGTCGCGATGCTTGCTGCCGGTATTTTTACACTCAGTTACTTACTGACGTCTGCTTATCTGCTTTTATTGTTGATTTCTTGTGTCTGGGCGTTGTTCCAGTGTGCGCATATTCCGCTCGTGGATACATTAGCGATCGAGTACACGCGAAAGCGTAAAGTGGATTACGGCGCTTTACGTCTTTTCGGCTCAGCAGGGTTCGCTTTAGCTGTTTTCATTCTTGGGCAAATCACTGAGGGTGGCGGACTAAATCTGATTTTTTATGCAACTGGCGCAGCGTGGGTTCTCGGTTTCCTTGTGCTGATCGGTATTGAAGAGACGGGCAGCGTCCATGTTTCACATCAGCAACCCGTACCGTTAAAACAGCTCTTTTCGAATCGGCGTTTCCTGTTGTTCCTAGCAGGGGGAAGTTTGATTTTTGGCCCCATCTTCGCCAATAATTATTACTTTGGCAGCTATGTCACGATTCGTGGCGAGACGACGGCACTCGTCGGAACATTATTCTTTGTCGCCGTTCTGTGCGAAATTCCGTTCATGCGCATCGCCACGCGTCTGTTATTACGATTCGGAGCGATTCCGGTTCTTGTATTCGTCTCCTTGTTGTCGGCTGCGCGGACGGCAATGATTGCTTTAGAACTTCCGATCGTCATGCTGTGGGTATTATCTGCGATGCAAGGAATGATCGTAGGTCTGTTGATCCCTGTCGCCTTAGACTATGTCCGATCGCTCGTTCCAGAGACGATGGTCGCAACAGCCGTCAGTACATATATGGCAACGACGACGGGACTCGCGACAGCGTTGTTCAATCTGATGAGTGGTTTTGTACTCGAGAAGAGTACAATCTATATCGTCTTTTGGGTATATACAAGTAGTAGTATCCTAGGCGCGATTCTGTATGGTATCAGTGGTCGTATGAAGGAGTGAACGCGACGATGAGACAAGAACGACACTTTTTCATTGCCTTACCGATTCCTTCTAAAGATTTAGCGAATCTTGCTGAACGGTTATCGCTACCTGAGCACTTTCGTAACGTTTATACATTAGAAGAGTATCATCTAACACTTCGTTTTTTCGGTCCATTAGAGGAAAAAGAACAGCAGTCGTGGAAACAGCAGTTACAGCAGATCTCACGTACGAAGGAACCCTTCGTGCTACGATTCGATCGTTTAATCACGTTTGGTCGGGATGAACGACCACGCGTCGTAGGATTTGGAACGGAATCGGAGGAGCTGTTTCAATTAGTGGAACTGATTGATCCGAATTCGACCAGACCATTCGTACCGCATGTCACGATCGCGAAAAAATGGCGGACTGAGGCAGCTGAATGGGAGACGAGTCCGATGCAATCGGTAGAGTGGACTGTTCGTGAACTCGTTCTATTTGAAGTACGACCAGAGGTTTCACCGCGATATGAGCCGGTTTACCGGATTCATCTAGGTGAAGAGGAATGAGGTGATCCCCATCGCAATTTTGATGAAACTATATGACTTAGATAGTCGATTTGAAAAAAATCCGCTAGAGATGACGAAACGATTCGGTGAACACCAGGCACTTGATTATGCCCATGTCTACCGCAGATGGGAGGCAGGAGAGTTGTTTCCAGGGGAGACGCTCATTCGTCCGAAAAAGTGGTGGCAAGTGATGAAAAAAAGTGAAGTCATTCAACTTCCAGGTAAACAATTATCTCGAAGAGCGTTTGATAAATGGTACAAAAAACGTCTCGAATTACAAAAGCTCTTGAACGTCACTGGCGGAGCAGGGGAGGAGGACATTTGGCGGATTCCATTGAAACGTCATTTAGACTTCTATCAGATGCTGCATCTACTAAATGAACAATATGCGATGTTTTATCGAGCGGTCATCCAATATCAAGTCGGAGAAGTCGAGTTGAGTCCATTTGTCGTCGGTCCGTCCGCGATCTATATCATGGAATGGCTCGATGGCGACGAAAGTATTTATCATATCCGGCGAGATAAGTTATGGCGGGAGCAGCCGTTTAAGGCTTCTGCGAAACAAATTTTGAATCCGAACATCGGTTTAAAGCGAACAGAAGATATTTTACGGGTCGTACTCGGCCGGGATTACGTCTTGCCGATCGAACGGGTCATCCTCGCCCCTTCAGGTTATTTTGATCAAATTCCAAAAGAAACGACGACGACGTATGTCAATAAAGTCGATTTTCCGAACTGGGTGCAACGAATGAATGCGAATGCGACACATACAAAGGCATTTCAGATGCGGGTGTGTGAAAAAATCCTAAAAGAGACAGTATCGATTCCGTTTCACATGGCGATTCAAAGTGAGGGACAGTCTCGAATTCAAGAGTAAGGGAGGGAGCGACGGCATTGTCGTTGCGAAAGAGATGACGAATCAAGAAGTAGCGATACCAGTGATCCGGGCGGAGTTCTTATCGTTCCAAAGCATCCGGGTCGAGGTCGAAGGCAATCCGTCAATCCACTGGTCGCTTGAATGTGATGGACAATCACTTGCGATCCAGCAAGTCGAGACACACCGTGAGGAACAACTGGTGATTTATGAATTGACGGTTCTGGAACCGGTCGAGCTAGAATGCCGATATGAGGTATTTGGAGCAGGGCGGTCGATCCGTGTCGTTCCCGATCGGTTAGTCCGGACGGAAGCATTCGAGCGTAAGTACCGTTACGAAGGGAAGCTTGGTGTCTGGGAAGAAGAGGGCGCATTTCATTTTGCTGTTTGGTCACCGGTCGCAGAACGGATCATGTGTGTCGTGTACGATCAAGATGAACGGTTACTCAAAAAGCACGAAATGGAGCGACAAGAGCAAGGCGCCTATTATCTACAACTGGAACAAGATATCGCAGAGTGCTGGTATCGGTATGAAGTGACGACCTATCTTGGCACACAAGAGGTCGTTGATCCGTACGCTAGTGCGATATCGGAGAATGGTCGATACGGCGTCATCGTTGACGTCGAACGGACGATGACCAAGTGGTTCCCGAAGCGCGTCGCGCGTCCTTTGTTCGTCAAACCGTCAGACGCTGTCATCTACGAAGCGAATATCCGTGATTTCACGATCGATCACTCAGCTGGTTCAAGTCATCCGGGTCAATACGCAGGGATGACGGAACGAGGAACAGTTTCTCCTCGAGGTCATGCGACGGGACTTGATTATCTCCTAGATCTCGGGATTACCCATCTGCAATTGCTACCAGTCCACTTTTTTGAGACGACCGATGAACGAACGCGGTCTCCATATAACTGGGGATACGACCCAATGCTTTGGTTCGGACTAGCTGGGAGTTATGCGAGTTCGGTTGAACCACTCGTTCGCATCAGAGAATACGCGGAAATGGTAGAGCGACTCCATGAAGCAGGCATTCGTGTCACATTCGATGTCGTCATGAATCACGTCTTCATTCGAGAACGCTCCTCTCTCGAACAACTTGTCCCTGGTTATTATTTCCGCTACGAAGTAGACGGAACACTATCGAACGGAACAGGTGTCGGAAATGATACCGCATCCGAGCGATTCATGATGCGCCGCCTGATCGTTGACTGTTTGACGTACTTTGCTCGAGTCTACCGGATTGATGCCTTTCGATTTGATTTGATGGGGATTCATGACATTGAGACGATGAACGATGTTCGTGCGGCGCTCGATGCGATTGATCCAACGATTCTGGTGTATGGAGAAGGATGGGATCTTGCGACAGCGTTACCGGAACGATTAAAGGCGATGAGTGCCTCCGCTGCGCAAATGCCGCGGATCGCCCATTTTAATGATGTGTTCCGTGACGCGTTAAAAGGATCGACGTTCAGTGAATTCGACCGAGGATTCGTTGCGGGAGATGGCTGGAAGGAAGGGGAAGTCCGAAACGGGATTGCGGGAAGTATCCACATCGACAATCAAACGTACGGACGTTTTCCGGAACCTACCTATTCCATCAATTACGTCGAAGCGCACGACAATCACACGTTATACGATAAATTAAAGTTATCTTGTCCAGAGGCAGATGAACAAGAGTTATTGCGGATGAGTCGCCTGGCTCAGACGATTGCCTTGTTTGCGCAAGGAATTCCGTTTCTTCACGCAGGTCAAGAGTTCTTGCGCACGAAACAAGGTGTTGAAAACAGCTATAACGCACCAGACGAGATCAATCGAATGGACTGGGAACGGCGGGATGATCATTTGTCCCTTGTCACATACATCAGGACGATTTTGCAGATTCGTAGAATGCATGGCGGATTCCGGTTGCACCGAGCGAATCAGATTCGCGAACTGCTTCATTTCATCGACTTACGTCCGGGTGTCATTGCTTATGAACTTGGAGCGGTCCACTCGTATGATGCATGGCAACGCACGCTCATCGTTTACAATACGACGCGCGAAATCGTTGAAGTCTCACTTGATCATTCGCGCTGGAATGTGCATGTACAAGGGGATGAGGCCTCGGTCGACCCGCTTCTGAAAGGTGTCGACAGGATTCAGGTCCTTCCGTTGTCAACGACGATCGCAACGTGTTAAGATAAGCATTGTGCCTTAGGCAAATCTACTAAAAAAGTTGAGCGGATTATAATGGAATTAGATATTTTAGATGCGCTTGGCGAAGGCTGGACCCTTACGCCAGCAGGTGGAATCACAGGAGAAGCGTACATCGCTTCAACCGGACAATCGAAGTTGTTCTTAAAACGAAATTCATCGCCGTTTTTGGCGATTTTATCCGCAGACGGAATCGTTCCGAAGTTATTATGGACGAAACGGATTTATAGTGGGGACGTCATCAGCGCCCAACAGTTCATTGAAGGCGACGAGTTAGAGCCTGAAATGATGGAACGTCCTGAAGTAGCACGTTTGCTTGGGAAAATCCATGATTCGAAGGAAT
This sequence comes from Exiguobacterium abrahamii, assembly GCF_015645365.1. Taxonomy (NCBI): domain Bacteria; kingdom Bacillati; phylum Bacillota; class Bacilli; order Caryophanales; genus Exiguobacterium; species Exiguobacterium abrahamii. Next base: position 534,845 of record NZ_JADOYC010000001.1, read on the forward strand.
TACTGTTCATGCTACAACAGCTTGACCAGCGTCCGATCGAACCTGATGAGTTATTGCGACAATGTCGTTTGTACTTTCAACCGGATGATTTAGAGGATCCGGAGCTCGTGGAACATGCGATGGTTTACCTCGAACAAAATCTGGAGCAGGTCAGAACGGATGAGCAGGTCGTTTGTCATTCAGATTTGAACCATAATAACTGGTTGACGGGAGCAGACGGTCAACTCTATCTGAACGATTGGGATGATGCAATCATTGCTGACCGTGCGTACGATCTTGGAATGATGTTATACAGTTATGTCGACGAAGCGGCTTGGCCAGAATGGTTCGAACATTATGGACATCCTTTAACGAGTGATTTGAAGCGACGCATGCACTGGTATGTCGTAGCGCAAGCGGTATTATCACTCTACTGGTATGAAGATACGCGTCATCCGGATGTCGACGACAGTTATCATTTTCTTGAACAGCTACTTGAATACTCAAACGACTAAAAAGCGTGTCATTCCGAAAAGGAACGACACGCTTTTTGCTTAACCTTCTGCGATTTTAATCTCTTTTTCAATATCGTGACTTTCGAGATCTGCCGATCGATAAGCCTCTGTCGTCGGTAGACGTAAATCAAGTTGAGGCTTTTCTTCGAATGTGACGGTGACGTTCTTAACTGTGTAGTCAAAGACGTGACCACCACCTGCGCGGGCAGCATCGATGAAATGAAGATGATATCCGGCGACGGCGATACCGTGACCGAATCGTGGTGTATAGTATCCGGCAAGCGTTCCTTCCGTGTGCTCGAATGTACGAGCGCTTTGAGAAGCGACAGCTTCCGTGATTGGAACGAACGGTTTTTCCTGGCGTGCGACGGTGCGTGTCTGAACCTCCGTGAATGTTCCGTCAATCCGGATAGCATAAAAGCTATTGATCGTTGGGAGTTGTTCGTTCAGCCAGTGCTCAAACGTCGCTTTTGACATCTCTTCCGTCACGGTCAGGGTTTGTTCCGGCTCGAAACGGGTTAATGTCGCGAAAGGTGTCGTCGTCTCAGGTTGAAGCGGTCGAGCACTACCATCTGAGCGGAGTTGATAGAATTGACCATCGAATCCAATCATCTCACCGTCTAAGTGGTCAAACGTTCCGATACCGAAATCACGTTGATCAAGGACGGAAGCATACGTGACTTCACTCTCAAATACGCCGTCAAGCAGTGCCATCATCGTTGAAATCTGGACGAGTGTTTTATCGTGTGCCATGTGAATCCTCCTTAGTTCAATTGATCGAGATGAACTTGTTCTCCAAGCGCGATGTTGTCACGGTAATCGATCGGTACATCGACGATGACGGGACCGTCTGTCGCGAGTGCTTCATCCATGATTGCTGCGAGTTCCGAAGGATGATTGACGCGGAGTCCTTTTGCTCCAAAGCTTTCCGCATATTTGACGAGGTCGACGTCACCAAATGACGTACCGGATTTCCGTTTGTACTTCATCTCTTGTTGGAACGCGACCATATCGAATCCGCTGTCGCGCCAGACGAAGTGGACAAGTGGTGAGTTCAAACGGACAGCTGTCTCAAGTTCCATTGCAGAGAAGAGGAATCCGCCGTCACCTGAAATCGAGACAGCTTTCTTTCCGGGACGAACGAGTGTAGCTGCGATTGCCCATGGAAGTGCGACGCCGAGCGTTTGCATCCCGTTACTAAAGAGGAGGTGGCGCGGTTCGTACGAACGGAAGTGACGTGCCATCCAAATATAGTGTGAGCCGACATCGACCGTGACGGTGACATCGTCCGCAATTTTTTCACGCAACGTCTTCATGAAATAAAGTGGATGCGTCAACGGAGAATCCGCGACAGGAGGAACATCACGATCGACAAGACGTTGATGCAATCCTTCAAGGAACTGAACAGAGCTTTCAGGTAATGTGAGTGGTCGTAGGCGTTCAGCGATCGCATCGACGGTTTTCGCCATATCACCAACAAGCTCATGATCTGGACGATAGAAATGATCGATTTCAGCACGCATTTGATCGATATGAACAAGCGTCCGGTCGTGCGTTGGTTGGTTCCAGAATTTCGGGTCATAACCGATTGGGTCATATCCGATTGAGAGGACAAGATCCGCTTCTGCAAGTAACGCATCTCCCGGCTGATTACGGAACAATCCAACACGTCCGTAGAAATTCGATTCAAGCTCCCGTGATAATGTGCCGGCTGCTTGGAATGTCTGAACGACAGGAATCGAGACGTTTTTGAGTAACGAACGAATCGCGTGTACGACGTCTGGTTGACTCGCACGCATACCGAGTAACAAGACAGGGAGTTTTGCCTCTTGAATCAGACGGGCTGTTTCATCGACCCATGCTTCTGGTGCAACACCAAGCTTTGGTGCTTCAACTGCACGGAACGCCGTGACGTTCGCTTCGCTTAGCCCGACGTCTTGCGGGATACTGACGAAAGCAGCTCCAGCTGTCGTTTCAGCTGTTCGGAAAGCATTCGATAATACTTCTGGAATGTTGTCGGCATCTTGCACTTCAGCACTAAAATTCGTAATCGGTGTAAAGAGTGCCTGATTGTCCATCGACTGATGTGTTCGTTTTAAACGATCGGCTCGCGTGACAGCTCCGGCAATTGCGACAACAGGGTCACCTTCAGAGTTCGCCGTCACAAGACCAGTCGCTAAATTTGATGCCCCGGGACCAGATGTCACAAGGACGACACCCGGTTTGTCCGTTAAGCGTCCGATGGCTTGAGCCATGAATGCAGCATTTTGTTCGTGCCGTGCAACAATCAGTTCAGGTCCCCGGTCCTGTAACACATTGAAGACGGAATCGATTTTGGCGCCGGGAATACCGAAGATGTAATCGACACCCTGCTCGATGAGTGAATCGACAACTAGATCCGCACCTGTTTTCTTCTGTATTAGTTCTTTTGAATCACTGTTTTTATTTTCGTTCATTACAATTCTCCTTTTTACCAACGTTTTTGGTGTTCGATAGCTGTAATAAATTATCTGTTTCAAAAAAATTATACATCTGTTTCATGGTAAAACCAACCTAAAATCGTTTAGAAAATAAAAAAAGTACCTTGTGTACGATTACACAAGGTACAGAGATTGCCCTTATTCGACGTCGACTTTTCCGAAAGTCGCCCAGACGAACAAAGCAGTGATTCCCAAGACGAGAACGATGGGAGATGCCCAACTAATCAAGAAATCATCCACAGTATAGCCCTCCTTTTCGGTTCTTACGTACCTTAAGTGTATTAGAATGCTCACTATTTCTCAAGTGACGAACTGCTGAACATTCTTCGACGGGAAACGAAGAAGTTCTTATATAATTACCCGAATCATGATAAACTTATCTGCGGATAATTTAAGTTTGGAAAGGATGAACGATAGTGCGTTTACGACATAAACCATGGGCGCAGGATTATATGAAGGAACAATCCTCGATCTATATAGCAGAACCAGCATCTCTTAAAGGAGCATGGGCTAGCGAGTTCAAGAATGATAACCCGATCTACATCGAAGTGGGATCAGGCAAAGGAGCCTTCATTACCGGAATGGCGCACCAACACCCGGATATCAACTTCATCGCAATCGAATTATTCGAAAGCGTTGCCGTGACGATCGTTCAAAAATTGGTCGAAACACCACAATCGAACGTTCGCGTCTTGACGGTCGATGCAAAAGATCTACGTGATTACTTTGAAAAAGGCGAAGTGTCCCGCGTATATTTGAACTTCTCTGATCCATGGCCAAAGACACGTCATGCGAAACGTCGCTTGACGTATAAAACATTCCTCTCGACATATGAAGATATTTTACCGGCGAAAGGTCAAATCCACTTTAAGACAGATAATCGGAAGTTGTTCGAATCGAGTTTGATGACGATGTCAGCATACGGCATGCGCTTCGACTGGATGTCACTTGATTTACATGCGAATGAACCGGAAGATAACGTTCGGACAGAGTACGAAGAGCGTTTTTCATCAATGGGTCAACCGATTTATCGGATGGAAGCAACGTACCAAAATTAATTTAGACAAAAAGTTTTCTTATTTTCCTGGTATTTCTTTCACACTTTTTTCTTATTAATTGGTACAATGTTGTTGACTGAAGAACTTGTACTTATAGGTAAAGGGGGAATTTGGGGATGTGGCAGAAAAGCTTAGCCTTCGTAACGGCGCTCTTTCTCGCATTAAGTATCGGTCAATCGGTACTTGCTGCGGTTGATACCTCAGAAATGACGAAAGCATTAAATGAGGAATTACCAACGACGCATTACGATTATAAAAAAGGTTCGGTCGAAATCGAGGATCCGAAGACGTTCACGAATGAAAAAGGAGAAGAAGTCATCGGCGGGATCGCTGTCATCGAGACAGTCCGTGACGGCATCTTCATCACAATCAAACGTGAAATCCACTTCTTCAATGCCGATAGCGGTAAATTGTTGACGAGTGCCGATGCTGCAAAAGTTGATGGTGTAAAAGAATACATCGACAGCAACTCGGATAATCTTCATCAAAAAGTTGTTTACTGGTTACCGGTACTCTTGATGTTGTTGATCATCGCTGTACCAGCGGTCATCTTATACATCGTTGTTCCACGTCTATACTCGACGACGGAATACATGAACCCGATCTACGAACGCAACGACAACCCGCGTTAATTAAGAAAAAAGCCTCTATCCAATCGGATAGGGGCTTTTCTCATGCAAGCAATACGAAGATGAAAGCAAATATGGCAGGCAGGCCTTGTTTGAGTAAAATGGAGCGATTGGCAGTCACGGCGCCATAAAGCGCAGCGATGATGACGCACGCTAAAAAGAATAATTGGATGGCAACATCCTCCCGAATCAGACCAAATACTAGTCCGGCTGCTAAAAATCCGTTATATAAGCCTTGATTCGCAAAAAGTGTCCGAATTTGTTGTGATGCAACAGCTTCGTCCGTTAAACCGAACGTTCGACGAGCCGCTTTGGAAGAAAGAAAGAACATTTCAAGTGCTAAAATATAAAAGTGTTCCAAAGCAACGAGGATAACGAACAGCGTAGCAAGAATCGACATGAATCATACCTCCTTCAGATGAACGTGGAAAAAAGACCGTACTTCGTCGATCGAAGCACGGTCTTTTGATTAAGCGTATTCGAGTAAAGCGCCAGTTTCGGCATCAACTGTGAATTGATACGTTTTTTCGTCATCACCTTCAAGGACCGAGATGCCACCTTTGTAGCTTTGGTAGTCACGTGACTCATATGCGTAAGCCTCTGGTGTTGCAGAGATCCATGCACCTTGGACACGTCCTTTTGCTGAAAATGTGCGTTTCGTGATTTCGAGCGCTTCCTCGGCAGAAAGTTGTTTGTTATCAACGGCTTTCTTCACTGCGAAAGCGGCGACGACAGCTGCTGCCAATCCGATAATCCAATAGCGTTTTTTCATTAAAATTCCCCTCCTTACAGGTTCTATTCCTACTGTACCAAATAATTCGTTCAGAGAGAAACAAAAGGTTAAGTGATAGAAGCAATTTTTTGTATAATGAGAAGCAGGAGGCGATACATATGAATGAAAAAACGAGAGAGTTATTTCGAACACTGACGGAATTGAATGGGGCACCGGGGTTTGAACACGACGTTCGTCAGTTCGTTCGCGAGCGCATCACACCTGTCACGGATGAGATCGTAACGGATGGACTCGGTTCGATTTTCGGAAAACGAACAGGCGATGCGACAGGACCGAAAGTCATGGTTGCCGGGCACATGGACGAAGTGGCATTCATGGTGACGCAAATCACGAAGAACGGAATGTTGCGGATTCAACCGCTCGGTGGTTGGTGGAGCCAAGTGTTGCTTGCGCAACGCTTCTCGATCTGTACGGACAACGGTGTCATCCCTGGTGTCATCGCATCGATTCCACCACATTTGTTGACAGAAGAAGTACGCAATAAGCCGATGGCGATCAAAGACATGTTCATTGATATCGGTGCGGACTCAAAAGAAGAGGCGGAATCGTTTGGAGTACGTCCAGGTATTCCTGCCGTACCATTTTTCCCGTTCACACCGATGGCGAATCCGAAAAAGATCATGGCAAAAGCATGGGATAACCGCTACGGTGTCGGAATGGCGATTGAATTGTTGGAAGAGACAACAGCGGCGGATCATCCGAACATTTTGTTCTCGGGTGCAACGGTTCAAGAAGAAGTTGGATTGCGCGGAGCACAAACAGCGACAGCACTCATCGATCCCGACGTCGCGTTCGTCGTCGACGCTTCTCCTGCCAATGATGCATCAGGAGACAAAACGGAATTCGGTCAACTCGGACAAGGACCATTGCTTCGAATTAAAGACAGTGTCATGATCCTCTCAAAAGAGATGACGGATTACGTCCTCGATACGGCAGAATCGAACAAGATTCCGTACCAATATTATGTCGGTGCAGGTGGAACCGATGGTGGTGTCATCCATCGTTCGAATAATGGGATTCCAACGACAGTCGTTGGTTTACCAGCACGCTACATCCATACGCATGCATCGATCATGCATACAGATGATTATGATGCGGCGAAGGAATTGCTTCGGAAACTCGTCACGAACCTCGATACGACGACGCTCGCGACGCTACAAGTTAAGTAAATGACATGACAGACAGTGGATGTGAATCCGCTGTCTGTTTTTGTTTAATAAGAACGATGTAAGTATGAACTGTCTTGTCAGTTGAAAAAACAGTGTAGTCGGATAGAAAGGAGATTTGATATAATGATACGCGATGTTAAGAAAAGGACGTGACAAGATGTTCAAACAAAAAGGGATTTCACTTAGCCCTAAAGTATATTTCATCACCGTATTAAGTTATATGGCACTTGGATTGTTTAGTTCGTTGATCATGGGACTCATCATCCGGACGATTGGTGAAGGATTGGTCGATCGTGGTGTAGAGGCGAAGTTTCTCATTCAGTTAGGAGAGCAGGCAATCGCGCTGACCGGGCCAGCAATCGGTGTGGCCGTAGCATTTGCACTTGAGGCACCACCGCTGATCTTGTTCGCAGCAGTTGCCGTTGGTGCGTTCGGATATGAAGCAGGAGGACCAGCAGGGAGTTACATTGCAACGCTTCTTGCGACAGAGGTCGGAAAACTCGTTTCAAAGACGACGCGACTCGATATTTTAGTGACGCCGTTTGTTACGTTACTAGCCGGATTCGTTGCCGGACGTTATGCGGGAAAGTGGATTGGGAAAGGCATGACGGATCTCGGCGAGTTGATTCGTTGGGGTACGGAACGCGAACCGTTATTCATGGGAATTTTCGTTGCTACCGTCATGGGTCTTGCATTGACGGCACCGATTTCGAGTGCTGCGCTTGGAATCATGCTTGGTTTGGATGGACTTGCTGCAGGGGCAGCGACGATCGGTTGTGCGGCACAGATGATTGGATTTGGCGTCATCAGTTACCGTGATAACGGAATCGGTGGTGTGGTTGCTCAAGGGATTGGAACATCGATGTTACAAGTAGGAAATATCATTCGAAATCCTTGGATTCTTCTACCGCCGACTGTAGCCGGTGCTATACTAGCGCCATTTGCGACTGTTTTGTTAATGCTTGAGAGTAACCCGGAAGGTTCCGGTATGGGCACGAGCGGATTCGTTGGTCCGTTGATGTTATTAAAAACAATGGGGTTCGAAATGGAGTATTATCTAGCAGTCGCTGTCCTCTGTTTCCTTGCGCCTGGCATCATCAGTTATTTCATTTATCGCCTATTACGACGTCTCGGTCGGATTCAAGATGGCGATTTAAAAATCGAATATTAAATACAAAAAGCTGATTCTAAAGGATACGCCTGTTTGACCAGATGGTGGACGAACAAGCATATGACTTTTTGAATCAGCTTTTTTCATAAAGAGAATCCGAATGAACTTGAATAAAAACTCGTAAAGAAAACGTAGAGGTAAATGAGGTAAAGTGGAGTCAAATACCGCATGCGTACGACGGGCAATTTTCGAGCGAGTCGTTTTCCGAGTGCTTCGAGTAAAATGATGATCGCAAAACCGACGACCAAATACAAAAAGATTTCGGGTAAGCTTCGTTCGGAATCAATGAAGGAATAGCCGTAACGTAAACAACTCGTCATGCCAACGAAGCCGACGAAGCGTTCGAACGGATGTTTGATTGGTTGATCTGCCATAGTGAAGTCCTTTCCAGGTGTTTTCTAGTTGCAGTATAGCAAACCAAGCACGAAAACGCACAGCCACAATTGAATATGCTATGATGAGGGCAATGACTTCTAGGGAAATCAAAGGAGGAAATCATCATGAAAACATTACAATCCAAACAAGAATTCGATACAGCAAAACAAGGAAATGCCGTCTTTTTATTCTCAGCAAACTGGTGCCCGGATTGCCGCTTCTTAGATCCGTTCATGCCGGAAATCGAGCAAACATTTAACGGCTTCGAGTTTTACTACGTCGATCGCGACGATCATATTGAAATTGCCCAGGAAATGGACATCTTCGGAATTCCAAGTTTTGTTGCGTTCCGCGATGGTGAAGAGACAGGGCGTTATGTCGGGAAAGAGCGGAAGACTCCAGAACAGGTGACAGCATTTTTAGAGACGGTTTAAGAAAAAAGCGAGCGCTGACTCGCTTTTTTTCATGATAGAAAGGATGAATTCGAATGGAACTACAACAAATCCGAAGAATGATGACACAAACATTTGAAGAAGAAGGGTACACGACATATTTCGATCGTGAAAAGTCTGTATTACGAATTGAGCGAAAGCACGATAAATCAGGCGTTGATGTCGGATTGAATCCGCTTGTCGCAAAAGCAAAACGAAGAGGTGTCATCGCAGTCGAAGAGACGATCGAATATATCCGTGCTGTACTCGGACAAACGGATCAAATCTCACTCGTTGGACAAGAGCAAAAAATCTTTCCTGTCATTCGTGCTAAATCGTTTGCCGATACGACAAAAGAAGGAAAGACGCTTGTCAGTACACCACATACAGGTGAGACGAAAATCATGTACGCACTTGATTTAGGGGCGACGTATCGTTTGATTGATGAGGAGTTACTGGCGTCTGCTGAATGGACAGCTGAACAGCTATCAGAAGCAGCGCGTTTTAATGTGAAATCGCTTGATGCGCCATTTAAACAAGATGAAGTAGCGGGGAATATCTTTTATTTCTTGAGTCTCGGTGACGGATATGAGGCGAGTCGTGTTTTGAACAAGACGTTATTAGCAGATTATGCGGCGCAAATCGAAGGAGAATTCGCTGTCGGGATTCCGCATCAGGATGTGCTGATTTTCGCGGATATTCGGAATGACGCCGGATATGATGTCTTACAGCAACTGATGTTTGACTTCTTCTCGAACGGTCGTGTACCGGTCACGGCATTACCATTCTTATATGAAGATGGTAATCTGGAACCGGTCTTCGTCCTTGCGAAAAACAAGCAGCCGAAAGAGTGAAGAATCTGATACAATAGGCATTGTGAGAAAGACGGAAGGGAGTCATGGATTGAATGAATGTGTTTTATAATAAAGAGGGCGTCGGCGACGTCTTAATGATCATTTTGGAAGACGCACCACGTGCGGAAGTGACAGCGACTCGTGAAAGAGACGTAGCAACAATCAAGCATGGTGATCGTGTCGTCGGTTACAACCTGTTTGATGCTTCGACTACGTTTACGATCGAGACACAAGGACCGGTTGAATTGACGGAAGAATTGGCAACACGCATCCAGAAGGAACTGGCGAATCGAGATATCGAATTGTCACTCGAACAAGTGGATTATTCTCCGAAATTCGTTGTTGGGTTCGTTGCTTCTTGCGAGAAGCATCCGGATGCTGATAAATTATCGGTCTGTCAGGTAGAAGTAGATAACGGAACTTTACAAATCGTTTGTGGAGCACCGAATGTAGCGGCGGGTCAAAAAGTAGTCGTTGCTAAACCGGGAGCGGTCATGCCGTCTGGGTTAATCATTCGTCCTTCGGCGTTACGCGGCGTACCATCAAGCGGTATGCTCTGCTCAGCGCGTGAGCTCGGACTTGTCGATGCACCACAAGAAAAAGGGATTCTTGTACTCGATGATACAAAAGCAGTAGGGGAAGCATTCTCAATCGGTCGATGATTCGACCGATTTTTTAACAAGATGGAGGGGTGAACGTATGAGTAATCGTTATGAACAGTCACTAAAAGAGCAGGCTGCCCGGATTCGTCGAGAGCTTGCAGGGGAACGTGAGACAAAGCCGGTGGAACGTCCGAAAAAAGAGGAGCGTGAAGATCGCTTCGTTTTAACGGATGTGCCTTCACCGATTTATGGATTCCAACGTCCGAAACAATCTGCATCGGAAACCGTAAAAGCTGCGGAAGAAACGGAAACGAGTGAGCAGGTTTCGGAAACAGTCGAAGAGGGAAACACTGATGAGGTTACTTTGACGGATCAAGAACTAATCGCGCCAGAAGTCGTATTAGACGAAGCGGAAGCAGATGCTGGTCTTGTACCAGTGACGGACGTCGAATTACTCGTACCGGAACCTCACACAAGTGAAGAACTCGTAAGAGAAGAAGTGCTGACCGTAACCGAAGTAGAAGAAACGGACGAAACTGAAACATCTTCCGACAGTGAGACGGTGGAACAATCAGCTGATCCGACGGAAGTCGTTTTAGACGAAGCGGAAGCAGATGCTGGTCTTGTACCGGTGACGGACGTCGAATTACTCGTACCGGAACCTCACACAAGTGAAGAGCTCGTAAGAGAAGAAGTGCCGACCGTAACCGAAGTAGAAGAAACGGACGAAACTGAAACATCTTCCAACAGTGAGACGGTGGAACAATCAGTTGTTCCGACAGAGACATCAAGTGAAGAGTCTGCTGATGAAAAAGAAGCTGAGCAACAAGTAGAGAGCTTCGCACCGACTTTTGATACATCTGCTATTGAAGTAGATCAAGATCCATCTGTTACCGAGGTCGATAAGCCTGTTCAGCCGGAAGTGAAAAAACCGGTCGGACCGCCTGTTAACGTCGTTATGACGACGAAAGACTTGATGGCGATGTATCGTGCACGTCGAGAACAAAATAATTTACATGGTAAAAAATAAATCGGTTTGCTATAATGGTACAGGTTTTGTACCCGAGCCCGATGGTACGGACCGGAACGTGAATTGGAGGGCTTTTATATGACAAAGTATCATTTTGTTGGAATCAAAGGAACAGGGATGAGTGCGCTCGCCCAAGTACTACATGAGATGAATCATGAGGTGCAAGGTTCAGACATCGAAAAGCACATTTTTACTGAAGACGCGTTACGGGCTAAGGGAATTCCATTTTTCCCGTTCAATGCGGATAACATCAAAGAAGATTATGTCATCATCCAAGGGAATGCTTTTGGAGATGATCACCCAGAAATCGCACGGGCAAATGAACTTGGTTTAACCATCCATCATTATTACGATTTCTTAGGACACCTAGCAAATGAATATCGTTCGGTCGCCATTACAGGCTCACACGGAAAAACGTCGACGACAGGTTTGCTTTCACACGTCTTGAGCGGTATCACACCGACAGCTTTCTTGATCGGAGACGGGACAGGGGCAGGAGTAGAGGATGCGAAAGCATTCGTCTTCGAGGCATGTGAATACAAACGTCACTTCTTATATTACAAGCCGGACTACGCTATCATGACGAATATCGACTTCGATCATTCGGATTATTTCACAGGAATCGATGACGTCGTTTCGGCATTCCAAGAAATGGCGATGCAGGTTAAGCAAGCGATCGTTGCTTGTGGAGATGATGAGCATCTTCAAAACATTCAAGCGAATGTACCTGTTCTCTATTATGGATTTGGAGAAAACAATGATTTCCGCGCGGAAAACGCGACGTCAACGCCAGATGGTACATCATTTGATGTCTATTTACGTGATGATTTCTACGGCACGTTCCTCATTCCAGGATTCGGTCGTCATCATGTCTTGAATGCACTCTCTGTCATTGCGATCTGTCAGTACGAAGGATTGAGCAAAGACGACGTTGCTGAACGTTTAGCCACATTTGGTGGTGTAAAACGTCGCTTCAGTGAGTCGGAATTCGGCACACAAATCCTAGTAGATGACTACGCGCACCATCCGAAGGAAATCAGCGCGACGATTGAGTCGGCACGGAAAAAATATCCGGACCGTGAAGTTATTGCGATTTTCCAACCGCATACGTACACACGCTTGAAATCATTCATGGATGATTTCGCGACTTCTTTACGTGAAGCAGATGCGACATATTTATGCGAAATCTTTGGATCGGCACGTGAGCAGGAAGGGCAAGTTCGCGTCGAAGATCTGCAGGAGAAAATCCCGCAAGCTTCTATTCTGACGCGTGACAACGTTTCTGTTCTACGTCAACATGAAAATGCAGTGCTTCTGTTTATGGGAGCGGGCGACATTCAAACGTATCAGCATCAGTATCAAAGTGTGAAATAAGCGAGAATCAAAAGTGTCACTCGACCGGAGTGGCACTTTTTTTGTCGTAATTTTGAATTATGATAGTAATTTCAAAAAACCGATGAGGAAAATCTAAAATAGGATTGCATCTTGAAAAAAAGTTTGAAATAGTGTTTATGTGTTGAAGTTATTATCAGAAAGGAAAGACACCATGGGACAGATTTTACTCATCTTATTGCTCCAGTTGATTTACGTTCCTGTTTTGACATTACGGACAATCATGCTCGTCAAAGGGCGGACTGTCATTGCCGGATTATTTGGCACAGTCGAAACATTGATTTACATTTTTGCACTAGGAATCGTATTCCAAGACTTAACGACACTCGGCATGGTCGTTTACGCGCTTGGATTTGGTCTAGGAATACTCGTCGGTGGATATGTCGAGCGAAAACTCGCCATCGGTTACAATATGATTCAAGTGCATACGCAAGAATTTCCAGCGGAACTGATTCAAGTCATTCGCGATAATGGTTTTGGTGTGACACATTATCAAGGTCAAGGACGAGACGGTGTCCGTTATCGGTTAGATGTGCTTGCGGCTCGAACACGTATGAAAGTGCTTCGTAATCTCGTCGAAGAATACGAACCGAAAGCATTCCTCGTCGCATTCGATTCCGTCGACTTCAAAGGTGGGTATATGTTGAAAGGATTAAAGCGTCCTCGATAGAGCACTTTTCCTGAGAATGATGTTTATTCTTTGTTATTTAAGGATAAAGATGAAATAGAACGTCATTTGAAATCAGGAAAGGGGAATATCAGATGATTAGTAATCATGCAAAATCAGCTTTGAATCAACAGGTAGCAAACTATGGAGTACTGTTCGTCAAACTCCACAATTATCATTGGTACATTAAAGGACCAGACTTCTTAACGCTTCACGAGAAGCTTGAAGAACTTTATACATGGGTGTCTGAACAATATGATGTTGTTGCAGAACGTCTATTGATGAATAACGGAACACCTTCTGCGACACTGAAAGAGTATTTAGAGCAAACGACGCTTGAAGAAGCGAAATCGGGGTTATCGGCAGATGAGATGATTGATTCCGTCATCAAAGACTTCCAACAAGTCCGAAAAGAGATGCTCGATGCGATTGAACATCTTGAGGCACAAGACGTGACGGTTGAAGATGATTTACTTGGTCAAGCGAAGGAAATCGAAAAACAAATTTGGATGCTTCGTGCGACATTGAAAAAATAAGATAAAGAAAACGGATGACCCCGTCCTATGTAGGACGAGCCATCCGCTTTTTCTTATTTCAGGTTTTCAGGATTGAGGACTTCGAGTTCTGGAAGGACGAAACGACCGTCTTTACGGATCAATACGTCGTCGAACCAGATTTCTCCACCACCGTAATCGGGACGTTGGATGTTGACGAGATCCCAGTGAACGGATGAGTCATTACCGTTGTAGGCTTCTTCGTAAGCTTGACCTGGTGTGAAGTGGAAGCTACCATCGATTTTTTCATCGAATAGAATATCCTTCATCGGATGCTGAATGAAGGGATTGACGCCGATCGCGAATTCGCCGACGAAACGGGAACCAGCATCTGTATCGAAGACTTGATTGATCCGATCTGTATCGTTCGCTGTTGCTTCGACGATTTTACCGTCTTTGAACGTCAGTTTGACGTTTTCAAACGTGAACCCTTGATACGGAGACGGTGTGTTATATGAGATGACACCGTTGACCGAATCCTTGACGGGTGCCGTAAAGACTTCACCGTCTGGAATGTTGGCATTTCCGGCGCATTTGATGGCTGGGATGTCTTTGATTGAAAACGTTAGATCCGTTCCTGGTCCGACGAGACGAACACGATCCGTCCGGTTCATCAAGTCAACGAGTGGTTCCATCGCTTGTCCCATTTTTTCATAATCAAGCGTACAGACATCGAAGTAGAAGTCTTCGAACGCTTCTGTCGATTGGTTGGCAAGTTGCGCCATCGATGCAGTTGGGAAACGAAGAACGACCCATTTCGTTCCTTTGACACGATCTTGTGTGTGCATCTTACCAATCGTTTGACCGTACAGTTTCATCTGTTCAGCCGGCACATCTGATAATTCATTGATGTTGTCACCAGCACGTAGTCCGATGTATGCATCCATCGCTTGCATTTGCTTGCGTTCGATGTCTGCCATCAATTGGAGTTGCTCTTCTGAAGCATTTCGGTATAATTTTCGTAGGATACGATTATCCTTAAGTAAAACGAACGGATGACCGCCAGCCGCGTAGGCAGCTTCAACGAGTGCCTCGACCAGTTCGCGTTCGATGCCGAAGTTTTCAATCAATACTTTTTCACCAGGTTCAAGGGCAACCGAATAGTTAATGAGATTCGTTGCCAGTTGAGTAAGACGTGGGTCACGCATGAAATTTCCCCCTCGAAATGGATTATGTAGGTTTCATTTATCATTGTAACGGAAATAAACCATTTGGAGTAGCAGGAACGACTTGCTACATGTCGAACTATCAACAAAAGACTATGCAAAAAAATTGGAGGCAAGAACCATGGAAATCACATTAGGCGGAATCGCCGGATTAGTCGCTGCGATCGCATTCGTAGTGCTCGTCATTTTCCTTGCCCGTGTATTAGGTGCTGCGAGTAAGACGCTCAACAATGTAGCCAACACGACAGCAGGACTTGAACGTCAATTAGACGGTATCATGATGGAGACGACAGCGTTGTTACATAAGACGAATCGTCTGGTCGATACGATTGAAGAAAAAACAGAATTGCTTGCACCTGTCGCAAACTCGATCGAAGAACTCGGTACGTCATTAAACAAAGTGACAGATTCTGTCCGGACAGTATCCGATACGGTTGCTGGTGCGGCGGATACGAATAAAGAACAGATTGCGCAAGCAGTCCGTTGGGGCTCAGTCGCTGTAGAGTTATTTAAGAAAAATAAACCGGCAGAGACTACGGTTCAAAATCATTCGACGGCAACGACGACGGTTGAGAAAAAGCCACGTCGTCGATTCCGGAAAAAGGCAGAGGCACCGGTTACACCGGAAGTCGTGTCAGTACCGGACGTCGAAAGTATTCCAGATGAGTTGAAGGGAGATCGTAAATCATGACGAAACAACACCCATATCAAGCACAAGATTCTTCTAAAGGAGGAGGCTTCCTTGCCGGAGTCATCGTTGGTGGATTGATTGGTGCTGCAGCAGCTCTCCTTTCTAGCCCAAAGTCAGGTCGTGAAGTACGCAATCTGATTGACGAGCGTACGGCTCCTGCGCGTCAACGTTTGACGGAACAGACACAAGTTGTCCGCGAAAAAGCGGAGCCACTCGTAGGTGAGTGGATTCAACTAGCAAAAGATAAGGCAGCACCTGTCATTGAAAAAGCGAAGAACAATTCAACGGTTCAAGAAGCGGCACAATATGCGGGCTTTGAGAAGGATCAGGCAAGCATCGATGCTGCTCTCGCAGAAGCAGAACAGCTCGTGCGGGACATCGAACGTGAAATCGGCGACGAAGTGGATGGGGCGTCTGTTGCAGAAGAAATCGACACAGAGACGGTCGTTGAACTTTCGGAGTTACGTGAACAGTTAGCAGACGAACAAGAGGAAGACAATGATCCGCAGTCTGATGTGAACCATAAGAAATAATCAATACATGAAGAGCTCTCATCATGAAGGCTCAAGACTGAAGACAAAGTGCAATTTTTCTCTAACGAGAAGGATTGCGCTTTTTTGTTCATCTCGCATCGTTTTCCTGGAATAAGCATCGCGCCGCTTCGCTTCGCTGCAGGGTCGCTCTTGCTTGTTTTTCCCTAGGAAGCGATGTCGAGTGAACAAAACGCTCCTCGGATAAAATGACGCGTCACACGCCACTCCTACAGGAAAAAGCGCATTATGCGCTGTCAGAGACAAATAAGACCCGATTTCCTGCTTGAATGAAGCAGGAAAACTGGCTTGTGTCTCGCCTGAGGAAAGGGCGTGAAAAGACACGTCATTCTTTTTTTGAGTCAGCCCATTTGTCTACAATCTGGAGCTCTCATCATGAGGGCTCTTTTTCTATGTTTCCTTATAGAGAGAAAACATCAAAAAATTATATGAAAAAACGTAATTTATTTTCATATTTTAAGAAATCATGCAGCTTCTTTATGTACAACAGGTAAAGAGTTCGCTATAATTAGTTGCTATTACGAGCTATATGCTGATTAGGGAGTGGTAGGACATGGATCAACATGCAGAATTAAAAAGATTACGTGATGAACTCGATTTAGTGAATGCAGAATTATTGGAATTGATGAACAGACGAGGTCAAATTGCCGTTGAAATCGGAAAAGTCAAACGAGCACAAGGACTTGATCGATACGACCCTGTTCGAGAACGTCAAATGCTCGAATCAATTGCCGCTAATAACCATGGACCTTTTGAAACAGGACGCCTTCAGCATGTATTTAAAGAAATTTTCAAAGCTTCTCTCGAATTACAAGGAGAAGATCGGACTCGGAAATTACTCGTATCACGGAAACAAAAACCGACGAATACGATCATTCGGATCGGAGATGCCGTCATCGGAGACGGTTCACAACAATTGATCGCTGGACCGTGTGCGGTCGAGAGCGAAGAACAAGTATTTGAGGTCGCGGAACAGCTCGCGAAACATGGCGTGAAGTTCATGCGAGGCGGAGCGTACAAACCACGTACATCGCCTTACGACTTCCAAGGTCTAGGACTCGAAGGTCTAAAGATGTTGAAAAAAGCAGCGGACGCGCACGGTTTGCATGTCATCACTGAAATCATGACACCGAGCGCCGTTGAATCTGCTTTACCATATGTCGACATCATCCAGGTCGGCGCACGCAACATGCAAAACTTCGATTTACTCAAAGAAGTCGGTCGTACGAATAAACCGGTTCTTTTAAAACGAGGTCTTTCTGCAACGCTCGAGGAATTCATGTACGCGGCTGAGTACATCATGGCGAGTGGTAACGATCAAGTCATCTTATGTGAGCGTGGTATTCGGACGTATGAACGTGCAACGCGGAACACGCTTGATATCTCAGCAGTTCCGATTCTGAAGCAAGAGACGCATCTCCCTGTCATGGTCGATGTCACGCACTCGACAGGACGTAAGGATTTACTCTTGCCAACAGCAAAAGCGGCATATGCGATCGGGGCAGACGCTGTCATGGTCGAAGTCCATCCGTTCCCAGCACTTGCGTTGTCTGATGCGAACCAACAACTCGATTTCCAAGAATTCGATACGTTCATCGAAAACTTGACGACTACCTTTCCGGCACTAAACGTTCAATGATTTCCGAAAAAGGGTAACCTAAAGCGAATGAAAACGTTTTACAATGAAGGAAGAATGGGAAAAGAAAAGTATCTTTTCCTGTCTTCCTTTCGTGTTGCCTAAAAATGAAAACGAAATGAAAACACTTGAGATGGATCATACTAAAGGAGGAATTTGTTTTGAATAGTAATATTACGATTTACGATGTCGCGCGAGAGGCTGCTGTTTCGATGGCGACCGTATCGCGTGTCGTCAACGGAAACCCGAATGTTAAACCATCTACACGAAAGAAGGTCCAAGACGCGATCGAACAGCTTGGTTATCGTCCGAACGCTGTTGCCCGTGGACTGGCAAGTAAAAAAACAACGACGGTCGGTGTCATCGTGCCCGATATCTCGAACATCTTCTTTGCGGATTTAGCACGAGGGATCGAAGATGTCGCGACGATGTATAAATACAATATCATTCTTTGCAACTCCGACCAAAATCGTGAAAAAGAAATTCATCTTTTGAATACATTGCTTGGGAAACAGGTCGACGGGATCATCTTCATGGGCGGACGTCTGCACGAGGATCTCGTTCGTGAGTTCAAAACATCACCGGTTCCGATCGTTCTTGCTGCGACGTTGAATCAAGATTATGATCTTCCTGCCGTCAACATCGATTATGAGAGTGCTGCGCACGATGCTGTTAAGTCTTTGATCGACCGTGGACATGAACGGATTGGATTCATCACTGGACCACTCGAACAGCAAATCAATGGTGAAAAGAAATTTGCGGGTTATCGCCGAGCACTCGAAGAAGCAAATCTTCCGTTTAACGAGCAAAATGTCGTTCTTGGAAACTATACGTATGATTCAGGAATGAAGGCGATGAATCAATTGCTTGAACTTGGAGAAGATTGTCCACGCGCGATTTTTGCTGGAACGGATGAGATGGCTCTTGGTGTCATCCATGCCTTACAGGATGCGGGACACCGTGTACCGGAAGACTTCGAAGTCATCGGACACGATAACACACGTCTTGCAACGATGATTCGTCCGAAACTGACGACTGTCGTTCAACCGATGTATGATATCGGAGCAGTCTCGATGCGTCTATTGACGAAAATCTTGAACAAAGAAGAAATTGAAACGAACGATGTCACGTTACCACACCGGATCGAACAACGGGATTCGACACGTCCTTAATCGAAAAAACGTCTCTTCTCTCAAGCAAGCTGCTTGAAAAAAGAGACGTTTTTTTTATTTCGCGACAGTGATAAGTTCATCTTGATGATGATGGAGTTGATCATTTTCGACATGGAGTCGAACCGTCGTCTGACCAGGTGCAGTCAATGTCACTTTCCCGCTGTAGGCATCGCCCTTTTTTTCTAAAGGAACGTAGTTATGCTTTTCAATGCCCGTTTCAATGACTTCCACTTGTACGTTCGCCTTTAGCGGTTTCCCATCAAGGAAAATATGAAAAGAGACGGGAAGTTCAGCACCAGCTTTCGCTTTTGTTGCGCCCATGTAATGAACAGACAGACCGTCGACAGCTTCGTGATCATGTCCATGTTCGTGAGATGCTTCCTCTTTTTCATGTGAATGATCCATGACAACAAATGAGATCTTATCCATATGATGGAGTCCTTTTTTATCATTGATATGATACAGTCCTTCATACTCACCTTCAGCAAGTTTAGCTTCTGCTTGATAAGAACCCGTCTTTTTCAAGGTTGCCTTGAACTTTTGATGGGCACCGTCTTGTTTTCCGGCTTCCCAAACTTCAAATGTCACGTCCTCAAGATTGACTGGTTTCTTTTGTTCGACAGCTGACGCTTTAAAAACAACTTTATCTTCTTCCATTGTCTTGGCTGGAACATTGACGTTGACTTCGACCGTCGGTTTTCCTGACCCTTGCATGTTATCGTGATCCATTGCCTGTTTTTCATTGCCACACCCTGCGAGTACGATCCCCGTCGACAGAATAAGACCGGAATATAGCCATGCCTTTTTCATGATGATTCCCCCAACTATTATTCATTTACTAAGTAAAAATTCCATATTTAGTATAGCAACAAGTTGTGAACTCCGAACGAAATAAATGTGAAGATACAAAGTCAATTAATCAATGGAGTAAGGGGAAGTCGCAGTCAATTGTTTCTTACGCTCATCGCTCACGAACGGCCAAATTAATCGTTTAACAGTCTCCCAATTTTTTTCTTCGATTTCAGGTCGTCGCGGAATGGCGGGGTAGAGTGGTGTTGGATCATGCCAGTGTGTTGGTGGGGGTGTTTCTTGTCCACTCCAACGTTTTTGCCATGAAGTAGGAATCTCTCCACGAAACGGAGCTTGTCCGGTCATGGCAGCAAAAACTTGACTCCACGCGCGGGGGACGACACGATACCAGTCATAGCCGCCTCCTCCTAAAGCAACGATTTTTCCATTCGTATATTTATTTGCTGCAGCGACGGCGATTTGAGGGATCTGCTCATAACTTTTCATCGTTAAGGATAAATGAGTCAATGGATCAAGCGCGTGTGCATCGGCACCATTTTGCGTAATGATGAGATCCGGTTGGAACAATTCACAGGCTTCAAAGAGTGCCGTCTCATACGCGAGTAAAAACGAATCATCTTCCGTAAAGGCGTCCAGTGGCACGTTCCAGCTAAATCCATACCCTTCTTCAGACCCCCGTTCCGTCACCATTCCCGTTCCTGGAAACAAGTAGCGACCCGTCTCATGGAGAGACAATGTCATGACGTCCTTTCGATTATAAAAGGCCCATTGTACACCATCACCGTGATGGGCGTCTGTATCGACATAAAGAATTTTACAGTGATATTTTTCAATCATGGCTGCCATGGCGACAGCGGTATCGTTATAGACACAAAAACCAGAGGCACGTCCACGGAATCCGTGATGCAATCCGCCACCGATATGAAAGGTCCGTTTATATTGACCAGATAAGACGAGGTCACACGCTTCGATCGTGCCGCCGACAAGGAGAGAAGCGCCCGAATGCATCCCTTGGAACAAAGGGGTGTCTTCTGTCCCAAGACCATACATCTGTGCCTTGAGAGGTGTTAATGTTCCGGTTCCAGCTGCTTTGACGGCAGCAATATAATCTTGATCATGAACGAGTGCTAATTCTTCATCAGTCGCATGACGTGGCGCGATACAAGGAATGTCATCTAATTGATGCATCGCTTCAAGCAAGGAAACCGTTAACTCGAGGCGAATCGGATTGAATGGATGTGTCTCTGAAAACCGATAAGTCGCTTCCTCCGGACTGTACAGATAAGCAAAATCCTTCATCTGCTCACATCCGGTCCAAGTACATCGAATCCTTCTTTGCGCAACTTTTCGATGATCCGGATTGGATTCATCGTCTGGACACGAAATGCAACGATCCGGACATACGGATCGTCTGTTGGATAGACGAGTACATTTAAGATATTGATATTCGTTTTGGCAAGCAGTGCGGCAATCTTTGCTAATGTTCCAGCAGTGTTCTCAACACGGATTTCGATTTGAGAACTTGGTTCGAGTGCACCCGTCAATTGAACGAATGTCCGTAACAAATCCGTTTCCGTGACGACACCGACAAGGCGTCGACCGCGGACGATTGGCAGACACGTCAATCGATATTCATAAAACAGCACAGCCGCATCTTCGAGAAAATCGAGCGGATGAGCCGTGACAGGACTTTCAATCATGATGCTTGAGACCGGATACTGTAGGTCTTGTTTTGCTGTATCCGGATGAAAGATACTACTTGCGCTTTGAATTTCCTTTAATCCGACAAGACCGACGAGTTCATGGCGGGCATTGACGACAAGAACATGACGAATCTGATGACGTTGCATGAGTTCGACCGCATACGCGATGGAATTCGTCGGTTGCATCGTGATGCACGTCGTATTCATGATTTGTTCGATTAACATGACGATTCCTCCTCGAGCTCAGTCATACATGAAGCGTCTTCTCAAGCGTAGCGCATCAAAATGAGCGACGACTTCAGGTGAGACGTGTTTTCCGATACGTGCCATCAGACAGTTGGCAGGATGGGAGGCGATTTCCGGATCGTCGGTCGGGAAGAAGACAAGACCACCATGATTCATCATCTTCTCCATGATCTTTCGGTAATCCCAGACCGATAGTCCGCTCCCTTTTAGGTCCCAATGCCAATAATATTCAGTCGTTAAAATCAAATAGTGTTCCATAGCGGGATCGAGCATAGAGATTTCAAGCAATTTTTTACCGATCTGTTGTCCGCGGAACCGAGAGGAGACTTCGATCGCTCCGAGTTCCAAGATGTACGGATTGTTTCCTTCGCTCCACGTTTCGTAAGGGTCAGGGTATAAGTAAGTCACATAACCGATGATTTCCGTTCCTTGACGAGCGACGATGATCCGTCCTTCCTCAAGGTCTGCAATCTCAACGAGTGCTTGATGTTGTTCAGCAGGTGGACGAAAAGCCGTCAACCCTGAATCGAGTGTATACGTTGCTAGTGTTTGACTCGGTACGGGACCTTCGATGTCAACAGGACCGAGTGATGTTTCATGCGTCCGATGATTGAATTGTTTTTCAAACATGTAAGCGTCACCACCTTCCTATTCATTATAGACGAAAGCGCTTGAGCAAAGAGAGGGATTTTTTAACAAATTGACGGCAAATGGATTGAACTGACGGATAACTAGCTTATAATAAAGAGGAAAACATAGAAGGGGAGGAACGAGACATGAAAGTTTTGAAAGCGCTTCCGGGGAAGCATTGGTTAGCAGAGTATGATGAAGCAAACACGTACGACTGGAAAGATGCTGAGCAGTACTTTTCATGGGCGACAACGGGGAAAGTCAACATGGCTCATGAAGCAATCGACCGCCACGCAGAAGGCGAGCGAGCGAACAAGGATGCGCTGATCTATTTCGATGGAACGACGGAACAACGATTCACATATGCAGATATGAAACGATTGACGAATAAAGCGGCAAACGTATTAGTCGATGCAGGGGTCAAAACGGGTGACCGTATTTTCATCTTCATGCCACGTTCACCGGAATTGTATTTTGCCTTGCTTGGCGCACTGAAGGTAGGCGCAATCGTCGGTCCGTTATTTGAAGCATTCATGGAACAAGCGGTCCGTGATCGTCTGCTTGATTCTGAAGCGAAGTTACTCGTGACGACGAAGGCACTGCTCCCACGTGTTCCAGTTGGGGAACTGGAATCACTTGAAAAGGTAGTACTTGTCGACGAAGATGTCGAAGAATCGGACACATTACTCGATTTCCGCAAAGCGTTCGAGCAAGCATCCGATGTATTCGAACCGGTCTGGTTGGATCGTGAAGACGGATTGATCCTGCACTACACTTCAGGATCGACAGGGAAGCCGAAAGGTGTGCTCCACGTTCAAAATGCGATGATTCAGCACTTAATGACAGGTCGCTGGGTACTTGATCTCCAAGAAGATGATGTCTACTGGTGTACGGCTGACCCGGGGTGGGTCACAGGAACAAGTTACGGTATTTTTGCACCATTCTTAAATGGCGCGACGAACATCGTCGTCGGTGGACGCTTCAATCCGGATTTCTGGTACAGTGTTATCGAGAAGTACAAGGTAACGGTCTGGTATAGCGCACCAACGGCTTTCCGGATGTTGATGGGAGCAGGAGCGGATGTTGCAAATCATCATGATCTCTCAAGTCTTCGTCATGTATTGTCTGTCGGCGAACCGTTGAACCCAGAAGTCATTCGTTGGGGGAAAGAAGCCTTTGATCAACGGATTCATGATACATGGTGGATGACGGAGACAGGCGCGATGATGATTTGTAATTACAAGTCGATGGACATCAAACCGGGATCGATGGGGAAACCGATTCCAGGAACTCAGGCTGCGATCATTGATGATCAAGGAAATGAGTTACCGCCATTCCGAATGGGGAACCTTGCTTTAAAAACACCATGGCCATCGATGATGCGTCAAATTTGGAACAACCCGCAGAAATATGAATCGTATTTCTTTAAAGGATGGTATGTCTCAGGGGATTCTGCCTATATGGATGACGAAGGTTACTTCTGGTTCCAAGGACGTGTCGATGACGTCATCATGACGGCTGGAGAACGGGTTGGTCCGTTTGAAGTCGAAAGTCGTCTCGTCGAGCACCCAGCTGTCGCGGAAGCTGGTGTCATCGGGAAACCAGATCCAGTCCGCGGTGAAATCATCAAGGCATTCATTGCCTTGCGTGATGGTTACGAGCCAACGGATGAGTTAAAACAAGAAATCCAAGCATTCGTCAAAGAGGGGCTTGCTGCTCACGCGGCACCGAGAGAAATCGATTTCCGGGATAAATTGCCGAAGACACGAAGTGGTAAAATCATGCGCCGTGTTCTAAAAGCATGGGAGTTGAATCTTGAAACAGGTGATCTGTCGACGATGGAAGATTGAACAAAAAAAGGATGAATCACCGCAACAGGTGATTCATCCTTTTTGTTAGTTTTCAGAAGCAGCATCGTTTTTCTTTTCATCTTGTTTCTTCTGTTGTTCTTGCTGTTTCTTAGCGTCCGCTTCTTTTTTCTTAGCGTCCGCTTCGGCTTTCTTTTTTGCCTCTGCTTCGGCTTTTGCTTTTGCATCGGCAGCGCGTTTGGCGTCGTCGGCTGCTTTTTTCTTAGCATCAGCTTCCGCTTTTTCTTTAGCTTGATCTTGTTCTTTTTGTTGCTTTTCTTTCTTCTGAGCGTCCGCTTCTTTTTTCTTTTCTTCTGCTTCTTTCTTTTTCTTCGCTTCGGCTTTTTTCTTTGCCTCTTCCGCTTTCTTCTTCTTATCTTCTTCTTTGAAGCGACCACTGTTCTTAAAGTCGTTTGCTGTTACAGAAGATGGTTGCGTAAAGCGGGCACCGGATTTGAAGTAACTACTGTTCGCGGCATACGTCGCATTCGCCATTTGTGACCATAGCGTTTGTGTTCGTTGGTAATACGTTGTTGGACCGATGAGCGAGTTGTTCTGATCGTGTCCTGTCCAAACGGCAAGCGTCACACCAGGAGTGGAACCGACAAGGTAAGAGTCTTTGACATCGTTCGTCGTACCTGTCTTACCAGCCCAATCTCCAGGAACGTTCAACCGATCTTTTGCAAACGTTGCTGTACCTTTTGAGAAGACGCCACGCATCATATCAAGCGTCAGGTAAGCTGTTCGTGGTTCATAAATTCGTTTTTTCTTCGGTTTTGCTTTATAGATATCTTTTCCGTCTTTCGTAATTTTCGAAATGACGTATGGTTGCACGAATTCACCATAGTTGGCGAGTGTCGCGTAAGCACCAGCAAGTTCGACCGGTGTGATCTCCATCGTTCCAAGTGCCGCCGAAGGAGCATAACGAATCGCATCCGGTACTTCAACACCCATATCGACGAGTTTTTGAATCGAGTTCGACATGTTCATCTTTTCGTAAATCTTAACGGCAGGTACGTTCAATGAGAGTTCGAGTGCTGTACGAACCGTCACGTTTCCACGATACCGTCCACCTTCGTTCTTGATCGGACGATCACCTGGTTGACGTGGTACGGTCTGATAGTAGTACTCTTCATCATTGACGGTAGATGCCGGAGTGATCAAACGATTTTCAATCCCGTTCGAGTAGACGAGAATTGGTTTTGCCGTTGACCCGATTTGTCGTTTCGCTTGGAATGCTCGGTTAAAATCATCGGCTTTTCCATCAAGGTAACGTCCACCAACGAATCCGAGGATACGCCCCGTCTCATTCTGAACCATGACTGCTGCTGTTTCTTCTGGATCTTGTTTCGAAACGGTTTTTTTCGTTTTCGGATCGACGACTTGTTTGTACTGCATGCCACCAGGGAAGTTCGCGTTGTTCTTCGCAGGTTGTTGCATCGATTCATGAATTTTTTTATCTAGCGTCATGTGAACCTTGTATCCACCTTGACGGAGTGCAACCAGTGCTTGATCTTGATAGTTTGCCCGGACTTCTGCCAGTTCAGACGGTTTGACTTCGTCTTCTTTCACACCATCTTGTTTCATCAAGTACTTCGTCATGATCTTCGTCGCTTCACGTTCTGCTAAATCATAGACGTACGGATACGTGTCACGCGAACGTTTCGACTGTTTCGCGAAGTCTTTCGTGATGTCGTGTTTGATTGCTTTTTCATATTGTTCTTTCGTAATGTTTTTTGCGACATACATTCGCTTCAACACGGTCTTCATCCGATTGACACTAGGCGTCAAGTCCTTTTTGACGACACCGCCTTGTAGATAAGGTGTGTAGTAGTAAGGGTTTTTCGGAATACCAGCGAGGAAAGCTGCTTGTGGTAACGTCAGTTTTTTCGCTGATTTGTTGAAGACCCCTTGGGAGGCAGCTTCGATACCAGCGATGTTACGCCCGAGTGAATTTCGTCCGAATGAGACGACATTCAAGTATGCCTGTAAAATTTCATCTTTTGACATCGCATTTTCGAGGCGGAGCGCTAAGATGATCTCTTTTGCTTTCCGTTCGAATGAAACTTCGTTCGTCAGGATTTGGTTTTTAATTAATTGTTGTGTCAGCGTACTTCCGCCGGTGCGTGACGCTGAATTCGTCAATTCTTGTAAGACTGCTCTTAAAGTCGCTTTTGGAACGACTCCATCATGTTGGTAAAAATCTACGTCTTCCGTTGATAGAAGCGCATCAATTAAATAAGGGGAGATGTTCTTGATATCGACCGGCTGACGTTCTTCATCCGTTGAGATGTTCGTCAGCTTTTCGCCACTTCCCCAATAAATTTGACTTGTCACCGCATAACTGTTCACTTCTTGTTTCATCTCAGTCAAAGGTGGAGCTTTCGTATCTTTGACGAGGGAAGCGAAATATCCTCCAGCCGCTCCGACAGAGAAGCTGCCGATGAGAAGGACCGTAATGATGAGGAATAAAATGATGTTCCACGAAACATCGTATGTGATATTCGACCAGTGCCGAACGGCTTTCGTCCGGGGGTGATTCCAAAACTTGAACCAGTTCTCGCGCATAAATGATCTCCTTTGCATCTTAAACTTAGGTGTAAATTAATATTAAATCACAGATAGACGTATTATACCATAAATCCACCAGTGAAATCGGACTTGACAGCGGATTCGTCTTCGACGTATCATGAAACCATCTTATTTTCATATACTACGTTAAACAGTGATCGGAATACAGTAGTAAGTCACTCCCTGTGACAGAGACCTAGTGGTGCTGCGAACTAGGACACAGTGAACTTACGAATTACGCTTCCAGGAGTTTCTTGAGAAATCAAGCGGTCCGTCCCGTTATCGACGAACCAAGTGGTCCTTTTATGTAAAGGGCAATCAGGGTGGTACCACGGAATCTTCCGTCCCTTCGTCTTAGACGAAGGGACGGTTTTTTATTGTTAAAAGTGAACTTTAGGAGGAGACACAATGACGTTATTAGAGGATTTAGAATTTCGCGGCTTAATTAACCAAATGACGGATGAAGAAGGATTGAAGACATTACTCGAGACACCAACGACGCTATACACGGGTTTCGATCCAACAGCTGATTCATTGCACATCGGACACCTGTTGCCGATCTTAGTCTTAAAACGATTCCAACAAGCAGGACACCATGTCGTAGGTCTCGTTGGTGGAGCAACGGGAATGATCGGAGACCCGAGTGGTCGCGCAACAGAACGTTCGTTGAACACATCGGATATCGTCGAAGAGTTCGCGAATCGGATTAAGGACCAGTTGTCACGTTTCTTACCACTTGAAGGAGAAAACCCGGTCACGATCGCCAATAACCTGGACTGGACGAAAGATTTGACGATCATCGATTTCTTACGCGATATCGGAAAACACTTCCCGGTCAGCTACATGCTTGCGAAAGATTCTGTTGACTCACGACTTCAAAACGGGATCTCATTCACTGAGTTCTCATACATGCTACTTCAATCGTTTGACTTTTTGAAACTTTACGAAGACAAAGGATGCCGCCTTCAAGTCGGAGGTAGTGACCAGTGGGGGAACATCACAGCAGGGATGGAATTGATTCGTCGTGCGGGTCATGAAGAAAAAGCATTCGGATTGACGGTACCGCTTGTTACAAAAGCAGACGGTCAAAAATTCGGTAAGACAGCAGGTGGTGCGGTTTGGTTAGACGCTGACAAAACGTCACCGTACGAGTTCTACC
Organism: Exiguobacterium abrahamii; assembly: GCF_015645365.1. Taxonomy (NCBI): domain Bacteria; kingdom Bacillati; phylum Bacillota; class Bacilli; order Caryophanales; genus Exiguobacterium; species Exiguobacterium abrahamii. The sequence continues at coordinate 562,726 of NZ_JADOYC010000001.1, forward strand.
AATTCTGGTTCAACGTTGACGATCTTGACGTCATCAAGTTCTTGAAATACTTCACGTTCTTAACGCACGAAGAACTCGACGCGCTCGCAGAAGAAGTCAAGGCAGCACCAGAGAAGCGTGTCGCGCAACGTCGTCTCGCAGAAGAGATGACCGTTCTCGTCCATGGTGAAGAAGGGCTGACACAAGCGCAACGTATTACGACGGCACTCTTTAGTGGAGATATTAAATCGTTGCAAGTCGAAGATATCGAAGATGCGTTCAAAGGCATGCCGCGCTTTACACTCGGTGAAGCGACAAACCTCGTCGACGTTCTCGTTGAGGCGAAGATCAGTCCGTCAAAACGTCAAGCACGTGAAGACGTAACGAACGGTGCGATCTACCTGAACGGAGAACGCGAGCAAGATTTAACGAAAGAAATCACGGAAGCTGATGCAATCGGTCGCTTTACGATCGTACGTCGCGGAAAGAAAAAATACTTCGTCGTCGAGCATGCTTGATGATATACGAAACGCTCCCTGCACTTAGATGCAGAGAGCGTTTTTTTAAGCTGTCCGGAATAAACGGAGTGGCAACAAGCGAACGGCAATCGTCGTGGCAATGACAGCTTTGATCGTATCCCATAAGACGAAAGGATAGTTAATCGCAAAAGCATCTTTGAACGATAGATCGAGTACAGCCATTAGACCAAATGTTCCAAGCAAGTAGACTAAACCAAGACCAAAGACGATCATCCCGATGAAGAGGGGAACGAAGCGACGCGTTTTTTCAGCAACAAGACCGATGAAGAAACCGGCAATCGGAAAGGCAATCAAATAACCAACGGTTGGTCCGACGAAGGGGGCTAGTCCACCTTTTCCGCCAAGCACCGGTAGACCAGCTGCTGCGAGTAATAAGAAAATCAAGACAGCGAGTCCACCACGTTTGCCTCCGAGGATGGCACTGACCGTCATGATCGCGAGCATCTGGAGCGTGATTGGAACAGCGCCGACGAGTTGAATTTGTGGCAAAGAGCTGACGGCTGCGATGATGGCAGCACCAAGGGCAATGAATGTTAAATCTCTTGTTTTCATGAATGAAGTCCTCTTTTCTATTTGTGTTAACTATGTATATTTAAAGGTTAACACAAACGAATGAATGACGTCACTCTTTTTTTAAGACCAGGTATACATTTTAGTCATAGGCATAAAAAAAGCACCCACCGAAGTGAGTGCTGGAACAATCGATTAACGTGAGTAGTACTCGACGACGAGTTGTTCTTGGATTTGATCGTTCAATTCAGAACGCTCAGGAAGACGGACGAACGTTCCTTCGAGCTTCTCAGCATCGAAAGTAACGAAGTCTTTAGTTGCTGGAGCAACTTCGAGTGCTTCTTTGATAACGACAAAGTTCTTCGATTTTTCGCGAACTGAGATCGTTTGACCTGGTTTCACGCGGAATGATGGGATATCAACGCGTTGTCCATCAACTTGGATGTGACCGTGGTTGACGAGCTGACGAGCAGCACGACGTGTACGAGCCATACCCATACGGTAAACGACGTTATCAAGACGTGCTTCGAGTAAGAACATGAAGTTCTCACCGTGGATACCAGGCATTTTGCCAGCATCGTTGAAGATACGGTTGAATTGGCGTTCGTTTACTCCGTACATGTGACGAAGTGTTTGCTTCGCTTGAAGTTGAAGACCGTACTCAGATACTTTACGACGGCTGTTACCGTGTTGACCTGGTGCGTAAGGGCGTTTTGCGATTTCTTTTCCTGTTTCAGTAAGTGAGATACCGAGACGACGTGAGAGTTTCCAAGCTGGACCTGTATAGCGAGCCATAATAAGACTCCTCCTTATTGTTCGTTATTATTTGCATAAAAATAATAACGCCATCAAACCCACATTACGCCCATTTCATGATGTGGCACCCTCGCTTGATAGCAAAGTTACACGATGCCCCTCCGGTTATTCACCGAGTCATGAAATGTGATACGTAAGCGATTTGACCGCTATCGTTATCATTTCTGCACTTTTACAAGTATACGGTGTGGACAATCGACTGTCAATCAGAATTACAGATGGCGAAGCAGTGTCGTACAGAATGCTTCTAGACCAGCTTGATCGACTTCGTCGAAACGGTTGAATTCTGGGCTGTCGATATCGAGGACACCGATCGTTTGTCCGTCTTTGACGAGTGGAATGACGATTTCCGAATTCGAAGCCGCGTCACATGCGATGTGACCTGGGAACTGATGCACATCTTCGATTCGTTGTGTCGTCTGTTCTGCTGCGGACGTTCCGCAGACGCCACGACCGAATGGAATACGGACGCATGCTGGAAGTCCTTGGAACGGTCCGAGGACGAGTTGGTTTTGCTCCGTATCCGTCAAATAGAAGCCGACCCAGTTGATACGGTCGAGGAACTGGTTGAGCAACGCGCTCGCATTCGATAAGTTTGCAACTTGATTGTCTTCTCCCATTAATAGCGCATCGAGTTGTTTTGAAAGCATGTCATATTGTTTCGTCCGGTCACCTTCATATGTCTTTGTTTCGAACATAATAAAAATTCCTCCCGTGAAAAGCGTATTTTTTTTAGTTTAACGAGTTTTCGCGTAGCTGACAAACAATTGAATTTTGGAAAAAGGATTCAAAACAGCGGAAGAAATCAGGAAAAGCCCTTGTAAATCTATGCAAAACGGTTGCGCTATACTATTATAAGGATAAGATTATTGCGATTTAGAGAAAATCTAAAGTCGTAGGACAGAGTGGAGGTCGTGACAAATGTGGGCATGGGTGATCGGAGTCATCGTCATCGTATTACTCGTCATGCTGTTTAGCATGATCAGTCGAAAAAAATACTACACGAAAATCGATGAACTTGATATGCGCAAACAAGGCATCGTCAGTGCATCGATTCCAAAGGAGTTGCAGGACTTAAAGCAACTACCGATGGCGGGTGAGACGGAGACGAAGTTCAGCTCCTGGCATCAAGCGTGGGAAGAGTTATTAACGGTCCACGTCGCCCAAATCGATGAGACCCTTTACCGGGCAGAGGAAGCGCTCGATAAATATCGGTTCATCGCCGTCAAGAATGACCTCGAAGTAACGGAACAATTGATTGCAGAACTCGAAGGGTTGATCGATGAGATGCTCGTCGAGATGTCGACGTTCAAAACGAATCAATCGGTTCTAGCCGAACTGAAAGCGCAAGGGGAAGCCGATTCAGGGCAAGTTCGGAAATCATTATTGATTCAAGCGAACTCATTCGGTCCGGCGCTTGCGCGTCTGGAAGAACGAAGTGAACAAATCGACGCGCACTGGAATGAGATGTGTCAGTACGAAGCTTCAGGTGAAGTGACGAAAGCGTATGAAACAAGCTTGTTACTCGAGCAAGAAGTAGCAACGACGCGTCAACTCGTCGAACTTGTACCGAAACAATGGAAGATTCTCGCTCATGAATTGCGTCAACGGATTGATCAGCTCGGAGCAGGTTATAAGGAAATGTCGTTGGATGGGTATCCGCTTGAACCACTCGGTCTTCAATCCGAGATCAAACGGTTCGAAGAACAACGCCTGAGCCTTTCTGAAAAAATCGAAATGCTAGAAGTCGACGGTTTGGAAGAGGCGATTCAACAGTTATCGGCCGATGTGGATCAAATGTATGATACGTTCCGTCGTGAGGTCGATGCGCGTCATCAAGTGAAAAAAGAAAACCAATTCTTGAAACAAAAAGCGCTACGGATGCGTGAACGGATTCATCAGTTGGCACAAGAATTCAGTATCTTACGTGAAAAATATGAAATCTCAGCAGATCTAGGGATTCACTATGAGACGATCCAGCGTGACGAAGAGCTACTGTTTGAAGCAGCAAAAGATCTCGATGAGTCGATTGCTGGAAAAATCATCCCGTTCAGTATGCTTGAAGATCAGATGCGCGATGCGATTCGCCTTGAAGAACAGTTGATGATTCAGTACGAACGCTTTACGGTCGAACTCCAGGCACTTCGAAAAGAAGAGACGGAAGTTCGCGAACGAATCGTCGAATGGCGTCATCAACTGTCGCAGACACGTCTCCGTCTGAAACGACTCGGATTACCGAACTTACCAGCTGAGGTGGAAGAAGCGCTTCGAAATGCGAATCGTTCACTGCAGACGCTTGAAACACGGTTAGAGGAGTTACCGTTTAACGTTCGATCGATCGTCGCACAAAGTCAAGACGTCCAAGAAACGTTTAAACATGTGCAAGAACGGTTAGATACATTAGTGTTCGAAGTCACGTATGCCGAACGGCTCGTCCAGTATGCGAACCGGTACCGTCGCCACGACAACGAGATACATATGTCGCTGACGATCGCGGAAACGAAGTTCTTAGCGGGAGACTATGAACGAACGATTGTCTTAGCGGAACGTGTCCTAAATGAATACGATCCGGCCGCGATCGAACGTATTAAACGGTCGTGTGCACCAGAAGAAACATTGCACGTTTAAATCAGGATCGACAATTCAGGGTGACCGTCATGGTCACCCTATTTTTGTAAAAAGAGGAGTGAGTGGAATGGGAACACTATACGTAAACGGATTGATTCGAACGATGGCACACGAAGAGGATGTCCATTCAGCGATGTTCGTCGAGAAAACGCGGATCATCGCGATGGGGGAGGAAGGAAAGCTACGCCGCCGTTTCGGTAGACGTATTGATCAGATTCACGATTTGAACGGAAAAGCTGTATATCCAGCCTTTACGGATGCGCATATTCATCTGATCGGTTACGGGGAAGCGATCAATCGTGTTGATGCCTCGCGTTATACGACGCTTGAAGCGTTAGGACAAGCTTTTCTCAAGGCGGAACCAGTCAATGGGATCCATGTGGCAGAAGGCTATGACGAAACGAAGCTTGATCGTGCACCGACGAAAGCATGGCTCAATCAGTTGTTCCCTGATGCACCTGCCTTGTTGAAACGAACAGACCGGCATACAGCACTTGTCAACGATGTCTTGTTCCAACAGCTCGGATATAAAGCGTCGACTGTCATCGAAGGTGGGAAGGTCGGTTTATCGGATAATGGAGAAGCTGACGGATTCTTGTACGATGCGGCGCTTGAACCTTTATATGCGTTACAAGCTGGAAACTTGGAGCGGAATAAAGCGTCCCTTCGGTCAGCGATTAAGAGCTTATACCAATATGGCATCATTGCGGCACACACAGAAGACTTGTCGTATCACGGGGATGTCGCGGACATTTTGCAAGCTTATAAGGAAGTGACGCAAGAGACAGGCTTCCATACGCATCTGCTCGTGCATCATCTTGTCATCGATGAGTTCGTACAACAACAACCTACTTTACCGTCAACGATGTCAATCGGTGCGATGAAACTGTTCGTCGACGGCGCGCTCGGAGGACGAACAGCTCTTCTCGGTCGTGGTTATTCCGATGATCCGACGACACGTGGTATCGAAGTGCATACGCCAGAACAACTCGAACAACTCGTCAAACGCGCACGTAGTTACGGGTTCACAGTCGCGGCACATGTCATCGGTGATTTAGCGATCGAGCGGTTCGTACAGGTGCTCGAGAAGTATCCGGCACCAAAAGGGAAACGAGATCGCATCATTCATGCGACGGTCGTCCGACCAGAAACGCTTGCGCGAATTCGGAAGTTACCGGTCTTGATTGACGTTCAACCAGTCTTTTTACTAGATGACGCCGACTTCATCGTCGATCGACTCGGCTTGAACCGCTTAGACTGGAGTTATCGTTTACGTTCGTTAGCTGAGACCGGCGCACTGTTATGCGGCGGAGCAGATGCGCCGATCTCTGACCCTGATGTCCGACGGTCGCTTTATGCAGCGACGGAAGGAACGGCAGGGCGTGTCAATAAGACGAACGAGACGTTATCGATGTTTGAAGCTTTGTTACTCTTTACGAAAAATCCACATCTCGCGACGGAAACACACGGTCGAAAAGGATTGCTCTTACCAGGCTATGATGCCGACTTCGTCATCTTTGAAGAAGACTTCTATCGCTTGCGTGGGGAAGCCATCTTGAATAACCGTTTGGTCGAGACGGTCCAAGCTGGAAAAACCGTTTATCAGGCGGAAGCCGCGTTAGTGTGATGTTTGCGCATAGTGTGAAATAGCTTCCGAATAGAACGTCGAAAGTCCGGGTGCATACGCATCGTAATAGGCACGAAATCGTTCGTCAGACACATACATCTGACCGAGTGAGGCAAAGAGAGATAATGCGCACGGGTAATAGTACGTATCGATGAAATCATGTTGTTCTTTGACGACTTGTTGAACGTCCGGATCCGTCGTCGCGTGCCCGTCGCGGTAAAGGGTCGTCAAGCGCTGATCGAGTTGCTTATGCATGCTGCTCAGTTGTTCTTTCTCTTTCGGTGTTCGTTGTTGTTGTCTTTTTGCACTGATTCGATAGGCGTCAGTGTCACCGTAGTGTTGCTGGACTTCATCTGCATGTTGCTTTTCATACGTAACGATCTCTTCGTGACGCAAACCGCGGAATAATTGTTCGTCTTTCATCGGGAGTCCTCCTTTTAAGGTGAGTAATGTCTGTTCAGCGAGTCGAGCAAGCATTTGATAATGCGAAGCTTTTTCTTGAAGAAGTGCAATCTGCTTTTTCAGTGTCGTATGATGATTGGAATCAGATTGCGTGAGTAATCTTTGGATTTCTGACAGTGGGAAATCAAGAGAGCGGTAGAGCAGGATTTGTTGTAAACGTAAAAGATCCTCTCTGCTGTAACTTCGGTGACCGGCATTGGTACGCTTTGGCACGAGGAGACCGATCGTCTCATAATGATAGAGTGTTCGTTTTGTGACGCCAGTCAGTTTGGCGATTTCCTGAGTGGAATACATCATTTGTGTACCTCCTTTGATTGGAGTATAAAGGGTGACGTAACGGGAGACGCAATAAAAAAATCTGCCCCGAGGAGGCAGATTTTTTTATTGTCATAAGAACGAACGTTGAATCTTATGCCAAAATGTATTGTTCGTCAATTTGACGGTTTTCAGTTCTTTTTCAGAAAGCTGGATATCGACTGAATCTGTTCGTGTGAGACTGAGTGCTTCGTTATCCATCCCGATGATCGGATAGTCGTTTCCGTCCTCGATGATGCGTAACGAAAGTTTCCGTCCACGATTCAATAGGAAAGCAGAACCGAGTGTCCGGTACCGGTTGTTGTTGACGGAAGCAATTTCGCTGACTTGAAGACAATGGATCAACGGATCGACGATCGCACCAGAGAGTGACTTATTATAAGCCGTAGAACCCGTCGGTGTTGAGATGACCATTCCATCCCCACGGAATGTCTCAAACAGGAAGTCGTCGATATAGACTTCGATTGCGAGTGATTTGATGATGCTCGACTTCACGGAACATTCGTTCAGACAGAGCATCGGTGGTCCACCGTTGATGGATGCTTCGAGCAGTGGATAACGACGTACTTCGATTTCACCATCCGAGACACGGTTGCCTGTCTCTTTAAAGATCGCTTCGACCGCAGAAAGATCATTGATATCAAAATCACAGTAGAACGAGTTGGGTCCTTCAGCGAATCCAACATAGATCGCATCATCACGGAAACCTGTGAAGCGTGCCGCTTGCAAGAAAGCCCCATCTCCACCAATCGAGACGATGATGTTTGCTTGTCGGTGATCTTGGACGACGTTCAGTCCGTATCGTGTACCGACATCAATCAACTTTCGCACCTGCGTCTCGTGTCTTTGTGTATTTCGGTAGTACAGGTAGACATTATTTCGAGCCATGGTCAATTCCCCCTTGAAAGCGTTTCATGAACTCTTTCATTATACCTGTTTTTTGGAAAGACGGGTACTGAAGTCCATCAATTACGGCAGAATGCTTGCCATCTTCGCGGATCATTCCTATAGTTAAATAGAAAATACAGTATATCCATTCAGGGGAAAAGGGGAATTCATAATGGCAACGTTTAAAGGAAATCCAATCACACTTCAAGGTACAGCGGTTCAAGTCGGACAAACAGCACCTGACTTTCAAGTGTTAGCTAACGACTTATCACCGGTAACACGTGATACATATCAAGGCGTCCGGATCATCAGCGTCGTCCCATCGATCGATACAGGTGTTTGTGATGCGCAGACACGTAAATTCAATGAAGAAGCAGCAACAATCGAAGGTGTGACGGTCATGACGGTCTCAAACGACCTTCCGTTCGCACAACGTCGCTGGTGCGCATCAAGCGGTCTCGATCAAGTCGTGACGTTGTCTGATCACCGTGATCTTTCATTCGGTACACAGTATGGCGTAGCCATCGAAGAATTACGCCTGCTTGCCCGTTCTGTTTTCGTTCTTGATTCAAACAACGAGATTACGTACGTTGAATATCTTGAAGAATCAACAGACGAAGTCAATTTCGAAGCAGCACTCGCTGCAGCACGTGAAGCGAAGTAAGAATGGTTTACAAACGCCGCTGAAGCGTTACAATGGAACTAATGATAGAAACGGCTCCCGCTCTACGGGGGGCCGTTTCGTTTTGGAGAGGATGACGTACATGGAGCCGTTAGAAAAGTTATATAAGGAATTAACACGTCAAACAAAACAAATCGAACGTGATCTTGATATGCCCTATTTAGAAGCGTTGACGACGGTGATTGATCGATTGAACGATCGTCATACTGAAAATGTAGACAAAGAGGTCATTCGGAAGGCAGTATCGCTTGCTATTCTAGAAGGGATGAAACAAGCGCAACCGAACCATTTGCCGACGCCAGATAGCGTCGCTTTGTTTGCTGGTTATCTAATCGGGAAATTGGTAGGTAAGGAGGACATCCGACTACTTGAGTTGGGGAGTGGGACAGGTGGCATGTTACATGCTGTCTTAAGTCAGCTTTCGACAGGTACATCTGCTGAGGCGGTCGAGGTGGATGAGACATTGATTCGTTTATCGGCAGCGGTAACGGAATTACTCGACTATCCAGTCACGTATACCCATCAAGATGCGTTACGACCATTATTGTTAGATCCAGTTGATCTTGCGATGGCTGATCTTCCTGTCGGTTATTATCCGGATGAAGAGGCTGCTGCTTCTTACATCTTGAAACGAGATGAAGGCATGAGCTACAGTCATTTTTTATTGATTGAACAAGCGATGCAATACGTCAAACCAGGTGGATTCGGTGTCTTCGTCATTCCGAACGGTCTGTTCCAGCATGATACGGAAGGAAAGTTGAAACAGTACTTCGAATCAAAAGCGCATGTCATCGGTATTTTGCAGTTGCCGCTCACGATGTTCAAACAAGAACAGGCAGCAAAAAGTTATTTGATCGTCCGCAATCATTTAGCCGGTATGAAGATGCCAAAACAAGCATTGCTTGCTGAGTTGCCATCATTCACAGATGCCCGCGCGTTTGGCGGTATGGTGAAACAGATTGATGAATGGATTAACACAGAATTAAAATGAATTACGCAAAGTGATTGAAATCTGTCGTTAATTTGACTATTCTAGTTGTAGAACAGAAATAGAAGAAAACCTAAACAGATGTGAATGTTCATTGGATTCAAATGGAAAAGGGGAAAAATCATGGCAAAAATTATGGCGGTAAACGCAGGTAGTTCGTCTTTGAAGTTCCAATTGCTCGAAATGCCGAACGAAACGATGATCGCAGTCGGACTCGTTGAACGCGTCGGTAAAGACGATGCAATCTTTACGATCAAATATGGTGAAGGACAAAAGTATACAGATGTCCTCCCACTTGCAACACATAAAGAAGCAGTCGAGTTGTCACTCGAAAAATTAATGGAGTTCGGAATCATCTCGTCTTACGATGAGATTAAAGGTGTTGGACACCGTGTGCTTCATGGTAAAGAAAAATATGCAGACTCTGTATTGATTACAGATGAAGTCATGCACGATATCGAGTCGTACACAGAGCTCGGACCACTTCACATTCCACCAAACTTGATTGGAATCCGGGCATTCCAAGCATTGCTTCCGGAAGTACCACAAGTGGCAGTCTTCGATACGGCGTTCCACCAAACGATGCCAGAAGAAAACTTCCTTTACAGCTTGCCGTATGATTACTATACAGAATACGGTATCCGTAAATATGGTTTCCACGGTACGAGCCACAAATACGTTACAGAACGTGCATCTGAATTACTCGGTCGTCCGTTAAAAGACCTCCGTTTGATCTCGTGTCACTTAGGTAGCGGAGCATCGATCGCAGCAGTTTCGGGTGGCGAATCAATCGATACGACAATGGGCTTCACACCGCTTGAAGGGATCACAATGGGAACACGTTCTGGTTCACTTGACCCAGCGTTGATTCCATTCTTGATGGAGAAAACAGGGAAAACAGCAGAAGACGTCTTGAACGTCATGAACAAAGAGTCTGGAATCTATGGTCTTTCAGGTCTTTCAAGTGACTTGCGTGATGTCCAGACAGCTGCTAAAGAAGGAAACCATCGTTCAGAGATGGCACTCCGTATCTTTGCGAACCGTATCCACGGTTACATCGGGCAATATGCTGCTGAGATGAATGGTGTCGATGCGATCATCTTCACAGCCGGCGTCGGAGAAAACTCGGATTCAATCCGTGAGCGTGTCTTACGTGGTCTTGAATTCATGGGCGTTTACTGGGATCCATCACTCAACAACGGAGCTCGTGGAGAAGAACTCTTCATTAACTACCCACACTCACCAGTTAAAGTCATTATCATTCCAACGAATGAGGAATTGATGATTGCACGCGACACAGTTCGTGTTGGTGGATTAGTTGCTCAAAACGCATAATCGTTTCAAAAGGACTGAGTCGTTATTCCAACGATTCAGTCCTTTTTTTAATGAAATCTAAGAAAGGGAATATACGAACGTACGATCTATTGTTACGATGTTTGTCATATAACGAAAAATGAATCGTCATCTTTGTAAAAATAAACCCAAAAAAGGTCGATTTCTTAAAAAAATGAGTCGTTTGTAACATAAAAGTAATAGTACAGACATATTTTTGTGGTCTATATGTAACGGCACTCCCTCGTTTTGTCATGTATATTAATCTCAGTTAACAAACACGAAACAATGATGGAGGAGAAAATACATGATGAAACGGATGCTCGCAAGTGTTTTAACGGTCGTGTTAGCACTCAGTTCGTTCGCAGGTCTTCAAGCAGAGGCTGCAACTAAGAAAAGCGTCAAGTCAACAGTCGATAGCCTAGTCATTCGCCAGAAAGCTACTACTTCTTCGAAAAAGCTCGGTCTTCTATATAAGAACCAAACGTTATCATACAAAGCAAAAACAGGTAACTGGTACAAAGTAAGCTACAAAGGTAAAACAGCTTACCTTAGCGCAAGCTACTCGAAAGTCGTGACATCAAGCAGTTCGAAAAAACAATCGACAGGTGGTTGGAAAACAATCACGAACGTAAGCGCAACAGCTTACACACCGTATGATCCAGGTAGTGGTAATCTGACAGCAATCGGTTGGAACATTAAAAGCTCGAAAAAGAAAGTCGTAGCGGTTGATCCACGTGTCATTCCACTTCGTTCGACAGTGAAAGTGTATTACAAAGGGAAATTAAAAGGGACGTATACAGCTGCTGATACTGGTGGTGCCATCAAAGGGAAGAAGATGGATATCCTTTACTACTCTCGTTCAGAAGCATTCAACTGGGGTCGTCGTACGGTCACAGTAAAATACAAATGATTGCAAACCATCGGACATTGGTTCGATGGTTTTTTGATTAAGCAGGTCGTCAAAAAGAGGCTGACTCAAAAAAAGAATGATGCGTCTTTTCACGCCCTTTCCTCAGGCGAGACACAAGCCAGTTTTCCTGCTTCATTCAAGCAGGGAATCGGGTCTTGTTTGTCTCTGACAGCGCATAATGCGCTTTTTCCTATAGGAGTGGCGTGTGACGCGTCATTCTTTTTGTTACGAGATAAGGGTGGTAGATCATCATTCTGCCACCCTTATTTTTGTAGAGACTGACTTTTGAGTCAGCATCTTTTTATAGAAGAGTGATTCATAAACGGACGATCAAGACGTCACATTTTGCGTAACGCGTAATGCTTTCAGAGACACTACCGATGAAGAAACGCTCGACAGCGTTTAAACCAGTTGCGCCACAGATGATTAAATCGGCATCGTGATTAGGAGCAAGTTTTTTAGCGATCGTTACTTTAGGTGAACCGTATTCAATCGCTACTTCGACTTCCTGTACACCACGATCTTGAGCGGTCTTGACATATTCGTCTAGCAATTCCTTCGCGTAAGATTCGGCACGCTCCGTAATGGTGCGGTCATAGGCTTCTACTGTTGCGAATGTCCGTGTATCAATGACATGTGCGATGATCAATTTTGCGTCATTTCGCAATGAAACATCGATTGCCGTCTCGAAGGCACGTTCTGCCTCTTTTGAGCCATCTACTGCTACGAGTACATTATGATAGACGATTGCCATGATGAATCCATCCCTTCGTAATCGATATTATGAGTACACCCTAATTATACCATTCTCTTACTGGGAGCGGATGAAACATTCAGTGAGTTCTAAAAATTGTCCTTCCTTTCCGTTCCGTCGTAAGATGGAGTCAGTGAAAGGGGGCGATGCCAAGATGAGGCACGCGTTAATTACAGCAGGTACAAAAGGACTGGGAGAACGAGTGACGCGCCAGTTACTGGAAGAAGGTTGGAAAGTGACAGCGTTTCATCGTTCCGAACCCGAATTTACACATCCGAATCTTATAACGATTCAAGCCGATGTGACGAATCAAGAAGAATTGGAACGTGCAACCCAACAAGCAATCAATGAGCAAGGTCGGATTGATGCGTTGATACTTAATGCAGGACCTTATATATTCGAACGAAAAGCGTTAGTGGATTACACGGATCAGGAATGGAATGAAGTGATCACCGGAAATCTGACAGCTAGTTTTTGGCTGTTGCGTCAAGTATTGCCCGTCATGCGTAAGCAAGCCTACGGTCGAATCATTACGTACGGTTTCCCGGAAAGTGCAACAGCGCCAGGATGGGTATGCCGGGCAGCGTTCGCTGCTGCTAAAAGCGGGATGGTGAGTTTGACGAAGAGTGTAGCGCTTGAAGAAGCGGAACACGGCATCACGGTCAACATGGTCAACCCGGGAAACATCGTTGGTGACAATAAGACGAAGCAAATTTCTGAAGCGGAGCAAGATGAGGCGACGCCGGTCGGAAGAACGGGAGTCGGAGAAGATATCGCTCGCGCGATCTCCTTCTTGCTGGCAGAAGAATCAAGTATGATCACGGGAGCAATCCTCGATGTGACTGGTGGCGTCAATGTCGTCCATCAATCCCGTAAGTAAGAGAAAATGAGGTTGACTCAAAAAAGGATGACGCGTCTTTTCACGCCCTTTCCTCAGGCGAGACACAAGCCAGTTTTCCTGCTTCATTTAAGCAGGAAAGCGGGTCTTGTTCGTCTCTGGTAGCGCATCAATGCGCTTTTCCTGTAGGAGTGGCGTGTGACGCGTCATCCACGAGATAAGGGTGGCAGATTATCATTCTGCCACCCTTATCTTTGTAGAGACTGACTGTTGAGTCAGCTCCATTTTTCTTGAGTTAAGATGACGGAATGGATTGAAGATGTTTTGGTGTGCGAGTTAACGCAACTGGACCTTCCGCAGTGAGATGAATATCATCCTCGATGCGGACGCCACCGACACCTGGAACATAAATGCCTGGTTCGAGTGTGTAGACGATACCAGCTTCAGCCGTCAGTAAGTTGTTTGACGCGAGAGATGGGAATTCATGAACCTCGATTCCAAGTCCGTGACCGACACGGTGCGTGAAGTACTGCCCGTAGCCAGCGTTTGTAATAACGTCACGGGCTGCCTTATCTAACGAACCGAGTGTCGTGCCGATCTGACTCGCTTCTGTCGCGGCTTCAAGTGCTTGGCGAACTGTTTCATAGATCTTTTTCTGTTCTTCGTTCGCTTCGCCATAAATGAAGGTCCGTGTAATATCGGAACAGTAGCCTTTCCATACGACGCCGAGATCGAATAAGACGAAGTCGCCTTCTTGGATGACGCGGTCGCCGGGTACACCGTGCGGATCAGCGCTGTTTGCGCCAAATAGGACAAGCGTATCAAATGACATCTCACGAACACCTTTTTTCTTCATTTCATATTCGATTTCCGCAATGACTTCGATTTCCGTGATCCCTGGGCGGATCGCTTGTTTACCGATTTCGATTGCTTCGTCCGCAAGTGCTGCTGCTTCTTGAAGAATAGCGATTTCTTCCGGTGTTTTCTTCAGACGAAGTCCTTGTAAAGACTCACCGATATCAAGAATGGCTGCGTTTTCGAGACGTGAGCTTAGTTCCTGATAGCGACTGAACGTCATGTGTTCTCCTTCGATACCGATTCGGTTATTCGAGTGTTCGAATGTCGCGAATAATTCTGCTAATCGATCAAATGGGTTTTCGTGATCCTCATAGGTCACGACGTCTCCTTCCCAAGGACTCGCTGCAACGATACTTGCTTCGAGTGCCGGACAGAATAATACATGCTTACCGGTTACATCGACGAGAACCGCCATAACACGTTCGTGGGGTTCAGCGTAGACTCCTGAGAAATAAAAGACATTTGCCTTCGAAGTGACGACGGCTAAGTCGATTCCTTGTTCTTTCAGGAATTCACTGATTTGATTCGTACGTTCGCTCATATATGATTCCACCTCTCTACTCATTTTCTACATAAGTATATCATCGTCCGGTTCGAAAAACATTTATCGTAAATCAGACTAGTACACGTTTTCATCTTTAGAGTAGTACAGTATAATGACAGGAGAGTAGAAAAAAGGAAAAGAAGGGATACAGTATGCCTACGAAACACGAACAGATCATTCGACATATCGAAGATCTTGATGTCGGAACAAAGATTTCCGTCCGACAAATCGCGAAGGATTTGACCGTATCCGAGGGGACGGCTTATCGCGCCATTAAGGAAGCAGAAAATTTAGGGTTCGTTTCGACGATTGAGCGAGTTGGAACGATTCGGATTAAAAAGAAACAAAAAGAAAATATCGAGAAGCTGACATTCGCGGAAGTCGTGAACATCGTCGACGGTCAGGTGCTTGGTGGTCGAAATGGATTACACAAGACGCTGACGAAATTCGTCATTGGTGCAATGAAGCTCGAAGCCATGATGCGCTATATCGATGTCGATAGTCTCGTCATCATCGGAAACCGCGAAAAAGCACATGAACTCGTGCTTGAAGCAGGAGCTGCTGTATTGATTACCGGTGGCTTTGATACGACAGAAGATGCAAAACGACTGGCAGATGAAATGGAGTTGCCGATCATTTCGACGTCCTACGATACGTTCACGGTCGCGACGATGATCAACCGTGCGATTTATGATCGATTGATTAAAAAGGAGATTTTACTCGTTTCGGATATTTTAATTCCGTTGCATGATACGTTCTATTTACAGACGACGGATCCGATTTCACGCTGGCACGAGTTGAATGAGCAGACGAAACACAACCGTTATCCCGTCATCGATGAACAAATGAAGGTCGTCGGTGTCGTGACAGCGAAGGACATCATTGACCGCCCACATGACTGGGCTGTTGAAAAAGTCATGACCCGTCATCCGATCACGGTCGGTATTCGAACGAGTGTCACGAATTCTGCGCATCAGATGGTCTGGGAAGGAATCGAGATGCTGCCGGTCATCGACCAGTACGGTCGATTGCTCGGGATCATTAGTCGGCAAGATGTCCTCAAGGCACTGCAACTCGCGAATCGTCAGCCACAAGTCGGAGAGACGTTCGACGATCTAATTACAGGACAGATCAAGGCGGCAGAGGACGAACGGGGACCGTACTTATCGCTTGAGGTCTCGCCGCAAATGACGAACTTCATGGGGACTGCCTCGAGTGGGGTATTGACGACGCTTCTAGTCGAAGGAGCGACGCGAATGTTACGCCATATGAAAAAAGGTGATCTTGTCATCGAAAACGTCAGCATCTATTTCATTAAACCTGTTCAAATCGAGAGTACGGTAACGATTCGGGCGAATGTCTTTGACGTCGGTCGAAAATTCGGGAAAGTCGATGTCGAAATGTATCAAGGGACACAAATCGTTGCAAAGGCACTCGTGACATCCCAACTCATCGATCGTTAAATGAATCAAAAAGAACCGAAGTCAATGGACTTCGGTTCCTCTGAATCTAGCTCAGGATTGCTCCATCTCGCGGACGACATACGGATAAATCTTTTTGTAACGGATGAATCCGGCGATGAATGAAGCAACACCGACGATGATTAAAATGGAACAAACGATTTTCCCGACGAGTGTCGTTAATCCGTTTCCGGAAACGAACTGGTTGACGGCAAATAGGATGACGAACAAGCTCAACCAAATGCTCGCTTGCGTATTGAACAAGTATTTTCGGTTCGTGCTTTTCGTATGGAACGCGCGGCGTTTTGCTAACAAATACCCACCAAGCGAGAAAACGATGAGGGCGATGAGGATGAATTGCATGTTAAAAGGACCTCCTTTTTGTCTTCATCTCATATCATATCAAGATTAGAGGAGCTGTGCACAGTGAAAGAGCAAATCAAACAAATGATTGAAGTGGCAGATACAATCATCATTCATCGTCATGAACGTCCAGATCCCGATGCACTCGGTAGTCAATTCGGTTTGCAATTGACGTTACAACATCAATTCCCTAGCAAAACGGTATTAACGGCCGGAGAGATGGCGACATCATTGTCATTCATGGGAGAGCTCGATCAAGTAGACGATGAATTATACAAAGAGGCGTTAGTCGTGATTCTGGATACAGCGAATCAAGCGCGGATTGACGGGAAGGTCGCAATGACAGGAAAAGACGTCATTAAAATCGACCATCATCCGGATGAAGATCCATACGCACCAGTGCAACTCGTTGATACGACGATGAGTTCGACATCGGAATTGCTCGTTCATTTATTGAACGAATGGGGATACGAGATTCCAGCATCAGCTGCCATTCAATTCTACGCTGGAATCGTCGGTGACACGGGACGCTTCCAATTCCGTGGTACGACGAAACGAACATTTGAAGTCGCTGCACAATTGATTGATGCAGGAATCGATACGGACTGGTTGTATCGCAATATGTACGAAACAGAACTTGCGGCGCTTCACTTACAAGGATACGTCCTTCAACATATTCAATTGACGGATCAAGGTGTCGGTTATGTCGTATTGACACAAGATACGTTGAAGGAGTTTGGGGCGACGGTTGAGCAAGCATCGTTGCTCGTCAATAGTTTTGCCGGTTTAAAAGGTATGAAGTGTTGGGCATTGTTCCTTGAAACGGACACGGAGGTTCGCGTCCGGATTCGTTCGAAGGGTCCCGTCATCAATGAAGTAGCAAAAGAATTCAATGGTGGTGGACATCCGATGGCGTCTGGTGCAACGATTGGACAGTTGAGTGAAGTCGAACGTGTCATCCGTCGTCTGGACGAGGTCGCTGCTAACTTCCAGTTTTAAATGGAAAAAAGGCTGCTCGGTCTCACTCCTCTCATTGAGGAAGCGAAGCGAACAGCCTTTTTACGCTTATTGCGTTTTTGTTTCGTCTTGCGGAATGAACCAAACGCCACGATCTGTGTGATCTTCAATGACATTCAGTTGAAGTTCAGCGACAGATTTGCGAATCTTCTCAGCGATTTCTTCCGTTTCAGTAAAAGCGGTAACACCGAGCTTTAATTGTTCGACTTTTTCACGTGCGATTTGACTGCGATTCAAAATCATGAGAAACGCTCCTTCCGTACCCGTCATGATATTTCTATACTTATTGTATCGAATAATAAATCAGATGGCGAGTACTTGAGTCAGTTAGATATGAATGTTCTGAAAACTTTTAAAAACATCCATCAGAAGAGAAAGGAGAATGGAAGATGCATATAAATGTTCGAACGCAGTTTAGTCCATTGCAGAGTTTAGTTCGAATCGAGTCCTATCTTGATGAACTAGTCCGTCGACACATCGGACGAGCGGTCATCTGTGAGACGACATTGACAGGAGTTCCCGCATTCATCGATGCATGTCAGCGTCGAAATATGCAACCGATCGTCGGATGGGAGCAGCGAATCGAAGAAGAAGAATTTTGTATCTTATGGTTTGCTTTTTCTTCTGATGGACTGCGTCAACTGTATCGACTAGCCAGTCAACAAGGGGAGACTGAAGTTTCATCACTGATCGCGGTGCTCGTACCACTGCGTCAAGCCTCTGAAGATGCGACGCGTCTACGTCGTTCCTTCGTTCAATGGATGGGACACGTTCAAGGAGCGCGTACATATATGGGTGTGACCTCTAGCCGCTCAACGGTCGAACGAGAGAGTCGTGCGCGTTACCGCGAAGTAGCAGCAGCGCTTGGTGTTGAGACTGTTCCAGTCGATCCTGTTCGTTACATTCGTCGAGATGAAGCGCCAGCGTATCAAGCGATACGTGCGATTGGTGAAGCGACGACGTTCCAAGACCAAAAGACAGATCGTCTGATGCATTTAAAGACCCGGGAAGAGTTACTCGAAGACTTTACCGAGCGAGAAATTACGATGGCGGAGCAGTTTGCTACGACATCTGAACGCTTGGAATTACCGTTTCAACAACGTCCACTGCCGCGTGTCGCGGAAGACTCGAATGCGTTATTACGAAAACGTGCTGAGGAAGGATTACTGGCACATGGTCATGAAAGTAACGAAGCGCGTGAACGTCTCGCTTATGAACTATCAGTCATCGATAAGACGGGATTTGCCGATTATTTCTTAATCGTTGAAGAACTCGTACGTAGTGCGAAAGCCAAAGGCATCTTCGTTGGACCCGGTCGAGGCTCAGCAGCTGGATCACTTGTCAGCTATGCGCTTGGGATCACAACGGTGGATCCATTGAAATATGGATTACTATTCGAACGATTCTTAAATCCCGAGCGGATTTCGATGCCGGATATCGATATCGATATCGAAGATGAACGACGCGAAGAAGTATTAGAGGATCTCGTGATGCGTTACGGAAAAGATCACGTTGCTCAAATCGGTACATTGTCGACGCTCGGTGCCAAAGCCGCTCTGCGAGACGTCGGACGGACGCTGGAGTTTTCGAAGGATGAGTTAGATGCTGCGGTCAAACAGCTTGGAAAATCAACGACGTTACAAGGGATCGAACAAAATAAACAGACATATCGTTGGTTCTCTGGAAGTGAAAAGCGCCGGCAACTGTTGCAACTAGCGCAAGCGGTCGAGGGTCTCCCGCGACAACGTTCGGTTCACGCGGCCGGTGTCGTCATTGGATCTGAACAGCTCGTCGAAACGACACCCGTTGAAACCGGACCAAATGAACGGTATGTGACGCAGTTCTTGATGCAGGCGTTGGAACGTCAAGGATTGTTGAAAATCGACTTGTTAGGATTACGAAATCTCAGTCGTTTGCGTCGGATGGAAGAATTGATTCGTCGAGAACAGTCATCCTTTACGCTCACACAAATTCCGGAAGAAGACCGCGCGACATTTCAAGTCTTTGCCCGCGCCGAGACGGATGATATTTTCCAATTCGAGTCGACAGGTATGAAACAGACGTTGCGCGAAGTCAAACCGAATCGGTTCGAAGATTTGGTGGCAACGATGTCACTCTATCGTCCGGGGCCAATGAAATTCATTGATCTGTACGCGAAACGAAAAGCTGGTCAACCTTATCAAATGCTGCATCCCGTATTAGAAGACGTACTTGCACCAACGTATGGCATCATCGTCTATCAGGAGCAAGTCATGGAAATCACCCGTCGAGTGGCTGGATTTACACTCGCGCAAGCAGATTTATTACGACGTGCGATTTCTAAAAAAAGTACGGATTCGCTCGAACAGGAACGGGTTCGTTTTCTTGAAGGAGCGAAGTCGAACGGATTCGATGATGCGATCGCACAATCACTTTATGAACAAATTGAGCGATTCGCTGGGTATGGATTCAACCGAAGCCATGCGGTCGCCTATTCAAAGATTAGTTATGCCCTCGGATATATCAAAGCACATTTCCCGCACATTTTCTTACTCGTCTCGGTCGAACAACCGGAGCGTCTCGTCCGATTGATGCGCGAACGCCGTCTCCCGGTCCTATCGCCGGATGTCTGGATTTCGGATTACCGTTCTTCACTAGAAGGCAAAGGGATTCGACTGGGTATCCATGTAATTAAAGGTATTTCCGAGCGAGAGTTCGAGCGTGTGAAGGAAGCATCGAAGCACACGGCGACGATTGCTGATCTATTGACCCACGTTGGATGGGGCAAGAAGGAGCGCGCAAAAATTGAATTGTTACTATACAGTGGTGCGCTAGACCGAGCGACGCACGGCGATCGCGGACTCGCTGAACAAGAGGTGCTCGAGTATTTCACCGAGTCGTCGAATACATTACTTCCAGACGAGTTGGCAATTCTCGGGAAACGGCGGACACAGAAGTCATCGAAACGAAGTGATTCTGACTGGGCACGATTAGAACGGGAAGTGCTTGGATTCTGGTTGACGTATTCGCCGTTGACGACAGCAATGAAAGCTCCGGTTGAATCTGCTTATTTCCATGACCTTGGCGTCGGTTCGGAAACACATTATTTAGTCTGTTATATTGATCAGATCCGAGAGTTCAAGACGAAACGCGGTCAAACGATGGCGGTCATTCAGGCAGTCGATGGGTATTCGAATGAAGAGGTCGTCGTCTTCCCGAATCAATATGAACGATTCCGTCGATCACTTTATTTAGGGAACGTCTTACTGATTGAATTAAAGGTGCAGGATCGCGAAGGGGAGCGTCAGTTCATTTTGGAACGTCTTCGTCCGCTTGGACAAGATGTGCTATTCGTCAAGTTAACATCAAAAAATGAGCTGGCCGCACTCGAACAGTTGCTTGAAGCAGTACCAGGCGATATTCCAGTCGTCGTCCGCTACGCAGATTCACGCGAGACAAAATCGTTACCGCCGCTTTATGCAGTGCAACATGATGAGGAATTACTAGCTCGGCTACGTATTCGGTTTGGTGAGGATCATGTCGTCCTGAAAAATGTCCCCCGCTCAAACTAGTACTAGGTAATAAGATTTGTTATAATAAGGGGTAATTGGTCTGACCAATGCCACCGATTGAAGCAACCGACTGAAGGGTCAGAAAGGTGGTGCCGTATCGATATGGAGAAGAAACGAAATGCGTTTGAAGCCAATATCGCGGCGATTAAATTGATGATCGAACAAGATGGATTAGTTCCAGGAGACCGTATTCCATCGGAACGGGAACTGGCAGAACGACTATCCATCAGTCGACCGTCCGTACGAGAAGCATTACGGACGCTCGCTTATTTAGGGATCGTCGAGACACGACATGGAGGCGGAAGCTTTCTATTGAACCGTGACGATCATACCTATATTCAAATCATCGCTCAATTCTTAGTGACTGGCGATTCGAAGTTCGAAGACTTGGCAGGAACGCTCCGCTTGCTTGAGCAAGCAGCGCTCGCGCAGCTGGATGACCTTTCGGTGCTTGCACCAGTCGTATCATCCGATGCAGCGTTTCGTGAGACGTTGATTCAGACGGTCGATAACGATTTGTTTGAACGAATCTGGCGACAAGTCAATGCCTTCCATAAAAGCTTCGGTCAAGGGGAACTCTATACGCAGGCGGAACGGGAACAACTCTTGAACCGCCCATAGGATGACAAGGGGGAACTGAACGTGCAAGCATTTTTTCGAAAACCTAAAAAGTTCGTCACGCTGACTTCGAAGGAGCAGCGTGTCGATGTGCCAGTTGGCTTAATGACGAAATGTCCGAAATGTAAATTAATCCAATATACGAAACAACTGGAGGCGAACTTACGTGTCTGTTCATGTGGGTATCATCACCCGTTGACCGCGCAAGAACGTTTTACGCAATTATTCGATGAAGGTTCGGTGACGTATTTCGACTTACCGGCAGTCCAAGCGGATCCGCTCGGATTCCAGGATTACCCGGAAAAATTAAAAGGCGACCAAGTCAGAACGGGTCTTGAGGAAGCGATCGTCTGTGGCGTCGGGAATGTGAATGGTCACCCACTCGTCGCTTGTGTCATGGATGCACGATTCCGGATGGGCTCGATGGGTGCAGCGGTCGGTGCTGCGATTTCTGAAGCAGTTCGTTACGCAACGAAACATCGTCTACCTGTCACGATTTTCTCTGCTTCAGGTGGAGCACGGATGCAAGAGGGAATGGTAAGTCTCATGCAGATGGCGAAATCGAGTCTCTTCTTAAAACAGCATTCAGATGCTGGATTACTTTATATTTCTTGTATGACTCATCCGACAACCGGCGGGGTATCAGCAAGTTTTGCGATGCTCGGTGACTTTAATATCGCTGAACCGGGGGCGTTGATCGGGTTTGCAGGTCGCCGGATCATCGAACAAACGATTCGTGAGAAACTACCGGAAGATTTCCAAACAGCAGAATTCTTATTACAAGCAGGTCAACTGGACGATGTCGTATCACGACATGATCTGAAAACGTACTATACGCGAATCTTAAAGCTACATGCGGAGGGAACGAACCATGCAACCATTTGACCAACCAGTCATCGCGTTACGCGAAAAAATTCTTGAGCTCCATGATATGGCGGAAACACAAGGACTAGACTTCAAGGAAGAACTCCAACTTCTTGAGGAACGACTTCATCGGTTAGAACTTGATATTTACGGGAATATGAAAGCGTGGAATCGTGTTCAATTGGCACGTCATCCAGAACGTCCAACGACACTCGATTACATTGAATCCATTTGTGAAGACTTCATCGAACTACACGGCGATCGTCATGGATATGATGATGCGGCAATCGTCGGTGGAATCGGAACACTGAATGGTCGTCCGGTGACGATCATCGGTCATCAACGCGGGAAAGATACAAAAGAAAACATTCGTCGTAATTTCGGGATGCCACATCCGGAAGGGTATCGAAAAGCACTACGTCTCATGCAACAAGCGGAGAAATTCAATCGACCGATCATTACGTTCATCGACACGAAAGGGGCTTACCCAGGACGTGCAGCAGAAGAACGTGGTCAGAGTGAGGCCATCGCGAAAAACTTATTTGAGATGGCTGGTATGACGGTTCCAATCATCTCGATCGTCATCGGTGAAGGTGGATCAGGTGGTGCTTTAGGAATCGGAGTATGTGATCAACTCTTGATGCTCGAGAATTCAACGTATTCGGTCATCTCTCCTGAAGGTGCTGCAGCATTGTTATGGAAAGATGCAAGTCTCGCGGAGAAAGCGGCAGAATCGATGAAGATCACAGCACCTGATTTATTACGACTCGGGATCGCGGATGCCATCATTCCAGAAGTCGTCGGAGGGGCGCATCTCGATGTGTCACTACAGGCAGATAAATTAAAAACTGTATTGGTACAGAAGCTCGAATCATTGGTTCATCTGACCAAGGAAGAGCTCATCGATCAGCGGACCGAAAAATATCACCAAATTGGCACATAAGCACCATGTAATCGCTATCATGATTGATATTCCTCATTTCCGGAATCGATGATGAAAAAGCTAGTGAAAGTTTATGCAATCTGCCCTGTTGTAAAACAAGAAAACAACGTGCTATTTTAGATTCAGATTAATGGAGAGGTGATTAACGTGAGTTTAAAACGGATTGCTGTCTTAACGAGTGGCGGCGATGCACCAGGTATGAATGCCGCGGTGCGTGCTGTCACGCGTAAAGCGATTTTTCATGGCTTAGAAGTATTTGGTGTTTATAACGGCTATCAAGGATTAATCAACGGGGACATCGTCCAGTTGAACCTTGGATCAGTTGGTGACATCATTCAACGAGGCGGAACGTTCCTACGTTCAGCACGTTGCCCTGAGTTCCGTACAGAAGAAGGACGAGCAAAAGCGGTCGTCAATCTTAAGAAATTTGAAATTGATGCACTCGTCGTCGTAGGTGGAGACGGGTCGTATCGTGGTGCCCAAAAATTGACGGGACTTGGTTTCCCGACAATTGGACTTCCAGGTACGATCGATAACGATATCCCTGGAACGGACTATACGATCGGTTTTGATACAGCGCTCAACACGGCGCTTGAAGCGATCGATAAAATCCGTGATACGGCATCGTCGCATGAGCGGACGTATGTCATTGAAGTCATGGGACGCGATGCGGGTGATATCGCATTATATGCAGGACTTGCTGGTGGAGCAGAATCGATTCTTGTTCCCGAGCGTCCTGAAGATCTAACAGAAGTCCTCGATCGCATTCAAAGTGGTGTCAATCGTGGTAAGAAACACTCAATCGTTATCGTCGCTGAAGGCGCAGGTCGTGCTCAGGACGTTGGGGACGCTATCGCAAAAGAAACAGGTCTCGATACACGCGTCACGGTTCTTGGTCACGTTCAACGTGGGGGAGCACCAACGGCAGCGGACCGTGTACTTGCAAGTCGGATGGGGGCACATGCCGTCGAAATCCTACTTCAAGGAAAACAAGGACGTGTCGTAGGCGTGCGTGGTGGTAAGATGATCGATCTCGATATCGATGAGGCACTCGACGAAAATAAACATGAGCTGGACCTTGAAATCCTCGAGCTTTCAAAACAGCTTTCGATTTAACGAACGTCGATAGGATTGAAATGGGCAAGAGAACTTGGCCAAACACCGTAGGAGGTTTATGGAATATGCGTAGAACTAAAATTGTATGTACGATTGGACCGGCGTCAGAAAAACGTCTTCCAGAAATGATTGAAGCAGGTATGAACGTCGCTCGTTTGAACTTCTCACACGGCGATTATGAAGAACACGGTGCACGTATCACGGATATCCGTCGTGCAGCGAAAGAAGCAAACAAAATCGTTACGATTCTTCTTGATACGAAAGGACCAGAAATCCGGACACATTCGTTTGAAGAAGGAAAAGCGCTTCTCGCACGTGGTCAAGAAGTCATCATCGTCAGCGGAGACGCAAACGAAATCGTCGGAACGAAAGATAAATTCTCTGTCACATATGAAGGACTCTATGATGACGTCGAAGTTGGTTCGATGATCATGCTTGATGACGGTCTCATCGGTCTTCGTGTCACTGAAAAACTTCCGAACCGTGAGCTTCGTTGTTCAATCGAAAACGAAGGCGTCATCAAGACGAAAAAAGGCGTTAACTTGCCAAACGTAAAGGTTAACCTTCCTGCTTTGACAGAAAAAGATATTGCGGATATCGAGTTCGGTATCAAGAGCGATATCGATTTGATCGCGGCATCTTTCGTACGCCGTGCGTCAGACGTCGTTGCGATTCGTCAATTGCTTGAGAAAAACAACGCGAGCCACATCAAAATCTTCCCGAAAATCGAGAACCAAGAAGGTGTCGATAACATCGAAGAAATTCTTGCGATTTCGGACGGTTTGATGGTAGCGCGTGGTGACCTCGGTATCGAGATCCCAACGGAAGAAGTCACGCCAACTCAAAAAGACTTGATCAAGCTTTGTAACGACTTCGGTAAACCAGTCATTACAGCAACACAAATGCTTGATTCGATGCAACGTTTCCCACGTCCTACACGTGCTGAAGCATCAGACGTCGCGAACGCGATTCTTGATGGTACGGATGCAATCATGCTTTCAGGTGAGACAGCAGCAGGGGACTACCCAATCGAATCTGTCCAAATGATGCACTCGATCGCAAAACGTACAGAAAAAATGCTCGACTACAAGCTCTTGTTGAAAGATCGTCAGACACGTAGTGAGCACACAGTAACGGATGCAATCGCTCAAGCGGTTACGCATACTGCGATCAACTTGGACGCAAAAGCAATCTTGACTCCGACACAATCGGGTTACACGGCTGCACGTATCTCGAAATACCGTCCAGAGCCAAACATCGTTGCGGTTACACCAAGCGCACGTGTCGCACGTCAGTTGAACATCGTATGGGGCGTGTACCCAATCGTTGTTGATCATCTTTCAGACAACACGGATGACATGTTGACACTTGCTGCGGACACAGCAAAAGACGCTGGTTTCGTCACAGATGGTGATCTCGTCGTCATCTCAGCAGGTATCCCTGCTTTGACTGCTGGTACAACGAATATGTTGAAAATCCACATCGTCGGTAAAGAGATCGCAAACGGTCGTGGGATCGGTGAGCGTGGAGTCGTTGGCGAAGTTGTCATCGCAAACAACGCTGAAGAAGCAAACGCGAAAGCGAAGCCAGGCATGATCCTCGTTACGAACTCTACTGATCGTGACATGATGCCTGCAATCGAGATGGCTGCAGCGATGATCACAGTTGATGGCGGATTGACAAGCCATGCTGGAATCGTTGGACCATCACTCGGTAAACCAGTCATCGTTGGTGTCGAAGATGCATTGACAGTCTTCAAAGACGGTCAAATGATCTCAATCGATCCATTGACAGGTAAACTATATAACGCATAATCCATTCATGACGGACGTGACTTAGGTCATGTCCGTCTTTTTTTTGTATGAGGAGGACGTATGGAAGCTTATCTTTTTTTGATTGCCCTCGTCTTCATCGGGGTCATTGCACAAAATAAATCATTAATCATCGCTGCAGCCTTCCTGCTGATCATCAAGGCAATCGGGCTGGATGGTAGATTGTTTCCTTCCTTGCAGGCAAAAGGGATCACGTGGGGCGTCACATTGATCACGGCAGCGATCCTCGTACCGATTGCAGCAGGGGATATCGGATTTAAGGAGTTGCTCCAAAGTATTCGGGGACATATCGGCATCATCTCATTTTTATCAGGAATTTTTGTTGCAATCGTCGCGGCACACGGTGTTGGACTGATGAAAGAAGATCCACTCGTGACGACAGCCTTGCTAGCTGGAACGATTCTTGCAGTCGGACTTTTCCGAGGGGTACCGGTCGGACCATTGATTGGTGCTGGAATCGCGGCGCTCGTCATCGGAATGTGGGATGTCATCGCAAAAGCGTTCACAGGATAAGCCGAATCAGCAAAGTTACTGAATTAATTTTTTGATAATAGTATGCAAGTTCATTCACTTTTTGGGTATTTTTGTTTATACTAAGAACAGAAACAAGATGGTCTATTCAAGAGTACAGCGCTACAAGCATGGGGAACGGCTCTTGAGTGGACGTCTTTTTTTCAATACGGAAATGAAAGCGTTTTAAATTTCTGGGGGAAAAAGGGGGATTATTGTCATGACGCAAACTAAAGGTTTAGAAGGAATCGTCGCGACTTCATCGAAAATCAGTTCGATCATCGATGGTCAATTGACGTATGGCGGTTATACGATTGATGATTTGGCGGAGCACGCCTCATTTGAGGAAGTCGTCTTCTTATTGTGGAACGACCGTCTACCAAAAGAAGAGGAATTGAAGCAACTATCGGAAGCACTCATTTCCGAAGCAACGGTTGCGACTGCCGTTCTTGAAACGATGAAGGCAGCACCGAAGTCGGCGAATGCGATGGCAACGATTCGAACAGCGCTCTCTCAACTCGCGCTTTACGATGAGACATCGGAAGATATGTCGACTGAGGCGAATTACGCTAAAGCCATCAAATTACAGGCACAAATCGCAACACTCGTCACAGCTTACGCCCGTATCAAAAAAGGACAAGAGCCGATTGCACCTAAAACAGGTCTTTCATACGCAGGAAACTTCTTGTTCATGTTGACGGGTGAAGAGCCAACGGAAGTTGCAGAAAAAGCCTTCAACCAAGCGCTCGTTCTTCATGCTGACCACGAGTTGAACGCTTCGACGTTCACAGCACGCGTGTGTGTCGCGACACTCTCTGACGTCTACTCAGGTGTGACGGCAGCGATGGGCGCATTAAAAGGACCACTTCACGGTGGCGCGAACGAAGCCGTCATGAAGATGTTGTTAGAAATTGATTCGGTTGAAAAGGTTGACGAGTATGTTCATAATAAACTTGAGAACAAGCAAAAAATCATGGGCTTCGGTCACCGTGTCTACAAGGACGGCGACCCACGTGCGAAGCATCTTCAAGAAATGAGTCGTCAGCTGACTGCTCAAATCGGGGAGCCGAAATGGTATGAGATGTCAGTTAAGATTGACGAAATCGTCCAATCGGAAAAAGGATTGAAACCAAATGTTGATTTCTATTCTGCTTCTACGTACCATGCACTTGGACTTGATACAGAGCTATTCACTCCAATCTTTGCAGTAAGTCGGATGTCAGGTTGGTTGGCGCACATTTTAGAGCAGTATAGCGATAACCGTCTGATTCGCCCGCGTGCAGACTACACGGGTGAAACGCACCGGACATACGTGTCCATTCAAGAACGTTAAAAGGACGGGGAGGAGTAATCCTCTCCTGATTTTTGATGTAGATTACAATTACTTAAGGGGGATTTTTAGACATGGCTACACTTCAAGGCGAAAACATCACAGTAACTAACGGTACACTTCAAGTTCCAAACGCTCCAATCATTCCGTTCATCATTGGTGACGGAACAGGACCTGATATCTGGAACGCAGCTGTACGTGTGTTTGATGCAGCAGTTGAAAAAGCATACAACGGTGAGAAGAAAATCGAATGGAAAGAAGTCTACGCTGGTGAAAAAGCATTCAACAAAACAGGCAACTGGTTACCAGAAGAGACACTCGATCTCATCCGTGAGCACATCATCGCAATCAAAGGACCACTTACGACACCAGTCGGCGGCGGAATCCGTTCGTTGAACGTTGCTCTACGTCAAGAACTTGATTTGTACACATGTCTTCGTCCAGTTCGTTACTTCACAGGTGTTCCTTCACCGGTTAAACGCCCAGAAGATACAGACATGGTCATCTTCCGTGAAAATACTGAAGACATCTACGCAGGAATCGAATACGCAGAAGGTAGCGAAGGCGCTGCAAAACTGCTTGAGTTCCTTCAAAACGAAATGGGTGTCAATAAAATCCGCTTCCCTGAGACATCTGGTCTTGGAATCAAACCGATTTCAAAAGAGGGAACAGAACGCCTCGTTCGTGCAGCAATCGAATACGCACTTGAGCACAAGCGCGCTTCATTGACGCTCGTTCACAAAGGAAACATCATGAAGTTCACTGAGGGAGCTTTCAAAAACTGGGGTTATGAGCTTGCTGAGCGTGAATACGCAGAGCACGTCTTCACTTGGAACCAGTACGATCGCATCAAAGAAGAAGAAGGAACAGACGCTGCGAACAAAGCACAAGCAGACGCAGAAGCTGCTGGTAAGTTGATCGTGAAAGACTCAATCGCTGATATCTTCTTACAACAAATTTTGACTCGTCCAAAAGAGTTCGATGTCGTTGCGACAATGAACTTGAACGGTGACTACATCTCGGATGCACTTGCTGCACAAGTCGGTGGTATCGGAATCGCACCTGGAGCAAACATCAACTACATGACAGGTCATGCGATCTTTGAAGCCACTCACGGTACAGCACCGAAATACGCTGGACTTGATAAAGTCAACCCATCGTCTGTCATCTTGTCAGGTGAAATGATGTTCCGTCACCTCGGCTGGAACGAAGCGGCAGATCTCATCATCAAATCGATGGAAACATCGATTGAATCGAAAGTCGTCACATACGACTTCGCACGTCTCATGGATGGTGCGACTGAAGTGAAGTGTTCTGAATTCGCGGACGAACTCATCAAAAACATGTAATCCGATCAGGAGGAATGAGTCGATGAACAGACGGAAGAAGATCGCAGTCATAGGAAGTGGCTTTACGGGCGCAACGACAGCACTCTATCTTGCTCAGCGAGAGCTAGGAGATGTCGTCCTCGTCGACCGACCTGAGCAAGAGAATCCGACGAAAGGAAAGGCGCTCGATATGCAAGAGGCAGCGCCGATCCTCGGGTTTGATGCTTCAGTAAAAGGGACATCGAACTATGCCGACATCAACGGTGCGGATATCGTCGTCATCACTGCCGGTATCGCTCGGAAGCCGGGTATGAGCCGCGAGGACCTCGTGAGTACGAATGCTGCCGTCATGACAGCTGTGACGAAGGAAATCGTTGCGCATGCACCGGAATCGATCATCATCGTTTTGACGAATCCTGTCGATGCGATGACGTATACGGTCTATCAAGCATCTGGTTTTCCGAAAGAGCGTATCATCGGTCAATCCGGTGTCCTCGACACAGCACGCTTCCGGACATTCTTAGCAGAGGAACTGAACGTTTCTGTAAAGGATGTATCGGGATTCGTACTCGGCGGACACGGGGATGACATGGTGCCGCTACTGCGCTATTCTCAGGCGGGAGGCATTCCAATCGAGAAACTGATATCCAAGGAGCGGTTAGATGCGATCGTTGACCGAACACGTAAAGGCGGCGGTGAAATCGTTCAGTTACTCGGAAACGGTTCCGCTTACTACGCACCGGCAGCAGCAATTGCTGAGATGGTCGAGGCGATCTTGAAGGACCAGCGACGTATTCTACCTGCCATTGCTTATCTCGAAGGCGAATATGGATATGACGATATGTATTTCGGTGTACCGGTCATTCTTGGCGGAAACGGTGTCGAGCATGTCTATGAACTCGAACTGACGACTGAGGAGCAAGAGGCTTTGAATCGCTCTGCATCTACAGTCCGCTCTGTACTCGACTTATTAAAATCTTGATTCTAAAAAAAGACGAACTTGTCACTTTCGACAAGCTCGTCTTTTTTCATCTCGTCATAATCGATGGGGAGAAGCATAGTGCGATAACTTGGCATACCAAGGGCAGACCAGTATAAGAAGAAATGTCAGCCAAGGAATCAAGTATCCGATTCGAAGGAAGTAACCTTGGTGTTCCATATGTAGGTGTTGTGAGTTTTGACAATGTGGACAGGGCAGTCCGTGAGCAGACCAGATTAAACGATAGATTGTTCGAGCAGACCAGGATTGACGACAAACGGTGCATCGTGCCACGTAAGTGCCTCCTTTCATTCATAGGTTTATTTTGTAAAGTGTGTTTTTCACAACATACGATACACATAGGCGAAAAGTTCCAATTTTAATAAACATGTAGAAAAGATGATTGTATTAGGGTAAGGACAAAGGTACGTCATTTTATTCCACTAAGGGGGATGCCACATGCGCGCCGTAACGTACCAAGGAGCAAAAGATGTTCAAGTCAAACAAGTCCAGGATCCATCGATTGATAAAAACGATGATATCATCGTTAAAATCACATCGACTGCAATTTGTGGATCAGATTTACACATCTATCAAGGAAATATGCCGGCTCACAAAGATTATGTCATTGGTCATGAACCGATGGGCATCGTTGAAGAGGTTGGACCAGGTGTGACGAAGGTCAAGCGTGGCGACCGCGTCGTGTTACCGTTTAATGTTGCTTGTGGTCACTGTTTCTTTTGTGAACATGATATGGAGAGTCAATGTGATAACTCGAACGGAAATCCCCATGTCGATACAGGTGGGTACTTCGGTTTTACAGAAGAGTTTGGTGGACATCCCGGTGGTCAGGCGGAATATTTAAAAGTTCCGTTCGGGAATTTCATGCCACTCGTGATTCCTGAATCATGCGAATTAGAAGATGAGGCATTATTGTTCTTATCTGACGTTTTACCTACGGCGTATTGGAGTGTCCTGCATGCGGGTGTGAAAAAAGGAGATACAGTCGTCGTACTCGGATCAGGACCAGTTGGACTAATGACACAAAAATTTGCATGGATGCAAGGAGCAAAGCGAGTCATTGCGGTGGATGATCAAGTGTATCGATTAAATCATGCTAAAGTCACGAATAAAGTCGAGACAGTAAATTTCTCGGATCACGCAGAAAGTGGTGCGTATATTAAAGAGCTGACACAAGGTGGAGCAGACGTCGTAATTGATTGCGTCGGTTTTGATGGGAAGATGTCTCCTGTAGAAAAAATTGAACAAAAGATTGGTCTGCAAGGTGGAACGTTGAGTGCCATTGACATTGCAAAGGACGCTGTCCGGAAATTTGGTACTGTGCAGTTGACAGGCGTCTACGCTAAAAAATATAATCAGTTTCCGCTTGGCGATTTCTTTACCCGAAATATTACGCTGAAAATGGGACAAGCACCAGTCGTTCATTTGATGCCGGAACTGTTCCAGAAAATCATCAATCAAGAATTTGATCCGACGGATATCGTGACACACCGAGTGGCACTTGATGATGCTGCTTCTGCCTATCAGACATTTAATGATCGGACAGATGGATGTATCAAGGTCGTCTTGAAACCATAAGCTATATCATACTCAAACAGCCCATCCGATTTTTGGATGGGCTGTTGTACATCATAGGATTAAAAGAAGAAGACGGGCCACAGAATACCGACGGCTAGTCCGAGTAACAGACCGACGAACACCTGAAACTCGGTATGACCGACGAGCTCATTCAGGAGAGGGGTCTCGTGTCGGATCCCTTTAAAATAATCATTGAGTAATTTTGCCTGAACACCGACTGCTTGTCTGACACCCGTTGCGTCATACATGATGATCGTGGCAAATATAGCAGCTAGTGCGAAGAGTGAGGACGAGAAGCCTTCCTGAAAACCGATGACAACGGCTAAGGCGACGACAGTCGAGCTATGTGAACTAGGCATACCACCGGAAGCAAACATGATTTCCAGGTCGAACTTACGTGTCCGTACCAAACTCGTGACAAGCTTCGCTGCTTGAGCGATGAACCATGCCGTGATGGCTGCAAAAAGGGGATGGTTCCATTCCATACATTCTACCTCCTACAATTAACGATATGTATTGTTTCCCCGTTTTATTAGCTTTTACACGAACGATCTAGTTGGATTCGGCATCTCCTTTAAAGATTATGTAAAGAAACAGCAGAAAGATTTGTGATTTTCCTGTGAAAGTCGGTAAGATGAAGACAGACGAAGCGGATTCCACGGAATTCCTCATTCGAAAGAACGAAACTTGAGGGGGATGCAAGGTTTGAA
Organism: Exiguobacterium abrahamii; assembly: GCF_015645365.1. Classification (NCBI taxonomy): domain Bacteria; kingdom Bacillati; phylum Bacillota; class Bacilli; order Caryophanales; genus Exiguobacterium; species Exiguobacterium abrahamii. The sequence goes on from NZ_JADOYC010000001.1 coordinate 595,619, forward strand.
AGATAAAATTATCGTGGTAGATGATGAATTGTCGATTGCAACACTATTGAAGTTTAATCTAGAACAGGCTGGTTTCGTTGTCGAAACGGCACATGATGGGATGTCAGGCTTAAAATTAGCGGAAAAACAAGATGCCGCACTGATCGTACTGGATCTCATGTTGCCGGAACTCGATGGTCTGGAAGTATGTAAACGGCTACGCCAACAGAAAATCAATACGCCGATCTTGATGCTGACGGCAAAGGATGATGAATTCGATAAAGTTCTTGGTCTTGAACTCGGTGCGGACGATTATCTGACAAAACCCTTTAGCCCACGTGAAGTCGTCGCCCGTGTGAAAGCAATTTTACGACGAATGAGTCATCAGACAACACCTTCGGAAGAAGTGACGGATGGGACGATTCTGATTGGTGATGTCAAGATCGTTCCAGATAACTACGAAGCTTTCAAAGCAGAAGAGCGTCTTGAACTGACACCTAAAGAATTCGAATTGCTCGTATATCTTGCTAAAAATAAGGGACGTGTCCTGACACGAGATCAACTGTTATCCGCAATCTGGAACTATGATTTCGTCGGCGATACACGAATCGTGGATGTGCACATTAGTCATGTCCGTGAAAAAATCGAGCCGAATACGAAAAAACCGATTTATATCAAAACGATTCGTGGTCTCGGGTATAAGATGGAGGAGCCGAAACCGGAATGAGTAAGTATCGCAAGCGATTCATCTTCAAAATGTTTTCGTTCATCAGTCTCGTGCTGATTGCACTCGGTTTCTTACTTGGACAATCCTTCAAAGAGTTCTATGTCCAAAATGAAAAAGAAAAATTGATGGATGAGACTTCTCTTGTCGAGACGATCTTACAAGGACGCGATATTTCGGAGATGGCCCAGTACGTGAATCAGTTGTACGCTGAATCGAACTTCGACATGATTTTATTCAATGGTCGGGGTGAGATCATTGCCGGTACACCGGTTGATGTGACGAAACTAAAAGTCGCGACCCTCAATTTTTCAGCGATTCCTGATGAGGGGACGTTTGAATCGAAAACAGATGACAGTGTCGTCCAATTCACGAAGCCTGTTCCGACAGCGGACGGTGGCGAGGTGTACGTCAGTTTCATTCGTTACGCAAAAGACTTAAACGTCATTTATTCACGGATTTGGACGGTCATCATCCTTTCTCTCGTTGCGTCGTTATTGGTTATATTCTTGACGATTTATCGGTCGACGAAACGATTCCTTCGACCGATCGCGGAGGCAACCGATGTCCTGCACGAACTGTCGCATGGAAATTACAAGTCACGCGTCTATGAGTTGTCGGCACCCGACGAATCACGCGATTTAGGGCGCTCCATCAATCTACTAGCGCGAAATCTCGAGAACGCATCGTCTGGTGAAGCGATGCAACGGGCACGTCTCGAATCCTTGATTGAATACATGGGAGCCGGTCTCATGTTGATTGATGAAAAAGGATACGTCCTGCTCGTCAACCGGACGTATCGGGAAATGTTCAATATTCATGAACCGTCTAGCGGGAAGCTGTACTATCGTGTATTGCCAAACGAAAAGATGAGCCAGGTGATTGAAGATGTTTATCTGACGGAAAAACCGAATCGAAAGCAGTCGAGTGTTCGATTCGGTATCAATAGTCGGACGTTCATGGTCAGTGCCGCTCCGATTTTCGATAAGAACGGTCGCGTGCAGGGAACGACCGTCGTCTTTAACGACATCACGGAAATCAAAAAGCTGGAACAGATGCGTAAAGACTTCGTCGCGAATGTCAGCCATGAATTAAAAACACCACTGACGTCCATCAAAGGGTTTGCGGAAACGTTACTTGATGGCGCGCAAGAGGTTCCGGAAATCCGTGAACAATTTTTACAAATCATTCATGACGAGTCGGAACGAATGCAGACATTAGTGGAAGACTTGCTTGAACTCTCTCGTCTGGAACAGGATAATTATCAGCTCGAGACCGCAATCGTTGATGTGACAAGTCTTGTTCGGGAAACGGCAGCACTCCTAGACCGACGAGCAACAGAAAAAGAGATGACGATTCATATCGAAACGGAAGAAGAAGTCTTCATTCGGGCAGATTTGAATCGATTAAAACAGGTCGTCGTCAACTTGGTAGCGAATGCGTTGAATTATACGCCAAATGGTGGCAACGTCTGGATTCAGCTCGAGGATGGAGAAGAGTCTGTCCAGCTCATCATCAAAGATGACGGAATTGGTATCCATCCGAAAGAAACCCAACGGATCTTCGAACGTTTCTATCGCGTCGATAAGGCACGAAGCCGTAATTCCGGGGGGACGGGTCTCGGACTAGCTATCGTCAAACACATCGTCGACCTTCATCATGGTGAAATCGAAGTCACTTCAGAAGAGCAGAAAGGAACGACATTTACGATTCGTTTACCAAAACATGGCTGAATTTCACAATGGATTCACATTTCCTTAATAGACGTATCTTATGATGAAAGTACCTTCTTCATCATCTGTATGGCGACTGGATCAGCTCCCATGTCGTCATGCCCTTGGCGATTGACTCCCTGCGAGTCAATCGTCTTTTTTTGGTCATTTTTAGCGAACAAATGTGTGTAGAGTGATACAATAGGAACAGAAAATCGATTAAAGGGGCGTAGATGATGGAAAATAAATTGCTATTGATTGATGGGAACTCGTTGACCTATCGGGCGTTTTTCGCCTTACCACCAATGACGGATGCGCAAGGACGAAATACGAACGCAGCTTATGGCTTTACGATGATGTTATTGAAGTTGCTCGAGGAAGAACAACCGACACATATGCTCGTTGCCTTCGATGCTTCGAGTGAAACATTCCGTCATGATGTCTATCAGGAGTATAAAGGGAGTCGGGAAAAGACACCGTCCGAACTACGTGAGCAATTCCCGATCGTCCGGGACATCTGTGAAGCGCTCGGTATTCAAATGATGGAACTCCATCGCTATGAGGCAGATGATTTGATTGGTACGCTCGCACGGACGATGCCGACGGATCGGACGCGGATCGTCACAGGTGATAAAGATTTACTTCAACTTGTCACGGATAAGGTCGAAGTCTTGATCACGAAGCGTGGGATCACGGACGTCCAGTGCATGACGGAAGAACTGTTCGCAGAGACATATGGTGGTCTCAAACCGATTCAAATGATTGACCTGAAGGGATTAATGGGGGATAAGTCGGATAATATTCCAGGGATTCCTGGGATTGGTGAAAAGACGGCGGTCAAATTGATTTCGGCATATGGTTCTGTCGAAGGACTGTATGAGCACGTTGAGGACTTAAAAGGGAAGCAGAAGGAAAAAGTCATCGCGAACGAAGAGCTAGCACGACTATCGAAAGAACTCGCGACGATTAAAGTCGATGTCCCGCTCGAGACGACACTAGAGGATTTGCAAATTCGCGACGTTGATACCCAAGTGCCGTATTCGTTGTTCCAGTCGCTTGGCTTCAAGTCGTTGACGAATCGATTCGCCCCTGTCGTCAAAGAAGAGGATAAAGAGCAGTTGAACGTCGTGACGATCACTTCACTTCCTGAAGACGTCACCGATGCGGTGTTGCTTGCTGAACAGCTGCGAGAGGATTACATGGAAGAAGACATCATCGGGTTTGCGATTGCAACGCCTGACAAGATCTATGTTGCTGCCCCAACGCTCGTCGAGGATCCGGCATTCCGCCAATGGATCGAGTCGGAACATCGGAAGATTTGTCTCGATGCCAAACAAGTCGCATTCGCATTGCGTAAACATGGCTTGACGTTGAATGGATACGAGGATCTGTTATTAGCGGGTTACTTATTGAACTTAAGTGGCGGCACGACGCTCGCTTCAATTGCTGGTCATTATGCATTGATGGCACCGAACGAAGAAGCAGTCCTCGGTAAGGGAGCCAAACGTCTAGCGCCAGCGGATGACGTATTACATCCTTACCTTGCAGAGAAAGCACGGATGATCGAATTATTGTTCCCGAAAGTCCGGGAAGAGTTGAAGGCGAATCAGCAATATGAGCTGTATGAAACACTAGAGCGCCCATTGTCAGGTGTCCTCGCTGAGATGGAGTGGACCGGGATTCGTGTCGACGTCGCGACGCTCCAATCGATGCAAGCAGATCTTGCCGGGCGTCTTACGGAACTTGAGACGTTGGTCTTTGAAGAGGCAGGTGAGTCGTTCAATATCAATTCACCGAAACAACTCGGTGTGATTCTGTTTGAAAAACTCGAACTGCCCGCCTTCAAGAAAACAAAGACCGGCTATTCGACTGCCGCAGACGTTCTTGAAAAACTACGCCCATTGCATCCGGTCATCGATCACATCATGTTATACCGGGAGCTCCAAAAATTACAGTCGACGTATGTCGAAGGTTTACAAAAAGTCATTAAGGAAGACGGAAAGATTCATACCCGTTTTGCTCAGACGATTGCTCAGACAGGCCGTTTAAGTTCGGTCAACCCGAACCTTCAGAATATCCCGATTCGGATCGAAGAAGGACGGAAGATTCGAAAAGCCTTCGTTCCGAGTGAAGCAGGCTGGTCACTGTACGCTGCCGATTATTCACAAATCGAATTACGTGTCATGGCCGATATGTCGCAGGATCAGACGCTTGTCGATGCATTCTTACATGATGAGGATATCCATACTCAAACGGCAAGTAGTGTCTTTGGTGTCGAACCGGAAGATGTCACAGGAAACATGCGGCGTCAGGCGAAAGCTGTCAACTTTGGTATCATTTACGGCATCAGCGATTATGGACTGTCGCAAAACTTGAACATCACGCGTAAGGAAGCACAATCGTTCATCGATCGTTATTTCGAGCTGTTCCCGCAAATCAAACAGTTCATGGATACGGCGATTGAGACGGCACGAGCAAATGGATTCGTCGAAACGTTGATGAACCGGCGCCGTAACATCCCGGATATCAATTCGAAAAACTTCAACTTACGTGGTTTTGCGGAACGTACGGCAATCAATACGCCGATTCAAGGTTCGGCGGCGGATATCATTAAAAAAGCGATGCTTGATGTGCATGCTGCCTTACAGGCATCTGATCTGAAAGCACGTTTGTTACTACAAGTACACGATGAATTGATTTTTGAAGCACCAGACGAAGAACTCGATGCGTTACAAGCGCTTGTCAAACAAGCGATGGAGCAGACCGTCGAACTATCCGTACCGCTACGCGTCGATGGGGGCGCAGGACATACGTGGTACGAAACGAAGTAAGCAAGGAGGAATAGACGTGCCTGAATTACCTGAAGTCGAGACCGTTCGCCGCAGTTTAGAACGTTCGGTCTCTGGAAAAACAGTCTCTTCCGTCAAAGTCTACCATCCGAAAATGATTCGGGGGATGGAAGTGGCACCATTTGCAGATGCCTTACATCAAGAACGGATCGAACGCGTCGAACGTCGCGGTAAGTTCCTACTCTTTGATTTTGATCGTTTTTATCTCGTCAGCCATTTGCGGATGGAAGGGAAGTACTTCCCGTATCCGCAACCGGTCGAGCGGGATAAACATACTCATGTCGTCTTCCGATTCACGGATGGTTCGGAGCTGCATTACAATGATGTCCGGAAGTTCGGAACGATGGAATTGCGTGATAAGGAAACAGCGATGCAGACTGCTCCACTGGCACAGCTGGAGCGTGAACCGTTTGATCCGGAGTTCACAGCAGAAGTGTTAGCGGAGAATTTAATTCGTAAAAAAAGAAGTCCAATCAAAACGGCACTGCTCGACCAATCGATTTTCCTTGGTCTCGGTAACATCTATGTCGATGAGACCCTTCATGCGGCACGCGTCCATCCATTAACGAAGGCTGGCGCCTTGACGCTTGATGATATCTCACGCATCCATCAAGCCGGTGTCGACGTCTTACGACAAGCGGTGGAAGCGGGAGGAAGTACGATCCGAAGTTATGTCTCACCTTCCGGAAAAGGTGAGTTCCAGCTTCAACTCGCGGTATACGGTCAAAAGGGCGAACCGTGTCCCCGTTGCGGCACTGCCATTGAAAAAATCAAAGTCGGTGGACGGGGAACACACTTCTGTCCAACGTGCCAACAGGTCGCCTTATGAGGGTTGGTCTGACGGGCAGTATCGCCACCGGTAAAAGTACGGTCTCTAGTTATCTGAAGCAAAAAGGAATAGCAGTCATCGATGCGGATCTCGTTGCGCGAGAAGTCGTTGAGCCAGGAGGGCGAGCCTATGAGGCAGTCAAGACGGTCTTCCCGGAAGCATTCGAAGAAGGACGTCTCGTTCGTCCAAAACTTGGACAAATCATTTTTCAGGATAGCGAAAAACGACAACAGCTGAATCAGTTGATGCACCCAAGTATTCGACGACAGATGCTTGATGAAGCAGATGCCTATGAACGTTCAGGACATGCGCTCGTCGTATTTGATATTCCGTTGTTACTCGAAGGCGATTGGCGGACGCTGTTCGACCGTGTCGTGGTCGTGTATTGTCCGGAGAGCATGCAGTTAAGACGATTGATGCAACGTAATGATCTATCTGAAGAAGAAGCATATGCACGTATTCATTCGCAACTTAGCATTGAACAGAAAAAAGAGCTTGCGGATGATGTGTTCTTCAATGATGGGAGTCTTGATTCGTTATATCAACAAATCGATAAATGGTTAGTATTATATGACACAGATAAGCATGAGAGTGGTGCGTGAAAAGTGTGAAGTGAGAGAAGTTTCCATCTTCTCTCACTTTTTTTAGAGAACATAATGAAATCGCTTACATTTCGTGATATAGTTCTATCTGTAAACGGAGCTACATCCGTCACATTGAAGGGGGATCCGCACATGGGAGTCAAGGTGGCAGTCAATGGTTTTGGTCGAATCGGTCGAATGGTCTTTCGACGTCTGATCGCTGAGGGGAAAAGCGAAGTCGTAGCAATCAATGCAAGTTATCCAGTCGAAACACTCGCACATTTAATCAAGTACGACACGGTACATGGGAAATTCAATTATCCGGTCGACATCATCGATGGGGCGTTGATGGTTGACGGAAGACAAATTCAAATCGTCAGTGAACGCAATCCTGAGCTATTGCCGTGGGGGGAACTCGGCATCGATATCGTCGTCGAAGCGACAGGAAAGTTCAACTCAGATACGGGTGCTGCGAAGCATTTGGTAGCAGGCGCAAAAAAGGTCGTCATCACGGCACCTGCTAAAGGGGATGTCCGGACGATCGTCATGGGTGTCAATGACGACATGTATGATCATGAAACGGATGCTATCGTCTCGAACGCATCGTGTACGACGAACTGTCTCGCACCTGTCGTGCAAGTCATCGACCGGGCATTCGGAATCGAATCGGGTCTCGTGACGACGGTTCACGCGTTTACGAACGATCAAAATAATATTGACAATCCACATAAGGATTTACGACGCGCCCGCGCATGTGGATCATCCATCATTCCAACATCGACAGGTGCGGCAAAGGCGATTTCTCTCGTCTTGCCTCACTTGGAAGGAAAATTGAATGGACTCGCGCTTCGTGTTCCGACACCAAACGTCTCACTCGTCGATCTCGTCGTTGAAGTCAGTCGCGATACGACAGTTGCTGAAGTGAACGAAGCGTTCACGAAAGCAGCGGACGGTGCGCTTGAAGGGATTCTCGGAATGACGATGGAACCGCTCGTTTCGATCGACTTCAACGGAGAAGAGCGTTCGACGGTCGTCGATGGACTCTCGACGATGGTCATGGGCGGTCGTCAGGTGAAGGTCCTCGCTTGGTACGATAATGAGTGGGGTTACTCCTGCCGCGTCGTCGACCTCGTACATCTTGTTTCGGCGCACTTAGAGGCAATGGGAACGGTTGAAAAAGAACTCGAATTGAATTAATGACAACGGGCAGATCCCAGTAACGACGGGATCTGTTCCGTTTTTTTTCTAGAAATGTATTAATTTTTGAAATTTATCCTTGTGTATCTTTTTGATACTCGCTATAATTCAAATCGTGAACTTCAATCGGTCTGGCAATCGCAGCTTAAAGGGTTAGGACCTCTCTGGACTAACTTTCCCCCGTGGGTGCGAACGACTCAGGCGCAAAGTAAGTGATCAACTACTTTGAAGACCATTGAATGTAGGGGGGATCCACAAATGGATACTATGGGAAGACACATTATTGCAGAACTTTGGGATTGTAATCCTGAAAAATTGAACGACATGGAATTCGTTGAACGACTTTTCGTTGACGCAGCACTTCAAGCAGGTGCAGAAGTACGAGAAGTAGCATTCCACAAGTTTGCACCACACGGCGTCAGTGGCGTCGTCATTATCTCTGAATCGCACTTGACGATTCACAGTTTCCCAGAGCACGGGTATGCATCGGTTGATGTCTTTACTTGTGGGGATCGGATCGATCCAGCCATCGCAGCGAACTACATTGCTGAAAAGCTCGATGCGAAAATCCGTGAAAATGTCGAAATTCCACGTGGTATGGGACCAGTTCAAGTTCCAGCGGCTACTGTCCAGCACGTCAACTGACAACACACACGAATTCGTCAAGCCCTCGTCGTTCAGACGAGGGCTTTTTAATATGTCTGACGTCTGTTATTCTTAATAGTAGAAGAAACAAAGAAAAGAGGATGACCATGGGACTGAAAGAACGCTTGCAAAAACAGCTAGAGACATCCGATACACATAAAAACGAAAATTTACGCACACACTACTATGCGGCAACAGTCGAGATGTTGTTTGCTGGTTTAGAAAATATCTTAAAGCAAGAGGGCGGAACGGTGCGTCGTGTTGACGCGGAACGTGGAGAACTCGCTTTTACATTAAAAGAAGTCGACGGACTCGCGACCGTCATCATGGTGGCGGGCGGACGTACGGCCGTCGATCTATTCTTACACCGTGAAAGTCTTCTCGGACCTGATCTCGAAAAACACATTGAGCGAATCTATGCATCACTTGATGCGGGATACCGATTAAAAATGATTGGAACAAAAGAAATCACCTGAACGGAGGTACGGCATGCGCTGTCCAGCCTGTAATTTTAACGGAACAAAAGTACTGGACTCAAGACCAGTCCAGGATTTCGGTTCGATTCGAAGAAGACGTGAATGTGAGTCTTGCGGCTATCGCTTTACGACTTTCGAAATGGTCGAACAGACCCCTTTAATCATCGTAAAGAAAGACGGAACGCGCGACGAGTTCAATCGTGATAAAATTTTGCGGGGACTAGTGCGTGCCTGTGAAAAACGACCGATTTCGATTGAACAGCTAGAAACAGTCGTCAGTCGGGTCGAAAAGGCATTACGGGCGACAGCTCAGCATGAGATTCCAAGTGAGCAGGTCGGACGTCTTGTGCTAAATGAATTAGCTTCCGTCGATGAAGTAGCATACGTCCGCTTTGCGAGTGTCTATAAACAATTCAAGGACATCAATGTCTTCTTCCAAGAGCTCTCTGAGCTGATGGAGCGACATCAAGAAAATGATCGTGAAAATTGAACGTGATATAAGAGAGGTCGTCTGTCCGGTCAGCGCACCTCTCTTTTTCTCCCTAAGGAAAGGACGAGTCAGATGGTAGAACGTGAACTTTCCGGTACCGATCTTTGCTTAGTGATGAGCAATGGTGTCGTCGACCGTGAAGCCTATCAATCTTTATATTATTTGTACCAGCCAATCATTGGTGTCAAAGCACTTGGACTCTATCAAACGTTTTGGAGCGAGATGATTCCTGGGAAAACAAAGTCCCAATACATCTCCCATGCAGAACTCGGAACGCTACTCGGTTTTTCCGTCGATGAGTTCAAGGAAGAGTTATTCAAGCTAGAAGGGATTGGGTTGATCCGGACGTTCGAAGCGCGCCAAGCCGCGTATCGCTACATTTATCAAATCCGGGTGCCGCTTGCGCCGAACACTTTCTTAAATGACGGGGTGTTATCGAGTCTGCTATTCTACCGTGTCGGTGAAATCCGGTTCCGCTCCCTCCAGCATCGTTTCCGGACAGAACCGCTTCCGAAGAACATCGTTGATCGGACGGTCCGGTTTGATCAAGTGTTCGATGTGAAAGCTGGTCTTGCTTCCGCGCATCAGCCGAAGGCCTATGCGAAACAGGAACGAGCAGTATATGAATTCGATTATTCGTTTGATTTAGAAGAGATGAAACGTCAAACCGATCGCTTTTTGCCACGCTCGTTTTATTCAAAGGCAATCGATCATCTGCTCGTAAAGCTTGCTTACGTCACGCAGTCGAATGAAGCATTGATGGCGGAACTGTTGAATGCCCGTTTCCGTCACGAAGCATATCTGCCGATGACCGATGCTGAGAAACAGGAACGTTGCAAACAGATGATGTTGTCAGCGAAACAAAAACTCAGCCGCGAGAAAAAAGCAAAAGTCGCCTCACTCGACACGATCGAGGTCGGAGACGTCGAAGCAACGGAGACGATGGAAAGTACCCATCCGAAGCATTATGTCGCGAAGTTGCGAAAAGTCAAAGCGCTGTCTGAACGAGATGAAGAGTTGATCCAGCAATTGATCATCGATTATGAAATGTCATCCGGGATTGTCAATGCCGCCTACTACTATGCGCTCGTCGTTAAAAAGGATAATCGCTTCAGTAAGAACTTCCTCTTATCGATTGTTGATGATTGGAAACAGAAGGGGTACGTGACAGCATCTGAGGCGCTGGCGAAGACGCAGGAGCAGGATGACTTGATTGCGAAGAAGCAGGAGCAAAAACAAGAACGCGCGCGTCAGACCGTTGGTGGACGTCGGGGACGGACAAGCAATACGAACGGTGGTCCGAATCCGAAGTGGTTGCAAGAAGAGAAGGCGAAACAGCAACAGTATGAAGCCTCTAAAAAAGCGAGTTTCGAAGCAGACGTTCCAGACGATGAAGAAATGGAACGAATCTTACGAGAACTGAAGGGGAACTAAAGGAGTCGGGACATGGAACATATCCAATCATCTATCGAAAAAATATTAAGTCGACCGGACGTCGCAGAATCGGTTCGAGCGATTCAACAACGGGTGTTGTCTCATCCGGGGGTCGTCATGTTCTTACGGACCCATCCAGAGATTGATCAACGGATGATCGAGCGGGGCATGCTCAAACTGAACGAATACGCGGAACAGATGGATGGGAATCGACTGATCGAAAGTAAAGCCGTCATCGAAGGATATCAGCCGATCCTGCACGTCGAAAAAGGACAAATCGTAGTTTCGTATGAGAAGTCACAAGCGCTCAAAGACCGAGAAGATGAACGTGCACTTGAGAAAAAGTTCAAGAGTCTGTTCCTGCCGGACGAAGTGCGCGATGCGAACTTCAGCGATTTCGACTTGTCGACGACGGACCGGAAGCTCGCTTTACGTGCGGCGTCGCAGTTCCTCAATCATTTGCGCTCAAAAGAGCATGTAAAGGGACTGTACCTGCACGGTAGCTTTGGTGTCGGGAAAACGTATCTCTTGGCTGCGATCGGGAATGCACTGAAGAAAGAACGGATTGCAACGATTCTCGTCCATGCCCCGGGATTCGTTGCTGAAGCGAAACGGCGGATCCGATCGGACTCGTTCGATACGTTCCTCGAAGGATTCCAAACGATTCCAGTCTTGTTGATTGACGATATCGGTGCAGAATCGATCAGTCCGTGGGTACGGGATGAATTGTTCGGAATCATTTTGCAATACCGCATGATGCATCGTCTCCCGACATTGTTCAGCTCAAACTTATCGTATGATGAACTTGAGCTCCATTTCGGGATTACGAACGACCAAGGTGATAAATTAAAGGCCGCACGACTGATGGAGCGGATCCGGACGACGACGCAACCAATTGAGTTCCTTGGTGAAAATAGACGTCGCTACTAATTTTCCTTGTCAAGGAAGCGACCGATTCGTTATACTAATGACACGTCAATAGACGATGCAACGATTGAGGATATGAAGTATGAAATGAACCAAACTAGCGAGAGAAGAACGGTGGAAGCTTCTCATGGCATCATTCATGTCTTTACTCCCTCATAGCACGAACGGGGCTAATCCGTTTGCGCCTCACGCCCGTTAACGCGTGTTCGAGCCGAACCAGCATATGGTCCGGGAACGAGGGTGGTACCACGAGATTAAGACTCGTCCCTTTTTAGGGATGAGTCTTTTTTATTTTGTTAAAGGGGGAAACAGTCATGTCAAACATCGCACTTACATTTCCAGATGGCGCCGTAAAGGAATTCGCAGCCGGCACGACAGCAGAAGAAGTCGCTGCATCAATCAGCCCAGGACTTCGTAAAAAAGCATTTGCTGCCAAACTAAACGGGCACGCCATCGATTACCGTCGTCCAATCGAAGAGGACGGCACAATCGAATTGATCATGCCGGATTCAGAAGAAGGGCTCGACTTGATTCGTCACTCTTCAGCTCACTTGATGGCACAAGCGATCAAACGTCTGTATCCAGATGAAACGATTCATCTTGGGATCGGACCGACAATCGAGAATGGTTTCTACTATGACATCGATATGGAACGTCGTCTGACAGAAGAAGACTTACCAGAAATCGAGAAAATGATGAATAAAATCGCGGGTGAGAACTTGCCGATCGAACGCGAAGTCGTTTCGCGTGACGAAGCACTTGCAATCTATAAAGAACTCAATGATCCGTTGAAAGTCGAATTGATCGAATCGATTCCTGCTGATCAGGATTTGACGATTTACCGTCAAGGCGAATTCTTCGATCTCTGCCGTGGACCACACGTTCCAGCAACAGCGAAGCTACAAGTCTTCAAATTGATGAGCATTGCTGGTGCTTACTGGCGTGGGGATTCAAAAAACAAGATGTTACAACGGATTTACGGTACAGCATGGGCGACAAAAGATCAGTTGAAACAACATCTCCACTTCCTTGCTGAAGCGAAAGAGCGGGATCACCGTAAACTCGGGAAGGAACTTGGCTTGTTCTTCACTTCTCAAGAAGTCGGTCAAGGACTCCCGATGTGGCTACCAAAAGGAGCAGCGATCCGTCGGACGGTCGAACGTTATATCGTCGATAAAGAACTCGAACTTGGATATGAGCACGTCTATACACCGGTTCTCGGTTCAGTCGATCTATACAAGACATCGGGTCACTGGGATCACTATCAAGATGACATGTTCCCGAAAATGGAGATGGACAATGAAGAACTCGTTCTTCGTCCGATGAACTGTCCACACCACATGATGGTCTACAAGAACGAACCGCGTTCGTACCGTGATTTACCGCTTCGTGTCGCGGAGCTTGGTGGTATGCACCGTTATGAGATGTCTGGTGCCTTGACTGGTCTTCAGCGTGTTCGTTATATGGTCCTTAACGATGGACATACGTTCGTCCGTCCTGACCAAATGAAAGATGAGTTCAAAGCCATCGTTCACCTCATTCAAGAAGTCTATGCTGACTTCGGAATCACGGATTACAAATTCCGTCTTTCGTACCGTGACCCAGCGGATAAAGAGAAGTACTTCGATAACGATGCGATTTGGGAAATGGCGCAACGTGAGTTGAAAGAAACAATGGATGAGCTCGAACTCGAATACTTCGAAGCAGAAGGCGAAGCTGCTTTCTACGGACCAAAGCTTGACGTGCAAGTTCGGACAGCACTTGGTAAAGATGAGACGCTTTCGACAGTCCAACTCGACTTCCTCTTACCAGAGCGATTCGAATTGACGTACAAAGGAAATGACGGACAAGATCACCGTCCGGTCGTCTTACACCGAGGTGTCGTTTCGACGATGGAACGATTCGTCGCATACTTGATCGAAGAATACAAAGGCGCGTTCCCAACATGGCTTGCACCGGTCCAGGTGAAATTGATTCCGGTTTCTAAAGTGCATGAAGACTATGCCCGTGAAATCAAAGCGATCTTGCTGAAAAAAGGAATTCGTGTCGAAACAGATTTCCGTGACGAGAAACTCGGATACCGGATTCGTGAAGCACAAGTCAACAAAGTACCAGTCATGCTCGTTTTAGGTGACAAAGAAGTCGAATCGCGCGAAGTCAACATTCGTCGCTACGGTTCAAAAGACTCAAGCAACGCATCACTTGAACAATTCGTCGCTGATTTAGAGCAAGAAATCGCGAACCGTTCAAAATAATTCTAGCCTCATGAAAGAGTTCGTCCTGCTACTGTAGGGCGGACTTTTTTTGTGATGTGATACTAAAAAGAAGGAAGCGGTATGCCGATGACAAAGGTAGATCATTCAGCTGAATCTATTCAACATAACCGAAAATTATTTTTCCTTTAATTGGATAAATGCTATAATAAACCTTCATTGGATGGAATGTTTTGAAGGATAGGAAGGAAGTTGCAAAAAATGAAACAGACGACTCTTGCTGTGTTCATCGCCTCTTCACTTGTAATCGGTATTCATCCGGGTGAAGCAGATGCGGCGACGACTAAAAAGACGTACCGGATCACACCAAAAACAGAAGCGATTGACCCGACGATTCGTAAATATACGACCTATAATGCAAAGACGCGCAACCATTATACGATGCGCTCTTATTTGGAGCGCCTTGAAAAAGAGGGTGGCGGGACACTTGTCTTGACGAAAGGAACATATCTGTCTCCACTACGTGTCGGTATTCCTTCCAATACGACGGTGATCTTGGAAGATGGCGTCATCATCAAGAAGACGACGGAGACAGGAACGACGAAGATTAGTTCAACGACCAGTGTATTTGATCTTGTTGCTCCATCCGTGTTGCGTTTGAACAAAAAGGTCGGAAAGTATGATGGCTCACAGAACGTTAAAATCATCGGGAAAGGGAATGCGCAAATCGACTTGAATCGATATACGCGTGGTTCAGCGTTCGCCATTGCTCATAATCAAAACTTGTATATTGGTGGCATCACAGTACGGAATCAAAAGGGTTCACATGCAATGGAACTTGATGCGACGAAAAAGGCAGTCATCGAAAACATGAAATTCGTCGACGCCGTCATGATACCGAATACAGGTCCGAATGAATCGATTAATCTCGATACACCAGACCCAATCACGAAGGGGTTCAACTGGAAGTGGTCGAAACAAGATGGAACTCCGAATGCAGATATCACGATTCGTAATAACTTGTTCCGTAACATCAACGTGGCAATTGGCACACATCAATACACAGAAAATCGATTACACACGAATGTGCGGATCGAAAAAAATACGATTGATGGAACAAAGGATTATGCGATTTCGATGATGAACTGGAAGAATCCAACGGTCCGTTACAATACGATTCGAAACGTGCACCGGGCGGATGGAAAAGCGATGACGATTCTCGGTAGAGGAGTTGTCGGAGGAACGATTCGCTACAACCGATTTGAAGACGCGGATCGGGCGATTCAAATGCAACCGTTCCAAAGCAATGGCTATGCTCCGATCTATAATACGTTCACGGCAGAGCAAAAACGTTACATGCAACAAAATACAGTCAAGCAGGTTGGACTCGATCAAATCGTCCTATTTAAAAAACTCAATGAGTTCACGTACAAGACGGCAGAACGCTACGATTTCATCCCATACTAAGGCATAAAAAAAGCACCCAAGACTAGCGTCGAGGGTGCTTGTGCCATATTATGAACGCATTTGTTGCAAGAACGGTTCGATATCGACTTGAAGCGCTTCTGATAGTTTCTGACCGAGTGAAGCATCAGCACGGTAGAAGTTGCAGATTGCGAGCAAGACCGTGTTCTCATGACGAACCTGCTCGAGATCATTGACGAGGTTCTTCAGAAGAGCTGCTTGCTCGTCTTCTGTCAGACGACGGTATACTTCGCCGGCTTGACCGAAGTTGTTCGTCTTCTCGATTTCGAGACGGCCGTGTTTATCATCAAGTAACGGTTGGTTTTCTTCCGTATACTCTGGTGTTTCTTTTGGTTCTTCTTGATAACGGTTCGGTTCGTAGTTCACCGGACTCGTTTGCTGACCGACTGGCATTGCACCATCACGTTGGTAGTTGTTCACTTGTGCGAACGGACAGTTGATCGGAAGTTGTTGGTAGTTCGTTCCGATACGGTAGCGTTGTGTGTCCGAGTAAGAGAACAGACGACCTTGTAACAACTTATCTTCAGATGGTAACATCCCTGGAATCAAGACACCTGGGTTGAAGCCGACAGATTCTGTTTCAGCGAAGTAGTTGTCGACGTTTTTGTTCAGTGTCATCGTACCGACGTGTTGGAACGGGATGACATCTTCAAACCAATCCTTTGTTGCATCGAGCGGATCGAAATCGAACTGATCGACGTCAGCCGGATCAAGCACCTGTACGAACAGATCCCATTCCGGATAATCTCCGTCTTCAATCGCTTGGAACGTATCGTTTGAAGCGTGGTTAAAGTCTTTTCCTTGAATCTCCGTTGCTTCTTCTGCTGAGAGATTATGAATGCCAGCTTTCGGTACCCAGCGTAGTTTAACGTAAACCGTATTGCCATGAGCGTTCACCCATTTGAATGAATGGACGGAAGAACCACGCATTTTACGGTAGCTTGCAGGAATGCCCTCATCCGTAAAGAGATGCATGAGCATGTTCGTCGATTCCGGACGAAGTGTCATGAAGTCCCAGTAGCGGTCAGGATCTTGAATGTTCGTGCGTGGATCTGGTTTAAGTGAATGGACCATATCCGGGAACTTCATAGCGTCACGAATGAAGAAGACAGGAAGGTTGTTCCCGACGAAATCCCAGTTTCCTTCTTCTGTATAGAACTTGACAGAGAATCCACGTGGATCGCGGAGTGTCTCTGGAGAATGCGTGCCGTGAATAACAGTCGAGAAACGGGCGAAAACAGGAACTTCTGTCCCTTCTTCTTGTAAAAACGCAGCTTTCGTGTACTTTTTCATTGAGTTTTTGACAGTGAAGACACCGTGAGCACCGAATCCACGAGCGTGTACGACACGCTCAGGTATACGTTCCCGGTCGAAATGGGCCATCTTTTCAATTAATTGATAGTCTTCTAATAGCGTTGGTCCGCGACGTCCAGCCGTACGTGAATTCTGGTTGTCTCCGATTGGTACACCTTGGTTGGTCGTTAATCGTTTTTCAGTCATCTGTTATTCTCCCCCTTATGTAAGATTAAATTGATTATAAAACAATAATCATTCTAAATAAACAATTTTGCTTGCGAATGTTCTGAATCTTTTTTTCCATGTTAAGAGTGTACCCGTGAAAAACAGGTTAGAAACTTCTTGCTTATCCGTTAAAGGATTGCTATTATAATCAAGTATGTGAGCAACGTTCTGTAAGAACATAGAAAGCGGCTTGACATCACGGGAAAACAAGTGCTATGATAGCAAAGTGAAATGACAACAAAGCAGAAGCATCCCGCTTCTCACCATGTATGACGACTCGTACTGGTTCATCATGAAGATACGCAACGTGTAGCGACTGCTATGCTTTGACGTTCCTTATGAGTGTGGGCGGGAAGAACTGCCGACGCTTTTTTTATAGCGTTTTCTATCATTCATTTTTCGTGCAATGCACGATGGAGGTGCTAACCATTAGCAAAGATCTGTTAATCAATGAAAGCATCCGTGCCCGGGAAGTTCGTCTTATCGGAGCGGATGGTGCTCAACTAGGTGTCCAATCACGCAACGAAGCGCTACGTCTCGCAGAGGAAGCGGAACTTGACCTCGTCATGGTCGCTCCACAAGCGACGCCGCCAGTTTGTAAGATCATGGACTACGGTAAATACCGTTTCGAGATGCAAAAGAAGGACAAAGAAACTCGGAAGAATCAGAAAGTGATTCAGATGAAAGAAGTTCGTCTTAGCCCGACGATCGAGGAGAACGACTTCCAAACGAAATTCCGTAATGCGAAGAAATTCTTGGAGAATGGTAACAAAGTGAAAGCGAGCATTCGTTTCCGCGGTCGTGCCATCACTCACTCGGAAATCGGTAAACGCGTTCTCGAACGCCTCGCAACGGATTTAAGTGAGTTCGGTGTTGTGGAACAGAGACCGAAGATGGAAGGACGCAGCATGTTCCTCGTGCTTGCTCCTAAGAAAGAAGACTAATCGAATCGAAGTAGGAGGGAATCTCTCATGCCTAAAATGAAATCGCACCGCGGTGCTTCTAAACGTTTCAAACGTACTGCTTCTGGCAAATTGAAACGTGGTCGTGCTTACACAAGCCACTTGTTCGGTAACAAATCAACAAAAGCGAAACGTAAATTACGTAAAGCTAGCATGGTATCTACGGGTGACTTCAAACGCATCCGTCACATGATCGCGAAGTAATTTATCCAATCGTATACAGATTTAGGAGGGAATTTATATGCCACGCGTAAAAGGCGGATATACGACTCGTCAACGTCGTAAAAAACAACTCAAATTAGCTAAGGGCTACTACGGCTCGAAACATACACTCTTCAAGGTTGCGAAACAGCAAGTCATGAAATCTCTCATGTACGCTTACCGTGACCGTCGTCAAAAGAAACGTGACTTCCGTCGCCTCTGGATCACTCGGATCAATGCGGCAGCACGTATCAACGGTCTTTCTTACAGCCGCATGATGCATGGTCTTAAATTAGCAGGTATCGACGTTAACCGTAAGATGCTCGCTGACCTCGCAGTTACAGATGCAACTGCATTTGCTTCACTTGCTGACACAGCAAAAGCAAAATTGAACGCTTAAGTTCTACAATTCGTCGGGGAATTTAATTCTCCGACGTTTTTTTCGATTTAATGATAAAATAAGAAGGCACGTCGATGAGACGGTCATATGATTTTTTTAGATAGAAGGAGAATTAAAGATGGATTGGTTGACACTTTTTGAGATGCAAGAACAGTTGGATAAACGGATTCAGTCAGAACATCAATTGACAGGCAATCAATTCGACGAGCGTCTGCTCGCCTTATTGGTCGAACTCGGTGAACTTGCGAACGAGACACGTTGCTTTAAGTTCTGGTCGAAGAAGGGACCATCCGCTCAAGTCACAATTCTTGAGGAATATGTCGATGGCGTCCATTTTCTACTCTCACTAGGTCTAGCACTTGATTACAAGAAAAGTCATTTTACAGAAGGTGACTTCTATTTGACAGCAACAGATGCTTTTTTAGACGTCTATAACAAAACGAACGTCTTTGCGATTTCGCGGACGGAACAAAGTTATGATGTTCTGATTGGTGCATACCTTGCATTAGGTGCTACACTAGGCTTTACACAGGATATGATTTTCAAGGCTTACATTTCTAAAAATGAAGCAAACCATGTGCGACAAGACAACGGTTACTAAGGAGGAAATCAGATGAACGAACAATTACATATGCTAAAACGTCTCACGGACGCAACAGGTGTACCGGGGAACGAAAAAGAAGTCCGGAGTCTCATGCGTGAATATCTAGAACCTCATGCAGAAGCATTCCACCAGGATGGTCTCGGTAGTCTCTTTGCTGAACATAAAGGCGCAGGCGAAGATGCACCACGTGTATTGATTGCGGGTCACATGGATGAAGTCGGATTCATGGTCACGAAGATTGATGAAAAAGGATTCCTTCGTTTCCAACCACTCGGCGGTTGGTGGGGTCAGGTCCTCTTGGCACAGCGTATGAATATTGTGACGTCATCTGGTGAAGTCATTCCAGGTGTAATCGGTGCAAAACCACCTCATGTTTTACCACCGGAAGCGCGCAATAAGCCGGTCGACATTAAAGACATGTTCATCGATATCGGTGCTTCATCAAAAGAAGAAGTCGACGGTTGGGGAATTCGTCCAGGTGATACGGTCGTTCCGCATTGCGAATTTACTGTGATGAAAAATGAGAACTTCTTGATGGCAAAAGCGTGGGACAATCGGATTGGTTGTGCCATCGCAATTGAAGCAATCAAGCGCTTAAAAGCAGACGGACATCCGAACACGATTTTCGCGGGTGCGACTGTTCAGGAAGAAGTCGGGTTACGTGGGGCTCAAACTGTCGCACACCTGCTCAAACCATCGATTGCCTTTGCTGTCGATACAGGTATCCCGGGTGACACGCCAGGAATGACCGATCGTGAAGCATTGTCGAAATTAGGTGAAGGCGTTCAAGTCATCATGTTCGATGCAACGATGATCGCGCATCGTGGATTGATCGATTTCGTGACGAAAGTCGCAACAGAAGAAAATATCAAGTATCAACTGGACTTAACACCAGGTGGCGGAACGGATGCAGCGAAGTTCCACTTATCGAATACAGGGGTTCCATCACTTGCCTTGACTGTACCGATCCGTTACCTGCATACGAACGTCTCAATCATGCATAAAGCCGATTTCGAAGCAGCCGTCGATTTAGTCGTTGCTGTGACAAAACGTCTGGATGCGGAGACTGTCCAAGCGATCTACGAGGGGTAATAATATAATGAAGCACATCGCATCAGCAAAGAACGAAATCGTTAAACAATGGAAAAAACTCTTAACGAAAAAAGGACGTCTGCAGACGAACCGTTTCTTGATTGAAGGAGAACATCTGATTGAAGAAGCTGTTCGCGCCGGAATCGTCAAAGAATTGATCGTGCGTGAATCGTACCAAGTACCCGGTTCTTGGAAACGAAATGCCGATGTCTTTACGATCGATGAAGCCGTCATCAAAGTACTGGCTGAAACGGAAACGTCGCAAGGCATCTTCGCTGTCTGTGAGATGAAACAAGCTTCGGCACAATTAGAGCGAGGACGCTATTTGTTGCTCGATCGTCTGCAAGATCCAGGGAACGTCGGGACGATGATTCGGACAGCTGACGCAGCTGGATTCGATGGGGTCGTCGTCGGACCGGGAACAGTTGACGTCTATAACGGAAAAGTCATCCGTGCGACGCAAGGATCGCTGTTCCACTTACCAGTCATCTCCATGCCACTCGAAGAGGCAGTCAATGCCCTGCACGAACAAGGAATTGCGGTAATCGGCACAGCGTTAGAAGGAGCGACGTCTTATCAAGCGATCGCACCGATGGATGCACTCGGTTTAATCATCGGGAACGAAGCGCAAGGCGTTGCGCCAGAATTGCTCTCTTACTGTGATGAGCGTGCCTACATCCCGATTCGTGGTAAAGCGGAGTCATTGAATGCGGCAGTAGCGGCGGGCATTTTGCTCTATCATTTTGCAAGCGTGGATTGAAACCGGCAAGCGTTCATGCTAAAGTGAACATCAGGAATACATCATGGACGTTGATGGAACAGAGTACGTTAGGGAACGATTCAATCAGGGAGAAGCGGTCGTAGACTGAAAACTGCTTCGTGAATCTGCTAACCGAATTCACTCCGGAGTCGCACGAGAGATCGTGACGGGATGCGCCCGTTATCGCGCAATTGGAGGACTTTTCGATTGAAAAGTCAAACAAGGGTGGTACCACGGTGTTTACATCGTCCCTTCGGCATTTGCCGGAGGGGCGTTTTTTTATATCTTCAACTAAAGGAGTGGGAAAGATGCGCGAGCAATTAGAAGCATTACGCGATGAAGCGTTGACATTAGTCGATCAGGCAACAACTCAAAAAGATCTCAATGACGTCCGAGTCAAGTATCTCGGGAAAAAGGGACCGATCACAGAAGTATTACGAGGAATGGGAAAGTTATCAGCGGAAGAACGACCAGTCGTCGGTGAAATCGCAAATACGGTCCGTCAAGCGATCCAAGAGCAATTGGAACAACGTCTGGCAGCTGTCAAACAACAAGAAATGGATGCGAAACTGGCAGCGGAAGCAATTGACGTCACGTTACCAGGACGTCCGAAAAAGGTCGGTCATGCGCACCTCTTGCAACAGGTGACGGATGAGATCGAAGACATCTTCGTCGGACTCGGTTATACGATTGCGGAAGGTCCAGAAGTCGAGCAAGATCTGTTCAACTTCGAGATGTTGAATTTACCGAAGGATCACCCGGCACGTGATATGCAAGACTCGTTCTACATCACGGAAGAAATTTTGATGCGAACGCATACGTCACCGGTCCAAGCACGGACGATGCTCGCTTCTAAAGGTGAACCGATCCGCATTCTCTGCCCAGGTAAAGTCTATCGTCGAGACGAAGATGATGCGACGCACTCGCACCAATTCATGCAAGTCGAAGGACTCGTCGTCGGAGAATCGATTTCGATGGCAGACTTAAAAGGAACGCTTGAAGCCTTCGCGAAGCAGATGTTCGGTGAAGCACGTGAAGTCCGCTTACGCCCAAGTTTCTTCCCGTTCACAGAGCCGTCTGTCGAAGTCGACGTCTCGTGCTTCAAATGTGGTGGTAAAGGATGCAACATCTGTAAACAGACAGGCTGGATTGAAATTCTGGGTGCGGGAATGGTTCATCCTCACGTTCTCGAAATGGCTGAGTATGATAGCACGAAAATGTCAGGCTTCGCATTCGGGATGGGGATCGAACGGATTGCCATGTTGAAATACGGTGTCGATGATATTCGTCACTTCTATACGAATGACGTTCGCTTCAGCGAACAGTTTTAAGGGGGAACGCAGATGTTAGTCTCAAAACAATGGTTGAACGAATATGTGGATGTCAGTCATACATCAGGACAAGACTTGGCTGATTTGATTACAAAGAGCGGAATCGAAGTCGAAGGCGTCGATGTCCGGGATGAAGCGTTAAACAACATCGTCGTCGGACGTGTGTTAACGAAAGAAAAACATCCAGAAGCAGATAAATTGAACGTCACGACGGTCGATATCGGACAAGACGAACCGGTCCAAATCGTATGTGGTGCACCGAACGTCGAAGCCGGACAAGATGTCATCGTCGCGCGCGTCGGAGCTCGCCTGCCAGGTATTAAAATCAAACGTGCCAAATTGCGCGGTGTCGTCTCGGAAGGGATGATCTGTTCACTCGAAGAACTCGGATTCGAAAAGAAATACATCCGAGAAGATGAGCAGGACGGGATCCATACATTCCGTGAACCAGTCACACCGGGACAAGATGTTCTAGAATTACTCGGTCTACGCGATGAAATCCTCGAACTTGGGTTAACGCCGAACCGGTCAGACTGTCTTAGCATGTATGGTGTCGCACACGAAGTGGCGGCGCTTTATGATACGACACCGACTTTCCCGGTCGTTGAAGTCAAAGAAGCAGAAACTGCGACGACAGTCGACGTGACGCTTGATTCAGAGGACTGCCCGTTCTATGCGGCACGAGAAATTCAAGGCGTGACGATTCAAGAATCACCGACTTGGTTAAAAAACCGCTTGATCGCGAACGGCATTCGTCCGATCAACAACGTCGTCGACGTTACGAACTTCGTCTTACTCGAGACAGGTCAACCGCTGCATTCGTTCGATGCTGAAAAACTCGGAAAACGGATTGTCGTGCGTCAAGCGCGCGCAGGGGAATCGTTCACGACACTCGATGAAGTCGAACGGACGCTCGATTCTTCGATGCTCGTCATCACAGACGGGGAACGTCCGGTCGCGCTTGCTGGTGTCATGGGTGGAGCGAATACTGAAGTTGACGGAAAAACGACATCGATCATTTTAGAATCAGCTTATTTCGCACCGATTTCCGTCCGGAAGACGAGCCGTGTTCTTGGACTCCGTTCGGACTCGAGTGCCCGTTTCGAAAAGGGTGTTGATCCACGTCGTGTCTTGTTAGCCCTCGATCGGGCTGCAACTTTGATTGCTGAACTCTCGGGTGGAACGGTTCAGGCTGGCATCGCTCAAGCAGGAACGCTCGAGCTTGATGATCACTTGATTGAAGCGAGTGTCTCGTACATCAATCACCGTCTTGGTATGGAAATCGAAGGAACGGTCATGCAAACGTTACTCGAACGGCTTGGTCTCGGTGTTGAGTTATCGGGTGATGCCTTGACGGTCAGCGTACCGACTCGTCGTCAAGACTTGAAAATTCCAGCAGATTTAGCGGAAGAAGTGGCACGTCTTTATGGATATGATGCCCTGACTTCAAGCTTACCGTCTGAAGCGAGCCGTGGTTTCTTACCAAAACGGAACATCCACCGTCGTCATTTACGCCGGACATTGCAGGGAGCGGGTCTTTCGCAAGCGATTACGTATTCATTGACGAGCGAACAACGCGCGATGCAATTCAATGAACGGGAAGATTTGCATCCGGTCAAACTGGCGATGCCAATCAGTGAAGCACGTTCGACACTGCGGACGTCACTCATTCCGGGACTCCTTGAAGTCGCGCAGCATAACGTCGCACGACAGCATGCCGATGTCGCGTTTTATGAACTCGGCAGTGTTTATCTGCAACGGGATGCGTCACTTGAAACGCTCCCGATTGAACAAGAAATGATCGGTGGCGTCGCAGTTGGTGTATCAGAACAACATCGAGCCCATGGAACACTTGTCAAAACGGATTTCTTCGTCATGAAAGGAATTGTCGAGACACTCGCTTCTGCAGTCGGTGTCACGTTGGCGTTCGAGGCAGCGAACATTCCATCGATGCACCCAGGACGGACGGCGCGCATTTTGCTTGACGGAGAAGCAATTGGGTTCGTCGGTCAAGTGCATCCTGGTCTGTCAAAAGAACAGTATGGTCTAAAAGAAGTGTACGTCTTCGAATTAGAGGCGATGGCACTACGTTCGAAAGAAGAGCATGTCTACTCGGAAATCTCACGTTTCCCATCAATGACACGCGACTTAGCAATCGTCGTCGAGCGATCAGTGACGGCACAATCCATCGTCGATGTCATGACGGAAGCAGCCGGTCCACTTCTACAGACGATCGAATTGTTCGATGTCTACACGGGTGAGAACGTCGGAGAGAATGAAAAATCATTCGCGTTCTCCCTCCGTTATCAAAACAAGGAACGGACGTTAGTCGATGAAGAAATCACGACAGCGCAACAGCGAGTCGTAGATGCAGTGAAAGAAACATTCAATGCGGAACTTCGCGCATAATCAGGATAAACAAACAGCCGCTTTCCTTTCAGAGGAAGGCGGCTGTTTTCGTTTGACGACTGATTCAAGAAGCAAGTTCTTCTGTTTCAGATGACGCAGCTTGTCGTTTCGTAAAGGTGAAATACAGTAGACCACTTACGAGAACGATCAGACTACAGGACAAGAACATATTGGAATAGCCGATACCGCTTGCGACCGTAGCGAGAATCAAGGCACCGATTCCGAAACCTGTGTCGTAAGCAAGGAAAAAGGTCGAGATGGCTTTCCCTTTCTGTGCAGGAGGTGCGAAATTCAAGAGGACCGTTTGAAGACCCGGGAAGATGGACGCAGAACCGATACCAATGATGACGGCAGCAGTCAATAAACCGGCAAACGAAGGATACATGCCGAGAATGACAAAGCCAATCATATAAAGGGCGTACGAGGGCAACAACACGAATGCAGCCCCTCGCTGGTCGAACAGTTTCCCAGCAATCGGTCGAATCGCGACCATTCCGAGAGCGACTAACGCATAAAAATAAGAAGCATATGCGATATGTCCGATCGAGTCCGTATACAGTGAGATGAACGCTGACGTACTAGAAATCGCGACGCCTGCCAACAGAGTCGCCACCAACAAAAGCGGACGCGATAAGAAGAGGGATTGGCTTAGACGAAACGCGGACGTGCTTGGAATATGTTGGCTCGTCAGCGGTAGACGCGTCATTAACAAGAAAGCAATGATTGCTAGGACGGCGACCGTCACGAAGTACAGAACGAATGCTTTTTCTTGAATAAAGGCAAGACCGATGACAGGACCAAGGACGGATGCCAAGTTCATCGAAAGGACGAAATACCCCATACCTTCGCCTTGACGTGTTTTTGGAATCAATGTCGTGACGGCGAGGCTGATCGAAGAAGATAACATCCCGAAACTAAATCCGTGGATGATACGGATAATGATTAGATAGAAAAATGATTCCAAAGGTAGGACGAGCATGTAGCAGATACTCATGACTGTAAAGAGACTTGCAGAGATCATCAAGACGCGCTTTAAGTCGTAACGATCTAACCAGTGACCAATCAATGGACGAGAACAGACGGTTGCCAGGATGAAACTCGTCACGATCCACCCGAGTGCTGAAGCGGAGACTGGAAACTGTTTAGCAGCGAGTAAAGGAAGTGAGGCATTGAGTAGATAAAACGTGATGAAGAGCAATAGGTTAATGATCAGCGTCATGACATAATGACGCGAGAATAACCGAGCGGTCATGAAGATTCCTCCTGTCGATGTAGAGTAAGTAGGTGCGTCATCCATTCACCAAGCTGTTGCTGATCGGTAAGGGAGAAGGAGGCGAGTAAGCGTTGGTGGGTCTCTTGGACCGCAGCATCGATTTGGTCGAACCGTTCAATGGCTAAAGGTGTCAACGAGACAAAGTGTGTTCGTCCTTCTTTTATCCGAGTGATGAAACCAAGCGTCTCAAGACGTGAGACGGTTTTCGTCACAGCTGGTTTTTCAATGATTAAATAATCGGCCAGTTGGACTTGTGAAACAGGTTGTAGTAATGCGACTGCTTTTATTAGTGCCCATTGACCCGTATGTAACGAGTAGGGAAGCAAGGTAGCATCAATTTCTCGTTTAACGAGACGTGAGACTTTTGATAGTTGTCCGAGTACATCTTCTTGTGTGTAGAGCATCCTATTTCTCCTTTTAGTTAACTAGTTAACTTTAAGAGTGTATCAAAGCTGATTAAGAGGTGCAAGGGAAGAAACACTCGTTTCGTGCATTGAAGAGAATAATTTTCTAGCATGATAAAAGATTAAGCAAGTCTTAAAGCGGGTATGTTCCGTAAAAGAGTATTTGATTTACTTGAAACAGTGGATACAACTGCTGATGTGATCGGTTGACTAATTCATCTTGACATAGAGAAGAGACAAGAAGGGAAGAGTACATCATGAATCGACTAGCGAAGCTCCTGACTGAACTATTACCATTCACTATAAAGGAAGCAATCAATCCACTCATTTCGAATATCGCAACCGATTCGCGACAAATCACACCTGGCGGATTATTCATCTGTATCAACGGCTACACGGTTGATGGTCACGATTATATCAATCAGGCAATCGAAAACGGGGCTGTGGCGATTTTAGCTGAACGATCGTTTCTGGATTGCCCGATTCCCGTCATTACTGTGCCGGATACGAAACGACTTGCAGGTCAAGTCGCGAATCGCTTTTACGATCAACCGAGTCAAAAAATGCGCGTCTACGGTGTAACCGGAACGAACGGAAAAACGACGACGACGAAATTGGCGTATGATCTCTTTCGAGCAACAGGTATAAAAGCCGGCATGATCAGCACGGTCGGTGCACGAATTGATGAGGAACTCATTGAGACGCCGAATACGACGCCTGAAGCCATCATCTTACATCGACTGTTGTATGAAATGGTTGAAAAAGGCGTGACGGATTGCATCATTGAAGTGTCCTCTCACGCATTAGCTGAAGGTCGAGTCGAAGGAGTGTCTTTCCACTCGGCGGCATTTACGAACCTGACGCATGATCATCTGGATTACCACCATTCAATGGAGGATTACGCCAAGACGAAAGCGTTGTTGTTTCAACAAGTCGCTGCGTCAAATGGTCGGACTATCGTCTTGAATCGAGAAGATGGTTGGAGTCGCGTCATGCGGGAAGCTGCGCCTTTACAACCTGTCATCTGGTATACGACGCAACCACATCGGACGTCACAAATCGCGGTCGAATGGTTAACAGACACCGTCAATGTGCGGATCGACGAGACGACGACACGTGTGCCGACAGCTTTACTAGGTGAATTCAATGCAGCGAATTTAGCGGCGGCGATGGGATTATTGCGGGCAGGCGATGCCAATCTCTATAATTTGATTCGTCATATTCCAGAACTGGAATTGCCGAAAGGACGACTCGAACGACTGGACTGGGCACCTTGTGAGATTTATATCGATTATGCCCATACACCGGATGGTCTGGAAAAATGTTTACAGGCACTCACTTCTTCCGGAGACTCGCTATCGGTCGTCTTAAGTGCAGCTGGAGAGCGTGATCGAACAAAACGAGCGGAGATGGGGCGGATTGCAAGCAAATATTGTGAACACATCATCGCAACGGTCCATGATGCGAGGACAGAGAATCCGGATCGAATCATCGAAGAGCTAATCGTCGATATTCCACGTGAACAGTTGGTAGGGTGTCATACATCCCGTCACGAAGCGCTCGTACAAGCAGCGCATCTGGCGCACGAAGGAAAACGCATCGTCATCGTCGGGAAAGGTCATGATGAGGTAGAACGAATCGGTACAAAAACGATTCCTTTTAATGAAAAACACATACTGCTTGCGGAACTAGAACGGTTGTCTGAAGGGAAGTCCGTCATTTAAAAAACCGACCATTCCGTTAAGGTCATGGTCGGTTTCGTTTCGCAGCCAGTTGTTGTGCCTTTTTCGTATTTGCAAAATGGGCTTTCGTCCAGTCACGAAGTTTGTCAGCTCCATAACGTAAAATCAGTGAAGCGGCGACTTGATCGACCTTGGCACCAGCACCTTTCGGAATGACGACACCTGTTGTTTCACTCAACTTGTCCATTTCCTTCAAAAAGATGGCGCGAGCAATGATCGAGGAGGCAGCGACGGCGACATGAAGTTGTTCCGCCTTGGTCGAGAAGTAGACATTTTCTCGAACGGGATTGACGACACCAGACAAGTGTTTGTAGTAAACGTTCTTTTCAGCGAACTGATCAATCAAGATCGCTTCTGGTTGCGTCTCCAGTTGGTCAAGTAGCCGCTGCAGGACATCATTATGCATCAGGGCAGTCATCTTTCCTTGTGTCATCGTGCGTTGCATTTGATTGTATTCTGGATTGTGTAGGATACGATATGTGTACGGAATGACAGCATGGAGATCACGGGCGATCTTTCGAATCTCCGTGTCATTCAAGTGCTTGGAGTCACGTACACCCAGCTCCTGAAGAAGTGCAATCTGCTTTCGATCAACGAAGGAAGCGACGACGACGAGTGGACCGAAGAAATCGCCTTTTCCGACTTCGTCACTGCCGGCAACGGACCATTCTGCAAAACCATTTGGTAACGTTGAAACAAGTGGTTCCTTCGATTTAGTCGGTGTAGCCGTGCCGAAGCGTGAAGCGATGGTTTCAGCTTCGGTTCCTTGAAACATCACTTTTCCAGAATTGTAAATCGTGATGACACATCCAGGTACTTTGGCGGCGAAACGGGCATACGGTGGACTCTTCGTCTGTCCTTGTTTAAACTCTTGTATGACGAGGTCTTGCTTTTCTTTAGATAAGCGTAAAACGGTAGTTCCCACGAGATAACCTCCCTTTCCGGGATTAAGCATACCATCCTTAAGACCGATGGGGGACTTCTTTTCCTAAAACGAAAATGATGGTACTATATGAAAGAAGCAAAGTATGAGGAGGACAGAAAAATGGCTGATTCAGAAGGGTTGAACCGGACGACGATTCATATCGCAGGCAATGATTATACGATTGTCGGAACGGAGTCGCCAGAACACGTACGCGAAGTGGGTCTCCTCGTCGATACGAAAATTCGAGAAATCCGAGAACAAGCACCACAACTCGACGTTCGTCAAATCGCCGTCCTAGCGGCGCTTAATATTGGTAGTGATTACGTAAAAATAAAAAAGAATTTGGGTGAACTATAAACTATGATTTCTTTCGTTATCTTATTACTTCTCGCCTTAGGCGTCATGACGGGTGTCCGACGGGGAGTCGTATTGCAGGCCGGGCATTTGCTCAGCCTGATCATTTCCTTCATCGTCGCCTTGTCGTTCTATGAGGAACTGGCGACGAAATTCCGTTTGTGGGTTCCATATCCGTCGACACTGGATGATGCGGGAATCGACTTGACGATGTTCGCAATTCCAAGTTCAGCACGACTCGATGAGGTGTTCTACAAAGCCTTTTGGTTCGTCGTCCTGTTCTTCGGTACAAAAATCATCTTAGCAATCTTGTTATCGATGTTTGATTCGTTGACGAACATTCCGGTTTTAAAACAAGTCAAAGGATTATTAGGTGGCGTCTTTGGCTTCATCGAGATGTACATCTTCATTTTCTTACTCTTGTTCTTAGCGGCATTCGTTCCGATTCAGTCGATACAGGATGCCATCGCAGACTCGAGTTTGGCAAGCTTCATCATCCAACATACACCGCTCCTTGCGAATTGGCTGATGGATCAAGTTGGATTGATAAAATAAACATGCTCCCGCTAAATGGGAGCTTTTTTTGAGGGGAGAATTGCAGATGCGTACGATTCAAGATGCAATGCGTCACTTGGAACGAATCTCAGTCTATCTAGAGGTGAAAGGGGAAAATCCGTTTAAGATCAATGCTTTCCGAAAAGCAGCAAGTATCCTCGAGGCATCGGATGCTGACTTCATGGCAATCGACGATTTTACGGCGATGAAGGGGATTGGTAAAGGAACGGCCGCTGTTCTTGAGGAGTACCGGGAAACGGGAACGAGTACGACACTGACGGAACTCGAACAAGAAGTACCGGAAGGACTGATTGCTTTACTGAAGATCCCGGGTCTTGGTGGGAAGAAACTTGCTAAATTACATGAAGTCGGCGTTATTGATGCGGATTCCTTTGCAGAGAAATT
The DNA here is from genome assembly GCF_015645365.1 of Exiguobacterium abrahamii. Lineage (NCBI taxonomy): Bacteria > Bacillati > Bacillota > Bacilli > Caryophanales > Exiguobacterium > Exiguobacterium abrahamii. The sequence goes on from NZ_JADOYC010000001.1 coordinate 626,098, forward strand.
AGCGGATGGTACAGTCGAAGCGATGCCTGGATTCGGTAAGAAGACGGTCGAAAAGTATGTCAAAGCGCTCGAAACGTTTGAAACACGACCGGAACGATTACCCTATGGTGTCATGCGGAAGGTCGTTGCGGAATTAAATCAGACCCTTGCGTCGTTCGATGAAATCATTCGCTTCGAAGTCGGTGGAAGTTTCCGCCGAGCAGAAGAGACGTGCAAGGATCTTGATTTCATCCTCTCGACAAACGAACCGGAACGGATCAAGGAGCAACTCTTGGAACTGTCGCTCATCGATGAAGTCATCGCTGCCGGCAGCACGAAAGTATCACTCGTCTTAAAACGAGACATCCATTATATCGCGGTTGATTTCCGAATCGTCGATGACGCGGCGTACGCATCCACATTACATCACTTCACGGGTTCGAAGGATCACAATGTCCGGATGCGTCAGCTCGCCAAAGAACGGGGAGAGAGCATTTCTGAATATGGCGTTGAGACCGAGCAAGGATTAGTGCAGCCGAAGACGGAAGAAGAATTGTTTGCGCGGTACGACTTACCGTTCATCGCACCTGAATTACGAGCAGGGCGTCAAGAGTTCGAACAGGATTTGTCACGCCTTTTGACGGAACAGGATATTCAAGCAGATGTGCACATGCATACGACATGGTCAGATGGCACATTATCTGTTGAAGAACTGGTCGATGCGTGTGCTGCACGAGGGTATACATGGATGGCGATCACCGACCATAGTAAATATATGAAGTTCGTCAATGGATTGACGGAAGAACGTCTACGTGCGCAACGTGTCGAAATCGAAGCAGCACGCAAGAAACATCCCGAGATGACGATTTTATGTGGCGTCGAGATGGATATCTTGCCTGATGGGTCGCTCGATTATGAAGATGATTTCTTAAAAGAGATGGATTACGTCATTGCCTCGATTCACTCGAAATTCGATCAGACGGAAGAAGAGATCATGCAACGGCTAGAGAATGCGTGTCGTAATCCTTACGTTTCTCTGATTGCCCATCCGACAGGACGAATCATTGGTAGACGTGAAGGGTATGCGGTTAACGTCGATCGCTTGATCGAACTAGCAGCCGAGACAGGAACAGCGCTTGAGATGAATGCAAACCCGGCACGATTTGATTTGACGGCAAGTTCCCTAGCAAAAGCGAAGGCTGCTGGTGTGAAAATTTTAATCAATACGGATACACACCGACCAGAAATGTTAGAAGATATGAAACTTGGAGTCCTCCATGCACGTAAAGCCTATTTGGAGGCGTCTGATGTCATCAATACGTGGAGCGCTGAAGCAGCACTTGCCTTCTTCGGTCGAAAACGTTTAGGAGTGGATTAAATGAATGCCAACGCATTACGCGTCTTAGAATATGAGAAGTTAAAAGAAAACATGTTATCGTTCACGGCAAGCTCACTTGGAGCACAGTTCGTTCGAGCGATGCGCCCAGCGGAAGAGTTCGAGCAGGTCAAGGAATTATTGGCTGTCACGACGGAAGCAACGACGGTTTACCGGTTGCGTGACCGTTATCCGTTCGGTGGATTGACAGATGTCCGCAGTGAAGTGAAACGGGCAGAGATTGGTTCGGTCCTCTCGACGAGTGAACTCTTAGCCGTTGCAGACGTCGTTTATTCAGGACGTCAAGTGAAGGCGTTCCAAGAACGATTGCATGAAGATCATCCGGATTTACGATTACCACGACTCGATAGCCGCATCGAACAGATTACGAAGCTCGTCGAGATCGAACAGGGGATTCGTCATGCCATTGACGACCAAGGAACTGTCCAAGATTCAGCAAGTGATAAATTACGAGCGTTACGTAGTCAGTTGCGTTCGCTCGAAGGACAAGTTCGTTCGAAAATCGATAGTGTCTTACGCAGTAAAGCGAAAATGCTGTCTGACGCCATCGTGACGATGCGAAATGATCGCTACTGTGTCCCGGTCAAACAAGAATATCGTCAAGCGTTCGGTGGGATCGTCCACGATCAGTCGGCGTCCGGTGCGACGTTGTTCATCGAACCACAAGCCGTCGTTTCTGCGAACAACGAGATTCAAGAAGCGCGTTTGAAAGAACGGGCGGAAATCGAACGAATCCTCGCCCAATTATCAGCACTTGTCGGGAGTGTCGGTGACTCGCTGCGCATCAATCTTGATGTATTAGCAGAACTTGATTTCATCATGGCGAAAGCGTTGTATGGTCATCAAATCGGAGCAGTCGAACCACGCTTGAATGAAAATCGCCATATCATTCTGAAGGAAGCACGACATCCCTTCATTCCAAAAGAAGAGGTCGTACCAATCACTGTCTCACTGGGTGGCGATTTTACATCACTCGTCATCACCGGACCGAACACCGGTGGTAAGACGGTTACCTTAAAGACGATCGGTCTTCTGCAATTGATGGTGCAATCAGGACTATACGTACCGGCAGCAGATGAGACGGAGCTCAGTGTCTTCGATGCGATTTATGCCGATATCGGGGATGAACAGTCGATTGAACAAAACTTGTCGACGTTCAGCTCGCATATGACGAACATCGTCTCGATGATGGAGAAAATCGATTTCATGAGTTTAGTGCTGTTTGATGAATTAGGTGCGGGAACGGATCCGACAGAAGGGGCTGCCCTAGCGATCGCGATTCTTGATGAAGTGAAACGCCGCGGAGCACGTGTTGCAGCGACGACGCACTATTCGGAGTTAAAAGCGTACGGCTATAATCGAGAAGGAGTCGTTAACGCGTCGATGGAATTCGATGTTGAATCCCTCAGTCCGACGTATCGCTTACTCATCGGCGTGCCGGGACGCTCGAACGCGTTCGAGATTTCAAAACGTCTTGGACTCGAAGACCGGATTATCGATGCAGCACGTGGTCAAATTGGTAGCGACGCACAGTCTGTCGAAACGATGATCGAACGACTGGAAGAGGCGAAACAGCGTGCTGAAACGTTAGAGGCTCAGTTGCTAGAAGAGAAGAAACGACTCGTTGCAGAGCGTGAGCAATTTGAGCAAGAACAAGCAGAAATTCAAGAAGAGAAAAATGAGATTCTAGCAAAAGCGGAAGAAAAAGCAGCGCGTGCAGTCGAACGTGCCCAAAAAGAAGCGGAAGGCGTCATTAAACGTCTGAAGGAATTACGAGACGCTGGTGCCGTCAAAGAGCATGAATTGATCGAGGCACGTAAAAAACTTGAAGATGCGAAGCCGAGTCTGCAAGAGAAACGGATCGCTAAAGTAAAAGCAAAATACGATCAAACGCCACGGTTTGATAAAGGGGAAGAAGTTAAAGTCACGACCTTCAATCAAAAAGGCTATATCATCAACCAACAGGCGAACGGCGAGTACACCGTTCAAGTCGGCATCATGAAAGTGAATGTCAAACCGGAAGATCTTGCGAAGATCGGCAGTACTCCAAAACGTCCTCAAACAAAAGGGCGTTCTGGTGGTACGAGTGTGACGAAACAATCGGCGCCTTCAGCTGAACTGGATTTACGTGGCGTCCGTGTTGAAGAAGGATTATCGAAGCTCGAACGCTTCATGGACCAAGCTTTGTTATCGAACTACGACCATATTCGTGTCATTCATGGTTTGGGTACGGGAGCGATGCGTCAAGGTGTCCAAGAATTCTTGAAAGGTCATCGTCACGTCAAAGGTCACCGTTTAGGTGGTCAAGGTGAAGGCGGACACGGTGTGACGATCATCGAACTGAAATGAGGAAAGCAGGATGAACATTTTTGAGAACGTCTATGTCTATACGACAGCGCTCTATTCGGTCGCGGGATTACTGATCATTTTAGGACTTGCACTTTTTGAGTTGACAACCCGGTATAAAAACTGGGAACATATCAAGAGTGGCAACATCGCCGTTGCGTTAGCAACAGGTGGAAAAATCATCGGACTCGCCAATATCGTTCATTTCGCTGTTCAAGGGGAAGAACGAGTCGGGTCGATATTTCTTGAAAGTGCTTTTGGCTTCTTACTGTTGATATCGACATACTGGATCTTTGAATTCCTGACACCGAATTTGCCGGTAGACCGTGAAATCGAGAACGGCAACATTGCTGTCGGTATTATTTCATGTGCCTTATCGATCGGCATGTCCTACGTCATCGGATCAGCGTTAGTGGGGTGAATCCGTGTTAGAACGTTTAGCGAAAATCATGTTCGGGGTTTCGATCGCCTTTTTGGTCGTCGGTATCCTCTGGATTGTATTTAATTAAAAGAACCGGTCTTACCGTGTGATCATTCCGTACTGACATCGTTTCAGTACGGAATTTTTATTGGAAGCCACGCCTAATCAAAAAAGGAGGAACGCATATGAACGTACGAAAAACATCAACAACGACAGAAACGAGACGCCGTGCTTTTGAGGCGATGCAATTGATTTCTTGGAAGGATATCTTCTGGGTCATCATCGGGTCGGCGATTCTCGCCTTTGGAATCAACTACTTTACGATTCCGAACGATTTATCTGAAGGTGGATTGATCGGGATTACGGTCATCTTCTACTATCTCTATGGCTGGGATACGGGACTTGTTTCCCTGATTGCGAACGCCTTGCTGTTCGTCGTCGGTTATCGATTCCTCAGTCGGAAGACGATGCTTTACTCCGTCATTTCGGTCGCCGTCACATCATTTGTCCTCTCTTCGACTGCTAGTCTAGCGACATCATCAGACAGCCGTTTAATCGGTACGGTCTATGCGGGAATTCTGATTGGCGTCGGAATCGGACTTGTCATTCGTGCTGGAGGAACGACGGGCGGGGGAGTCATCATCGCTCGACTGATGAATAAGTACTTGAATCTCAGTATCGCGGTCTCGATGTTCATCATCGACGTCGCGGTCGTCGGTGCATCAGGATTTCTGTTCGGAGAAGAGACGATGTTATACACGCTGATTGCGATCATCATCGGCTCGTATTTGATTGATCTCGTCAGTGAAGGATTGAATGTCCGCGAAGCGGTCACGATCATCAGTCATCGCCAAGAGGAAATTGCGACGATCCTGACAGAGACGCTTGGTCGTAGCGCGACGGTCATCCACAGTCACGGTCATTTCACGAAACAAAAGAATGATATGTTGTATATGATCGTCGATAAACGACAACTGGCACCGTTGAAACAAATCGTCGAAGCAGCGGATCCCCGCGCCTTCGTCGTCATTCATAAAGTGCGCGAAGTCATTGGAGAAGGATTCACGTATCCATCCCGGTGATGTCTATTAAAAAGCAGTGCTGCTTCTTTTTCGGAAACGAGAAAGGGAGGTGCTGCTTTTTTGTATGATGATCTCGGATGAAAGAATAGAAAAAAACAAGCAGATTTGATTTCTTTTTTTGGATTTTACTGGCATGTCGAATTCGATTCAACGTATAATAAAAATGAATAGTAATTCATTATCTGGGAGGGAAACGTATGGAATCCGTTTGGTTATCTGATTATCCCGAGCAAGTGCCCGCATCGATTGATTATCGAGAATTACCTCTTTATGAGGCACTCGATGAGGCGGCGACCGATTTTCCAGAACAACGTGCCTTGAGTTTCTTAGGAAAACGTATGACGTTTCGTGAAGTACGTGACGAGGCCCGCGCACTTGGGAGCCTATTACAAGAGCACGGACTAAAAAAAGGGGATCGCGTCGGACTGATGTTACCGAACTGTCCCCAGTATATGATCAGTTATTATGCGGTTCTCTATGCAGGTGGCATCGTCGTCCAAGTGAACCCACTCTATACGGATCGTGAACTGGAACAGATTCTCGTTGATTCAGGAGCACATCTACTCGTAACGCTCGATCTACTTTATCCGAAAGCGTCACGTGTCAAGGCGTCGACGACACTTAAGACGGTCGTGACGACAAGTATCGCGGATTATCTTCCCTTCCCTAAAAATAAACTGTATCCGATTAAAGCACGGAAAGATAACAACATCATCATCGATACGACAGGTTCGATTCCGTTTTTATCTTTGCGGGGGTATGAGCCGATTACACCAGTCGCGATTCAACCGAAGGAGGACGTCGCGGTTCTTCAATATACGGGTGGAACGACAGGCGCACCCAAAGGTGTCATGTTGACACACTTCAATTTGAGTGCAAACGTCGAACAGATTGACAACTGGTTCTATAAATATAATCGAGGAGATGGACGGAAGCTGTTAGCAGTCGTTCCTTATTTCCATGTCTATGGCATGACGTGTAACCTCAATTTCGGCATATTTAATGCCTATGAACAAATCATCGTTCCAAAATTCGATATCGAACAGGTACTCAAGACGATTCATAAGGAAAAACCGAATCTGTTCCCAGGTGCTCCGACGATGTATGTCGGTCTATTGAATCATCCGAAGCTGAAGAAGTATGATCTCTCTTCGATTGAAGCCTGTATTTCTGGTTCAGCTCCACTACCAGTCGAAGTGCAGGAAAAATTCGAAGCACTGACAGGCGGACGGATCGTTGAAGGATACGGTCTATCTGAAACGAGTCCGGTGACGCATACGAATTGTATCTGGGATCGTCGGATTCCTGGGACGGTCGGTATTCCGGTACCCGATACGCAAGCGAAAATCGTCCAAGCAGACGGAGAGACACCAGCTGCTCCAGGTGAGATTGGTGAGATCATCGTCACAGGTCCGCAAGTCATGAAAGGATACTGGAAACGACCAGAAGATACGCAAGCGGTTCTGCGAAACGGTTGGTTGCATACAGGAGACCTTGGATATATCGGTGAGGATCATTATTTCCGAATCGTCGATCGGAAAAAAGATTTAATCATTGCTTCTGGATTCAACATTTATCCACGTGAAGTCGAAGAAATCCTATATGAACACCCAGCCGTCAAAGAAGCGGTCGTCATCGGTGTTCCGGATGTCTACCGCGGAGAGACCGTCAAGGCGTTCATCGTCGTCAAGGATGAGATGACGATCACGGAAGAAGAACTCGATCAATTCTGTCGTAAACAGTTAGCATCGTTCAAAGTGCCGAAGCAGTATGAATTCCGGCAAGAGCTACCGAAGACGTTCGTGGGTAAGATTCTCCGCCGTGTTCTCGTTGAAGAAGAACGTGCCAAACAACTCGAAGAAAGCAGTTGACAGGATAAAATGGCATGATAGAATAAATATGAATGAACCATCATTCATTTTATGCGTTAGGAGATAGTGGAATGAAACGAACAATGTCAAAGAGTGACCGCATCATTGATGCCGCCGTAAAAGTCATCGCTAAGAACGGCTACCATGGAGCGAAAGTGACTGCCATTGCAAAGGAAGCCGGAGTTGCGGATGGAACGATTTATCTATACTTCAAGAATAAAGAACATCTCTTGATTTCGCTCTTCCAAGCGAAAATGGGAAGCTTTATCGAATATTCCGAAGGACAAATCGCGAGCCATACGTCAGCAACGGAACAATTGGCAGCATTGATCGAGGCACACCTCGAGCAATTATCCGTCGACTATGATTTAGCGGTCGTCACGCAGATCGAATTGCGTCAATCGAACCAAGACATGCGTCAAAACATCGCTGCCGTCTTGAAACCGTACTTGCATCTGATTGACCGAGTCGTCAAGCACGGGATGACGACAGGTGAGTTTTCAAACGAACTCGATTATCGATTAGCACGTCAGATGATTTTCGGAACGATCGATGAGGTCGTGACGAGCTGGATGGCAAGTGGATTCAAATATGAGTTGCTTGAGACACGTGACGGGATTCATCGGATGTTGATCAAAGGGCTGAGTTAAGCCCTTTTCATGACAACAATCATGTAAGCGGATACAAAGAATGATGGTGAATAGACGACAAGGGGGAGCATGAGATGGAAATCTATGTACTGTTGAAACGCACGTTTGATACGGAAGAAGCAATCCAACTCGAGAATGGTCAAATCGATGAGGATGGCGCTGAGTTCATCATTAACCCGTACGATGAGTATGCGGTGGAAGAAGCGATTCGTGTCCGTGATGCACAAGGGGGAACGGTGACGGTCGTGACGGTCGGACCGGAAGATGCGGACAAGGAATTACGAACAGCACTCGCAATGGGAGCGGATCAAGCAGTTCGCATCTCGATTGAAGATGATATCGAAGAGGCAGACCATTTCACGATTTCTGAAGTGCTCGCTGGTTATTTGAAGGAACAGACGGTTGATCTCGTCATCGCCGGAAACGTCGCAGTCGATGGCGGAAGTGGTCAAGTGGCACCGCGCGTCGCAGAATTACTCGATATCCCTTACGTGACGACGATCACGAAACTAGAGCTCGACGGTACGAAAGCTGTCGTGACACGCGACGCTGAAGGGGATACGGAGACGATCGAAACAACACTTCCGTTACTCGTCACTGCGCAACAAGGGTTGAACGAACCACGTTACCCAAGTCTTCCGGGGATCATGAAAGCGAAGAAAAAGCCGCTAGAAGAACTCGAACTCGATGATCTCGAACTGGATGAAGACGAACTCGCACCACGTCTAGAGACGATTGAGCGTTTCTTACCACCGAACAAAGCAGCCGGTAAGATCCTTGAAGGTGAACTGAACGAGCAAGTCGCACAGCTCGCATCATTATTACGCAACGAAGCAAAAGTGGTCTAAGGGGGAGAAACGAATGACAAAAGCATTAGTACTCGCAGAATCACGGGATGGCAGTTTACGGAATGTGTCGTTTGAGGCAATCGCAGCAGCGCGACGTGTCGCTGACGAAGTCATCGCAGTCCTGATTGGACACGATGTCACAAAGGATGCGGACGCTCTAGCATCACGCGGAGCGGACCAGGTACTCGTCGTTGAGGATGAGCGTCTTCTACACTACACGCCAGACGGTTACGGACAAGTCTTCCTCGAGTTGATGAATCGGACGTCACCTGATGTGCTCGTCTTCGGACATACGTCGCTCGGTAAAGATCTATCACCAAAAATCGCGGCGAAATTGCAAGCCGGTTTGATCAGTGACGTGACAGCGATTGAAGGAGAAGGCGTGGATGCGTCATTCATTCGCCCGATCTACTCGGGGAAAGCGTTTGAAAAAGTCAAAGTCGCAGAAGGCAAGACACTCTTTACGGTCCGTCCGAACAACATCGACCCACTCGAAGCAGGTAGTTCACAAGGAACGGTCGAGTCGGTCACGGTCGAACTGAAGGATTTACGGACGATCGTCGCAGACATCGTACGCAAAGCAACAGGCGGCGTTGATTTATCAGAGGCGAAAGTCATCGTCGCAGGTGGACGAGGCGTCAAAAGCTCGGATGGCTTCGCACCGTTACAAGAACTAGCAGATGTCCTCGGAGGAGCAGTCGGTGCTTCACGTGGTGCTTGTGATGCAGACTACTGCGATTATGCGCTTCAAATCGGTCAGACAGGTAAAGTCGTTACACCGGATCTTTATATCGCGTGTGGGATCTCAGGAGCGATTCAACACTTAGCAGGGATGTCAAATGCGAAAGTGATCGTTGCGATCAATAAAGACCCGGAAGCGAATATCTTCTCGGTCGCTGACTACGGGATTGTCGGAGATTTGTTCGACGTCGTGCCATTATTGACAGCTGAATTCAAAAAAATGCTCGTTCACGGATAAGTTTGAAGACCGGTACCATTATCATGGTGCCGGTTGTTTTTGCGGATTTTTCGCGTGAGCAGTTTCGTTTGTTGGAAGAGACTGCTATGATATACTCGAATCAATAAAGAGATCACCCATTTTTTTACCGGGTCGATCTACTCATTAGGAGGTTATGATCAATGGCAATCGTACACGCAACTAGCCAATCATTTAAAGAAGAAACACAAGAAGGACTCGTCCTTGTTGATTTTTGGGCAACATGGTGTGGACCATGTCGTATGCTCGCACCTGTTCTTGAAGAACTCGATGCTGACATGCAAGATGTAAAAATCGTCAAAGTCGACGTAGATGCAAACCCAGAAGTAGCTGGAGCATTCCAAGTTCAAAGTATCCCGACACTCGTTCTCTTCAAAGATGGACAACCTGTCAACAAAACAATGGGCTTCATGCCAAAAGACGCACTTAAAGAATTCGTTGAAACATCTAACTAATTCTTTCCTGCATATCAAAACAGACCGTTCTGCAGAGGCAGAACGGTCTGTTTTTTTTAGATTACATTGGCGTACAAAGTTCAATCAGGTGACCATCGGGGTCGAGGACATAGGCGACGACTTGCCCCCATGGTTTTTGAGTAGGAGCGAGGACGGTCTCATATCCTGCCTCCACCACCTTCTGAAAAAGAGTTGGGACGTCATCCGTGATGAAACCAATCTCTAACGTCTGTTGTGTTTTTCCGCTTGGTATCGGGTAATCCGGAATCAACTGTTGCACGTCTTCACGCGTATTGAAGGCGAGTGTCGTCTGACCGGTCTCGAACTCGATGTAGCTCCCGTGCTCCGCCTTGACGGGTAGTCCAAGAACGTCTCGATAGAATGCCAGCGTCCGTGCAGTGTCTTCAACGTATAAAATCGTATAGCCGTATTTAATCATCCAAAAGCCTCCTGTCAATCCTCGAATAACGAAGCGATGTCTGAAGCAGGTGTCGGGTAAGCGAATCCAGTCTGCTGCATCGAAGTACTTGGAATCCGGTGTTGCATCGCAAACGAGAAATAGTTTGCTAGTTCCGCTGCATTGACACCGATGAAGTGTGCGCCGAGGACTTGATCATCTTCCCCGACGAGCACTTTCGCCCGAGCAAAACTGTCCTTGATCCGTGCGTTCGTTTGCCAAGCGGACGTATCAATCAAGCGACCACGATAAGGAGTACCTGCTTTTTTCAAAGCAGCTTCCGTCTCACCGACGAGAGCGAGGTTCGGCGCGGTGAATACGACGCTAGGTACAGGGAGCAGTTCTAGTTTCCGATTGTTCCCTTCGAGCATGTTATCGGCAGCGAGTCGTCCTTCGGTTCCAGCGAACGGCGTCAACGCTGGATTCCCGCTGACAGCAACATCTCCTGCGGCATAGATATGTTCGACGGAAGACTGAAGGTACGCATTGACATGAATTCCTTTTTCATTATGCGCAACGCCAATGGCTTCGAGACCAAGCTGATCGATACTTGCGATACGTCCAGTCGCATTCAAGACGACATCCGTCTTCAAGACGTCACCGTTCGATAGATGAAGGGATTCCTCTTCATAAGCGACGACCTCTGCTTCTTTGATGATCGAGATACCAAGTGCCCGTGTGGCTTCTAACAGCACATCGACCAATTCGCTCTCGAATTGTTTTAAAGGACTAGAACGTAAGACGATCGTGACGTCTGCGCCAGCAATACGAGCGAGATGGGCGAATTCGAACGAGATATAACCGCCACCGATGCAGACGAGTCGGCGTGGAAGTTCTTTCAGTTCAAGAAACTCATTACTTGTTATGAAACGCTCACTACCGGGTACAGATAATTCGCGAGGTCTTAGACCGGTTGCAATTAAAAACTGTTTCCCTTCGATTTCTTCTTCACCAATTCGAAGGCGATGTGAAGACACGAAATGCGGTTCTCCATGGAAATAGTCGATGTCCGTTTCCGCGTACCGCTTTCGAGTTTGCTCCGGGATGGCGCGTGTGTATTCATTCTTTCGCTCCATCAATTGGCGCCAATCAATCGAAACCAGACCCTTTACACCGTATCCGAGCAATCGCTCGACAGCGTCTTTCGTCTCACTACCTGTCAGTAAGATTTTTTTTGCGTCACACCCACGTTGTGCGCATGTGCCACCTGGAGTGAAGTTCTCCACGATAGCAACACGTAGCCCTTTTTCAGCGAATTTATAAGCCGCTTGATTTCCAGCGGAACCTGTTCCGATCACAATGCAATCATATGTACGCATTTTTCATCCTCCGTATGTCATAATCAATGTATGGTATTTACCCGAACGAATAAAACTAAAAACGGTGAAAGGAGACATTTATTTGGGACATCAAGAACATATCAAAGCAAAACTATCCCTTTTGCCTGATGAGCCAGGATGTTATCTGCACAAAAATGAATTCGGCGAAATCATCTATGTCGGAAAAGCAAAAAATCTCAAGAACCGAGTCCGCTCCTATTTCACGGGAGCACATGATATTAAAACGGAACGTCTCGTCGCGGAAGTCCGTGACTTCGAATACATCATCACAGCCAGTGAACTAGAAGCGTTGTTGCTTGAGATGACACTAATTAAGAAACATGATCCGAAGTACAATATCATGTTGAAGGATGATAAGTCGTATCCGTACTTGAAAATTACGAATGAGACCTATCCTCGCTTGATCACGACGCGTAAGTTAAAAAAGGATGGTGGTCATTATTTTGGTCCTTATCCGAATGCGTATGCGGCGAACGAGACGAAACGTCTGTTAGATCGTTTATATCCGCTGCGTAAATGCCAACCGATGCCGAAAAAACTTTGTCTGTACTACCACATCGGTCAGTGTCTCGGTCCATGCGAAATCCCGAATCTCGAGTCGGAACAAAAAGCGCTCGTTTCGGAAATCCGACGTTTCTTGTCGGGCGACACGAAAGAGCTTGTCGAAGACTTGAAACAGAAGATGGCGGACGCGGCCGAAACGATGGAATTTGAACGTGCCGGAGAATTGCGCGATCAAGTACGGGCGATCGAGTCGATCATGAACAAACAAAACATGATCACAGCGGATTTGACGTCACGCGACGTATTCGGAATCCATGTCGATAAAGGTTGGATGTGTGTCCAAGTCTTCTTCCTTCGCGGCGGAAAGATGATTGAACGTGATGTCTCGCTTTTCCCGATCTATGGTACACCAGCAGAAGAGCTCGAGAGTTTCATCGTCCAGTTCTATGAAAAGAACATCAAGCCAAGTGAAGTCTATGTACCGCCACTCGTCAATCAGCTGTTGCTCAAAGAAGCGCTCTCGATTAAAATTCACGTTCCGGTCCGAGGATCAAAACGGAAATTACTTGATTTAGCGACGAAGAATGCTGAAAATGCGATCTCGGAACGTTTCGAGTTGTTAGCGAAAGATGAGAAACGGACCGTTCAAGCAGTCGACGAACTCGCTGATGCAATCGACGTTCATCCATTGTCCCGAATCGAGATCATCGATAACGCGAACATTCAAGGGGCGGATGCCGTTTCGGCGCTCGTCGTCTTTGAAGACGGTAAACCACTGAAAAAAGAATACCGAAAGTTCAAGATCCGGACCGTTCAAGGACCGGACGACTATGAATCGATGCGGGAAATCGTGCGTCGGCGTTATCGACGGTTGTTACTCGAAGGAGCGCGCCTTCCGGACCTCGTCCTGATTGACGGAGGAGTCGGACAGTTGAATGCTGCTTTAGAAGTCATTCAAGATGAACTCGGCTTATCCCTGCCGGTCGGCTCATTAAAAAAAGATGACAAACACCGGACGAGTCAATTGTTGTTTGGAGAAGATGCCCGTCTCGTCGAACTAAGTCCGCGTTCGAGTGCGTTTTATTTGCTCCAACGCATGCAAGATGAAGTCCACCGGTTCGCGATCACGTTCCACCGCTCGCTCCGCTCGAAAGGGATGACCCGTTCCTTGCTCGATGAGATTCCAGGAGTCGGACCGAAACGACGCCAGCAGTTGATTCGTCATTTCGGATCGATGCGCAGCCTGCGACGCGCAACGATCGAACAGTTGGCGGAAGCAGGATTACCTGTCAAGTTAGCGGAAACCGTCGCTGAATATTTAAGCCAAGCGAATGAAGAATGAAAAAATGCCGTCCTCTTGAAGAGGGCGGCATTTTAAAATAATTAGTTGTTGATGTACTTCTCGTAGTATGAACCGAAGTCACGCTGGTTCCACTGATGGTAGTGACCTTGTAGCCACTCGAAGGATTGTTCAGACAACTCCTTGAATGTTTGCGGTACGTTCATATCACCTTGACGAAGTCCGCCGAGAATCGTGACCGAATGATTCAATGAGCTGTTTGCGAACTCGAGCATCTTTTGTCCTTCATACTGTTTTTCAGCAATAGCAAGAAGTGTTTTGTAAAGATCCTTCACATGTTCGAGTTGTTTCTTATCGACGTCGATCGAGTAATGTTTGCCACCGATCTCGAATTTAATCTCGACATCAAGATCGACCGTTCCCGCCGTTTCGAACATGACGTGGCGAATCGGATAGTGTGCGTACGGATAGCGATACAAGACGCGTTTTGAACTGACGGCACTTTCGCCATCGAGGTGAATCAACGCCAGATTCGTAAAGCAATACTCGTCAGATTTAGATTTGATCAAGAAGTAGATTTTCTCGCCGTCTTCATGCAAGACATAATCATCAGCGGCTGCCTTGTCGAAATCATCAGGATGAATGACTTGTCCAATATCACTGAATCCCGTTAAATCTGCTGCTAGTTTTTTGAACATGTGAAGTTCCTCCTCGCGATTTGTGTACGAATGATTTTACGAGCACTTACTGCAAAAGGTTTCATGAATCTATTTCGATGTTGAAAATTAAGATTCCTGTCACGTTCTATGTAAATTTCACTTGAGTGGTTCAAGTGGATCTTTAGGATCGATTTGAACCGTGATTTGAACGAGCTCTTTAGTTAACTCGGCATATCCTTCCGCGACACATCCGTTAAAACGGGAGAACTGTTCAGCGAGGAACCCTGCTTCGAGTTGGAAGTACCCTTGTGGTCGTTCGTCTCTCGTCGTATCAGGAGGAGACAGCACGAATGAGATGACCGTTCCTTTACGTTTCTTGATTTCGAGCGTTCCCCAACCTGCTTGTTCAAAAAATGAGGCTAATTCAGATTCATCTACGACAGGGAATTGACGCGCTAGACGTTTACCTGCCCAGTAGATGACTTGCCGATAATCCGATCCGAGAAGATCGGTCAGCACATAATCTCGGATTAATTCGATACCGAAAAGTGGTGTTTGATTTGGTGTAGCATCCATCATGATTCACTCCTATCTGTGAACCATTATACCGAGATGATTCTTGTCGGTCATTGTTTTCCTAAAAAAATTTGCAGTTAAATGCAACGGCTCGGGTTGTCTTCTAAAAAGGACAGGAGTAGAATAAGTGATGAAAAGACGAATTTCCTTATGAAAGCGCTTTTCTACCAAAATGCGCCAACGGTTGATTGGCAAACAAAAGGGGGGATTTGGATGGCGAATCATCGTGATTTCGTGAGTCGTAAGATACACTCACTGCTCGGCGTCATTCCAATCGGGTTATTTTTACTTTCGCACTTAACGACGAACTACTTCATCGTACGTGGTGAGGAAGACTTCAATAAGGCCGCGGAATTCGTGGGGAGCGTTCCGTATCGATTGTTCTTAGAGATTTTTGTCATCTTCATTCCAATCATCTTGCATGGTGTCTACGGTGTGTACATCGCATTCACCGGTTCTGCGAACACGGGACGATATACATACTTCCGGAACTGGATGTATGTACTGCAACGGTTCAGCGGTGTATTCCTTGTCGTGTTCATCACATGGCACGTTTGGGAGACGCGGATTGCCGCTGCGATGGGAACAGAAGTTGATGCAAGCATGATGCAGAACATCGTCGATAACGGATTCATGCTCGCGTTTTATATCGTCGGGATCTTGGCGACGACATTCCACCTTGCGAACGGACTTTGGACGTTCTGCATCACATGGGGAATCACGCAGTCACCAGCATCTCAACGGGCGATGTCTTACGTAGCAGCACTCGTATTCATCGGTTTATCGTTTGTAGGCGTACGCTCGATCTTAACGTTTGCAGGCGTGTTGTAAGGAAAGGGGAACTGACAACATGGCGAACAAGAATCTTGTCATCATCGGCGGAGGGCTTGCCGGTCTGATGGCTACGATAAAAGCAGCAGAGCAAGGCGTACCAGTTAAATTATTCTCACTCGTACCCGTCAAACGCTCACATTCTGTTTGTGCACAAGGTGGCATCAACGGAGCGGTCAATACAAAAGGGGAAGGCGATTCACCATACCAGCATTTCGATGATACGGTATACGGTGGGGACTTCCTCGCAAATCAACCACCTGTTCAAAAAATGGCGGAAGCAGCGCCGAAAATCATTCATATGTTCGACCGAATGGGCGTCATGTTCAACCGGACACCGGAAGGCTTACTCGACTTCCGACGTTTCGGAGGAACGTTGCATCACCGGACGGCATACGCTGGGGCAACGACAGGACAACAACTGTTGTACGCATTAGATGAACAGGTTCGTAAGTTCGAAGCGCAAGGTTTGGTAGAAAAATATGAAGGATGGGAGTTTCTTCGTGCCATCATCGATGACAATGGCATTTGTCGTGGAGCAGTTTGTCAAAACCTCCGGACGATGGAAATCGAGGCATTTGCCGCGGATTCTGTCATCCTCGCGACAGGTGGTCCTGGGGTCATCTTCGGAAAATCGACGAACTCGGTCATCAACACAGGACAAGCAGCAGCAGCTGTCTATCGTCAAGGAGCAATCTATGCGAACGGTGAATTCATCCAAATTCACCCGACAGCGATTCCTGGAGACGATAAGCTACGTCTCATGAGTGAATCAGCACGTGGTGAGGGCGGTCGCGTCTGGACGTATAAAGATGGTAAGCCTTGGTACTTCCTCGAAGAAAAATATCCAGCGTACGGAAACCTTGTTCCACGAGATATCGCGACACGCGAGATTTTCGATGTCTGTGTCAATCAAAAACTCGGCGTCAACGGGGAGAACATGGTCTATCTGGATCTATCGCATAAAGACGCAAAAGAACTCGACGTCAAACTCGGTGGGATCCTTGAAATCTACGAGAAGTTCGTCGGTGATGATCCACGAAAAGTACCGATGAAGATCTTCCCAGCTGTTCACTACTCAATGGGTGGACTATGGGTCGACTACGATCAAATGACGAACATCCCTGGATTGTTCGCAGCGGGTGAATGTGATTATTCGATGCATGGTGGTAACCGTCTCGGAGCGAACTCACTTCTCTCTGCGGTATACGGCGGAATGGTCGCTGGACCATCAGCCATCGCTTATATGAATGAACTCGAGACATCGGTTCATGAGATGAGCGAGGACGTCGTCGAAGCGCATAAGATTGAAGAGATCAACCGTTTCAACGATATCTTATCAATGGAAGGTACGGAAAACGCGTATCAAATCCACCGTGAGCTTGGAGAAATCATGACGGACAACGTCACGGTCGTCCGGTACAACGATAAGCTCGAAGAGACACTGACGAAAATCAAGGAACTCCGCGATCGGTTCACGCGTATCTCGGCTACGGATACAGCACGTTGGAGCAACCAAGGGGCATCGTTCATCCGTCAGCTCGATCACATGCTTGATTTAGCTGAAGCGATCACACTCGGTGCCTTGAAACGTGACGAGAGTCGCGGAGCGCACTACAAACCGGAATTCCCGGAACGTAATGATGAACAGTTCTTGAAGACGACGATGGCGCGTTATACGAATGGTCATCCAGAAATCTTCTATGAAGACGTCGACACGTCGTTGATTCCACCACGGAAACGCGACTACAGCAAGAAGTCGAAGAAAGAGGTGAAAGCATAATGGCGACACCACTCGAATCATCTACTACGCAAAAATCGGTTCAATTCATCGTTCAACGTCAAGATGGACCTGATGGTAAACCGTATGATGAAGCGTTTGAAATTCCGTACCGTCCGAACATGAACGTCATCTCTGCTTTAATGGAGATTCGCCGGAATCCTGTGAATGCAGCCGGTGAAAAAACGACACCAATCAACTGGGACATGGGTTGTCTAGAAGAAGTCTGTGGCGCTTGTTCGATGGTCATCAACGGTACACCACGTCAGTCGTGTACGGCACTCGTCGATAAACTCGAACAACCGATCCGTCTTCAACCGATGCAGACGTTCCCGATCGTTCGCGACCTTCAAGTCGACCGTCAACGCATGTTCGATGCGTTGAAAAAGGTCAAAGCATGGGTACCAATCGATGGAACGTACGATTTAGGACCAGGACCGCGGATGCCAGAAAACAAACGCCAATGGGCATATGAGTTATCGAAATGTATGACGTGTGGCGTGTGTCTCGAGGCATGTCCGAACGTCAACGATCGTTCGACATTCATCGGACCAGCATCGATTTCACAAGTTCGTCTATTCAACTCGCATCCAACAGGTGCCTTCCACAAGGAAGAACGCCTTGAAGCGTTGATGGAAGACGGTGGGATCATGCAGTGTGGTAACGCTCAAAACTGTGTCGAGGTTTGTCCGAAAGGGATTCCACTGACGACTTCAATCGCAGCGATGAACCGTCAGACGACACTACATTCATTCAAGAAGTTCTTCGGCAGTGATGAAGGACGGACAGGTGAAGCCGTTAGTTCATGATTTATCAAAGAAGGAGCTTGCTCCTTCTTTTTTCATTCAGACAGGAGGAACTCATTGTGCGCGTACCAGCTTATATTCCAGAACTTGAATCATGGCTTGAACAGATGAGACATGGCACACGACTCGACGTCGCTGTTCGTTTCGCGGAGACGGATGCCTATGGTCATATGAATAACCGGGTACCGTTCGTCTATTTTGAGGACGTTCGGACATTGATGTTAGAGGAAACAGGATATTCGCTTGCAGAAGACGGCATCATCGTCGTTGCGGATGCCCAGTGTAACTATATTCGCCAAGTCTACCCACGGGCACGTCTCGCTGTCTATGCGTACCCGGTACATGTCGGTAGTGCCTCGTGTGACGTCCACTATGCGGCATTTGATGAGCAAGGTGAACTGATGTTCACAGGACGGACATCGATGGTACAAATCGACCGTGCCGGGAAAGCATTCCCGTGGAGTGAAGCATATAAAAATTCCTTGCAGAATCGATTCGAATCCGTTATCATTTGATAATGAGTTCACATATTCGAAAACGACTCACTAGTACGTTATTAGTGAAGGGAGATTTCTTAATCATGGAAAAAACATTCAAAGTCATCGCGGATTCAGGCATTCACGCTCGTCCGGCTACTCAGCTCGTCAACACAGCTTCTAAATTCCAATCAGACATCAACTTGGAATACAACGGGAAGACTGTCAACTTGAAGTCAATCATGGGTGTTCTTTCACTCGGAATCGCGAAAGATTCAGATATCAAAATCGTTGCAAACGGTGACGATGCTTCTGAAGCAATCACGACTCTTTCAGATATGCTGACTAGCGAAGGTCTTGCTCAGTAATCCTGTAATCGTACATTCTCGGACGCCGGTCTTGCACCGTCGTCCTTTTTTGTTACCATAGGAATGAGAGAAAGAGGTGGAGAAGAGTGAATCGAGCGATTGGAGTACTGGATTCCGGAGTCGGTGGGTTGACGGTCGCACGTGAATTGATGCGACAGTTGCCCCATGAGCGAATCATCTATGTCGGGGATACATTACGGTGTCCGTATGGTCCTCGCCCAGAAGAGGAGATTCGTGAGTTTACGTGGGAGATGATTGATTATCTCGTGCAACAAGATGTGAAATTGATCGTGATCGCCTGTAACACAGCCACGGCTGTCGTCCTAAAAGAAGCGCGAGAACGTTTAAATATACCTGTCATCGGTGTCATTGATCCTGGGGCCCGTGCGGCAGTCAAGGTGACGCGTACGAAACGAATCGGTGTCATCGGAACGAAGATGACGATTACAAGTAATTCCTACGAGAAGGCGTTACGCCACGTCGAAGGACAAGTCGTCGTCGAATCGTTAGCGTGCCCGCCATTCGTTCCGCTCGTCGAGTCGATGCAGACAGACGGTGCGTACGTCGAACGTGTCGTTGCCAATACATTACGACCATTGATGAATTACGATATGGATACATTGATCCTCGGGTGCACTCATTACCCGCTCCTAGCAGATGTGATTGGACGGGTCATCGGACCAGGCGTCCAGCTAATCTCTTCAGGAGACGAGACAGCGCTCGAGGTAGCAGCACTACTTGATTACAATACGATTTCAGCAGATGTGACACAAATTCCGGAACATCGTTATTACGCGACAGGCGATATCCGCTCATTTGATCAGATTGCGACGGACTGGCTCGATCAGACCATCCATGCGGAGCGCATCGTGCTTGGAACGGAGGAAGATTAAATGCGGATAGACCAACGAACGGCGGATCATCTCCGTCCTGTTCAATTATCGATTGATGTCAATAAACACGCAGAAGGTTCTGTCTTGATTGAACTGGGCGATACGAAAGTCCTCTGTACGGCGACCGTCGAGGAGAAGGTGCCACCGTTCCTTCGCGGTAAACGCCAGGGCTGGATCAATGCGGAATATTCGATGTTGCCACGTGCGACGGCTCAACGGACCGCACGAGAAGCCGTCCGCGGCAAGCAGACGGGACGGACGATGGAAATCCAACGTCTCATCAGCCGCTCGCTTCGAGCCGTCATTGATTTAGAGAAGCTCGGGGAACGAACGATCTGGATCGATTGTGACGTTATTCAGGCAGATGGCGGTACACGAACGGCATCGATCACTGGTGGTTTTTTGGCACTCGTCCGAGCAGTCGATCAATTGATTCAAGCGGGAAAACTGACAGATACACCGATCAAAGAGGGCATCGCAGCCATCTCGGTTGGAATCGTCGAGTCGAATGTCTTGCTCGATCTATGCTATGAAGAGGACGCTGCGGCGGAAGTCGACTTCAATCTCGTCATGACCTCATCGGGTAAAATCGTCGAGATGCAAGCAACAGGAGAAGAGTCGACATTTTCCCGTCAAGAGATGCTCGATATGCTCGAACTTGGGGAAAAAGGAATTAAGGAGCTGATTGATGCTGGTCGTGAGGCACTCGGTGTCTCTTGGTGGTATGTAGGAGAAGAAGTGGGGGAACATAGATGAAAGTCATCGTCGCAACACACAATGCAGGTAAAGTGAAGGAACTTGAAAGCATGCTGGGTCGTCTCGGTTATTTGGTCGAATCGTTACTCGATCACGCTGATGCTCCGGAAACGGATGAAACAGGTGAGACATTCGAGGAGAATGCACTTTTAAAAGCAACAGAGGCAGCAGCCTACTTTGGTCACGCGGTACTTGCTGATGATTCAGGTCTTGAAGTCGATGCTTTAGATGGCGCTCCCGGCGTCTACTCGGCACGCTTCGCGGGTCTTGAAAAGTCGGATGCGGCGAACAATGCTCTACTACTGGAAAAGTTAGAAGGTGTTCCGGAGGAAGAGCGGACGGCGCGCTTCGTTTGTGTACTCGCGCTAGCGAAACCAACGGGTGAGACATTGACGGTTCGTGGGACGATGGAAGGGCGAATCGGTTTTGAAGCGTCGGGTTCGAACGGGTTCGGTTATGATCCATTGTTCGTCACAGAAAGCGGACAGACGGCTGCTGAATTGACGAAAGAAGAAAAAGCGATGATTAGTCATCGTGGCAATGCATTGCGTAAGCTCGAACAGGACTTAACTACTTTCTTAGGAGTGTGATGAAGATGAGAGCGTTGATCGTTAGTGATAGCCATGGACTAGAACAAGAACTGCTTACGATATTCGAACGTCATCAAGACGTGGATGCGGCATTTCATTGTGGGGACTCCCAATTGACGCGCGACATCGAATCATTATATCCATATCGTGTTGTGCGAGGGAATTGTGATTACGGACACGATTTTCCGGAAGAAGTCGTATCGGAAATGGACGGTCATACCATCCTTTGTGTCCACGGACATCGTCAGGACGTCAAATACAGTCTAGATGTCTTACAGCATCATGCGAAGGAAAAGCAGGCGGACATCGTCTTATATGGTCATTCCCATGTGGCGAAGGCTGAATATCGGGACGGCGTGTTATTCATCAATCCAGGTTCAATCCGGATGCCACGTCACCGACCAGACAAGACGTATGCGATTCTTGAAGTGGATCAAAACCGTTATTCTGTCGATTTTCTTGATGTGAATGGCGATCGAGTGAATGCCCTGCATCTGGACGGAACATTTTTGTAATAAAATAAATGCAATGTTTGTAATGTGATTGACACGAAAGAATTGTTCTAGTATAGTTTATTCGTGTTGACACGTCCCAATAGCTCAGCAGGATAGAGCAACGGCCTTCTAAGCCGTCGGTCGGGGGTTCGAATCCCTCTTGGGACGCTATAATTAAAATAGAGACTGCCCTTACGAGGGTGGTCTCTTTTTTTTATTCCGATTTTCGATTATAATTAAGGTATCATGAACTCGAAAGGGATGAACGCAATGTGGAAGGAAGTTGGAGCAGTCCTCGTGCTAAGTACGTTTCTTGCTGGATGTAGTGAGATTTCAAATACAATCGACGATGCAAAACAACAAGTCAACGATGTAAAAAATAGTGTCGATTACGCTGGAGAACTTCAAGGCATTGCAAAAGATACAGCACAAGTCACGTCAGATTTGTCAGCTTCCTTGAATGAGGCAGCTACGACAGCGCGTGAATCTGCAAACCCTGAACAGGCACTCGATCAACAAATCGAAAAGTTGAAGGAAAACGGAACGATTGATCAGTTCAATCAAGAACTGGATCAAATCGATCAACGATTAGCGGGACTTGAAAATCCGCCGCAAGAATTGCAAAATTTAAGTGCAAAACTCGAGCAGTACGTGAATCAATCGGAAGACATCGCTCGATTACTTGAAGCTGACGTCTCATTAGATACATTGAATCGATTAGGAATCGAGCAGGCAGGACAACTTCAAGAAGCGATTACGAACTGGACGTCTTTACTCGATCCATTTACGAAATAAGAAGTTGAACATGAAGGAGTGCCGGAATATGGGGACATCGCGCTGGATGGAACATGAACTAGAAGTAGAGCGAGCGCGCATTCTTCGTTTGCCCGCTTCTAAACAAGAACAATTAATTATGGAATTAGAGACTGACCAATTGACAGGAGAAGATGTCTTACACCGGCTCTATGTCATTCAACCACTCTTAATGCATGACCGGGAACGATTTGAAACAGTGGCAGAACGTTTTCTTGAAGTCGAGGGTGTCGAGCAAGTGCTCGCACTCTTTCTTTATGAACTCGGAGAACGTTATCCGATGAAACTCGCCTTGCGCTCGGCGTCACCGTATCTGCCGTATGGGCTCGCGCTTCGATTAGACGAAATCAAACAACAGATGCGTGTTCGCGAACAAAAGCCGGCAGTTCAAAACAATCCTGTTGCGCAACGTGAGGTAACATCAGCAACGAAATTGATACATGTGTTGCGACACGGCAGTTGGGTCGAACAAATGCGCCAATTGACCGGTAGAGAATTCGAACGGACATCTGAGCTCATTGCATACATCACACAAAAATACTTACAGGCGCAAGAGACAGAACATCAAAGTTTACTCGTCATTGATCAGTTATTAGGAAGCGTGCTTCATCACGTGTCCTATCCGGTAAGCATTCATGTGCCACACGTAGATGTAGACTGGACGATCTCGTCACGTGAAGAGTTAGAAGAAATCCTGCTAGTACATCAACAGGAGCAACAAGCGTTACTGGCATCGATGCATACGTTAGAGCGAATGGATCCGTTTCGAGCGTTGCTCGTCCTGCGATCGGATCAATTGATCCATCTTGAAGAGCGAGAACGAATCGGATCAGACATGGAGAAGTGGCTCGCAGCATGCGAAGAACTCGCAGGTCTGACATTTGAACGTGAAGAACCGGAACGTATCCTCAGTCCGCTGGCGAAGCAGTTATATCGAGCGGCACATATCCTTTATCCGGAAGTCATCGCATTCGAGCAGATTTACTTCGATTGAGACATCTGGAAACGATTCGTTCAACAGTGGTAATCGTCAGAACGATTGTGCTATAATGTGACTTGTTGTACACACATGTACGCTAATTGACAATTTTGGAGGGACTCAGCATGACTGCAAAATGGGAAAAACAATCAGGTAGCCTCGGCGTCCTCACGTATGAAGCGCCTGCTGAAGCATTTGATAAAGCGGTAGACCAAGCGTTCAAGAAAGTCGTTAAGACTTTGAACACACCTGGTTTCCGTAAAGGAAAAATGCCACGCGCAATGTTCAACAAAATGTACGGTGAAGAAGCACTGTACCAAGATGCACTCGATATCCTTTACAAGGACACAATCGAAGGTGCAGTCGTCGAATCAGGAATCGAGCCAATCGCGCTTGAGAACATCGACGTTGAAACACTCGAAAAAGGCAAGCCAGTCGAATTCAAAATCACGTTCGTCATCGAGCCAGAAGCTACACTTGGTGAGTACAAAGGTCTTGAGTACACAGCAGTTGAAACGAACGTTACTGACGAAGACGTCGACGCTGAACTCAAAACATTACAAGAACGCGGTGCAGAACTCGTCGTTAAAGAAGATGGCGTCATCGAGAATGGCGATACAGTCGTATTCGACTTCGCAGGTTTCGATGGGGAAAACCAATTCGACGGCGGAACTGCTGAGAACTACTCACTCGTCATCGGTTCTGGAAACTTCATTCCTGGATTCGAAGAGCAAATGGTCGGTTTAAAAACTGGCGAGCAAAAAGATCTTGAAGTGACATTCCCAGAGGAATACCACGAAGCATCACTCGCTGGAAAACCAGTTACATTCAAAGTAACGATCCACGAAGTTAAAGCACAAGAGCTCCCTGAATTGACAGATGAGTTCGCAAAAGAAATGGATGAAGAAGTTTCTTCACTCGACGAGTTGAAAACAAAAATCCGTACGCGTCTCGAAAACACACGCAAACAAGAAGCTGATGCTTCAATGCGCGATGAGTTAGTCGAAGCGGCTACGAAAAACGCGACAGTTGATCTTCCAGAAGTCATGGTCGAAAACGAAGTCGAGCGTATGGTTCAAGAGTTCACACAACGTATTCAATCACAAGGCATCGACCTCAACATGTACTTCCAGTTGACTGGAACGACAGAAGAGGCAATGCGTTCTGAAATGAAAGAGCAAGCGGAAGAGCGCGTTAAAGCACGTCTCGTCCTCAAGCAAATCGTTGCTGACGAAAAAATCGAAGTAACAGATGAGGAAACTCAAGCTGAACTTCAATCAATGTCAGAACTCTACAACATCCCTGCGGATCAACTTGAAACGATGCTTGCACCACAAGGTGGTCTTGAAACGCTTAAAGGCGATCTTCAATTCCGTAAAGCTATCGATGTTCTCGTCGACAACGCAAAAGCAAAATAAGCCATTTCATGGTTTTCGATCGACTTCAAGCCCAATTTCTGGTCTTGGAGTCGATTTTTTTGTACGATAGGTCAAACAAGGACAAACGATCCTTGGTTCAGAACATCAAACTGTAAATCGTTCGTCCAGGATTTGAAAGACTTTCCTTGTTCATGCTACAATCATAAATAGTAAAACGTGAGACGGGATGCTACAGGCGTCCATACAATTTCCACGTTAAAGGGGTGGACCTTTATGTTTAAATTTAACGAAGAAAAAGGTCAGCTAAAATGTTCTTTCTGTGGAAAGACACAAGAACAAGTACGCAAACTTGTTGCTGGACCTGGCGTTTACATTTGCGACGAGTGTATCGAACTCTGCAATGAAATCGTAGAGGAAGAACTCGGTACTGAAGAAGAAGTCGAGCTGAAGAATGTTCCGAAACCGCATGAAATTCGTACGACACTTGACGATTATGTCATCGGTCAAGAGAAAGCGAAGAAATCGTTGTCTGTAGCGATGTACAATCACTACAAACGAATCAATGCTGGTGGTCGCGCAGATGATGTCGAGCTCTCAAAATCGAACATCGTCATGATTGGACCAACAGGTAGCGGTAAGACACTTCTTGCCCAAACGATGGCACGTATCTTGAACGTACCGTTTGCGATTGCAGATGCAACAAGTTTGACGGAAGCCGGTTATGTCGGTGAAGACGTCGAGAACATCCTATTGAAACTCATCCAAGCTGCGGATTACGATGTCGAGAAGGCTGAAAAAGGAATCATCTACATTGATGAAATCGATAAGATTGCTCGTAAATCAGAAAACCCGTCGATTACACGTGACGTATCTGGTGAGGGTGTCCAACAAGCCTTGCTGAAGATTTTGGAAGGAACGGTTGCGAGTGTACCGCCACAAGGTGGACGGAAACACCCACACCAAGAATTCATCCAAATCGATACGACGAACATCTTGTTCATCGTCGGTGGCGCATTCGATGGTATCGATCAGTCGATTAAACGTCGTCTTGGTAAAAAAGTCATCGGATTCGGAAACGATTCAGAGAACCGTAACCTTACACAAAAAGAAATTCTGGCAGCTGCATTACCAGAAGATCTTCAAAAGTTCGGTTTGATTCCGGAGTTCATCGGTCGTTTGCCGGTCATGGCGACGCTCGAGCCACTTGATGAAGAGGCACTCGTTCAAATCTTGACGAAACCGAAAAACGCCCTCGTGAAACAATATAAGAAAATGCTTCAACTCGATGATGTCGAACTCGACTTCACGGAAGATGCACTTCTTGAGATTGCAAAACTTGCAATCGAACGTAAAACAGGTGCGCGTGGTCTTCGTTCGATCATCGAAGAAACTATGCTTGATATCATGTTCGAAATCCCATCACGTGAAGACATCGCGAAAGTCATCATTACAGCAGAAACGTTGACTGGTAAACGCGGTCCAACGCTTGAGTTGAAAGATGGTACAATTGAACATGGGAAAGAAAAAGAAACGGCGTAACACCGTGACAAATCGGCTCGGAGGCTACTTGTACGCCTTTCCGAGTCTTTTTGTTTAGGAGGAATTCGAATGAAGAAAAAACAATATCCACTTTTACCGTTACGCGGTGTCGTCGCGTATCCGTTGATCGGATTGACGATTGATGTAGGGCGTCCGGTATCCTTAAAAGCCTTACTTGCATCAAAGGAACACGAAATCGATCTCGTCGTCGTCACGCAACGTGATCCAGAGGCAGAGCCGTCTGTTGACGGGTTGCATCAGGTTGGGACGCTCGTTCAAATCGCGAAGATGAGTGAACTCGGGAATGATACGGTCCGTGTCCGCGTCATCGGGAAGGAACGTGTCCGGATCGAAAACGTCGAAGAGACGGACGAGGGTTATCAAGCCGTCATCGAACCAATCGAGAAGATGGACATCAAAGGAGCGAAACAAGAAGCGCTCGTTCGTCTCATCAAAGAACAGTTCGGTCAGCTCGTCTCTCGGATCAAAGGAATCGGAACGGATGAACGTCGCCGATTTGAGACATACGAACGCCTCGATTCATTGACGGACTATATTACGTCGAAGCTACCAATCGATATTTCGAAGAAACAGGAGTTCCTCGAACAACAGGATCCGGTCGAACGAGGATTGATGTTGCTTGATGTCATGAAACACGAATATGAAGTCGTCGAACTCGAACGTGAGATGCGTGAACGGACGAAGAAGACGATTGAACAATCGCAACGCGAGTATTACTTGCGGGAACAATTGAAGACGATTCAACAAGAACTCGGTGGCGAATCAGCTTCTGTTGAAAGCGATGCGACGAAATACCGGGAGCAGCTTGCGATGCTTGATTTACCAGAAACGACGGTTGCGAACGTCGAGAAGGAAATCAGTCGTTTAGCGGTCGTACCGGCGACGAGTCCCGAACATGGGGTCATTCGCAACTATCTCGAATGGTTCTTCTCGTTGCCGTGGAATGAAGCAACCGATGATTTCTTGAACGTCTCGGCTGCTTCGGAACAGCTTGAAAAGGACCATTACGGTCTAGAGAAGGTCAAAGAACGAATCCTTGAGTATCTTGCCGTTCGTCAATTGACGGACTCATTGCGCGGACCGATTCTCTGTCTATCTGGTCCTCCGGGAGTCGGGAAAACGTCGCTTGCCCGTTCGATTGCCACAGCACTTGAGCGGAAGTTCGTACGCGTTTCACTTGGTGGCGTGCGCGATGAAGCGGAGATCCGTGGACATCGCCGGACATATATCGGTGCGATGCCAGGACGGATCATCCGTGGTTTAAAACAAGCAGGAACGAACAACCCGGTCTTCCTGCTCGATGAGATCGATAAGATGTCAAATGACTTCCGTGGTGACCCGTCATCCGCAATGCTTGAAGTTCTTGATCCGGAACAAAACAACAGCTTTTCCGATCACTATATCGAAGAACCATTCGATTTATCGAATGTCCTGTTCATCGCGACAGCGAACGATGTCTCGAACATCCCCGGACCGTTGCTCGATCGGATGGAACTGATTCAAATCGGTGGCTATACGGAACAAGAGAAGACGGAAATTGCCGTTCGTCATCTCTTATCGAAGCAACTGGCTGAACATGGTCTGAAAAAGAGTCAATTGACGGTCAAAGCAGACGCGCTAGAAGAAGTCGTCCGTCGTTATACACGAGAAGCCGGTGTACGGAATCTCGAACGTGTCCTCGGCTCACTTTGCCGGAAAGCAGCGAAACAAATCGCGATGGGTGAGAAGAAACGGGTGACGGTGACGAAGCGCAATCTGGACGATTTCCTAGGCAAACCGATCTACCGCTATGGTCAAGGCGAGCTCGAAGATATGATTGGCGCGGTGACTGGTTTAGCGTATACTGCTTTTGGGGGCGATACGTTGACGATCGAAGTCAGCCTTGCTCCGGGTAAAGGGAAATTGCAGTTAACCGGGAAACTCGGTGATGTCATGCAAGAGTCGGCTCAGACCGCGTACAGCTTCGTCCGAGCGAATGCGACGTCCCTTGGCATCGAACCGAACTTCTACGAAACGCAAGACATCCACATCCACGTTCCTGAGGGTGCCGTACCGAAAGATGGTCCATCTGCTGGGATCACACTCGCGACAGCATTGATTTCCGCTTTAACAAAACGTCCGGTTCGCCGAGACGTCGGAATGACGGGTGAAATCACGTTGCGTGGACGTGTCTTACCAATCGGTGGACTAAAGGAGAAGTCACTCGCAGCACACCGTGCGGGCTTGACGACCGTTCTGCTGCCGCAAGACAATACGCGGGACATCGATGATATCCCGGAAAGCGTCCGCGCAGGAATGGAATTCATTCCGGTCGCGACGATGGAGCAAGTGCTCGAACATGCATTAAAAGGAGAGTAACATGAAAATTTATAAAGCTGATTTTATTACGAGTGGCGTCAATCCGGAACATTATCCGGAGCCATTGTTGCCAGAAGTGGCACTCGCAGGGCGATCGAACGTCGGAAAGTCCTCTTTCATCAATAAACTGGTACAGCGTAAAGCACTCGCGCGGACATCTTCGAAACCAGGTAAAACGCAAACCTTGAACTTCTTCAACATCAATGATGAAGTCATGTTCGTCGATGTACCGGGTTATGGATATGCGAAAGTCTCGAAGACGGAGCGTGAAGCGTGGGGCAAAATGATGGAGAAGTACTTCACACAACGGGAAATCCTCAAAGGTGTCGTACAGCTCGTCGACATCCGACACGATCCGTCTGCGGATGATGTGACGATGTATGATTTCTTGAAGTATTACGATCTACCGGTCATCGTCGTCGCGACAAAACTCGATAAGATCAAAAAGAGTCAACGTGATAAACATATCGCGGCAATCAAGCGTAAATTGCAATTTGACGGTCAAGATACCTTGATTCCCTTCTCATCTGAGACAGGAGAAGGCGTCGATGCGGCATGGGAAGCGATTTATCGTCTTCTGTAAAAAACGAAACGTTCTGTTCTCCGACAAAAGAGAACGGAACGTTTTTTTGTTAGGGGTAAAGTAATATAAAAGTAGCATCTAATCATTTCCTTCCATCATATTTGATTTCCAATATATGAACATCATTTGATTCACGTTACAATGATAGGAACAAATTGTTCTAGTGGGAGGCTATGCCAATATGAGACGTTATAAATGGACGTTCGCAATCGTCGTCTTACTCATTCTGACACCATTTGCCATTTGGTTCTTGAAACAGGAAAAGACATTAAACATTGCACTATTTGATTACACGAACGGAACGGAGGAGCGAGAGCATGCCGGAACGACGTGGTTATTGAATCACTTAAAGATCCGAAATACGCAAGGGCAGGATTATGCATATTCGGACTACATCAACCGTTATGACGGTACACAAGGTGAAAACATGTTACAACAAGCCTCTAAAGCAGATGTGCTGTTGTTTACGGATACGTATGGAAAGTCATATGACGTCAACGGAAAAGAAGAACATCGTGGTGGCTTGACGACGGAAGACGTCGAGCTCGCGACCGAAGCCATTTCGCAAGGGAAAACGGTCGTGGCGGAGTTCAATACGGCGGCAAGTCCGACGTCAGTCGAACGGTCCAATGCGTTCCGTCAATTGTTCGGAACCGCTTGGACAGGATGGATCGGTCGTTTTTTCCCGGATTTAACAAAGTTGCAAGGTCTTGAGAAGAACGTCGTAGCTCAATTAAAAGCGCAGGCGAAAGAAAAAGAATTCAAACTATCTGGTCCAGGTTATGTCTTCATCAATGACTCAACGGAAAAAGCTTTTTTCGTCAATGATGACACACCATTACTTTATAAATGGGATAAAAACAAGGGCAGTGCAAAAGATGAGGTCCGGTATAACTACTGGTTCGAGATTTTAGAGCTAGATGGTGGCGAGCAACAAGCGCATTTTTCTTGGAAACCGTCAAAGCAGACACAAGCGATGCTTCGGAAGTATCAGTTGCCGCTTGAGTTCCCAGCGTATGTCATGCAAGGAAGTGGTCACTATTTTGCTGGTGACTACACCGACGTCGCGGATATCCCGCGCTACTATCGATACAGTGGTCTTGACTGGTTCCGTAAACAGTTCATCCTCGATAGTGCAGAGAGTGAATCAGCATTCTTTTGGAAGATTTATGCCCCGACCCTGACACGAATTCTAGAAGATACAAAACGTGTCTCGACACAGGCTGCGAAAGTCAAACCACTTTCTCAAACGAAAGTTGGTAATCAAGAGTTGCGGACACGAGCGCGTGAAGGACAGGACACGCTTGAGATGTATCAAGATGGCGAATGGAAGCCGTATTTCGTCAAAGGCGTTAACGTCGGGCTCGGTCGACCGGGGGCATTTCCCGGGGAACATGCCATCAGTCGGAATGAATACGATCGTTGGCTAAAGGAAATCGGCGAGTTGGGTGTCAATACGATTCGCGTGTATACATTACATCCTCCTGCTTTTTACGATGCATTAAAAGCATATAACGAACGGGCGAAGCAACCGATTTATTTGATGCAAGGTATGTGGGTTGAGGAAAAACCATTTGAAGAGTTGAAGAATGCTTTTGAGCCAGACTTCTTGAAGATGACCGATACAGAAGCCAAACGAATGGTTGATGTCATTCATGGTAACGCCGTCGTCAAGGAAGTCGTCGGTCATGCTTCTGGAACATATACATCGGACGTCTCGCAATACGTTTCAGCATTCGTCTTCGGAATCGAATGGTTACCGGAAGCTGTCATTGAGACGAATAAAAAGAACAAAGGCACACGTTTCGAAGGGAAATACGTGACGACGACAAAAGAGGCGTCCCCGTTCGAATCGTGGCTTGCTGGTCGAATGGATACAGCGACAGCACACGAAATCAAAGAGTATGGCACGACTCGACCGATTGGTTCGACGAACTGGCCGACGACGGATCCGTTAAAACACCCGAAAGAAGTTGAAGAAGAGCAAGATCTCGTCTCTATTGACTTCAATCATTTAAAAGCAACGAAGGATTTCCCGGGCGGCTTGTTTGCGTCTTACCACATCTATCCGTACTATCCTTCGTTCATTAAAGAAGAATACAGTCAAAAAGCTGATAAGGGTTCTGAATCCTATGCTCGTTATCTAAAAGAAATGAAAGATTATCATGATATGCCGTTGCTCGTATCAGAATTCGGAATTCCAAGTTCACGCGGGAAGACACACCTTGGACCGAATGGTTTCGATCAAGGACATGTCAGTGAGAAGAAACAAGGTGAACTTGTCGCACAGCTCTATCAAGACATCAAGGACGTCAAGACAGCCGGTGGACTCGTCTTCATCTGGCAAGATGAATGGTTCAAACGGACGTGGAATACGATGGATTATGATGATGCGGATACGCGTCCACGCTGGTCGAATGTCCAGACGAGTGAGCAACATTTCGGGATGCTTGGTTTCCTTCGTTCAGATATCGTCATTGACGGAAAACTGGATGACTGGAAAGGGTATGCTCCAGTTGCTGAAAATAAGGATCAAGCGATTTATATGACTTCTGACGAGGCGTATCTCTACTTGCGCATCGACCGGAAGAAAGCGGAGCCGACGACACTTGCACTATCGACGAAACCGAATGACGGGAATACGAAAGTCGGTCCATTGACGCTTGAGGAAGGAGCCGAATACCGTTTGACAATTGATCAGACAGCGCGTATCGATGTCGATGCTCGCTATGACATCTTCCGTTATCATTACGGTCTGAAGATGCCGTTTGAGATGGTGAAACCGCCATCTGATCAAAAAGACAGCGGCAAGTTCGTTCCAATCTATCAAATGCTCGATTATGCAAGACGAGACCCGGTGACGAAAAAAATCGTCAAACCAGCTGTCAAATGGGACACAGGTGTTTTACATGAAGGAGAGCCGGATGACATCTTGACGGATATCTCAGATGTCACGAAACCAACCGTTGAACTTCGTATTCCATGGATGGTCTTGAATATGCGTGATCCAAGTAAACATGAAATCATCGGAGACTTCTGGAAAGATGGACTCGAAGCGAAGATGATCACGGAAGGAATCGAAGTTACAGGTCAAATCGGTGAGACACGTATTCCAGAGAAGGATCGGGGTTTCTATAACTGGGCCGAGTGGACGAACCCACAACAACGGGAAGAATTAAAACCGGTCTATCATACGATGAAAAAAGCATTCACTGAGGGAGGAAACTAAATGCGACGTGAAGAGATGTGGAAGTTGATCCACCAGTCGTTTGAAGCAACAACTCAAGATCGTGAGGTCAGTTCGACGATCGAATGGACGGAAGAGGCTGTCCGTGAATCAACAGCGAATACCTTGTTCGTACACACGGTCGGACAAATGCCGGAGACGATCAATGGTCTGATCGAGGAAGGGTGGTGCGTGCGGACGGACATTTCTTATGCGGATGTCGTTCTCGCAAGCAAACCCGTCATCGAGGAGCGGATTCCCGTCGTCTACTTTAATACGGAACCTTCTTTCTATGGATTAGAGAATGCACGTGAAGTGCTACCGGCGACGCTGTCGCGGGAGCTTGTTCTCGATCGCCTTGCGCGTTATAAGAAAATCCATCATATCGCAGACGTCGTCGTCGTAACGGAAGATCCGCATATTCGTCGGATGATGGAACGGGAACTGACCGACCGCTTCGAACGCTTCGTGACGTTCGAGCGAGCGGAGACGTTTCTCGATGAGTATGTGGCATCCCGTCCGTACCTACTCGTGTTCACGTCCGCGTTGCCGCGAGCGGATGGACTGGAACTGCTGCTGCGAGCGAAACAACAGAGTGTCGCACCATTCCAATCGATGATGATCTCGATGTATAACCGCGAACGTGATCATGTCCTAGCGATTGATCGTGGTGTTGATTACATCATGACGCTTCCACTGAAAATCGAAGAGTTCCGTGCGTGGATTCGCAAAGTCGAGGACGGCCGATGATGCAAGCGATTCTAGTATTCATCGTCGTACTCATCTTCTTACAAGGTGGAGCGTTGATCTATCTTGTCGTTCAAAAACGAAAACGCGCCAATCGTGAGCATGCGCGTCGCGATTGGCAGCTTGCCTTTCGAGATGACATCTATGACTATGCGACAAGTGAACGTCAAGACATGCCAACGATTCAAAAAGGAAACGAAGATTTAGCGGAGCTTGAATTGTTCGCGTTGTCCAACTTGACGGCAACGCCGGTGCATCTTGAACGTATACAAGCTTTCGTCGCCTCTAATATGCAAGCGTATTATGAGCAACAATTGAAGCATCGGCGGATCGACCGCCGTTTGAACGCCTATGAAGCCGTTTCACAATTCCGTTTGGTTGCAGTCGCACCAATGATTCATGCGCGTTGGGGGAAGGCAATTGAAAAAGAGGAGAGCGATGTCATCGTCCGGACACTTGTCTCCTTATCCCCGCAAGATGCGATTGCGATTGCTAAACAAGAAAATGAGATTAGCTTCTTTGGCGCTATCCTTGCTGTCGGTCGTAGTCAAGATTTGACGGAGTGGGTGACTGCTTTTGAAGAATTGACGTTATCGTTTAAGTTAGCGATTCTACAGCTGATCTTTGATCGAGATGAGACCCGTTATATCGCACTTGTCCGTGACAAGACAACGGATGAAAATCCGGAAATCCGAAAACGTGCCCTTCGCGCGCTCACTCGGATTGGACTTGAGGAAGACTGGAAATTGTATGTCCCTTACTTGGAAGAAGAATCAAGTTGGGTCGAGCAGATGCTTGCCCTTCGTTTCTTAGAGCACGTCGTTCCAGACGATGCGATACCAGCGATCCTGCCGTTCGTCGGTAGTCGCTCTTGGTGGGTCCGGACGGCAGCCTTTGATGCACTACTTGCTTGTGGTGGAATCGAACAGTTGGCGAAGGTATCAAGTACACATCCCGACCGCTATGCGCGTCAAAAAGCTACAGAACGGTTGGCAAAGGAGATGAAGCATCATGTCGTCTGAGACAATCCAAGCCATTATTGAAGTCCTTTCCTGGACCGTATTGATTTATATGTTACTCGTCATCGTATTCTATTCGACACTTTATTTGATTTCTGCTCAGATGGTGCGTCGGCAACGTTTCCGCCGGAAAGAAAGTTCTTATTTACCGTTGATGCGGTCTCTCTATACACGACCGGTCAGTATCCTTGTTCCGGCCTATAATGAAGAATATACGATTGTCTCAAGTGTCCAGGCCTTGCTAGCGCTTGACTATCCGGAGCATGAGGTACTCGTCATTAACGATGGTTCAAAGGACGGAACGATGGATGAACTGTTTCGTGCGTATGAGTTAGAGAAAGAAATCCAGTATCCACGTATCTTGATCGGTTCAAAACCAATCAAGCAGGTCTATCGATCCCGGATTGACAGTCGTTTGATCGTCATCGATAAAGAGAATGGTGGAAAGGCAGATGCCTTGAATGCCGGTATCGACCACTCGAGTTATCCGTATTTCTGTTCACTCGACGCAGATTCGATTTTAGAGCGTGATGCGTTGTTGAAAGTCATGAAGCCAATCGTCGAGTCAGATGAAGAAGTCGTCGCGACATGTGGTTCGATCTTCCTCGTTAACGGATGTACGATCGAAGGCGGCGAAATCGTCGAGATTCGGACACCGAAGCAACGAATCGTCCTGATGCAGATGATTGAATATTTCCGGGCATTCTTGTTCGGTCGCCTTGGTCTTAGTCGCTTCAACATCTTGTTGATCGTCTCCGGTGCCTTCGGATTGTTCCAAAAGAGCATCGTCGTTAAGGCGGGGGGATATAAAGAAGGGCTCGTCGGTGAGGACATGGAGCTTGTCGTCCGTTTGCACCGGTACATGAAGGAAAATAAACTCGATAAACGGATCGAGTATGTTCCAGCACCAGTTTGTTGGACACAAGCTCCAGAATCGATGGAAGTGTTACGTTCACAGCGAACACGTTGGCATCGTGGTCTTGCTGAGACGCTGTGGACGCATAAACGGATGATTGGCAATCCGAAATATGGTTCTGTTGGTAGCGTCTCGATGTTGTATTTCTTTTTGATTGAACTACTCGGACCAATCGTCGAACTGATCGGTTATTTCATCATTCCGCTTAACCTACTCGTCGGTACACTCAACTTTGAATTTGGGATCGTCTTGCTGGTAGTCGCTTTACTCTATGGTTCCTTATTGTCAGCAGGTGCCGTATTATTGGAAGAGTGGACGATGCACCGATTCAAGAACGTCAAGGAATTGATTCGGTTGTATCTATGGTCCTTAACCGAGTCGTTCTGGTACCGTCCGATTCTCGTCTTCTTCAAGCTAGGAGGATTGATTCAATTCTTGACTGGTCGAGGACACTGGGGGCAGATGGAGCGCCAACGTCTCGAAGACGTCACCGAGGAAAAAGTCGGCTGACGAATAGGTATGAGGGGGATAAGTTAGGTGGAGTTGTTACGAAACAAGTGGTTTAAAGCATTGATCTGGATATTAGTGATTTTTCTCGTCATCTGGGTTGGAACGAAAATTTCATTTTTATTCCAGCCGATTCGTGTCATGTTGGCCTTGATTTTCCCGCCATTGATCATCGCAGGGATTTTCTATTATTTTACGCTTGGCATCGTGGACGCACTACAAAAACGGGTTAAGAAGCGTGGGCTTGCTGTCTTAATCGTCCTGCTTGGTTTCATTACGATCCTGACGATTGCGGTCGCATCCATCGGACCAATCTTAGTCGAGCAGGTGACGGATTTTGCGACAAGCATTCCGACACTCGTCGTTGAATTGCGCGATCAGACGTTAAATTTACGCGATCAGTTGATGAACAATCGTTTCATCTCGACATGGGTTCACGAGAATACGGACTTGTTTGACAAGTGGACGAATGAAGCAACGTCGTATATCGGTACCGTCTTTAAGTCTGTCTCGACGTCTGTCGGAACGATTTTTGGTGTCATCTCTTCGACCGTTTTAATCATCGTCTTAGTGCCGTTCATCTTAGTTTATATGTTGCTTGACGGCTATAAGTTTCCGGATTCCGTTGTGAAGCTGTTGCCGAAAAGCTATGAAACAGAAACGCGTAAAATCTTGCACGACATGCATGTGACAGTGAAGCATTATGTCAATGGACAAGTCATCGTCTCGATCTGTGTCGGTCTTATGTCATTGATTGGCTTCTTCATTTCAGATATTCAATATGCGTTACTGCTTGCCTTATTCTGTACGGTCACGAACATCATTCCGTATCTTGGTCCCTACATTGGTGCCGTACCGGCGGTCATCGTCGGGTTCATCGATGATCCGATCAAAGCCGTCTATGCGATCATCACGATCGTCGTCGCGCAGCAAATCGAGTCGAACTTGATTTCTCCTTATGTCCAAGGGAAAACACTCAAGGTTCATCCGCTGACGATCATCATCGTCTTACTCGTTGCTGGGAAAATCGGTGGGATCATCGGTGTCATCCTAGCAGTTCCGACCTATGCGGTAACAAAAGTCGTCGTTCAAAATATCGTTCGGATCTATCGTTTACGTCAGCAACGTCTTGACGTACCGGACGTGACGGTATCACCTGAATCCTTGAAGTAAAGTGTAACCCTCTGACCTTTTTAGGAGCAGAGGGTTTGTGATTTTCATGAGAGAGGGATAAGGTAGAAGAAGAGAAAAAATGAAGAAGATTTCACAACTTCGACTCATTTTAGTTTATAAATTGATTGGAATCTTTTTTATAATGGTTATAATGTAGGATAGAGAACGAAAAGATAGATCGGAACGAAATTTTTGGACGTAAGGGGTAGAGCGCATGCATATCGTAGTGGTCGGCTTGAACAACAAAACAGCGCCTGTATCAATACGCGAACAAGTCTCATTTGGGGAGCATGAGATGAAGGGAGCGGTCGTCGCATTGCGCGATGAAAAAAGTATTTTTGAGAGTGTCATCGTCTCGACATGTAACCGGACGGAACTGTACGTCGTGACGGATCAGCCACATACAGGACGGTATTATACGAAACGTTTCCTTGCAAACTGGTTCGGATTGACGATGGAGGAACTGGAGCCGTATCTCTTCATCCATGAAGGGTTTGATGCGATGAAACATCTGTTCCGCGTCACGAGTGGACTTGATTCGATGATTGTCGGTGAAACGCAGATTCTTGGTCAAGTCAAGACAAGCTTCTTCATGGCTCAGAAGCTTGAAACGACAGGAACGGTCTTCAATAAACTCTTCAAAGAAGCGGTCACGCTCGCCAAACGGGCTCACGCAGAAACTGGAATCGGTGAAAATGCCGTTTCTGTCAGTGCTGCCGCTGTCACGCTTGCCGAACAGTTACTCGGATCGCTTGAAGATAAATCAATCGTCGTCATCGGTGCGGGAGAAACTGGCGAATTGACGACGCTTAACCTATATGAAGCAGGGGCACGCGATATCACGGTCTTTAACCGGACGTTAGCTAAAGCAGAAGAGGTCGCGAATCGGTTCGAAGGATCGGCACATTCGATTAACGAGATGCAGTGCGGTTTGCTTCGGGCAGACATCGTCATCTCTTCAACGGGTGCAAAACGTGCCATCATCAAACGGGAAGACATCGCGGCAGCACAGCTGTTCCGTCACGATCGTCCATTCCTCTTGATCGACATCGCCGTACCACGCGACATTGAACCGACCGTCGGTGACTTGCCAGGTGTTCATTTGTACGATGTCGATGATTTGACATCAATCGTCCAACAAAACATGGCGGAACGCATGAAGGAAGCAGCGAAGATCGAACAACGGATCGAAGCAGCAATCGCTGAGTTCGAAGGTTGGATGACGACACTTGGTGTCGTACCGATCATCACGGAATTACGCGACCAGGCGTTACGCATTCAACAAGAAACGATGCAAAGCTTGGAACGGAAATTACCGGATATGTCAAAACGCGAAAAAACCGTTATTGGCAAACACATGAAATCAATCATCAATCAGTTGTTGCGTGAGCCGTTGTCTTATATTAAAGATGCGGCAGCGAAGCCAGATGCCGATGAGCGGATTGCGCAGTTCATGGATACGTTTGCATTAAACGAAGACTTGTTTGAAGGACTCGAAGATGACGTCATGACATCAGAAGAGACGACACCTTCCGCAAAAGCTGTGAACCGGTGAACAAAGCACGATTTGTGTTACAATAGAAAATGCATGGGGCGGACTTGTGCCGCCCCTTTATCATTGTACAGGGGGATTTTAGCATGCGAAAAATCATTGTTGGATCGCGAAGCTCGAAGCTAGCGATGACACAGACGAAATGGGTCATTGACCAGTTGAAACAAGCCGGCGCGCCGTATGAGTTCGAAATCAAGAACATCATCACAAAAGGGGACCGCATTTTGGATGTGACGCTCTCGAAAGTCGGCGGTAAAGGATTATTCGTAAAAGAGATCGAGCAACAGATGATTGACGAAGAAATCGATTTTGCTGTTCACAGCATGAAGGATTTACCTTCTGAATTACCGGATGGTCTCATCATCGGTGCCACACCAGCGCGTGTCGATGCGCGTGATGCCTTGATCACGAAAACAGGCGAAGGTCTTGCTTCCTTGCCAGAAGGTGCAGTTGTCGGCACGAGTAGCTTACGTCGTGGGTCGCAATTGCTAAAACTCCGCCCTGATTTAAAAATCGAATCGATTCGCGGAAACATCGACACACGACTCGATAAATTAAAGAATGGTCCGTTTGACGGGATCCTGCTCGCAGCAGCTGGTCTAAAGCGGATGGGTTGGTCTGAAGACGTCGTCTCGGAATATCTCTCGACAGATGACATGATTCCAGCCGTCGGTCAAGGAATCCTCGGTATCGAATGTCGCGAACATGACCAAGAAGTACGTGACCTCTTGCACCTGATCCATGATCAGATCACGGAAAAAGTAGCTTACGCCGAGCGCGCTTTCTTAGCAGCGATCGAAGGTAGCTGTCACGTTCCGGTCGGTGGATTCGCAACGATCAATGAAGACATGTCAACGACACTCGTCGGATTCATTGGATCCGTTGATGGAGAGCAAATCCTACTCGAGCGCGAATCAGGTCTTGACCCGATGCAACTCGGTCAAGACGTTGCCGAACGTCTGCTTTCTTCGGGCGGTCGTGAGATTCTCGCGACACTTCCGGATGACTTGTAAGCAGGTACTCTTCACGGGCAGCCGACCACCGACGACCGAGCAAATCGCGCGACTGCGCGCCGTTGCGATCGAGTCAGTGCACTATCCTGTCATTGAAACGAGACCGGTTTCGTTTAGATTGCCGAAGGGAATTGATTGGCTGATCGTGACGAGTCCGAATGGTGTCCACCGGATTGCTGATGCGCTGCCTGAATTAGCAGCAACGCGTATCGCGGTCGTCGGACGAAAGACGGCAGACGCACTTGCGAAGTACGGTCGAACAGCCGACTTCTGTCCGTCGACCTTTACAGGAGACGCGCTCGTCGCAGAACTCGGACCACACTTGTCTGACGGCAATCATATCGTTTTTGCGCGAGGGAACCGATCGCGGCAAGCGCCGGTCGATCAGTTACGAAACCTGAATCGATATACGATCGAAGATATCATCACCTATGAAACCGTCACTCGTCGGCTACCTGAAGCACTTGTCAGAACTGCCGCCTATATTGGACTGCAGAGTCCTTCCGCTGTCGAAGCGATTGCTCCACTAGCCCCGCAGACGACGTTCATCGTCATTGGAACGATTACGGAGCAAGCAGCAAAAGCAGCCGGACTTCAACCGATCCATGTCGCCCGTGAATTCACGGTGGACGGCATGATTGATCGTATCATTGAGGAGGAATCAGCATGAATACTTTAGAATACGCACGTCACCGTCGTTTACGTCATACCGCATCACTCCGGTCACTCGTTCGCGAGAACCAGTTGCATAAATCAGATTTGATTTATCCGATTTTTGTCGCTGAAGGCGAAGACATTAAACGCGAAGTCAGTTCGATGCCTGGCGTCTTCAACTTATCACTTGATCATCTGACGGCTGAGATTGAAGAAGTCGTCGCACTCGGAATCGAATCTGTCATCTTGTTCGGTGTCCCGCACGACCACTTGAAAGACGAGCAAGGATCAGGTGCGTTTCACGATCACGGAATCGTTCAAGAAGCGACACGTCTCGTCAAGAAGGTTGCCCCGCAGCTAACGGTCATCGCCGACACATGCTTATGTGAATATACGTCGACAGGTCATTGTGGGATCGTCGCCGACGGTACGGTCGATAATGATGCGTCATTACCGCTTCACGTCAAGACAGCGATCTCACAAGCCCGAGCAGGTGCCGACGTCATCGCTCCATCATCGATGATGGACGGATTTGTCGCAGCCATTCGTCAAGGATTAGACGAGAACGGCTTCAGCCACATTCCGGTCATGAGCTATGGTGTTAAATATGCGTCTGCTTATTACGGTCCATTCCGTGATGCGGCGAACTCGGCACCGGGAGAGGGCGACCGGAAAGGTTATCAAATGGATCCAGCAAACCGTCGTGAAGCGTTCCGCGAAGCAACAGCGGACGTCGATCAAGGAGCTGACTTCATGATTGTTAAACCTGCGCTTGCGTTCATGGATATTATTCGTGATGTGCGCGAGCGGATTGACTTACCAATCGTTGCGTATAACGTATCGGGTGAGTATGCGATGGTCAAAGCTGCTGCCTTGAACGGCTGGATTGACGAAGAACGAATCGTCCTTGAGACGATGCTTGGCTTTAAACGAGCAGGCGCTGATTTAATCATCACCTATTTCGCAAAAGACATTTGTCGTTACCTGGAGGGGTCGAAATGAGCTTAATTAACCAGAATTCAAAATCAAAAGAAGCATTCGAGCGGGCACTCCCGCTCATGCCGGGTGGTGTCAACAGCCCGGTCCGTGCTTATAAATCGGTCGGGATGACACCGATTTTCGCAGATCATGCAAAAGGATCGAAGCTCTATGACATCGACGGAAAAGAGTATATCGATTACGTCTTGTCATGGGGACCAATGATTCTTGGTCATGCCGATCCAAGCGTCACGTCAGCGATTCAAGAACAAGCGACACGTGGCTGGAGCTACGGGACACCAACGGAAATCGAATCAGCGATGGCAGAAGTCGTCATCAGCCGGGTGCCGTCGGTCGAAGTCGTCCGGATGGTCAACTCAGGGACAGAAGCGACGATGGCAGCCCTTCGTCTCGCGCGCGGCTATACAGGTCGGACGAAAATCCTCAAGTTCGAAGGCTGTTACCATGGTCACGGTGACTCGCTCTTGATCAAAGCAGGTTCAGGTGTCGCGACACTCGGATTACCAGATTCACCAGGCGTTCCGGCGCAAATCGCGAGCATGACGCTGACGGTTCCATATAACGATTTGGACGCTGTCCGAATCGCGTTCGAAAAACACGGCGACGATATCGCTGGTGTCATCGTCGAACCGGCTGCTGGGAACATGGGCTTCGTGCCACCAGAACCGGGCTTCCTCGAAGGCTTACGGGAAATCACGTCGGAAAACGGCGCCTTATTGATCTTTGACGAAGTCATGACCGGCTTCCGTGTCGGATTCCACTGTGCCCAAGGACATTTCGGTGTCACACCGGACATCACGTGTCTCGGTAAAGTCATCGGTGGCGGCATGCCGGTCGGTGCTTACGGTGGACGTCGTGACATCATGGAGCAGATCGCACCACAAGGTCC
The DNA here is from genome assembly GCF_015645365.1 of Exiguobacterium abrahamii. NCBI lineage: Bacteria > Bacillati > Bacillota > Bacilli > Caryophanales > Exiguobacterium > Exiguobacterium abrahamii. Next base: position 668,340 of record NZ_JADOYC010000001.1, read on the forward strand.
AATCTATCAAGCGGGTACGTTATCCGGAAACCCACTCGCGATGGCAGCAGGTCTAGCGACATTGACACAATTGAAACCAGAACACTATCAAGAGTTCGACCGGAAAGCGAGCCGTTTGTCGGAAGGCTACCTGAACGCTGCAGCGAAATACAACATTCCGCTGACGACGAACCGTGCAGGCGCGATGTTCGGTGTCTTCTTCACGGATGAACGTGTCACGAACTTCGAAAAAGCGAAAACGTCGAACCTTGAGATGTTCCGTTCGTATTATCAAAAGATGGCGGCGCGTGGTGTCTTCTTACCACCGTCACAATTCGAAGGTCTCTTCCTGTCGATCGCCCATACGGATGAAGACATCGAGCGGACGATCGAAGCCGTCGAATTGACGTTTAAGGAACTCCAAGTTGAATTTGGTCGTTAAGCAGTTCTTGACGATTACTTGAACTCTCGGCTAAAATGAGTAAAGAAGAAAATGGCAACAGCGATGACGGGAAGAGTAATCCTGTATTCGTACCGATGTAGAGAACACATCCTTGGCTGAAAGATGTGACGGGCGAACAGGAGGAAGGTCACCCCACGAGCTGGTATCGTGAGTTTTACGAGCGATATCCGTCCTCCACACGTTACGTGGCTCGAGGGCATCCGATTTTGGATGAACTAAGGTGGTACCGCGGAAAAAAGCAACGGCTTTCTTTCGTCCTTAGCATAGGACGAGAGAAGCCGTTTTTATTATGGACAAAAAGGGAGCGATCAGGATGCAGGAATTATCAATGCCAACGAAGTATGATCCGCAGGCAACGGAAGAAAAATGGTACGACTTTTGGGTGAAAGGTGACTATTTCAAAGCCGATCAGGATCCAGAGAAAGAGCCATACACGATCGTCATTCCACCACCGAACGTCACAGGTAAATTACACCTTGGTCACGCGTGGGACACGACGTTACAAGACATGCTGACACGGATGAAGCGGATGCAAGGATTCGACGTCCTTTACCTACCAGGAATGGACCATGCCGGTATCGCGACGCAAGCAAAAGTCGAACAAAAACTGCGGGCAGAAGGACAATCACGTCTTGAAATGGGTCGTGAGAAATTCCTCGAGCAATCATGGGCATGGAAAGAAGAGTACGCGTCAACGATCCGTGCACAATGGGCAAAACTTGGTCTTGGACTCGATTATTCGCGTGAACGCTTCACGCTTGATGAAGGATTGTCAGAAGCGGTTCAAGAAGTCTTTGTGAAACTTTACGAAAAAGGTTTGATCTACCGCGGCGAATACATCGTTAACTGGGACCCGGCGACGAAAACAGCGATCTCGGATATCGAGGTCATCTACAAGGATATCGAAGGTGCGTTCTATCACTTCAGCTATCCACTGACGGACGGTTCAGGTCACGTTGAACTCGCGACGACACGTCCGGAGACGATGCTCGGTGATACAGCGATCGCCGTGAACCCGAAGGATGAGCGTTATGCTCACCTCGTCGGAAAAACGATCACGTTACCAATCGTTGGTCGCGAGATTCCGATCGTTGCCGATGACTATGTCGACATGGAGTTCGGTACAGGTGTCGTTAAGATTACACCAGCCCACGACCCGAACGACTTCGAGGTCGGTAACCGTCACGATTTACCACGTGTCCTCGTCATGAATGAAGATGGAACGATGAACGAGAACGCAGGGAAATACGAAGGCATGGATCGTTTCGAATGCCGGAAGCAAATCGTTGAAGATTTAAAAGCAGAAGGTGTTCTAATCAAAATCGAACCACACTTGCACTCTGTCGGTCACTCAGAACGTTCAGATGCGATCGTCGAGCCGTATCTTTCACTCCAATGGTTCGTTAAAATGGAGCCACTCGCGCAAAAAGCACTCGAGGAGCAACAAGGGCCAGACAAGGTCAACTTCGTTCCACAACGCTTTGAAAACACGTACGTTCGCTGGATGGAAAATATCCGTGACTGGTGTGTCAGCCGTCAACTGTGGTGGGGACACCGGATTCCGGCTTGGTATCATAAAGAAACAGGTGAAGTCTACGTTGGCAAGGAAGCACCAGCCGATATCGAGAACTGGGAGCAAGACAACGATGTCCTTGATACGTGGTTCTCTTCAGCGCTCTGGCCGTTCTCAACGATGGGGTGGCCGAACACGGACGCTGCTGATTATCAAAAATACTTCCCGACATCGACACTCGTTACGGGTTATGACATCATCGCTTTCTGGGTCTCACGGATGATCTTCCAATCGTACGAATTCACAGGACAACGTCCATTCCAAGACGTCTTGATCCACGGATTGATTCGTGATTCGGAAGGACGCAAGATGTCGAAATCACTCGGTAACGGAATTGACCCGATGGATGTCATCGAGAAGTATGGTGCTGACTCGCTCCGTTGGTTCTTAACGACAGGATCGACGCCAGGGAACGATCTCCGTTTCTATTGGGAGAAGATTGAAGCAACATGGAACTTCTCGAACAAACTGTGGAACGCAAGCCGTTTTGCCTTAATGAACATGGATGGTCTAACGTTTGATCAAATCGATTTGACAGGTGAGAAATCACTCGCAGATAAATGGATCCTGACACGTTTACAGACGACGATTGACGATGTGACACGTCTGTCGGACAAATATGAATTTGGTGAAGCGGGACGAATTCTTTATCACTTCATCTGGGAAGACTTCTGTAACTGGTATATCGAGATGGCAAAATTACCACTCAACGGGGAAGATGAAGCAGCGAAACAGACGACGCGTTCGGTTCTTGCCTATACGCTCGACCGGATCATGCGTCTGATGCATCCATTCATGCCGTTCATCACGGAAGAGATCTGGCAACACTTACCGCATGAAGGTGAAACGATCACACGTGCTGCATGGCCAACACGCGAGACGTCACTCGACTTCCCGGAAGCTGTTCCAGCATTCGAAGCGGTTCAGAACGTCATCCGTTCGGTTCGTAACATCCGTGCGGAAGTGAACGCACCGATGTCGAAACAGATCCAACTGTTCATCTCGACGAATGACGCACGTGTTCAAGACGACTTGTCGTCAAACAGCTCGTACTTGCAAAAGTTCACGAACGCGTCTGAACTCCGAATCGAAGAGCAGATGCCGGCGCCAGAAAAAGCAATGAGTGCGATCGTAACGGGAGCAGAATTGTTCATCCCACTCGCTGACTTGATCAACATCGAGGAAGAAATCGCGCGCTTGAATAAAGAACTCGTCAAGTATACGAAAGAAGTCGAACGGGTCGAGAAAAAACTCAACAACCCTGGCTTCGTCGGCAAAGCACCAGCACATGTCATTGATGAAGAAAAAGCGAAGGCACTTGATTACACGGAAAAACGTCAAGCGGTCGAAGCACGCATCAACGAACTCTCACACTAATTACAGCAGTGGCTCAAGTCTCCTTGAGCCACTTTTTTTAAAGGAGCGAACAGCATGAGGACGCGAGAAGATGTATTGGATTGGTTATCGAGCTTACTAGCATTCGGTGTCAAACCGGGTCTTGAACGGATGCAGGCGATGTTACTGGAATTACAGATTGACCCGGACGCGATTCCGACGATTCATGTCGCTGGCACGAACGGAAAAGGATCGACGGTTGCGTTCTTACGTGAGATGGGAATTGCGGAAGGATTACGAATCGGGACGTTCACGTCGCCGTATATCATTCAGTTCGAGGAACGAATCATGTTGAACGGGGTACCGATTGCAGAAGATGATCTCGTCACAGCTGCGATTGCCGTTCAAGCGGCCATCGGGCGCATCGATCCGGCACTCGGTACGGTCACCGAGTTCGAGGCATTGACGGGGCTTGCCTTCTACTACTTTGATCAGATTCGCCCGGATTTCGTCATTTATGAAGTCGGACTCGGTGGGTTGTATGATTCGACGAACGTCTTCAAGAAGCCGGTCGCAGCGATCATCACGTCGATCGGACACGATCACCAAGCGATTCTCGGAGATACGCTCCAAGAGATTGCCTTACAGAAGTTCGGCATCATCAAACAAGGGACACCGGTCATCGCCGGAAAACTGCAGGAAGAGCTGACGGTGCCGTTAATGGCGTATTGCGGGGACCGGAATGCGACGTTGAAATGGAGTCAAGAAGCCATCATTCGTTACCGATTAAAAGAGACGGGTACCTGGGCGACATATGATGGGATTCCGGAGACGCGCTTAGGTCTCGAAGGCCATCATCAAGTCCATAATGCGGCAAACGCAGTCATCTGTGCGCGGCGACTCGGCTGGTCGAAGGCGGCGATCCGAAAAGGACTACGGGAAGCAAAACATCCGGGACGATTTGAGATCATCTCCCGCAAACCCCGGATCATTCTCGATGGTGCCCATAACCCGGAAGGCATCACGGCACTGGTTGAACGGTTAAAAGAGGAATCTAAACCTGTGACGTTGCTCTGTTCGATCTTGCGTGACAAAGACCGGACGGCGATGCTAACGCAGTTACGTAGCATTACACCAGATATTTATGAGACGACATTTGATTTTCCACGAGCACGGACACTCGATGAGTTAAAACAAGATGGGGCTAATGTAACGACGGTCGAAGCACTCTTCGAGCAATTAAGTGCAGAGCGAACATATGTCGTGACGGGGTCACTCTATTTCATTAGTGAAGTGCGTCACTACTTCGCTTCTTCTTTTACAAAAAAGGGGAAATTCTGATTCTCTCGTTATAATGAAATGGGGGAGTATAGTCCCATATTCCAATGACACGATGAGGAGACGATAAATGATGAAACAGTGGGTCCGTCTAGCCTTAGCCATCTTACTGATTTTTTCAAGTTTTACGTATATACATGAACCGCATTCCAAAGCGGCAACGGGTGAAAAGTTTAAGATTTTAGAGATTCGCGATGACTGGTCGACGACGAATCGGATTGATCCAGGAACGACCATTACATCATTGTCACTGTTAAAAGACTTGGATACCAGTCAATATGAAATCAAGATGATGACGGTCAAAGAGCTAAATGCGTCTCGTTTTCCACTTGATGGTGCATTTGATGCGATTGTTTTTGATCCGTCTATTTTTACTGGAACAGACCGTTATTCGATTACAGTATCTGATACATCCAAAAAACATAATACGAGTAAAATTGAGAATGATATTACGCAGTTAAAAGCGAATGAGATTTTGACGAACTATATTCAAAAAGGATTACCCGTCTTTTTACACGCTGATGTGTTAACACATGCGACTAGTAATTTCACTTCGGTTTTTAAGCACAGTATGACATCAGGTGCTGCGATTGCCTACACGGATTCGAAACAAGTCGTCCTCCGACTGAAATCTGAAAAAATCGAGCGACCTCGTTTGAGCAAAGTAGCAGTTTCGCAAGCTGGTCAATCGTTAACATCGGTAGATAAAGCAGCACCTGCTTCACCAGATAAACCAATTGATTTTAATTTTACACTTGATCAAACTACAGCTAATACACGTGTCCAGTTGTATATTGACTTTAATAGTAACGACCAATTCGATGAGTCGGAGAAAGTCGATGAGAAAGTAGCTACAGTTTCTGGTTCAGTATCGTATCGCTTTGATGCGCCAAGCTATACGGGACCACGAAACTGGATGATTCGACTCGTAAGCGAAGACGGATTAACGGATTATAAAACAGGTAGCTTCTTGATGCAGGACCAAGAAGCAAAAGCAAAAATTTTACAAGTCACGCGTTCCGGAACGACCGGTTCAATCAACGGTTTTATGAACTCAGGAACTTTACTAAAACAAGATGGGTTATATGACTTTAATGTAGAAGTCATTTCTGCGGACACGTTTAACAAAACGTATGCCAGTAAAAATATAAATACATCCTATGATATGCTAATCTTCGGTTTTCAGGATTCGTATGGTGCAGCTTCACTCAGTGACCCTGCATCAGATGCTATTCTTAACTTCACGAATACGGGGCAAGGATTGATGCTGACACATGATACGATCTTTAGACCGGCACAATCCAGTAAACCAGAGCTGTTCTGGGAAACAAAGTTTGCAGATCTCGCAGGTCAAAAGAACTTTACGAACATGGGATATGGAGCGCAGCGGACATCGGGTCAAGCCGTCAAACAAAATGCAGGCGTCATGACTTCCTATCCATTTGCCTTAGCTGATACGGTTGCTATCGCAACGACACACAATCAATACTTTGGTCTGGATCTTGAACAACCGGATTTGATTCCATGGTATAACATCCGTGAAAACAACCTTAGTAGTTCGAATCAGGCTGCCGGAAGAACAATCGGTGATGCACGTAACCACTATTATATGTATACCAAAGGAAACGTTACGTATTCCGGAGCAGGGCATACTTCGAGCTTTAATCAACAACAAGAAAAAGAGTTATTCTCAAACACGATGTACCGCGCGTTCATTGGTGCGAACCATAAGCCTTTAATCAAGAACATCTTACCAACGGATAAATCAAGTTACCTCGAGAACGAACCGTTAACGATCTCGTATCAAGTCAACGACTACGACCTACAAGATCGCGAGTTGAAGACACGCATCTATATTGATGATGAGAAAGTCTTTGAAAACAATAAGTTGAAAAACAACTCGTTCGTCAGTCAATCGTTCGAATCGAAGCTCAAAGGCAAAACGAGCGTGACGATTCGAATTGAAGCAGAAGATCAACGAGGTGCCAAAACAATTGAGACGCGGACCGTTCAAGTCGTTCGTCCAGCTGCGTCTATGCCTTTCGTCCTTTCACGCTCGATTGACCCAGCTACGATTCCAAAAGGGGAAACAGCGGATATCACCTACACCGTCAAAACGTCTCCGATGATGCAAAAGGATGCCATTGGTAACAACGGATACATCATGGGACAATTCTCGGTGACGATGGAGAATATCCTGTTCAACGAACAATTTCCGAGTAATCTTGAAATTTTATCAACGACTGGTCTGACTGGAGCGAATATTACAGGACAGACGATTAAAGGGAAACTCCCGGATATCGAATACGATGAGGCGATTTCAGGTGTTCATAAAGGGGAATGGATCGCAGATCAATCAGAAGTGACATTCACTGTCAAAGTACGTGCCAAAGATACTGCAGGCGTTCATGTACTTGATAAAAAAGATAATACTCTGACATCAACGAAAAACGTCTATCGGGATAAGAAGAATGGAAAAGATAAATCAACAACTGTCACCAATGATCCACAAGCTTTTCCGACGATTGGTTATGCACTGACACCATCCTATGCGACAAGTGCGAAAATTCCGTCCGTCAAGATGGATATCACGACACCATCATATAAAGTTTTACCAGAAATCAGCCCTATAGGTAGTCAGTACGGCACGTTAAAATGGTCAATCGTAGATTCAGAAATCGCATCCATCGATGAAGCTGGTGTCATCAAGCCGAAAAAAGTCGGGACGACACAAATTAAACTCGTCGTACCAGTCGGAAACGGTAAAGAGTTGACGGCGACTTCTGAACTTGTCATCAATGATGTGTTCGGAGGACTCATCGTCCGAAACGTTCCAGATACGTTATATGTCGGCGAAACAAAATCAATGACAGGAATCGCTTCGATGGTATCGGGAAGCAATACGCCGATTCAGTGGATCATAACGAACGATTCGCGTGTTACGACAAGTGGCTTAACTAAGAATACGTTGGAGTTGACAGGAAAGACACCAGGCACAGTCACGGTCAAAGCGGTCGTACCTGCAACAGTCGGAAGCTCGACTTATCTTGCCCAATCAACGACGTATACGATTCAAGTGAAGTTGCCGGAATTATCCGTTTCCCCAAGTAATCTGGAACTGTGGGTTGGATCGAATCAAGATGTAACAGCGACATTTAATCCGAACTATCCATTACCATTTACGACTTCAACTGTTAGTAATGCAATTGAATTGAAACAGACGGCATCGGGTTATACGATTACGGGTAAAACCGGTACACCAAACGGACCGGTCGAAGCGTTACTCACATTGACAGATTTCCCAGATACAGTCGCGAAGACGCTCGTACGGGTACGTGAGAACCCACTTAATCTGACAGCCGATGATATCGCAATGACGATGAAAGATGACAAAAAATCACCGATTCTGCGCTGGTTCCCAGTGACGGCGACGGAACGCTTCTATCGGTTGGAAGTGCTTCAGGGTAAGGAATACGTCAAAATTGATCCGACAGGACAAGCGCTACAACCACTTCGTCCAGGTGTAGCACGCATCAAAGTAACGGCATTAAAAGAAAACAAAGATGTGCTCGAAGTCATGAAAGACAATCAAAAAACACCACTAACGACGACATTCAAGGTGACGATCGGTTCTGAGTCTGGAACGTCAGACTTGGATGGAGATGTTTATTAAGAAGTGGGGACGCTATCTATGAAACGCAGACGAATCATTGTCGTCCTCTTGATTTTAATCATTATTGGAATCGGGGGGGCGGTATATGTTACGAAATCAAATCAACAAGCAGCACTGGAACAAGGACTGCGTTCAGAAAAACCAGAACAACTTGCGAACGCATTAAAAGATGCTTCTTTATCAACAAAGGAGAAAAATCGTTACATCCGTCGCTTCCAGGAAACACTCGCTTTTGACAAAGCAAACATCCTTCTTGATGAGCAGACCGTAAAAAATAAAGCGAACTGGTTTTATGCGGCGCAATTTGCGCCGCGTAGCACGGTCGCTGAATGGTTGGCAGAAGGTGCAAAAATCAGTCAACTGAATGCGCAAGGTCAGTCGGTTCTTCATGTGGCAACGAGTGTGAATCGATCGATTGATGCGTATGCTCTTTTGATAAAAAAAGCGTCGAAAAAAGAGCTTAATCGGATCGATGACTTTGGTCATACGCCACTCTTTTATGCGACACTAGATCAAAATGAGGCAGCGATTGAACTGTTGTTAGAAGCAGGAGCTGACTCGAATCGTGGGAAAGAGAAACCGGTCTATGAAACGGTCAAACAAAATCGAAAAGATTTGTACGCCATGTTAGAACAGAACGGTGCAACGGTAGAAAGCAAAAAGGTGAAAAAGCTCGCTAAGGAATACCGAGCAACAAAATTCTAGTCAAAAAAGAGTCATTCGTCGCAAGCGAATGACTCTTTTTTATATGTGTTACGGTTGAACGCGTTTTGGTGTTTCGACATACAATTGGACTGCTCGATTGAGTGGAAGTAAGGCTGTTGGATTTTTTAATACCGTCGCATCATACGCCATACGTAGACGGGATGCTTCAAAGTCAGATGATTTGTTAGCGACCATCAGTTTTTCGAGTTCTTTTACGTTTGCAGGATACGCATTTTCAGGTAAGTCCAATTTTCCACGATAGGCGTTGACTTCTAGATTACCCTTCGTAAAAATGCCACCGCGTACATTCATCGTCGAACCTACAGAGTAAATCGTATTTTTTTGATTGTCATCACTATATAGAAAGGCATTTAAATCAGGTGTAGTCGTTTGGGGCGTCGAAAATTTATTGACGCGGTTAATGACAAGATTTCCTTTACTGAGTAAAATCAATGTATTTTGTTTAGCTGTTGAAGTCAGCCCTTGAATGTTTGCGTCATCCAGACGACTTGTTCCGGTCGCATAAATCGTCGTTGCGAATCCAACATTTCCTCGAATCAGTAAGTTGCCAAGAACGACGAGAGGACGCTTGATCTCAAGCGGCTGGGTCAAAGGATTCAAGGAAGAGATCGTTAAGTTCCCGTTAATGATTAAAGGTTCGAGTGTTTCTTGAACAAGATCGTCTGTCAATGTCACGGTATTGCCTGTATTTAATGCTGGACTAATCATTTGTCGCTTTGTATCAAGTTCCGTTAAAAAAGGTCCCGTTAATATAGATTGTGGAATCGAGGAATTTTTTAATGTAGACGCGACTTGTGTAAGAGGCGTATTCACCGGTAGTTTCAGAAAGTCATTCAACGCATAATCAAAATCGAACGGAACGAGTGTTTCTTTCGTTGATACTAACTCTGTTGCACCTTTCGGATCAAAAATCGTTTTATCACACACAAGGTAATCTCCGCACTTCAGTAATGGCTGATTCTTCTCTTGAAAAACGCGTACCTGACCTGCGATATAAGGAAGTGCTTTGGTATTAGTGAAGATTCCATCCTCATCGTTGTATTTAAATATCGGGGTCGCAGTTGCTTGCAGAGCGTTGCGGGAAAAAATATTACCTTCGATCAAGGGAGCACCATTTAAGATGACTTGATCATCTGAACCTAACGTATAGTACAAAAAACTAGGAATCGCAGACAAATAGACACGTTGTCGATACGTTTTTTTGATTGCCGGCTGATCGCCTTTTTGTTTTGAAACTGTCGCTGTTAAATCAAGCGCTTTGACACGAACGTTCGATGCGGCTTCATTTAGCTTGACGGTCACGTTCGGAACGATTGTTTTTAAAGGTAAGACGATAGAGCTGTCGAGATTCTCAAACAATGCTTGAGAAGAAGTCGTTGGTGAAGTTCCAGTCGTCTTTGAAACGATGTTTTGGAGGGAGGCGACTGCTAAATCAAGATCATTTTGTGTCGTCGTCTCGACATCGATATCCGTCTCGCGGATTTCGGTTAGGCGAGTTGACTGTAAACTGATGCCAATCGTCGCAACAGCGAGGACAGACAGGACGGTTAAAGTCACAAGAACGAAAAGTAATGTATAGCCTTGTTCGGATTTACGCATACCGTGTTCCTTTCTGAGTTAAAATCCAATCGTACTCGTGAAGGTCTGGACTTCTTCTTGATCTGTCGATTGAATTGTAGTTGTAATCGTTAAAATACCGTGAATGACGTAGCGCCCCGGATATGTTCCTGATGTAATGGTTTGATACTCGGGACTCGATAACTTGAACGTTTGAAGTAATTCCGTTTGGTCGTCGATCGACTGTGGTGTCGATTCGTATGTTAGTTCGGTGCTGTCTAAAGTTTGTTCTGCGAACGTATAACGAACGGGTGTCACTTCCTTCTCTGAAGAAGATGCTTCTTCTGTTGCGTTAAAAGGTTCAAATCCACTGGCACGCTCAAGTAACCCAGTGTCGGCATTCAAAACAGGGAGTGTTCTTTTATAAAACGATAACTGCTTTTCTTTATCGATCCGGATCGCATCAAATCCACCGATTTCATTTAATATGATACCGACGCGGCTATCAGCTTCACTACGAAGTTCACTGATGATTCCTGTTGCCCGAAAGCTTTTCGTACCAGAGATGAACACAGTCAGGATGACAGCACTGAAAATCGAGGCAATGACGATGGCGACGAGTAGTTCGACGAGCGAGAAGCCGTCATTTTGTTGTCGGAAAACTTTGATTGAGCGTCGCATTCGTAATCGATCCTTTCAATGATGTAATCGGTTCAGTTGTTCCTTCTATGTAGACGAATACATGGAGGTCAAGAAGATTCGGATTAACGACTCCTTCGAGTTTCCGAGGGGTCACACTGTATTTGACTTCAAAGGCAATATTATTGATTTCAGGATTAGTAAAGATTGATGAGCAAATAGCCGATAGTTCACAAGAAGGAGACGTAGGCTCTGGAATGACATATTTTCCATTCAGATAAGTAGCTTTGTCTGCCTGTTTTGATAAAGAACTGAAGGCGAAGGGTTCGTCACTTGTCGCTTCTAAAGCTTCTCGCTTGATATAAGAGGTTGCGTTTTTTGCCAGATAATTCGCAAACGTCAACTCCGTACTGTCGCGTGAGGCAGCTAGTGACTGAGAAAAAATGCTGATCAGAGAGACCGATATGATAGATAAGATCGTAATACTGACTAATACTTCGATTAGCGAAAAACCGCCTTGCGCGCGTTGCATGGATTCACCTCTACTTCATGATAGATGAGGATGAAAGATCCTAACTGATTTTTCTAGAAAATCAAAAACAGCACCTATTCACAGATCATGAAAGGATTTGTCAGGATAGGACTTATGTTTCATCATAATATTCATTATAATGGAAATACTAGGCACCTGAAATGATTAAATTCATACAGAAAGGAAACAGATGATGATTAATCCGAAGCGTTTTGCTATACATACACTTTTGCTACTTGTACTGGTAGCCCTGATTTACGTACCATCGTTTGCCTTGATTTCCTTTACCGGTAAAGCAACGGCACCTACGACGTTTTCTGAGACGGCACGGATTGGATCGGTTCCAGTCAGCGGCATGGATCGAAAGGAAGCACAATCGAAAGTTGAGAAAGCGATTACGGAGTGGACGAAGAAAACGCCGCTGACGACTGGAACGGGAGAAGAGACGACACCGATTCCAACAGAAGTCGTGACGATCAACGCCGCTGATTCTGTTCAAAAAGCTTCTCTGAAAAAAGGTGGAGACTTGATGGTTGCAGTAGACGAGGCAGCGCTTGAGAATTTTTTAGCGACACAGCCAATCAGTTACTCGGATGAGCAACTCGTTGCCTTTAAGACATGGTTAATCGATACGAGCAAAACATTACAGGAAGGGAACTTTGATCCTGCTCAATCGGAAGCTGCAGTCGATCCAACAGGGGAGGTCGTTTCAACGGTTTCGTTCTCGACGCGTTCTGCTGCTGAAGAACAGATGATCACGGCAATGATGAATGTGGAAATCAAGCCGGGACAATTGATGAATGTCAAGACGTACGGTATGGATGCAGTCGCAGGATCGTATGTCGGTAGCAAGTTATACGAACTGTTTGCAAAGACACCATTTGAAATCGTCGAACGGATGCCGCATGCGGCATTACCAGACGGCATCACATTGGGATACGATGTCAAAATTGACGAAAAAACAGATTTTGCTGTTCGTAATACACAAGCATCCATCTATCGTGTCATTGCGACCCAAAACGGAAGCGATGTCACGCTTGAATTGCGAGGCACACCGTTCAAGGAAACGGTCACGACCGTTCTTGAAGGCGAAAAAACGATTCCATTCCGGACGATTACACGTTATTCTGCAACGCTTACAGCAGGAACGACGAGCGATACACAAGCGGGAGAAGAAGGGAAATCGATTGAAGTCTATCGCGTGACGAAGACGGCTCAAGGGCAGAAAAAGCAGTTATTGTCTCTTGATTTTTACGCAGCCATCCCAGCAATCGTGACAAAGAGTAGTCAAGAAGAACAAGCACCAGTCGTCGTACCTGAACCGGAAGATGACACGAACTCCGATGATTCGACGGATCCGAATGATTCCAATGATTCAACGGATACAAATAATGACCAAACGACGGATGAACCGCAGACAGATGGCGTCGAGACGCCAGATACACCAACATCTCCGACAAGTCCGACGTCACCTGATACACCTGATAGTAACGAAACGGGTGATCCTGCTTCACCAGTAGAAGGTGAAACAACAGGAGAACCTGTCGGATAAGAAGGAGGAAACAAGATGAACTGGACGACGATAGCAATTGAACTCGGTATCATCATCGGTCTAGCGACAATCATCTGCGGTCTGATGTTTGCGGTGACGATCCCTTACGTGACGACTGTGACAACAAAAGCGATTTTATCCGTTGCGGCGATCTTGATCGTGACGTTGATCTACTTTAGCATCCAGCTCGACTGGATTACGAACCCACTCGTTTTAGTCGGAATTGTCGTCTTATGTCTGTTGACGGCAGCAGTGACGAGTGTAATGGATGAAAAACATCAAAAACCGGATGTGTTAGAGGAAGAAGAAACATGGCACGCGGAAGGATGACATGTTAAATGGCAATGAAACGAAAACGTTTAGGGGAAATGTTGATCGAAGAAAGCCTCGTGACGGAGCAACAAGTCGAAGAGGCGTTGATGGTCAAACGATCGACCGAAAAACTCGGGGATGCACTGCTTCGACTTGGTCACTTGACGGAACAACAATTACTAGAGGCGCTACACCATCAATTGAAGATTCCAATCATCCAACTGTACAACTATCCAGTTGACGTCGCTGTCACGAAACTGATTTCAAAAGACCTCGCACAGCGACATACGCTCGTTCCGGTCTACCGCGAAGGAAATCGTCTATTCATCGCCATGGCAGACCCGATGGATTTGATCGCGATTGATGATTTGCGGATGCAGACCGGTCTATCCATTGATGTCGGAATCGCGACGCGTGACGAAATCAGACGAACAATCCTGAAATACTATGATATTGATTCGTCGTTACGGGAGCTACTCGAATCCGACGACATGATGGAGTCGGATCAATCCCGTGATGTCGTGACGCGTGAAGATGCACCCATCATCCGGCTCGTCAATCAAATTCTAGAGAACGCGATTGCCCAGCGTGCATCGGATATTCATATGGATCCGCAGGAAACGTCGATGACGATCCGGATTCGGATTGATGGAGAATTACGAACGGAGAACAATTATCCGAAGCAGATCCAAAGCATTCTGACGACCCGGATCAAAGTCATGAGTGAACTCGATATCACTGAGTCACGCTTGCCACAGGATGGACGGATTAAATATGTCTTTAACGGATTACCATATGATTTCCGTGTCTCGACCTTGCCGACCGTTTACGGTGAGAAGGTCGTTATCCGGATTCTTGACAGCTCGAACTCGAACATCTCGATTTCAAAAATCGGTTTTAGTTCGCGGAATGAATCACAGTTCCGGGAGATGCTGAAGCGTCCGAACGGCATCATCTTGATCACCGGTCCGACCGGTTCCGGGAAATCATCGACGTTGTATGCTGCGTTAAATGAGCTGAACGACGAGTCACGCAACATCATCACTGTTGAAGATCCGGTCGAGTACCAGGTCGATGGGATTAACCAGGTCCAAGTCAACGCGAAGATTGGGTTGACGTTTGCGAGTGGTCTTCGCTCGATCCTTCGTCAGGATCCGAACGTCGTCATGGTCGGGGAGATTCGCGACATCGAGACGGCTGAGATTTCGATTCGTGCTTCGCTAACAGGACACTTGGTTCTTTCGACTTTGCACACGAACTCTGCCGTTAGTTCGATCACGCGATTGATTGACATGGGGGTCGAACCGTTCCTTGTTGCTGCTTCTGTCAGTGGATTGATTGCACAACGACTTGTTCGCCGTGTCTGCCGTGATTGTGGCGAAGTCCATCCGATTTCGAAACGAGAACAAGAGTTATTTGATCAAGAAGGAATCGAAGCGACGACGGTCATGCGTGGACGTGGTTGCTCATCTTGTAATATGACGGGGTACCGTGGACGGGTTGCGATTCAAGAGGTCATCATGGTTGACGAAGTGTTACGCCGGATGATCATGAACCAATCGACGGAAAGTGATATCACAGCGTACGTCAAGGAACAAGGTCAACGATTCCTGCTTGCAGATGGTCTATCAAAAGTCGCGGACGGGATTACGACGACAGAAGAGATTTTACGGACGGTGATTTCAGAATGAACAGTACGATGGAACGGGCACAAATCGAAGATATCTTACGCTCGTCAAAAGAACGAGGAGCGTCCGATGTTCACTTAACAGCAGGATCACCACCCGTCTTTCGAATCAACGGAACGTTGACACCGTTTGGAACAGAAAAGATGAAACCAATCATCATTGATGGATTTGTGCAGTCATTGATCACGGAAGAGATGTATCAACAACTGAAACAGGACCGGGACATCGACTTTTCGTTCGGTGTGACCGGTGTCGCCCGGTACCGGGTCAACTGTTTTTACCAACGGGGCGCTTTGTCGATGGCGTTTCGAACGATTCCGACCGAGGTGCCGACGCTTGAGCAATTAGCGTTACCGCCTGTCTTGAAACGATTCTTAACGAAACCACACGGCTTGATTCTCGTGACAGGTCCGACAGGTTCCGGAAAATCGACGACGCTTGCGGCGATGATCAATGAAATCAATCAGACGATGTATAAACGGATCATTACGCTGGAAGATCCGATTGAGTATTTACATAGTCATCATAAAAGTCTGATTGATCAGCGAGAAATCGGAATTGACGCACCGCGCTTTGCAACTGGGTTACGGTCAGCGCTCCGTCAAGATCCGGATGTTATTTTGCTCGGAGAGATGCGAGACCTTGAAACGATCGCGACCGCCGTGACAGCAGCAGAGACAGGTCACCTCGTTTTTGCAACGGTCCATACGTCGACGGCTGCCTCGACAGTCAGCCGAATCATCGATGTTTTCCCGTCAGAGCAACAAGACCAGATTCGGGCTCAGCTCGCGAACGTTCTTGCGGGCGTCGTCTCGCAACGCCTGATGCCGCGTTCAGACGGTACAGGACGCGTCGCAGCCCTTGAAATCATGGTCGATACACCAGCTGTCTCGAACTTAATTCGGACCGGTAAGGAATATCAGATTCAATCCGTCCTGCAGACGGGTAAACAATACGGCATGCAGACGATGCAGATGGCATTGCAGGATCTCGTCAGTCGGGGATTGATTCCGGCTTCTGCTGCATCACCGTACATATCGGGGTGAACACATGGCAGTATTCATTTATGAAGGTCGGACGATTGCCGGCAAACGAAAGAAAGGCAAGATTACAGCACTAACGAAACGAGAAGCCGCAGAACGGTTGCGGACGGATCAGATTGCTGTGACTTCGCTTGAAAAACAAGAATCGAAAGGGTTGAACACTGAGATTACGTTCCTCAGTGCAAAACCAAAAATCGAACATCTCGTCATGTATGCGCGTCAGTTCGCGACTCTCGTACGGTCCGGTGTCTCGATCGTCAAGGCGACGGAAATTCTCCGGAAGCAGACGGAATCGAAACCACTCGAACGGGCACTCGTTGAGGTCGAAGATGACTTGCGGAGCGGCATCCAGTTTTCGCAAGCGATTGAAAAACATCCGCGCGTCTTTGATACGTTTTTCGTCAGTATGGCGATGGCGGGAGAGGCGAGTGGTAATCTTGAGGAAGCGCTCGATAACATCGTCACTCAACTTGAAAAACAATATGAAATCAAACGGAAGGTCATCTCGGCATTGATCTACCCAGCGGTCGTTTCACTTGTTGCAGTTGGCGTCGTCGTCTTCTTGATGATGAACGTCGTGCCGACGTTTGCGTCGATTTTCGATCAGCTCGGGAGTGAACTACCGTTAATCACGAAACTTGTCGTCGCCGTATCCGACTTCTTCGTCGCTTATTGGTGGGTGATGCTGTTGATTGCATTCGGATTGATTGGCTTACTGTATTTCAATTTGAAAAATGAGCGACAGCGTGTATTCTTTGATCGCTTCTTGTTAATGATTCCAGTCTTTGGTCCATTGATTCAAAAATCGCAAATCGCTTTGATGACGCGTGGACTATCGGTATTGTTGAACGCTTCGGTCCCGATCCTGGCATCGCTTGACATTACGGAACGGATCGTCACAAATCGGATCATCCGAAAGGGGATTGCCGGTGCCAATGAAGCGATGTCCCGCGGGATTCCGATGCATGAGCCGCTTGAGAAAAACAAATATTTTCCACCTCTCGTCACGCAGATGATTGCGATTGGGGAAGAATCTGGGCGTCTTGATACGATGTTGACAGAAGTCGCGAACTTTTATGAGACGGAAGTTGAGACAACGACGGACCGATTAAAGTCGATTATTGAACCACTCTTGATCGTTGTTTTAGCAGCAATCGTTGGTGTCATCGTCATTGCCGTCGTCGTACCGATGTTTAAAATTTACTCGGATATTCAAGCAAGTTGACAATTGTAAAAACATTTACCTGTTGTGAAAAAAAGACATAATCTACAAAAAATATGGTGCTACTATAATAGTATTCGTCTGGATAGTATTACCTACTAGCCAAGAACAGTCAAAAAGTACTAGGGAGGCATAATGAAATGGTAGAACGGTTAAAAGAAATCTGGTTAGATGCAAAACAAATGCGCGATGAGCGCGGACTGACGTTGATCGAGTTACTCGTCGTCGTCGTTATCTTAGGAATCATTGCAGCAATCGCTGTCGTCGCAATCGGTGGATTGATCGAGAACTCACGTAAGGATGCGCAAGTATCAAATGCAAAACAACTTATCAGTGCAGCAAAATTATATGCTTCACAAAATCCGATTGCTTCTGGTGAGACAATCGAAGTTGGATTAAGAAAAGGTTCTAATGATATTGCAGATACACCAGCGACAACAGGAACTAACGCTACTAATAAGTTAGCATCATTAGATAAATTTGTTGATTCTTTAAAAGATCCGATGGATGACGATGCTACATATAAAAATGCATACGTCAAAATCGTTGAAAACGGTGGTAAATATACTTATACAGTCTTCTTAGAAGGTGAAAAAGTATACTTTAACAATGCTGCTCCAGATTATTTGAAACGAAGTAATGTATCTAAAGCAACTACTACAACTAATTAAAAAGTCTCATTCCCCCTCCTCGGGGGTTTTTTTCTGAACTTTTTTGAAAGGGAGGTCGTGACATGACAATCGTCTTCACGGTTTATTTTTTCTTGTTAGGCTTACTCATCACGTCGTTTACGAACGTCGTCGGTCTGCGCGTCCCGGTCGGGGAGTCGATCGTTCATCCGCGCTCCCATTGTCCGACGTGTGGACATGTTCTTGGACCGCTCGAACTGACGCCAGTGCTCGGCTATGCTGTGCTCGGTGGGAAGTGTCGCTCTTGCGGACAGTCGATCTCAATCAAGTATCCAGCGCTTGAACTACTCGGAGGAATTCTTTACGCCTATGCCTTCTGGCAGTTCGGTTGGTCGATGGAACTCGCGTTGACACTCGTCCTGACGAGCTTGCTGTTCATCCTGACGATGTCGGACTTAGCTTACATGCTGATCCCGAATAAAATTTTACTCATCTTTTTGCCGATTGCCTTGATTGTGCGCTACCTTTCTCCACTCGAAAACTGGTATAATCCAATTATTGGTGGAATCGTCGGGTTCGTTCTATTGTTCGTCATCTTTCTTGCTTCCCGGCGTGGTATGGGGGCAGGGGATGTCAAGCTGTTCGGACTGCTCGGAATCTTCCTCGGACCGCTTCACGTCGTCATTGCTTTGTTCGTCTCGGCATTCGTTGGTTCCGTTCTTGGCTTAACGTTACTGGGACTCGGACGCGTGAAACGGAAACAACCAATTCCCTTCGTTCCGTCGATTGCCGTCGGGACATTACTGACATATTATTTTGCGGATGATTGGGTGTCGTGGTACCTCGATTTACTGCTTTAAGAAAGGAAGAACGTACATATGGCGCAACGGCGTAAAGGTACTTATATCTACTTTAATTTCACCGATGTCGCAATTTTCGGTGCAGTCGTCAAAAAAGGCGTCATTAAACGCCGGGCAGTCGTCGCGCTGCCGCCGGGAACACTACAAGGAGGCTGGTTACAGCCGGAAGCTTCGCTTGATTTCATCTTTGACGGACTACTGACGAAACTGAAAGTACCGCGTGGCTCGCAAGCCGTGTTGGCGCTTGACGGGTCACTCGTCCTCGCCCGGAAACTCGATATTCCGGAAACGATCGAGACGAATCAAATCCGTGGCTACTTGTTCATGGAAATCGGACATAGCATCGTCTTACCGTTTGAAGAACCGTATTTTGATTACACGGTTCTGGAAGAAGACGGGAAACGAGAAATCATGCTCTATGCCGCGCCAAACGAGGCACTGAAGCAATATACGCAACTGTTCAAACAAAAACACCTACGACTAGTTGCAGCTGAACCACAGCCGCTTGCGACCTACTTCGGGATTGAAGCTCATCATCCGGTCGCAACGGAAGCCGATACGTTATTGATCTGGAATGCGAATGCAACGAACCATCAGCTGATCATCATCGAAGATCATGTGCCGCGTTTGATTCGCTCCGTTGATACGTTTGCAGCTGACGCGTGGGATGTTGATGTCATCGACGATCAACTGCATTACCGTTACCGTTCGGATGATCCTACGGTCGAACTCGTTTTAGACGAGATGTTACTCGAGTTCTCACGTGTGCTCGATTTCTATCGTTTTTCGCTCGCGCGCGAAGGACGGGAGATCACGAACGTCGTCCTTGCCGGCGACTTCCCGTTCCGAGATGAACTGGCGACGCGATTCCGGTCGAACTTTGATTTAAGCCTTGATGAGATTCCTGACATGATGACGATCGACGGACAGTCAATTCCACGGGCCTACTTACCGCTTGCTGGTCTTGCTTCACCACGAAAAGACCGCATCAACTTGTTACCGGAAAACGATGAAGCACCGAAGTATCCACTCGTCGCTTCATTGATTCTCTTATTGTTCGGGGGACTCGCCGGTGGTTATCTCTACTGGCAAACCGATCAATTCGCGGACCGAGTCGAATCGACGAACGATCAAATCCAGATCGTCCGTCAGTTGCAGTCGGAATCGGATCAATCAGCGAAACAAGAAGTCGCACAACTCAAACAGACAGTCGAAGGACTCGAAACGACGCCTCGTCCTGCTGTACCAACACTTGAGCGGATTACCCGTTATCTCCCGGAACGCGGTTACATTCTTCAATTCGCCTATGGGGCAGATCATGCGGTGACGATGACGACACAATTCGAGACGCTCGATGAACTGAACGATTTTTATCGCGAGCTGTTGACGGATAAAGTCTTCTCAGGAACGAATCTTGCGAGCGTGACGACACGAACGATGAATGAAAAGGCAGACGTCGTCACGACAACGACGGTTGATCCGACGACCGGACAAGAAGTCCCGACGACGGAAATTACACCGTCTGACGATGCCAAATCAGAAGAACCCCGTTATATCGGACAATTCTCGTTAAACGTCAACCCGACAGAAGTCGTCAAAGGTGAGACGAACGAGGCTGATCCGGAAGTACCAAAAGAAGATCAGCCGTCTGAATCGGAAACGGATGGCTCGACGGAAGCGACTCCTGAGACCGATACGACGGAGACGACTGATCCAAATGTAACGACTGAAATCGAGGAGGTGCCGGACAATTGAAACGTTATAGTAGCTTCATCCTCCTCGGTCTAACGATCTTGATCGTCCTCGGTGCGGTCGGTTACTTCGGTTATACGACCTATACGACGCATCAAACGCTTCAAGAAAAAGAAGCGACGTTGAAGCGAGAACAGATGGTACTCGAGCAAGCGAAAGCGAACGAACAGAAAGTCGACGTCGCTGAATCAAGCTTCTTGCAGCAAAAAGTTCCAGTGACGGCGTCAAACGATGACGTCATCGATGCGATTAATGCGTCGAGTCAGATTGCCGGTGTCAAAGTCCAGTCGATCACGTTTGGTCAGGCGACAGAGACAGCACCGCAGTCACCGGTGACATCAACGCCTGCAGTTGACGGAGCGATGGCGACGGAATCAGATCAGGCTGAACCAACTGCCGCAGCACCGGTCACTGCGAATGCAACACCGCTTCCGGCATCACTAACAGTCGAAGCCCCGTCGTATGTTGAATTAATGGCATTCCTGAAGCAAATCGAACGGACGGATCGGATCACGGTCTTACGCCAAATCCAGTTGTCAGGACCGGAAGAACCGGGTCCAGGCAGTGGAACGGTCTTACTTGAGGATGAGATGCTCTCGTTCACCGTCGAGATCGAATCGTATTATCGTCCGGATTTGACGAAGTTGACGCCGGATAAACAAACACCACTCGAGGAGAAGACACCGAAGTCGGATCCGTTTGTCGATGTGACAGGAAATTAAGATAAAACAAGTGGTTCCTAGACTGTTAGGGACCGCTTGTTTTTTGTTAGACTAAACGATGACTCGAATTATCCGATTCGAAATTAACGGGAAAGAACGTGATACTGATGATAACGCAACCACACTTGATTCTCGCGTCGGCTTCACCGCGCCGGACGGAACTCCTACAACAAATCGGGATTCCTCATGAAGTCGTACCGGCGAACGTCGTCGAAGAAGCGCCGTACCCGATGTCACCGCATGAATACGTTCGTCATCTGTCGCAAAAGAAAGCGCGAGCGATTACAGCAGATGGTGTCATTCTGGCTGCCGATACGGTCGTCGCGATCGATGACATGATTCTTGAGAAGCCGGCGGATATTTCTGAAGCGCGGGCGATGCTCGCTCGTCTGTCAGGACGTGATCATGAAGTCGTGACAGGTGTGACGATTCGCTTTGGGGAGAAGGAAGAGACATTCGACGTGACGACGTACGTCCGTTTTGGTGCATTGCCAGACGAGTGGATGGAAGGCTATATCGCGACGAACGAGCCCTATGATAAAGCGGGTGGCTATGGCATCCAAGCGATGGGTGGTCTGTTCGTCGAGGCGATCGAGGGCGATTACTATAATGTCGTCGGACTGCCGATCCACGAGATCACAAAACGTCTCGCATCCTTTGAAATCAAGCCGATGTTTGCGTAATCCTGAAACAGAGAGGTCGGATGCTGTGATTGAATGGCCGAAGGATATGGTTCAGTTAAAAGGCTTGGCACAAGCGACGACAGTCGAGTTACTGGCATGTCTCGTCCGAAGTGGCACGCGCGACCGGACACCGCTTGAAATCGCGGAAGAATTACTGCACATCTATCCTTCGTTGATCGAACTCGAGGCGGCGGGAGTCGGTGGACTCGAAAAAGCACCTGGGGTCGGGAAGGCGAAGGCACTACAAATCATGGCTGGACTAGAACTCGGTCGGCGTCTCGTCACGGAACCGAAATGGGTGCGGCCGACGATCCGTTCACCGGAAGACGCAGCGGAACTGTTGTTAGAAGAGATGCGTCTCTATCAGCAGGAACACTTCATCTGTCTGTATTTGAATACGAAAAATGAGGTCGTCTCGAAAAAGACGTTATTCATCGGAGGATTGAACACGTCGATCGTCCACCCGCGAGACGTCTTCCGGGAAGCGATTCGCTGCTCGGCTGCGAACTTCATCGCCGTCCACAATCATCCGTCCGGTGACCCGACGCCAAGTCGGGAAGATATCGAGGTATCAGAGCGACTCGTTGAGGCGGGACGACTCATTGGAATCAGTTGTCTTGACCACATCATCATCGGGCATGGACAATTTATTAGTATGAAACAGCGCGGATTTATGTAAGAATAACGTCTGAAGGGAAAGCTTCGATTCTTTCCGTCAGACGTTTTTTTGTGTGTTTTCTAAGGCGAACTGTAAACAAGCTGTAACGTTTTAACGCTTTCCAATGAAGGCTTTTCCGTTATAATTAGTGAAGTGTATTCTCAGAGAGGGGTTTTTTGAATAATGTTTGGATCATTCAGCCGTGAAATCGGCATTGACTTAGGTACGGCTAACACGCTTGTGTATGTAAAGGGGCAAGGAATCGTCGTCCGCGAACCGTCCGTCGTCGCCTTCCGTACGGATACAGGGAAAATTGAAGCTGTCGGTAACGCGGCAAAAAACATGATCGGTCGTACGCCGGGTAACGTGACTGCACGACGCCCGATGAAAGACGGGGTTATCGCGGATTATGAAACAACCGCTACGATGATCAAATATTTCATGGATCAAGCTTCGAAGAAAAAAGGCTTGTTCTCTTCTAAGACGAACGTCATGATCTGTGTACCAAGTGGTATCACATCGGTCGAAAAACGTGCGGTCGAAGATGCAGCGAAACTTGCAGGTGCGCGTGAAGCGTACACGATCGAAGAACCATTCGCAGCAGCAATCGGTGCTGGTCTTCCGGTTTCAGAACCAACAGGCTCGATGGTCGTTGATATTGGTGGTGGTACGACAGAAGTTGCTGTCATCTCACTCGGTGGTATCGTCACGAGCCAATCGATCCGTGTCGGTGGTGATGAGATGGATGAGTCGATCATTCGTTACATCAAATCGAAATACAACTTGATGATCGGGGAGCGGACAGCTGAGACGTTGAAAATGACGATCGGTTACGCTCGCATCGATGAAGAGTCAGAGAACGAAACGATGGAAATCCGTGGACGTGACCTTGTCACAGGTCTTCCGAAACAGATCGAAGTCACAAGTGCGGAAATTTGTGATGCACTCTCGGATACGGTCGAAGCGATTCTTGCAGGTGTCAAACACACGCTTGAGCAGACGCCTCCTGAATTATCAGCAGACGTCATGGACCGCGGAATCGTCTTGACAGGTGGTGGGGCACTCTTGAAGAACCTCGACGCTGTCATCGAAGACGAAACACGTATTTTGACACTCGTTGCAGAAAATGCACTCGATTGTGTCGCAATCGGTACAGGAAAATCACTCGAGATGATGAATGTTCTTCGTTCGAAATCAGGCATCTCGCAAAAAAGATAAGGACGGGATGAGCGATGAAGCGATTTTTAAATAATCGAAAACTGCTCATCACACTCCTTAGTTTTCTCCTTTTGGTGATCTTGATCGGGATTTCGCTACAAGGGCGTAACCAATCCCACTGGTATCAAAGCTTTGTGCGTGATACCGTGGGCGTCGGTCAACGCCTTTTCGCGACACCGATTGGCTGGATTGATGATACGGTCACTTCGATTAAAGAAGTGCGTGACGTGTACAAAGAGAACGAACACTTGAAATCGCGTTTAAGTGACTATGCCGGCAATGCCGTCAAAGTCCGTGATCTTGAACGTGAGAATAAAGAATTGAAAGATATGCTCGACCTGAACGGATCGATTCGCGACTACAAATTGTTACCGGCAGAGATGATCGGTCGGACATCGTCCGAATGGCAACGATTTGTTACGATTAACATCGGCGAACAAAAAGGAGTCAAACCGAACATGGCCGTCGTAACAGCAGATGGACTGATCGGTCGCGTCATCCAGGCGAGTGCTTATACATCCCTCGTGCAGTTGATGTCAGATACAAGTCGGACGAATAACGTCTCGGCAACGGCAGATGACACGAAAGGAAAAGGAGTCTTCGGTACGATCGAAGGCTTTGATGAAGAGACGAAATTACTCAAGTTCACGAAAATTCCGAATGATGCGAAGCTGAAAAAAGGGCAGACCGTCACGACGTCCGGTCTCGGTGGAAAGTATCCGAGCGGAATCGTCATCGGAAAAATCGAGGAAGTGAAAGCCGATCAGTATGGGGCTTCGAAAATCGCATACGTCAAACCGGCAGCAGACTTCGAACAGTTCGGTCATGTCTTCGTGATTGAGCGCGAAGCGAAGGAACCTTTCGCTGAGACCGATAAGGGAGGGGACACTCGTGAATAACGTTAAGTTGTTTTTCGCCGTGTTCCTTCTTTTTATCTTAGAAGGAACGTTGTTCGCAGGACCACTCGGAGACGGTTCACCGTACGTCATCCATGCGACATTGATCGGCTTGATGTTCCTCGGTCGGTACGGGAAACTTGAACAGGCACTCGGGTTCGGACTTGTTTTCGGATTGCTGTATGATTTCGTGTACTCCGATATCATCGGCATTTACTTATTTGCGTTATCCGCCATTCCGCTTTTTAGTAGCTTCGTGCTAAAATATGTAAAGGAGAACGTATTGACGATTCTTGTCACGTTCACGTTCAGTGCCATTTTGTATGAGCTCGATATATATTTCTTCACGGCTTCGGTCGTAGGTGTCGGAGTCTCCTTCCAGGAACTCGCGACACAGATCATTCCAAGGAGTCTGGTTGCGCAGCTGATCGGTATCATCATCCTGTATTATCCGATGACCCGACTCGTGCAGTCGACCCTTGACGAGAAAAGAGGATGAGTCATGATTGAGCGTAAACGTTATGTAACGATGAAAGGTCATCGTGGTGGCCTCGCCGTCTATGTGAATGAAAGGTGCAGTGTGGATGAATTTCTTGACGATTTAGAGTTGACGCTTGCGGACAAATCCGTCGAGAACGGACGCGCCGTACCAATCACCTTCTTCTTCGGTCGACGTTATGTCGATGAAGGGGTGTTGACGGCCGTCGAATCTATCGTCGCGCGACATGATTCCTTCTCTTTCAAAGGCTATGATAGTGAGTGCATCACGAAGGACGAGGCAAAAGCCTTGTACGGAGAGCGAACGTTTCATTACTTCGGTGGAACGGCACGCAGTGGGCACGTATTAGACGTCGAAGGCTCGATCGTCATCATCGGAGATATCAATCCGGGGGCGGTCGTCCATGCGACAGGAAGTATCTATTGTCTCGGTGCTTTACGTGGTACCGTTCATGCAGGTAAAGGTGGCAATACGGAAGCCGTCATCGCTGCGAGTGTATTGCAACCGAAATGGGTCGCAGTCGCTGGCACCGTCCACGAAGAACCGGACGACGCACCGATTCCTGCTCTCGATATGGGTTGTGCATTTTTAGGCGAAGACGGGGTGGAATTCTCCCGCCTTCAAACCGTTCCGCTCGCGCGGATGGATCAGTTTGCGATTGATAGTGAAAGAGGGTGACGGATATGGAACAAGTGAAAGAACAGGTACATATGGAGGCGAAGACGAACATGGGACGCGCCATCGTCGTCACATCCGGTAAAGGTGGCGTCGGAAAGACAACGACGACTGCAAACATCGGAACAGCACTTGCATTGATGGGACATTCCGTTTGCCTCGTTGATACGGATATCGGGTTACGTAATCTGGATATCGTGCTAGGTCTTGATAACCGGAGTATCTATAACATCGTTGACGTCGTGACAGGGCAATGTAAGTTGCACCAAGCGCTCGTCCGCGATAAACGTTTTGAAGAGATGTATCTGTTGCCTGCTGCTCAATCAAAGGATAAGTCCTCCGTCACACCCGAACAGGTGAAGGCAATCATCGATACACTGAAACTCGAATACGACTTCGTCTTGATCGATTGCCCTGCAGGAATCGAACAAGGCTTCATGAATGCGATCGCCGGTGCCGATGAAGCCGTCGTCGTGACGACACCGGAAAAAGCAGCCGTTCAAGATGCGGACCGGATCATCGGGATGCTCGAGCGCTCAGAACGAAACATCGTTCCGAAACTCGTCATCAACCGGGTGCGTTCACACATGATGGCATCTGGCGATATGCTCGACATCGATGAGATCATGCGTATTCTTTCGATCGATCTGCTTGGTCTGATCATCGATGATGAAGAAGTCATCGCCGCTTCCCACCGTGGTGTGCCTGTGACGATGAATCCGGATAACCGGGCTGGACTCGGCTACCGTAACATCGCTCGCCGAATTCTCGGCGAATCTGTACCACTGCTTGATTTAAATGAACAACCGCAAAAAGGGTTCTTCGTCAAATTGAAGAAGATGCTTGGGATGAAATAAGAATGGGAAATTAGACTAGGACGACATCGTCGCGCCTAGTCTAATTTTTTTGGAGGGATCAGTATGCGATGGATTAGTGAACAGACCGCTTCGCTTGAACGATTGGCATTGGTCGAGGGTGGTCGATTAATTGAATATCATGAGCGGATGCGCGACGAGATTCGGGTTGGCACTTTTGTCTATGCCAAGGTCGACCGGTTGCATCCGACGCTCGGAGCAGCCTTTTTGATTGCGACTGACGGCACACCACTTTACTTACCGCTAAATGAGACGGTGGAAGCACTTCGTCGCTATCCGGACGTACCGACGATCGGACAAGCCGTCCAGGTCGGACAGACGTTACTCGTCCAGGTCGTCAAAGAGGGCGTTGCACCGAAACAACACAAAGTGACGCAGAACATCACCTATGGTGGACGTTATCTCGTCTATTTCCCGTACGGCCGACGCATCCGTTTCAGTCGAAAGCTGGATCTCGTCGTCCAGCGTCAACTGGCGGAGCAACTGACGACGACGGACGAAGAGGGGATTCTCTACCGGACGGAGGCAGCAAAAGCATCAATCGACGAATTGAAGCAAGAATTGCAATCATTACGGACACGACATAAAGAACTCATGCAGGCACCGCGTCTTGAACAAGACGAGGCACTGATCGTCCAGGAAGCGAAACGTCTTCCGCACGTCATGGAAGCACTCGTCATGACGCGTCAGGAAAAGGAACGGCTCGAGCTGCTCGGCCTGTCCGTCGAACGGTCGCTACGAAAAGGACGCTTACCTGAGATGGAAGCAATCGATGGCGCCATCGAGAAAGCGATGCAACGGGTCGTCTGGCTTGACGGGGGTGCGTATCTCTTGATTGAAGAGGTTGAGACGATGACTGTCATTGACGTCAACAGTGGGAAGACGATTTCGGTCAAAGAACAAAAGCGGACGTTTGATCAAATCAATGAAGCGGCTGCTGTCGAAGTCATGCGCCAATTACGGTTGCGCAACATCAGTGGCATGATTGCGATCGATTTCCTCCGTGGCTCTAGTAAAGGGCAGACGCGGGTGACGCAACTCCTCAAAGAACGGGCGGCGCTCGAGACGAAACAAATCGAAGTTTATGGGTTTACGAAGATGGGCTTATGCGAACTGACACGCCAACGTCACGGGAAATCGCTACAGGAGCGCTCGCAGGAATCCGGACAGTGGACGCGATTGAGTGTCTATCGCTTGATTGAACCGAAGTTACTTGAGATCGCGACCTATGCGGAAGCGGTCGTGATTCGCGCACCACGGCATCTGTTGCAGGACGAATTCATCTCTCGTCAACCGCTCGAAGTCCATGTGCTCGAAGGCGATCCAGCGGTCCTGTTCACGGGGGCGTCACAGGACTGTCTCGATTTCATCAAGCGATCGGAATAATCCTTCAGAACAGCATTGACAAGGTAGAAGAACGTTTGGTATTCTGAATAACGTTAGTTCGTTTGGAAGCACCCAAATGACTACAACCGCACAGACCGGGTTTTAAAGCATCCGCTGCCCGTGATGGCGAGTCTGAGTTCCTAAGAGGAGGTGCACGTAATGTACGCAATTATCAAAACTGGTGGTAAACAAGTCAAAGTCGAAGCTGGCCAAGAAATCTACGTTGAGAAATTAAACGCAGACGTCGACAGCACAGTTGAATTTGGTGAAGTATTGATCCTTGGTGGTGACGATGTTAAAGTCGGCGCTCCACTCGTAGAAGGTGCGAAGGTCGTAGCAACGGTCATCAAACACGCTCGCGCGAAAAAGATCACTGTCTTCAAAATGAAAGCGAAAAAGAACTACCGTCGTAAGCAAGGTCACCGTCAACCTTACACGAAGGTCCGCATCGAGAAAATCGAAGCGTAAGCCATGATACGTGTCAAGATTCGACGAGATGAAGCGGAACTCGTCCGCTCCATCGAAGTGACAGGACATGCCGAGTTCGCAGAACCAGGTCTCGACCTTGTCTGTGCCGGCGTCTCGTCGGTGATCTTCGGGGCATACAATGCCATAGAAGCATTACTCGGGCAGGTCCTGCTCCTTGAAATGGCAGAACAACAAGAGGGTGGCTACTTTTATGTAGAACCGTACGCTGACTTAGCACCGGATGTCAGTGAGCGCACCCAATTGTTACTGGAAGCGACTTTGGTCCAACTTGGTACCATCGCTGAAAGTTACGGTGAGTTTATCCAACTTGAACAAGTATAGGAGGTGGATTCCACATGTTGAAACTTAATCTTCAGTTCTTCGCATCGAAAAAAGGGGTAGGTTCGACAAAGAACGGTCGTGACTCGCAATCGAAACGCCTTGGGGCGAAACGTGCAGACGGTCAAACTGTTTCTGCTGGTTCAATCCTCTACCGTCAACGCGGTACGAAGATTCACCCAGGTATGAACGTCGGACGTGGTGGCGATGATACACTTTTCGCAACTGCAACTGGTGTCGTTCGTTTCGAACGTCTCGGACGCGACAAGAAACAAGTCAGCGTTTACCCAGCATAAGGATCGACGAAGCAGACTCTAGCCACTTTCGAGGGTTAGGGTCTGTTTTTTTTAGGAGGGAACGACCGATGGAGGAACAGCAGGTACTTGATCTTTTAAAGACTCTTCGTCACGAGTGGTTGAACCGGATACAACTCGTCCGTTCGTATGGCGCGATCGGAGACGAACAAGCAGTCGAGTCGATCTGTTCGGCATACCGGGATCAAGCATCACGGGAAGGGCGTCTAGCGCGAATCGGATTGCCGAAAACTGCACTGGCGTTACTGCAAGCTGAATGGTCAGGCAAAACTGTGACGTATGATGTCATCGGAGCACCCCACATGGAAGATGAGCGGTTGAAGCAACTCGTCGAAGCAGCCATCGCCATGATTGATGTAGGAGTAGGAGAAGTATCCGTGACCTTCCACGAGGGCGTGACCATCGAGATCTATCGGGATCTACTAGATATGTCGCGCCTTGAGGATCTAGTGACGCCGATGGAAATCGAGTCGCAGACGGAAAATGAGTGTGTGATTGAGATTGAAAGTCTTCCGTTTGAGGAAGAGAAGTAAGAGGAGGGATCCGACATGTTTGTCGATCAGGTAAATATTTATGTAAAAGCAGGTGACGGAGGACGTGGGCAAGTAGCGTTCCGTCGTGAGAAATACGTTCCGGACGGCGGTCCTGCCGGCGGTGACGGTGGTCACGGGGCTCACGTCGTCCTAGAAGTCGACGAAGGGCTTCGGACATTGATGGACTTCCGTTACAAACGTCACTTTAAAGCGGTTCAAGGTGAAAACGGTATGTCAAAAGGGATGCACGGTCGTAAAGCCGAGCACCTAATCGTCAAGGTTCCACCGGGCACGGTCGTCTACGATGACGATACGAATGCAGTCATCGCTGACCTCGTCCATCACGGACAACAAGCAATCGTCGCAAAAGGTGGACGTGGCGGACGTGGGAATACACGTTTTGCGACACCAGCCAACCCAGCACCTGAGCACGCGGAAAACGGTGAGCCAGGAGAAGAGAAGTACTTGAAACTTGAGCTGAAGATGCTAGCAGACGTTGGTCTCGTCGGTTTCCCGAGTGTCGGAAAATCAACGATATTATCCGTCGTTTCAGCAGCACGTCCAAAAATCGGTGCGTATCACTTCACGACGATCACACCGAACATCGGTGTCGTCGAAACGGAAGATAGCCGTAGCTTCGTCATGGCTGACTTGCCAGGATTGATCGAAGGTGCAAGTGAAGGTGTCGGACTCGGTCACCAGTTCCTCCGTCACGTCGAGCGGACGAAAGTCATCGTCCACGTCATCGACATGAGCGGGATGGAAGGTCGCGATCCAATCGAAGACTACAACATCATCAATAAAGAACTCGCGGACTATAACCTGCGTTTGACAGAACGTCCGCAAGTCGTCGTCGCGAACAAGATGGACATGCCGGATGCAGCAGAACATCTTGAAGCCTTTAAGGAAGCTTTCCCAGAGCTTGAAGTATTCGAAATTTCAGCAGCAACACGCCAAGGGTTACGTGATCTGTTATTCCGAATCGCTGACCTCGTCGATGCAACACCAGAATTCGGTCTTGAGGAACTCGAAGAGAAAACAGCGACACCACGTGTCGTCTACGGTTATGAAGCACCAGAAGCCGGCTTTACGATCACGAAAGATGAAGACGATTGCTTCGTCATCAAAGGACCACGCATCGAAAAACTCTTCACGATGACAAACTTCATGCGTGAAGAATCGATTAAACGTTTCGCTCGGACACTGCGTCAAATGGGTGTCGACGAAGAGTTACGTCGTCTTGGTGCAATCGACGGCGATGTCGTTCGTATCCGTGATTTCGAGTTCGAATTCGTCGAGTCATCATTCTAAGCGGTTCATTCCATTAGGAAACGGAGTGTGAAAGCATCGTGGACCCATTGCCCATGATTTCAATCGTTTGGTTAATTCCGATTCTCGTCTTATCCGCGTTCTTTTCCTCAGCCGAGACGGCACTCGCGAGTGTCAACCGGTTGCGGTTGTTGCATCAATCGGAAGCAGGGGACGCGCGTGCGTCCCGTGTGTTCCGCTTACTTCAACGTTACGAAGAGACACTGACGTCGATCTTGATTGGGAATACGATCGTCAACGTCGCCTTTATCTTATTTGGTGGCTGGTGGATCATCCAGTTCGTCGAGACGATCGCAACACAAACCGTTGCCTTTCTTGCGCTGTTTTTCCTGTTGCTGTTGTTCGGAGAATTGATACCGAAGTCGTATGCCCGTGAACATACGGAACGTTACGTGTTATTGATCGGACGTCCACTGCGCTTTTTCTTACTGTGCTTTCGACCACTTGTCTTCCTGTTACTCCGCTTACGCCAGTTGGCGCTACGGTTGATTGGAGCGGATCCGAAAGGGCCGCTCGTGACCGAACAGGAACTCAAGGCACTTGTTGATATCAGTCAGGAAGAGGGGATCATGGGGCTTGCAGAGGCGGAACTTGTTCATCAAGCAGTTGATTTTCAACATGCGACGGTCGAGGATGCACTGACGCCTCGCATGGACATTCAAGCGATCGATATTGATGCGCGGCTTGAAGACATCCTTGCAGAGGTCCAGAAGGGTGGCTATTCTCGTCTACCGGTCTATAAGGATTCGATTGATCACGTCATCGGTGTATTATCGGAACGGGACTTTCTGCGTGCATACGTGAAGAACGGCTCCGTTGATATCCGAGAATGGATTCGACCGGTATCGTTCGTCGTACCACAGACACGATTGATGGATTTATTACCGGAACTCAAAGTCAAACAGTCCCACATGGCAGTCGTTCTGGATGAGTTCGGAGGGACGGCAGGTCTGATCACCCTTGAGGATATTTTAGAAGAAATCGTCGGGGAGATTTGGGATGAACACGATGAATCATTGGAATATACGAAACGGATTGGTCCAGAGCAATACGAATGTCTAGCAGAGTATGACATTGAAGACTTCTGTCAGCAATTTCAATTGACGATGCCGGACACGGACGCTCAGTCACTTGGGGGATGGATCATGGAGGAGAGCGGACAATTACCGGACGTCGGAACGGCGATGCGTTATGAACGTGTCACGTTGACCGTCTTGCATATCGAAAACCGACGTGTCCGCAAAGTCTTAGCAACGTTTGATCCGCCATCTACGATGCCGGAGGCACGACTTGAACCGATTGAACGATAAAAAAACCGCTTATTCCTTTGGAATAGGCGGTTTTTGTATGTTCAGACATCGAGCTCTGAAACGAGAATTCCGAGACGATCGAGTTTCGCAATGGCGGCTTCCAGTGCGTCTTCATGATCCGCCTCAAGCGTGTGGATATGGACTCCGTCCGTCAGGCTCGAGAGCGGAGTGGCTTGCGTCTCCTTTAGTTGCTCGATTAATACGCGGACATCCCGACGGCTTTTTAGCATCAACTCTCCAGTGATGAAGCCGTAGACGGGATGTTCAATGATGACATCGCGGACGACGACCCCTTCATCAACGATAGCGTCACACTCATCCTTTAACTGATCGATGCCGTGACGGCAAACGATCTTGCGACGTAATTTTGAACCGTCGACTTCCGGATCATTGATCAAATAGCCACGAGCTGTCGCGATGACAGGATATCCTTTTGCCTTTAACAATGATAAATCCTGCACGATCACTTGGCGACTGACACCTGCTTGTTTCGCCAGTGCCGTTCCTGTGACAGGTTGCTCACTTTCCTCAATCATACGAAGTAATGATTTCCGGCGTTCTTCTCCGGAGATGCGTTTCCCCATCATGTCTCCTACCTTTCTCCAGTGTCATGAAATTGTGTTCAACACATCGATGCACTGTTCGATTTCTTCGTTCGTCGTGTGTCTTCCGAAACTGAGTCGAATCAACCCATGAGCCGCTGATTCGTCAAAGCCGATGGCACGTAATGTCGCATTCGGACCATTTTCTCCAGCCCGGCAGGCACTACCAGCGGAAACCGCGATTCCAGCACGATTCAAGGCGAGCAACGCGTATTGACCGTCCCGTTGCTTCGTATGGATGGCGCAGATGGAAGCGAGTTGCGTTGGCGACTCAATCATCGTGTAACGAGACGAAGACAATGTTTTTTTTAGCATACCACGAAATCGACGGCTTGAAGCTTGGATTCCTGGATTTTCTAATCGCGACGCCTCACAGGCAGCGATGAACGCGGCAATTCCTGGAACGTCGACTGTGCCTGGGCGGATTCCGAATTCGTGATGACCTTCGTAGTAGGGACTAAAGAGCGGTCGTCGCAAATACAGGGCACCTAATCCTTTTGGTCCATACACTTTATGACTACTCATCGTGTAGGCATCAAAAGCGTCGATGTTGATTGCATCTTTTAAAAATCCTTGGACCCCGTCGCAATGAAACAGAATCCCGCGCGATTGACAGTATGCTGCGATACGTTCGATCGGAAAACGAAAACCCGTATCCGAATTGACATGTTGAATCGAGACAACACCGATTTCATCCGTACAAGCTGCGACGAATTGTTCCCAATCGAACGTTCCGTCCGGTAATAAAGAAAGGTGCCGTGTTTCTTGTGCCCAGCGCGCAAGTGGAAGCAAGACCGAGTCGTGTTCACATCGAAGTGTCAAGACAACTGATTTGTTACTCTGTCGCATCAGATGAGTCAAAGCGATATAGTTTGCTTCTGATCCGCTCCCTGTAAAGATGACAGTTCCTTCTTGTTGAGCCAATTGTTGCATCAGATATTGACGGGCTCGTTCGAGTAAACCTTCAGCGTTGCCACCGATGTCATGAAGAGAAGAACTGTTGCCGTAGAACGACTGAGCGGCTTGTTGATAATGATCGAGTGCTTGTGGATGCAGCGGAGTCGTCGCTGCGTAATCGAGATAGATCATGAAAAATCCTGTCCTTTCGTCTTGTCACTCAGCTAAAAGTATGCCAAACTTATTGTCAAGTCAATAGTAAACATTTAGATATAGAGGTGTAAAACATATGTCTTTACATAAAAGACTTGAGACGGATGTATTGATCATCGGAACAGGACTTGCTGCAATTTCGGTTGCCCTGCATCTTCCGACAGGGATGGACGCATTACTCGTCTCGAAAGGTTCTCGGTTTGAGACGAATTCCGTCCGAGCGCAAGGTGGGATTGCTTCCGCTTATGCAGAAGTCAATCATCGTGGTCATTTTGAAGATACGTGCCAAGCAGCAAAAGGGCGTATCAATCCGTCCGTCGTCGATTACGTCACCCGATCGGGAACGGAGGCGATGGAATTCTTGTTACGACAAGGCGTTCCATTCGATCAATCCGAGGGAGAGTTTTTGCTCGGTCGTGAAGGAGCACATCGTTTGCCGCGGATTTATCACTCTGGCGGGGACGAGACTGGTAAACGGATCATGGAGACGTTGATGCCGCGAGTACCATTTCCGATTCTTGAGCAGACGCGTATCACAGAGTTGATTCAAGTCAACGGGCAAGTAGTAGGTGCAGTTGGATATAGCCATGGGGAGCCGATCGAGATTGTGGCGCGCGCGACGATTCTTGCGACCGGTGGAGTGGGTGGATTATTCGCGGCGTCGACGAATGACCCTTTGATTCAAGGAGACGGGATTGCACTCGCCTTTGAAGCGGGGGCGACGATTCGTGATCTCGGTTATATCCAGCATCATCCGACGGTACTCGTTCATGCAGGTCGTTCGGAAGGTTTGATCACGGAAGCATTACGTGGTGCGGGAGCAACGCTTGTAACGAAAAATGGCGACCGCATCATGGCGGATCATCCGATGCAAGATTTAGCAGCGCGAGATGAAGTCGCAAAACGAATCCACGAGGTGCGAAAGCGTGAACCGGTCTATCTCGATACGTCAAACGTCGTCGACCGGACAAAGCGGTTTCCAACGTTTGTCGAAAAATGTGAAAAACTGAACATAAATCCGGATCTTGTTGAAATTGCACCAGGCATCCATTTCTTAATGGGCGGGATCGAAACGGATCTAACGGGGCAGACGCATGTCGAAGGACTATACGCGGTCGGCGAGACAGCATCGATTGGACTACACGGTCGAAATCGTCTGGCGTCGAACTCGCTCCTTGAATGTGTCGTCATGGGGAAAGCAGTAGCAGAACAGCTCAAGTTGTTACCGGAACTTTCAGTAAAACAAGTGAAACGACGTCCGGGAACACTTCGTTCCGTAACAGACCGTCTATCGCAGGTCATTGGTGTCGAAATGGATGTGAAGCAAATAGAAGATAGTTTAGAAAAGTTAAAACGCTGGACATTAGACGAATCCGGACAGGAAGCAGAAGAAAATCGATTACGGTATGTGACGGCATGTCTGTTGCTTGAAGGGGCGCGAAGTCGGTTGACAGGAGAGGATGAGAACGTTGAACAAGTGGCAGTTACGGCAACAACTGGAGGCCTTTTTAATCGAGGACATCGGACAGTGGGATATCACGAGTGAAGGATGTCTGACGGGACAAGAACGCGGGACTGGTCGTTTTCTAGCTAAGGAAGACGGTGTTTTTTGTGGAGTCGACATCATTCGGGAGATGGCGCATTTGTTACAAGTCGACGTGACAATTCATGTGGCGGAAGGAACGGTCGTCACGCGAGGCACACTCCTTGCCGAGTGGTCTGGTTCGTTACAGGACATCTTAAGTGGTGAACGGGTCGCCTTGAATCTGGTGCAACGCTTATCCGGGATTGCGACGAAGACACGTCAAGCGGTCGAGGTAGCAGCAGGACGAATCCGAATCACGGATACACGAAAGACAACCCCAGGGTTACGAATGCTCGAAAAACACGCCGTGCGCGTCGGCGGTGGCTATAGTCATCGCGGACGACTCGATGACGCCGTCATGATCAAGGACAACCACATCACAGTCGCGGGATCGATTACAGAAGCGGTGACGCGAGCAAAACGTGTCGCGGGTCATACGACACCAATTGAAGTCGAAGTCGAGACGGAAGCGGAAGTGCTCGAGGCAGTGGCTGCCAAAGTCGATATCATCATGCTCGATAACCGGACACCAGCAGAAATCAAGCAGCTTCGGCAATTGATTCCACCGCATATCACGGTCGAGTTATCCGGCGGGATCACGATAGACACGTTATCAGACTTCGCGGAGAGCGGAGCAGATGTCATCTCACTCGGGGCACTCACCCATTCAGCTACAGCGCTTGATATCAGCATGAAAATCGAAGGAGGAAAAAAAGATGTCATTTGATCTATTACGTCACGAAGGGATTCCAGCGTCGTACTTACAGAAATCAGAAGCAGACTTGATCGCGATCATCGAAGGGGTCAAAGAACGGATGGGCAGTCGTTTGTTCTTACCTGCCCACCACTATCAAAAAGACGAAGTCGTCCAGTTCGCGGATGCGACGGGAGATTCGCTCCAGCTCGCGCAAGTCGCGAAGCAGATGACAGAAGCGGAATATACAGTCTTTTGCGGTGTCCACTTCATGGCAGAGACGGCAGACATGTTGACCGATGCGTCACATACGGTCGTTTTGCCTGACATGCGTGCTGGTTGTTCGATGGCGGATATGGCGAACGATACGCAAACTGAGCGTGCTTTTACGATCTTAACGGAACGATTTGGGGAGTCGATCTTACCGTTGACGTATGTCAATTCGACGGCAGCGATCAAAGCGTTCGTTGGTCGTCATGGTGGGGCGACGGTGACGTCATCAAACGCTGTCCAGATGGTCGAGTGGGCGCTGGCTGAACGCGACATCTTATTCTTCCTGCCGGATCAACACCTCGGTCGCAATACGGCGCACGCACTCGGAATTCCGTTAGAACAGATGGCGATTTGGGATCCGATCAAGGACGAACTCGTTTTTAACGGGGAGGACCAGGACGTCCGCGTCATCTTGTGGAAAGGACACTGCTCGGTCCATGAGAAATTCACGGTCGGTCAGATTGATCAGTTCCGCAAGACGGATCCGGAGCGAAAGATTCTCGTCCACCCGGAATGTTCGCATGAAGTCGTGACAGCGTCAGATCTCAACGGATCAACGGCGTACATCATTCAACAAATCGAACAGGCTGCTCCCGGAACGAAGTGGGCGATCGGAACAGAGATGAATCTCGTCAATCGACTTGCGACGACGCATCCAGAACTCGATATCGTGTCGCTCAATCCGTTCATGTGTCCGTGTCTGACGATGAACCGGATCGACTTACCGCACTTGGCGTGGGCGCTCGAACAAGTCGAAGCCGGTGAGCCGGTCAACATCATTAAAGTCGACGAAGAGACGACGCAGCATGCCGTGTTGGCGCTCGAACGGATGCTTGAGCGTTCGTAAAATAGAGGATGGGAGCGTGGTCGTGCGAACGATCACGCTTTTTTGTCTTCTGATTGAGAGAGCGAACGTATGTATTGATTTTTGCTGAAGAACGCTTTGAAGCCAAACGAAGATGTATGCTACAATAACACGAGAGTTTGTTTAAGGATGGGAGCGTTCCACATTGATAGAATTCGTACGCGGCGAAGTCGCTTATGTCTGTGCGGAATTCGTGACGGTAGAAGTTGGCGGGATTGGCTACAAGATCGTAGCACCGAACCCGTTTTTTTATCGGACCGGAGACGAACAGATCATCGTATATACGTATCATTATGTCCGTGAGGACCAAGAAGTCTTATTTGGATTCCGTTCCCGTCGTGAGCGTGCCTTGTTCACGAAGTTGCTCGGTGTCACAGGAATCGGACCGAAAGGAGCGCTTGCAATCGTCGCATCAGGGAATGTCGATGCGCTCGTTGAAGCGATTGAACAAGAGAAAGAAAGTTATCTCGTCAAGTTCCCGGGGGTCGGCAAGAAAACAGCAAAACAAATGACACTGGACCTAAAAGGAAAGTTAGCCGAGCTCGCACCAGATTACGTACCGAGCGAAGGCTTGTTCGCGCAAGGCAATGCTGAACTGAATGAAGCTTGTGAAGCCTTGACGGCGCTTGGTTATAGTGACCGAGAAGTCGAGAAAGTCAAAAAAGCGTTGCAGGCAGAAGTCCTGTCGACGGATCAATATGTCAAACGGGCACTCCAGTTGTTATTGAATGTGAGGTGAGGACATGGAAGAGCGCATTTTGTCAGAATCCGCCCATGCGGAAGATCAAGAAGAGTGGAGTCTGCGTCCTCAGACGCTCGAGCAATACATCGGACAGGAGAAAGCAAAAGGAAACTTAAGTGTCTTCATCAAGGCGGCGAAAATTCGTCAGGAAACACTCGATCACGTGCTTCTCTATGGTCCTCCGGGTCTCGGGAAGACGACGCTTGCGACAATCATCGCGAACGAGATGGGGGTTGGTATCAAGACGACAGCCGGTCCTGCAATCGAACGACCGGGTGATCTGGCGGCAATCCTTTCATCACTGGAACCGGGTGATGTCCTATTCATCGACGAGATTCATCGATTAAGTCGATCAATCGAAGAGATTCTGTATCCGGCGATGGAGGATTATTGTCTCGATATCGTCATCGGTCAAGGGGAACTCGCCCGCAGCGTCCGAATTGATTTACCACCGTTTACGCTCGTTGGTGCAACGACGCGTGCCGGGATGTTATCGGCACCGCTCCGTGATCGTTTTGGCGTGACGCTGAAGCTTGAATATTATACGATGTCAGAGTTGTCTGCCATCGTGACCCGGACGTCGCGATTGTTCGGATTCGAAGCGGATCGTCTCGCTGCAGAAGCGATCGCGCTTCGTTCACGCGGAACACCACGTGTCGCGAATCGGTTGTTACGGCGTGTCCGCGATTTCGCTCAAGTCGCCCATCAAACCGAGATCGATGCTGTGCTCGCGACAAGTGCGCTTGATCGCTTGCATGTCGATGCGCTTGGGCTCGACGATGTCGACCATCGTTTACTACGATCGCTTGCTGAACGATTTGCCGGTGGTCCGGTCGGTCTCGAGACGATCGCTGCAACGATTGGAGAAGATGCGCAGACGATCGAGGATGTGTATGAACCATATCTACTGCAACAAGGATTTTTACAACGTACCCCGCGCGGACGTGTCTTAACACCGTTCGCTCGCCAACATTTAGGACTGAAAGAAGGAAATTGAACCAATGGATGTAAACTTATTTGATTTTCATTTACCAGAAGAACAAATTGCTCAAGTGCCATTGCTCGACCGGACGAGTTCGAAATTGATGGTTCTCGATCGGGAGACAGGTGCGATTCAGCATCAGCACTTCCATGATATCGTCGACCACTTCCGCGAAGGCGATACACTCGTCATCAATGATACGAAAGTCTTACCAGCACGTCTCTTTGGTGTGAAGGAAGAGACGGGTGGGAAAATCGAATTGTTACTCTTGAAGCAGACGAGTGACGATGTCTGGGAAACACTGGCGAAACCGGCAAAACGCGTTAAACCAGGAACGATTTTGTCGTTTGGTGACGGGTTACTCCGTGCTGAGTGCGTCGAAGCACTTGAAGACGGGGGACGAATCCTGAAGTTTTTCTATGACGGCATTTTCTATGAAGTGCTCGACCAACTCGGAACGATGCCACTGCCACCGTATATTCATGAACAACTCGAGGATCAAGATCGTTATCAGACGGTCTACGCTCGAGAACGCGGGAGTGCGGCAGCACCGACGGCTGGTCTTCACTTCACACCGGAATTGCTCGAGGCGCTCAAAGCGAAAGGCGTTCGGATCGCACCGTTGACGCTACACGTAGGACTTGGTACATTCCGTCCTGTCTCGGTCGACGACGTCGATAGTCACAAGATGCACAGTGAGTACTACGAACTGCCGGAAAGTTCAGCTGCTTTGCTACGCGAAACACGGAAACAAGGCGGACGGATCATCGCGGTCGGGACGACATCAACACGGACGCTTGAAACGGTCATCCGTGACCACGGCGACTTCGTCGAAGCAACGGGCTGGACGGACATCTTCATCTTCCCGGGTCAGGAAGTCAAAGGGATTGATGGTCTGATCACGAACTTCCACTTACCGAAATCAACATTGATCATGCTCGTGTCCGCATTATCGACACGGGAACACATTCTGCATGCCTACGAAGAAGCAGTCGCGAACGGCTATCGTTTCTTTAGCTTCGGTGATGCGA
The DNA here is from genome assembly GCF_015645365.1 of Exiguobacterium abrahamii. NCBI lineage: Bacteria > Bacillati > Bacillota > Bacilli > Caryophanales > Exiguobacterium > Exiguobacterium abrahamii. The sequence continues at coordinate 709,002 of NZ_JADOYC010000001.1, forward strand.
TGTTCTTAACGAGAGAGGAACGAAACTAATGACAAAACACGCGGTAACATACGAACATATCAAGACATGTAAACAATCCGGAGCGCGGTTGGGAATCGTCCACACGCCGCACGGCAGTTTCGAGACACCGGTCTTCATGCCGGTCGGAACGCAAGCGACGGTCAAGACGATGGCACCGGAACAAATCAAGGACATGAACGCGAACATCATCCTCGCGAACACGTACCACCTCTGGGTGCGTCCAGGACATGATGTCATCAAGGAAGCGGGCGGTCTGCATAAATTCATGAACTGGGATGGCGCGATTCTGACGGACTCAGGTGGTTTCCAAGTCTTCTCACTTGCTGATCTTCGGAACATTTCTGAGGAGGGTGTTCATTTCCGTAACCACTTGAACGGGGACAAATTGTTCTTGTCACCGGAAAAAGCGATGGAAATTCAAAATGCACTCGGTTCAGATATCATGATGGCGTTTGATGAGTGCCCACCGTACCCAGCTTCTCACGAGTACATGAAAGCATCCGTCGAACGGACAAGCCGCTGGGCGGAACGTTGTCTTGCTGCGCATGAACGTCCACACGATCAAGCGCTGTTCGGTATCATCCAAGGTGGAGAATACGAAGACTTACGTCGTCAAAGTGCAAAAGACCTCGTTGCCCTTGATTTCCCGGGTTATGCGGTCGGTGGTCTATCAGTCGGAGAGCCAAAAGACGTCATGTACCGTGCGCTTGAATTCACGACACCACTCATGCCGGAAGACAAACCACGTTATTTGATGGGCGTCGGTTCACCGGACGCATTGATTGAAGGTGCGATCCGCGGAATCGATATGTTCGACTGTGTCTTGCCGACACGGATCGCACGAAACGGCACATTGATGACATCACAAGGACGTCTCGTCGTCCGGAACGCGAAATATGCACGTGATTTCCGTCCGCTCGATGAGAAATGTGATTGCTACGCATGCAAGAACTACTCGCGTTCGTACATCCATCACTTGATCCGTGCGCAAGAAACGTTCGGTCTGCATCTGTGTTCGACACACAATCTTCACTTCCTCGTCAAGTTGATGGAAGGCGTTCGCCAAGCGATTCGTGAGGATCGTCTGCTCGATTTCAAGGAAGAATTTTTCGAAGAATACGGTTACAATTTACCGAACGCAAAGAATTTCTAACAAATCGTCTGACAAATCAATTCTTTCACGGTATAATGAACGTGATTTGAATGATAAAGGAGCTGAATCAGATGGAAGGCTTAATCACATTCCTCCCGATGATCTTGATCTTCGTGGTGTTCTATTTCTTGTTGATCCGTCCACAGAACAAACGCCAGAAGCAAGTGCGTCAGATGCAAAATGAACTCTCACGCGGCGACTCGATCGTTACGATCGGTGGTCTTCACGGGGTTGTCCAAAAAGTTGACGACATGACGGTGACATTGAAGTCAGGTAATGCACAATTGACATTCAACCGAAGTGCTGTCGCAGAAGTGACGAAAAAATCAACGACTGTCATGGACGACGAAACTGTCGAATAAGGCATTGAAAAGGCGCTTTCCGGATTCCGGAGCGTCTTTTCTGTTTATATATGAGAAAAACGTTTGCTAAGATTACCATTTCTTTTGTAAGCTAGGATAGGAGAACAAAGTTGTCTGAAAATATACTGGGAACTAGAGAAAGGACAATGTAGCATGATCAAGAAAGGGAAACTTGCCACATTCTTCATCGTCGTCATCGCGTTGCTCGTACTGATCGGTACGACATCGTCATGGTTGTTGAAGGATACGAAGCTCGGCCTTGACCTTAAGGGTGGCTTCGAAGTCTTGTATGAAGTACAACCGCTGAAAGAAGGAGACGTCATCGATCAAAATGCGATGAGTGCGACGCTGACGGCAATCGAGAACCGTGTCAACGTCCTCGGTGTCTCTGAACCAGACATCCGGATCGAAGGCGATAACCGGATTCGCGTTCAGCTTGCTGGCGTCAAGGATCAGACGGAAGCGCGTCAAATCCTCTCTTCGACAGCACAATTGTCATTCCGTGACATCAACGATAAGTTGTTGCTTGACGGATCAGACTTAAAAGCCAAAGGGGCAAAAGTCGGATATGATCCAAACACGAATGAACCACTCGTCGAGTTGACGATGAAATCAAAAGAGAAATTCTATGAAGTGACACAAAAAGTCTCACAAATGCAACCACCTGCGAATCGTCTCGTCATCTGGCTCGATTACGAGAAAGGTGATTCGTATGAAAAAGAAATTCAAAAAGCAAACTCGAAGATCGTCTCGGATGCATCGGTCACACAACCGATCAATTCGGATAAAGCGATCATTTCTGGTGGCGATATCGATGCCGAGTACGGGAAACAATTATCGTCGATTCTAAACGCCGGCGCACTACCGGTCAAACTCGAGGAAATCTACTCGACGTCGGTCTCTGCTGCTTTTGGACAGGACGCACTTGATCAGACGCTCTTCGCCTCAGCAATCGGTGTAGCTGCGGTCTTCTTGTTCATGCTACTGTTCTACCGGGTCTCTGGATTCGTTTCGATTATTACGTTGCTGTTCTACATCTATCTCGTCATGATCTTCTTTAACGGGATCAATGCTGTCCTCACATTACCGGGGATTGCGGCACTCGTTCTTGGAGTCGGGATGGCGGTCGATGCAAACATCATCACTGCTGAGCGGATCAAGGATGAATTACGAAGTGGTAAATCTGTCTTGTCCGCGTTCAAAGCCGGTAACCGTCGTTCGTTCGGTACGATTCTTGATGCCAACTTGACGACGTTAATCTCTGCTGGCGTGTTGTACTACTTTGGTACAAGTACGGTCAAAGGATTCGCCATCATGTTGATGGTTTCGATCGCCGTCACGTTCGTCACGAACGTCTTTGTCTCACGTTACCTGATGCAACTCCTTGTCAGTAGCCGATGGTTCGATAAGAAGAAATCATGGTTCGGTGTAAAGGAGAGTGAAATCCGTGAGCTTTAATCCTACGAAATTCGATTACGTCAAACATCGTAAAATCTATTTCGCAATCACGATTGCGCTTGTCATCGTGTCGGTCCTTTTGTTGTCGTTCCGTGGTCTGAACCTCGGGATCGACTTCACGCAAGGAACGCGTGTCGAGATTTCTTCTGAGAATCAAATCAAGGAAGCGGACGTCCGCTCTGTCATTGAAGATGCCGGGATTAATGCGGAAGAAATCGATGGTATTCAATTCGCTCAAGGCGGAAAGTTAGCAAACGTCACGTTCGTTGGTGAATTCAGCCAAGAACAAATTTCTGAAATCAAACAATCGGTTGAAGCGGAATACAAGAAAGAACCGAGTATCTCGACAGTTTCGGCACAAGTCGGTCGGGAAATCGCGCGTAACGCGATTTATGCCGTCTTACTTGCGTCACTTGGAATCGTCATCTATGTCTCATTCCGATTCCAACCGCTCTACGGGATTGCGACAGTCCTCGCATTGTTACATGATGCGTTGATGATCATTGCTTTCTTCTCGCTGTTCCAGATCGAAGTCAACCTGTACTTCATCGCAGCCGTCTTGACGATCATTGGGTATTCCGTCAACGATACAATCGTTACCTTCGACAGGGTACGAGAAAATCTCGGACTTGCTGAAAAGGGCGGACGGAAAGTCTCATTCGATGAGTTGAAGCATATCGTCAATGAATCGATCCAACAGACGATCATCCGCTCGATCAATACGGTCGTCACGGTCATCATGACAGCAGCAGCGCTCTACATCTTCGGTAGCGAAGCGATCCGCGGATTCAGTCTTGCCTTGCTCGTCGGGTTGATCATGGGGATGTATTCTTCGATCTTCATCGCCGCGCAACTCTGGCTCGTCATGAAAGGTCGGACACTTGGTCGGACAAAACGCGCTTCTTAAAAGAGTATCCGCATCAGCTATCGCTGGTGCGGATTTTCTATTATAATGGGGAAGTTGATTGGAGGGTTTGAGATGTACCATGCTAAAAAAACATGGCTTGATAAAGTCATCGATTCAGAACAGATCGAACAATTGACGGCGGATGGCACGATCTCACCGCACGTCGCACAACTACTTGTCCAACGGGGATTCACGACACGTGAAGCTGCCCGTGATTTTTTAGAGACCGATCAAATGGCATTTCATGATCCATTTGCTTTTAAAGACATGCCAAAAGTCGTCGAACGGATTCAACGTGCCGTCGACGAGGGCGAGATGATTTTGATTTACGGTGATTATGACGTCGACGGCGTGAGTTCCGCTGCGATTCTCTGGCACGCCTTGATTGAAATCGGGGGGATGGCAGAGTGCTACATCCCGAACCGTTTCACGGAAGGCTATGGACCAAACGAAGCCGCGTTTCGCTGGGCTGCAGAAGAGGGCTTTAGTCTCGTCATCACCGTCGACTGTGGGATTTCCGGCATCCACGAAGCAGATGTCCTGAAGGAACTCGGGGTCGATTTAATCATTACCGATCACCACGAAGCCAAAGAAACGTTACCTGATGCCTTTGCCTTGATTCATCCAGGTGTCGACTCAGATTATCCGTTCTCGAAGCTTGCTGGGGCAGGTGTCGCCTTTAAAGTCGCGCATGCACTGCTTGACCGGGAACCGGTCGAGTTACTCGATCTTGCCGTGCTCGGAACGATCGCCGATCTCGTGCCGCTCGTCGGCGAGAACAGGTTGCTTGCGATTCGCGGCATCGAGGCGCTGAACGCAAGTGAACGTCCAGGTATCCTTGCGTTACGTGACGTTTGTAGTTTGACGGAAGACGAACTGACGGAAGAATCAGTCGGATTTGCATTCGGTCCGCGGATCAATGCGGCAGGTCGTCTTGATTCAGCGATGCCAGCGCTTGAGATGTTACTAGCGGAAAGCAAGGATGAGGCACTTCATCTCGCGAAACAACTCGACCAACAAAATAAACAACGTCAAGATATCGTCAAGCAGATTGCAGAGGAAGCAACGGCGCTTGTCGAAGAACGGTTTAAAGAGGACCGTGTGCTTGTCGTCGATGCGACAGACTGGAATCCAGGTGTCGTTGGGATCGTCGCCTCGCGACTCGTTGAAAAATATCATCGTCCCGTCATCATGCTGTGTCACGATGCTGAAAAAGGAACAGCGAAGGGTTCTGGACGTTCAATCCCAGCCTTTGACTTATTCGCTGAACTGACGAAATGTGAAGATATCTTACCGCATTTCGGAGGACATCCCGCTGCTGCTGGTATGACGCTCTCTTCCGATGACGTCGAGGTGTTACGTCAACGTTTGAATGAACAAGCCAGTACGTTGCCAGACGATGCCTTCATCGCGACAATCGATGTCGATCTACGTCTACAGGTCAGTGATGTCTCGATCCAGTTGATTGAGGATATTCAGCGACTCGCGCCGTTCGGGATGGGAAATCCCGCGCCACGAATCGTCATCGAGCAAGCGAAGATTCGTGACATGAAACGGATCGGTCGTGATTTGACGCATGTCAAAGCACTACTATCAGGCGACGGGAAGGAACTCGATGCAATCGGCTTCGGCTTCGGCGACCTTGTCGATGAAGTCTCGACCTTATCCGAGATTCACTTGATGGGCAGTCTGAACATCAATGAATGGAATGGGTTCCGTAAACCACAATTGATGATTCAAGACGTCGCTGTCGAAGATGTTCAAGTATTCGATTACCGCGGGGGTAAGCGCCCGCTGAGCGAACTATTCGCCTTACCGCATGAGACGACGACATTCGTTGCCTTTACTGATGAGGTGAAGGAGAAGTACGCGGAACGTCCGTTGAACGGACCGATTCGCCAAAACATCGTCTTCCTCGATCTACCGGAAGAAGAAGTTGCGTTTCATCCATACGTCCAACAGGCAGAGCGGATTTATTGTGCCTTTAAGGACGAGGGCTATTATTTTGAGACGATTCCATCGCGCGAGGACTTCAAGCATTACTTCCAGTATTTCGCGAAATGTCCACGTGACGAGCTCCGGATTGGTCTCGTACGTTTGTCGAAATCGCGAAAATGGACGAAACGATCGATTAACTTTATGCATTCGGTATTCTCGGAACTTGATTTTCTTGTTACAATGGAGGACGGGCTGCCGGGTGTGAACCCAAATGCTACAAAACGAGATCTGACGGAAGCTCCGACGTACCAGCGTCATGAAGCGCGTCAAGAGCTCGAGCAACAATACATTTATTCGTCACTCGCTCAGTTGAAAGAGCGTTTTGATACTTTGGTAGAAGCGGCGAAGCAGGAGGAAAAGACATGGAGTTCAAACAGCATATAAAAGAGGTCGAAAACTGGCCGAAAGAAGGAATCAGTTTCAAAGACATCACATCACTCATGCAGAACGGACCAGTGTACAAACAATCGGTTGATGCACTCGTCGAATATGCACGCAGTAAAGGTGCTGATGTCATCGCGGGTCCGGAAGCACGTGGATTCGTCGTTGGTTGCCCAGCCGCTTACGCGATGGAGATCGGATTCGTACCTGTCCGTAAAGAAGGAAAATTACCACGTGAGACAGTCCGTGTCGAGTATGGTCTTGAGTACGGAAAAGACGTCTTGACGATGCATGAAGATGCGATTCAACCAGGACAACGCGTCGTCATCCTTGACGACTTGCTTGCAACAGGTGGTACGATCGAAGCGACGATCCAAATGATTGAAAAATTAGGCGGAACGGTTGCCGGAATCGGATTCTTGATTGAACTCGATGGTCTTGGTGGACGTGAGAAACTCGAAGGATACGACGTTCTCTCATTGATTCGTTACGAAGACTAAAGCATATATACTCTCTTGGTACATGGTGACCAAGGGGGTATTTCTTTTTATTTTGACATCTTCTCAAGATTTCACGATAATAAGAACTATATATTAGGGATTCCGTTGCAGACGATCCCGGGGACTGGGTGAGGAAAAGGGATGACAAACAAACAAATCGTAAATGTAGAAGACCTTCTCGCTCGATGTGCGGAATACATGACGCAAGCTGAAGTCAAAGACATCGAACGGGCTTACCAATTCGCGAAAGACGAACATGATGGGCAATTCCGCCGTTCTGGGGAACCTTACATCATTCATCCGGTACAAGTTGCCGGTATCTTAGTCGATATTGGTTTGGATGCAACGACGATTGTCGCTGCGCTTCTTCATGATGTCGTCGAAGATACGGACATTACTCTCGAAGAATTAACGGACCGATTCGGACCCGACGTCGCGATGCTCGTTGACGGCGTCACGAAACTCGGGAAAATCAAATATAAATCGAAACGCGAAGAATTGGCTGAGAATCATCGGAAGATGTTCATTGCGATGGCAGAAGACATTCGCGTCATCTTGATCAAACTGGCTGACCGTTTGCATAACATGCGAACGTTGCAACATATGGTCAAGGAAAAGCAGGTGCAAAAGGCAGAAGAGACGCTCGAAATCTTTGCACCGCTTGCGCATCGTCTCGGGATCTCGACGATCAAGTGGGAACTCGAAGACATCAGTTTGCGTTATATCAATCCACAACAGTACTACCGGATTGTCTCAATGATGAAACAAAAACGGACGGAACGCGAAGCGCTCGTCAGTTCGGTCATTGAAGAGGTCAACGAAGTACTCGATGATGTACAAATTGCAGCGGAAGTCGATGGACGTCCGAAGCATATCTATTCCATTTATAACAAGATGCAAAACTCGAAAAAAGAGTTCAGCGAAATTTATGACTTGATGGCTGTGCGCATCATCGTCGATTCAATCAAGGACTGTTATGCCGTTCTCGGAATCATTCATACGCAATATAAACCCATGCCGGGACGTTTCAAGGATTATATCGCGATGCCGAAGCCGAACATGTATCAATCGCTGCATACGACGGTCATCGGACCGAAAGGCGAGCCGCTCGAGGTCCAAATTCGGACACGGGACATGCACTTTATTGCCGAGTACGGGATTGCCGCTCACTGGGCGTATAAAGAAGGCAAGGAACAGGAAGCGAAATCAGGCTTTGAGGATAAGATTGCCCATTTCCGGGAAATCCTTGAGTTGCAGAAGGATACGGCAGATGCTGAAGAATTCATGGAATCGGTCAAAGTCGACTTCTTTAGTGACATGTTGTACGTCTTTACACCAAAAGGCGACGTCATCGAATTGCCGAAAGGCTCTGTTCCGATTGATTATGCCTACCGGATTCATACCGAGATCGGTCACCGGACGATCGGAGCGAAAGTCAACGGACGGATGGTACCGATTGATTATAAGCTGAAGACAGGTGACATCATTGAAATCGTCACATCAAAACACAGCTATGGTCCAAGTAAGGACTGGCTCAAGATTTGTGTGTCGAGTCAGGCGAAGAATAAGATCCGTCAATGGTTCAAACGTCAGCAACGGGAAGAGAACGTCTCAAAAGGACGGGAACTGATCGAAGCGGAAGTGAAGAAGCTTGGTTTTGAGCCGAAGGAAGTCATCAATGAGAAGACGCTCGAAGACGTGACGCGGAAGTTCAACTTCGCGCAAGAAGAAGACATGTATGCTGCCGTTGGCTATCATGGTCTGACAGCTGCCCAAGTCGCTCATAAATTGACGGAAAAGTTACGCAAAGACAAAGAATCTAAAAATCTTGAACTGAACGAAGCGATCAGTGAGATGAAGACGTTTGATCGTCCGAAGAAGGAAAATCCAGAAGGCGTTCGTGTCAAAGGAATCGATAACATGCTCGTTCGCATGAGTCGTTGTTGTAATCCAGTACCAGGGGACGATATCGTCGGGTACATCACACGTGGACGCGGTGTCTCGATTCACCGGACGGATTGTTTGAACGTCATTCATGAACAAAATCCAGAACGCTTGCTCGAAGTCGAGTGGGAACACGAAGGCAAAGCCGTTAAGAGTTATAACGTCGAAATCGAAATTTCCGGATTCGACCGGGCAGGATTATTGAACGATGTCCTGCAGTCGGTATCTGCGACGAATACGAACATCGTCGCCGTCAGCGGGAAAGGCGACGACAGTAAACAAGCCAAAATCACGATGACGATCGCGATCAACAACGTCAACCATCTACAGAAAGTCGTCGATCGGATCAAACAAATCTCTGACGTGTATGCTGTACATCGCGTCATGATGACGTAAGGAGCGGATGAGTCATGCGAGTCGTATTACAACGAGTCAAAGAAGCAAGTGTCACAGTCGATGAGGAGGTCATCGGTCAAATCAAGCAAGGTTTTCTCTTGCTTGTCGGTGTCACGCACGAAGACACGATCGATCAGGTGAACTGGTTAGCTGATAAAATCGCAGGACTCCGCGTGTTTGAAGATGAAGAGGAACGGATGAACCGCTCGTTGCAAGATGTCGACGGTCAGATTCTATCCGTCTCGCAGTTCACGTTGTATGGGGATGTCAAAAAAGGACGTCGCCCAGCGTTCACGGAAGCAGCGAAACCGGATCTTGCCAACGAATTGTATGAAGCGTTCAATGAACGTCTTCGTGCGCAAGGACTGACGGTCGAGACAGGTCAGTTCGGTGCGATGATGGATATCGCGCTCGTCAATGATGGACCGGTGACATTGATTCTTGAAAAAGAAGCAAACGCTTGACAGGAACCGAGAGACGAGGCAATATTAGACGTAACCAAATGATTCATACGACCGAAGACGAAGAGGAGTAATCAAGACCTTGTCTGCTTAGAGAGTCGCCCCTTGGCTGGAAGGGCGAACAGACGAACTCGATGAAAGACCCTTCCGAGGTATCTTCCTGAACTGATAGTAGGGAAGGTCGTACGCAGGCGTTAACTGCACCGAGTGGTCAAATGTGATTTGACAACCAGGGTGGTACCACGGGATCTTCAAGTTCTCGTCCCTTTGCGGACGAGGACTTTTTTGTATTCAAAAAAGGAGGAATTTGAGATGAAATTACCACGCGGTACGTTTGATGTCCTTCCAGGAACAGTCGAACGCTGGCAGTACATCGAGCAACAATTACGTGATATTAGTAAGCGTTACAACTATAAGGAAATCCGGACACCGATTTTTGAGGAGACAGAACTCTTCAAACGTGGCGTCGGTGAGACGACGGATATCGTTCAAAAAGAAATGTTCATGCTTGAGAAACGCGGAAAAGACCAGTTGACGTTACGTCCAGAAGGAACGGCTGCTGTCGTTCGTTCATTCGTGACGAACAAGCTGTTCGGTTCACCGAACCAACCGACGAAATTGTTCTACATTGGACCGATGTTCCGTTATGAACGTCCACAAGCAGGTCGTTTTCGTCAGCTCCACCAATATGGAGTCGAAGCACTCGGTAGTGAACAACCAGCGATTGATGCGGAAGTCATCAGTCTCGCGATGAGCATCTACCGTTCATTCGGATTGAAGCACCTCAAGCTCGTCATCAATACACTCGGGGATAACGAAAGTCGTGCGGCACACCGGGCAGCACTCGTCGATCACTTCAAACCGGTCGTTCACGAGTTGTGTCAGGACTGTCAGAATCGTCTCGAAACGAATCCACTTCGGGTCCTCGACTGTAAGGTCGACCGCGATCACCCGAGCATGGCAACAGCACCATCGATTCTCGATTACTTAAACCCGGCATCAAAAGCTTACTTCGACGAAGTATTGCTTCACTTAGATGCACTCGGCATCGAGTATGTCGTTGATCCAACGCTCGTCCGCGGAATCGATTATTACAATCACACGGCGTTCGAGATCATGTCAGAAGCAGAAGGCTTCGGAGCAATCACGACATTATGTGGTGGTGGACGATATAACGGTCTCGTCGAACAGATCGGTGGACCGGCAACACCGGGAATCGGCTTCGGAATCGGCATCGAGCGGTTATTGATGGCGCTTGAGAATGAGAACGTCTTACCGCCGGTCGATGATCAAATCGATGTCTTCATCGTCGCGCAAGGCAGTGACGAAGTCGAAAAGACAGCAACACGTCTCTTGCAATTGATGCGTCTCGAAGGACTTGTCGCGGATCGGGATTATCTCGGTCGGAAGTTCAAAGGACAATTCAAAGCAGCCGATCGCTTGAAAGCACGCTATACGGTCATCCTCGGGGATGAAGAAGTTGAGCGTGGTGCAGCGGCGCTGAAGAACATGGCTACAGGGGAACAGACGGACGTTCCGTTATCAGCAGTCGCTGATACGATCGTCGCGAAATTAAAGGAGGAAGCACAATGATCGGACGCACGCATATGAACGGTCAGGTGACGGAAGAAGTCATCGGACAACACGTTCAACTTAAAGGATGGGTTCAAAAACGACGTGACTTAGGAGGATTGATCTTCCTTGATCTCCGCGACCGGAGTGGCATCGTCCAAATCGTCTTCCAACCGGAAAACGAGCAGGCACACCGCCTTGCGGAATCGATTCGTTCAGAGTATGTCCTCGACATCAAAGGACACGTCATCGCCCGTGAGAATCCGAACCCGAACATCCCGACTGGGCAAGTCGAGGTCGTCGCGGATGAAGTCGTCATCTTGAACGCAGCGAAGATGACACCATTCCCGATCAGTGAAGAAGCAGAACAGACGTCAGAAGATTTACGTCTTAAATATCGTTACCTTGACTTGCGTCGTCCGTCGCTTCAAGAGACATTCCGTCTCCGTTCGAAAGCATCGAACATCATGCGGAACTTCCTCGATGAGCAAGACTTCCTGGAAGTCGAGACACCAATCTTAACGAAATCAACACCAGAAGGCGCACGTGACTATCTCGTTCCGAGTCGTGTTCACCCAGGTGAGTTCTATGCCTTGCCACAATCACCGCAATTGTTCAAACAATTGCTGATGGTGTCTGGTTTTGAGCGGTACTTCCAAATTGCACGTTGTTTCCGTGACGAAGACTTACGGGCAGACCGTCAACCTGAATTCACACAAGTCGACATCGAGACGAGCTTCATGGACATCGAAGACTTATATGCGATGATGGAGTCGATGATGACGCGTGTCATGAAAGAAACACTTGGCAAAGACATCGTGACACCATTCCCACGGATGCCGTACGCAGAAGCGATGAGCCGGTATGGTTCTGATAAACCGGATACACGCTTCGGTCTCGAATTGATTGATGTCGCGGAAGCTGTCAAAGGGGCAGGATTCAAAGTATTCGATATGGCACTAGAAGCAGGTGGCGAAGTCAAATCCTTGAACGTCAAAGGTGCAGCTGAGCGCTTCTCGCGTAAAGACATCGATAAGTTACAAGAATTCACGGCGATCTACGGTGCAAAAGGTCTCGCGTGGGTCAAAGTGACAGCAGACGGACTGAACGGTCCAATCGCGAAGTTCTTCGACGAAGAAGCAGCTGCTCGCCTGACAGCGGCGACAGATGCGGAAGCAGGAGACTTATTGTTGTTCGTCGCAGCAAAAGCATCGATCGTAGCAGACAGCTTAGGTGCGCTCCGTCAGAAGTTAGCGAAGGAACTCGACTTGATCGATGAGTCGGTCTTCAACTTCCTTTGGGTGACGGACTTCCCACTCGTCACGTACGAAGAAGAAGAAGGTCGTTTCTACGCGAACCACCACCCATTCACGATGCCACGTCGTGAAGATCTCGAATTGCTCGAGACGGATCCTGGGAAAGTCCTCGCCGTTGCGTATGACCTCGTCTTGAACGGATACGAGCTCGGCGGTGGATCACAACGGATCTACGAACGGGATATCCAAGAGCGGATGTTCAAATTGCTTGGCTTCACAGAAGAAGAAGCAAACGAGCAGTTCGGCTTCTTGATGGAAGCATTCGAATACGGAACACCACCACATGCGGGTATCGCACTTGGTCTAGACCGTCTTGTCATGTTACTCGCAGGACGTTCAAACTTGCGTGATACGATCGCCTTCCCGAAAACAGCATCAGCAAGTGATCTGTTGACGGCAGCACCAAGCCCAGTCTCGGATGCACAATTAAACGATCTCTCGATTCGAACAGCAGTCAAACAATCGTAAGACACGACAAGCGAATCTTCCGGTAGGGGAGATTCGCTTGTTTCATGAAGGAGGATGAACGGATGGAACGACACTTTTTTGAACGGTCTCCGGTTGAAGTCGGTCCGGACTTCTTAGGAACACAGATCACAGTCGATGAGGTGACGATGCGGATCGTCGAGGTCGAAGCATATCTCGGTCCTCACGATCAAGCAGCGCATTCGTTTTCCGGAAAACCCACGAAACGGACGGCACCGATGTTCGGTCCACCGGGGCATCTCTATGTGTATTTCACATATGGAATGCATCACTGCATGAATATCGTTTGTGGACATGAAGGGGAAGGATACGGACTGTTGCTACGAGGTGCGGAAATCATCAGTGGGCACGACCTCGTCGCGGGACGTCGTTTTGGTTGTTCCTACGCAGAGTTGACAGCGGTGCAACGGCGTAATCTCGTCAATGGACCAGCGAAACTGTGCCAAGGATTTGGTCTCACGACAGCGGATTCAGGTCAGGATCTTTATCAAACCCGTTTCCGACTTGTTGCTGACCCGGTCGATGCGATCGTCCAGACGACACGGATCGGTATTCCGAACGCAGGAGAAGCGACAGCCTATCCATGGCGGTTTTATGTAGAGGCGAGTGAAGGGGTCAGTAAACGTTAAAAAATGGACGCTCCGATAAGGAGACGTCCATTTTTTATTTAGGATTGTTGATTGATTTTTTCGACTGCTGTTTTTTATAGAATTTATAGACGATTGGACCAACCGTCGTTACGAGCGTCATTAATGTTCTGAGTTTACCGCGTTTTGCTGCCATTGATTCATTCACTCCTCTGATTTGTTGTACTATTCATATTCCACGAAAACAACGTCTTAAAACCTCATCGGCACATCGAGTGGTTTTCCAAATACTATAGTCGGGTCATAGTATAAGAAGAAAGGAGTCGATCAATATGGGAGCAGTCGTTTGGTATCGTCATGATTTACGTGTCGATGATCATGAGGCACTTCGGAGTGCGTGCGAAGAACAGGACGTCATTCGTGCCGTATACGTCAAAGACCAAAGGAAACGCGATTTTAAAAGAGGTACACAACAAGCACGATTCGAACAAGAGACATTAGAGAACCTAGCAGATCATCTGTCTCAAATCGGGATTGCGTTAGATATAGTAGAAGGGGAGATAAATGAGACACTCGATTCTTATCTCCAAGCGGATGATACCATCTATTTCCATAAGATGACCGGAACTGAAGAAGCGGCAAGCGAACAGTATATCGAAGACAGATATGCCGTCCGTTCTTTTGAGACACAGACATTACATCGTCGCGAAGATATCGGAAGTGATGAATTAAAACGCGTCTTTACGGCATTTCGAAAACGTGTCGAGGCGAAAGGGACCTTCTACGATCCACTCGATCCACCAACCGGTATTCAGTTAGTAAAAGAAGAATCGGTCGAAGCGAATCACGAAATCGCGTTCCCGTTCCGTGGTGGAGAGTCAGCAGGGAGAGCGCGTCTTCAGGAATACCTTGACGAGCCTGTATTCACCTATAAAGAAACACGCAATGGGTTCTTACGTAATGATTCCTCGAAGCTGTCTGCCTGGCTAGCGAACGGGTCACTCTCACCGCGTCGTGTCATGGCTGAATTGCAGGAAGCCGAGCGGAAACAGGGAGCGAATGAATCGACGTATTGGTTGTATTTCGAACTGTTGTGGCGTGACTTCTTCCATTTAACGATGCGTGAGACAGGAAGCCGTCTGTTCCGGTCGAGTGGATTAAAAGAAGGACAACGCACGTGGAAGACGGACCAGCTAGCTGTCGAACGTTGGATAGAAGGAAAGACCGGTGTTCCGTTCGTCGATGCCTTCATGAACGAGATTCGCGAGACGGGATGGATGTCGAATCGCGGCAGGCAGATCGTTGCCAGTTATCTGATTCATGAATTAAAGCAGGACTGGCGCATCGGAGCGCGATATTTCGAACAGCAGTTGATCGACTATGATGTCGCTTCGAACTATGGCAACTGGGCGTTCATCGCGGGTGTCGGAAATGCAACACGCACACCACGATTCGATCCCGCATTCCAACAACAACGATATGATCCGAATCAACAGTTCACGAAACGTTGGACCTGAAAAAAAGCATCTTTTTCTGGAGTGGGAAGTAGTTGCATTTCAGAGGGGAGGATGCTATATTAAATGCATCAGATGGGGTTCCTGAATTGTACGAGAGCCGCCTTTTATCTTTGAGCCACTCTTTTTTGATAGGGAGTTTGACGTTCCAACTAGTAGTACATGCCTCGTAACACAGCAGGAGGACGTACGAATAGGAATCGGATAAGACACCCACCTGCACAGCAGGTTCAAAAATAAGGTATCGACACGGCACTTCGGGTCCCATCGTCTTATTATTTTGTTGTTTGACACGTCGCATGACGTTTTTTTTTATGATATAATTCCGAGTAAAACAGTATGAGTATTGTGAGGTTATGAGATGTTACATCAATTTTCGCGTAATGAACTAGCAATCGGTAAAACTGGACTTGACGCATTGGCATCCAAGTCTGTCGCTATTCTGGGAATCGGTGGTGTTGGATCGTTCTCAGCAGAAGCGCTTGCCCGTAGTGGTGTAGGTCGTTTGATTCTCGTTGATAAGGATGATATTGACATCACGAACGTTAACCGACAAATTCATGCCTTGCTTCCGACAGTTGGTCAACCGAAGGTCGATGCGATGGCAGAACGTCTTGCGTTAATTAATCCTGATCTTGAAATCGTTCGTTTGAAGATGTTCTACAATGAAGAAACATTCGAGTCGTTCTTCGAACAGCAACCGGATTATGTCATCGATGCATCGGACACGGTCTCGTTCAAGATTCACTTGATTCAGGAATGTAAGAAACGTAACATCCCAATCATCTCGAGCATGGGGATGGCGAACAAGATGGATCCGACACGCATCAAGATCGTTGACATCAAAGATACAAGTTATGATCCATTAGCGAAGGTCATTCGGACGAAACTCCGGAAAGCCGGCATCCATAAAGGTGTTCCTGTCGTCTTCTCTGATGAACCGCCCGTTAAGATCATCGAAGAAGTCCGTCAAGTCGTCGGAAACGATGCGGCTGCAATTCGTAAGGCAAAGATGCCGCCAAGTTCGAATGCGTTCGTTCCATCAGTTGGTGGATTGATCGCAGCGAGCTACGTCATCAATGAGATCGTCCGTGAAGCCGGCGTGACGATCGAACGCGTTCGTTAAAAAAAAGCGACCTTATGGTCGCTTTTTCTGATGTGTGGCTGTTTGTTTGTTCCAAAAATCAAGTCGAGCTTGGAGTTGTTTCTCAAAACCGCGTGGGCTAGGACGATAAAAGACCGGTTTTGTCCGGGCAAGGTTCTCGGGCCAGTAATTTTGTGGCACATAGGCATGTTCGAAATCGTGCGGATATTGATAGGTGACGCCATTCCCAAGTGCCGCTGCCCCCGGATGATGAGCATCGCGCAAATGCGGCGGTACCGGACCGCCGTCCGAACGACGAACGAGTGTCAATGCTTGATCAATTGCTGAGATGACAGCATTCGATTTCGGTGCCGTCGCGAGATATAAGACGGTTTCAGCAAGCGGGATCCGTGCTTCCGGGAAACCGACGTACTCGCACGCGCGTGCGCAGGCATCGACCATTAATAACGCTTGCGGATCAGACAGACCGATGTCTTCTGCCGCATGGACATAGAGACGCCGTACGATGAAGCGCGGACTTTCGCCCGCTTCAATCATGACGGCGAGCCAGTAGAGCGCAGCGTCGGGATCGGAACCCCGAATTGATTTGATGAAGGCGGAGATGACATCATAATGCCGATCGCCGTCCTTATCGTACTTCAATGCTTTTTGCTGAATCGACTCCTCGGCGACAGCGAGGTCAATCGTGATCTGACCATCGATTTCCGGTGTCGTCAAGACGGCGAGTTCAAGCGCATTCAATAATGCCCGGTAATCACCATCTGACAACTTAACGTAATGATCGATCGCGTCATCCGTGATCGTGATCGGATATTTGCCAAGACCACGCTCTTCGTCCTTTAAGGTCCGATCGAGGACGATTCGTAAATCGTCTGCCGTCGGGGGCTCGAAACGAAAGACCGTTGCCCGCGACAGGAGAGCGGCATTGACCTCAAAACTCGGATTTTCAGTCGTCGCTCCGATCAACGTGATCGTACCTGCTTCAAGCGCCGGCAGTAAGGCGTCTTGTTGCATCTTATTGAATCGATGGATCTCATCGAGAAAGAGAATCGTTTTTTGATCCTCGAACTGAAGACGGGCTTCGGCTGCTTTTAGAATTTCCCGTAATTGTTCCAGTTTCGCCGTGACCGCGTTCAATTGCTCGAACGCTGATTTTGTATAACTGGAGATGACACGCGCGAGCGTCGTCTTACCGGTTCCGGGTGGACCGTAAAAAATGACGGTTCCGAGACGATCGGCTAAGATGGCACGCCGCAGGAGCGTCGTCTCTCCGATCAGATGGCGTTGTCCGACGATTTCATCCAGATTCTGCGGACGCATTCGATTCGCGAGCGGTCCGACAGGTGACTGGGATTCAAATAAATGTGCCATACACATACGCTCCTTCCACTTTTAGCTACTACTATACTAGAAAGGATGATCCTTCGCATGATGAAAATCTCGACGAAAGGGCGATATGGTCTGACGATCATGATCGCACTCGCGAAAGAAGCTGAATCTAAACCATTATCCCTAAAAAAAATCGCGCAGATGTATGACCTATCTGAGCATTATCTTGAACAGTTGATTGCACCGCTTCGTAATGGAGGTCTTGTTAAAAGTGTCCGTGGTGCTTACGGCGGGTATAAGCTCGGTCGTGAAGCGCAAAACATCACAGCGGGTGAAATCATCCGCCTGCTTGAAGGACCACTCGTCGTCGTCGAAGGCGATGCGTGTGACGAGGTCACGAAACGCAAACTGTGGGATAAAATCCAGCAAGCAGTCGATCAAGTACTCGATTCAACGACGCTACAAGACTTAGCGGAAGAAGAAGATACAGGATACATGTTCTATATTTGAGAGGTGAAAACGAATGAATTACTTTGACCACTCGGCGACGACGCCGATGCGTCCGGAAGTCCTTGAGGCGATGACGCCTTATTTGCTCGAACAGTATGGCAACCCATCGAGTGTCCACGCGGCTGGTCGGTCTGCTCGGGCAGCAATTGACAAAGCACGCCGGCAGATCGCACAAGAATTGAACGCGAAACCAACCGAACTGATTTTCACGAGCGGTGGAACGGAATCGGATAATTATGCAATCTTCGGTGCGGCTGAGGCGGCGCGTGAAAAGGGGCGTCATCTCATTACGACACGGTTTGAGCACCATGCTGTATTGCATGCGTTCGAAGAGCTCGAAAAACAATGCTATGACGTCACGTATCTCGATGTTCCATCTACAGGCGTCGTCTCAATGGCTGCCTTGCAAGAAGCGGTCCGGGAAGATACGACACTCGTCTCGATCATGTTCGGCAACAATGAAGTCGGAACGATTCAGCCGATTGCGGCATTCGGTCAATTTTTACGAGAACGCGGTATTTTGTTCCATACGGACGCGGTGCAAGTGTTCGGAAAACAAGCAATCGATGTCGAAGCGTTACAGGTCGATCTTTTATCCGCATCTGGTCATAAAATCAATGGGCCAAAAGGAATCGGATTGTTGTATGTGCGGACTGGTGTGAAGTTAGCTCCTCAAACATTCGGAGGAGAACAGGAACGCAAGCGTCGCGCTGGTACAGAGAACGTACCGGGAATCGTCGGTTTAGCGAAAGCGCTCGAACTGATGATCGCAGAGCGTGAACAACAACAGGACCACATCAAACAACTGCGCAGCGTTTTGCTAACACGCTTGGATGAAAGTGGCGTCACTTACGAAGTCAATGGTGTTGAAGGATTGCCGAATGTCCTCAATCTTTACTTCCCGCAAATTGAGATCGAACCGTTCTTGATCATGCTTGATATGCGCCAGATGGCCGTATCGAGCGGGAGTGCATGTACGGCAGGATCCGTCGAACCTTCGCATGTCTTATCGGCGATGTATGGCGAAAATGAACGGACACGAGCATCGGTCCGGATCAGTTTTGGTCACGGAAATGAGCTCGCGCAAGTCGAACTACTCGCACAAGCCTTGCAAGATGTCGTAAAATCGTTTCAGAATTAACTAAGAGGTGAAATAAATGAATACACGAGCGAAAGCCCCGAGTGAAACGACAGTCGTCGTTGGAATGTCGGGCGGTGTCGATTCTTCTGTGACGGCTCATTTATTAAAAGAGCAAGGGTATAACGTCATCGGAATCTTCATGAAAAACTGGGATGACACGGATGAAAACGGCTTTTGTACGGCGACGGAAGATTATGAAGACGTCATCGCGGTAGCCAATCAAATCGGCATTCCGTACTATGCGGTCAATTTCGAGAAAGAGTACTGGGATAAAGTCTTCACGTACTTCCTCGATGAATATAAACTCGGTCGGACACCGAATCCGGACGTCATGTGTAACAAGGAAATCAAGTTCAAAGCCTTCCTCGATCACGCGATGCGTCTTGGTGCCGATTTCGTCGCGACAGGGCACTATGCACGTGCCGTCTATGAGGACGGAGAACATAAATTGCTTCGAGGCGTTGATGCAAACAAGGATCAAACATATTTCTTGAATCAATTGTCGCAAGAGCAAATCGCGAAGGCGATGTTCCCAATCGGTCATATGGAAAAATCAGAAGTGCGCCGGATCGCAGAAGAAGCGAACCTCGCAACGGCGAAGAAAAAAGACTCGACAGGCATTTGCTTCATCGGCGAGCGGAACTTCAAACAGTTCCTCGGTCAATATCTACCGGCGCAACCCGGTGAGATGCGGACGCTTGACGGCAACGTCATGGGACGTCACGATGGATTGATGTACTATACGATGGGGCAACGTCATGGACTCGGCATCGGTGGCGACGGAGAGCCTTGGTTCGTCGTCGGGAAAAACTTAGAGGAAAACATTCTCTATGTCGATCAAGGATTCCACAACGAATTGTTGTATTCGGAAGGATTACTTGCTTCAGATGTCAGCTGGACATCTGAACGTCCGGTCGGTGAGACATTCCGTTGTACGGCGAAATTCCGTTACCGTCAACAAGATACAGCCGTCACGGTTCGTGTCCTCGAAGATGGACTCGATGTCTCGTTTGACGAGCGTCAACGGGCAATCACACCTGGACAAGCGGTCGTGTTCTATGATGGAGATATCTGCCTCGGTGGTGCGACGATCGATGCAGCCTATAAAGCAGGCGAACGCCTCGCTTATCTAGCGTAAGGAGCAAAAGAAGATGAACTATAATGAAGTAGGATTCCGGCATCTAGAAGCTGGAAATTATGAATTAGCAGCACAAGCGTTTAACGACGCGATCGAACAAAACCCAAAAGATCCGACGGCGTACGTCAATCTTGGAACATTACTCCAATCGATGAACGACGCTGATCGTGCCCTTCGTTTTTATGACCGGGCACTGATGATCGATAATACGTTCGCGAGTGCTTATTATGCGAAAGGTGCTCTGTTCTTTGCTGCCGATCAACTCGTCGAAGCAGAGGAATCATTGCGCGCAGCCTTATTATATGGACTTGATGACGCAGATCTCCATTTCATGCTGGGGATGACGTATCAAAAACTTGGTGATCCAGTACGCGGGTTGCCCCGTTTACAGCGCGCGTCAGAATTAAACGGTGTCGATATCGAGATCGCATTCCAATACGGACTTGCCTTAGCGCAAAACGAGAAGTTGGAAGAAGCGGTCGAGATGTTCGAGCACGTCTTGATGCTTGACGAAACGCATACGGATGCACGATACAATTATGCGATTGCCCTTGCTTTCCTCGGTCAACAGGAAGCGTGTTATGCAGAACTCGAAGCGGTTCTTGCCTACCAGCCGGAACACGCTCTTGCGCGGGACGCGAAAGCGAAGATGGATGCGTTATTAAAACAAGCAGACTAATTCAAAAAAGACGATTCCAAATGGAGTCGTCTTTTTTACGCTATTTAATTCCCGACTTCGCGAATGACGCGAAGCGGAGGTCCGGAAAAGTCTTCATAGGCTTCATCCATGTTTTTCGTATACAGTTCGATGACGTTATTTTCCGTGTCCTTGAAATAAGCAGAATGCTCTTTTTGATTCGATGTCTCCTGTTCGTCCCATTCTCTGAGCTTCACGGTAATCGATGCTTCCCGCAATTGATTCAAGGCTTGCTGGAACTCGTTCTTTTCAACGTAGAAAGCACAGTGGACATGGACACCACCTTCATCGTACAACGTGTCCCATTCGGACACTGGTAAGTGTTTGACGGTCCGTTCTTCCATCGTGAAGTCCCGTTTCAGCCACAGCCCGAGTCGAGTGTTACCGCCGATGTAAAGCCACGTTGCCCAAACCCCGTCTTGTTTAGATTGTTCTTTACTTGGTTCCGCATCCTCAGGAGCCCATTGCTCGACGACCGGAATACCTAGTGTTCCATTCCAAAAGCCGACCGCACGGTCCATATCCTCGACTTCCAGTACTAATTCACACAATCCTGCAATCGGTAAACGTGCCATCCTTAAACTCCTCCTCTTAACGAAATGTTTCACGTTATCTTTCCCTGATTTAAAATCCGGTAAACGAATGCTATGATGAAAGCAGCGAATGAAAAAGAGAGAAAGAAGGTGGAGTGATGGAGCACCCCCATCAAGTCGTCGGGCGCGTCAAACGTGTGCTCTTTTCTTCTGAAGAAGAAGCACACTCCATTGTATTGGTCGCCGTCAAAGAAAAGAACTTTGAACTGAAAGAAACTGAGCTCGTCATCACGGGTACAGGGGTTGGAATCGAACTCGGAGGAACGTATCAAGCATTCGGTCGTCTCGTTGATCATCCTCGCTTCGGAAAACAACTGAAGGCGGAGCTGATTCGTCGATCGGTTCCGATGACAAAACATGCGACGATCCGCTTCTTGACGAATGGTTCGTTCACCGGCATCGGTCCGAAGACAGCGAAAAATATCGTCGATGCTCTCGGAGAAGAGGCAGTGGATCTTATTTTGAAGGATGAACGGGTACTGAATCAGGTGCCTGGGTTAAAACAAAAACAAGCTGACATCATCTTGAGTCGACTCGCTACGTTATACGGTGTCGATCAGTTGATGCTGTTTCTAGCGCCGTTTGATGTTACACCGAAGCTAGCGGCAAAGATTTATGCTGCTTACGAAGGGGACGCCATGGCGCGAATACGAGAGAATCCATATTCCTTGATGTATGAAGTGAATGGGATTGGTTTTAAGACAGCCGATCATATCGCATCACATCTTGGACTCGTCGGATTACACCCGGAGCGCGTCGCTGCTTCGATCATGCACATATTAGAACAAGAAGCAGGAGAGGGACATGCCTTTGCGACAGTCGACTCGCTATTGCAACGGGCGCCCCGGTTGCTTGGTGAAGACCCAGGGGAGCGGCTGGAACAAGCGATTGAACTGTTACTCGCTGAAGATAAAGTTAAGCTCGAAGAAGGCTGTTTGTATTTACCGACGATCTTTTATGCGGAAGTCCGAGCTGCAAAGGAACTGGCACGGGTCATGGCGAACGGTGCCGAACAGGAAGTCGATGTTGCGACGATCCTTGAAGCGATCGGTCATCTCGAAGAACAGTTCGGCATGGAATATGCGGCACAACAGCGGGAAGCGATCGAGTTAGCGGTCAAAGCGCCGCTGATGGTTCTGACCGGTGGACCAGGTACCGGTAAGACGACCGTCATCAAGGGGATTTTGCATGCCTTGCAAGAAATTCATGACTGGCCGCTTGAGAAAAGTCGCGTCAAGACGGGCGATGTTTATCCGTATGTCCTTGTCGCACCGACCGGACGCGCCGCTAAACGTCTATCGGAAGCGACGGACGTGCCGGCGATGACGATTCACCGCTTGTTAAAGTATGACGGAACGAATTTCCAATTAAATGAAGATCAGCCGATCACGGGAAAAGTACTGATCATCGATGAGTCGTCGATGATTGATATCTACTTGTTATCAAGTCTGCTCCGTGCTGTGCCGAACGGCATGAAAATCTTGTTCGTCGGTGACCGCGATCAATTGCCATCCGTCGGTCCGGGACAAGTCCTCGCTGACTTGATGGATACAGAAGGGATTCCCGTCGTTCGTTTGAACGTCGTCCATCGTCAAGCGGAAGATTCTTCGATTTTACGGCTCGCGCACGATTTGAAGAACCGGACGACGTCTGCTGATTTATTATCACCACTGGCGGATCGCCGCTTTTACACCGCGTCTCCGCAAGAGACGTTACGCGGCATCTCGGCTTTCGCGGAAAAGGCACTTGCAAAAGGGTATTCGAAATTCGATGTTCAGGTTCTTGCACCGACTTACCGTGGTCAGGTTGGAATCGACGAACTGAATGTCGCCTTGCAACGCGTCTACAATCCGGAGGAACCAAAGAAACGCGAAGTCAAACAAGGGACGCGGATTTACCGGACCGGGGACAAGATTCTCCAGCTCGTCAACAATGCGGAAGAGAACGTCTATAACGGAGATATCGGCGAAATCGTCAATATTTTCTTCGCCAAAGAAAACGTCGACAAGGTCGATAAGATCATCGCCCGCTTCGACCAGACGGAAGTCGAGTACAATCGAAGTGACTGGGATCAATTCACGCATGCCTACGCGATTACGATTCACAAGGCGCAAGGGTCCGAGTTTCCGATCGTCTTGATGCCGGTCTATTTCACGGGGGCATTCAAGCATTCCCGAAACTTGATTTATACGGCGGTCACCCGGGCGAAGTCGAGTTTATTATTGTTCGGCGACCCACGAGCGTTTCATAAAGCGTCGCAAGAAGAGGAACCACGGCGCCGAACACGATTGATTGAACGACTCGGTGGGGTGACAAAGACTTGACGGATGCTGTGTGATAGGTAATAATCACGATAGATGAATGGACGTAACACGTTGATGGAAGATAAGTAAAAGGAAAACTCGAGTCCAGAGAGAAGTGAGTCTGCTGCAATCACTTTCTCGAGTTCCTTTGAAGCTCCTTCCGGAGTCGGGTGTAAACACCTGCGGGTCATCCCCGTTATCAGATGTTCGAGGTAAGCAATGGATTGCTTACGAACGAGGGTGGTACCACGGAAGCGATGCTTTCGTCCCTTTTCAGGGATGAAGGCATCGCTTTTTTGCGTCCAAATAAAACCAATGGGGGTAACTGTTCATGAAAGCTCTAAAACCATTAACGGGTGCACAAATCCGTCAGATGTATCTTGATTTCTTCCAAAGCAAAGGGCATGCAATCGAACCGAGTGCTTCACTCGTACCGGTCGAGGATCCATCGCTCTTGTGGATCAACTCAGGGGTTGCGACACTCAAGAAGTATTTCGATGGTCGTGTCATTCCTGATAATCCACGTATCGTCA
Organism: Exiguobacterium abrahamii; assembly: GCF_015645365.1. Taxonomy (NCBI): domain Bacteria; kingdom Bacillati; phylum Bacillota; class Bacilli; order Caryophanales; genus Exiguobacterium; species Exiguobacterium abrahamii. The sequence continues at coordinate 733,407 of NZ_JADOYC010000001.1, forward strand.
ACGCACAAAAATCAATCCGGACGAACGATATCGAAAACGTCGGGAAAACAGCACGTCACCATACGTTCTTCGAGATGCTCGGAAACTTCTCTGTCGGTGATTACTTCCGTGAAGATGCGATCAAATGGGGCTGGGAACTCTTAACGAGTGATGACTGGTACGGTCTTGACCCGGAACGTCTCTCGGTCACGATTCATCCGGAAGATGACGCAGCGCGTCAAATCTGGCTTGAACTCGGCGTACCGGCTGAGCGGATCATTCCACTTGAAGATAACTTCTGGGAAATCGGTGAAGGTCCATCTGGTCCGAACACGGAAATCTTCTTCGACCGTGGACCTGCTTTTGGAGACGATCCGAACGATTCAGAACTTTACCCAGGTGGCGAAAACGAACGCTATCTCGAGATCTGGAATATCGTTTTCAGTCAGTATAACCACGATGGACACGGCAACTACACGGAACTTCCGCGTAAAAACATCGATACAGGAATGGGACTCGAACGGATGGCATGTGTCATGCAGGACGTGCCGACGAACTTCGATACGGATCTGTTCATGCCGATCATTCACAAAACAGAAGAAATCAGCGGTAAAATCTACCGTGATGATTCGAAACTCGATGTAGCATTCAAGGTTATCGCAGACCACATCCGTACCGTATCATTCGCAATCGGTGATGGTGCGCTTCCTTCGAATGAAGGTCGTGGATATGTCCTTCGTCGTTTACTACGCCGTGCGGTTCGTTATGCGAAGATGCTTGGAATCGAGCGTCCGTTCATGTATGAACTCGTCGATACGGTCGGGAACGTCATGGTCGACTTCTACCCGCAAGTGCCAGAAAAAGCGGACTTTATCAAACGTGTCATCAAAAACGAAGAAGAACGTTTCCATGAGACACTTCATGACGGTCTTGCAATCTTGAACACGGTCGCTCAGACGTCTAAGGCAAACGGTGAGCATGTCATCAGTGGTGAAGATGCGTTCCGTCTATATGACACATATGGTTTCCCGCTCGAATTGACAGTCGAGTATGCGGAAGATCATCAGATGTCTGTTGATGAAGAAGGCTTCAAACTAGCGATGGATGCACAACGTCAACGGGCACGTGCAGCGCGTGAAGAGAGTGGTTCGATGCAACAGCAATCGGAAGTCCTCTCGACGCTTAAAGATAAGAGTACGTTCGTCGGCTATACCGACCTTAAGGCGGATGCGAAAATCATCGCATTGTTGCATGATGGAGAACGAGTCACAGAAGTCGCTGCTGGTGAAGAAGCACAAGTCATTCTCGACATCACACCGTTCTACGCTGAAAGTGGTGGTGAAGTCGCGGATACAGGAACAATCGAAGGTAAAGACTTCGTTCTTGATGTCAAAGATGTTCAAAAAGCACCAAACGGTCAAAACTTGCATACGGTCATCGTTCGTACAGGGATCGCAACGGAAGCTGCAGACGTCGTTGCAACGGTCGAAGCAGCAGAGCGTAAAGCCGTCACGAAAAACCATACGGCAACTCATTTGCTTCACAAAGCATTGAAAGATACGCTCGGAACACACGTCAACCAAGCGGGATCACTCGTTTCTCCAGACCGTCTTCGCTTCGACTTCTCACACTTCGGTGCAGTGACACAAGAAGAGTTGACGAAGATTGAACAAGACGTCAACCAAGCAATCTGGGCATCACTACCGGTTGATATCGAAGAGATGAACATCGCTGATGCAAAAGCAAAAGGCGCAATGGCATTGTTTGGTGAGAAGTACGGTGAAACGGTCCGTGTCGTCTCAGCAGGCACATACTCGATCGAATTGTGTGGCGGTATCCACGTCGGGAACACAGCAGAAATCGGCTTGTTCAAGATCGTTTCAGAGTCCGGGATCGGTGCAGGTACACGCCGAATCGAAGCGGTAACGGGGGCAGGCGCATATCGTGTCATGAATCAACACTTGGAAACACTCGAACAAGCAGCAGCTGTCTTGAAGACGAAGACGACAGAAGTTCCTGTTCGCATTGAAGCACTGCAACAACAGCTCCGTGAGACGGAACGGGCAAACGAATCGTTGCAAGCAAAACTCGCGAACATCGAAGCAGCTTCACTTAAAGACGATGTTGAAGAAATCAACGGTGTGCGTGTGCTTGCGAAACGTGTCGACGTCTCAGATATGGACGCCCTTCGCGGCATGATGGACGAGTTGAAGAGCTCACTCGGATCAGCAATCATCGTACTCGGTAGTGCGCAAGGTGAGAAAGTCAATCTTGTTGCAAGCGTCTCAAAAGATTTAATCGACCAAGGCTATCATGCCGGTAAATTGATCAAGGAAGTCGCAACACGCTGCGGTGGTGGCGGTGGCGGTCGCCCTGACATGGCTCAAGCTGGTGGAAAAGATGCGTCGAAATTAGAAGAAGCACTCGCGTACGCTTCACAATACGTGCAATCACTGGCATAATAGAAACGTAGTGTATATGAAAGAGGTGATGAACGTGAGTCAGATGGATCAAACGATGAAATTCAACTTTCCGGAAGACGATAACAAAGCAGCGACACGTGATGTGTTGTTGACGGTCTATCATGCTTTAGAAGAAAAAGGATATCATCCGATCAACCAAATCGTCGGCTATCTCCTTTCAGGAGATCCTGCTTACATTCCTCGTCATAATGACGCACGTAACTTAATTCGTAAGATTGAACGCGACGAATTGCTCGAAGAACTCGTGAAATCTTATTTGGCGGAGAGTGGAAATTCAAAATGAAACGTGCAATGGGACTAGATGTCGGTTCGAAGACGATCGGGGTAGCGGTCAGTGACTTGATGGGCTGGACGGCGCAAGGCGTCGAGACGGTCAAGTGGACGGAACCGGATTATCCAGAAGCCTTCAAACGGCTCGATGTCATCATGAAGACATACAATGTCGAAATCCTAGTCATTGGTCTTCCGAAAAACATGAACGGTTCCATCGGTCCCCGCGCAGAAGCAAGTGAAGCTTTTGCGAAGGAAATCGAACAGCATACCGGGCTTGAAGTCGTCTTCATGGATGAACGGTTGACGACGATGCAAGCAGAACGGATGCTGATCGATGCCGATGTCAGTCGTAAAAAGCGTAAACAAGTCATCGATAAGATGGCTGCCGTCATGATCCTGCAATCGTACTTGGATCGGACGAACCGATGAAGGGGGAGAAACCGATGGCTGAAGAAAAACGTCAGTATCTCTTTCCAGATGAAGAGGGCGGCGAACATCTTTTCGAAGAATGGTACCGTTACTCGAGTGAACGTACAGGAAAAACCTATCTGTTTCTTGAAATGATCGGTAACCCTGACGAAGGAGCAGATGATCTGATCATCTGTGAGATCGATGAATATGGAGAAGGCGAAGATGATTTCGAATTGAGCCTGATCGATGAAAATGATGAGCAAACTTGGGATGAACTCGAGCTTGCGTTAAAGGAGCGGATCACTGATGCAACAGAATGAACCAACACGTTACGTAATTCCGGACGGCGAAGGAAATGATTTCGAATTCGTAGAACGTCTGCGTTATGAAAGCCCACGTTCGAGCAAGACATACATCTTCCTCGAGCCAATCGGAGCAGACTATGACGAAGCAGAAGAAGTCGACATCTTCGTTTACGAACTCGACGAATACGGTGATGGAGACAACGACTTCAATCTCGTACCAATCGATGAAGACGATACAGCGACTTGGGATGAAATCGAAGAAGTCTTTAACACGCTCGAAGACCAGTTAGACTAACCCGACTCATGACAGGTGACGTCGTAAGAGACTTTCTCTTACGATGTCACCTTGTTTTAAGAGAAGAAGGAGGAACCGATGGAGAACGAATGGAAGCAAAATGCTGAAATCGAAAAAAGGCGACGCCGGACATCACGCCGGATTACGCTAATCATCCTTTCTGTATTGTTGACGATTTTTCTAGTTACCAGTGCGGTCGTCTATGTCTTTTTGAAAAATGCGCTTGAACCAGTCGATGAAACAGCGACGAAATCCGTCAAAGTCGAAATTCCTTTAGGAGCAGGGACGAGTTCGATTGCTTCTTTACTAAAGGAAAAAGACTTAATCGCAAACGAGACGATTTTCCGTTACTACGTCCGTTACAAGAATGAATCGTCATTCCAGGCGGGTACGTATACACTGTCACAAGCCATGTCCCCGGATGAAATCATCAATGAATTAAAGACGGGAACGGTCATGAAGGCAGCGGATGTGAAGATCACGTTACCTGAAGGCATCACGATGGATCGTCAAATCGCTTTGATCGCGAAAGCAACGAACTTCAAGGAAGAGACGATCCGTAAAGAATTGACGGATGCGACATTCATTGACAGTATGATTGAAAAATATCCGATGTTGACGGATGAAGTGAAGAAGAATGGTGTCCTGTATGCACTTGAAGGTTACCTCTTCCCAGCAACATATGAGTTTGATAAAGGAAAAAGCATTGATCAAATCGTCGAGACGATGCTCGATGAAACAGAAAAAGTCTACGATGAGAATGCGGATGCCATTCAAAAATCAGGCATGACCTTCCATGAAGTACTCAGTCTCGGTTCCATGGTCGAGCGTGAAGCGGCAACACCAGATGATCGTCGTGAAATCGCGGGTGTCTTTAAAAATCGATTGGATGACGGCATGAAGTTACAGTCGGATCCAACGGTTTGGTATGGCACAGGTGAAAATACGGCTTTAACGACGCTGAAGGATCTCGAGAACAATTCGAAGTACAACACGTACAAGTACGAGGGGATTCCGATTGGTCCGATTTCAACGGTCAGCAAAGATTCGGTACTTGCCGTATTAAATCCGAATAAAACGAAATATGTCTATTTCTTCGCCCGTCCACCAAGTGATAAACATCCACGAGGACAGATTCTATACGAAGAGACATATGAAGAACATCAACGAAACGTCGTGAAGTATAAGCCGGAATGGGTGGAATACGAAGCGAGTAAAGAGCAATGAGCAACGGGTTGGGTTGAAGCGGGAAGTTCGCTTCAAGTCAACCTGTTTATGCGGAAGAGGGAGTGAATGGCGTGAATGATTTCACGACCTATGTCGAATCAATGATTCATCCTCGAGATGCTCTGTTAGAAGAAATGGAGCGTTATGCGGAAGAACATCATATACCAATCATCGAACTGACAGGTTCCGAAGTCTTGTTATCGCTCCTGCGATTACAACAACCGAAGCGTATTCTAGAAGTCGGAACCGCAATCGGATATAGTGCGATTCGGATGGCCCGAGCGCTACCGGATGCGCGCATTACGACGATTGAACGAAATGCAAAGCGGTATGAAGAAGCAAAAACCTTCATCGCCCGGTCAGATGTGGCGGACCGGATTGACATCATTTTTGGTGATGCAGTAGAATTAGCCGAAACGCTTGAAGACCAGTTCGATGCGGTCTTCATTGATGCAGCTAAAGGACAGTATAAAAAATTCTTTGCAGGATATGGGCGACTCATTCCTGAGGGCGGCGTGCTCTATACGGATAATCTCTTCTTACACGGAGATGTCCTCGAGTCTGATCCGAAAACATTCGATCGAAGAAGACGTCGACTCGTTCGTCTCGTCAAGGAATTCACGGTCTGGATGATGGAACAAGAACAATACGATACGACGATTTTTCCGCTCGGTGACGGTGTATCCGTCAGTCGGAAAAAGTCGAAATGATGGAGGAACGAATGACATGCAAAAACCGGTAGTAATTGGTGTAGCGGGCGGAACGGGTTCAGGGAAGACGACGGTGGCACGTTCACTCGTCGATGCGTTCCCAAGTGAATCAATCGTCATGATTGAGCAGGACGCGTATTATAAAGATCAAAGCGATTTATCAATGGAGGAGCGGTATCAGACAAACTATGATCACCCGTTCGCTTTTGATAATGGTCTGTTGATTGAGCACATTCAGTCGCTCCGTGAAAACATTGCCGTTGAAAAACCGGTATATGACTATGTCGCCCACACGCGGGCACAAGAAACGATTCGTCTCGAACCACGCGATGTCATCATCGTAGAAGGAATTTTAGCGCTTGAAGACGAACGGTTACGGGAACTAATGGATATCAAGGTGTTCGTCGATACGGATGCGGACGTTCGCATTCTGCGTCGGATGCAACGCGATATCAACGAACGTGGACGTTCAATCGACTCAGTCGTTGAACAGTACACGAATGTCGTTCGTCCGATGCATCTGCAGTTCTGTGAACCAACAAAACGGTATGCGGACATCATCGTACCGGAAGGCGGCGAGAATCATGTCGCGATCGATTTACTCGTGACGAAGATTCGAGCGATTCTTGATTATCGTTCAGCACTCGATCAAAGAGGATATTGATTCCAAAAAAGATGTGAATATACTATACTAGTGGAATAAAAAGGAGCGTGACAAAAATGGCAGAAAAGCAATACTACATGACGCTTGAAGGTAAAGCGAACATTGAAAATGAATTGAATGAATTGAAGTCAGTCCGCCGGAAAGAAGTCGTCGAGAACATCAAGATCGCCCGTTCGTTCGGTGACCTTTCAGAGAACGCTGAGTACGATTCAGCAAAAGAAGAGCAAGCGATGGTCGAAGGCCGAATCGCTCAACTTGAAGAGATGCTTCGTAATGTTGCTATCATCTCAGAAGAAGAGAAGGATATCTCGGTCGTCGGTATCGGAACGACAGTCACTTTCTTGAGTGTCGAAGATAACGAAGAAGATACGTACACGATCGTCGGTAGTGCCGAAGCAGATCCGTTCACAGGTAAAATCTCGAACGAATCACCAATCGCGAAAAGTTTAATGGGGCACCAAGTCGGAGATCAAGTCTCTGTACCAGCACCAGGCGGCGAATACGCAGTAAAAATTACATCGATCAAATAAAGAACACAGGAGCCGGAGCAATCCGGCTTTCTGTTTGATGGAGGAATGGACCATGCCAATCGCAATCATCGGCGCAATGGAAGAGGAAGTCAACTTATTGCGTAATGAGTTATCAGAACGTAAAGATACAGTCATCGCAAACTATCATTTTTATGAAGGGCTTTTAAATAGCGTTCCTGTCGTCATCTTGAAGTCAGGAATCGGGAAAGTGAACGCTGCGATCGGGACGACATTATTGCTAGACCACTATAAACCAAGTGCTGTCATCAATACGGGTTCAGCAGGTGGATTCAAGGAAGGCTTAACGGTCGGGGATGTCGTCGTCTCAACAGAAGTACGTCATCACGACGTCGACGTGACGGCATTTGGATACGAATATGGACAGGTACCTGGAATGCCAGCTGCCTATCAAGCAGATCCGAAGCTTGTTGCGACGGCAGAAGCCGTCATCGAGCGGATGGATGCGATTCGCGTCGTTCATGGATTGATTGCGACAGGCGATTCATTCATCCACGATTCAGAGCGCTCTGCTCAAATCAAGGCGCACTTCCCAGAAGTCGCAGCCGTCGAGATGGAAGCAGCACCAATCGCCCAGGTCTGTCATCAGTTTGGTGTTCCGTTCGTCGTAACGCGGTCGATTTCAGATAGCGCCAATGAAGAAGCGTCACTCTCGTTTGATGAATTCCTCGAGATTGCGTCAATCAATTCCGCTAAAATGGTCATGGAAGTCGTACGGACGTTAGCAGAATGAGGTATGGGGGAAGGGCACGGGAGACCATGCTCTTCCTTTTTTCTTTGACAAAAACATATTAACGCTTTATATTAGTACCAGATACTAATAACAAAAGGGGATGCCTTATGAAGATCGGGATTGTAGGATTAGGAACGTCTTTGCCGTCACGCCGCGTGACGAACGATGAATTAGCAACGACGCTCGATACGAGCGATGAATGGATTCGGACACGGACAGGAATCGGGGCACGACGGATTGCAGCCGATGATGTGGATGTCACTGACTTAGCGACAGAAGCTGCTCAGAAAGCGCTTGATGATGCTGGATTGACAGTAGAGGACATCGGGTTGATCGTCGTCGGAACGGCAACAGGACGAGCATTTCCGTCTACTGCCTGTATCGTTCAAGAGCGTCTTGGAGCACGCGGAGCGACTGCATTCGATATTAGTGCGGCATGTAGTGGTTTCATCTTTGCATTACAAACAGCTGCTAGCATGTTAGCAACAGTCGAAGGAAAACATGCGCTCGTCATCGGCGCTGAAAAAATGTCGAGCATCGTCGACTGGTCAGACCGGTCAACAGCGATTTTATTCGGGGACGGTGCAGGAGCGGTCGTCATCGGACAAACTGAGCAAGAGGGGCTAAATGCTTTTGAACTCGGGACAGACGGACGTGGCGCTCATCTGTTGTTTAAGGACATCGATGGACCAATCGAGATGAATGGTCGTGAAGTCTTTAAGTTCGCCGTTCGTAAACTACCGGAAATCGTTGAAAAAGTCATTCAAAAAGCGGATAGTACGCTCGAAAACATCGATATCTTGATTCCGCATCAGGCAAACCTGCGAATTATCGATGCAGCGTGCGAACGACTGCATATACCACAAGAGAAAGTCATCGTCACTATCGATGAGCATGCGAATACATCGGCTGCTTCGATCCCACTTGCACTCGAAGAAGCACGTCAACAAGGACGCCTGACACCAGGTACGAAACTTGTACTTGCTGGATTCGGTGCCGGATTGACTTGGGGAGCAGCATACATTACTTGGACTAAAGGAGAGAACACATAAGATGATGAGAAAACGCGTTGTAGTCACAGGAATCGGAGCACTGACACCAATCGGGAACGATGCCGATACATTCTGGAAAGCATTAAAAGAAGGAACGAACGGGATTCGTCCGATGGAACGTCTCGATATCGATGAGTATCCGACGAAGGTCACTGGCGAATTGCAGAACTTCGACGTGACAGAATTCATCGAGGCGAAAGAAGCACGCAAGATGGACCGCTTCGTTCATTACTCACTTGTCGCAAGCATGGAAGCTGTAAAAGATGCTGAAATTGATATCAAGTCGATTGCTGAACGTGCAGGTGTCTGGATTGGATCAGGAATCGGTGGCGTGGAGACAATCGAGAAACAAGCGAAGATTTATTTCGAGCGTGGACACCGTCGTGTCAGCCCGTTCTTCATTCCGATGATGATTCCGAACATGGCAAGCGGTCAGGTATCGATCTATACCGGAGCCAAGGGGCCGAATAACTGTTCTGTCACAGCATGTGCTTCAGGAACGAATGCCATCGGGGAAGCACTTCGTGTCATCGAACGGGGCGATGCAGATGTCATGATCGCTGGTGGAGCGGAAGCGCCAATCACGAACTTAGCGTTTGCCGGTTTTTGTTCCAACAAAGCGATGTCAACGAATCATGATCCTGAGACAGCAAGCCGTCCGTTTGACGAAGGGCGTGATGGATTCGTCATGGGAGAAGGAGCAGGCATCTTGATTCTTGAAGAGTACGAGCATGCGGTAGCACGTGGCGCAAAAATCTATGCCGAAGTCAGTGGGTATGGATTAACAGCTGACGCTTACCATATTACGGCTCCAGATCCAGATGGAGACGGTGGAGCGCGTGCGATGGCAATGGCAATTCAAGATGCAGGTATCGCACCAGAAGCAGTCGGATACATCAATGCACACGGAACGAGCACACCGATGAACGACATTCTTGAAACCAAAGCAATCCACAGTGTTTTCGGTGAACAGGCAAAACAACTCGTCGTCAACTCGACGAAATCGATGATTGGTCACTTACTTGGTGGCGCTGGTGGCGTCGAGGCGATTGCGACGATCAAATCGTTACAAGAACAAACCGTTCACCCGACGATTCATCTCAAACAGCCGAGTGAAGGCTGTGATCTTGATTACGTGACGGAAGGTGCACGGAGCGTCGAATTGAATTACGCCCTGAGCAACTCGCTTGGGTTCGGTGGACACAACGCATCACTCGTCTTCAAACGTTACGAAGCTTAAGCGTAAGCGATTCCCTTGGAAAAACGAGGGGGTCGCTTTTTTGCTGATTTTCTGATTCAATAGAGAAATGCGTGTTTGACGCAGAAAGGAGTCGTTTATGACTAACATCACAAGAAAAACATCAATCCTGATACTGATCCTATTTTTATTGATTGGTCTCAGTGGTACGCTTATATATCGTCTATCATCATCTCAAAAGACGAAAACAGATCAGGAAACCCAAGCAGTGAAGGTTGAATTAATTGAATCAGCACTCCCGAAGACATCCGATATTGCGTTAGCGACGGATAGCCGTTCTCAGACACTGTTAGCACAACTGTATGAAGGATTATATGTTTTTACTTCTGGAACATCCGTCCGTAGAGGATTGGCACAGGATATGTCAGTCTCAAAGGATCGTCTGACGTATACGATTCAACTCAAACAAACGAAAAATGCGCAGGGGCAGCCGATCACGGCACAAGACTTTGTCGATAGTTTCCGACGTGTCGCAGCTAATAAAACAAATTCTCCTTATGGTTTTTTATTTGAAGTGTTTGAAAATGGACGTGCCGTCAATGACGGAAAGATGAAGCCAGAGCGTTTAGGTGTAAAGGCGAAAGGACGCGATCAACTTGTCATCACGCTGAATCAGCCGGTTTCAAATCTAAAAGAATTACTCGCGATGTCCGTCTTTTATCCCCAACCGGAGTCCAAGAAGTGGCAAGACCTTACGGGTAATGGTGCGTTTACACTAGAACAGATGTCTAAAAACGGATACACGCTTAAGAAAAACAACCAGTATCATCAACAAAATGTTGTCACAGTCGAAGAAGTGAAAAGCCGCATCATCTCTGATCATCAGACGCAATGGAGTACGTATGAGAACAGTAAAGCAGCGATTCTGCCGTTACAAGAGAGTGTTGAGACACAAGAAGATCAAGTCTCTCGCCCAACCTATCAAAAAAAGCGGAGTGGTGTCTTTTATATTGCATTTAATCAAAAAAATGAAGCCTTCCGTGAAAAGACACTCCGAAAACGGATTGCTCACGCTTTGATGGAAAAAGAGTCCGTTCGACTTCCTTTAGGATATGCAGGCATTCCGACGAATCGATTCGTCGTCACCGATACGAACGTATTAATGTCAGAACCGGTACAAGTAAAAAAAGAAAATGGTAAACAACAGAAGAAACAACGAATCGAGATGCTGAACTTCGAGGACCCACAGGCGAAGCGGATTGGTCAACAACTTGAGACGTATCTTGAGAGACAGTTGCCTGATATTGATATCGTTCTTAAACCCGTTGCGATTGAAGAGAAGATCGATAAAGAACAGTCGGCTCAGTACGCGATGACGTTAACGGGATGGATGCCGGATTATCCAGGTCCACTTGCATATTTGAACCAGTTCGTCTCAGATAATCCGTTAAATTCCGTAAACTATCAATCCGACACGTACGATCAAATAATTGAAAAAGCACGGCAGGTACGAGAGATGAAGAAAAAACAGGCGTTATATCATCAAGCTGAAAGGCAGTTAATCCATCAAGATGCCGTCATCGTTCCTTTGTATCAGACGACAGAGAAATTATATGTTTCTGATACGATTCAAGGAATCGAAGTACCGATTTATGGACCGGAATACCTACTTCGTGCAATGAAAATTCTAAAATAATCACTGAGCTGGGACCATTTTTTCGTAAGGTCCCAGTCTTTTTTGAAAAAATATTTAGAAAAATCGGATAAAAGGTTTGCAAAATTATCAGAACATTGTAAACTATTTGTAACGAAGGGTTTGATTCGAATATAGTAATTCTTTTTTTTTCGGTCAAAAACCTGACAGTATCATTTTTAGAAACCTAGGGGGGTCATCGTAACATGAAGAAGAAAAGTTTTGCTTTAGCTACATCGGTAGCTCTCGTATCAAGTGCGTTCCTCGCAGCTTGTTCGACAACGGATTCAGGCGACAAATCGGGCGACACAGGTTCAGACAAAAAATCTAGTGATCAAACGCTTAACTTGATCGAAGGTTCGGATATCCCGACACTTAACCCGACGACTTCAACAGATGCAGTTTCATTCAACGTGTTGAACAACACGATGGAAGGTCTTTACCGTCTTGATGACAAACAGCAACCAACACCAGGTATCGCTGAAAGTCATACAGTCTCAGACGACAAATTAACATACACGTTCAAATTACGTGATGCGAAATGGTCTGACGGTACTCCAATCACAGCTAAAGACTTCGAATATGCATGGAAAGAAGTTCTTAATCCAGAGAACGCTTCACAGTATGCATATGTCTTCTACAACATCGAAGGTGCAGAAGAATACAACACGAAAAAAGGCGAGCGTGATGCTGTTGGTGTCAAAGCAATCGACGACAAAACGTTCGAAGTTAAGTTAAAAGCACCTGCAGATTACTTCCTCGGACTCACTGGATTCGGACCATTCATGCCGAAATCAGAAGAACTCTCGAAGAAAATCGGAAAAGACTTCGGTTCGACTGCAGACAAATCGCTCTATAACGGACCATTCAAATTAACAGAGTGGACACGTGAGCAAGGCTGGAAAATGGTCAAAAACGATAACTACTGGGATAAAGATGCCGTTAAACTTAAAACGATTAACGTTAAGGTCGTTAAAGAAGTTGCAACTGGTGTTAACCTTTACGAAAAAGGTGACATCGATCGCACAGGTTTAACATCTGAGTTCGTTGCCCAGTTCAAAGATAATAAAGAATTCAAAACAAAAGGTGAATCAACAATCTTCTACCTCTACCTCAACACGAAGGTAAAAGCGCTTGATAACGAAAAAATCCGTCGCGCAATCGACATGGGTTACGATAAAAAAGGGATCACGGATGTTATCCTCGCAAACGGATCACTTCCAGCGAACTATCTCGTACCAAAAGATTTCGCGAAAGATGCTGACGGGAAAGATTTCCGCGACAAGTATCCTGGATTCAACGAATACAATGCAGACGAAGCGAAAAAACTCTGGGAAGAGGGCTTAAAGGAAATCGGTCAAAAATCGGTTGATCTTGAACTCTTGAACTACGATAGCGATGATTCGAAAAAAATCGGTGAGTTCTTGAAAGGTGAACTTGAGAAAAACCTTCCAGGTATGAAGGTCACAATCAAACAACAACCATTCAAAAACAAACTTGATCTTGAAAATAAAGGGGACTTCCAATTCTCGCTCGCGGGCTGGGGACCTGACTACCAAGATCCGATGACGTTCCTCGATCTCTTCTTGACAGACGGACCATACAACCGTGGTAAGTGGTCAAATGAAGAGTATGATAAACTCATCAAAGATGCTCAAACACAAACAGATGCAACGAAACGTTGGTCTGAATTGCAAGAAGCTGAGAAAATCCTTCTCGAATCTGCAGCAATCTCACCTGTTTATCAGCGTGGACGTGCATTCCTCGTTAAACCATACGTCAAAGGTGTCGTCGAGCATAACTTCGGCGCAGACTTCTCGTACAAATGGGCTTCGATCGAAGGAAAATAAGCAAAATAAAAACTACTTCCGATTTCATTCGGAAGTAGTTTTTTGTTTGGAGATATCAAAAAAGACCGGAGCATTCCGATCTCTTTTGGAGGAGGACTTATTTTTTTACTTTAGCACGCTTCCGTTGTAAGCCCATTGCCTTCTCGATTTTCGCAATCTTTTTAGCAGCAACGGCTTCAGCACGGTCACGCCCAGCATCAAGAATCTGATCGAGTTCTTCCGAATCAATCAATTCATAATAGCGTTGTTGAATCGGTTCAAGTTCCGAAATAATAGCTTCCGCGACATCTGCTTTAAATGTTCCATAGTTCGATCCTACATATTTTGCTTCAAGATCTGGAATCGAGATACCAGCGAGCAGGGAATAGATTTCAAGTAAATTCGATACACCTGGTTTGTTTTCGCGATCGAATTTGACGATACCTTCCGAGTCCGTGACGGCTGATTTCACTTTTTTACGAATGACATCTGGTGCGTCAAGCATCGAGATGAAGCCTTTCGGATTCTGATCAGATTTTGACATCTTTTTATCTGGCGTCGTCAGACTCATGATTCGTGCTCCTGACTCAGCGATGATTGGTTCTGGTAATGTGAACGTCTCATAGTAACGGCTATTAAAACGTTGAGCCAAATCACGCGTTAACTCAATATGTTGTTTTTGGTCATCACCGACCGGAACGAGTTCCGCATCATAGAGTAGGATATCAGCTGCCATGAGTGTCGGGTAGACGAACAACCCTGCTCCAATCCGCTCTTTTCCTTGTGATTTATCTTTATACTGTGTCATACGCTCCAGTTCACCCATCCCGGAGAGACACGTCAACATCCAGCCGAGTTGCGCATGCGCTTTGACTTCTGATTGAACGAAGATCGTTGATTTTTCTGGGTTCAGACCACTTGCGATATAAAGTGCAGCAAGGGCGCGTGTATTGTTCATCAGTTCGACACGATCGATATCGACCGTGATCGAGTGCAAGTCGACGACGCAATAATACGCATCATGACCATCCTGTAAATTCACGAAGTGTTTCATCGCACCTAAGTAATTTCCGAGTGTCACTGTTCCTGTTGGTTTGATACCTGAGAAAATCGTTTTCATAATGAAATCCCTCCAAATAATAAAAATCAATAAAAAAACGCCCCTTGAAAAATCAAGGGACGAGTTATCGCGTTGCCACCCAAGTTGCTATTTACATAGCCGCTCAATTTGCTGTAATGGGCAAACCCATCTGACTCTACTTGATTCGAATCAGCCACTCGAAAGTCCATTCACGTAGGTCTCACCTGTCCATTTCCAGCACCATGGACTCTCTGAAAGGGATGTACCTAAGTTACTACTCTTTGTCGTCGTGTTTTCTTGTTTAATTCACTTAAGTTTACCATACGATAGAAGGCACGTCACGGTGATTTCGATTAAAAGTAAGAGATGATCAGCGATACGATGATGAAGATAATACCGCTAGAAATATAGGGTTTCGTTCGGGCAGAAGCCCGGTTTTGCTTTTTACGGAGGACTTCTTCCTCTTCGTCATCATCTTCGTAGTAATCACCATCAATCTCTCGAAGCTTCGCTTCCCGTTGTTTTTTAAATCCGGCTGTCATGCCACGGAAGAAGCCGTTAGCCGACATGTTGGAAAAGAATCCGATTGCCATAAGCAAAAAGCCTCCAATGAATAATCCACCAGATAGATGGTACAAAATACCGTGCGTCGAATCGGTGATAGTCGCCCATATCGTATAAAGTAAGACTAGAATGACCGCAATGATGACCGGTCGGAAATAGGTCGATCGCATGAAAATCCCCCTTAAATGCATTGATAACCTTAGTATACGAAATTTTTAATCCTGTTACGAATCGGTAACAAACGAATGATGCAAAATAGCAAATAGTGTGACTATTTACTTGACGTTAATGCTATTCTCACATAAAATCAATTTATCACTTCGTTTAAGTTTTTGAAACTAGGTCAATGCATTTTGGGGAATACATTGCAGTTTCGACGGGACGTTATTGATGTCATAGGCATTATGGCAACTTGGAAATTGAAAAGGAGATGACTTACCGATGAAGAAAAAAACAGTCGGTCTCGCATTATCGGTCATGCTTGCAGGAAGCGCAGTGCTTGCTGGATGTTCGACAGGTGGCGGAGACAGTGATTCAGGTTCAACAGATGGAAAGAAAAATCTACGTTTAACGGATACTTCTGACATTACGACAGTCGATCCAGCGAAAGCTACGGATTCTGTCGCTTTCAACATGATTGGGAACACGATGGAAGGTCTTTACCGTCTCGATAAAGACGGAAAAGCGATTCCAGCACTTGCAGAAAAAACAGATATCTCAAGCGATAACTTGACGTATACGTTCACACTTCGTGATTCAAAATGGTCTGATGGTTCACCCGTCAAAGCACAAGATTTCGAGTTTGCTTGGAAACGTGCTGCTGATCCGAAAACAGCATCTAGTTACTCGTACATCTTTGACACGTTAAAAAACGGCGCTGATGTTACACAAGGTAAAAAAGCTGTCGACGAACTCGGTGTTAAAGCACTTGACGACAAAACGTTAGAAGTCAAACTCGAGCGTCCAGCACCGTATTTCCTCTCACTGACATCGTTTGGTACGTACTCACCGATCAGTGAAGACTTCTACAAAAAGAATGAAAAAGATTTCTCGCTTAAACCAGATAAATTGCTTTATAACGGTCCTTTCGTTTGGGAATCTTGGAAAACGGATTCAAAACGTGTCCTGAAGAAAAACGATAACTACTGGGATAAAGATGCTGTCAAACTCGACGAAGTTACGATCCGTGTCGTCAAAGATTCTTCGACAGTAGCAAATCTCTATGATTCAAATGATATCGACTATGCAGGTCTGACATCCGAGCAAGTTGAAGCTTACAAATCGAAGCCTGAATTCAAGACAGCACTTCGTTCTTCAATTGCTTATCTGAAGTTCAATAACGAAGATGAAACGATGAAAAATGTTGATGCACGTAAAGCGATTGCTCGTGCCATCGATCCAAAAGGAATCACAGATACGCTTCTTGCGAACGGTTCGATTCCAACAACAAGCTTCATTCCGAAAGAATTCATCAAAGATGCGTCTGGTAAAGACTACACGAGCGACATCAACTGGTTCGATCGTGATGGAAAAGAAGCAGCTGATCTTTGGAAAAAAGCAAACGGCGATAAGAAAACCACGATTGAACTTCTTTCATTCGACAATGAAGATGCGAAGAAGATCAGTGAGTACATGAAAGGTCAAATCGAGAAAAATCTTCCGAACGTCACTGTTTCAATCAAACAACAACCGTTCAAGAACAAACTCGACCTTGAAACAAAAGGAGACTACCAGGTTTCTTACTCACTTTGGGGCCCGGATTACCAGGATCCAATGTCTAACCTTTCTATCTTCGAATCAACGAATAGCCAAAACGACGTCAAGTACAAGTCTGCAGCTTATGATAAATTGTTAAACGCAGCGAATGAAGAGTCTGACTTAAACAAACGTCTTGATCTCTTCAAACAAGCTGAAGCGCAATTGATTGAGAAAGATCAAGCCATCGCACCAATCTATCAAGCAGGTTCTGCATACTTGAGCCGTCCAACGGTCAAAGATTTCAACCGTCAAGTGTTCGGAGCAGATTTCCAATACAAATACGTTGATATTAAGTAATCGAGAATGGGAGCGTCCCCTGATCAGTTCGGGTACGCTCCTGTTTTATACTACTTTTTATGAATGGAAACTCATTTTTATCGAAAATGTGAAAGTTTCGTAAAAAAGTAGTTCTAATTACTTTGTTAGCAAAGTATAATGAAATCAAACGAAAAATTCTGACTATTGGATGAAATTAGAAAAACATCCAAGCGAACATCAAATCAAAGCACAATAAAAAAAGAATTTTTAAATTTTTATGACAAAATTCTTGAATGTTCCGACAATTGTGGGTCATACTGATTTTATTGATGTTTCGAAAAAAACAGAAAATCTTTATA
This sequence comes from Exiguobacterium abrahamii, assembly GCF_015645365.1. Classification (NCBI taxonomy): domain Bacteria; kingdom Bacillati; phylum Bacillota; class Bacilli; order Caryophanales; genus Exiguobacterium; species Exiguobacterium abrahamii. The sequence goes on from NZ_JADOYC010000001.1 coordinate 750,827, forward strand.
GGGGGTGCCATCTTATGGGCCGTTATTTAGCTCAACGCCTGGTTTACGGCGTACTGACGTTTTTACTCATCGCTTCGTTCACTTTCTTCCTGATGGATCTGCTACCAGGTTCACCGTTCCAAAACCAGGAGAAACTTTCTCCTGAACAGTTGAACATCCTTCGGGATAAGTACAACTTGAATGATCCACTGCCACAACGCTATGCAGCGTATATGGTGAACTTGTTCCAAGGAGATCTCGGTATTTCATTCAAATATGATAGCCGTCCGGTAACGGATTTAATCTCTGAACGAATTGGACCATCGGCTCAATTAGGAGTTCAAGCATTAGTACTTGGAGTACTGTTAGGACTCGTCTTAGGTGTTGTCGCGGCACTTCGTCACAACACAGTGATCGATTACGGTGCGATGTTCGTATCGGTTATCGGAATCTCGGTACCGTCCTTTGTATTCGCCTCACTCCTTCAATACTATGTTGGCGTGAAATGGGGCGTTTTGCCAGTCGCGTTCTGGGAAAGCCCGGCGCATACCATCTTGCCGACCATATCGTTATCACTTGGGGTTACAGCCTCAATTGCTCGATTCGTCCGAACAGAGATGCTAGAAGTTACGAACCAGGATTATGTCACGTTAGCTAAAGCAAAAGGCCTAGATGGTCAGTCGATTACTTGGAAACACATGGTTCGGAACGCCTTGATTCCGGCGATCACGATTCTTGGACCAATGACAGCTGCATTGATTACAGGAACACTCGTCATTGAGCGGATTTTCTCTGTTCCTGGTCTTGGTGAACTCTTCGTATCATCCATCACACAAAATGACTACACAGTCATCATGGGTACGACGTTGTTCTTCTCAGCAGTCTTCATTCTCATGATTTTGATCGTCGATTTGCTGTACGGTGTCGTTGATCCACGGATCCGTTTGGGGGGTAACAAATAATGGCTGAACAAAATTCAAATGCAAAAGCAGAACAGTTTGATTCATCACTGTTCCAACACGTTGAGTTCAATGAACAAGCAGGGGAACGCCTTGCTGGTAAAAGCTTAAACTTCTGGCAAGATGCTTGGATGCGTCTACGCAAGAACAAAGCGGCAATTCTCTCACTTGCTGTCATCATCATCATCGCAATCATGTCATTAGCTGGACCTGCGTTGTCTGGTAATGACCCTTATACCCAAACAATCACAAAAGCTAAACTTCCACCTAAAGTTACTGGTTTAGAGTGGGCTGGTTTTGACGGTATGGCGAAACTTGGTGATACACCAATTGATTTTTATAAACAAAAACAGGTGACAGAGAACTACTGGTTCGGAACAGACCATCTTGGTCGTGATCTTTGGTCACGTGTCTGGGAAGGAACGAAGATTTCGTTATTCATCGGTTTGATGGCAGCACTCATCGACGTTCTCGTTGGTGTCACATACGGCGGAATTTCTGCTTATTACGGTGGGCGTGTCGATAACATCATGCAACGGATTGCTGAAATTTTAACAGGTGTACCAAACTTAATCTTGATCATCTTGTTCATCTTGATTCTTGAACCAGGGATCACGACGATCATCCTTGCAATGACGATTACCGGCTGGATCGGGATGAGCCGACTTGTTCGTGGTCAAATCCTGAAACTAAAGAACCAAGAATTCGTTCTTGCAGCACGGACACTTGGTGCTTCTAGCGCACGATTGATCTTTAAACACTTGATTCCAAATACCTTGGGAACGATCATCATCTCACTTATGTTCACGATTCCAAGTGCGATCTTCTTCGAAGCGTTCTTAAGCTTCATCGGTTTAGGACTTGCACCACCACAACCGTCACTCGGTACATTGATCAACGAAGGGTACAAAGAACTCAAAACGTTCCCATTCTTGCTCGTTGTCCCATCGACGGTCATCGTACTCCTCATGGTCAGCTTCAATATGTTGGCAGATGGACTGCGTGATGCGTTCGACCCACGTTTACGACGCTAACGGAAACTAGAGAGGAGCTCATTCACAATGGAAACTATTTTATCTGTTCGCGACTTGAATGTCGCTTTCCATACGTATGCCGGGACGGTACAAGCCGTCCGCGGTGTATCGTTTGATTTGAAAAAAGGCGAGACACTCGCAATCGTTGGTGAATCTGGTTCTGGTAAATCGGTTACTTCAAAAGCGATCATGCGTTTGATTCCAAACCCACCAGGTGAAATCACACAAGGTGAAATCTTATTTGAAGGTCGTGACCTTGTTAAGCTTTCGGATAAAGAAATGCAAAAAGTCCGTGGTCGTGATATCGCAATGATCTTCCAAGATCCGATGACATCACTTAACCCGACGATGACGATCTATAAACAAATCGCTGAAGGATTAAAACGTCACCAAGGCTTAACAGGCGACGCAGCGAAAAAGCGTACACTCGAACTTTTGACACTCGTAGGAATTCCGAATCCAGAAGCGCGTCTGAAACAATATCCGCACCAATTATCGGGCGGGATGCGTCAACGGATCGTCATCGCAATCGCACTTGCATGTAATCCGAAAGTGTTGATTGCCGATGAGCCGACGACTGCACTCGATGTTACGATTCAAGCTCAGATCCTTGAGTTATTGAAAGACATTCAGCAAAAAACGGGTACAGCAATCATCTTCATTACGCACGACTTAGGTGTCGTAGCGAACATGGCTGACCGTGTAGCCGTCATGTATGCTGGTAAATTGATTGAAAAAGGTACAGTAGATGAGATCTTCTATGAGCCGCGTCATCCATATACTTGGGGACTACTAGGTTCAATGCCACGTCCATCTGATGACCGTTCACAAGATCTTCCTGCGATTCCAGGAACTCCACCGAACTTGATGCATCCACCAGTCGGTGATGCGTTTGCACCGCGTAACAAATACGCGATGAAGATTGATTTCGAGAAAGAACCACCTTTCTTCAAAATCTCAGATACACACGAAGCGGCGACGTGGTTGCTACATCCACAAGCTCCATACGTCGAACCACCTGCTGCAATCCGTGACTTGGCGTTAAAATACCGTCCGGACAGCGTGTTCTCAAAATCGCTTCTGAAAGGCGGTCTGAAATAATGGAAAATCGTAATAAATTACTTGAAGTAAAAAACTTGAAGCAACATTTCAATATTGGACGTGGACGCGTCGTCAAAGCGGTTGATGGACTTTCATTTGATATCTACGAAGGCGAAGTACTTGGTCTCGTTGGAGAGTCAGGCTGTGGTAAGTCAACGACTGGTCGCTCGATCATTGGTTTATACGAAGCGACAGACGGCGAAGTCATCTTCAAAGGTGAAAACGTTCATGGTAAGAAGTCACGTAAAGACAAATTGAAATTCAACCGTGCAATGCAAATGATCTTCCAAGATCCGTATGCATCGTTAAATCCACGGATGACGGTTGGTGATATCATCGCTGAAGGAATCGATATTCATGGTTTAGCAAACTCAAAAGAAGAGCGCAATAACCGTGTATATGATTTGCTTGAGACTGTTGGTTTGACGAAAGAACACGCGAGTCGTTACCCGCACGAGTTCTCGGGTGGTCAGCGCCAGCGGATTGGTATCGCACGTGCACTCGCTGTAGAGCCAGACTTCATCATTGCCGATGAGCCGATTTCAGCACTCGACGTATCGATCCAAGCACAGGTTGTCAACTTGATGAAACAATTACAACGTGATCGCAGCTTGACATATTTGTTCATCGCCCACGATTTATCGATGGTTAAGTATATCTCAGACCGGATTGGTGTTATGTATCAGGGTCACCTCGTTGAATTGTGTGATGCGGATCGTCTGTATGAGAATCCTGTTCATGCTTATACGAAGTCACTTTTATCTGCGATTCCGCTTCCGGATCCAGAGCACGAGCGGACACGTAAACGGATCATCTTTGATCGTCCGACGAGTGGACCGGTTGGTAAATCGGATGAAGATTCGAGCATTCCGCCACTTCGTGAAATCGAGCCGGGTCATTTCGTTTCGATGACGGATGCAGAACTTGAAGCGTACCAAGCGCAACTCGTATAATCGTTAAAGCAAAAAGGCATTTCCACGTTGATCGTGGAAATGCCTTTTAATTTTCTGATGCGATACGCGGTAGATGAGCAAATCGATGGACGACTGCATCGATTGCATCAAGACGACGCATGGCTTCTTCAAAGTCAATTTTTTCGTAATGATGGAGTCCGCCCGGCTGTTCTTCCAGCGTATCCGCATCATGAACAAGTTGTTGAAGAGGTGTTCGATTGATCGCACCTGGTGGAAGATAAGAATCCGTATGCAAAAGAACAGCGAGAGCAATTTCTTTTGCACGTGCTGGTTCTTCACCAAGGCGAATCAATAGTTTGTGAGCACGTTCAGCTCCTTTAATGGCATGAATATCATTTTGACGATATAAATCATAGTTCCAAGTGCCATCGGTATACCATTCGTAATGACCGATATCATGTAATAGTGCTGCCTTCGTAGCAGTGTCTGCATCTAAGCCGCGTTTCGTAGCAAGCGTCAGTGCGCGTTCCGCTACTGAAATCGCATGATTCAAGCCAGAACGAGATAAATATTTTTGAGCAATCGGATGATCAAGAATTGTGACAAGTGTTAATGCCATGAATGAAAAACTCCTTTCTGAGCGTTGATATTTCTATACACTCTACAGAAATTTGAAAGAAATTGCAACTGTTTTTCATTCCTCAATCGACAATCTCACATATTTAATTGCTTAAAGTAGGAATAGATTTTTGAGATACGTGGTATACTTACTAATGTAGAAGATGATTATTTTGCTTTCGTATGGTTGTTAGTTCTGTTTCGGGCCGATTGGGGTGTCGGAATATGAAAGAACGTGACAAGAAGAAAAAGCTGAAGAAGCGCCTTTTGCGGGATATTTTAGAGAAAAAACTGAAAGAAATGAAACTTCCTAAAGCAAAAGAGACGATTTCTCAGCCATTTGATCACACGCCAGCTTGTTAAAGCCACGTGGTGGCTTTAACAAGCTTTTTTACGAAAAGTTCTTTCATCTTTATAAAAAAGCTAGGTTTTCTGCTTTATTAGATGTAAACTGTCAAGTAATAGAACCATCATCAATATCTGCTTATTCACATAGGTATTGAATGATGTTAAATCAGGGGGAGGATGTTTTTCAATGGTAACACTCTATACTTCACCAAGTTGTACTTCTTGTCGGAAAGCACGCGCGTGGCTTGAAGAACATGAAATCCCGTTCGTTGAACGTAATATCTTTTCAGAACCATTATCGCTCGATGAAATCAAACAGATTCTTCGCATGACGGAAGATGGAACGGACGAGATCATTTCAACACGTTCAAAAGTCTTCTCGAAACTCGATGTTTCCGTTGAAAACTTATCGTTGCAGCATCTATACGATTTGATTCAAGAATATCCGGGATTATTGCGTCGCCCAATCTTGATTGATGAAAAACGCCTTCAAGTGGGATACAACGAGGATGAAATCCGTCGATTCTTACCGCGCAAGGTGCGTACATTCCAACTTTTGGAAGCGCAGCGTCTTGTCAACGAGTAATTTTAAAAAGCACGCTGCTTCCTGAGCAGTGTGCTTTTTGTTACCGATAAAAAAGGTTAAAATAAAGATAACAAAGGAATAGAAATATATCCTTCGGATTCAAAACTATGAATCCAAGTTATGTCCTCGTTCGTATTCTAGATAAGGAACGAGAAGAAAGGAGTGGACAGTTTGAAAATCGAACGCGTCAATGACAATACGGTCAAGTTCTTCATCACGTACACCGACATCGAACGCCGTGGTTTTGCCCGAGATGAGATTTGGTACAACCGGGAACGGGGAGAACAGTTATTCTGGCAGATGATGGACGAAGCGAATGAAAAAGAGTCCATCTCCTTCGAAGGTCCACTATGGATACAAGTGCAAGCATTTGAAAAAGGTCTTGAAGTCACTGTAACGATCGCGAAAAATGCAGTTGATGGTGAGCAAGTCGATGAAGACGAACTCGATTCACTTTTACGATCAGCGATGTCTGAGACAGAAGATAAAGATACAGAGTTAAGCCAAGATGTTTTATTTGAAACTCGCGATTTCGAACATATCATCGCGCTCAGCCAATATGCGAATGCTCCTGTATTCGCAGAACTTGAAACAGCGCTTTATCAAAAAGATGGACTCTATTTACTGCATGTTCATTTCGAAGATGATGTGAACGTAGAAGCGCAAGAAAACGTCATGAGTTTAATCGCAGAGTATCTCCAGTTCAGCGAACAAACGATACATCCTGTAGCTGAATACGGGAAACAGATCATTGCTTCAGATGTCTTTCCGTTCATTCGGAAACATTTTCCGAACTAAGGTCAGAAAAAGTGCGAGGAAAAGGAGGATCACATATCGTGATACCTCCTTTTGTTCTGGTATTAAGTGAGGGTATAGCCTCCATCTACGATGAGCGCTTGACCGTTGATATAACTTGCTTTGTTTGATAGTAAGAAACAAACGACCTCAGCGATTTCAGAAGGTTGTGCAGGCTCACCTCGAAGATGATGTTTCATTGCGAGGTCAAATTTATCTTTCCCGCCATATAACGCATGACTGAGCGCTGTATCGACTGGTCCTGGGCAAATCGCATTAAATCGGTACTTACCATGGAAGCGGGCAGCGTATGTCTTTGTTAGCGTCAGTAGAGCACTCTTAGATGAAGCATAAGGCAGTAGCATTGCTGGAAACTTAACATGACCTACGATGGCGCTATTATTGACGATGGAAGCGCCTTTTGAAAAGCGTTTTGTCGCAAGCTGGATGATTCGTTCGGGTGCGTGATAGTTCACTTGGAACACTTCTTTTTGTTGGTCGGAGACACGTTCAGGTGCAACGGGTTTACCGAAAGTACCTGCATTGTTGAAAATACCATCGATTTCTGGGAAATCTTCTTGTGTTTCTTCAAAGAACGCATCGATTGCAGAGGAATCAGTTAAGTCGACAGGGAAGAAATATAAACGTCCTTCTCCATTTGCTTCAAGTGAGGATCCTTTTTCTTCATTACGACCAATCGCAAGGACAGTATGTCCCTCCCGGATGAGTTGAAGGGCAGTTGCCTCACCAATTCCACTTGTTGCACCAGTAATGATATACGTACCCATTTAAACGCTTCCTTTCTGTCATCAGTTTAAATACGATTTGTACTACTTACATAAAAGGAGGGGGATTCATGCTACGACGTGTACAACTTCTCATGACCCTCATCTTGACCATCGGCTTGATTGCCTTTTTATCCTACTATTGGAGTGTCTATATGGTAGGTTGGCTGTCCATCGTCATCATCTTGGTCGTCATGAGCGTGTTTGTCATCATTCTACTCGAAAATCGAAACCCAGAACGAACGCTCGTCTGGGCACTTGTCATGATGGCATTGCCTGTCGTTGGCGTATTCGTGTATTTCACATTTGGTCAGAACTACCGCCGAAAACGAATGTTTCGACTGAAGGCAATGCTTGATGAAGAGTCTTACATTAAGTATCGTACCCAGTTTAAGGCAGGGGTACACCAATCAGTGTTCCAAGAAGGGCGTTATGGAAAAGTTGTGACACTTATCGATTCAATCAGTCGTCTTCCGATTTCGTATAATACACATACAAGAATCTTGACGAATGGTCAGGAAAAATTTCCGATTCTTTTAGAAGAGATTCGTCAAGCACAGCATCATATTCATTTGGAGTACTATATCGTACGCGATGATCAACTTGCGCTTCAGTTACAGGAAGCATTGATTGAAAAGGCTGAGCAAGGAATCGAGGTCCGCTTTCTTTATGATGCCGTTGGATGTTTTTCGACGGATAAACATTATTTCAAGAAGATGCAGGCGGCTGGCGTTGAGGTTCGCGCGTTTTTCCCCGTCGTCTTACCGTTTATTTCGAGTAAATCGAACTATCGAAATCATCGGAAAATCGTCGTCATCGATGGAACAGTTGCTTTTACAGGCGGAATCAACATTGGAGACGAGTATATCGGTCGCGATCAACATTTTGGTTTTTGGCGTGATACGCATCTTCTCGTAAGAGGAGAGGCTGTCTCTGAACTCCAACTGATTTTTCTCCAAGACTGGTATTACATGACAGGAGAACGGCTGTTTACACCGTTTTACATGGAGCCGCTTGAGTACGTTGAAGAAGCAACAGGAGGTGTTCAAATCATTGCGAGCGGTCCTGATGAGCCACATGAGGCAATGAAATCACTTTACTTCGGGCTCATCACGGAAGCGCGTGAATCAGTCTATATTGCTTCCCCGTATTTGATACCGGACGAAGACCTCATGACAGCACTGAAGACAGCTGCTATGGCTGGGATTGATGTCCGTATTTTGCTACCGAGCTTTCCAGACCATAAAATCGTATTTTATGCGAGCCGTTCATATTTTGATGACTTGCTACGAGCTGGTGTGAAAATTTACGAGTACAATAAAGGGTTCATGCACTCGAAAGTCATCGTCGTGGACGACGCCATCGCAACGATTGGAACAGCGAACATGGATTTACGTAGTTTTCATTTGAATTTCGAAGTGAATGCGTTCTTATATGGAACGAACTCTGTCCATGAACTAACACGTGATTTTTATGAAGATTTTAGCCATTCGACACAAGTTGATGCTGATATATTCCATCGGCGTCCATTACGCCGTCGATTGATTGAATCGATTTCACGTTTATTCTCACCTTTACTCTAGCAAAAGGGGACGATTCAGATGTTTGAAGCCATTGATGCTTCTGGTAAACGCATCATGATTCACAGATTTCCCATCCATGAATTAAAAGCGATGTCCTTACGTTGTCCGTATTGCCTGAAGCTATTGCGCGTCAGGCAAGGGCGACGACCACATTTTGCACATATCTCAGCTTGTTCAGGAGAAAGTAGTGTGCATATGTCCTGGAAAAAGCGCATTGCCGATTCTTTAATAAACGCAGGTATCCAAGTCGAATTTGAATGGATGACTGGAGAGAGACGTTTTGACCTGTGGATACCAGAACAGAAACTTGGAATTGAGATTCAACGTTCTCCGATGTCGGCAGAGGAATGGATTAGACGAGCCTTACTTGATGCAAAACAAGAACAAACAGTTCGGTGGATCGGATTTCATCCTTCACATGGTGTCACGTTGCGCTTGCAGGGGTGGATGCGACAAGCATTTTTACAAAATGATTATTTGGATCTAATCGTCGAGAATCAGATCCGGAGATTTCGACATCCAGTTCCTTTTGCAAAACACCATGTCTATTGCACGGTTCAATCGCTCTCGTTATCTGATTTTCTCTCGACAGAGCCTGCATCATTTCCTCGGAAATTTTCAATCGCTCGATGGCAAGGAATCGTTCATCGCTACCGGCGACGCCCTTTTTATCCTTCATTACCTCCACGCATTCTCAAGACCCCACTGTATCAAGCAGGTTTCCATCTGCAAAATCTTCCCTCTTCTGTCTTTCTTCCGATAACGCGTCTATTATTTCTACCCGTCCATCCCTTTGAATTTCAAATCGCAGTCTTTTTAAAGCTAAAAGGGAGATATACTTCAATCGGTCTAGAACATGCCATCAATCAACTGCTTCACCAATTGAATCTATCGATCGAAAGAGATTTGATTGATGCTCTCGTCAGAGAATGGATGGAACGAATCGAGGAGGCGAATAAGCTGTTTTAGCAGGAGCACTTCGATTGTTTGTCGAAAAGAAAACAGGTATAACTGAATTAAAGGAGTGAGGGAAATGGCAGAAGTATTAACACGTCAAGATGTTGACGTTACAGAAACATGGAATCTAGAGTCGATTTACGCAACGAACGAAGCGTGGGAAGAAGAATTCGAATCGGTGAAAGCGATGCTTCCACTACTCGTCGAGTATAAGGGTCGTCTTGGACAGAGTGCAGAAACGCTCTATGAAGGGTTACAGTTACGCGACGAAGTCTCAAGACGCCTTTATAAGCTTTATACATACGCGCACATGCGTTATGACGAAAATACAGCAGACAGCTTCTACCAAGCCATGAACGACCGTGCTCGAACGCTCGCGTCGCAAATCGGAGCAACGCTTGCTTTCATGACACCAGAATTGTTAGCTGTACCTGAGTCAACGATTGAGACGTATCTTAATGAGAATCCAGATCTTGCAATGTATCGTCATGCATTTGATGAATTGAATCAAGAACGTGAACACGTCCTGACGGAAGCGGAAGAAGCGATTCTTGCAAAGGCAGGAGAAGTACTCGGTCAATCCGGTACGACGTTCGGTATGTTGAACAATGCAGATCTGACATTCCCGAAAATTAAAGGGGAAGACGGAGAAGAGACAGAGTTGACACATGGTCGCTTCATCACATTCCTGGAATCATCTGATCGTTCGGTCCGTGAAGCCGCATTTAAAGCGATGTATGGAACATATGCAAAATACACGAATACGCTCGCTTCGACACTTGCTGGGTCAGTTAAGAAAGACAACTTCTATGCGGATGTCCGGAAGTTCCCATCGGCACGTGCAGCAGCTTTACATGGTAATGCGATTCCTGAGTCCGTCTATGACGGATTAGTTGAAGCGGTACATGAGCACTTACCATTGCTTCATCGTTACGTTGCCCTACGTAAGCGAGTGCTCGGACTCGATGAACTACACGTGTATGATATGTACACACCGCTCGTTTCTGAGGTGGAGATGAAAGTCTCTTACGAGGAAGCGAAAGAATTGATGGTGGAAGGACTTGCACCGCTCGGAGCAGAGTACAAGCACATTCTCGAAGAAGGATTGTCTGAACGTTGGGTTGATGTCCGGGAGACGCGTGGTAAACGGAGCGGAGCCTACTCTTCTGGTGCTTATGATACACAGCCGTTCATTTTGATGAACTGGCAAGACAACATCAACAACCTCTTTACACTCGCACATGAATTCGGACATTCCGTCCATAGTTATTACACGCGGAAATCTCAACCGTATCCATATGGTGATTATTCAATCTTCGTCGCAGAAGTCGCCTCAACGACGAATGAAGCATTGTTGAACGACTATCTATTGAAGAAAGTGACGGATCGTAAAGAAAAACTCTATCTATTAAACAATCAACTCGAAACATTCCGCGGAACATTGTTCCGACAAACGATGTTCGCCGAGTTCGAACATGCAATTCATGATGCGGCTCGTCTTGGACAATCGCTGACACCGGAATTCCTAACGTCAACGTATTATGCGTTGAATCAAAAATACTTCGGAGACGAAATTGTATTAGATGAAGAAATCGGTCTAGAATGGGCTCGGATTCCACACTTCTATTACAATTATTATGTCTATCAGTATGCAACGGGCATTTCTGCTGCCGCTGCTTTGACAGATCAGATTCTAGAAGAAGGACAACCTGCTGTAGAGCGATATATTAACAATTTCTTAAAAGCGGGATCAAGTGATTATCCAATCGAAGTATTAAAAGCTGCGGGTGTCGATATGACAACAAAAGCACCAGTTGAAGCAGCATTGCGTCAATTTGAACGTGTCCTAGATGAATTTGAAGCTTTGTTAGCAGAGTGACATCTTTGTGACAAAGTGAACAAAGAGTGGAAAAGAGACGAAGTCCACGATATACTTATATTGTGAAGAGGGTCACATTCCCCAGTAGATTCTCTTTTTCCCCCATCCAGTGGTCAAAAGAAAAAGTCCTTCTCGTCAGGAGGGACTTTTTCTTTTGTCTATGATTGAACATAAAAAGGACAGTTCAGCGTGCTGAACTGTCCTTTTTATGGTTTTTATCATGCGTGTGCCGAATCTTTTAAATGACGCCATACTTTTCCATCACAGTACGATAGAGAAGCACATTTTTGTTGCAAGACCAGTTTTTTTAATTCGTGTTCAATCTGGGATTCAGGAGCGTCATAAATAAAGGCGATTTCAGCCGTTGTTGCTGTTTCATACCGTCTCAAGAATTGTTCGAGTGGTGGCTTCGGTTGTTTTTCGATCGTATGATCTAGCAATTCACTTAAGATCGAGACATACACCAAATACTCATAAGGTCCTTCTGCTTTAATCGCTTCTTCGTCTCCGACGAAAGCAAGTGTCGGAAGAATCCGAACATCCCACTCGGTGACTAGTTCGGTTTCTTTCTCGAGCATTTGCTGAATCGTATCCGACGAGACATCACGATGGAACTCCTCTAAATCCAAACCATACTCCGTTAATGCTTCTGCTAGCCGCATCAATGATGGGCGACTATAAGCACTCTCTCCTTCGACGTTATGAAGCATTCGAAGGCGTCGCATGAATCGCATACCAAACGTCTTTCCTTGAAGCTCAATTGCTTTTAGAATGACAAGTGGTGACATATCACATGCAGATCGTGATGGAGCACATGGAATCGTTGCAATCGTCCGAAGACGGAACAGATGACCATATTCTAGCTCTAGCTTCTTGAGGACGGGTATCAACCGTAAACCATCCGTTTGTGTCACATCTAGAAAATGATAGATTTCCAGAGGTTTCGTCGGTTGTTGAATCGATGGTTCGTCCAATGAACAATAAGATCCGTTACATTGTGCGTGTTCCATCCGTTCACCCCTTCCTGTTGTTATCGTTACCCTATTTTAGCAACGAAAAAAAAGAAAGAGCAAAGGTTTTGCTTGTTCATTCTTACACGAAAAATCAAGAAAGCGCTTTACGTTCCATGAAGCGGACGATTTTATTTTTTGTTTTGCGCTGGGGAATATCGTGTTCTGAAAGAAGTCGCTCGAAATCCTTTTGCCCTTGTTCGAAGTTGCTGACCTCAAACTCTAACTCATAATCGGTATGTCCGAGATAGCGACTTTTATCAAGAACGAGTAAGCCTTCAGGAAGCACCGTCTCGATTCGTTCGGTTTCCAAACGACCTAAATGTTCCAACGAACCTTGCAAGTCAAAAGATGACAACTGTTGATTCATCTCTTCGGAGTGAATCAGACCATATTTGAATAGATCTTCCGCTTCACTTGCAGATAGCGTGACATGTGTTTCAAGCAATCCATTTTCATGAGGTTGTTTTAAAGTAAGGACGAGTCCTTGTTTTTTTTCACGAATCCGTAAGGCGGCACCTTTTTTTCGAAGTTCAAAATCAGGCGTATCAAAATAATCATTGGCTTGCCAAATAGGTTGTTTAGCTGACGCATAATGGGTAAATAACGATAGATATTCTTGTTCAGACAATAAGTTCTTAAATTCGATTTCCAATTCTTGTCTAATCGGAATCACGCCTTTCTAGTTGAATGTCTGAAAATATGATAACATGAATGAGGTAGGAACAGGCAGTGAACCAATACTATTCGATTAAAAGTGGTGACAAATCAGATGACAAAAGAAAATTGGGATTTATTTCTTGCACCGTATCAAATCGCGGTCGATGAGTTGAAAGTTAAGCTAAAAGCGATTCGTAAACAATTTCAGCAACGGGGAGAACATTCACCGATTGAATTTGTCACAGGACGGGTCAAACCTGTAAAGAGCATTCTTCAAAAAGCGGAACGAAAATCAATTGCGCATGAGTCATTAGAACAAGACATGCAGGATATCGCCGGATTACGTATCATGTGTCAATTCGTCGATGATATCATTCATGTCCTTGAGCTGTTGCGCTCGCGCGGAGATTTTAAAATCGTCGAAGAACGAAACTACATTACGCAAAAAAAGGATAGTGGCTATCGATCGTATCACGTCATCATTGCCTATCCGGTACAGACGATCGAAGGTGAAGTTCCGACGTTAGTCGAGATCCAAATTCGAACGCTTGCGATGAATTTCTGGGCAACAATTGAACATTCGTTGAATTATAAGTACCAAGGAAATATTCCGGAAGAGACGCGTGAGCGTCTGCGTCGTGCAGCAGAGGCAGCATTTTTGCTTGATGCGGAGATGAGCCAGCTGAAAGTAGAAATCCAAGACGCACAACTCGTCTTTCAACGCGACGCTAAGGCGTCTGAACGATTAAAAGAGTAGGGGGATGACCATGCGTTTTGCAATCACGGCTCGTGATGATGAGCGATCTCATGCGCTGAAACAGCAACTCGAGCAGGCATTGACGGATCGGGGATGTATTCTTGATGTCAGTCAGCCGGAAATCGTCGTCTCGATCGGTGGAGACGGAACGATGTTACAGGCGTTTCATTCGTATCTCGATCAAGTGGAGACGATCACGCTTGTTGGGATTCATACGGGCCATCTTGGTTTTTATGCGGATTGGCGCCCTGAAGAAATGGATGAATTGATTGACCATATCGCGAAGCAGGATTTAGCGACGGTTCAATACCCGTTGCTCGAACTCTCGATTGATTATGCGGACGGTTCACACAATCAACTGCTTGCCTTGAATGAATGTACGATTAAAAGTTTTAATCAGACGCTCGTTTGCGATTTATCGATTCGAGGCGACTACTTCGAGACATTCCGAGGGGACGGGTTGTGTGTATCAACACCGTCTGGTTCGACAGCGTACAATAAGGCACTCGGCGGAGCGATTGTTCATCCGGCGCTCGAAGCAATTCAAATTACAGAGATGGCTTCCATCAACAATCGTGTCTACCGGACGATCGGCTCACCGATGTTGTTACCGAAACATCATGATGTCGAAATTCGTCCCGTCAATCCGATTGATTTTCAGATGACCTATGACCACTATGCTTCGATCATTCATCAAAACGTGACATCGATTCGATGCCGGGTCTCTGATAAAAAAGTGAAATTTGCTCGTTTTCGTTCTTTCCCGTTCTGGCAACGGGTGCGGGAATCTTTCCTGGCAGACGAAAGACGTTAAAGTAAAGGAAATGGAAACATGAATGGATTTCAGCTACAACAGATGGTGACTGACATCGAGGATGGCTGGCGTGTCAGTCATTTTTGTACGACCCGCTTAGGGATTTCGCGAAAAATGTTAGTATCGATTAAAAATCATGGGGATATCACGCGTAATGGTCAGCATGTTAACGTCCACGACGTCTTACACGCGGGTGATCGTGTCCATGTCTTCTTCCCGGAAGAGACACCAGCACCGGATATGGTGGCGACAGAAGGGGAACTTGATATTTTGTTTGAAGATGATTGGTTGCTCGTCGTCAATAAACCACCAGGCATGGCATCGATTCCGTCACGACTGCATCCGGAACACTCATTATCGAACTATGTCCTTGGTTATTACCGAAAACAAGGAATTCCGTATGCAATCCATATCGTTAATCGGCTCGATCGTGATACGAGTGGTCTTGTCTTGTTCGCGAAACACGGGCTTGCCCATCACCGGATGAGTCTCATGCAACGATCCAATGAATTAGAACGACATTATTTAGCGTATGCACCCGGAAACGTACCGGTACAAACGATTGATCAACCGATTGGTCAAACCGATCATTCCTTTATGGAACGGATGGTACGACCAGATGGTCAACGAGCCATCACGCATATCTTAAATAGCCGTCTAGTTCGAGCCTTTGACCAAGAAATCTCATTACTCGATATCCGACTAGAGACAGGTCGGACACACCAAATTCGTGTCCATCTTGCTTTTCTTGGGCATCCCTTGATTGGCGATACGATGTATCAAGGGAACCCGTTACTTCCGCGTCAGGCGCTCCATAGTGCGTCAGCAACGTTCCTTCATCCTGCGACGGGAGAACAGGTTCGTTTTGAAGCACCACTTCCTGAGGATCTCCGACTGGAAGGATAAAGTGCACAAATAAAAGGCAATGGACTTGGTCCACTGCCTTTTATTTGTGTTTAGTCTTCATCAAACATGGAAATCCGAGATTGAGAGGCGATCGCCATGATCAATCCTAGACCGACGAGGTTTACGATCATCGTTGATCCCCCATAACTGATGAACGGTAGGGGAAGACCTGTGATCGGTAAGACACCAATCGTCATCCCGATGTTTTGGAAAATTTGGAACGTAAACATCGCGACGTATCCTGTCACGATATAGGTACCAAATGGATCAGCTGTCTCGAGAGCAATCTGAATCAAGCGATAGACGAACAGGAACAAGACGATCAAGACGATGGCAGCCCCGATGAAACCGTAGTGTGAGGCAATCGTCGTAAAGATGAAGTCTGTATGCAATTCTGGAACGAACACTTGTAGTTTCCCGTACCCAACGCCGAACATTTGCCCTGAACCTGTAGCGTTGATTGCTTGGACGAGCTGGTACGACAGATCATCCGCATATTCGAACGGTTGCAACCAAGCCATGATCCGGTTCATCGCGTGACCTGGGAAAAAGGTTGCGAGCAAATCGTTTTGGAAAAAGAACAGGTAAAAGAAGATGATAACAGCTCCTGCGAACAGACCGAACATCGTCAAAAGCCATTTCCAGTTTAGTCCTGATAACAACATCGCACATGCGAGGATGACGCATAAAATCAAACCGATCCCTAAATCGGGCTGAATAATGATAAGACCGAGCGGCAAGGCTGTAACTGCGACCAACTTGATAAGTAACAAGAGATCTCTTTCATGTTGAACATAACGCGCATTGTGCTCGGTAATGACGGCAGCGAGCGTCACGATCAAAAAGAATTTCATGAACTCAGCCGGTTGAACGGTACCGATAACCGGGAATTGATACCAACCGTATGCCCCTTTAATTTCAGTGACGATTGGTGTACCACGGAAAATGACAAGACCGATCAACGATACGATACCTGCTCCATATAAAAACCAGTGGAATCGCTTCAACTGTTCATAATCGATGAAAATGACGACCGATAACGCCATAAAGCCGATGACATACCATTGAATTTGTTTGGCAGAGAAGTTGATGGCACTGATTGCACCTTTAAGCGAAGGTTGTGCTGTATAGATGGCGATGATACTGATGACCATCAGACAGGCGAGTAAAAAAAGCAACGTATGATCATAACGTTGTGTAAATGATTTGAATCGATTCATTTCATCCCTACTTTCTATCACTTTCTATATTACCGTAATTTATCAAATCCGCAATATCAAGAGCGATGGTTGACAGAAGCGTTACGTTTTTGTAACCTGAAGATAGGTTTTATTACCAGGTACTAATTCAAGGGGGACTTTATCATGAATATTTATCCTTCACTCGAAGGCAAGACGTACGTCGTCATGGGCGTCATTAACCAACGTTCGATTGCATGGGGCATCGCACGTGCGCTCGACGCTGCTGGAGCAAGCCTGGCATTTACATATGTCGGGGAGCGTTTTAAGGCACCACTTGAAAAATTAGGACAAGAATTATCACGTCCGGCTTCTTATTATACGTGTGATGTTACGAGTGATGAAGAAATCGAACAGGTCTTCCAAACGATTCATGCGGACCACGGTAAGATTTCAGGGATTGCTCACTCGATCGCATTCGCGGATAAAGAAGCGCTTCGTGGTGAATTCTCTGGTGTAACGCGTGAACAGTTCGCGCAAGCACTTGATATCTCAGCCTACAGCTTAACAGCAGTCGTCAAGGCGGCGAAAGATTTCTTTACGGAAGATGCATCCGTCATCACGTTGACATACCTCGGTGGTGAGAAGATGGTTCCGAACTACAACGTCATGGGTGTTGCGAAAGCCGCATTAGATGCAAGCGTTCGTTATCTTGCTGCTGAATATGGTCAGCAAGGTGTTCGTGTCAATGCGATCTCAGCTGGTCCAATTCGGACAGTATCCGCAAAAGGTGTCGGCGACTTCAATTCGATTCTTGATAGCATCGAAGAACGTGCGCCACTTCATCGTAACGTGACGACGGAACAAATTGGTCAAAGTGGACTGTTCTTGCTTTCACAAATGTCGAGTGGGGTGACAGGAGAAATCCTTCACGTCGATAGTGGATTCCACATTCTTTAATAGATAACAGATTGAACCAAGCTTTCCTGAGAAGGGGGCTTGGTTTTTTTTGTGCTGGATCGGGGAAGTGTCAAATAGGAACATGTTGAAGGAGAGAGGAAGTGTAATGGATGAATGCAATCGATTTTACAGTCGTGCAATATGTGAACCGTCAAGTTCGTGTCGATCCACAACTAAAGACTGAGCCAGTCGCTCGGGTTCAACCAATTCGCCCAATCGATGCTTATCGTGAACATGAAGCGGACGACTTTTTAGAAGAACAGGCAAATGCATACGGTGTATTACCAGAACTAAAACTTCCCGGTCGAAGCTTCGACCGGGAAGTTTAATCATTCATTGACCTGTGAAGCGGAATGTCTCATAGACACTCCAAGCACCGTTCTCCAGTTCATACAATAAAGCCATTTTCGTGACGTCCTCTTGGAAACGAATATCTTCCATCTTGAGACGTTCTAACACGTCGAACAGTTCGACATCCGACAGTTCTTGACCAATCGTGATATGTGGCAAGAAATCGTATTTCGGCTTATGTTCGAGCGGACCAGTATGCAAAGCGCGATGTAATTGTTCTAACTCATCCGTCGGCATTACTTTAAGGAACAAGACATTGTTCGTCGGATGGAACGAACGAGCTCCTTGGATGTGCAAATTGACAGGCTTCGTTTCGGACGCGATTCGATTCAACTCCGTTACGATGTGGTCTAATTCTGTCTCATCGACTTCCATCCGCTCCCGTAGCGTGATATGAGGTGTGATCAGTGCATACTTCGAGTCATATCTCTTTCGGTATGAATTGGCAAAATCTTGAACGCGTTTCGATGGAAACAATACAACCCCGATGTTCATCGAAAATCCCCTACTTTCCCCTGAAATGATAACGCTTTACAAAATAATCATGACGGATTCTGGCGTCGATGTCAAAGAAGTTTGAGAGGAGCTTCAGAATCCGTGTATACTAATGAAGTACTTTGTTGGAGAGGTGGATATAGTCATGAAGAAAACACATTCAAAAGAGGTCAAACAGGCAGCTATCGATAAGTTACACGAACGTGGGGTGACGATTCATGCAATCGCTGAGATCGTGTACCAAATGCAGGCCCCATACACAGTGGATCTGACAATTGAAACATGTGTCAGTTCAGTAGAACGTGTTCTTGAAAAACGTGAATTACAACATGCGATTCTCGTCGGAGCAGAACTAGATATCTTGGCGGAAAAAGGGTTATTATCAGAACCTCTGCTGTCCATCATCCAAAGCGATGAAGGGCTATTTGGCGTAGATGAGACGATTGCGATTGGTGCCGTCAACACATATGGTTCGATTGCGGTTACGACGTTCGGCTATTTGGATAAAGCAAAGGTCGGTATCATCAAAGAGCTTGATACGAAACTTGGAGACGGAAAAGTCAATACGTTCATGGATGATATCGTCGCGGCCATTGCAGCAAATGCATCTGGACGACTAGCGCATCGTTTGCGAGATAAGGAAGACTATTCAGCAGAAGAATTAGAAGAACGTAAGGGAACATACTGATGCGTGGTGCAAGAGCGGCGTGGATTGGTGCATCCATTGCTGTCGTCTTATTTGTGATCATTGCTGTCTCCATTCGGACAACAGGCTATTTTTTATTTGATGCTCAATTATCGTCATATATGTCGCAACACGTCCCAGGGAATTACGTTTCTTGGTTCACTCAACTCGGATCAGGTCCAGGAGCGATGACGATGACGGTCTTACTTGGAATACTGAGTTATGTTTTGTGGCGAGATCGCATTGCAAGCATCTGGTACGTGATCATGGCAGTATCAGTAGGTGTATTGAATCAAGTCGTTAAATTCGCCTTTGTCCGAGAGCGCCCCTCATTAAATGAACTGGTTGGTGGTGTAGGATACAGTTTTCCGAGTGGTCACTCAGCGATGGCTTTTGCCGTCTATGCCGGATTTCTCGTCGTTGCGTTTCGTCATTTGAAAACAGGTGGGAAGGTACTTGTATCGATCGTGACGATTGGATTATTCCTCGCCATGGGAGCTTCTCGAATCATTTTAAACGTTCACTATTTCTCAGATGTCATCGGTGGATATTGTTTTGCCGCGATTCTTTTATGTAGCTCCTATGCATTCATCGTCTCCCGTAGAAAAAAAGGAGTGGCTTGATGTTACTGTTAGATGTTGATCATAGTTTATTATTTGATGAAGAGACGATGCGCTCCATCGACAAGCCAACGTTGCTTGTCGAGCGAGTCGCTGGGCGACCTCGTTTCATGACGATGCGAGCGCATCTTAGATTAAAACGGTTAGTGTCAATTAACGGTGTTGTTCCGGTGACGAAACGAACGATGGAAGAGTACCAGCAGTTGGAACTCTTTCAAATCGATGCGCCACCGAAGTGGGCGATCATTGACGGTGGAAAGATTTTGCTTAAAGAAGGAAAAGTGGATCGTCGATATGAAAATTGGCTTCGTCAATTCAATAAGGAGACATCACTTGATTCCATCCTTGAGTATCTCATCGAAATGGAACAAGTTTCGATTGATGTATATCCTTCTGAGACGTTATCCAGTGTAATCACGCTTCCGCATGAGCCGATTCAACGGACGACGGACGAAGCCGTATTATTAGAAGAACTATTTCGTAAGTATGAAACGACATGAAAAAACAGGACGGTCTCAAGCAGATCGTCCTGTTTTCATCGTTTCGTGCAAGATATCAAGTTATTGGCAAAGGAATCTCATCGAACCAGTACACACCGACCGTCTCAGCGCCAGCATGTGCCAAGATGGAAGGACCAAATTGGGTAATGCGTACTTGAAGCTCCGGATGTTCTGTAGAAATCAAGCGCCGTAATTCTTCAGCAGCGGCATGAGCGAGCGTGTGACTGACATAAAGCGTCCGATCATATACACCATGAGCACTGACTTTTGATGAAATTTCACTGACCATTTCTTTAAAAGCTTTTTTGATGGAACGGACCTTTTTAAATGGGACAAGCCGTCCTTCCTCATTAAATTGAGCGATTGGTTTAATATTGAGCATGTTTGCTAATAAAAATTGACTCCCAGAGACACGTCCGCTCCGTCGCATCGTCTCCATATTTCCGATAATCAGATAAAAATGCGATTTGTGCTTGAATGTCTCAAGCGTAGACATGACTTCATCGGGACCTTTACCAGCAGCAACGAGTCGTTGTGCGATTCGGACAAGTTCTTGCTGATTCGTAGCACCTGTATACGAATCAATCGCGTATAAGGGGAAACCGACGGCTTCAGCTGCAGCGACGGAACTCGAATATGTGCCGCTCAGTCCACTCGTGATATGAATCGCATACCCATAATCATAACCATCTTCAAGCAATTGTTCATACAAGGTTACGAAATCACCGAATGATGGTTGAGAAGTCGTCGGTGAAGCGTGGGCATCTTCTCGCATTTTTTGATCAAGCTGTTCAATCGAGATATCGACATACTCCCGGTAAGACTCTCCGTTTAAGATGAGTAAAGTCGGTATCACATGGACTCCGATTTTTTCAGCCTCTCCTGGCTCGAAAAAAGCCATGCTGTCGGTAATCCAAGCAATCTTATCCATGTATATGACGCCTCCATTAATAGAACCATTTTGTTCATCATACCATAGCGATGAAAGCGGAATCACTAGCTAGCGCGTTTTTGTGTGATAGAAGCACTGGAAACGTGTCCAAACCATGAACTGACACCGAAGGCGATGAGTGCTGGGAATAACCATTCTAAACTTTGATCCACTAAAGGTAAGGATTGATAGAACGTTTTAAGATTTCCCGGGAAAAGCGAAAGTTGATTCAACGCACTACAGAATGAGAAGAAAATCGTTACTCCAAGAGTTGATTGATAAACGACCGACTTACGACGGAACAGATGACGCATGAATGTCAATGCGATCAAGACGATGACGATTGGATAAAGGAACATCAATACCGGAACAGCGATGGATAGCAATGTCTGCAATCCGACGATGGATACCGTAAGACCAAGAGCAGTCGTGAAGATACTTGCCGCTTTTAAAGATACACGGTTGGAAATCGTCATCATATATTCTGCAAATGCGGTGACGAGACCAACTGATGTCGTCAAACATGCAAGCAAGATCGCAAGACCAAGTACAGCTAAACCGATTGAGCCGAAGGCAGTATTTGCATAATGCTGAAGAAGTGTTGGACCATCGACTTTTCCGATGGCGGCAAATGTGTTACGTCCGATCATTCCAAGTCCGACATAGACGAGAGTCAAAGCAGCGGCAGCGATGATTCCGGCACGAGTGACGACTTTAAATTGTGCTTTTCGTTCATGAACGCCTCGGCTTTTCAATGTATGCAGTACGACGACACCAAATACCAAGGCACCGAGTGCATCAAGCGTTAAGTATCCTTGAAGGAAACCTTGAATGAATGCCTGTCCAGTCGTCTCATACGCCTCGTTCGGTGAAGCGACACTCGAAAGTGGCGAAATGATGCTACTGATGCTTAATGCTGCAAGAGCAATCAGTAATAATGGTGTGATGAAACGCCCGATGATCTCAAGTAATTTTCCTGGTCGTAGTACAAGATAGAGTGTAGCAAGAAAAAAGAGACTCGATGAGATGATCAACGTCATTTGTGAAGGTGCACCGAGAAACGGAACGACTCCGAGCTCATACGTGACAACCGATGTTCGCGGAATCCCGAAGAAGGGACCGATCGCAACATAGAGTGCGAACGTCAAGGCAGCACCTACAAAACGTGGGAGTGGTGCAGCAAGTGTTTTGATGCCACCTCCGATAGAGGCCACTGCAAGTAAGCCGAGCAAAGGAAGACCGACACCCGTTACGATAAAACCAAGGATGGCAGGAAGGAACTGTGAACCTGCAAGCGCACCGAGTTCCGGTGGGAAGATCAGGTTACCCGCACCGAAAAATAAAGCAAAAATCATAAATCCTAAAGCAAATGTATCTTTTGTCTTAAACATGTGTTGTCCTCCATTCATCCTAATTTCATAAAAAAAGCCTTATCCACTCAGTTTGTGGATAGGCGTCGTTTGCTCAGACGCCTTGTCGAAATGACGAAAAGGGCCTGGATCTTCATTTTCTCAAACGAGAAATGAATCTTCAGTCCCTACTCTTAATCACAATCAGTCGTGCTTGGATGAGCGTTGCGTGTGTCATGTTTAAAACCTCCTGTTTGAATTTTTCTAAGAATAACATGAAGAATTTAATAAAACAATATTTTCTGAAAATTCACCACCGATTTTTTGAAAATAAATAACGTCTTGAGGAGAGATGAGGGTCTCTACTCAAGACGTTTTACGTTACACATCAGCTCGTTGCAATCGAGCGCGTTTTTTTGTGGCGTTTCAATTTATGGAGGAGCCAAGCGTGAACGACCTCACAGGATTGACGTGGTAACGTCAGTTCAACAAGCGATTCCTGCTGTTGCCCTTTAATGATGAAAAGTCCATTTTCTTCATCGACAGGGGCGATGGTCATTGAACTCGCTTCATTCAGCGACAATTTTACTTCACCGAGTGTCGCATCCTTTAATTTCAGGATGTTTCCATTTGTCGCAAATTTCGTGAATGAGCCAATTCCGTTCACTTTTAACTGATCCATATTGAATTCCTCCTTCTGTTGATTCCGGTACTATCCCTATAAAAAACCGGGTCTAACTTCTATCTTGAAAAGGTTATCCTCATTATAGCGAAGTCTTCACAAGATGCTAGTCTTATTTTGTGTGAAAATTCGAAAAATTTTTTAACAATATTGTCATATGCATAGGAATACTTGTTAAGAGGGAATCATCATGTGAAATTCAAATAGAACAAAAGCATCCTTTTCAAAAAGAAAAAGATGCTAAAGGTCAATCTAACTCAAAACTCCATTTCTTTTTGCGACAAACAAGCGTTCCTCGTCGGAGGATTGATTCTTTCTCCGCTTCAAAATCTTCATGTAGTACGCTCATATCTTCATATCGTCCTGCTACATAGACGGGAATCGTGATATTTCTTGAGAAAACAGACCGTTTTGCACTCTCAAAATCAATCAATACGCCTTCTTTGAGGAGGTGACGGATATGAATCATGATTTCAGCCGTTAAGGCGATCGAAGCAACGGATCGTGCGTGCTGACGAAATTTCCGTTGTACGAGATCGGAGATAAGTTGTTCTACTCGTGACCAATCCTTCAAGTAAACAGAAGCATGAAGCCCGTCGTGTTCGCTAAAATAGACCAGTTCATTCTCGATCGAGTCAAGGAAAGGAAGCGGTGTTCCTCGTTTCATATGCATTAAAAATAATAATTCCGCGATTTCGACATCCGTCAATACATCGAGCGAATGAGAAGAGCGAATATCAATAGCAGTCAAAGGATGACGCTGGACATCCGTTGATTGTGAAAACTGTTCGATCTCATGCGATTCGATGTAATGAAGCATCGTTCGAAACGATTGTTTCGTCTGTTTGAAATCACTTCCTGAAATGAGTAAAGGACGTTTCAAATCCACGGCTGCAGCGAAATCAGAGAAATGTACTCCTGACATCGTTAGTCGTTGATTGTCCTCGTCCTCATATAAGTAAAGTAACGCACTCGACATACCACTTCGCTTCCTTTCCATGACTAACTACTTCATAATTTAATAGTAGCAAAACTTCGAATTGCCTGAAAGGATATTTACTTCTGAAAACGGGCATACTACATAGAGAAGCATAAAGAGAGGTGATGGAGCATGTGGGGCTTGCGAAAGCCTTTCCCGGAATTGCGGACCGAGCGCTTTATATTACGTGAGCTCGAAAACCGTGACGCACGCGAATTGTTTAAAATCCTATCGGACGATAAAGTCATGTACTATTACGGATCAGATCCGCTCGTAACGGTCTATGAAGCTAAAAATGTCATCAGTTACTTTAAGGAACAGTTCACGCAAGGTAAAGCGATTCGCTGGGCAATTGCTGATGCGCAAACGAATCAATTGATCGGGACGATTGGTTTTCATAACTGGCTGTCTCAATACCATCGGGCTGAAATTGGTTTTGAAGTTAGTCAAGACTATTGGCAACGTGGTGTCGCCTCGGAAGCGGCAAGAGCTGTTCTGACGTACGGCTTTGAAGAATTTGCTCTCCATCGGATCAGCGCCCTCGTCGCACCTGAAAATCTCGCTTCTAATGCATTAGTACAAAAATTAGGATTCAAAGCAGAAGGCTTACTAGCAGATTATGCGTACAGTCATGGTCGTTTCATGGACTTGACGATGTACCGGATGCTCGCATCTGAATGGAAGGGATGAGGTAGTCAATGGAAAAACAAACACTTGTACTCCTGCATGGATTTACAGGAGGAACAGATTATTTTAATCGGGTAGAGGCAAATTTACGACATTCCTTTGATGTATTACCACTAAGTTTACCGGGACATGAAGGACTCGATGTTGGTCCGGATACGATTGAAGGCTTTGCAGAATGGGTCATGCATGAACTTGATCGACGTGGTATCGAAAAGCCGATCATCATCGGGCATTCCTTTGGTGGATACATCACAGCTGCAATCGTTGAAGGGTATGCGGATCAAATCAGTGGATACGGTCTTGTGTACTCGACAGCTAAAGCAGATGATGAACAAGCAAAACAAAAACGAAATCAAAACATCACGCGCGTCGAAGAAGTCGGTGTCAGAGAATTCGTCAATGGTCTTGTTCCATCCTTATTCGCTGAAGGGGCAGATGAGTTTGCTGTCGCTGAAGCACTTGAGATTGGATATATGATGACGGTCGAAGGAGCTATTCGTTCGCTCTCTGCGATGCGAGATCGGCGAGATATGACGAAGGTCTTGACGAGAGCAAGCGTGAAGGGTCTCATCATTCATGGCACGAAAGATCAACTGATTTCAGAGGAAAGTGCATTTGCACCAAAGAATGATCATCTCATACATCGGTCAACAGACAGTGGACACATGGGGATGCTTGAGACACCGGATGCTTTCGTTACAATCATCGAAGAAGCATTCAAGTAAGTTTTTGCCCTACGGTCACGTCTGTAGGGCATTTACTTTGCATTTCAGATTAGATATCTGAAATGATAGAAGTGGAGGGGATACACATGAAAATCGTAGCGATTGAACCAACACCAAGTCCAAATAACATGAAAGTCATCGTTGATGAGGTCTTTTCGGAAAAGGGGCAGACATTTGAGCATGCCTTTGGCGCACCGGAACACATTCAGCGATTACTTGAAATACCTGGCGTTAAGTTCGTTTATCAGGTCAGTGACTTTTTATCGATCGAGCGTTATCCGAAATATGATTGGCGCTCGCTTGTCATCGATATACGACGTGCGTTCGGTGAAACGTTAAATGACGTTGAACAGCACGAGACGGATGCTGAGTATGAACCTGTCCATCTATTCGTGCAGTTCATTTTAGGCGTACCGATGCAAATCAAAGGTGTGAAAGGATTAGAAGAAAAACGAGAAGGGCTGCCGGAACGTTTCCGAGAAGCAGCGCTATTCGTCCAACCATTCGTTCAGAATGTCATTAGCGATCGACGCTGGGTGGAACAAGCACCTCGATACGGTGACCTTGACGAAAGTTTGCGTGAAGTAGCGAATGAGATTGAGATTGCCTATCCAGTCGAACGTATCGAGCGTCTCAAGTCGCTCGCAGCAGGAGAAGATATTACATTTAGCGGTCAAGCGATTCAATCATCCGATTGGAAAGAACGATTCGCGGCGCTCGATGAACTACCTGTTGAGATGGAATGGGTTCCAGCTTATGCTCGCCTGTTACAGGATGAGAAGATGCAAATTCGACGTCAAGCGATCGTAAAGCTTGGGATGTTCGAAGATCACCGTGAAGAACTGTTAGAGTATTTGACGAGTGCACTGCATGATCCGTCAGGCATCGTTCGCCGGACAGCAGGCGATACGATTTCAGATTGGGCGATGCCAGAAGCCGAACCAATGATGATGGAAGCGTTAGCGGATAAAAATAAATTAGTACGCTGGCGAGCTGCTCGCTTCCTGTTTGATGTCGGAACGGAACAGTCAATTCCAAGACTGCGTGAAGCCATTCGAGACCGGGAATATGAAGTGGCTCTACAAGCCGAACTCGCATTAACGCGGATCGAAAGTGGGGAAGAAGCACTAGGAACGGTTTGGCAGCAAATGAATCGAATGATAGATGAAAGTTCATAAGAACTCAAAAAATAATTGCTTAAGAGAATCATTCGACAAAATGAGTCACCAATTGTCTAGGTATATTTTCCCTGTTGTCTAAAAACGCTGGTAAAATAATCAAAATTATGTTGTCATCTTTTTGAAATCGAAATGAAATGTGTTGGAAATGCTTATTAAAACGCTTGCATATAACAACTAAATCGAGTATTCCAAAATATCCCTGATGAAATTGAAATATTGTTTTGAAATGAAATGTCGAATGACAATTTTCTTCTTTTTCCTGCCCTTTGGTACAGTTAACCTACAATAACGAATTCGAATCATGTAGGTCATCTCTTGGCTGGGCATTATGAATGAGAAAAGGGGAGAATCGGGGATATGTTACTTTTCGCTGAAACAGATTTAGCAGTAGGATACAAGGAACGGACAAAAACAGGGGTATATGTAACGATCGAAACAATCGACAGTCGTACGATTACATTAGTCGCGCCAGCAAACGCGGCAGAGGATATTTGTGACGAACTGTTTGCGACAGGATTAGAGCAATTGTTTTCATTCAAGATGAATCCATCGACTTTACCTGTGGCATAAGTGGATAAACGTGCGAGAGAGGAGAATCCTCTCTCGCTTTTTTTTGTGATAAAATTATTAGAGATAAAAGGAGGGATGAGATGAAACGTCTCGTTTTCATTCTGCTACTGCTTTCTGTTTGTTTAGCAGGTTGCCAAGAAAAGAAACAACAGGCAACAACCACGAACGAACCGATTCAGATCGCAGTCAAAACGACAAAGCAGAACGACATGATGCAATTAGACATTTCTTTAACGAATCCAAATGATCACAGTGTGAACGTGACGTATCCTTCCTCGCAACGTTTTCAGGCTCAATTGATTGATGCGAAACAACACGTAACGTATGATTTTGAGAAAGAGCAAGTATTCACGCAAGCGATTGAAAAAGATACGTTCACGAAACGCGAAACGAAACAGTATACGGTTGAATTACCAATCTCCTCTTTAGGTGATAGTACGGAAGTACGCGTATCGACAATCCGTCAGTTTAAAGGAGCAAGTGCGAAACAAACGACGGATCAGCAAATGATTGATTCAAAATGACGATTAACACAACATGAAGGAGTGAAGCGATTCATGCAGCAAGAAATCATCCAAGTAACAGGCGTAAAACCTGTCATTGACCCAGCACAAGAAGTAAACGAGCGGGTAGCCTTCTTGAAGGCGTATCTCAAGCATACAGGAGCAAAAGGATTCGTATTAGGCATCTCAGGGGGACAAGATTCTTCGCTCGCCGGTCGTCTGTGCCAACTGGCTGTTGAAGAGTTGCGAAAAGAAGAGGGGAAAGATGTCGCGTTTTATGCGGTCCGCTTGCCTTACGGGGAACAACAAGATGAAGCAGACGCACAGACAGCCTTGACGTTCATTCAACCGGATCATTCGCTTCGTGTGAACATTAAACCAGCAGTCGAAGCATCGATGCAGGCGTTCACAGAAGCGACAGGTGCAGAACTTTCCGACTTTAGTAAAGGAAATACGAAAGCGCGGGAGCGAATGAAAAGCCAATATGATTTAGCCGCTCATTATGGCTGTTTAGTCGTTGGAACGGATCATGCAGCTGAATTCGTGACGGGATTCTACACGAAACACGGTGATGGTGCATGTGATTTGACGCCATTGACA
Source organism: Exiguobacterium abrahamii (assembly GCF_015645365.1). Taxonomy (NCBI): domain Bacteria; kingdom Bacillati; phylum Bacillota; class Bacilli; order Caryophanales; genus Exiguobacterium; species Exiguobacterium abrahamii. The sequence goes on from NZ_JADOYC010000001.1 coordinate 779,508, forward strand.
GGACTGAATAAACGGCAAGGGAAACAACTCTTACGTTACTTGAACGCACCAGAAATCTTGATTGAAAAAGTTCCGACAGCAGATCTTGAAGAAAATCGTCCGGCACTACCAGACGAAGTGGCACTTGGTATGACGTATGAAGAAATCGATGACTACTTGGAAGGCAAAACGATTTCAGAAGCAAGTCAAGAAAAGTTAGAGACGCAGTATAAACGTGTTGGACATAAGCATCATATGCCCGTTTCACCACTCGATGAATGGTGGAAAGCCTAATCCAAAATAAGGAGGCGTGATTTCATTCGTGAAATCACGTCTTTTTTCATGTTCTTCGATTCTTCTTTAATCGTTATGGGAAAAGAAGAGAAACGATGATTGAGGAGGCGAGAGTATGACGATTGGGATCATAGGTGGAGGGTTATCCGGCTTGACGGCAGCAGCATTATTCGCAAAACAAGGAACACCGGTCACGCTCTGGGATGCGGGATTGCTCGGAGGACGTGCCACCTCTCAAACCGTAAAAGGATTTACGTTTAATTACGGTGCTCATGCGATTTATGGACGCGATCAATCGATTCTTCGCAAACTAACGAAACAGCTCGGTATCGAAGTAACGTGGCTGGATTTCTCAGCGAGTCGTGCGAAATATGAGTTTTCAGGTCATTTGACGGCAGTTCCTGCGAATGCCTGGGGATTATTGAAAACAGAAGTCATCGAAGGAACGAACAAAGTGCGTTTCACATGGGAAATCATTAAAACGATTTTACGAGTCGAACGAGGGGATCCGCAACAATCGATCGGGCAATGGTTAAAGACAGAACGAGTCGATGAACAAGTGGCACAGTTGATGCTTGATTTGGCATCAACGAACTTTTTTACGGCAGAACCCGAAAAAATTCCGTCAGACGTCTATTTCGAGTACTATCAAAAACTTTTTCGGACGCGCAAGCCTGTCTCATACATCGAAGGTGGATGGCAAGGGTTAGTACAGGAGTTGGAACGGATCATCCTAGAGAACCACGGAGAAATCCTGAAAAAAACAAAAATAACAGCAGTCGAATCGACTACGACAGGATTCTTAGTACGTGATCGAAAGAAACAAGAATGGAACGTCGAACGGATCATCTTTGCCGTCCCACCGCGTGAAATCTTAAAAATGGCGACTCCCACTGCCATTCAGCGATTTGTTACACCATATGCAAGTCATGAACCGGTAGAAGTATTCGTGTATGATCTTGGACTTCATCCGTATATCCAAACACCGTATTCATACATCTACGACCGCTCGCATCGAGCGTTCATCACCGATTTATCGCATTATGATGCAAGTCTTGCACCGAAGGATGGTCAAGTCCTTCAAGCAATCGTCTATCTTGAACACGATCGACTTGAGGATCCTGATTATATTGGACACGTCCGAACAGGAATCGAACAGATGCTTGACGTTCATTTTGCAGATTGGCGACAACGTATCGTCGCAGAACGAACGATCAAACGAGCAGTCGTACAAGAAATCAAATGGAAAATGGGGCAAGCGCCGCTTGCGACTCATATTCCGGATCATGCAGGTGTCGCTTTCGTCGGGGACTGGTGTGAAGGTACGGGACAGCTCTCAGAGCTTGCGTTCTCAAGTGCCGTGAGCGTCTTCAATCGCTGGACGTGATGTCAAACGACAAAAAAGAGAAGTCGATTCGACTTCTCTTTTTTGTATCTTATGCTTCATTGTTCGAACGTGCTGGATAGAACGCTAAAATCAAGAGTAAAGTGAAGGCAATGAGACTCATCATCGGAATCGTCAAGAAACCAAAATAGTTGACCCATTTGATGAGACAGCCGCTTGTACATAACGCTTCGCCATCGGGTAAGCGCTCAAGAATGACGTGGTACAAGGCGACACCAAAGCCGGCAAACACATACAGGCGGACGAAGAGCGGATCAATCGTTTTCGACCGGAATAGCGAGATGAGCAAATAAAAGGCAGTCGTATACATGAATAGTCGTTGCCACCAACAGAGAGGGCAGGGGATGAATCCGCGAATTTCACTGAAATAGAGACTGCCAAGCGTTGCAATCGTTGAGATGATGAACATAAAATGATAGCGTGTCATATGTATCGTCCTTTCTAACGTGTTAAACTAATGCCATCTTATATCATGAGGAGTCGAATCTCACATTGCAAGTGTCGGAAATGGAAATGTTGATCACCTTATCGGAAGAATTGAATATGAGGCGCGCTGCTGAACGATTATTCGTCTCGCAACCTGCACTTAGTCAACGTCTCGTTGCGATTGAAAGACGCTGGGGAACAAAGTTATTCATTCGTTCATCGCGTGGGTTAAGCATCACACCACAAGGAGAAAAAGTAATCGGTCTCGCAAAAGAGATGAACCGGAAGGAACTTGAGTTAAAAAGTGAATTGACGGCAGAAGAGGGTGCTGTTTATGGGACGCTTCGGATTGCCGTCGCTTCCATCATGGGGCAATACTGGCTCCCGCGTGTCTTGAAACGATTCGTTGAGCGTTATCCGCATGTCCGTGTTCAGCTTGTCACGGGATGGTCCAGTGAGATGATGCGTCATATGTTAGAGGAACATTTTCATATCGGGATCATTCGTGGAAACCCGGACTGGAAAGGTGTTAAAGAACGTCTTTTCTCGGATCCGCTCTATTTAGTCGATAGTGAGTTGACGTCAATCGAACAGTTACGCGTGACGGATCGACCATTCATCCAGTTCAAGAGTGATTCAACGTACTATCAAGAAATTTTAGAATGGTGGCAAGATCGGTTCGCAAGTCCACCATCTCGGACGCTGGTCGTCGATCAAATCGAGACATGTAAGCAGATGGCTCTACATGGAATTGGATTTGCGATTTTACCCGAGTCGACGATCCAACAATCAAATGAAGTCATGCAGCTTCCGTTAAAAACCTCGTCCGGAAAGATATTAAAGCGAGATACATGGATTTTGTCTACGGAATCGATGCTTGAACTAAAACAAGTTCAAGCATTTTGGGACATCGTAAAAGAAGAAGGAGGAAGTCAGTCAGATGGAATACGCCATTGAAATGCGGCGCGCGCTTCATAAAATACCAGAACCAGGGTTCAAGGAATTTAAGACGCAAGCTTTTATATTGGAACAAATTCGTGCTTATCCACCAGATCGTGTCACGTATGACACGTTTGAAACGGGTGTTTTCGTTCGAGTGAAAGGATTGACTGGAAATCGGACGATTGGATACCGGGCAGACATTGATGGGTTACCAATCGAAGAAGCGACAGGTCTTCCATTTTGTTCGGAACATCCAGGCTTCATGCATGCCTGTGGTCACGATATGCACACGTCGATTGCGTTGGGATTGATGAAACGAATCATTGAATTGCCGGTCATGGATGATGTCGTCTTTTTATTCCAACCAGCGGAAGAAGGTCCGGGCGGGGCAGAACCGATGATTAAAAGTCCGTTGTTTGAAAAATATCGTCCAAGTGAGATGTATGGTCTTCACGTCGCACCGGAGTATCCAGTCGGTACGATTGCAAGCCGTCCCGGCGTCTTGTTCGCGAGTGCTCGAGAAGTCCATATCACGATCTATGGTCAAAGTGGTCATGCGGCATTTCCTCATTTGACGATTGATACGGTCGTTGCGCAAGCAGCCTTGATCATGCAATTGCAAACAATCGTCAGCCGATCCATCAATCCGATGAATTGTAGCGTCATTACGATTGGAAAAGTGGATGCCGGGATTCGAGAAAACGTCATCGCCGGTAGAGCTGTTCTTGACGGTACGATGCGCGCGCTCAACGGGGAAGACATGGAAAAACTGGAACGACGCGTTCGTGACATCATCCGGGGAATCGAAGCTTCGTTTGGCGTCAAGATTGATCTACAATTCGGAAATCGTTATTACGAGGTCGTCAATGACCGACACATCGTTGATAAATTTTCATCATTCGTCAAAATGAATGCGAACTACATTGAATGCGATGCAGCAATGACAGGAGAAGACTTCGGATTCATGTTGAAGGAAATTCCAGGGATGATGTTTTGGCTCGGAGTCGACAATCCGACATCTGGACTGCACCAACCAACCTTGAATCCGGATGAATCCGCGATTCCATTTGTGATTGATTTACTCGATCATTATTTCCGAGAATATGTTTAAAAAGTTTTATGAAATAATGAAGGACATTAAGCTTTCCCTTTCGAAATCAAGAATGGGAAAGCTTTTTATATATGTAAGAATAGGAGTTTTCGAACATTTTGTGAAAAAAATCACGTGCACATGTGAACAATTTGTTACATCAAACATTATAAACAGACATAAAGGGTTATGTTCTCTATGATACGGTTATAGACCATATAGAGAAGTATGTTTTAGGAAGAGGGGGCTATATACATGTTCAATGATCCCGTATTGCTCAGTCGATTGTTGACAGGGCTCACATTAGCGTTTCATATTATATTCGCGACGATTGGCGTCGGGGTACCACTCATGGTACTCGCAGCTGAATTCATCGGTCTGAAACGCAAAGATCCGGATTATATTTTATTAGCTAGACGGTGGACGCGTGGATACGTCGTTACCGTCGCAGTCGGTGTCGTGACAGGGACGGCTATCGGATTGCAATTATCACTACTTTGGCCGTCACTCATGCAAGTGGCTGGTCAAACGATCGCACTACCGCTATTCATGGAAACATTTGCGTTCTTCTTTGAAGCGATCTTCCTCGGTATTTATCTGTACACGTGGGATCGGTTCAAAAACCCATGGTTACACTGGTTGATCGGGATTCCGGTCGTCATCGGTGCGACAGCATCAGCATTCTTCATTACGACAGTCAACTCCTTCATGAACTCACCAGAAGGATTTAAGATCGTCAACGGAACGCTAACGCAAATCGAACCATTAAAAGCAATGTTCAATACAGCAACACCTACAAAAGCAACACACGTCATCGTATCGGCTTATTTGACAGTCGCATTCATCTTGGCGGCAATCGCGGCGTTCCACTTACTCCGCAAAAAAACACTCTCAGCAGCGGAAACAGCGTATCACAAAAAAGCACTTCGCTTAACGGTCATGGCTGGATTGATTTTTGCCTTCTCGACGGCACTTGTCGGGGACTTCTCAGGGAAATACTTGGCGAAATATCAGCCAGAGAAACTCGCGGCTGCTGAATGGCATTTTGAAACGACAAGTGAAGCCGAGTTGATCTTCGGTGGGATACTTGATCAGCAAGAAGACGGCAGTTATGAAATCAAGGGAGCCGTCAAAATCCCATACGCACTCTCGATTCTTGCGGGTGGAGCTCCAGATACAGAAGTCATTGGTCTAAATGAGTTCGCAAAAGAAGATCAAGCACCGCTGATCGTTCACTATTTCTTCGATATCATGGTTTCGATTGGTATGTATTTGGCTGCCATCTCTGCCTTGTTCATCTTGGCATTCCGTTTGAAAAAATTAAATCCTTATAACAAATGGATATTAAGAGGTGTCTTCATCGGTGGACCTCTGGCGATGATTTCAATTGAAGCAGGTTGGATGTATGCTGAAATTGGGCGCCAACCTTGGACACTGTACGGCATCATGCGGACAGCGGATGCGGCGACGACATCAACTGCTGTTGGTCCGATGTTGATTCTATTCAGTGCCTTGTACTTGATGCTCGGTACGATTTGTACAGTCGTATTATTACGGATGTTCAAGAAAAACCCGGTTGGTAAAGAACTTCAAGAACTTGCTGAAAACCACCACGCGCGTGGGGAAGCTATGTTCGTGGATGATAACAAGTAAGGAGGGAACGATTTGGACGTTCAAACACTAGGAATTACGGTCCTCTGGACTTTCCTGTACGGATATCTCATCGTTGCCTCAATTGACTTCGGTGCTGGATTTTACGCCTTTTATTCAAAATATACGAAGCGGGATCATTTAACGAATCGATTGATTCTTCGTTATCTCTCACCAGTGTGGGAGGTAACGAATGTCTTCTTCGTATTCTTCTTCGTCGGACTAGTCGGGTTCTTCCCGGATACCGCTTATTATTTCGGTACGGCACTGCTCGTGCCAGCCTCAATCGTTCTCGTATTGATTGCGATTCGTGGTAGCTTCTATGCATTTGCCAATTATGGATCAAACGACAGCATGTTCTATACGTTCTTATATGGAGCAACTGGTCTATTGATTCCGGCGGCGATGTCAACGACTTTGACAATCAGTCAAGGTGGATTCATTCGTAAAACGAATGAAACAGTCGAGTTTTTAGGAACAAAATTATTTACGAACTTTTACTCTTGGTCGGTCGTAGCACTCGCTATCGTATCCGTCCTCTATATCAGTGCGATGTTCCTCTTGTTCTACGCAGATAAAGCGAAGGATGAAGGGGCTACGCCATTGATTCGTAAATGGGCACTCTTCTGGAGTGGTCCGACGATTCTAGTCTGTGCACTTGTCTTCTTTGGATTGAAAAATCAAGCGGCATGGCACTATGAGAACATCTTAAACGGGAACTGGTGGTGGTTCGCTGCTAGTTTCATCTTCTTCCTTGTTGCGGTGACACTCGTCTACATGAAGAAGAATTACGGAATTGCTTTCGTCGCGGTCATGCTACAGTATGGAGTGGCATGGTTCGGTTATGGTTATACGCACTTACCATATATCTTGTATCCATATATCGATATCAACAAAGCGGTCGTTAACGAAACAATGGCTTCCGCACTCGTCGTTGTCTTCATCTTCGGACTCTTACTCTTGATTCCGGCGTTGTACTTGATTTTACGACTCTTCTTGTTCGATAACGATTATGTACGTGGGAAATCCTCAAAATAATGGATGAATAAACGCCTCTGCGAATCGCAGGGGCGTTTATAGTATTTTTAAATTGAATCGGGTACACTACTAAGGAAGAGCGATTGTGAAGGAGAGTTGTGAAAATGAATGGAGAGTTTGCAGTAATTGGACTAGGGCGCTTTGGTGGCTCGATTGTCCGTGAATTATCGAAAAATGGCTACGATGTCTTAGCGATTGACTCCGACGAGGAGCGCGTCAATGAATTCATGGGAATTGCAACGCATTCCGTCATCGCGGATACGACGGATGAGAACGTCTTAAAAAGTCTAGGAATCCGAAACTTCGATCATGTCATCGTTGCCATCGGGGAAAATATTCAAGCGTCCATCTTGACGACATTGATCTTAAAAGAGCTCGGGGTACAATCGATTACTGTCAAAGCGACGAACGATTACCACGAAAAAGTATTACGAAAAATCGGAGCAGATTTCATCGTTCACCCCGAACGGGATATGGGAGTGCGGATTGCGAACGGTTTAATGAGTTCCAATATTCTTGACTATCTCGATTTATCTCAAGAATTTTCGATCGTTGAAATTAAAGTCAGTGACCGGATGGCAAAACAAACATTGATCGACCTTGATCTACGAAGCAAATACGGAGCGAACGTCGTCGCGATTAAACGTGGAGAAAACGTTCTGATTTCTCTACAAGCTGACGAAATGATTGAAAAAGGGGACTATCTCGTCGTCATTGGTGAAAATGAGGATCTCGACCGTCTAGAGCGTGCGATTCATAAAGTGAAGAACTAAAAAAAGCTGAGGCGCGCCTCAGCTTTACATGTACTTAATTAAATGAGTTGGAATTCTTTTAATCCGTGTGCGATACCGTCCTCAAGGATGGGTTTCGTGACATAATCGGCGGCAGCTTTCGTTTCTGGAAGCCCGTTGCCCATCGCAATACCCGTTCCAACGTAGCGGAGCATCTCTAAATCGTTTAAGGCATCACCGAATGCAAAGGTATCTTCGCGGCGAATATTCGTCAATTTCAGGAATTGTTTGATCCCTTCTGCTTTCGAAGAACCGACATTGATGACATCCATTGCATGTGGGTGCCAACGAATGAAATCGAATGCGTCATAACGTTTAACATAATCGCTCTCTTCTTCAGCTGTGCAGTAGACGAGCGTTTGGAAAACATCATGCGATAAAAACGCTTCTTCATCGTGAATTGGTAACGGCATATCAAGCTCTCCGAGTGAATCGACGACATGAAGGTCATTCGATTTCGTCGTGAAGCCTTTTGTTTCACCGAGGTAGACAAGTGTATGTCCGTTTTCTTTCGCTTGTTGTGTCAACTGTGTCAAATCCGTCTTCGGTTGTGGACGTTTGTAGATGATTTCATTTTGATGAACAACGATTTGTCCGTTGTAACCGATGATCGTATCGATGTTGAGTAATTCACGGATTCCAGACAACATCGCAGGTCCGCGTCCAGTTGCAAGGGCTACATAGACACCATTTTCTTGAAGCTTACGAATTGCCTGTTTTGTTGATTCCGGAACAAAATGACCATCATGCAATAAGGTTCCGTCGATATCGAAAAAGACGACTTTCTGATTTGCCATGGTTTCACCTTCTCTTTTTAATTGGTCGAAATGACCTGTTCATGTGAAAGTATAGCATAACCAAAAGCGTGTTGCCGGAAGGGAACATGCCGAATAAGGATGAAAAATAGTCCATGTATCGTGTATACTGTACTAAGGACAAAAAACAATGTACTGATAAGGAGTTGCTAGGCATGATTTTTAAAGTATTTTACCAACCGCTTCGTTCGGAAGCACCTGTTCGTGAACGGACAGAAACAATGTATGTAGAAGGGGAAAGCATTCGTGACGTGCGATCAACGATTGACCACCTCAAAGATATCAACATCGAGTTCATCCGCGAAGTCAGCGGAGAATTTTTGACATACGAACAACAACATCCTGATTTCAAGGTTGCGACGTTCGAATGAAGTTCGTCAAAAACCATCAGGCCGCCGTTTTCGCACTCGGTGGACTCGGGGAAATCGGGAAGAACACGTATGTCGTTCAATTCCAAGATGAGATCATCGTCATTGACGCGGGTGTCATGTTCCCAGAAGATGAATTACTCGGAATCGACTATGTCATTCCAGATTACACGTACTTGATCAAGAATAAGGATAAGGTCAAAGGCGTCTTCATCACACACGGTCATGAAGATCACATTGGCGGTCTGCCTTTCTTGCTTAAACAAGTGAACTTACCGATTTACGCTGGGAAGATTGCGATGGGTCTCATCAAGGTGAAGTTAGAAGAGCATGGTTTGCTTCGCAACGCGGAACTGCATGAGATCGATGAAGATTCGGTCATAAAGTTCCGGAAGACAAGCATCTCGTTCTTCCGTACGACGCACTCGATTCCGAATTCGTTCGGTGTCGTCGTCAAAACACCACAAGGGAACATCGTGCATACAGGGGACTTCAAGTTCGATTTCACGCCAGTCGGAGAGCCGGCTGATTTAGCGAAAATGGCTGAACTCGGTAAAGAAGGCGTATTGTGTCTTCTATCGGACTCAACGAATGCAGAAGTGGAAGGGTTTACGATGAGTGAACGTGTCGTTGGGGAAACGATCTCAGACATCTTCCGTAAAGCGGAAGGACGGATCATCTTCGCGACGTTTGCGTCGAACATCTATCGTCTGCAACAAGTCGTCAATGCTTCTGTAGAAGCAGGACGGAAAATCGTCGTCTTCGGACGTAGCATGGACAAGGTCATGATGATTGGTCAAGAACTTGATTTCATCAAAGCGCCGAAGGGTACGATCATCGAGCCGAACGAGATGAAACGTTATAAATCAAATGAGTTGACGATCCTTTGTACGGGTTCGCAAGGTGAACCGATGGCAGCACTTAGCCGTATCGCAAACGGAACACACCGTCAAATCTCGATCATTCCGGATGATCTCGTCATCTTCTCTTCTTCACCGATTCCAGGGAACGTCGTTTCTGTCGGAAAGACGATCAATCAGCTATATAAAGCTGGTGCAGATGTCATGTACGGTAAACTGAATGATATCCATACATCAGGTCACGGTAGTCAACAAGAGCAGTTGCTCATGTTACGTCTATTGAATCCGAAATACTTCATGCCGATTCACGGGGAATACCGGATGCTGAAGAAGCATATGTCGCTTGCGATGGATGCTGGTGTACCGGAAGAGAACTGCTTCGTCATGGATAACGGTGAAGTACTCGCATTAGATGCGAATGCAGCCGCTATCACCGGGAAGATTCAAGCGAATGCCGTTTATGTCGATGGAAAAGGAATCGGAGACATCGGAAACATCGTCTTACGCGATCGCCGTATTCTCTCAGAAGAGGGACTCGTCGTCGTCGTCGTGACGCTTGACTCGAAGACGAATCGTCTCGTCTCTGGACCGGACATCATCTCGCGTGGTTTCGTCTACATGCGTGAGTCGGGTAATTTGATTAAAGATGCTGAACGTCTACTCAAGCGTTCGCTTGATCAATCGCTTGCGAACCGTAATACGAAATGGACGGATATCAAACAAGTCATCAATGATACGCTCACACCGTATTTAACAGAAAAAACACAACGTCATCCAATGGTCATGCCGATCATCATGGAAGTCTGATTCAAAAAAATCCTCGTCTCCGAAAACGGAAACGAGGATTTTTGTATTACGTGGCAGGACCGTATTCCTTGAACGGTTCTTTTTTATCAATCCGATCATAGAACATGACGCCATCTAAATGGTCATATTCATGCTGGCAGACGATTGCTTTCATCCCTTTTAAACGTAATTTTACAGGATTTCCGTTATGATCGATGCCAGTTAGGGTAATACGCATATAGCGCGGTACATGTCCTTCGACTTCACGGTCGACGGACAGACATCCTTCGCCGCCCGTCAAATACGTCTGCTCGACGGAATGACTGATGATTTTTGGATTATAGATACCAAATTCCAATAAATCATCACCATCCGGTAAGCGGATCGCGAACATGCGCTTGTTGACACCGATTTGTGGTGCTGCAAGTCCAATGCCGCTTCGTAAATCGTATTTCTTCGCAATTTCATCATCTTGACTGTTGGCGAGGAACTCGCGCATGAGTCGCATCGTTTCCTTATCCTCATCGCTGAGAGGGAAGGTCACTTCTACTGACCGTTCGTGAAGAGCAGGAACGTCTTCGCGTACGATTTCATTCATGGTGATCATGAACAACACTCCTTTCGTCTACAAAAAGTATAGCATAGGAAAGTGGGGAATGATGACAACTAACACAGTAGGAAAATATCGAATGATACAGAAGATGGAATATTCTAGTTTTGTGATTGAATTCACAATGTAAAACGCGAAAAAAATAAAACATTTCCTTTGATTTTAAGGTGTTACAGATTTATACTTGTAACGTAATGAACAAGACACGATAACGTGTCGATTCATGATAATACAGTTTACTCAACTGAATAGGTACACAGACACATGTTCAAAGGATAGTCACACGGGACTTCGTTTTTTGGACACTATTGTCATGTGGGCAAATCAGTCAGAGGAATATTTCGCTGAACGCAGTGAAAGGATGAGGTGAAAAGATGAACGTAAACATGTTTAAAAACGTGGAAGAAAACTTTGAAACGTTCCGCATTCTTGACGAGAAAGGTGAAGTCGTCAATAAAGACGCTATGCCAGACCTCTCGGATGAAGAGCTTACGGAATTAATGCGTCGTCTCGTATACACACGTATCTGGGACCAACGTGCAATCTCACTTAACCGTCAAGGACGTCTTGGTTTCTACGCTCCAGTAGCTGGACAAGAAGCGTCAATGATCGGTACGCAATTTGCTTTGGATAAAGATGACTGGATTCTTCCTGGATACCGTGATATTCCACAAATGGTCTTCCATGGCTTCCCACTTTACAAAGCATTCTTGTTCTCACGCGGTCACATCACAGGTGGTAAGATTCCTGAAGGTGTTAACGTCTTAATGCCACAAATCATCATCGGTGCGCAGATCGTTCAAACGGCTGGTGTTGCTCTCGGTCTTAAGAAAAGCGGTAAAGAACAAGTCGCAATCACTTACACAGGTGATGGTGGTTCTTCACAAGGTGACTTCTATGAAGGTATGAACTTCGCTGGAGCTTTCAAAGCACCTGCAATCTTCGTCGTTCAAAACAACCGTTTCGCAATCTCGACACCTGTCGAAAAACAATCTATGGCGAAAACAATCGCTCAAAAAGCTGTCGCTGCTGGTATCAATGGTATCCAAGTCGACGGTATGGACGTTCTTGCTGTATACGCAGCTACGAAACAAGCGCGTGTTGAAGCACTCAACGGTGTTCCGACATTGATCGAAACATTGACTTACCGTTACGGACCACACACACTCGCTGGTGATGATCCAACACGTTACCGTACAAAAGACATGGATGATGAGTACCAAGCACAAGATCCACTCATCCGCTTCCGTGCTTTCATGGAAGCAAAAGGTCTTTGGAACGAAGATAAAGAGAACGAAGTCATCGAGCAAGCAAAAGCTGACGTTAAGGAAGCACTTGCACAAGCTGACAAAGAACCAAAACAAAAAGTTACAGATTTCATCAACGTGATGGCTGAAAAGCTTCCACAAAACCTGCAAGAGCAGCTTGATGAGTATACAGCAAAGGAGTCGAAATAACCCATGGCACAAATGACGATGATCCAAGCGATCACTGACGCAATGCGCGTCGAGATGAAACGCGACGAACAAGTTCTCTTGTTCGGTGAAGACGTCGGTAAAAACGGTGGGGTATTCCGTGCGACAGAAGGTCTTCAAGATGAGCTCGGCGAAGACCGCGTCTTCGATACACCACTTGCAGAATCAGGTATTGGTGGTCTTGCTGTCGGATTCAGTCTGACAGGATTCCGTCCAATCATGGAAATCCAATTCTTCGGATTCGTATTCGAAGTATTCGATTCAGTCGCAGCACAACTTGCGCGTCTCCGTTACCGTTCAGGCGGCACATACAGTGCACCTGTTACAATCCGTTCACCATTCGGTGGCGGTGTTAAAACACCGGAACTTCACGCAGATAACCTCGAAGGACTCATGGCTCAGTCACCAGGACTTAAAGTTGTCGTTCCTTCAACACCTTACGATGCAAAAGGTCTTTTGATCGCATCAATCCGCGACAACGACCCAGTCGTTTTCCTCGAGCACATGAAACTCTACCGTTCATTCCGCGGTGAAGTGCCAGAGGGCGATTACACGATCGAACTCGGAAAAGCTGATGTAAAACGTGAAGGTACAGATGTAACAATCGTCACTTACGGTGCGATGGTACACGCTTCACTTAAAGCAGCAGAAGAGCTCGAAAAAGAAAACATCAGCGTCGAAATCATCGACTTGATGACAATCAGCCCAATCGACATCGATACGATTCTTGCTTCTGTCAAGAAAACAAACCGTGTTGTCGTCGTTCAAGAAGCACAAAAACAAGCGGGTGTCGCTGCAATGGTTGCAACTGAAATCCAAGAACGTGCAATCCTTGACCTCGAAGCGCCAATTCTTCGTGTTGCTGCTCCAGATACAATCTTCCCATTCGCACAAGGTGAAGACGTCTGGATCCCAGATCACAAAGATATCGTTGAGAAAGTCAAAACTGTCTACAATTTCTAAGAGCATTTCGGAAAATAAGGAGAGGGGTTCATTCTCTCCTTGCTTCCGTTTTTACAGATAACAATCGACTAGAAGAGTGAACTAAAAGGAGGCATATTCAAATGGGTTTATTTGAATTCAAATTGCCGGATATCGGTGAGGGTATTCATGAAGGTGAAATCGTAAAGTGGTTCGTAAAAGCGGGCGACACTGTCAAGGAAGACGACGTTCTTCTTGAAGTACAAAACGATAAAGCAGTCGTTGAAATCCCATCACCAGTTGATGGTACTGTTAAAGAAGTAAAAGTTGACGAAGGTGTCGTAGCTGTTGTTGGCGACGTCCTCATCTCATTCGAAGTCGAAGGTGAAGGTTCTGCTCCTTCTGAAGAAGCAGAGCAACCAAAAGCTGAAGACAACGCGAAAGACGTTCAAGATACGGATCAAAAAGTGGAAGACAAACCAAACGAGGTTCAAATCCATAAATCAGAACGCGTCATCGCGATGCCATCTGTCCGTAAATATGCACGTGAAAAAGGCGTCGACATCCGTGAAGTCCAAGGTTCTGGAGACAACGGTCGTGTCGTCAAAGAAGACATCGATGCATTTGCAAACGGTGGTCAAACTTCTGAAGCACCAGCAACAGAAGAAAAAGCACCAGCTGCAGCTGCTTCTGCACCAAAAACAGAAGTTAAGCCTTACGTTGCTGCTCAACCTGAACTTGAAACACGCGAGAAAATCAAGGGAATCCGTAAAGCGATTTCGAAAGCAATGGTTAACTCGAAACATACAGCTCCACACGTAACACTCATGGACGAAGTCGATGTTACGAACCTCGTAGCACTCCGTAAAAACTTCAAAGAAGTTGCGGCTGCTCAAGGTACGAAATTGACTTACCTTCCGTTCGTCGTAAAAGCATTGACTGCTGCTGCTAAAAAATACCCAGCAATCAACGCATCAATCGACGATGTAAATGAAGAAATCGTCTACAAAAACTACTTCAACATCGGTATCGCTGCAGATACAGACAACGGTCTTGTCGTACCAGTCGTTAAAGATGCAGATCGTAAATCGATCTTCTCACTCGCTGACGACATCAACGACCTTGCTGGTAAAGCACGCGAAGGTAAACTTTCTGGCGAAGAGATGAAAGGCGGATCAATCACGATCACTAACATCGGTTCTGCTGGCGGTCAGTGGTTCACACCAGTCATCAACCACCCAGAAGTTGCAATCCTCGGTATCGGCCGTATCGCTGAAAAAGCAGTCGTTAAAAACGGCGAAATCGTTGCTGCACCAGTTCTTGCACTTTCATTCAGCTTCGACCACCGTCTCATCGATGGTGCAACTGCACAAAACGCGCTTAACTTAGTTAAACGTCTATTGAACGACCCACAACTTCTCATCATGGAGGGATAAGCAATGGTAGTAGGTGAATTCGCACAAGAAACAGATTTACTCGTAATCGGGGCTGGCCCTGGTGGTTACGTTGCTGCAATCCGCGGCGCGCAACTCGGTATGAAAGTAACAATCGTTGAACGTGAAAACGTCGGCGGTGTTTGCTTAAACGTTGGATGTATCCCATCAAAAGCCTTGATCACTGCAGGACATAACTTCCAGCATGCTAAAGGTGCAAGCGATATGGGGATCACTTCTGAGAATGCAACTGTCGATTTCTCGAAAGTTCAATCTTGGAAACAATCTGTCGTCAACAAATTGACTGGCGGCGTTAGTGGTCTTCTTAAAGGGAACAAAGTCGAGACTGTCGTTGGGGAAGCTTACTTCCAATCAGAAGATACAGTCCGTATCATCAACGAAGATTCTTCTACTCCTTACAAATTCAAGAAATGTATCATCGCGACAGGTTCGACTCCAATCGAACTTCCAGCTTTCAAATGGTCAAAACGCGTCCTTTCTTCAACAGGCGCATTGAACCTTCCTGAAATCCCGAAAAAACTCATCGTCATCGGTGGCGGATACATCGGGATGGAGCTTGGTACAGCGTATGCGAACTTCGATACAGAAGTCGTCATTCTTGAAGGAACAAAAGACATCCTTTCTGGTTTCGAGCCTGCTATGACGCAAGTCGTTAAGAAAAAGCTCAAACAAAAAGGTAACATCACAATCCACAACGAAGCACTTGCTCAAAGTGTGGAAGAGTCGGAAGATGGCGTTAAAGTAACATTCGAAGTCAACGGTGAAGCACAAACAGTTGAAGCGGACTACGTCCTCGTCACTGTCGGTCGCCGTCCGAACACAAGTGATCTTGGTCTTGAAATGGCAGAAGTTAAAGTCAGCGACCGTGGTCTTGTCGAAATCGACGATCAGTGCCGTACTTCAAACGAAAACATCTACGCAATCGGTGATATCGTTCCAGGACCACCACTTGCACACAAAGCTTCATTCGAAGCTAAAATCGCTGCTGAAGCAGCTGCAGGACACCCTGCATACCTCGACTACAGCGCGATTCCAGCGGTCGTCTTCACAGACCCAGAACTCGCTACAGTCGGTTACACGGAAGCACAAGCGAAAGAAGAAGGACTCGATTACATCGCGTCTAAATTCCCATACGCTGCGAATGGTCGTGCACTTGCACTCAACGAGCCAGACGGCTTCTTGAAAATGATCACTCGTAAATCAGATGGTCTCTTGATCGGCGCGCAAATCGCTGGTACAGGCGCATCTGATATGATCGCTGAAATGGGACTCGCAATCGAGTCTGGTATGACAGCTGAAGATATCGCACTCACAATCCACGCGCACCCATCACTCGGTGAAATCGCAATGGAAACTGCTGAAGTTGCAATCGGTAGCCCAATCCACATCATTAAATAATATCGAAACACCTCATACACGGGGAGCCGACCGTGTATGAGGTGTTTTTTTGTTTGGTCTTGACTTAAAAAAGGAAAAGGAAAAGTAAAAATCGGAGAGGGTGGACGCATATGGAATCCGTGACTACCTTAGAGGAGCTGTATTACGTATCAGAGATGGATAAGGTTCGTTTTGTTGGCTGGACGACTGCACTCGCCCGCTATGATTTTGCTGTCGTCTGTACGGGACAATTCTTCGGGAAAGTACTCGTCGTTAGCTTAACCGGTGGTCAGTCAGCGTTACTCGATCAACAGGATGTGTTGAATGGAGAGGTCTTAATTCGTACATTTGCGATTGAACGAGAGGATGTCGCAGTAATCGGTGAAGCACTTGCAGCATTCATTCCTTGTTCACCAAACGATGAATACGCCGAATGAAAGGTTCAAAAAAGCAGCCATCCTGAGTAATAAGAATGGCTGCTTTTGCATTTTTAACGAATCGCATTCGATTGTTGAATGACTTTGATCGTCTCGAGCGAATGGTCCTCAAGACCTTGAACCGGAAGACCGGCTTCGATGTTTTCTTTGATATAGGCAAGGTTGTCTGCCGTGATCATCTCGCCTGGGATGAAGATGGGAATACCAGGTGGATATACCATCATGAATTCAGCTGAAATCCGCCCGACCGCATCGACCAACGGAATCGTCTCTGTCTCTTCATAGAATGCATCACGAGGACTGAGAGCAAGCGCTGGGATGTCTGGAAGAACAATCGAATGATCAGTCGTTTCGGCGCCATTATTTTGATAACGTGCGACAAGTAATGACATCGCATGTAAGAAGGCGTCAATCGTCTCTTCCGAGTCACCAGACGTGATGATGACAAGAATGTTGTTCAAATCAGAAAGTTCAACTTCGATCCGATGTTCTTCACGTAAGAACTCTTCGACGAGGTGACCAGAAATACCAAGTCCTTTAACGGAAACAAGCACTTTCGTTGGATCAAAAGCGAATGTCGCACTCGAATGCAGATCGGATTCACCGAAAACGGCGAGATAAGGAAGCTTCGCTAATCCAAAGCGCATCCGTGTCGCAAGTTCAAGTGCCCGGCGATTCATCGCTTCACCGTTGATCGCAAGATGACGCCGAGCGCAGTCAAGAGAAGCGAGCAATAGGTAAGATGTCGATGTCGTCGTCAACATCGAGAGCACTGCTTGAACTTTATCTGGAGAGACAAGTCCGCGACGAACGTTTAAGACAGAACTTCCTGTGAGTGAGCCACCGAGTTTGTGCACGCTCGTTGCGGCAAGATCAGCTCCTGCTTGCATCGCTGACAACGGCATATCTTCGTGGAATGCGATATGGACGCCGTGTGCTTCGTCGACGAGTACCGGAATACCTTTACTATGGGAAAGCTTGACGATGCTCTCTAAGTCACCAGCAACGCCGAAATAGGTCGGGTTGATGACGAGAACGGCTTTTGTATCAGGATGAAGTGCAAGGGCACGTTCTACCGCGCTTGGTGTGATGCCGTGCGCGATTCCGAATGTCTCATCGAATTCAGGGTGAATGAAAATCGGATGCGCACCAGAAAGAACGATAGCTGACATCACCGATTTATGCACGTTCCGAGGAACGAGAATTTTATCATCAGGTCCGACGACACTCATGATCATCGCCATGATTGCCGTTGAAGTTCCTTGTACGGAAAAGAACGTTTCGTCGGCATGGAAGGCTTGAGCTGCCAATTGATGAGCTTCCTTAATGATTGCCTTTGGATGATGGAGATCATCAAGGGGAGCGATGTTGATTAAATCGATATCGAGCGCATTCTGACCGATGAACGATCGAAAGGCTGGATCCATTCCTTGACCATTTTTATGACCGGGAATATGAAATTGAATTGGTTGACGTTTCGCATGCGCAAGTAGCGCATCGAATAAAGGTGTATCGAGCTGTGTTAAGCTTTTTGTTTGCACCAGATTTCCCCCCTTAAAACCGAATAAAAATACAATCAAACAAGCTAACTATAACAAGTTTTCGGACGGTTGCAACTGTTTTATACTTCTTTTCCGTGTAAAATAGAAAAGTGCAGAAAGGAAGTGGGAATGATGGCATTGAATTATCCGCTCAATTCCGATTGGTCGACTGAAGAAATCGTGAAAGTCATCGACTTCTTTAATTTAGTCGAGCAAGCGTATGAGACAGGTGTTGAACGACAACGGTTGCTCGAAGCGTATCGTGAATTCAAGCAAATCGTCACCTCAAAATCCGAGGAAAAACAGTGGGATCAATTTTATATGGAAGAGACCGGTTGCTCGAGTTATCGGACGATGCAGCAGGCGAAACGTCAAGAAGAACCGATCGTTCGTATGAAGAAATAATTGGATCATGAAGATAAGACTCCTATGCGATCGTATAGAAGTCTTATCTTTTAATCCGACTGGAAATGTGCGGGAAATGATCAACATTTGTTTAAAGTGGAAAGGAAGCGGCTATATACTACATACAAGACGTTGGTCTTACAAATATGTGAAACTGTATTTTTTAAAATTAGATGCTTTACATCTAAGTTGAATCGTACTATTATAGATTCAATCCACTAATAAGTCGCAATTGTCTGACAAATTAAACCTCTGTTTATCCCGCGAAGGAGTGTGGTTACTGTGAAACAAGTGATAGAAGCATACAAGAGAAAAGATGCAGAAAAACGCATTCCTGTATTGCGTCTCGAAATCGATTATGAGCTTGCTACATTACACGATGCGATGGTGGCAAGTGACGCAGAAGCTGTTGGCGCAAGTAAAGAGCGTCTCGAAAAATATCGTCAAGAGATGGTACGTCTTGAAGCTTGATTTCAACGTTCTGATCTCTACCTTATAATAAAATATCAACTCTTCAACCAGCGAACTGTTCGCTGGTTTTCTTTTTTTGTTACTATAGAAGAAGCTGGAAACAACGATGAAGGAGTGAACTCAAATGCAGATTGAGTTGGATGCGATAGATTTGATCAAACGAGCGGGAAAGTACATTCGCGAAAAAATTGATGGTTCGTATCACGTCGAACAAAAAACCGGAAAAAGCGATTTAGTGACAGAGATTGATCAAGCCGTCGAGGACTTATTGATTCAAGGTATTTTAGATCGCTATCCGAATCATCATATTTATGGGGAAGAAGGGCGAATCGCTCGACCTGATACACTCGAAGGCACAATCTGGTTCGTTGATCCGATTGATGGAACGATGAACTTCATTCGTCAAAAACGAATGTTTGCCATCTCGATTGCGATCATGATAGATGGCGAGTTACGTTACGGGTTCGTCTACGATGTCATGGCGGACGAGTTGTTCCACGTCATTAAAGGGCATGGTGCTTATCAAAACGGCATACGGTTACCACAAATCGAGGAGCGGAGTGTTAAAGAAGCAATCATCTGTATGAACGCGACCTGGGTGACACCAAATCGTCGAATCAATACGGATCGTCTTGCGCCACTCGTGCGACACGCAGTAGGTGTACGAGCAATCGGTGCAGCATCACTTGAACTCGCATGGACAGCCGCAGGGCGTGTTGACGGGTATATCACGATGCGTAATATGCCTTGGGATTATGCAGCCGGTCAGTTATTGATTGAAGAGGTCGGTGGGCGTGTCGGAACGATCACAGGTGAATCGATGTCATTTCTCGAACAAACGAGTGTGCTAGCAGGGAGCCAGACATTCGTTGAAGATGTGTTGACATTCGTACAAACACAAGAGGATTGAAAAAAGGTTTCTTTCGTCTTGAACGAAAGGAACCTTTTTGTTCATGCTTGTTTTCGTAAACGTGCCTTTAAAACGAACCCGGCACCCATCGTAACAATCATCAAGATGACAGAGGCAATCGTCATCGGTACGTTTTGTTCTGCGATGAAGATGCCGATGGCTGCCATGGATCCTACGGCAAGCATGGCGAGTAATAAAAATAGCAGACGCATGTTTTTTCCCCCTCTACCCGTGAGTACGTTAACAGTGTAGCGTGAATGAAGGATAATGAAAAGGCTTTCGGAGTGATGTCGAATCTTAGTCATTGCCAATTAGGACTCTACCTGTGCTATACTCTTAAAGTTGACCGAAAGTATGATAAGATTTATTTAAATGAATAGAAAGAGGTACACACCTATGACAACATTAGTACGAAATGATTTACGCAACGTTGCGATCATCGCCCACGTTGACCATGGTAAAACAACATTAGTCGATGAGCTTTTAAAACAGTCTGGTACGTTCCGTACGAACGAACAAGTCGAAGAACGCGCAATGGACTCAAATGACATCGAGCGGGAACGTGGAATCACGATTCTTGCAAAAAACACTGCAATTGACTACAAAAACACACGCATCAACATCGTTGATACGCCAGGACACGCCGATTTCGGTGGAGAAGTTGAGCGGATCATGCGTATGGTTGATGGCGTCATCCTCGTCGTCGATGCACGTGAAGGCTGTATGCCACAAACACGTTTCGTTTTGAAAAAAGCACTCGAGCAAGGACTTCAACCAATCGTCGTCGTCAACAAAATCGACAAACCGATGGTCCGTCCTCTTGAAGTCGTCGATGAAGTCGTGGATCTCTTGATCGACCTCGGAGCTGACGAAGATCAACTCGAATTCCCAGTCGTTTATGCATCGGCAGTCAACGGCTCAAGTTCATTTGAACCTGAACTAGAAAAACAAGAAGATACAATCACAAACGTTCTTGATTTAATTCTTGAACACACACCAGCACCTGTCGATAACACATTGGAGCCGCTTCAGTTCCAAGTGACGATGCTTGACTATGATAACTACCTCGGACGGATCGGTGTTGGTCGTGTCTTCCGTGGAGAAATCAAAGTTGGCGATAGCGTTTCGCTTTCAAAACTTGATGGTTCAACGAAGAACTTCCGTGTTACGAAGTTGTTCGGTTACTTCGGTCTAAAACGTGTCGAAATCGAAACAGCAAAAGCTGGAGATTTGATCGCGATCGCTGGTATGGAAGATATCAACGTCGGTGAGACGGTTTGCCCGACTTCACACGTTGATCCACTCCCATTATTACGTATCGATGAGCCAACGCTTCAAATGACATTCATCGTCAACAACTCGCCATTCGCTGGTCGTGAAGGAGATCTCGTTACTTCACGTAAAATCGAAGAACGTCTTGAAAAAGAACTCGAAACAGACGTTTCACTTCGCATCGAAAACACGGATTCACCGGACCGCTGGATCGTTTCTGGTCGTGGGGAACTTCACCTCGGGATCTTGATCGAAAACATGCGCCGTGAAGGATACGAAATCCAAGTATCGAAACCGCAAGTAATCATCAAAGAAGAAGAAGGTGTCAAAGTCGAGCCATTCGAACGCGTCGTCATCGATACACCAGAAGAGTACACAGGTTCTGTCATGGAATCGATCGGTCTCCGTAAAGGTGAATTGACGAACATGCAAACAATGGACAACGGTCAAACGAAGATGGAATTCATCGTTCCTTCGCGTGGTTTGATCGGTTACCGTAACGAATTCCTCTCTGCTACACGCGGATACGGAATCATGAACCACACATTCGAAGAATACCGTCCGTTCATCCAAGCGGATATCGGTGGACGTCGTAGTGGTGTTATGGTCTCAATCGAAACAGGTAAAGCAACTGCTTACGCAATCTCAGCTCTTGAAGACCGCGGAACGATCTTCATCGAGCCTGGTATCGAAGTATACGAAGGTATGATCATCGGCGAATGTAACCGTGATGTCGATCTCGCTGTCAACGTCGTTAAAGCAAAACAATTAACGAACATGCGTGCATCTGCAAAAGACTCAACAAACGTTCTTAAACGTCCACGTGTCTTCTCACTTGAAGAGTCGTTGACATTCTTGAACGAAGATGAGTACTGTGAAATCACACCACAATCGGTTCGTCTCCGTAAACAAGTCTTGAACAAAAACGAACGTGAAAAGCAAGAAAAACGTCGTCGTCTAGGTAAAGATTAAGTCTTGAACGAATAGGGGGACTGGCAATGAATGCACAAGCTGCCGTTGCTTCTGATTTCTCGAAATACGATATTCCGTTCATCGCGAAACTTCTCGGTATTGGAAGTGATCCGAATAACATCGAAGCGGGATTTTATCCTTTAATGATTACCGTCGTCATCTTGACGCTTGTCGTCTTTAAGTTAGGATTTGCTAAGGAACTAGCATGGTGGAAATCACTGATCGTCTATCTCTTGCTCGCCGTGTTCTCGGCAGCATTGACGCTTGTCTTCTGGACATGGCCGATTCCTGAAGTACTCCTTGCAATGGTCTTCGTACTTGGTATTTATCGCTTCCGGATGTGGATGGTCAAGCGTGAACGTGAACGGACAGCTTCTTGACGGAAGCATGTCATGAATCAAAAGAACGAATCTCTTCGGAGGTTCGTTCTTTTTTTTGAGCCAATTCAGATGCATGATTTAAAGCGTAGCGGGAACTAGAATACTAAAAGGGGGAGAAAACATTGAAGATCAAGTATGTCATATCACCCCTCCTGTTAGCGGGTGTTCTGATGGGCTGTACACAAACATCAGAAGAATCGTCAACAGAGGAAACGAATCAGACGACACAAGAAAACAACCAACAGGATTCAAGTGATCAAGAAGCAACGCAATCATCTCAAGCGCAAGAAGGCGTCGTATTTAAAGAGCTAAACGCTCCGTGGAATATTGTCCGGGAAGGAGAGGTATTTTATATCACGGAACGAGAAGGAACGATTGTTAAAGGAAAACAAGATGACTATGAACGGATGCGCCTTCAGCTGAAAGAGGATGTCCTTGCTGAAGGAGAGGGTGGATTGCTTGGGATGGTACTTGATCCTGATTTTAAGAACAATCAGACGGCATACGTCTACCATACGTACGCTAAACAAGGGCAAGCGACGAATCGCGTCATCGCGATAAAGGAAGAGGGTGACCAGTGGACGGAAGAACGTGTCTTACTCGATGATATTCCCGGAGCGACGATTCATAACGGGGGACGGCTAGAATGGGGACCTGAAGGCGCGCTCTACGTCACAGCAGGAGACGCAGCGAATCCTGAACTGGCGCAAGACATTGATTCATTGGCAGGAAAGATTTTGCGCATCACATCTGAAGGGGAACCGTTCGAAGGGAATCAAAAAGGATACGTCTACAGTCTCGGTCACCGGAATCCACAAGGACTTGTTTTCGTCGATGATCAACTGTATGCAAGTGAACATGGGCAAAGTGGGCACGATGAAATCAACCGAATCGAACAAAAGAATTATGGATGGCCGACGATTGAAGGGAAGGAACAAGCAGACGGACTAGTGACGCCGTGGTATGAAGTAGGAGAACAATCTGTTGCGCCAAGTGGGGTTGCAACAGCAGAGAATACACTTTATTTTGCAACACTTGTCGGACAACGATTACAAACCATCAATCTAGAGACGAAGCAAGTCAAGACGATCGTCGAAAATCAAGGGCGGATTCGAGATGTCTGGATTGACGAGACATCAATTTACTATATTACAAATAATACGGACGGAAGAGGGAATCCATCGGCAGATGATGATCGACTCGTTCGAATCAATCGATGAACAATAAAAGGTCTGTCAGGGAATTTCCCCGCAGACCTTTTGTTTACCAGTGTTTTCGTTTCGTTTCCCAAGTAGGGTATAAATGAAATTGTCCAGAAGCGTGGCGTTCAAGTGTCCGTTCTTCTACGCGTGATCGACACTCATCACAAATATGGACACGAACAGGTTTATTGCGTAATCGCTTCGCCGTGAAGGACCAATCATCAATCGTTTCACGCTTATCGCAAATCGTACATTTCACTCGCATGCCAGGTCCTCCCTTTTTTTCTTAGTATATCATATTAGAAGATTATTCAGATGTAAAAAAGGGAAACGAGAAGTATATATCGAAATATCATCACTAAGTCGTAGAGGGGGTGATGTCATGGCAAATAAAGTTGAACAACAGCTTAACTCAGGTCAACTAGAAGCACTATCGCAATTACCACTCGTTTTTTTGATTACGCATGATCAATCCAAACATTGGCCCATCACACATGCGATCAGTTGGGTACATGCGACGGATTCGCAAACGGTTCGTTTTACAATCGAAGCAGATTCTCATCTCGTTAAAACATTACGAGAACATCCGGTCTTCACATTGATCTTTTTTGCAGATCAGTCGACGTACAGCTTAACGTGTACGGACGTCAAGGCGTTTACGCCGCAAGAAGATCTTCCGTTGCCACTCGCTTTTTATGAGGGACGCGTTGAGGAAGTACGTGACATCTTGTTTTACGGAGCAGCTGTCACACAACGACCGATTATCGAAAAAACATACGATGAACAAGCAGCCGAACGGTTGGATCAACTCGTTCATCGCATCCTAAAAGCGTAACATTCATCACAAACTCGACTCTAAAGGGGCGAACGATGGAATGAAAAAAATATACGTACTTGATACTAATGTCATGCTTCACGATCCACTTTCTCTTTTCCAATTCCAGGAGCACGACGTCGTCATACCAGCGATTGTACTAGAAGAACTAGATGGAAAAAAACGCAACATGGATGAGGTTGGACGTAATGCACGAGAAACAGCTCGCATCTTAGACCAATTACGGGAAACGGGCCAGCTTCATGCGGGAGTGCCACTCGGCAACGGCGGTATTCTTCGCGTCGATATTGGGGACTCCATTCATGAAGGTTCGCCGTTTACGCATGAATCAAACGATAATAAGATCATTGAACTGGCGTGGTCGATTCATCGGGAACAACAAATCGAAGCGACCCCACGAGATGTCATTCTCGTCTCAAAAGATATCTTAGTCCGCGTCAAAGCGGATGCGTATGGATTAGTCGCTGAAGATTATATGACAGATCATATCGCTGATTTGACCGGTCTTTATACAGGATTTATCGAAGTAACCGTCGATCAGGAGTATATTGATACCTTTTATCAGGACAAACGGCTTTCGGTTGATGTGTTGCCAGAAAAAGTGCAACCGAATGAGTTCGTCATCTTAAAAAGTAACATGTCGAAAGCTTCAGCCATCGCCGTCGTTGATCAGAACCTGCCCATCATTCGGGCACTTTCGATCGATGTCGATCAAGTCTGGGGCGTCATTCCACGAAATGTTCAGCAACGGATGGCATTTGAGTTATTATTACGTGACGACGTTCCACTTGTGACACTCGTTGGTAAGGCAGGTACCGGAAAAACGTTACTTGCACTCGCTGCGGGGCTCCTGCAAGTGGAAGACGAGCACAAATATAAAAAACTGGTCGTTGCTCGTCCTGTCGTACCGATGGGAAACGATATCGGCTACTTGCCGGGTGAAATGGAAGAGAAGCTTCGTCCGTGGATGCAACCCATCTACGATAACCTCGAACACCTTTTCAATACGGGATCGGGAGACGAACTAGGTAACATTCTCGCCGGAATGAAGACGATTCAACTGGAAGCATTAACGTATATTCGGGGGAGAAGCATGCCGGGGCAATTCATCATCATCGATGAAGCGCAGAACTTGACGAAACATGAAGTCAAGACGATTTTGACACGTGTCGGTGAGAACTCGAAAATCGTGTTAGTCGGGGATCCACAACAGATTGATCATCCGTATCTAGATGAGTATTCCAATGGTCTATCGTACGCCGTAGAACGACTTAAAAATGAGAAGATGACGGGGCACGTCAAACTCGTCAAAGGGGAGCGCTCGAACTTGGCGCGCCTCGCAGCCGATTTACTATGAAAAAAACGTGGTGCGTCTATTCAGGCGCACCACGTTTTCCTTATATGACGGTAACTGTATGAACGGATTTGACGATCCGTTGTCCGTGTAACAGATGAACGGGTCCATCTGCTAACACTTTGCCGTCTTGTGAAAACTGCAGATACACTTCGTCGAGTTGCTCAAGTGGAAGTTCGACCGTTTCTTCACCTTCGAAACGAATGGCGATCGCATCCGGTAAGAGCTCGGCATTCCGGATGAACGGTGCAAGCGCCATGGCGAATGACCCTTGAAGCGCGGCTTCTTTTTCAGCACGTGTCATCGGACGATTGTGATCCGTACGACTGCCTTCCATGATACCTTTATCCCACGCAGCCCCCATTTTCGCGTAGTACGCTTCTTGTTCACTTGTGTCGGCTGGTTGCCCGATTTTCTCGATTGCCACCTTTCGTTCATCAAAGATCCAGACTGTCGGATCAATCGTTAACTGATGCCGTACTTTACCGTTAATCGGAAAAATCATTTGTTCTACCCCCTAAATGTGTAAGTCCAACAAATCCATTATACCGAAACGTTGAATTGTTGGCGAAAGTAAGGTAAAGTTTAGCTATAACAGGAACGCGTCATTTGATGAGGAGGGATTGGATTGTCAACTGAAATCGAGACAGTTCATCGCCAGCGCGCTCTTGAGCTACTAGAAGCGGATGCACAAAAAATCCGCCGGTTGATCGAGGTCCAGCTTGCGAATTTAACGATGCCACAATGTCCTCTTTACGAGGAAGTATTGGATACACAAATGTTCGGATTATCCCGTCAGATTGATTTTGCGGTACGTCTTGAACTGATTGATGCGGGTGAGGGGAAACAATTACTCGAATCACTTGAACAGCAATTATCTGATTTACATGATGCGGAGACGTGCTGATTTTCTACTCAAACGTGAAATGCGGCGTTTGGGTATTTTTTTTTAGAAAATGAAAAAAGGACGTGTACATATGTTAGCGAAGTTTAAAGAAAAACGAGCATTTTTTGACTATGGTCTCTTCTTTACGATGCTCATCCTCATGGCGATCAGTACGGTCATGGTCTATAGTGCGAGCGTGTGGAACGGTGGAGATTATGCGAATACGTCCTTCTTTGAGAAGCAGTTGATGTTTGATGCGATGGCGATCGTGCTGTTCCTTTTCGTTTCACAAATCAATCATGAGGTGTTCCGTGGACCAGTGATTCGTTTACTCTTGTACGCGATTACATGGTTGATGTTGATGGCGACGCTGTTTTCGGCACCACTAAACGGAGCTCGCGCATGGTTGAACTTCGGTATCTTCTTGATTCAACCAATCGAGCTTTGTAAATTCGTGCTCGTCGTCGGACTTGCGAGTTATTTTGATCAAAAGCACAAAGGGAAAATGGACGGCGTGATTGGGATCGTCCATCACTTCATCCATCGTCAAATTCCAGCGACGTCGCCAGGAAGACGAATTTTACTTAGTTTCTCGGACTGGATCTTGATTCCGATGGTTGTATTACTTGCACCTTACGCGATCATTATTCGCATGCAACCGGATGACGGCGGATTGTTCATTCTGTTACTCATCACAGCGATGATACTATTCGCAGTTGGATTACCGAGTGGTTACATCATGTTATGTGTCGTCACTGTACCAATCATCTTCTTGTACGCATGGAATAATTTTTCGGATAATCAGATGCAACGGATTCAAGCAAGTTTAAATCCCTTCCTTGACGCAGAAGGTAAAGGATATCAGCTCATCAACTCCGTCATATCAATTGCCCATGGGGGATTATTCGGAGTAGGTCTCGGGAATAGTTTTCAAAAGTATGGTTATCTGCCAGAGCCTGAAACCGACTACATCATGTCGATCATCTCGGAGGAACTCGGATTCATCGGGGTTCTTGTCGTACTCGGTCTATTGTTCTATCTGATGATTCAAGGGGCGATCATCGCTAATCGGTGTGTCTCGCTTTATTCGAGTATGCTCGCTCTCGGGATATCCGGTATCATCTTCATCCAGACATGTATCAATATCGCGGCCATGTCTGGTCTATTTCCAGGTACAGGTGTCACCTTGCCATTCATCAGTTACGGTGGGTCGTCGTTACTTGTTATGAGTACGATGCTTGGTGTGATGGCAAACATTTCCATGCAAAACAAATATCGGATGGCGTATCATAAAGAAGTGCAGACTGCACGTTCGATGAGTGCCACGAGCTCATTAACTAAAGGGGGAGCATCAGTTGACTAAAATCCAGAAGATTCTCGTAGCAAACCGCGGGGAGATCGCGATTCGCGTTTTCCGTGCAGCGACAGAACTCGGTATTCGTACCGTTGCCATTTATTCGCGAGAGGACATGGGTTCTCTTCATCGCTATAAAGCCGATGAAGCGTACCGGATCGGAGAAGGAAAAAAACCGATCGAAGCCTATCTCGACATTGAAGATATCATCGCAACAGCGAAAAAAGCCGAATGTGATGCGATCCATCCTGGTTATGGATTCCTCTCTGAGAATATTGAGCTAGCCAAACGTTGCCGTGAAGAAGGAATCATCTTCATCGGACCGCAAGAAGATCATCTGTATAAGTTCGGGGATAAAGTACGGGCGCGGACGACAGCGATTGAAGCCGGTCTTCCTGTCATTCCAGGAACGGATGGTCCGATCTCATCCATTGATGAAGCGTATGCGTTCGCAAAAGAAGCAGGCTATCCACTCATGGTCAAAGCATCGCTTGGCGGTGGTGGACGCGGTATGCGTGTCGTTCGGACAGAAGAAGAGCTTCCAGACATGATCGAACGTGCGAAATCTGAAGCCTTGAAAGCGTTTGGTTCGGATGAGATTTACGTCGAAAAATTAATCGAACGACCAAAACATATTGAAGTTCAAATCATCGGTGACGCCCATGGGAACATCATTCATTTGTTTGAACGTGATTGTTCCGTACAGCGTCGTCACCAAAAAGTCGTCGAAGTGGCGCCATGTGTCACGCTATCAGACGAAGGGCGTAAAAAGATTTGTGACGCAGCCGTCACGTTGATGAAACATGTCGGATACGAAAATGCGGGTACGGTCGAATTTCTCGTGACACAAGATGAATCGTTCTACTTCATCGAGGTCAACCCACGTGTCCAAGTCGAGCACACGATTACGGAGATGATCACAGGCGTTGATATCGTTCAGACACAAATCCGTGTTGCTGAAGGCGAATCGTTACATAGCGACCTCGTTGGTATCCCG
Source organism: Exiguobacterium abrahamii (assembly GCF_015645365.1). Classification (NCBI taxonomy): domain Bacteria; kingdom Bacillati; phylum Bacillota; class Bacilli; order Caryophanales; genus Exiguobacterium; species Exiguobacterium abrahamii. The sequence continues at coordinate 808,805 of NZ_JADOYC010000001.1, forward strand.
CAACAAGAAGACATTAAGATGCTTGGTTTTGCGATCCAAAGCCGAATCACGTCAGAAGACCCTGAGAACGGCTTCTTGCCGGATACAGGGAAAATCAAAGCCTATCGTTCACCAGGTGGTTTTGGTGTACGTCTCGATGGTGGGAATGCTTATGTCGGAGCTGAAATCTCACCATATTATGACTCGCTGCTCGTTAAAATCTCGACGCATGGTTTGACATACGACCAAGCCGTCGCGAAAATGCGTCGAAACTTAAGTGAATTCCGAATCCGTGGAATCAAGACGAATATCCCGTTCTTGAGCAACGTCTTGAAGCACCATGCGTTCGTCAGCGGGGATTACAACACATCGTTCATTGATGATACACAAGAATTATTCATCTTCCCGAAACGTCAAGACCGGGGAACGAAACTTTTGACGTACATCGGAGAGGTTTCCGTCAATGGATTCCCGGGAATCGGAAAATTGGACAAGCCACTTGCGCGTGACGTCCGGATTCCGAAAAATCTCCCGACAGACTATACACCAGGTGCAAAAGCGATTCTCGATGCAGAGGGTCCGGAAGCAGTCGCAAAATGGTTGGCAGCTCAGGAAAACGTTTTGCTGACAGATACGACATTCCGTGACGCCCATCAGTCGCTCCTTGCGACGCGGATGCGGACGAAGGATCTCGTTGCGATTGCAGAGGCGGAAGCAAAACTGTTACCTGAACTGTTCTCTGTCGAAGCATGGGGAGGCGCGACATTTGATGTTGCCTATCGATTCTTATCGGAGGATCCATGGGTTCGTCTGATGAAATTGCGTGAAAAGATGCCAAACGTCCTCATTCAAATGTTGCTTCGTGGTGCGAACGGTGTTGGTTACAAAAACTATCCGGACAACGTCATCCATACATTCGTTAAGGAAGCGGCGCAAGCAGGAGTAGACGTCTTCCGAATCTTCGATAGCTTGAACAACCCGGAGTCGATCCAACTTGCGATCGATGCGGTCTTGCCGACAGGTAAAATCGCGGAAGCAGCTGTTTGTTACACAGGGGATTTATTTGACGCAAATCGTCCGAAATATCACCTGCCGTATTACGTCAATCTGGCGAAACAACTGGAAGAAAGCGGCGCTCATATTATTGCCATCAAGGATATGGCGGGTCTCTTGAAACCGGAAGCAGCCTATGCGCTCGTATCAGCACTTAAAGATGCGGTATCGCTACCGATCCATCTCCACACACACGATGCGAGTGGGAACGGGATTTATACGTATGCGCGTGCGATCGATGCAGGTGTCGACGTCGTAGACGTCGCAGCATCAAGCATGTCGGGACTGACGAGTCAGCCAGCGGGTGGTAGCTTGATTCATGCCTTAAGTGGTCATCCACGTCAACCGCTCGTATCAGCACAGAAGTTTGAACAGATTTCGGATTATTGGCAGGACGTGCGTCATCTGTATCAAGCATTCGAACTCGATATGATCGCACCGAATCCAACGGTCTACGACCATGAGATGCCGGGTGGACAGTATTCAAACTTACAGCAACAAGCAAAAGCGGTCGGACTTGCGGATCGTTGGTCTGAAGTCAAAGAGATGTATGCGCGTGTCAATATGCTGTTTGGCGATATCGTCAAAGTCACACCATCGTCAAAAGTCGTCGGAGACATGGCACTCTTCATGGTTCAACATCATCTGACAGAAGAAGATGTCTTGCACCGTGCAAGTGGACTTGATTTCCCGGATTCAGTCGTCGAACTGATGAAAGGGGAGCTCGGAACACCACCGGATGGTTTCCCGCAAGACGTTCAACAGGCTATTCTCAAGGGAGCTGCCCCACTGACAGAACGTCCTGGTAAGATGATGGAACCACTCAATTTTGATGCGATCAAACATGAGTTGTTCGAAAAGCTTGAACGTCCAGTTACAGAATTTGATGCACTCGCTTATGCGCTCTATCCAAAAGTCTTCATGGACTACAGTTCGTATGTCGCGCGATATGGCGATATCTCTGTTCTTGATACGAATACGTTCTTCCATGGAATGCGTCTAGGGGAGACGATCGAGGTTGAAATCGAACGAGGCAAGACACTCTACCTCAAGTTGATTCAAATCGGTCAGCCAGACGATCATGGTATGCGGACGATCTATTATGAGATGAACGGTGTTCCTCGTGAAGTCGAAGTCAAAGACATCAGTATTAAGGAAAGTTCATCAAGTCGTCCAAAAGCAGATCGAAGCAATGCGAAACAAATCGGTGCCTCAATGCCGGGTAGCGTGCTGAAGGTACTCGTCGAAACGGGTACACGTGTCCGTAAAGGAGAGCAACTCCTCGTCACGGAAGCGATGAAGATGGAAACGACGATCCAAGCACCGGAAGACGGTGAAATCAAAGCCGTCCACGTCAAGGAAGGCGAAGCTATCGCGAGTCAAGACTTACTGATTGAATTCGTATAAGGTCACAACGAAAAACAGGCGCACGCTCGGCGGGCTGCCTGTTTTTCATTCAATACGTAGTGGGAGAGGATACGATTGAACATTATTTGTTGGGTACGAAGTGATTTTCGATTACAAGATAACCACATGTTGGCACGTGCTGTTGAATTACTAAATGAAAATCCGAAGGCGACGGTCGAGTTCGTCTTTTGGCTCAATCCGGATTACATCGGTGAATATGAAGCACGGCAACAATATTTCTTCCAAGCGCTCGAGATGTTTTCTGATGCCTGCAAAGAGAAAGAGATGCCAATCCGTTTCATCGAAGGCGATGAACAGGCTTTCTTAGACGCAACTGTTGATGCGGACGTTTTGTTATTTAATGCGGAATATGTCGAACCATTCAAGACGCGAGATGAAAAAATCATGAAAAAGCGTAAAGATCGTCAGACGGAGCGACTACAAGACCGGCATCTTCTTCACCCACATGACATTAAAAAGCAAGATGGAAAGTTCTATAAAGTATTCACGCCATATAAGAATGCATTCATGAAAAAAGACATTCCTTCACCATATGAAGTCAAGTGGCAAACGCTGCGGGATCATTATCAAAAGCGTCAGCACGATAATAGTTTCATCAACGCTTATTTTAAAAAGGCAGAGTCGGAAGCCGTCTTCCATCCTGGTGAAAAGCAGGCGAAACAACGCTTGAAGAAATTCATCGAACAATCGCTTGAAGATTATGAAGAGAACCGTGATCTTCCTGCTGTCGACGGTACGAGTTTACTTTCTCGCTATTTACGGACTGGAGAAATCGGCATTCGGACCGTCTATGCGGCTGTTCAAGAGGCAAAAGAATCAAAAGGGAAACAGACCTTCATCACCGAACTCATCTGGCGTGAATTCTATTACATGATTTTAATGCATTTTCCGGAATCAAAACGACAAGCCGTCAATACGCAATATCGGGAAATCGAATGGGAGAACGATGAAGAGGGCTTCAAGGCGTGGTGTGAAGGCAAGACGGGCTATCCGATCGTTGATGCAGCGATGCGGCAATTGAATCAAACAGGGTGGATGCATAATCGTCTACGGATGATCGTCGCTTCTTTCCTGACAAAAGACTTGTTGGTCGATTGGCAGAAAGGCGAACAATATTTCCAGCAGAAACTCGTTGATTATGAAGCGGCATCAAACATCGGGGGTTGGCAATGGGCAGCATCAGTCGGAACGGATGCCGTTCCGTACTTCCGCGTCTTCAATCCGACGACTCAATCGAAGAAGTTCGATAAGGATGGAGCGTTCATCCGAAAGTACGTCACGGAAATCAAGGATCTATCAAAGCAGTATATTCATGAACCGACTACTGAGCAACGCAAGGATTATGGCTATCCAGAACCAATCGTCGCACATGATGAAGCGCGAAAGCGTGCGATTGCTCGATTCAAATAATGAAAAAAGGATGTCCCTCAAGTGAGGAACATCCTTTTTTACGACCTTATTGAAGACGACTATTTGCCTTCCGCGTTCGGAATGCATGGTACGTCAAGTAAGATAAGACCCCGAAGTAACATGTGATCAAGAAGGCGTGGAGTAACGGCACATACGTTGCATGTCCACCAAGAACGATCCAAGCCCCAGTGGCGACTTGGCACGAGATGAAGAACGTCGCGAACGCCATACCAATCGTTGTCGTCCGGTGTTTTAAACGAATCGCAACGACATGGACGAATAAGGTGAACAGGAATAGTAATCCTGCCATGATTCGGTGAATCATCTGCACCCACGCTTCGAACGTCATGGAAGGTTGAGAACAGACAGGCCAACCGACGCAAGCATATGTAGCCCCGACGTGGCGTACATAAGCACCCGTATAAACGACGATCAGCGTATAGATGAGTAGACCGTACAAGAGCTTCCGTAAGAATGCTGGGACAGATTCCCTGAATTCCTGACCCGGACGCTCCATGATCAACAATGTCAAAATCAATAGCGAAGCAAAGGAAATCAAAGAGATTCCGAAATGTAACGCCATGACGAGGTCTGATTGTTGCCAAACGACTGCTCCAGCACCAACGATCGATTGAATCAACATGAAGATGAAAGCAAGAAACGCAAAGATCTTCGTATCTAATCGATCCTTGAAGGCAACGAGCGTCCAGAGACATAAGGCAATGATTAAGAGTCCAACGACTCCAGTCACAGCACGGTGACTATATTCAATCATCGTTTCAACACTTGGGTTCGTCGGAATGAGTTCCCCGTGACAGAGTGGCCAATCCGTTCCGCAACCATCTCCCGAATCCGTTTTTGTGACTGTCCCACCCATCAGTAAGACGATCATCATCGTAAACGTGACGAAGGCTGAAAACATCGAAAGTTTTCGATTCAAGATTTGGACACCACCTTTCTAAAAAAATACGAAATACATGGATTTCCATAGGACTAGTATCGCATAAAAAGTCCTGAAAGGGTTGCAATCTTTTAGAACAACGCTATTCTAGTATTAGGTAAATATGGTGAACTGTGATGAAAATCACATAGATTTCACATTTTGTTCATTATGTCGAAAGTATTTTCATACGTCACGGTCCTCGATATGTGGTATCTTTTATAGAGAAAAGGACGTTTCGTGGCATGTCTGTGTTATTTCTGTGAAGAAATTACGTGAAGCCTAGGTGCTAAACGGAAGCAGACGGTGAAAAGGAGGGAACAGCATGGCGAAAGTTACTGGAGAGGCACTGGATATGGCGATCGAGCAAGCGGATCAGCCGACATTCAAGGACTATATTACCCTAGCAAAAATGGGGATTGTCCGTGCCAATCTGATTACGGTCTTCGCGGGGTATGTCGTAGCAGCATCATACATAACGGATGATGTCCTGTTGTATCTGTGGCAAACCAAGTGGATGTTACTGTGGACGCTTCTCGGGAGTGGATTGGTCATTGCCGGAAGTTGCTACCTCAATAACTACATTGACCGGGACATCGATTATAAGATGGAACGGACGATGGGAAGACCAAGCGTTACTGGGAAGATGGATGGACAGCGGATACTCGCACTAGGACTCGGTATTCTTGCGACCGGTACGGTATTGTTGTTGATCGTCAACCATGTGGCGGCAGTGTTCGGATTGATCGGATCATTCGTTTACGTCGTGATTTATACGATGTGGTTAAAACGGACGCACACGATCAATACAGTCGTAGGTGGTATATCAGGAGCTGTGCCACCAATCATTGGATTTGCGGCAGTCACTCCGACGCTTCACATTGATGCGTGGATTTTATTCCTCATCATGTTCGTGTGGCAACCACCACATTTCCTTGCACTCGCGATGCGACGGACAGAGGAGTATCGGGCAGCAGGTATCCCGATGTTACCTGTCGTAAACGGATTCGCGATCACGAAACGACAAATTGTATGGTGGATTGCAGTACTCATTCCATCATCACTCCTCTTAGCACACTATGGCATCATCTACATGATCGTCATGGCATTGCTCGGTGGATATTGGCTCTATATGGGACTGAAAGGTCTGAAGATCCAAGATGAACAAGCCGAAATCAAATGGGCGTCGAAGATGTTCTTCTTCTCACTGTTTTATTTCACGGCTTGGATCGTGACGGTCGTACTCGTTTCTCTCTAAAACGATTTGACATAATTCACGTACACCATTACGAAAGACAAAATTGGGGACAAAGAAAGTGGGGATGGTTGTGAAAAAATCAGTAAAAATGCTCTTCCGGCTTCTTCCAATCGGCTTGATGGCACTCATGTTATCAGGTTGTGGAATTCCGGAATTGTCTGCGCTACAGCCTCGCGGAGAAGGCGCTGAGATGCAACTTGAGATCATCAAGCTTAGCTTGTGGGTCATGTTGTTCGTCCTTGCGATCGTAGCCGTCATTTATATTTACGTACTTATGAAATTCCGTCGTAAATCAGGTGATAACACGGTTCCGAAGCAAGTCGAAGGGAACCATACGCTTGAAATCATCTGGACAGTCATTCCGATTCTTCTTTTGATCGTTCTTGCAATTCCGACGATCAAAACAACGGTTGAACTCGCAGATGCAAAAGAAGCGAAGAAAAACGAACAAATCAACGTTACAGCAAACCTCTACTGGTGGGAGTTCGAATACCCAGACAAAGGTGTTTCGACAGGACAAGAACTTGTCATTCCAGTCGGTAAACGTGTTGCTGTTAACTTGACGTCTAAAGACGTCATTCACTCATTCTGGGTACCAGCTCTTTCTGGTAAAACAGATACGAACCCAGGTCTTGAGAACGAAATGTGGTTACAAGCAAAAGAAGCAGGCACTTACTACGGTAAATGTGCCGAGTTGTGTGGTCCTTCTCACGCATTGATGGACTTCAAAGTCGTTGCACTTGAACAAGACGACTACGACAATTGGTTAAAAGATATGAAAGCTGCGAAAGAAGCAGAGACGAAGCAGCTTGATAAAAAGAATGAAAAGAACTGGACGACTGGCGAGAAAGTCTATGCCCAGAACTGTCTCAGCTGTCACGGTGGCGGAAAAGTCGCACCTAGCTTGACGAACTTCGGTGATCGTCAACGTATCGCGGGTTACCTCGACCATGATAAAGAAAACCTCGAAAAATGGATTCGCGATCCTCAAAAAGAGAAACAAGGTACGAAAATGCCTGGATTCTCTGAAGATCAGATCAGCGATGAAGAATTGAGCGAATTGGCAGATTATCTATTGGACAAAAAGCTCCAATAATTTTTTAAGGGGGAATCATAGTGGGGACACATACTATGGGTATGCCGCAGAAAAAAAGCGGCATCATGGACTGGCTAACGACAGTCGACCATAAGAAAATCGGGATTCTCTACATCATGTCTGGATTGTTCTTCCTTCTAGTCGGTGGCGTAGAAGCCCTAATGATTCGTTTTCAATTGATTAAACCGATGAACGATTTCGTCAGCGGTGAACTCTTTAACCAATTGATCACGATGCACGGTACGACAATGATCTTCTTGGCAGCGATGCCGATGTTGATTGGATACATGAACGCAGCAGTACCGCTTCAAATCGGGGCACGTGACGTTGCGTTCCCATTCTTGAATGCACTTGGTTTCTGGTTGTTCTTCTTCGGTGGAGTCTTGTTGAACCTTTCTTGGTTCTTCGGCGCTGCACCGAACGCAGGGTGGACTGCATACGCACCACTCTCGACAGTACCGGAGTCTCTCGGTGTAGACTTCTACGCGTTGGGTCTTCAGATTTCTGGTTTCGGTACACTTATGGGGGGGATTAACTTCCTCGTTACGATTTTGAACATGCGTGCACCAGGTATGAAACTGATGCGGATGCCGCTCTTCACATGGACAGCATTCGTTGCTTCTGCCTTGATCGTTTTCGCATTCCCACCACTTACGGTTGGATTGTTCCTCTTGACGTTCGAGCGACTCTTCGGAGCGCATTTCTTCGACCCGGCAGCGGGCGGGAACATCGTCATCTGGGAACACCTCTTCTGGATCTTCGGTCACCCGGAAGTTTATATCTTGATCTTACCGGCATTCGGTATTTTCTCTGAAATCATTCCTACATTTGCTCGTAAGCGTCTCTTCGGTTACACGACGATGGTCTTTGCGACGATGTTGATCGGTTTCCTCGGATTCATGGTATGGGTCCACCACATGTTCACAGTTGGTCTCGGTCCGGTCGCAAACGCGATCTTCGCCGTAGCAACGATGGCAATTGCTGTACCGACAGGGGTCAAGATCTTCAACTGGCTCTTTACGCTATGGGGCGGTAAGTTGACGTTCCCAGTCGCAATGCTTTACTCGGTCGCGTTCATTCCATCATTCCTTGTTGGTGGTATGACAGGGGTCATGCTTTCTGTTGCACCTGCCGATTACCAGTACCATGACAGTTACTTCGTAGTAGCTCACTTCCACTACGTTATCGTTGGTGGGGTTGTCTTCGGTCTCTTCGCAGGTCTTTACTACTGGTTCCCACTCATGTTCGGGAAACAGCTCAACGAATTCTGGGGAAAAATTCAATTCTGGTTGTTCTTCATCGGCTTCCACTTGACGTTCTTCCCGCAACATATTCTTGGTCTTACAGGTATGCCACGTCGTGTCTTCACATACTTGCCAAACCAAGGCTGGGAAACAATGAACTTACTTTCATCAATCGGTGCAGCCTTCATGGGTGTGTCGACGATCGTTCTCGTCATTTCGATTGCAGCAGCATTGATGTCAAAAGAATATGTAAAACGCGACGTCTGGGGAGATGGACGTACGCTTGAGTGGACACTTCCAGTTCCAACTCCAGAGTATAACTTCGCTCAAATCCCACTCGTCAAAGGTTTGGATACGTATTGGCTTGAAAAAATGGCAGGAAACAAAACAGTTTCTGTATCGGAAGAAGTCGGCGATATCCACATGCCGAACAACACGATCTTGCCATTCGTCATGTCAGTCGGTCTATTCCTCGCAGGTCTCGGATTCATTCTTCGCCTAGACTATGGAACTGTTGGTCTTGTCGTTGCCTTGATTGGTCTTGCGATGACATTGATCGCGATGTTCTTCCGTTCTTGGATCGATGATGAAGGATACTACATCCCGAAATCAGTCGTCGAAGAAGATCTACGCCTTGAAGCAGAAAAGGAGGCGAAGTAAGATGGGTCATCATTCAGTACCGAATAACCCGATCACGGGTATTCCGGATCATGTTGAAAAAGCAACACTTGAGGGTAAGAATAAATATGTAGCCTTCTGGTTCTTCCTTGGAGGAGAGACGACTTTGTTCGCCTCTCTCTTCGGAACATACATCGGACTTCATAACTCCGGTGCAAAAGAAGGTCTACGCAGTTATGACATCTTCGAAATGGGTCTCGTCTTCATCATGACGATGCTTCTCTTGACGAGTTCATTAACAAGCGTTCTTGCCATGATGGCAATGAAACGTAATGATGTGAAAAAGATGAAACTTTGGCTCATCATCACATTACTTCTCGGTCTTGGATTCTTAAGTGGTGAGATTTATGAGTTCAATCACTACTACCACATTGGTCACACGTTCACATCGAGTGCATTTGGTTCTGCCTTCTATACACTCGTCGGATTCCACGGTGCGCACGTCTTGTTCGGTCTTCTCTGGATCTCGACGCTTCTCATCCGGAACTGGAACCGTGGCATCACGGTCGTGAACGCGCCGAAGTACTATGTTTCAAGTCTTTACTGGCACTTCATTGACGTCGTCTGGGTCTTTATCTTCTCAGTCGTCTACCTCATGGGGATGGTGAAATAAGATGGAAAAACACGAACCACAACTTACGCGTAATCAAATCGAACTCGAGATGAAAGCGGAACGTAGTCGCGAGACACAACTGCAACTCATCAGTTTCGCGCTCATGATCGTCTTGACACTCATCGCGTTCGGTGCTGTCATGGCTGAGCTCATGCCGCACTGGGCAGCTGGTGGTTTCTTGATCATCATGGCCATCGTTCAAGTTTATCTTCAACTTTATATGTTCATGCACATGAACAATAAAGGCAACACATGGATCAAAGTCATGATGGGTCTCGGTGTATTCGTCGCCTTGACGATTGTTGCGACGCTTCGTCTATTGATCTGGTAAGAAATGTGACCATTCTGCTAACGTTTAGCAGGATGGTCTTTTATTTTGGAATCGTTTTATGAGAAACCTTTACAATGAAATAGGGGAACGGTAATCTTAGTTTGTAAGAGAAAGGAACGGGGTGAAAAAATATGTTAGGCAATTTAAGGGGAGCACTTTCGCAATTCGAATGGACTGTCTTATGGAGTCCGTATTATGCGTTGATACTCGTTGGATTGTATATCCTATATGCTGTCGTGACAGAAAAGTTGCGTCGTCCGGATGAGCCGGAAACAACGCTTGGGCAAAAGTTCTCGATGCTCGCGGCATTGATCGTTTTTTACATCGGTTTTGGAAGTCCATTAGACCTGCTAGCACATATCACGTTCTCAGCACACATGCTGCAGATGGTATTCGTCTATATGGTCGCACCGCCGCTCTTGTTGATTGCGATACCAGAGTGGCTTTATAAGCGCTTGTTCGATACACCGTATCTTGGGAGGATTCTTCGTTTCTTCATCAAGCCGCTGATCGCACTTGTCGTCTTTAATGCCTTGTTTACGTTCTATCACATGCCATTTATTTTTGATTATGTCTTGACGAACTATACCGTTCACCGTCTGTTCCACGGAACATTGATTTTCTTGAGTATGACGATGTGGTATCCGATCATTGCACCGGTCAATGAGGCGGACAGCCTTTCTGACCTGAAGAAGATGGTCTACATCGTAGCGAATGGTGTGTTGTTGACACCAGCCTGTGCCTTCATGATCTTCAGTCAAAGTTTTCAGTATCAAGCGTATCAGGATCCGGCGACATTCGCGAAAGTACTCGCTTACTGTATGCCGAACAATGATTTAAGCGGATTGAACCTGGAACGATTGCTCGGAACGACAGATGACTTATTAGAGGACCAACGCTTTGGTGGTGTCCTCATGAAGCTCGGTCAAGAACTCGTGTATGGTCTATTCTTCGGACTGACCTTCTTTACATGGGTGCGCCGTTCAAAAAGTACTGCCGTGGATGAAGGCATGTCCTTCACACCAAAAGCGGATTAAATTGGAGGAAGTTGGAACATGAGTTATTTGCCGTTGATTTGTGTGTCGCTGATTGTCATCAGTGCGATTTTCGTAGCGATTGGCTGGTTTTTGATCGCCCAAACGCGTCGTAACATGAAAGCTCACCAAACCGTGATGACGATTGCAGCTGCACTCGCTTTATTATTCTTCATCATGTATGCCTTGCGGACGATTCTGCTCGGTAACACAGCCTTTGGCGGTCCAGAGTCCGTCAAAGCCTACTACACAGGATTCTTGATCTTCCACATCCTTCTTGCGACATCTGGTGGGGTGCTCGGTTTGATGGCACTCTATCACGCGTATAAGAAGAACTTTGCACGTCACCGTAAAATCGGACCGGTTGCCTCAATCGTTTGGTTTTTGACAGCCATTACCGGTGTGATCGTGTATTGCTTACTATATGTCGTCTACGATCCGGGTGAGACGACGAACGTATTCCGGGCGATCTGGAGTCATTAAGGGGGAGCCAACTTGAAAAAGAATAGTTACTTGACGGTCGCTGCCGTCGTCCTTATCTTAGTTGCGGCAGCCGGGGGATATTATTATTTCTTCATGAAAGAAAAGTTACCTGTCATCGCTGAACCGACACCATTTGAATTAACGAATGCCGTAGACGGAAAATCATTCAATTCGGAAGACGGTAAAGTCAAAGTGTTGACGTTCTTCTACTCGAACTGTCCTGATATTTGTCCGTTGACGTTAAATGATTACCGTAAGCTTGAGAAAAAGCTTCGGAGCGAAGAATTGTACGGAAGTGACGTCGAACTCGTCGCAGTGACGGTTGATCCAAAAGTGGATACACCGAAAGTCTTGAAAAAGTATGCTTCGAACTTTGAAGCAGATGCCAAAGGATGGAGAGTATTGACGGGAGATCCAGTCGTCATCGATCGTTTGACACGTCAGTTGAATTTCTATTACTCGAAGGCTGAGAGCGGCTTAGTGACACACGGAACACAAATGTTCATTTTGGACCGTGACAATAAAGTACGGGCGATTTCTTCCATGGCGAAGACGCCGGATGAGCCGGTTGATTTAGAGGAAATCATGTCTTCGGTCAAACAATTAGCAAAGGAGTGAAGGTAGATGACTTATGAAGAGTACATGCAAGGAGATGTTACCGTCTCTATTCAAGCCATCGAGGAATTACTTGCTTGTGCGATTGAGGATTATGGAATCCATCACTCCCGGATCAAACGGATGGATCGGGAAGAGATTGCATTTAGCGTAAAGGTCAATGCACCGACAACGTCACTTCACGCACTTTATCTTCATGTACGCGAGCAACTTGGGATTCAGCTCGGAGACGACGTCGTATCTTATGTACAATTCGTCGCGCGTTAAAAGCGATTTCGCGTGTATTAAAGAATAACAATCAGGTAGACAGAACAGCTAATGATTTCGTGGATGATGCGAGGTCGTTAGCTTTTTTGTTTGGAAGGAAGAAAAAAAATAGAGGCTCCTTAATTGGAACCTCTACGTATGGATCTTATTTTTCGAGTGTTTCGAGCAATGCTGCTAAACGACGTTCGCAGTCTTTGACGATTTCCGGAGGGAACGTCTCATCATACTCGACACCGTGTGGATAGTAGTGTTTACCGAGAAGTGGTGTCATCATACGAACGACAGCATGGCGGTCTTCAATCTCACCTTGGATCGCATAGACAGGAACACGCAGGTAGAATACTTCACCTGTTGATTGTTTTTCATACTTCATGTCGTACATCGCGCGTTCGTAATCCCATTGTCCTTCACGAACGAAGCGGTGATGTTCCATGATTGTTTCGAGAAGACCGAACTTCAGTTCCTTGCCTTCGATACCATATTGTTCAAACTTCATGTTTGAATCCCCCTATACCCCAGTTTGCTAGTAGATACTAGTCTTTCCAAACTATCATACCATAATGAATGAAACGATGACGTAAAAGATGTGAAGTCATTTTGAAGAATTCATGAACTTCCATATTTTCGTTCGACATATTCAAGAATCGTATCCGGTGCGTGGATACCAAGATGATTGAGTCCTTCCCCACCGAAGAAGACGTTGAACTCAAGAACGTACCACTGTCCGTCACGGATGATGAGATCAAAACCGGCGTGATCGATATCGAGCTGTTTCGCAAGAGCGAGCACGAAGTCGATTGCTTCTTGTGGCACATCATCAAAATCAAGGACACCACCTTGAGCGACGTTATTTAAGAACTGAGCACCACCGACGCGCCAGTACGCAGCAAGGACTTGATCACCGACGACGACGACACGTAAGTCCTTCTCATTCGGAATGTACTCCTGAATGTAGAACGTCTCGTGTGTATCCGTGTATTTCTTCCAGTCTGTTTCATTTTTGATGAGATGGACACCTTGTCCCATGGAACTACGGACTGTCTTCGCGACGAACGGAAACGAAAATTCACGTAAGACACGTTCGACGGTGAATTCATTTTTTCCATAGATGCCGGTCCGAGGGATGTTATCCGGAATGACGGTTTGAAAAATCCGCGTCATTTCGATCTTGTCATGACCTAAGTGGAACGTAGCAGCCGACGGGAAAATCGGTTTTTTCATCCCGTAGATGATGGAGTGGATTTGCCAGTATTCCGGAAACAGGACGACATCCGCCTGTTCGATTTTTTTCAAGGAATCAAAGTGATAATCTGACTTGGCATGTTCCGTCTTGATTCCAATCGTCCGGAACATATTAAAAGAGAGCAGTTGCATAAAGTTCATTCCTTCCTTCTGAACAAATTATACACAATTCAACGGGCTAGGAGGGAGAGAAATGTTATGATAAGATGGTAAAGTTAAGGAGGAGATTCGTTGTGATATATACCGATAAGACGATTGACCTCATCAACGCAGCGGAAGACCTCATTCGATCTCTCGCTCAAAGTGAAACGGGGCAAGCATATAGATGTGCGAAACAAGCACAGCAAGAGTCAGCAGAGGCACAGGCTGTCATTCGCGATTTTCATCAAGTCAAGGAGGACTACGAACTCGTACAGCGATTCGGACGGTATCATCCTGACTATCAGACGATCACGAAAAAGGTCCATGAAGTCAAACGGCGACTTGATTTACAAGAGGAAGTCGCGCAGTTTAAAAAGGCGGAAAAACAACTCGAGACGTTACTCGGACAAATCAGTCTGAAGCTCGCTGGGGAAGTATCACCGCAAATTAAAGTACCGACGGGAAATCCTTTCTTCGATCAAGGATGCGCCGGAGGTTGTTCGACCGGTGGCAGCTGTAGCTGTAGCGGATAACGAAGGTGAAGGGGGTAGGCTGGCGTGATCAAAGAACGAGTGGGACTCATCGTCTATGTCAATGCGATGAAAGCATCCCGTCAATTACGCCGTTACGGGAACGTCTACTTTACGTCTAAACGTGAACGATACGTTCATCTGTATGTCGATTTAGATCAGCATGAACAGGTGATGGAAGTCATTTCGACTCTCCCGTTCGTCGAATCGATCAAACGTTCAGAACGACCGTTCATCACGGAGACGTTCGCGAACAAAAAAGGTAAAATGCCAGAAGAAGCATAATCCATGGAGCGATGAGGACATCCTCGTCGCTTCTTTGTTGAAAGGAATGAAGGAAATGCGAGTCATTTCAGGGGAACGGAAAGGTACACGATTAAAAGCAGTGCCAGGGGATCAAACACGACCGACGACGGATAAGGTAAAAGAATCCTTATTCAACGTCATCGGTCCTTATTTCAACGGAGGACGAGCGCTGGATCTGTTTGCGGGGAGCGGTGGTCTTGGGATTGAATCTCTTTCAAGAGGATGTGATGAGGCAGTGTTCGTCGACCAACACCATAAAGCGATCCAAACGATCCAAGATAATTTACGAACGACGCGCTATACGGACCAAGCACGTGTTTTGAAAAAAGATGTAGCGATCGCTTTAACGGAACTCGCATCTGAAGAGCCGTTTAAGTTGATTTATCTAGACCCTCCCTATGCCAAAGAGCGATTGACGGAACATGTCACGTACATAGAGCAACACGATATGCTGACAGACAACGGTGTCATCGTCTGTGAACATGACTCAGCGGTTGAATTGCCGGACCAGATCGGACGACTGGAAGTCGTGCGTCGACTTCGTTATTCCGCTGTCATCTCGATTACATTGTACGAATTCATGGAAGCGGAGGAAGACCACGAATGAAACGAATCGCCATATGCCCAGGTAGCTTTGATCCAATCACGAACGGACATTTAGACATCATCGAGCGAGCTGTTCCGATTTTTGATGAGATCATCGTTGCCGTACTGAATAATTCTTCGAAGCAACCACTCTTTTCTGTCCAGGAACGGATGGAGTTAATTGCCGATGTGACGTCGCACCTACCTCAAATCAAGGTGGATTCCTTTAACGGATTGCTCGTCGATTATGCGGCGGAAGTCGGAGCAACCGCGATCGTCCGCGGTCTGCGAGCAGTTTCAGATTTCGAATACGAAATGCAAGTCGCTTCCATCAACAAGAAGATGAACGATCAAATCGAGACATTGTTCATGATGACGAATAATCAGTATTCCTTCTTGAGTTCTTCGATCGTCAAGGAAGCTGCCAAATATGGTGCTTCCGTTGCCGATCTCGTACCGCCTTCCGTCGAAGAGGCGCTACGTCAGAAATATACGAAAGGAGAACTGTGATGAAAGCTTGGAAACCTGCCTTAGCAGCGATCATCGCTGCCTTGATCGTATTTTTCGTACCGCTTCCCTATTTCATCTCCTATCCGGGTGATGCGACGTCGACGGAAGATTTGATCGAAGTATCTGGAGGCGACAAGGAACCGGGAGATTTGATGATGCTGACGATCGCACAACGCCGGGCCACGCCTTACTTTCTCATTGAAAGCTTATTTCTACCGTTCTCCGAAACATCGAGTGTAAGTGATTATCTGTACGACGGCGAGTCGGACGCGCAGTATGAAACACGTCAGAAGCTGTATATGGAAGAAGCGCAACATAACGCAACGATCGAAGCGTATGAATTGGCGGATCAAAAGGTCGATGTCGATTTCGAAGGGGTCTACGTCTCCGGCGTCATTCCCGGTGGTCCAGCCGAGGGGAAACTGAAGGCAGGGGATCGGATTACAAGTGTTGACGGAAAACCGATTACGTCATTTGAAGGTTTCATGAAGACGATTCAAGCGAAAAAAGCCAAAACAGCTGTTCCGATTCAGTTCACGCGTAAATCGGAAGACAAGAAGACGACGATTCGAGTGGATCAGTTATCTAAAGAGGTCAAGCGAGTCGGACTAGGTATTTACGAACCGCTTCCGATCTCAAACGTGACGACGGATCCTGATATTGCGTTTCAGGTCGAAGGTGTCGGTGGACCATCTGCTGGAATGATGTTCACCCTTGAAATTTATGATCAATTGACGCCGGGGGATTTGGCGAAAGGGCATAAAATCGCTGGAACAGGAACGATTGAAGAAGGCGGCAAGGTGGGACCGATTGGTGGAGCGTGGCAAAAGGTCGTCGCTGCTGACGAGGCAGGAGCAGAAATCATGTTCGTGCCAGCAGGAGAGAACTACAAAGAAGCAAAACCATCCATCAAAAAACTCGGAACGAACATGAAGCTCGTTCCGATCAAGACAGTCGAAGATGCGATTGATTATTTAGAAGAACTTCCAGCGAAATAAGGAAAACGACGGTGTTCGAGCAACGCGTCGTAGCGAGCCAAGGGCAGTGCGTATGCAGCTGTCACTTGGCTTTCTTTCGTTAGCCAAGGATGACTCGTAAAGGTACTGAAGACGGTTGTCCGCGTTTTGATGGTTTTGAGTGCCTGTCGTCCTCGTTCTGAAAAGGCGAGGGGACGAACGAAATCAATATGGTCGTAATCAATCCGTGCGACCTCCTCTGCTGTCGTTGAGGTCAAGAGATAGATTAGGGCACGTTGCAGGCTCGTCCGCGTATAACGGCGTGTTTTGACGTGATTCAGAAAGGTCTCGAATGTCTTTGCTTGTTTCGCCCCTTCGATGAGTCGTGGTGCTAACGAAGCGTCGATCCCAGCGATTCGCATCAACTCGGCTACTGGAGTCGTTAGTAGACGTTGTCGAATCCACGGATAATAATGCGAGAAGCTGGCAAAAGAGGCACTTGCTAAGACGTCTTCCGTCTGTTCGGGAAGTGCGAGCAGTTGACCGTGCGTCTGATGATGGGCGCGTATCGCAGTGGCGCTCATGATGTCCCCGGTGGATAAGTCGTGATAGCCACTTCCAATCCGTTTCGTCGTGTGAAGCGATAGGGTATTTGCAGCGCGAGCGTAATAATAGCCAAGCGTATTGTTCGGTTGTGTCAAATCAAGCGTCTGTGAGACGCTCCTGAATGCTTGACTGGCGGCGTGAGCAGAAGAGAGGCCCACTGATAATCCATCGTGTAACGCTTGCTTGTATGCAGGTGTCTCTTCGATCTGCTCCGCTGCCGCATGGAGAAAAGGTTCGATATCTCCGCACTCGCTTCCAAACGAAAGTGACTGACAGCCGATTGTCTCGGCAATCGTCACACCACCGAGTGCAAAGCGATCAGCACGCTGGACAGCAAAATAGAAGGGCAGTTCAAGAACGAGATCGACGGCACCGCTCGCGACGGCTGCCTGAGCACGTGTCCATTTATCCGTAAAGGCGGGCTCACCACGCTGCATGAACGTCCCGCTCATGATGGCGACGATGACGTCGGCATCCGTTTCCCGTCGTGCTGTCGTCGCTTGATAATAGTGTCCGTTATGAAACGGATTGTACTCTGAAATGATAGCTGTCATCCTCATGAAAACTTTCTCCTTTGCAAACCGAATTAAGTGCGGTAATATGGATAAAGACGTCCAAAAGTGTTCGTTCTCTAGCGATTTCAGTGTAAAGAAAAAACATTGACAAAACAAGATGTCCTCTCTATAATTCATATTGTTGCAATTGAGGTGATTCGGATGAAATGGTCCCTGATGCAATTGAATAAATTGCGCAATCTGGGTCAACTTCAGGTTAACGAGACGATCGAGCTCAATGAGCTAGTCGCCCTCCATCCGGATATCCGGGCGGTGCAACCTGTGCACGTTCGTGCAAATGCATCGTTTACATCGAATCAATTAATATTCAATCTTCGGATTACCGGCGAAATGACGCTTCCGGATGCCCGGACGCTAAATGACGTCGCTTATCCATTCGAGATTGAATCCATCGAGCCATTCCTGCTCGAGGTCGATGCTGTTTCGAACGAAGCAGATGACATCAACGTGCCGATCGGGAATACGGTCGATCTTCGACCGCTCGTGCAAGAATTGATTTTACTTCATGTGCCAGTGCAAGTGCATGGGGATGATGAAGAGAATCAGTTGGTTGAGGGGGAAGGCTGGACGATTCTTTCTGAAGAAGATCCAGAGGAAACCGAACCAAAAATCGATCCGCGACTCGCGGGTCTCGCTCAGTTCTTTAAAAAAGATCAGGATTCCTGATTTCTGAAGTAAAGGCGAGTGTATTTTTTCAAGGAGGTGGACAACGATGGCAGTACCATTCCGCAGAACGTCGAAAACACGCAAACGTCTTCGCCGTACTCATTTCAAACTCCGTGTACCAGGTATGGTCGAGTGCCCAAACTGTGGTGAAATGAAACTTTCACACCGCGTTTGTAAAGCATGTGGCTCGTACAAAGGTAAAGAAATCGTCAGCAAATAAGCTGATTGATCGGTATAAAAGCGACCTTCGAATCGAGAAATCGGTTTTAAGGTCGCTTTTTTCATGAAAGGGGATAGGAATAGATGAATGTTGGAATCATTGGCGCGGGTGCCATCGGGTTGTTGCTTGCCTCTTATTTATCGGAAGAGCATGCAGTCACGCTTTATGTGCGACAAGAACAAGAAGAGGAACGACCAATCATTCGCGATGGACAAGCGAGTCGTCTCGTACGGATCCGGAAGATTGATCGGCTCGAGTCAGAAGACTTGGTGTTTGTCGCGACAAAGTCGTATGATATAAAAAGTGTGATTCCATTCCTTAAACGGCTGACGTGTCCCGTCATGTTCCTGCAAAATGGAATGGATCATTTGAAATGGAAAGAGCAATTGCCGCATGTCTTATTTGGTGTCGTCGAACATGGTGCCATGCGTACTGCACCGTTTGAAGTCCAGCATACTGGAAAAGGACGTATCCGCTACGGGAATCAAGAGGTAGCGAACTTGTCGTCAAAGCAGCTGTGTTTTGAATTCGAGTCAGATATGGAAGCTGTCTTATTGACGAAGTTGTTCATCAACGTCGTCATCAATCCAGTGACGGCTTATTACGGTGTTGAGAATGGATCCTTATTAGAGATGCCTTATCGAGAAGAAGCCCGTCAATTATTTGACGAAATGCGGACGATCTTCCCGCACCATGACATTACTTATTCCGAGATCGAGCGGATCATGAAGAATACGAGCAAAAATCGTTCTTCCATGTTACGAGATTTTGAGTACGGCCGACGAACGGAAGTAGAGCCGATACTTGGATACGCATTACGTCAGGCGACGACTGCGACGCCACGTTTATCTTTTTATTATGAACAGATCAAACAGAGGGAGGGTCCGCAGTGACAGTCTTCATCATTTTTCCTTTATTCAGCCTGATTGCGTTGTATCTCGTCTTTCTACTTCTATTTCGGAAACATGGGAAGGCCGTTCGATTTGCACTCGACTTTGGAACATTCATCGTGCTGTATGCGATTCATGTTGCATTGATTGCCTTGACCGGAACAAATTACTTAGGGTGGATCGTCATCGTCGTGTTGTTGGTGTTTGCGTTGAATGCGCTCTGGCAACGAATTCGTCAACTTGATGTTGATTTGAGACAAATGATTCGCCACAGTTGGCGGATCATCATCTTGCTGGCATTACCCGTCCATTTCATACTGTTCGTACTCGGTATTCGTCAACTGTTCATCAGCTGACCAGTTAGGTAAGAAAGAAGGGATTTTGTTTGAAGGTACAACCATTTGAAGCCTTATACGATGAAAACTCGTTGATGCATCGTGCTTCACGAGAAGAATTCTTAACATATGTCGACCACCTTGGAGAGAGTGGTTTAGCGTCGAGGAGCCGTTTGCTTGAAGAACGTCACTATCCGCATCTTGCGGCACTGACTGACGAACTCGAACGTCAAAATCCGAACATGACGGAGCGTTTGCGTGAGCGTGTCGCGAAGCTTCGTACGGGTGAAGCTCAAGTTGTCATTACAGGACAACAAACGGGTATCTTTGGCGGACCATTATATGCCATCTATAAATTGTTGACCTGTCTGAAGGTCGCGCAGCAGGCGGAGACGACACTTGGGCGACCTGTCGTTCCGATTTTTTGGCTCGCGACCGAAGATCACGATTTTGATGAGATTAACCATGTTTACGTTCCGACAGCGGATTATCAAACGCGTAAAGTCGCTGTCACACCTTCAGAATCGATTGCCCGCTCGGTCAGTCGGCTCTCTTTTGATCAAGCAGCACTTCTTGAAATCATCGAAGAGGCATTCCGAGCAATGCCAGAAACGGTGCATACGAAACAATTAGTTGCGCGCCTGAAGCAACTCGTTGAAGCGTGTACATCGTATGGGATGTTTTTCTCAGAATTGATCGGTGAATTGATCGATTTTGATGTCGTCTTCTTTGATGCGGATACACATTCTGTCCGTGAACTCGAGATTCCGTTCTTTGAACGGTTGATTCAAGACAATGCGGAATTTAGACGAGCATTGACGGATGGTATTTCACAGACGCAAGAGTTACCGGATACATTCTTGAACGAGGAAGCGGCGCATCTTTTCGTCGATGATCACGGTCGTCAGTTGCTGTATCCGACAGCAGACGGGTTCGAGACGAAACAAGGAAAGCGATATACGGAGCTTGAACTGATCGCGTTGCTGTACGCCAGTCCGGAACGTTTCTCCAACAGTGTCGTCACCCGTCCATTGATGCAGGATTACCTGTTCCCGACGCTTGCCTATATCGGGGGTCCGGGGGAGTTAGCATACTGGACGCGCTTACGACCGCTCTTTCATCATCTGAATTGGACGATGCCGTTATTGATTCCCCGCATGGGTGGGTTACTCGTGCGTCGTAGGGATGAAAAACGTCTTGCTAAACTCGAGGTGTCGCTCGAAGAAATCGTCCGGTCAGGCGTTCCGATTCCGCTCTATTCAGAAGAGAAGATGACAGGACGTATGCAGACGGCAGCAATGTTAAAAGACAGTTTCGTCTCTGAATTCCTCTCGCTCGAACAGGATCTACTGCGGACATCGAGTAAGAGTGAGAAGGTCAAGAAACAGCTTGATCAAGCAGTTGTTAGTCTACTGGCAGAAGATCGACGTCAGTTCGATCGACAAACACGGCAATATAAAGAGATGGCTTACCATCTCCTTCCTGATGGAGCGCCACAAGAGCGGATTCATTCTGTCCTCCCGTGGTTAAATCACCATGGTCTTGATTTTGTGCGGGACTTAAGAACAGCCTATGAAGCGAATACGAGTGATCAACTGAAGATTTTCCTCTAAACCTGCTGAAACTAGCAGGTTTTTTCGTTTTTTTAGCGAAAATTACACAAAAGTTAAATAAATCAAGGAAACTGTCTCATTTTCGTAACGTTTTCACGAGAGAATGTGATACATTGAAAAAGAGTAACGTCCTTCAAGGACAGTGAAAGGTGAGGCAGGACATGTTTGAGCATGAAACAGTATTGAAATGGGAGTCGATCGAGGGACTCGCGATTAAACCCGACGGTATTTACGTCGATTGTACATTAGGTGGAGCAGGACACAGCGAAGAGATCGTCAAGCAACTGACGACAGGTCATCTATACGCATTTGATCAAGATGATGTCGCCCTCGCTCATGCAGCAGAACGTCTCGCGGCGTATGAAGGTCGCTTTACTTTAATAAAGAGTAATTTTGCTTATCTGAAAGAGCAATTAGCAGCACATGGCGTCGAGAAAGTGGACGGCATCTTATTTGATCTCGGTGTCTCTTCACCACAATTAGACGAAGGGGAACGGGGATTTAGTTACAATCACGACGCACGTCTCGACATGCGCATGGATCAATCTTCTCCACTTTCTGCTTACGAAGTCGTCAATGAGTGGTCGTACAATGATCTCGTACGTATCTTCTTTACATACGGGGAAGAGAAATTCTCGAAACAGATTGCGCGCAAAATCGAAAAAGCGCGGGAAGAGCGACCGATTGAGACGACGTTCGAACTCGTCGAATTAATCAAGGATGCGATTCCAGCACCAGCACGACGTAAAGGTGGTCACCCTGCGAAACGGACTTTCCAAGCAATCCGGATCGCTGTCAATGATGAACTGAACGTCTTTGACCGTGCGGTACACCAAGCCATTGATTTATTACGGGTCGGTGGACGTCTATGTGTCATTACGTTCCATTCACTTGAAGATCGCATGTGTAAACAAGCAATTAAAGAAAAATCATCACTGCCCGAGTTGCCACCGGGGTTACCGATGATTCCCGTCGAAATGGAGCCGGAACTCCGACTCGTCACACGCAAGCCGATTACGGCTGGTGTTGAAGAGCTCGATGATAACCGTCGCGCCCGATCGGCAAAATTACGAGTTGCTGAAAAAATGAAAGAAACTTGAGAGGAGCATTCCAATGGCAGAACCACTTCGTAAATCGGTCCAAACGGTTCAACCCGTTCGTCAACAACCTGTTCAGGAACCACGAAAGACGGAAGATATCGCGCGTCGCGTCGCTGTCCGTCCGAAGTATCGCTTGTATCCCTTTGAAAAATTCTTATACAGCGCGATGATTGGTGGTCTTGTGTTATTTGGGAGTTTGACGATCAGTACGCATAACGAAGCGTATAATGTGAGCCGTGATTTAGCGAAAGAGAACCAAGTCACACAATCACTCAAAAAAGAAAACGAACGTTTACAACTAGAGGTCACGAACTTAAGCTCTCCGGAACGGATTTATAAGATTGCAAAAGAACAGGGTCTTGATATGCGTAAAGGGAACATCAAGGTGATTCCTAAATGAATCCACTGAAAAAATCCCGTTGGAGAGTAGCCTTTATCATGGTGATATTTGCTACTCTCTTTTTTGTGTTCATTGGCCGATTTTTGTATTTAGCAACGACAAAACAGTTCCACGGTGAAGATATGATTGCATACGCGGAAAAGAAACGATGGGAGTCTCAAGAAACGCTTGGAGCAGAACGTGGCGAGATTTTCGACCGTCTCGGTTCCCCGATTGCGATCAACGTTCCATCCTATCATCTGATCGGCGTTTATCGACTGGGTGGTGTCAAAGATCCAGATGAGACGATCGTCGATTTTAAAAAGACGGCTGAGGGTCTTGCGCCGATTCTTGGGATGACGACGAAGGAACTGGAGACCTATCTGATTGAGAACAAAGACCGTTCTCAAATTGAGTTCGGAAAAAAAGGAAATGATTTGACGCTTGATCAAAAGGAGAAAATCGACAATCTGAAGCTTCCTGGAATCCGGATGATTGAAGAGCCGAAACGATACTATCCGAACGGCATCTTCTTGTCTGATACACTAGGGTTCGTTCAAAAGATCACCGAGGAAAATGGTCGGGTCGCTTTACAAGGTCAGATGGGAATCGAGAAGCAGTATGATAATGCTTTAAGTGAATCTTACGGAGCCCGTGTCTTTGAAAAGGATCGTAGCGGTAATCCGTTGATTCAAGGTGCGTCACGTGTCTCGAACGAACCGAAGGATGGATCGAATCTCTATTTGACGATCGATCATCGAATCCAACAGTCGCTTGAAAAAGAGATGCAAAAAATGTACAACACGTACAAACCGAAAAATGCGACAGGTATCGTCATGGATGCGAAGACTGGTGAAATCCTCGCCATGGCGGATCGCCCATCGTTCAACCCGAATTTGCGTGATATGAAAGATTTCACGAATTTTGCCGTCTCGTCACGATTCGAGCCAGGTTCGACGATGAAAATCTTTACGCTCGCAGCAGCGATTGATGCGGGAGTGTTCCGTCCGAATGAGATGTATAAATCGGGTAGTTATAACTACAAAGGAACGGTCATCAAGGATTATAACGATGTCGGTTGGGGAACCATCCCGATGATTGAAGGGGTCTATCACTCCTCAAACGTCATGTTCTCGAAGTTGACAGCAGAAAAACTTGGGATCGAGCGGTATAAAGATTACTTTAAGAAGTTTCATTTTGACCAACGAACGGGTATAGACATCTCGGGAGAAGTAAATAGTCAATCCGACTTGTCTAAACCGTTGAATGCGCTCATCACCTCATGGGGGCAATCGACTGCGGTCACGCCGATGCAATTGCTTCAAGGAGCGACAGCAATCGCTGGAGACGGCGAGATGGTCAAACCGCATATCATCCAAAAAGCGGATCATACGGATAAGGCACCATACCGAGCGAAAACAGAAGTCGTCGGTAAACCGATTTCTGCTGAAGCAGCAAAAGCAACACGCGAAGCACTCGACGGTGTCGTCAATAGTAAGCTTGGTACAGGTCAAATGTATAAGTTGAAGGATTACCGAGTCATCGGAAAGACCGGTACGGCTCAGATTTCTGAGAATGGAAAGTATATTCAAGGACAATTCATTCACTCGTTCATCGGTATGGCCCCAAAAGATGATCCGGAATTGATCATGTACATCGCGGTCGATCGTCCATCGAAAAACGAATCATCCGTCTCTGGTCCGCTCATCATGAGTCCTGTGTTCAAAAGTGTCATGAATACGGCACTACAGTATCGTAGCATCCAACCGGAAACGCAAAAGGATTCAGTGGATGTCAAAGCGAAGATCACGCCAAGTTATATCAAGAAGAGTGCTCGACAAGCGACTGACCTAGCAAAAGAACAAGAGGCAGTTGCGATCATCCTAGGCGATGGTGCTGAAGTCGTTTCGCAGATTCCATCCCGTGGACAGGAATTCGTCAGCGGAGAACGTGTCTTGCTGAAAACATCAAATACGTTTAAGATGCCGGATTTGACC
The DNA here is from genome assembly GCF_015645365.1 of Exiguobacterium abrahamii. NCBI lineage: Bacteria > Bacillati > Bacillota > Bacilli > Caryophanales > Exiguobacterium > Exiguobacterium abrahamii. Next base: position 833,885 of record NZ_JADOYC010000001.1, read on the forward strand.
GGTTGGTCGCAACGAGACGTCAAAAAGCTTGTCAGCTTATATGATTTGAAGCTCGACGTCATCGGTAAAGGTTTTGTAACCAAACAATCGGCTCGAACTGGTACACTAGTGAAGGAAAATGGAAAGTTGACGGTCGAACTAGCTGAACCTAAAGAGTAACGGTAGAGCAAGTTTCCTGATTTCTACAGGAAGACGAGGACGAACAGGAGTCATTCGTTGACTTTTGCATTCGTCCTCTTTTGCTGTCATCGAATGGAGGTATATATCATGTTAACAATTACGCAACTCGCTGAATGGTTGCATCTCGATGTCAAAGATGATCGTATCGTTCGTCACTTTGCAACGGATTCACGCGCACAACTGGAAGACGGTCTCTATGTTCCGATTCAGGGAGCACGCGTTGATGGTCATCGATTCCTTGAAGGTGCAAAAAATCAAGGAGCGATCGTCACCTTATGGAAGAAAGGCATTGATCGGCCAGACGTCGATATCGTCTTTTTAGAAGTCGATGAACCATTGGTTGCCCTGCAACAAATCGCAAAACGATACTTAATGCAGATTGCGCCTAAAATCGTCGCCATCACTGGATCAAACGGGAAGACATCGACGAAGGACATGGTCGAGAGCGTACTCAAGACGTCGTTCAAGACACATAAGACTCAAGGAAACTTCAATTCGGATATCGGAATGCCATTAACGATTCTCATGATGCCAGCTGATACGGAAGTCGCTGTGCTTGAGATGGGAATGAACGGATTTGGCGATATTGAATTCTTATCGAATCTAGCTGAGCCAGATATCGCGCTCGTCACGAACATCGGTGAATCGCATGCGGAGCAAGTCGGTGGACGCAGTGGCATCGCCAAAGCGAAGCTTGAGATTCAATCCGGACTCAAGCCAGGTGGTCATTTATTCGTTGATGGTGACGAACCACTTCTCGCAGAAGTCGAAGCGGAGAAGATCGGCTATCAGATCGGAAATACGTACCGGATCGAAACGAAGGAAGCAACGTTCTTTGGGACGGCCTTTACTTACGATGGCACCGCTTTTCATCTGCCAGTGTTAGGAAAACACCAAGTCCGAAATGCAGCATACGCGATTGCGACAGCACGTGCACTTGGCGTGACGGACGCCCGGATTCAAGAAGGGTTCGATGCGGTTGAATTGACACCGATGCGGATGGAACGATTACTCTTTGAAGAGACTGCGGTCATCAATGATGCGTATAACGCTAGTCCGACATCAATGAATGCAGCGATTGAAACGGTCACTGCGCTGGAAGGGTATACGACACGCGTTCTCGTCCTCGGCGATATGTATGAATTAGGGGACCAAGAACGCTTATTACATGCCTCGGTCGGAAAGCGGATTGCGTTACCCGTCTCGCATGCTATCCTAGTAGGGGAGAAAGGCGCGTGGATTGCTGAAGGAATCAGCGACCCGTCTGTTCAAATCCAATTCGCGGCAACCGTCGAGGATGCTGCGAAACGATTGCGTCCGCTGCTCGGAGAACGAACAATCGTCTTATTGAAAGCGTCACGTGGGATGGCGCTTGAACGGATATTAACCTATCTGAACGAAAACTAATTTTTGAAAAAAGGGTGTCTGCTATGATCACATTATTCATCAGTCTTATTCTTGCATTTCTCGTTGTACTACTCGTCATGCCAAAGGCGATTCCATTTCTACACCAATTGAAGTTCGGTCAAGAAATTCGGGAAGAAGGACCACAATGGCATCAGGTCAAATCAGGAACACCGACGATGGGTGGAATCGTCATCCTTGTCGCGATGATCGTCAGCGTTCTTGGTGCAGTCGTCATGGGCGATCTATCGACGACACAATTATCGTTACTGTTTTTAACACTTGCGTATGGCGTCATCGGCTTCATTGATGATTACATCAAAGTCGTCAAGAAACGTAACCTTGGTTTGAATTCGAAACAAAAATTAATTGGACAAATCGTCGTCGGATTGTTATTTGTCTGGTTGAGCGGTGGATTCACGAGTGACGCGACGTATCTATCGATTCCATTTACCGATTTTGAGCTTGATTTCGGTATCGTTTATCCATTCGTTGCCTTGTTCTGGTTAGTCGGCTTCTCAAATGCAGTCAACTTGACGGATGGTCTTGATGGTCTCGTATCATTCACAGCGATTCCAACATTCTTGTTCTTCGGATTATACAGTTGGTTTATTGCAGATGAAGTAGGCGCTGCTTGCTTTGCTTTCTCAGCAGTTGGTGCATTGATCGGATTCTTGTTATTCAATGCGCACCCGGCGAAGATCTTCATGGGAGATACAGGTTCACTTGCACTCGGTGCTGCACTAGCAGGTCTATCGATTGTCTTAAAACTGGAATTACTACTCGTCTTAATCGGTATCGTTTTCGTTGTCGAGACATTATCCGTCATTCTACAAGTCATCTCCTTTAAGACGACAGGGAAACGAATTTTCAAAATGAGCCCGATTCACCACCACTTCGAAATGGTCGGTTGGAGCGAATGGCGGATCGTCGGTACATTCGCAGGAATCAGCTGTTTGATGGCATTCATCGCCTATCTATTCGTTTAATAAAAAAGAAGAGAGAAAGTGAGCGATTCAACAATGGAACAACGACAATGGAATGATCAAAAAGTGCTCGTTCTCGGAACGGCGAAAAGTGGAATCGCAGCAGCTCGGTATTTAGCGAGTGTTGGTGCAGAGGTAACGGTCAATGACGGGAAAACGCCGTCCGAGAGTGATCAAGCGACGCTCGCATCACTCGATGTTAAGACGGTCTACGGTGAGCACCCGCTCACACTACTCGACGACATCGATTTGATCGTCAAGAATCCAGGGATTCCGTATCATATCGATCTGCTACAAGAAGCCTTGCGACGCGACATTCCGGTTTGGACAGAGGTAGAACTGGCGTATCAAGCAACCGATGCGACGTGGATTGCCATTACAGGATCGAACGGGAAAACGACGACGACGACGCTTGTCCATGAGTTGTTGAAAACCGGTACGCGACGTGTACATTTGGCAGGAAACATTGGATTCCCGGCAATTGAAATCGCATGTCAGGCGAAACAGGACGATATCATCGTCATTGAATTATCAAGTTTTCAATTGATGGGGATCGAGCAGTTCCGACCATACACGGCAGCGTTTTTGAACTTATCACCGGCACATCTGGATTATCATGGTGATTTTGAATCGTATGGCGAAGCGAAAGCCCGGATCTTTAAGAACATGAAAGAAACGGATCGTCTTGTCTTGAATGCCGATGATACGTCCGTCAATGCGCTCGGAAAGACTGCTGAAGTAACGCCGTTCTTGTTCTCTCGTCGTCAATCGGCGTATGCAGAAGTCATGAACGATACATTGACAATCAATGGGACGAGTATCTTACCTGTTGATGAACTGGCTCTCGGTGGTGGGCATAATGTCGAGAACGTTCTCGCAGCCTTAACACTCGTCGAACCGTTTAACTTAGCATTATCTGACGTTCAACATGTTCTACGGACGTTTGGTGGTGTAGAACACCGGACACAGTTCGTCGGTGAAATTGCTGGTCGAAAAGTTTACAACGACTCAAAAGCGACGAATAATGTTGCAACAGAAGCGGCGTTGTCCGGATTTACGGCACCCATCATCTGGTTATGTGGCGGACTCGAGCGTGGAGCGGATTTGACACCGTTACTCGATTCAATGAAACACGTCAAACATGTCATCGGGCTTGGTGAGACAGGTCATCGGTTCGGAACGCTTGCGTCAGAAAATGGCTATGTGTCGACCGTTGTTGAGGCGATGGATGAAGCGGTGAAAGTCGCGTTTGAAGTGTCACAACCCGGCGACATCATTCTTCTGTCACCAGCATCTGCAAGTTGGGATCAATACAAGACATATGAAGAGCGCGGCGATCATTTCGTTCGTGCCGTACATGAAGTAGGAGGAACAACAGTATGAAAATCGTCGTCTCTGGAGGCGGTACAGGCGGTCACATTTATCCGGCACTCGCTATGATTCGGGAGCTTGAACAACGCATGCCGTGTGAGGTCCTCTATATCGGAACAGAAAATGGTCTCGAGGCGGATATCGTCCGTCGCGCGGGAATTCCATTTGAATCGATTGAGATTTCTGGCATCCGTCGTTCCTTGTCGTTCGAAAACGTTAAGACCGGTATCCGGTTCGTCAAGAGCGTCCGGCGTGTTCGTCGACTACTGCGTCAGTTCCAACCGTATATCGTCGTCGGTACAGGTGGATTCGTTTGTGGACCGGTATTGTATACGGCTGCAAAAATGGGGTTCAAGACGCTCGTTCATGAACAAAACAGTTTACCCGGCATCACGAATAAATTTTTAGCTCGGTATGTGGATCGGGTTGCACTCTCGTTTAAAGGGTCTGGACATCACTTCGGTAAGAATGAAGCGAAGACGGTTTTAATCGGAAATCCGCGTGCGTCTGAAGTGGCAGAGCTTAACATCAATCCGCTTGAAGAGCGACAACGTTTCGGTTTTGAAGAAGGACGTCCTCTCATCGTCATCTATGGCGGGAGTCGTGGCGCACCTGCAATCAACGAAGCAGTCGTCGATATGATGCCAAAGGTCGAGCAAGCAGGATGGTCGCTTCTCTTCGTTACGGGTCAAATTCATTACGATACGATCGTGTCACGCGTTGGTTCTGTACCAGAACGCATTCAACTTCGCCCATTCGTATATGATTTACCGAATATCCTAAAAGCTAGTCAACTTGTCATTTCGCGTTCAGGAGCAAGTACGCTTGCCGAGCTGACGACACTCGGCTTACCGAGCGTGCTCATCCCGAGTCCTTACGTGACGGAAAATCACCAAGAGGTCAATGCCTCATCGCTCGTCGAGACAGGTGCGAGTCTATTGATTCGTGAACAGGAACTGACAGGTGATCGATTGTTTGAGGCATGTGAAAAAGCGTTGGCACAACAACAAATGATGTCTGAAGCGGCGCTTGCGCTCGGTATGCCGAATGCTTCACGGGACTTGGTTGATGAATTGTTACGATTGACAGGACAAAAAAACTAAACTATTGCAGGAAAAGACCGATAGGGAAATGAACTGTTACGTATGGAGGGGGAATGAGACGTGAGGGAACGGAGAGCGGTCGGACGACCACAAGAGGACGAGAATGTCCGTAGTCTCGAGGATAAGATACCTTATATCCGTGAACAACGTCGCAAAAAAGCCAACCGAAGACTCATTTATGTCCTGATTCTGATTGGTCTATTGGTCGGTGTCGTCTTTTATCTACAGTCGAGTTATTCTCGGGTTGCTCGATTTGATATCGATGGTAACGTCAATGTGAAGTCTGCTGATATCTTGCAAGCGTCCGGGATTAAGGTGAAGGAAACACACGCCTTTAATGTATCGGAGGAAGATGTTCTTGAGCGAATCGAAAAGGTTCCGGGTATTCAAGAAGCGACGATGCAAAAACAGTTTTTGCATCAATATCGCGTGACGGTGACGGAAGAGAAAGAGATTGCTTACGCGAAGGATAAACCGGGAGACCGGATCGTGCTTGCGGACGGAACGATCATTCCTGGAAAGTCGAAGGAAGAACTATTCGATGCTCCGATCTTGACAGGATTCACGGATCAGTCATTAAATCGATTGACGAAGGAACTTGTTAAAATCGAGCCGAAAGTACGGAGCCGGATCTCAGAAATCGTCGCAAACGATAAGACGGACAAAGGTGGTCTGAAGTTATTCATGACGGACGGGAATACGGTATTACTCAGTACGTCTGCCTTTTCAAATTCCTTGAATGAATACGTGAAGGTCATTTCTGCCTTACCTAAAGGAAAGACAGGGACGATTACAATTGATGGCGGCATCTATTTCAAGCCATATAAAGGGAAAAAATAGAAGATTCGTAAAGGGTTGACGAACAAAAAAACAAACGTGTGTTTTCATTCGTCGACCGTTGTTCGAATCGTCATCAAATCGTAATCTATTCGAACGCTAAGACGGGCAATAACTTCTTTTCGTAAGTATTTATATAGTGTAGACTTAAACGAGAAGAAGCCTGTCCTGTTCCTAGAATATAATTAGGAATAAAAAGGATTAGTATTATGAAAGTGGAGGTGTCACTCCCATGGAAACGAAAGGTACGATTGCCGCACTCGACATAGGGACATCGGAGGTGAAACTCATCGTCGGTGAACTACTTGGTGGAACGCTGAACGTTCTTGCTGAAGGTTCTGCACCATCCGCGGGTGTTAAACGAGGTGTCATCGTTGACATCGATCAAACGGTACATGCCATTAAACAAGCGGTCACGGAAGTGGAACGTACACTTGGTGAACCAATTGGTGAAGTATATGTTGCTATCTCTGGTGAACACATTCAAGTGAAGGATTGCCAGGGGATGACATCAATCAAAGGTGAGGACAATGAAATCACGGATGATGACGTGAAAGATGTTCTGCATTCTGCGATGGTCATGCGAATTCCAAACGAACTCAGTGTCGTCGATGTCCTGCCGAAGACGTTTACGGTCGATCAGCAAACGGAGATCACTGATCCTAGAGGAATGATTGGTTATCGTCTCGAAGTAACAGGGAAGCTCATCATCGGAGCAAAGACGATCCTACATAGCATTAAACGTTCCATTGAACGGGCTGGTTTAGAGCTTGCTGGATATGTGCTGGAGAGTTTAGCGGTATCTAGAATCGCAGCATCGATTGATGAACTCGAACTCGGTGTCGGAATCATCGACATCGGACATGAGACGACGACACTTTCCATCTATGAAAAGAATGATCTCGTCTACTCGACGACGTTGCCATATGGTGGCGATCATCTGACACGTGATTTGACGTATAAGATGAATTGTAAATATCAAGATGCGAAGCTCGCAAAAGAAGAGTACGGTGTTGCACTTGAAGCACTCGGTGATCCGGAAGAGAAAGTTTCCTACGTCACGATCAACGGGGAACATCGTTTCGAACCACAATCAGAAATCGGTTTCGTGTTAGAAGCGCGACTTGAGGAAATCTTCGAGATGATTCAAAAACGAATGACGCAAGCCGGATACGCTCATATGAACAGCGGTTTAATCTTGTGTGGCGGAAGTTCTTCATTGCCGGGAATCGACCAGCTTGGAAAACGAATCTTTAAGCAGAGCGTCAATGTCTATCAACCTGCTAGTCTTGGTATTCGTCATCCGAAGTATGCCGTCGCAGCTGGTATGTTACGTTATGTACTTTCACGAAGCGCCGTATCGAAATCAGGTTTCGACCGCGCAGAAGAGAAGGAAGTCGTAGCACACGGACGTGAACAGGATGCACTGCCCATGAACGAACAAGCGACACCTGTTCGAGAAGAACGGTCGACACGTGAACAGCCTCCAAAAGAGAAAAAGTCATTCAGCAGTTTCTTTGAGAAATTCTTCGGTTAATGCCTACAAAAAATCCAATGAGTAAAAAATATTAGGGGGCCCTTTTTATGTTGCATTTTGATGAAATGATGGACCAAGTAGCAAAAATCAAGGTCATCGGTGTAGGTGGTGGCGGTTCGAACGCCGTCAACCGAATGATTGAACACGGTGTCCAAGGCGTAGAATTCATCGCAGTAAACACGGATGCGCAGGCATTGAACATGTCACAAGCTGACGTAAAATTACAACTCGGTGCTAAATTGACACGCGGTCTCGGTGCGGGTGCCAATCCGGAAATCGGTAAAAAAGCGGCGGAAGAGAGCCGTGAGCAATTAACAGAAATCCTTTCTGGTGCTGACATGGTCTTCGTCACAGCGGGAATGGGTGGCGGAACAGGTACAGGAGCTGCTCCTGTCATCGCGGAGATTTCAAAAGAGATCGGCGCATTGACAGTCGGTGTCGTCACAAAACCATTCATGTTCGAAGGACGTAAACGGATGCAACATGCTGTTTCAGGTGTCCAGAACTTCAAAGAAAAAGTCGATACGTTAATCGTCATTCCGAACGACAAGTTACTTGAAATCGTTGATCGGAACACACCAATGCTTGAAGCGTTTAAAGAAGCGGATAACGTCTTGCGTCAAGGTGTACAGGGGATCACTGACTTGATTGCCGTACCTGGTCTGATCAACCTTGACTTCGCCGATGTGAAGACGATCATGACGGAAAAAGGTTCTGCTTTGATGGGTGTAGGTGTCGCGACAGGCGAACACCGTGCGACGGAAGCAGCGAAAAAAGCGATTTCGAGTCCGTTGCTTGAGACATCGATCGAAGGCGCAAAAGGTGTCCTGATGAACATCACGGGTAGTGCGAACCTCAGCTTGTATGAAGTGACGGAAGCCGCACAAATCGTTCAGAGTGCAGCCGATGAGGAAGTCAACTTGATCTTCGGTTCTGTCATCAACGATAACCTAGAAGATGAAATCATCGTCACAGTCATCGCGACGGAATTCGAAAACGAACCACTCGATTTCGAAATTCCATCGGCACAAGAGATGATGAAAAACCTCTTGAAGAAAAAACAAGCGACTCCACCACCAACTGAGGAGTCTAAACCACAAGTCGAAGAGACACCTGTCAGCTCGAATCCTGAACCGGCTAAAGCGCCAGATGTCGAAGAAACGATGGACATCCCATCATTCCTTCGCCGGAATAATCGTTGATCGATGTTCCAGTGACACGACTGCTAAACGATGAGGTGTCGCGAAAGCGGCGCCTCTTTTTTTAAAATCAAAGGAGGCATGAACATGTTTGGACAATGGATCAAATGGGATACACCGACGGGTACCGTACGTGCCGCCTTTACGACGAAGTTCGCAGCCCCTCATGAGAACGGAAATTTAGGATTACATGTCAACGATGATCGCGACGGTGTCATCCAGAACCGACAAGTCATCGCACGTCAGCTTGATCTCTCCCTCGAGAACTCGATTTGGGCACAGCAAGTTCACGGAAATCACGTTGAACAGGTGACGACACTTGACTCTGGGCGTGGTGCTTTGGATTACGAAACAGCGATTCCGGGTACAGATGGATTGGTGACGACCGATTCGAATGTCTTATTGATGATGCTGTTCGCTGACTGTGTGCCGCTTGTCTTCTGTGACCCGACGACAGGAATCATCGCGAATACGCACGCCGGCTGGCGCGGAACTGTCGGCAATATCGTCGAGGAAACAGTCAAGCAAATGGAACGTGCGGGTGCGAGTCGTTCATCGATTCAAATGGTCATTGGTCCATCGATCCGTGATTGTTGTTACGAAGTCGATCAACCCGTCATCGATGCAATCGATGCGCTTGAACTCGATGAGTCTCCTTACATACGCAAGGAAGATGGAAAAGCGATGTTATCGCTACAAAAAACGAACGCTGCGCTAGCTGAGCGTTGTGGAGTCGGTGATGTCCTTGACACAGGTCTATGTACACACTGTCAGGCGGAAGATTACTTCTCTTATCGCCACGGCGACCATGGTGGTCGCTTTGCAAGTTTGATCGTAAAGGAGTCATTGGATGTCAATTCTTGATAATGTACAAGAGGTTACGAAACGAATGGAACTAGCAAGTGAAAAGAGTTCTTCTGAAAAGCAGGTACAGTTGATTGGCGTGACGAAATCAGTCTCAAGTCAAGTTGCTTCTGAATTATTAGCAGCAGGTGTGACCCATCTCGGTGAAAATCGCCCGGACGGATTGCTCGAAAAACAGGCAGAGCTCGGACGGACCGCCTGTACATGGCACTTCATCGGTACGCTACAAACGCGTAAAGTTCGCCAGGTCATCGATGCCATTGATGTGTTGCATTCCCTTGACCGTCTTCATTTGGCGGAAGAGATCAATAAACGAACGGACCGAATCATTGATTGTTTCATTCAAGTCAACGTTTCTGGAGAAGAATCGAAGCAAGGTATCGCACCGGAGGACTTGCCTTCGTTCTTACATGAAATCGGTCAGTATCCAGCGATTCGTGTCATCGGACTGATGACGATGGCACCGTTAACGGAAGATACGACGCGTATCCGTGAGGTATTCCAGTCATTAAAAACATTGCAAGAAGAGGTCAAGGCGAAAAAATTGTCGTATGCTCCATGTACGGAGTTATCTATGGGAATGTCGTCTGATTTTGAGATCGCCATCGAAGAAGGGGCGACGTTCGTCCGAATCGGGACGACGCTCGTTCACACCTAAACGAGAAGAAGGGAGAATGGATATGGGTTTTAAATCAAAAATGCAAAATCTATTTCTCGGCAACAGCGACGATTTAGATGAACTTGAATATGAAAATGATGCTACAATAAATAAAGGTAGAGGTGCTTCACAACAAGAGTATGAAGAGTATTACGAGGAATCTACCCCAAGTGTTACTCAAAAGGAGGACAGCGTGAGACAATCGAATATCGTGCCGCTTCATGCGACGAAAAAAACGAAATCGCAAGTCATCTTGAGTGAACCACGTGTCTTCAACGAAGCCCAGGAAATCGGGGAACATCTTCGTCAGAACCGTGCTGTCATCGTCAACATGCAGCGTATGTCAAAAGATCAATCACGACAGATGATTAATTTCTTATCTGGTGTCGTCTTCGCTCTCGATGGAACGATTACGACGATCAGTCAGAATACCCTCCTCTGTGTTCCGAACAACGTCGAGTTAGCTGGTAGCATCTCGAATCTTCTTGGAGAAGATGATATTAATCATAAGGGGTGGTAAGTATGGATTCTCAAGTGATGTACGCAATTGGTCGTACATTGAGTACGTTATTACAGTATTACAGTTACGTCATGATCGTTTATATCCTGCTTTCGTGGTTCCCGAATGCCCGTGATTCTAAATTCGGACAAGTGCTCGCGATGTTAGTCGAGCCATTCCTAGCGCCCTTCCGTCGTATCATCCCGCCTATCGGGGGCATGCTGGATATCTCGCCGATTGTAGCCTTCCTCGTCTTGAACTTGGCTCAATCGGGTATCCGAGCAATCTTTTTAGTATGAGCGTATACGATCATTATCGTGGAAGCGAGCGGGAATTCGTCGATTCAGTCTTGAACTGGATCGATCATGTGGAAGCGACCTATACGTTCAAATTAACGGATTTCCTAGATCCACGTGAACAACAAATCACACAAGAACTCGTCGGTTCGAAATGCGCCCTCTTTTTTGAGGGCGGTTTCGAAGGCGCTGAACGTAAACGGGCAATCCTCGCACCAGATTATTATGAATACAACGCGGATGACTTTGACATTTCCATCTATCGCATTCATTATCCTACTAAATTCGTTGAACTTTCTCATCGTCAAGTCACCGGTACATTATTGAACGTCGGATTGAAACGAGCTAAATTCGGCGACGTCATCATTCAGGATCAAGTACAGTTTGCAGTCGCGGACGAAGTCGCGACCTATATCGAAGCAAACGTCGAACGAGCAGGGAAGACGAAGATTCGTCTTTCGCGTGTCGAGGCGGAAGACCGTTTGAAAGTGAAGGATCAAGAGTGGGAAGAGACACTTGGGTTCGTCAGTTCACTTCGGTTCGATACGGTCGTGAGTGAAATTCTCGGTTTCTCACGTCAAAAAGCACAGACGCTCATTAAACAAGGTGAAAGTAAGGTCAATTACAAAGTAGTGGATGATTCGAGCTTCATGCTAGAAGAAGGCGACTTACTTTCCTTGCGTGGAACAGGACGCGTCAAGTTGATTGCAATCCTCGGATCAACGAAACGTGACCGGATCAAGCTACAATACGGTATTTTAAAAGGATAAGAAAATGCGGAGGAGGAATTCATCATGCCATTAACGCCACTCGATATTCATAATAAGGAGTTCACACGAAAGTTTCGCGGCTATGACGAAGATGAAGTGAACGAATTCCTAGATCAAGTCATCAAGGATTTTGAATTGTTGTTACGTGAGAATCGTCAACAACAAGAAGTCATCCAAAACATGCAAGCACGTGTCGATTACTTCAGTTCGATGGAAGAAACATTGAATAAATCGATCATCGTTGCACAGGAAGCGGCTGAAGAAGTTAAAGCCAATGCTTCAAAAGAAGCGAGCTTGATCCTAAAGCAAGCAGAACGTGAAGCAGAGCAGTTGCAAGATGCGGCGCAACGCCGGGCACAACGGACAGACTTCGAAGTCGAGCAAATGCGCAAAAAAATCGAACTCTATCGTAATCGATTTAAAGTATTGATCGATGCGCAGATGGAATTATTGACGAGCCATGACTGGGATGCGTTTGATTTCTCTTCTCGTGGAGCGCTTGACGATGTTCCAGCAGTTGCGTATAATGACGACGATGTCGTATAAATAAAATCAATGACAAGGACACGTCGCATCTTGGACGGTTGACAGCGAATCGGGGGAATGGTGGAAGCCCGAGCAACGAAAAAGATGGGGTATCCCCTTGGAGTGCATGACTGAACGTTCGCTGAACAGTAAGTCATGCCGGCTCACTCCCGTTATCGAGTTCTTAAGCGGTCCTGCGTCGTCAAACTGGCGAGCGGGATTAGTAGGGTGGTACCGCGAGTTCAGCCAAGCTCGTCCCTATCTCAGGGATGAGCTTGGCTTTTTTTGTACTTTTAATGCGAAAGGTGAGAGATGGTCAGATGGATTACAAAGAAACCTTATTGATGATGAAAACAGAGTTTTTAATGCGAGGCAACTTGCCAAAACGTGAACCAGATATGCAAGCACGATGGGAAGGGATGAATCTCTACGCTGCGGTCCAGGAAAAGAACGCTGGAAAGCCAACGTTCATCCTCCACGATGGTCCTCCGTACGCGAATGGTGACATCCACATGGGTCACGGATTAAACAAAGTCTTAAAAGACATCATCGTCCGCTACAAATCGATGAATGGCTTCCAGTCTCCGTACGTGCCTGGTTGGGACACACACGGATTACCGATCGAAACTGCACTTCAAAAAGCCGGTGTTGATCGTAAATCGATGACGGTCGCAGAATTCCGTGAATTATGTGCGAAATATGCGCTCGAACAAGTTGATCACCAACGCGAACAATTCAAACGCCTCGGTGTTCTCGGTGACTATGACAACCCATACATCACCCTGCAACCAGAATTTGAAGCAGCTCAAATTCGTTTATTCGGGGATATGGCGAACAAAGGCTATATCTACAAAGGGAAGAAACCGGTCTATTGGTCACCGTCTTCTGAATCAGCACTCGCTGAAGCAGAAATCGAATATCAAGATAAACGGTCAGCTGCCATCTATGTCGCGTTCCAAGTCATGGACGGGAAAAACATCTTAGAGCCGACGGATCATTTCGTCATCTGGACGACGACACCATGGACGATTCCAGCGAACCTCGGAATCTCTGTCAGTGCGGAATTGACATATGCACGGATCGAGTATCAAGGAAAAGGCTATATCGTAGCGGAAACACTCGTTCCTGAAGTCATCGAAGCACTTGGATGGGAAGATGCAACAGTCGGACGTGTCTTTAATGGTGCGGACTTCGAATACATGAAAGCAAAACACCCATTGTACGATCGTGAATCACTCGTCATGCTTGGCGATCACGTTACAGCGGAAGCGACAGGTGTCGTGCATACGGCTCCAGGTCACGGGGAAGATGACTTCCGTATCGGTCAAGCGTACGGTCTTGACGTTCTTTGTCCAGTCGACGATAAAGGAGTTATGACAGCAGAAGCTCCTGGATTCGAAGGCATGTTCTATGAGGATGCGAACAAAGAAATCGGTCTCGCACTCGAAGAAGCAGGCGCACTCTTGAAACTGTCGTTCATCAAACACTCGTATCCACACGACTGGCGGACGAAAAAACCGGTCATCTTCCGGGCAACGCCACAGTGGTTCGCTTCAATCAAAGACTTCCGTGCGGAAATCCTTGATGAAATCAAAGGCGTCCAGTGGGTACCAGAGTGGGGCGAAACACGTCTCCACAACATGTTCAAAGACCGCGGCGACTGGGTCATCTCACGTCAACGTGCTTGGGGCGTTCCACTTCCAATCTTCTATGCTGAAGATGGAACGGAAATCGTCACACCAGAAACGATTGATCATATCGCGAATTTATTTGCAGCTCACGGATCAAATGTCTGGTATGAGCGCGAAGCAGTCGACTTGCTTCCTGAAGGATTCACACATCCAGCAAGCCCGAACGGTATCTTCAAAAAAGAAACGGACATCATGGATGTCTGGTTCGATTCTGGTTCATCACATGCCGGTGTCCTTGCGACACGTCCTGAATTGACACGTCCAGCGGATCTCTATCTTGAAGGATCTGACCAATATCGTGGTTGGTTCAACTCGTCGCTATCGACAGCCGTCGCAACGACAGGAAAAGCACCATACAAAGCGGTCGTCAGTCACGGATTCGTTCTGGATGGTCAAGGTCGCAAGATGTCGAAATCAATCGGTAACACGATTGCTCCGATTCAAGTCATGCAGCAATTCGGAGCAGAGATCCTTCGCTTGTGGGTGGCATCTGTCGATTATCAAGCTGATGTCCGGGCATCGATGGATAACTTCAAACAAGTCTCAGAGTCATACCGGAAAATCCGCAACACGGTTCGTTTCCTTCTCGGAAACTTGGATCAATTTGATCCTGCGGCGCACCGTGTCGCATTCGAAGACTTACCAGAGTCAGATCGTTTCATGCGGACGAAACTGGATCAACTTGTTGGAAAAGTAAAAGCGGCATATGATGCGTACGACTTCATGTCGGTCTATCAATTGCTCCACAACTTCTGTGTCCTTGATTTGTCGTCGTTCTACCTCGATTACACGAAAGATATCCTGTATATCGAAAAAGCAGACGCGACATCGCGTCGTGCGGTTCAGACGGTCATGTATGATACAGTCGTCGCTTTGTTGCAATTGATGGCACCCGTCCTGCCTCACACAGCAGACGAAGCATGGGAATTCGTACCAGCTGTTGAGACGAAGAGTATCTTCCTGACAGACCTTCCGGAAACGGTCGAAGTCTCAGAAGAAGGACTTGCCCTCATCGAGAAATGGAACGCGTTCCTGACGTTCCGCGATGACGTCTTAAAAGCACTCGAGGAAGCGCGTGTTGAGAAACTCGTCGGTAAGACACTCGAAGCGAAACTCTTGCTTGCACCGAAGGAAGAGACGAAAGCCTTGCTCGGAACAATCGATCATCTTGAGCAGTTACTCCAAGTCTCACAACTCGAATTCGTGGAAACGGCGGATAAGATGTATGAGACGACCGGCATCACGGTTCAAAAAGCTGACGGTGAAAAATGTGAACGTTGTTGGACATATTCGACGGAACTCGGACAAGATCCGGCTCATCCGACGCTTTGCCCACGTTGTACTGAAGTCGTCAATTCTTTATAATGATACAAAGGGAGGGGCGACTGCGACTTCGCAGGACGCCCCTCATTATTTTTGGATGCGGAGGACAATAGGATGTGGCTTTACTTAGGGATTGCTGCTTTACTCGTTGGAATCGACCAGTTGACGAAATGGATCGTCGTTCAAAACATGACGATCGGTCAAGCGATCACGGTTATTCCGGATTTCTTTTATCTCAACTCGTATCGAAATCGAGGCGCTGCGTGGGGAATGCTCGAAGGTAAATTCGGCTTTTTCTTCATCGTTACGGTCGTCGTCGTCATTGGATTGATTTACTTCCTCTACAAGGAAGGCACGAAAAATAAGGTATTTGCTTGGAGCATCGCGTTATTGCTCAGTGGTGCGATCGGAAATTTCATTGATCGAATGGCACGAGGAGAAGTCGTTGATTTCTTCCACTTCTTCCCGTTCGGCTATAATTTTCCGATCTTTAATGTCGCAGACGTCTGTTTGACGTTTGGTGTCATCACGATGCTGATCAGCGTCATGTTCGAAGAACGGTTGACTAAGAAAGGAACGATGGATAAATGAATGAAGTAGAAACATGGTCCGTACAAGCGGATGGAGCGACAGGGCGCATTGATAAATGGCTCGCAGAACAAAACGATTGGTCGCGTTCGCAAGTACAGGAATGGTTGAAAGCGGGACGTGTCGAAGTCGATGGTCGTGTCGTCAAACCGAACTATAAATTATCGGGAACAGAATCAATTGTCGTTCATATCCCGGAAGCAGTGGAGCTCGAAATCTTACCGGAAGACATCCCGCTTGAAGTCGTGTATGAGGACTCGGACGTCATCGTCGTCAACAAACCAAAAGGGATGGTCGTTCACCCGGCGGCAGGGCATGTCTCAGGAACGCTCGTCAACGCCTTATTACACCACTGTCAAGATCTCTCAGGCATCAATGGCGTCAAACGTCCAGGAATCGTTCACCGGATCGATAAGGATACGTCAGGTCTGTTGATGGTCGCTAAGAACGACTTAGCGCATGAGTCACTTGCGCATCAATTGAAAGAGAAGACGACGGAACGTCTCTACATCGCGCTCGTGCACGGTGAAATCCCACACGAACTTGGAACGATCGAAGCCCCAATCGGACGCGATAAGAACGACCGTCAACGGATGACGGTAACGGATAAGAATTCAAAGTCTGCCGTGACCCATTTCCGTGTTCTTGATCGGTACGAGGGCTTTACGGTCGTTGAATGTAAACTTGAAACAGGACGGACGCACCAAATCCGTGTCCATATGCGTTATATCGGTTTCCCGCTTGCGGGTGACCCGAAATATGGTCCACGCAAGACGATGAAAATGAACGGTCAAGCCTTGCATGCTGCGGTTCTCGGTTTCGAACATCCACGCACAGGTGAGTGGATGCGCTTTGAAGCACCGCTCCCAGAAGAGATGACATTTGAAATCGGTCAATTGAAAAAACTTGAATTAGAGTCTTGACGTTTTTCTAATAAAACGGTAGAGTATCACCTAGAGAGCGATGCGAGACATCCTCTACTGACACTTCGGTCGTCCGAGTGACGATCCTACCTAACTAGTATCACCTTTAATCGAGTCCGGAGAGGCTGCGAAAGGGAGAACCTACCACGATCGTGCGTAGGCATGCATACAACACGTATGCCATGATTCTGTCTTCGATGACCTTCTGCGGATTTCCGCAGAAGGTCTTTTGTATGAAAGGAGAAACTATGAAACCAGCCGTCATCTTAGATGAAGCTGCGATCGGACGTGCACTGACACGGATCGCCCACGAAATCATCGAACGTAACAAAGGCATTGCTGATTTAATGATCGTTGGAATCAAGACGCGAGGCGAGACACTCGCTCGCCGACTTGCGAAACGCATCGAACAGATCGAAGGAAAACCGGTCTTACTCGGTGTCGTCGACATCTCGATGTACCGGGATGACTTGTCGAAACGAAGTTTAGAGCCGGAAATCAAGGGTTCTGATCTACCGGAAGAGATCACCGGGAAAATCGTCGTCCTCGTTGACGACGTCCTCTACACAGGACGCACTGTTCGCGCCGCGATGGACGCGCTCGTCGACCACGGAAGACCGAGTATGATTCAACTCGCTGTCCTCGTCGACCGCGGACATCGGGAGTTACCGATTCGACCAGATTTCATCGGTAAGAACGTCCCGACATCCCGTGAGGAACAAGTCGTCGTCGCACTCGCTGAAGTCGATGAAGCCGATCAAGTATTCATTAAACGCTAAAATTCAAAACCTTTAAGGTGGTCCAGAGAGACCAGAAAGGGAGTCATCCATATGGCAAAACATGCCGCAGTACTTGATGTACAAGAAGTACCTACTCACCCTCTAAATTGGCTGATGCTCAGCCTGCAACATGTCTTCGCGATGTTTGGTGCGACCGTGCTCGTCCCTCTCTTAACGGGACTCAACACATCGGTCGCGCTCGTCGCAAGCGGAGTCGGCACACTGATTTTCCTCGCCGTCACCCGCTTCAAAGTACCCACATACCTTGGTTCGAGTTTTGCCTACATCGCCCCGATCATTGCCGTCAGTGAACGGTGGGGTGTCGAGGATGCCTTAATTGGCGGAATGGTCGCTGGACTCGTCTACGGACTTGTCTCACTTCTCATCCGCTACACGGGAGCTGCTTGGTTGCTTCGCTTACTCCCACCGGTCGTCATCGGACCGGTTATCATGGTCATCGGTCTATCGCTCGCCCCGACCGCTGTCAACATGGCGATGAACGGAGCGGACGGTAAGTACAACGGACTGTACTTCCTCGTTGCGATGGTCACGCTCGGCGTCACACTCCTTGCGATGACGTACTTAAAAGGAATGTGGAGCACGATTCCGATCCTGTTCGGGATCACGGTTGGTTATCTCGTTGCGGCATCGGTTGGAATCATTGACTTCACACCACTCCAACAAGCCACGTTGTTCCACGTGCCGGACTTCACGATTCCGTTCTTGAATTACACACCATCGTGGAATACAGCCGCCTTGCTTCTGATCGTTCCCGTGACGCTCGTCACACTGACGGAGCACATCGGCGAACAAAAAGTGACATCACGCATCATCGGGCGCGAGACGCTCCTCGATCCAGGGATGCACCGGACCGTACTGGGTGACGGGATTGCGAAGACAGTCGCTTCGATGCTTGGCGGACCACCGGTTACGACGTATGGTGAGAACAACGGTGTCATGTCAATCACACGTGTCTACAGTGTCTATGTCCTCGGTGGCGCGGCGGTTCTTGCGATCAGCTTCGGATTCCTCGGATACGTCGAAGGGTTCATCAAGACGATTCCGACACCGGTCATGGGGGGAATCAGTATCCTCTTGTTCGGAGTCATCGCGTCGAACGGTCTCCGGACGCTGACGGAAAGTAAGATCGACCTTGCCGATAAACGGAACTTGACGATCACAGCCGTCATTCTCGTCACAGGTATCGGAGGCGCGGCGCTTAAAATCGGCAACTTCTCTCTCGAAGGAATGGCACTGGCGACGATTCTTGGAATCATCCTGAATCTAGTCCTTCCAAAAACGACAGAGCAGGTCGAAGAAACAACGGAAACCTCTACAACTCAATCGGTAGCTAACAACTTTTAAGACGTTCCGAGAGAACGATAAAGTGAAGGCCATGAAAAGATGCAGGGAATCACTCTGCCTTCTTTCGGCGCACCTTCACTTAGAAGGTGCGCCTTTTTCGTGATCTGAAGAGGAGTGAATGATATGAAGACGATTCTAAAAAACCGGCATTTCGTCAACCTAGAAAGTTTATCCACGACAGAAATTAATTCTTTGATTGAACGCAGTCTCGCTTTTAAACGAGGCGAGCCAGCACCAGATTTTTCGGATAAGACGCTCGTCAATCTGTTCTTTGAAAACTCGACTCGGACACGCTCTTCCTTTGAGATGGCAGAGCATCGTCTGAATATGCATCTACTGCCGTTCGAAACGGCGACTTCCTCCGTGCAAAAAGGAGAAACGTTACGCGATACATGCAAGACACTCGAAGTAATCGGCGCAGATGCTTTGGTCATTCGCCACGGAGCAACCGGATATTACGAAGAACTGATGCAGACGCTCGATATTCCGATCATCAATGCGGGAGACGGGAGCGGTCAACATCCGTCCCAGTCCTTACTCGATTTGATGACGATCGTCGAAACGTACGGAACGGTCGAAGGAAAAGTCGTCGTCATCTGTGGGGACTTACAACATAGTCGCGTTGCCCGATCGAACGCGGACATCTTAAAGCGACTCGGTGCCATCGTCTATGGATCAGGACCTATTGAGTGGTACGACCCTGCGATGGGCATACCGTATCTTTCGATGGATGAAGCCGTCGAGCAGTGCGACATCTTAATGTTACTGCGTGTCCAGCACGAACGGCATGACGGGACGACACGATTTGATCCAGCAGTCTACCACACAACGTACGGATTGACACATGAGCGGATGAACCGTCTGAAGCATTCCGCGATCGTGCTTCATCCGGCACCGGTCAATCGGGGAGTCGAGATTGCCGACGAACTGGTCGAACATCCGCGATCGCGGATCTTTGAACAGATGAAAAACGGTGTCTTTGCACGGATGGCGATTCTGGAATGGTGCTTTTCAACGAAATCAATCAAAGGAGACGATGCAGATGACAACACGAATTGAGAATGCGAGATGGTACGAGGCGGGACAAGTTCGAACGGGAGATATTCGGATTGAAGCCGGGAAAATCACGGATTTAGCAGCAACACCGCAAGCGAATGAAACGGTCATTGATGCGTCCGGCTTATTCGTTGCACCAGGATTCGTTGACATCCATGTCCACCTGCGGGAACCGGGTGGCGAACATAAGGAGACGATTGCGACCGGCACGGCAGCGGCGGCAGCGGGTGGATTCACGACGATCTGTCCGATGCCGAACACGCGCCCCGTACCAGACGATCGTCAAACACTTGATGCGTTGTTCCAAAAGATTGAAGAGACAGCGTCCGTTCGGGTTTTGCCTTACGCGGCGATTTCAAAAAATCAACTCGGACAAGAACTCGTCGCGTTCGACCAATTAACAGATGCTGTCGCCTTTACGGATGATGGTGTCGGCGTCCAGACGGCAGCAGTCATGCGGACAGCGATGCAACAAGCGGCACGGCTTGGGAAAACGATTGTTGCTCACTGCGAAGATGATTCGTTAAAAGCAGGATGTGTGCACGAGGGGAACTACAGTCGACGGGAAGGGCTACAAGGTATTCCGTCGCTTGCTGAGAGTATCCATATCGCACGTGATGTTCTGATCGCAGAAGAAACCGGCTGTCATTATCACGTCTGTCATGTCTCGACGAAAGAATCGGTCCGTGTCATCCGTGACGCGAAACGAGCAGGGATTCGGGTGACGGCAGAAGTCACACCGCACCATCTGGTGTTGATCGATGAAGACATACCGAATCAGGACCCGAACTTTAAAATGAATCCTCCCTTACGAAGTGAAGCAGATCGCCAAGCATTGCTCGAGGGGTTAGCGGACGGAACGATTGATTGCATCGCGACCGATCATGCTCCCCATGCGGCAGAAGAGAAGGCACTCGGTATCGAACGCGCCCCGTTCGGCATCACAGGGTTCGAGACGGCCTTCCCACTCCTCTATACGAAGCTCGTCGCTGAAGGAGAGATGCGACTTGAGACACTGATCCGGAATTTAACGGATAAGGCAGCAGCCATCTTTGAACTTCCTTACGGGAGACTCGAAGTGGGAGCGGAAGCAGATCTGGTTTTGCTTGATCTAGAAACGGAGCGTACCGTATCACCGGAACGATTCCGCTCAAAAGGCAAGAACACACCGTTCGCAGGAGAACGGTTAAAAGGATTCCCGGTCATGACGCTCGTCAAGGGAGAAATCGTATTCAAGGAGGACACAGCACATGCGTAAACGGACACTGATACTAGAAGATGGGATGACGTTTGAAGGAACAGCATTTGGCTCAGATAAGACAACAACAGGAGAGGTCGTCTTCCAGACCGGAATGACAGGGTATCAGGAAATGCTATCGGATCCATCTTACTGCGATCAGATGATCGTGTTGACGAACCCGTTGATCGGAAACTACGGGATTAACCGAGAAGACTATGAGACGACGCGTCCGCTCGCTAAAGCACTGATCGTACGTGAACATTGTCAGACGCCGTCGAACTTCCGGAGTGAGATGTCACTCGATGCAGCACTTCAAGATCTTAATATTCCAGGATTAAGTGGAATCGATACGCGCCAATTGACACGGCATATCCGTTCGAAAGGGGTCATGCGCGGACGACTCGTTGACGGTGAGTTCGATTTAGCAGCAGAACTGGTTCATCTTCAAAACGTACCTATCGAGACGGATCAAGTCAAGCGAGCTTCAACGGAACGAGCGTACATCATACCGGGTGCTGGACCGCGGATCGTTCTCGTCGATTTCGGTGCGAAGCTCGGAATCGTCCGCGAACTCGTCAAACGCGGCTGTGAAGTCGTCGTCGTGCCCTACGACGTCAGTGCAACGGAAGTCTTACGCTATCGTCCGGACGGTGTAATGCTATCGAACGGACCAGGGAATCCAAAGGATGTCCCAACGGCGATTCCGATGATTCAAGAATTGACGGGAAAAGTCGTCATCTTCGGCATCTGTCTCGGTCATCAGTTGATTGCACTAGCGCACGGGGCGGATACGTTCAAGCTCCCATTCGGTCACCGAGGGGCGAATCATCCAGTCCAAGATATCCGGACAGGTCGCGTCGATATCACGTCGCAAAACCACGGGTATGCCGTTGACGAACAGTCCTTACGCGATACCGTGCTTGAAGTGACGCATCTTGCGATCAACGACGGAACGGTCGAAGGAATCCGTCATACGACAGCAGCAGTCTTCTCCGTCCAGTACCATCCGGAAGCATCACCTGGTCCAATGGATGCGAACGGTCTATTCCAACAGTTTTTAGAAGAAATCACGAAACAACAGGAGGTCTCTCATGCCTAAACGTCAAGATATCCAGAAAATTCTCGTTATCGGGTCCGGTCCTATCGTGATCGGACAAGCAGCTGAATTCGACTACGCTGGAACACAAGCGTGTCAAGCCTTGAAGGAAGAAGGATATGAAGTCATCCTCGTCAACTCGAACCCAGCAACGATCATGACGGATCCAACGGTCGCTGATCGTGTCTACATCGAGCCCCTCCAAGCAGAGTTCGTCTCACGGATCATCCGCAAGGAACGTCCGGATGCCTTGCTTGCGACACTCGGAGGTCAAACGGGTCTGAACTTGGCTGTCGAACTGGATCGTCTCGGTGTCCTTGCTGAGTATGGTGTCGAGTTACTCGGTACGAAATTGTCAGCAATCGAAGAGGCAGAAGATCGTGATTTGTTCCGTCAACTGATGTTTAAACGAGGGCATGGTGTGCCGGACAGTGAAATCGTGCATACGCTCGAAGAGGCACAACAATTCCGGCAACAGATCGGTCTACCGATCATCATCCGTCCGGCATATACGCTTGGGGGAACGGGCGGCGGAATCGCCAACACACCAGAAGAGTTCATGCGAATCGTCGAAGGGGGACTCAAGGCAAGTCCGGCAACACAGGTACTTCTTGAAAAATCAATTGCCGGGATGAAGGAAGTCGAGTTCGAAGTCATGCGCGATGCGACGAATCAGGCGATCATCGTCTGTGCAATGGAAAACTTCGATCCCGTCGGTGTTCATACAGGAGACTCGATCGTCTTTGCCCCGACCCAAACGCTATCGGATCGCGATTATCAATTGCTACGAAACGTCTCGCTCGATATCATCCGTGCACTCGGAATCGAAGGTGGATGTAACATCCAGTTCGCACTGGATCCGACGAGCTTCGACTACTATGTCATCGAAGTCAACCCACGTGTCTCACGCTCGTCTGCACTCGCGTCAAAAGCGACGGGTTACCCAATTGCAAAACTAGCTGCGAAGATTGCCGTCGGGTATGCCTTATCTGAATTAAAGAACCCGATCACCGAGACGAGTTTTGCTTCCTTCGAACCGGCACTCGATTATGTCGTCGCCAAGATTCCACGCTGGCCGTTCGATAAATTCGAAACGGCAGACCGGACGCTCGGTACACAGATGAAAGCAACTGGTGAGGTCATGGCAATGGGACGGACGATGGAAGAGGCTTTACTGAAAGCCGTTCGTTCACTCGAGATTGGTACAGCGGATCTGTATATGCCACGCTTCATCGAAATGGCAGATGATGCCTTACAACAAGCGATTCGCCAAGCGACCGACGATCGACTCTTCGCCTTGTACGCGGGCTTCGTTCGCGGTTACAGCGTCGAACAGATTCATGACTGGACGGCGATTGATCGCCTGTTCCTCGAGAAGTTGCACCATATTTGGCAGCTCGAGCAATCGGTCGCAGCTGGTTTGACACCTGAACTACTCCTGCATGTGAAGCGGTATGGATTCAGTGACCCGATGCTCGCCCGGATCACCGGACAAACGGAAACGGAGATTCGCCGGATGCGTGAAGCACAAGCGATTCACCCGGTCTATAAGATGGTCGATACGTGTGCGGCAGAGTTCGCGTCCGATACACCGTACTACTACGGAACATACGAACGCGAAAATGAAGCGATTGCGACGAACCGTTCTTCGATTCTCGTCTTAGGATCAGGTCCGATCCGGATTGGTCAAGGCGTCGAGTTCGATTACGCGACAGTCCATTCGATTCAAGCGATTCGTCAAGCCGGCTACGAAGCAATCATCGTCAACAACAATCCGGAAACGGTGTCGACCGACTTCTCGATTTCCGATCGGCTCTACTTTGAACCACTGACGATGGAGGATGTCCTGGAAGTCATCCGAAACGAACGTCCACTCGGTGTCATCGTCCAGTTCGGTGGACAGACAGCGATCAACTTAGCCGAGTCATTAGCAGCAGAAGGTGTGAAAATCCTCGGGACATCGCTTGAGGATCTTGACCGGGCTGAGGACCGGAAACAGTTCGAAGCAGCATTGACGGCGCTCGACATTCCACAGCCACCGGGTAAAACGGCCGTGACAGTCGAAGAAGCGGTCACGGCAGCAGCGTCACTCGGTTACCCGGTTCTCGTACGTCCATCGTACGTCCTCGGCGGTCGGGCAATGGAAATCGTCTATGCTCAAGAAGAACTGGAACATTATATGAAATACGCCGTCATCGCCTCACCGGAACGACCGGTCCTCGTTGACCGCTATCTGACAGGAATCGAACTCGAGGTCGACGCGATCTGCGACGGAACGGATGTCGTCATTCCAGGCATCATGGAGCACATCGAACGTGCCGGTGTTCACTCGGGTGACTCGATTGGTGTCTATCCGCCACAACGTGTCTCCCAAGACATCAAGGACCGGATCGTCGACTACACGACACGGATTGCGAAAGCATTCGGCATCAAAGGCTTACTCAACATCCAGTTCGTCTACGCGGACGGCGCTCTCTATGTCCTTGAAGTCAATCCGCGTGCCAGCCGGACGGTGCCATTCATCTCGAAAGTGACGGGACTTCCGGTCGCGCGTCTCGCAACGGATATCATTCTCGGTGAGACACTCGCTTCTTATGGGTTAACAAGTGGTGTGCTACCGGAAGAACCACTCGTCTCAGTCAAAGTGCCGGTCTTCTCATTTGCGAAGCTTAAAGAAGTTGATCCGACACTCGGACCAGAAATGAAATCGACTGGTGAAGTCATCGGAACGGACCGGACACTTGAAAAAGCACTTTATAAAGGGTTACTCGCATCAGGAATGGCGATTCCAGAGCACGGTCGTGTCCTCTTGACGGTCGCAGATCCAGATAAAGCAGAAATGACGGATCTTGCACGACGCTTTGCCTCACTTGGATTCACGTTACTCGCAACGGAAGGAACGGCAGCCTACTTGACGGAGCAAGGATTACCAGTCCAGACGGTCGGCAAAATCGACTCGTCTTCCGAATCGATGCTCGACGTGATTGAAAAAGGGGAGATCGAATACGTCATCAATACGATGAGTCGGGACTCACAAGTCACGAAAGATGGCTTCATCATTCGCCGGGCAGCAGCCGAGAATCAAGTCATCTGTCTGACATCACTCGATACGGCGGAAGCAATTTTACGCGTCATCGAAAGTCGCTCGTTCGAAGCGAGTGCAATCCAAGCTTTCACACACGAAAAGAAAGTGGTGATCCAATGAAGCAACTCTTGACGGTCGTCTCTCGACGAATGGTAGCTCAGGGTGCGACAGAACTCGTCTGTCGCCTCGAGCAACCTCAGGACATCGCGCCAGGGCGATTCATGCATCTTCGCGTCGGGCCACTCTTACGCCGACCGATCTCGATTGCCCGGGTCGACCATGATTTGATCACGTTTCTTTTTAAAGAAATTGGACAAGGAACAGCAGAACTGGCTTCTTTGCGTCCGGATGATACGATCGATGCCCTCGGACCGCTTGGAAACGGGTTTCCGATTGCTGCTATCCATCCAACTCAACGCGTCGTCCTCGTTGGTGGGGGGATCGGTGTCCCACCGCTGTATGAGACGATGCGCCAACTTGTCGCCCGGGGCGTGACATGTGAAGCGATTCTAGGATTTGATACGGCAACAAGTGTTTTTTACGAAGCGGAATTCCAAGCACTCGGTAAGACGACGGTCACGACCGTCGATGGAACGCATGGCACGACAGGATTCGTCACGGCAGCCTTACGTCCAGAAAGCTACGACGTTCTACTCGCCTGCGGACCGGAACCGATGTTGCGAACGTTACAGCAACAACCGATCGAACATAAGTATCTGTCAATCGAAAACCGAATGGGATGCGGGATCGGAGCATGCTTTGCCTGTGTCTGTCAAACACCGACGGGCGGATACGTCAAGACGTGTTCCGATGGTCCAGTCTTTCGGGCAGAGGAGGTCGTATTATGACGGAACGATTGCGTGTCGAGTTGCCGGGACTCTCTTTAAAAAATCCGATCATGCCGGCATCCGGATGTTTTGGATTCGGTGAGGAATATGCGAAGTTGTATGATTTATCAGAGCTTGGGGCGATCATGATTAAAGCAGCGACGGGGGAAGAACGTTACGGGAACCCGACGCCGCGTGTCGCAGAGAGTGGGATGGGGATGTTGAATGCAATCGGTCTCCAAAACCCGGGTGTCGATGGCATCCTAACGAATAAATTGCCTTTTCTCGAGACGTTCGGTACGGCAATCATCGCCAATGTCGCGGGTTCGACACCGGAAGAATATGAGCTCGTCGCAGAGAAAATGAGTCAGCATCCTGGCATTCATGCACTGGAATTAAATATTTCCTGTCCGAACGTCAAATCGGGCGGAATCCAGTTCGGAACGGATCCGTTGCTTGCCGCTGAGTTGACCCGACGTGTCAAACGAGTCTCGACTAAACCGGTCTACGTCAAACTATCACCGAACGTCACCTCGATCGTCGAGATGGCGCGTGCCGTCGAAGCCGCTGGTGCAGATGGTCTGACGATGATCAACACACTAGTTGGGATGCGAATCGATGTCCGGACGGGGCAACCGATCCTTGCGAACCGTATCGGTGGATTATCAGGTCCGTCGATCAAACCGGTCGCGATTCGGATGATTCATGATGTCGCGCAAGTCGTCTCGATCCCGATCATCGGCATGGGTGGCGTGATGGAGGTCGATGATGTCCTCGAAATGATTTACGCCGGGGCTTCGGCCGTTGCCGTTGGTACCGCAAACTTCGTCAATCCATACATCTGTCAAGAATTGATTCAGCAGTTACCAGAACGGATGGACGAACTTGGCATCGATCATATTTTAGACATCAGGGGGAAAGCATATGAATCAACTTTACATCGCGCTTGATTTTCCAACCGAAGCAGAAGTCTTTTCGTTTCTCGAACGGTTCGAAGAGACACGACCTGCCCTGAAAATCGGGATGGAATTGTTTTATGCAGCAGGCGGAACTTTCGTCCGAAAACTCGTCGAGCGTGGACACGCGGTATTCCTCGATGTCAAAGTCCACGACATTCCAGAAACGGCACGCCGGACGATGCGCATCATCGGACAATTAGGCGTCGGACTGACGAACGTCCATGTTGCTGGTGGAAAAGAGATGATGATCGCGGCGCGAGAAGGACTGCGTGAGACGAACGCCGAGACACAACTGATTGGCGTGACTCAGTTGACATCGACGGATGAAGCGATGTTACGCGATTTAAAGATTGAAGGAGCGATGCCGGCAGTCGTTCGTGAATATGCGCAACTCGCAGAAGCAGCAGGACTAGATGGTATCGTCTGTTCAGCACTCGATCTTCCGGAATTAGTTCCAGCCTGTCGGACAGATTTTCGGTTCGTCACACCCGGCATTCGTCCGACGAACAGTCAAGCGGATGATCAAAAGCGGGTCGCGACCGTTCTTGATGCTCGTCAAAATGGAGCGTCGGATTTAGTGATCGGTCGTCCGATTACGCGTGCTGAACATCCAGAACAGGTCTATCAGATGTTACTTGAACAATGGAAGGGGCAATTCTCATGGTAAATCCAATCGCTAGTGCGTTACTCCGTATTGAAGCCGTCACCTTATCGCCAAACGATCCATACACATGGGCAAGTGGACTCCGGTCACCAATCTATTGTGATAATCGGTTGACGCTGTCGTACCCGGAAGTTCGTTCCTTGATTGCAAATGCACTCGCTGAGAAAGTGAAGGGACTTGCAGTCGATGTGATTGCTGGAACCGCTACGGCAGGTATTCCGCATGCAGCATTCGTCGCGGAACGACTTGGATTACCGATGGTCTACGTGCGTAGTGGCAACAAGAAACACGGTAAAGGGAATCAAATCGAAGGTGTCATTCAACCTGGACAACGTGTCGTCGTCATCGAAGATTTATTATCGACGGGGATGTCTGCAATCGAAGCGGCGGAAGCCTTGCAAGCGAAGGGAGCAGATGTCATTCGCATTCAAGCGATCTTCTCGTACGGAATGGAGCGCTTGTCAAATAATCTCCGCGACGCAAAGATTGAAGCGGATGCATTACTGACGTTCGAAGCGTTACTCGAAACCGCACATCAACAAGGCGATATTACTATAGAAGAGCAAAAACAGTTGGCGGATTGGTCGAAAGATCCAGTCGCTTGGAGCGAACATTTTACAGCGAACGTCTAAAATCGATAGATTCCGTCGGACGACCTACGATTTCTAGTGAATGTTTTGGTACACTAGAAAAATAAAGGAGGTCGTCGACTATGGTGACGCATTATCGTGATTATGAACAGTTCAAAAAGGTCGTCCTCCCGTTTTTGCTTGAACGTCCGGATACCCATCAGTTGATTCTTGGCATATTAGAACGTGGGGATGAACCGCTTTTGATGGCAACGGCACAAGAAGGCGATCATCGTCTCGTCATATTGCAAACGATACCGGAGCAAGCCATCGTCGCAGGCGATGTGTTCTCAAAAGAGGGAATCCGAAAGCTTGCCAGAATTTTGGATAGCCCAGGATTTGTCGGAGAACAGGCCATCTTAGCGCCACTGTTACTCCCACATTCCATGTATGAGGTACATATGGAACAAGGGATGTATGCACTGACGAAGGTCGAAATGCCACAGGTTCCGAAAAATGTCGTCTTCCGAACGACTTCGGACGATGAAAGACAACAAGCCTTAGCGTTTGCGTCCGGATTTTTATATGAAGTTGAAACACGACCTTCTGAGCGACAGCTTACGCAACTCCATCAGTCGATGACGCGACATATCCAGCAAGGAAGCTTGTTCGGACTGTTTCGTGGAGATGTGCTTGTCGCGATGGCGGCAGCGACACGTCCGACGCAAACGGGGATTACGATTTCTTACGTCTATACGCCGAAAGAACTGCGTGGAAATGGGTATGCCTCTTATCTCGTCGCCAAACTATCTGAACATTTATTACAGTCTTATCCGGTCGTGACGCTCTACACTGATTGGTCGAATCAAACAGCGAATAAGATCTATCAGCATGTCGGTTTCGAGCTAGTCGGACGATCCTTACATATCAAGAAACAAGACCGCTACCGGTAAGTATCGAGTTTCTTGTTTCGATGTCTAGACATTGATATGCACAACAACAGCCGATCATCCTGTTATCTAAGGACGATCGGCTGTTTCATGTCAAACTGAGAAATCAATTGAATGTAGCGATGATTTTACCACGGACGTGGCGTTCAGATAAACGTTGTAATCCTTTGACGATGTCAGCTGCTGGAATCTGTTCTGTAACGAGTGGATCGAGTTCTTTCGTTGCGACGAGTTTTAATAATTCGCTTGCCATATGACCGAGGTTTCGGATCGCACGGTCATCTTCGCTGGCATAAGCAGCCGCGAGTGCCACTTCATGGATCGAAGGGGAGAGCGTGAACGGCTTGATGACCGACTGATCGGGACCACCGGCGATGAATGCGAGTTGCCCCGAGAAGGCAAGACGTCCGAGATCCGCTGTTGCTTCATCTCGACCGACCGTATTGAAAATCAAGTCAGCACCGCGACCGTTCGTCCAATCGCGAATGACATCCGTGACATTTTCTTTTTTGTAGTCGATGGCAAGATCGGCGCCGAGTCGCTTGACCCACTCATGGTTTTCTGTCGAAGCAGTCGTTGCGACTGAGAGACCAAGGCGTTTTGCGAGTTGAATGCCGATGCCACCGACACCACCTGCACCAGCATGAATGAGGATCGTTTCTTTCCCTGTCGTGTTCATCTTCTGAACGATGGCTTCATAGGCAGTCATGCCTGCGCAAAGAATCGCAGCGGCTTCAGCGAATGAGACGTCTTCCGGAATCAGGGCGAGGGCACGTGTATCGACGAGTGCATATTCAGCAAAAGCACCATCGCGTTGCAGATTCGTATGAATCGCTACACGATCGCCGATTTTTACTTCTGCGCCGGGTCCGATTTGTTCGACGACACCAGCTAGATCGACGCCTGGAATATGCGGGAACGTCCAAGCTGGATTGTTGGTCGCCTTATAGTCGACGGGATTCAGTGCGACAGTCTTGACGCGAATCAAGGCTTGACCTTCTCCTGGCGTCGGTGTTGCGACTTCTTCGAATGTCCATTGATCAATGGCTGTACCTGAGTGATTTAACCATGCTTTCATGTTTAATACGCTCCTTCCGAATACGTGAGTTCATACGAGTGAGAGTAGATTTCGACGAGGTTACCGAATGGATCCTCACAGTAGACCATTCGATACGGCTTGTCTCCCGGATAGTATTCGCGGATTGGCATCCGTTGTTTGCCACCGTGGGCGACGATTTTTTCGACGAGACCTTCGACGTCTGGATCTTGGATCGCATAATGGAAGATACCTGTTTTCCAGAATTCGAAGTTGTTCTCGGGCTGTTCATTGTTCGGGAACTCGAACAACTCGATGCCGATGCGGTCACCCGTCGCCAAGTGGGCAATCCGGAACTTGTTCCATCCTGCACCAAAGACATCCGTACACATAACACCAATGGCAGAGTCATCTTCGAGGACATCAGATGGTTCCATGATGATATACCAACCCATCACCTCTTGATAAAAACGGACGGCTTCGTCGAGATTCGGTACGGAAAGACCGATGTGCGAAAAATTACGTGGATACGTCATGCTTAACACTCCTTTTGCAAAATGATTTACGCATACTCTAACTTACGCTACACTCGATTGCATAGTACGCACTTTGAAGTAACTACTCTGGAGGAGAGAACAACATGTCGACAGAACAATTTCCGGTCAATCGGGCGCTCGCCATCATCGGCGGAAAATGGCGTCCACAATTATATTGCACGTTAGAGAACGGTCCGAAACGTTTTTTAGAGTTACAACGTGCCATTCCCGGGATTTCTCGGAAAGTCTTGACGGATCAATTAAAAGAACTCGAACGTCTCGGAATGATTGAACGGATTGAGTATGATGAAGCCGTCTTACATGTCGAATACAAATTGACAGAAGCAGCATTTACACTGCAACCTGCCATGAAAGGTTTATGTGCATGGGGGGAAGGGAATGAATTATCCGAATCCTAAACGAGAGGCAGTGACATTCATGAAATTGACTTATCACGGACAATCGACAGTAACAATCGAGACGAACGGGCATCATCTCGTCATCGATCCATTCTTTAGCGGTAACGATAAAGCGACGACGAATCCCGATGACGTCAAAGCGGATTTCATTCTTTTAACGCATGCGCATGCCGATCATATGCTTGATGCAGAGCGAATCGCGAAAGCGACGGGAGCGACAATCATCGCTACGCATGAGTTGGCGACGTATCTGAGTTTCAAAGGACTCAACGTTCACCCGATGAACCTCGGCGGACAATTTGAATTCCCATTTGGTAAAGTGAAGATGACACAGGCATTCCATTCATCAAGTATCATCGATGAAGAGAAACAAACGATTACGTATATGGGGATGCCAGCTGGATTCTTGCTGACGATCGAAGGAAAGGAAATCTATCATGCAGGCGATACGGCACTGTTCGGGGATTTA
Source organism: Exiguobacterium abrahamii (assembly GCF_015645365.1). Lineage (NCBI taxonomy): Bacteria > Bacillati > Bacillota > Bacilli > Caryophanales > Exiguobacterium > Exiguobacterium abrahamii. The sequence goes on from NZ_JADOYC010000001.1 coordinate 865,689, forward strand.
GCCCTTTATGGCGCTCATCACGAAATCGATTTAGCCTTCTTACCGATCGGTGATAACTTCACGATGGGTCCGGATGATGCGTTGATCGCTGCAGATATGTTGCAAGCGAAAGCCGTCGTACCAATCCACTACGATACATTTGATTTAATCAAACAAGATGCGAACGCATTCTGTGAAAAGATTGAAGCACAAGGTCAAACGGGTCATCCGCTCGCGATCGGCGAGTCACTCGAATTATAATCCGTTCTTAATCACAGGAGAGGAAACGTCAATGTTCCTCTCCTTTTTGTTGATTATTCTTCTGGAATGTCAGCGGTTCATCCGATGACGCTTCCTTCTTCCGCCCGATGGCGAAACGGTGAACTTCTTCTATGATAAGAAGGGGGCTGTTGACAGCCGATTCAGATATTCGGAATAATGGTAGACATGAGATGGAGGGGCTGACATGGAAGAGCATAATAGTAGGAGTGTGCGGAAACGAAAACAATCGTCGTTCACACGCTTAAAAAATAAACAAAAACAAAAGATGGATGCACGGTTGAACCGGATTGGAGAAAAAGGACCAGTGAAGCGACCGCTTTATTTATACGGTGGTGTCATTCTCGGACTTGTCGTCATCTATTCGATCACATTGCTCGTCTCAACGGAATTGTTATCGCGCGGCGAGTCATTCAAAACGACGAATCGCTATAAATCTCTCGCCATCGAGGCACCGCACGCAACGGTACAATTCGTTCGAAGCACAGACGGAAACGTCCAAATCAAACTCGTCGATAGTGCGTCGAGTGGGAAGCGACTGAAAATCAGTACATCGACGAATACGGTGACGGTGACAGGACGAGATGGTTGGCTGTCTCGACTTGGCAATCGTCCGAGCGAAAAAACAGCAGATTACACGATTCAAGTGGGACTACCAAGTTATATGAACCGTGTCGATGTCGATGCCGGTACATTGAAAGGAATGGGCATCTACGCAAAAACGATCGAGATGGACGGAGAAGCGATGAGTCTCGATAAAGTAAAAGGTGATGAGATTACACTGAATGCAACACGTGCGATTTCTGTCAAGGAAATGGACGCCGTCCATGCGCAGGTGACAGGCGAGAGTGTCTCGCTGGCAGACTATATGGCGAAGTTGAGTCTTGACGTTACGACGATTGACGGCGCGACGAAGCTAAAACCAAATAAATCAGCCGGTACGATTACGATCGACACGGGAGGCGATATTAAAGCCTCTGACCGATATACGAAACAAAAGAATAAGGATGAGACGATTTATGAACTGTCGAAACAAGAAAAACCGGAAGTGACAGTCAATAGTGAAGTCGGGCAGGTGACGCTCGAGTGAAATTAAAGTTTCGGATTGGACTTCGAACGATTAAGACCGGCATCGCGGTAGCTCTTGCGCTCAGCATCTCTTGGTATGTCTTTGGTATTTATTCAGGAATGGGGGCTGTCGCGGCAATCGTTGCGATGCAACCGACGATTCATCGCTCATTTAAAATCGTCTTCAATCGGATTTTCGGAACGGTACTTGGACTAATGTGTGGACTCGCCATCGTTGCGACGCTTGGCGCAAATCCACTGACGATCGGACTTGCCGTCGTCGTCTCGCTTGTCCTCAATTCGATGATTGGACGAACGGATATGTCGACGTTTGCAGCATTTGCGATCGTCTTGATGTTCGAGAGCCCGACCGCTGACTACGTCCACTATGCCTTATCACGGTCGTTGTTGACCGTCGTCGGTGTGTTATCTGCCGTCCTCGTCAATTACATCGTCTTCCCGCCACATTATGAAGACCGCTTACTATTACTCGTCAAAAAAACGACGCAACAACTGATGGAGGACTGGCGGAGTCTTGTACAAGATGACGCACGTCTGCTTGCTGTCCGCAAACAGATCCTCAAACATGAAGAGATGATGTTGATGCTCCAAGAAGATCAAAAGTATCCCTTGATGGCAAGTGGACAAAGTGAAGCGTTCATTCGACTGAAGGAGCTTGTCGATCTTGAAGACAAGTTGCTCGTCTTGCTTGAAAGTATTGCCAGTCATCGGGATATCCCGATGACGGAGGAACAGGAAAAGACGCTCGGTCAGGAAATTGATTTCTTACTCAGCCATCATTACGATGTCATCTTCTCCCACGAACGAAAACAGGCGATGTTCTCATTCGATCAAGAATTAAGCGAGGCGAAGGATATCATTCATGGGCATTTGCTCGATTACCGGGAACAATTAGAAAAAATGAAGTGAAGATGAAAAAGCGCTGTTTCTCCTAAGTAACATTTAGGAAAAACAGCGCTTTTTTGTGTAGCGTCATTGACGCAAGGACTGGACGACATCTGGATCAGGTGTGACATATAGCGTCGTTTGATCCGTGTAGATGACGAATCCGGGCTTTGCACCACTTGGTTTTTTGACATATCGTAGTTCCGTGAAGTCGACCGGGACTTGGCTTGACTCACGTGCTTTCGAGAAATAAGCCGCGACGATCGCTGCTTCCTTCAACGTCGTCTCGTCCGGTGCATCACTTTGAATGATGACGTGCGATCCCGGGATATCCTTCGTGTGTAACCATGTATCAGACCGGCGTCCGAACTTGAACGTCGCGTAATCATTTTGTTTATTGTTTTTTCCGACGAAGAATGGAAGACCAGTCGAAGAACGGTATTCTTCGAGTTGTGGAAGCTGCGGTTTCTTTTTCTTCTTTTGTCGTTCGCGCAGATAACCTTCTTCGACGAGTTCCTCGCGCATTTCCCGGATATCTTCCGGGGATGCGACATCTAGTTGCGCAAGTAAGCCTTCGAAGTACGCAATCTCAGCCTGGTTCTTTTCGAGCTGACGCGCGACTTCGACTTTGGCGGTTTTTAATTTGTTATACCGTTTGTAATAACGTTGCGCGTTCTCATTCGGTGAAAAGCGGGGATCAAGCGAAATCGTGATTTCGGCACCATCTGGATCATAGTAATCGACGACGGTCGCTTCCTTCATCCCGCGTTCGAGCTGATACAGATAGGTCGTCAGCAGTTCCCCTTTATGTTTCCATTCATCCATTCGTAACGTCGCTTCTAAATCTTTTTCGAGTTTCGAGCGTTTTAGAATATTTTTATCATATTCACTCTTGATGAACCGTTCGAGATCGGCTGCTTGTTGTTTGACGCGATCGCGGTTCGCCTTTTGATGGAAGAAGGCATCGAGAACTTGACCACTCGTCTCGAAAGTCTTCTCATCGATGATGGATCCTTCCGTTAGTCGGACCGGTGCAAAGCGTTCCTTCCCGCCATCCATCCGTTGTAAGACATAAGGACCATCGAGTTCCTTCAGGACTTCTTGAAAGGCAGACGCGAGAGTAGTCCGGTTGGCTAGACCTGCCCGCGAGACGATTTCTTTTGCGATTTGCGGGGACAGACCACTGAACAGACCAAGTAACTGGCGATCGAGCTTCCCAGCGTTCCAGTCAATCCGGTGAAGCGCCTTTTCGATATCTCCCGTGAGCGGATCGACTTTATCCTGTGCCGGTGGAAGTTGGTATGTCATCCCTGGCATGATCGTCCGGAAGGTATTTTGACTGAGTGGTAAGTGTTTGATCGCATCGAGGATCTTATCTTGTCCATCGGTCAAAATGATGTTCGAGTGACGTCCCATCAATTCGATATAGATTTTTTTCGCTTCCTCATCGCCAAGTTCGTTCCGGGAGCGGACGCGCAAGACGATGATCCGGTCGCGTTCGAGTTGTTCGATTGATTCGATGAACCCGCCTTCGACATGTTTGCGGAGCATCATACAGAAGAGTGGGGGTTCACTCGGGTTGCTGACCGTTTCCGACGTAATGTGCATCCGTGCATACATGGCATTCGCAGAGGCGAGCAATAATACGTTTTTTCGCTCGGCCCGGACCTGGAATACTAAATCCAATGTGTACGGTTGGTATACCTTATTGATCCGTCCTCCGACGAGCGGTTGGAGTTCTTCGACGACGCGTGTCGTCATCAATCCGTCAAAAGCCATACGATTACCTTCTTTCTTGATTTCGTTCTCACTTTCTAAAGGTAACAGAAATGGCATCGTTATGGTATGATAAAGCAGTCGAGCTAAAAAAGATGACTTGCGAACTTCCCGTCTCTACTGCTAATATGAAACAATGTGAAGTTTGTGAGATGGAGGGGTTTTGAAGTGATTTTCAAAGAGCGTGGCTTATTACTCGTATTATCAGGTCCAAGTGGTGTCGGAAAGGGAACGGTCTGTCGTGCTTTGCGCGAAGATCAGGATAACGATCTGCATTACTCGGTATCCTGTACGACGCGCCAACCGCGTGAAGGAGAAGTAGATGGTGTCCACTATTTCTTTAAATCGCGTGAAGAATTTGAAGAGATGATTGCGAACAATCAACTCTTGGAATATGCTGAATTCGTAGGGAATTATTATGGAACGCCTGTCGAATGGGTGAACCAGATCCTAGATGAAGGAAAAGACGTCATTCTCGAAATCGAAGTTCAAGGGGCCATGCAGGTCAAAGAACATTTTCCGGAAGCTGTCTTCTTATTCCTTGCACCTCCAAGCCTCCAAGAATTGCGGAACCGCCTCGTAGGGCGTGGAACGGAATCGGAGGAAGTCATCAAGCAACGTCTTCTCGTCGCTAAGGAAGAGATTGAGATGATGGATGCGTATGACTATGTCGTGACGAACGACGAAATTCATAAAGCCTGTGATCGAATTCAAGCGATCGTCACAGCGGAACATTGCAGTCGGGAACGTGTCGCGTCCCTATATAAAAAAGCCATGGAGGTTAAGTGATATGTTATATCCATCAGTTGATAAGCTTCAAAAGAAAGTACCATCGAAATATACGATCGTTACAGTTGCCGCTAAGCGTGCACGTCAAATCCAAGACGGGAAACGCGTGAAAGTCACGAACCCAAAATCGCATAAACCGGTCGGGAAAGCTTTAGAAGAGCTTTATTTCGAAGAAGTATCCGTCACGAACCAACCGCAAGACTAATTTTGAAGCAGCCACTTGTCATCGTGGCTGTTTTTTTCAATAAGGAGGACACCTACATGTTAACCAACCGAAACATTCTACTGTGTGTCGGCGGTGGAATCGCTTCCTATAAATCAGCAGCACTCGCTTCAAAACTTGTTCAAGCAGGCGCGCACGTCCAAGTCGCGATGACGCGTAATGCGCAACAATTCGTTGGTAAGACGACGTTTGAAGCACTGACGCGAAAAGCGGTCTATGATGACGTCTTCATCGAGCATGATCCGTCAAAAATCGCCCATATCGATTTAGCGGACGAAGCGGACTTGATCATCGTCGCACCAGCGACCGCGAACTTGATTGCTAAACTCGCACACGGGATCGCAGATGACTTCATTACGACGACAATTCTCGCAGCGACATGTCCCGTCATCGTCGCACCGGCGATGAACGTCAATATGCTCGAACATCCGGCGACTGTCCGCAATATTGAACAACTCAAGCAGGATGGTGTCCAGGTGATTGCACCGGGAGTCGGAAATCTCGCATGTGGTTGGGTCGGAAAAGGTCGTTTACCGGAACCAGAAGATTTGGTCGCAACACTCTCAACGTTCTTTGAAGAAAAATATCTAGCCGGACGAAAAGTCTTGATCAGTGCAGGACCCACAGTAGAACGGATTGACCCTGTTCGTTATTTGACAAATGATTCTTCAGGGAAAACTGGAATTGCGCTCGCAGAGGCGGCACGAGATGCAGGAGCCGATGTCACGCTCGTCCATGGTCCCCTTCGGATCGGATTACCGACCGGGATAGCGACGATTGCCGTCGAGTCGGGAGAAGAAATGCTTGAAGCCATGTTACGTGACTATGAGACGCAAGACATCGTCATCATGTCTGCTGCTGTAGCTGACTATCGACCGTCTGTCCAATACGAGCAAAAGCAAAAGAAAATTCATGGACCATTACGGATTGAACTCGAGGAGACGACGGATATCCTGAAGACACTCGGTGAGCAGAAACAACATCAGCTATTAGTTGGATTTGCAGCGGAGACGACGGACGTCGAGACGTTCGCGAAACAGAAACTCGCCCGAAAGAAAGCGGATTTCATCGTCGCGAATGATGTTTCACGTTCTGATATTGGATTCGTCAGCGCCGAAAACGAGGTCGTCGTCTTCGGGAAGAATGATTCTGTCACGCGATACGATCAACAATTGAAATCGACGCTCGCTAAAGCGCTCATGCGCCAATTCGCGGAGGCATTGGCATGATAGCCGAAGTCATCGTCGATGTCGCAGCAGCAACCGTCGATCGTCCGTTTGATTATGCCGTGCCGGAACTTTGGCAGGAGCTGATCGTTCCCGGGATGCGCGTCGAGGTACCATTTGGTCCACGTGCGTTGCTTGGCATCGTCGTCGGAACGAAAGCCACCTCTGATCTGACGAACGTCAAATCAATCGTTCGTGTCTTAGATGAGACGCCGACCTATACACAGGAATTACTTGAGTTATCAGCGTATCTATCAGAAACGACCTTGTGTTTTCAGGCGACGGCGTTGCTTGCGATGCTGCCGGCTGCCTTAAAGGTGAGTTATGATAAACTGGTCATAGTCGAGTCGGGCCCACTTCGGGCATATCATGGTAAGAAAATGAGTCAATTACCAACGGAAGTCCAACAAATCATCTTAACAGCAGCGAAACACGCTGACGTGACGCTTCAACCGGTCATTCGCGAGAAAAAGACGTCTAAGACTGATAAACGGATTCTTCTCCTCGAGGAGCAAGCAACCTTTACAAAACAAGCGAGCCAACAAGCGGCACTGTATGCGTATATCCAAGAATTTCCGAATGCGTTGTGGAGTGAAATCAAGCAGGCGACAGGTGCAACGAGCGCAACATTGAACGCCCTTGAGAAAAAGGGCATCATTGAAGTCGAGACGATCGATGTGCGGCGTAATCCTTACGAGCATCTCGTCCAAGACATTTTTGTGCCGTCCTCTTTGACGGAAAAGCAACAGGAAGCCGTTTCAGCGATAACAGCTGAAGCGGAGACGGGAACGTTCTTGTTACATGGCGTAACAGGAAGCGGTAAGACGGAAGTCTATCTTGAATCGATTCATGCCCAACTTGAACGCGGTAGACAAGCGATCTTGCTCGTCCCAGAAATCAGTCTGACACCGATGATGGTCAAACGGTTCAAACGTCGTTTCGGAGAACGGGTCGCTGTCTTGCATAGCGGTCTATCGCTCGGAGAAAAGTATGATGAGTGGCGTAAAATCGAACAAGGTGAAGTCGATGTCGTCGTCGGTGCACGATCCGCCGTTTTTGCACCGCTGACGAATATCGGAATCATCATTCTCGATGAAGAACATGAAACAACCTATAAACAAGAAGAGAATCCGCGCTATCATACGCGTGATGTCGCAAAATGGCGTGCAGCCTATCATCGGTGTCCCGTCGTGCTCGGAAGTGCGACGCCGTTACTCGAGACATATGCACGAGCACAAAAAGGGGTCTATCGTTACTTACCGCTTCGCGAACGATTCGGTGGAGAACTGCCTCCGGTCGACATCGTTGATATGCGTAAGGAACTTGAACGGGGCAATCGGACGCCGTTCAGCCTCGCGCTCATCGAAGGCATCAAAGAACGAATCGAGCGTGGGGAACAGACGGTATTACTTTTAAACCGTCGTGGGTACACGACATTCGTCTTATGTCGGGATTGCGGGGAAACGTTACAATGTCCGCATTGTGCCGTCAATTTAACGTATCATCAACATGAAGATCGCTTAAAGTGCCACTATTGTGGATTCGAGGCAGCGATGCCGAAAACTTGTCCGTCCTGTGAATCGACGAAGATCCGTCAGTTCGGAACGGGGACACAAAAGATTGAGGAAGAGTTGGCGCATTTGATTCCGGAAGCGCGCATTATCCGGATGGATCAGGATACGACGTCTCGTAAAGGAGCACACGAGAAGTTACTCGATGCCTTCGAGCGTAAGGAAGGAAACATTCTACTCGGAACACAGATGATCGCAAAAGGTCTCGATTTTCCAAATGTCACGCTCGTAGGGGTGCTCGCTGCCGATGCGACGCTTGGTATTCCGGATTTTCGGGCAAGTGAGCGAACGTTTCAGTTGATCACGCAAGTGTCGGGTCGTGCCGGGCGGGGGCAACTCGCCGGACAGTCGATCATCCAGACCTATAATCCGGAACACTACGTCATTCAGACGGCAAAACAGCATGATTTCGAAACGTTCTATAAGCGGGAGATGCAGTTGCGCAAACTCGGGGGACACCCTCCATTTTGGTTCCTTGGTCTGATTACGGTCTCGGCGACACATCCACTCGAAGCACAAGCCGAAGCGCAACAGATCGCTTCCGAGCTGCGGGCTTTCGAATCGGAGAACTTAGTCGTCAATGGACCGTTCGATGCGCCACTTGCTCGACTGAAAAATATGTACCGACAACAGGTCTTAATTAAACATAAAGGGCAGGAAGATGTCCGGACACATCTCCGTGATATCTTAGCCCGTCGTCAAAAGTCAAAAACACAAGTCGCGATCGACTTGAATCCATTTGTATTCATGTGAGGTGTCTGTATGTATAAAGTAGTAGAAGTACCCAACGATGTATTACGACAGGTGTGTGAACCTGTCACGAAGTTCGATAAAAAACTTGGTAAGATGATCGACCGGATGTTCGATACGATGTACGAATATGATGGTGTCGGCTTAGCGGCACCGCAAATCAATCAACCGATTCGTGTTGCCGTCGTTCATACGGATGATGAGACAGGACCGATCGAGCTGATCAATCCGGAAATCATCGAAGCCGATGGTTCACAGATCGATGACGAAGGATGCCTCAGCATGCCTGGCATCTTCGGTCCTGTCGAACGGTTCGACCGCATCGTCGTCAAGTCGCAGGATCGTCTCGGACGGACGGTCAAAATCAAGGCAAACGGCTTTTTTGCACGTGCCATCCAGCATGAGATGGATCATTTAGACGGTGTCCTGTTTACGGATAAACTCGTCGAGCAAGAAAAACCGCGCGTCGTCTTCATGGGGACGCCTGAGTTTGCGGCAGGAACACTGCGTGAAGTGATCGATGCCGGGTATGACGTCGTCGGTGTCGTCTCACAACCAGATAAGCCGGTCGGACGAAAACGGGAAGTCAAACCGACACCAGTGAAACTCGTCGCGATGGAACACGATATTCCTGTGTTGCAACCGAAACGGATTCGCGAGGATTATCAAGATGTTCTCGATTTAAAACCAGATCTCATCATCACGGCAGCTTACGGTCAGATCGTACCGACGGTGATTTTGGAAGCACCACGTTTTGGGGCGATCAACGTCCATGCGTCACTCTTGCCGAAATATCGTGGCGGTGCACCGATTCATCAAGCGATCATCGATGGTGAAAAAGAGACGGGCGTGACGATCATGTATATGGTCGATCGACTTGACGCGGGTGATATGTTGTCAAAAATCATTGTTCCGATCGAAGAAAACGATACAGTCGGAACGATGTTTGAAAAATTAGCGGACGCAGGAGCGCGTCTGTTGCTTGAAACCTTACCGCGTCTGTTCGCAGGTGAATTGACACCGGAAGCACAAGTCGAGGCAGAAGCGACGTTTGCACCGAATATCTCACGTGAACGGGAACGGCTTGATTTTACGTTACCGGGTGAGACACTTTATAATCAAATCCGAGGAATGAATCCTTTCCCGAGCACGTATACGATGCTCGGTGATGACCGATTGAAAGTCTTTTTCGCGACGAAAGTCAAAGGAACGGGACGACCGGGTGAAATCATTGCTTTAGAAGCGGATGGCCCCGTCATCGCGACAGGTTCGGAAACAGCGTTGAAGCTGATCGACTTACAGCCGTCCGGAAAAAAACGGATGGATGGTGCCACGTTCATGCGCGGAATCGGTCAATCGCTTGAACTCGGACAACAAGTAGGTGAGAACGCATGAACGTACGCGACGCAGCAGTAACGACACTGATGAAAATTGGTCAAGGTGGTGCCTTCTCGACGATCACGGTCCACCAGATGCTTGAAAAGCGTGCTATCTCAGCAACGGATGTCGGTCTGTTCACGGAACTCGTCTACGGGACGCTCAGTCGTGAATTGACACTGGATTATATTTTGGAGCCGTATCTAGCAAAACAGAAAAAACTTGACCCATTCATGCGTCCGTTGTTACGGATGAGTGTGTATCAATTGTTTTATCTTGATCGTGTACCGGATCATGCCGTCATCCATGAAGCTGTCGAGATTGCTAAAAAACGTGGGAAAGTCCACGTCTCGAAAGTCGTCAACGGAGTACTCCGGAATGTATTACGGGCGGGGATGCCTCACTTCGCTGAGATTGAGCCTGTTGCAAAACGAATCAGCATCGAAACGAGTCATCCGCAGTGGCTCGTCGAACGCTGGATTGAACTGTTTGGTCCGGAAGAAACGCTTCAAATCTGTCAATTGAATAACACACCTGCACCGGTCACGGTTCGCATCAATCGGACGAAGACGACGCGGGAGGAAGCGATCGAGCTTCTACTCGACCAAGGTGTGACGGCAAAACCATCTACGGTCGCGCCAGACGGTCTCGAAATCGAACGAGGAAGCGTTCAAAAAACGGACTTGATTGACCGTGGGTATCTTTCTCTGCAGGATGAGAGCTCAATGCTCGTCGCTCGTGCACTTGGTGCAGAAGCATCTGATCATGTTCTCGACAGCTGTGCCGCACCTGGTGGGAAAGCGATGCACATTGCTGAAGGTTTGACGACGGGAACACTACAGGCACTTGATCTTCATCCACATAAGATTAAATTGATTGAACAGCAAGCGACACGATTAGGTCTTACGACTGTTCAAGCAGAAGCGTTAGATGCCCGTAAAGCAGGAGACCGCTTTGAAGTAGAATCGTTTGATCGGATTCTTGTCGACGCACCTTGTTCAGGACTCGGTGTCATTCGGAGAAAACCAGATATCAAATGGACGAAACGCCCGGAACAACTCGAGCAACTCCCGAAAATTCAACGAGATATTCTGACATCTGTCTTACCACTCGTGAAAAAGGGTGGAACCTTTGTCTATTCGACTTGTACGATTGATCCGACCGAGAACGAAGACCAGACAGCGTTCATTCTCGATCAAGGATTTGAATTTGACACATCCTTTGCGGCACGGATGCCGGAATCCGTGCGACATCTGATCGGGGATCGAGCAGAACTCAAGTTGTTACCGACGACAGTCGGAACGGACGGCTTCTATATTGCCGCGTTTAAAAAACGAGAAGATTGACACGAACGGAGGACTGTCATGGAGTTAGCTCACCTTTCGACTACTGGGAAAGTCAGGACTAAAAATGAGGATACGGTATTACTCGTCGGGAACGCTGAACGTGGTCTTGCCGTCGTTGCGGACGGTATGGGAGGTCATGCTGCTGGCGATATCGCAAGTGCGATCGTTCGCGAGGTATTCGAAGCATCCTTTTCACTCATGCCAAATCGTCCGATGGAATTGTCTGAATGGATAGAACAACGTGTAGCCGAGGCAAATGCCCGGATTCTTCAGTTTTCAAAAGAAGAGCAACTTGCAATCGTCGGAACGACCATTGCCTGCGTATGCTGGGTCGAGGATTTGCTCGTCATCGGTCATGTTGGAGATAGTAGGGTCTATGCCCTTGAAGGTACGGCGTTAAAACAATTGACGGATGATCATTCTTACGTCAACATGTTACGACAAATGGGGGAACTTTCGGATGAGGAAGTCGAAAATCATCCTCGTAAGAATGTCATCACACGGTCGGTCGGCTCGAACGAAACGGTCGAAGTCGACATTCAAGTCAGAGATGCTCCAGACTATGACCTCGTCCTCGTCTGTAGTGACGGGTTGACCGATGAAGTGCCAGATGATGTCATCGAACAGATCATCTTACAGGATGAGCCGCTTGATGAGATCGTCGGACGATTGGTGAAAGAAGCGAATGCTCGAGGAGGCGCGGATAATATTACGATTGCCGCCATCCGGTTCAAAGAAAGAAAGAGGGTCTGAATATGCGATACGGAGATCGATTAAATGACCGCTACCGCATAGAACGGCTAGTTGGAAGTGGCGGGATGGCGAATGTCTATCAAGCCTATGATGAGATTTTAAAGCGTCATGTTGCCATTAAGATTTTACGGACTGAATTTTCGCATGACGAACAGTTCATTCGTCGATTCGAACGTGAAGCGCATGCTGCTACCAGCTTGAATCATCCAAACATCGTTGCCGTCTATGATGTAGGCGAAGAAGATGCCATCTATTACATCGTCATGGAGTATATCGATGGTATGACATTAAAGACATTTTGTGAAAATCAAGCATTACCTGTGCCGCAGGCCGTCGATATCATCGCTCAAATTTGTGATGCGATCGATCATGCCCATGCACACCGGATCATCCATCGCGATATCAAACCGCAAAACATGTTGATTCGAGAGGATGGTACCGTCAAAGTAACGGATTTCGGAATCGCTGTGGCGATGTCGAATGCGACGCTGACGCATACGATGTCCGTCCTTGGGTCTGTCCATTACTTTTCACCGGAACAAGCAAAAGGTAAATTTGCGGATGAGAAGTCGGATATCTATTCACTGGGTGCTGTCTTATACGAACTTGTGACAGGACAAGTCCCGTTCGAGGGTGATTCACCGGTTGCGATCGCTTTGAAGCATCTGCAAGATACACCGCGTCGTCCATCCGTCTTGAATCCGAAAGTGCCACAAGCGCTTGAGAACTGTATCATGCAGGCGCTCGCAAAAGCACCGCATGACCGCCAACAGTCCGTCGCAGCCTTTAAGGCAGATATGGTGACGGCGTTGTCTGACGAACGAGCAAATGAAGGCATCCGAGGTGCAGAAGAGGATGAGATGGAAAAGACGATGGTCTTATCGCCTGTCCAAGTGCCAGAAGAATCAAAAGCGGAACCAGAATCACCCGCTGTCACGACCGTTCAACCGAAAACACCGGAAAAGAAAAAGAAAAAACGCTGGTGGATCGTCCTCTTATTGCTCATATTGCTAGGTGGTGCAGCTACGACGTTTGCGATGTGGCCAGATCCAACGGTCACCGTACCATCTGTCGTCAAGACGGATGGAGACGAAGCGGAAACGAAGCTTGAGAAACTTGGATTCGTTGTCGAGACGACAGAACGAAATAGCGATACAGTCGATGAGGGAGACGTCATCAGTCAGACACCGCGTGAAAACGCACAGGTCAAGAAGGGCTCGACAGTCAACTTGGTCGTCTCTACCGGAAGTGCTCCGGTCGAAGTACCGGATGTGACAGATGACGCTGAAAAAGAGGCGATTGCGACGTTAAAAGAGGCTGGATTCGCTAAAGTCGAGGTCGAACGCGAAAAGTCGGATGAAATCGCGCGAGGTAATGTGATCCGGCAATCGATCTCTGCTGGGACGGAAGTGATCGCAAAAGAACAGACGATTACGATCACTGTCTCAGAAGGAACGTCGTCCTTTGAATTGAAAGACTTGACGAACTTATCGAGTGATGAAGCGAAAGCGTATCTCGATGAAATGGGTCTCGACGGTACGTTTGAACAAGAATTCTCAAGTGATGTCAAGCTCGATCAAGTCATCCGTCAATTCCCGCAAGCAGGAGCACAAGTCGAACCGAACGACTCCGTGACGGTCTTCATCTCAAAAGGTGAGGAAGAAAAAACGGTGACAGCGACGTTCCCTGAAAAGGTCGTCTATGATGCGGTCAGCGAGAACGAGGACGAGGAACCACCGAAACAAGTCATCCGGATTGAGACGGAAGATGCGAAAGGGAAGCGGACCGTCATCGAGGAATCGATTGACCAAGATGAGACATTCGACGTGCCGGTGACGATTGATCCGGGAGAAGAAGGCAAGATTACGATTTATAAAGACGATACGGTGTATCGTTCAAAAACCATCACGTACAATCAAGCAAAAGACGCACAGTGAATGTGATGAAAAAGGAGTGCATAGGATGACGGAACAACGCATCGAAGAGAATCGAGAAGGAACGATCATACGCCTGCAGGGTGGCTTTTATGATGTCATGACACCAGAAGGAGAGGTCCGTTCACGGGCAAGAGGGAATTTCCGAAAACGCGGCATCAGTCCAGTCGTTGGAGACGAAGTCGTTCTTCATATCGAAAGTGAGACGGGATATATTCTCGAAGTGAAGGAGCGGGACAACTTTTTAGTACGCCCGCCTGTCGCGAATATCGACCAGGCATTGCTCGTCGTTTCGGCGGCAGAACCTGATTTTTCAGCGCACTTGCTCGACCGATTTCTCGTTTTGATCGAAGCGAAGGAAATTCAACCCGTCATCCTGTTGACGAAAATGGACTTGCTTGACGATGTTAAAGGACCGGCTGTCCGAGAGGCAATTGCCGCTTACCGGAAGATTGGATATACGGTCATCGAGACATCAAGTGAGACGTTGTCGGGTGTTGAGCAAGTCCGTCCGTTGCTTGCTGGAAAAACGAGCGTTCTCGCGGGACAATCTGGTGTTGGGAAAAGTTCATTGCTCAATGCACTGGAGCCCTCTCTTGATTTAGAAACAAGTGCCATCTCGAAATCACTCGGACGCGGACGTCATACGACGCGTCACGTTACGTTGATGCCGCTTGCCGAAGGATTGATTGCTGATACACCGGGTTTCTCGAACCTTGATTTTCCGTATGAAATGGAAATCGAGGATGTACGATGGAGTTTTCCTGAATTCGTGGCTGTACAAGATGAGTGCAAATACCGAGGTTGCTTGCATTTGAATGAACCCGGTTGTGCCGTCAAGGAAGCCGTCGAAGCCCAAGAAATCATGTCCTCTCGTTATGAGAACTATGGTATGTTTATAGACGAAATCAAGAATCGAGCCCGGAGGTATTGAAGATGATTAAAATTGCACCATCTATCTTATCAGCAGATTTTGCGAATCTCGAACGCGATGTTAAAGCCGTCGAAGCAGCAGGCGCGGACTATATCCATTTTGATGTCATGGACGGTCAGTTCGTACCGAACATCTCATTTGGATTACCTGTGCTTAGCAGTTTACGTCAAAAGACGGATATGATTCTCGATGTCCATTTGATGATCGACCAGCCAGAACGTTTCGTTGAAGATTTCGTCAAGGCAGGGGCAGACATCGTGACGTTCCACGTCGAAGCGACGAATCATGTCCATCGTGTCTTACAACAAATCAAAGCAGCGGGCGCAAAGGCAGGAGTCGTCTTGAATCCGCACACGCCATTATCAACGATTGAACACGTCCTTGAGGATGTCGACATGGTCTTATTGATGACGGTCAATCCGGGCTTCGGTGGACAAGCCTTCATCGAGCGTGTCATGCCGAAACTCGCAGCACTCGCGCAAATGAAAGCAGATCGTGGTCTGACATTTGAAATCGAAATTGACGGTGGCGTCAATCCGGAAACGGCAAAACTTTGCATCGATAATGGTGCGAACGTTCTCGTCGCAGGATCAGCAATCTACAATGCACCGGATTATGCGGAAGCGATCACTAGCATTCGTCAAGGGGCTGCCGTATAATAAATATGATGACCGCAAGGGGTGTCGCTTGAAAAGCGGCTGAGAGGAGTCTTTTAGACTTTAACCCTTCGAACCTGTTCCGTTCAAACGGACGTAGGGATGTGGCGCACGCAGGCAGTACGGCGTTCGTCGTACTGCCTTTTTGCGTCCTCTCGTACAATGAAGGAGGAAAAAATAGCATGAAACGGTTACAAATGATGATGGAAATTGCCATCTTCGCCAGTCTCGGAGTCGTCTTTGATTTACTGATTCCATTCAAAATGCCACAAGGTGGTTCGATCAGCTTAGCGATGCTACCGATCTTCGTCATGGCGTTTCGCCACGGTGTCGTCGGAGGGGTCGTCACGGGAGCGCTTGTCGGTACGATTCAATTGATGTTCGCTCCACAAGTCTTGACGATCGTTCAACCGATGCTTGACTATACGATTGCGTATGGTGTCGTCGGATTAAGTGGTCTGTTCGCGCGTCAAGTCAGACTAGCCGCGCGCAATGGACAAAAGAAAAGCTTGATGGCGTTCGTTCTCCTGGCGACGTTATTAGGCGCAGGACTCCGTTATATCTGTCATGTCATCAGTGGCATCGTCTTTTTTGCCAAGTATGCAAAAGGTCCAGTCGTGGAATACTCTTTCGTCTATAACGCAACGTATATGGTTCCCTCGTACATCTTATGTGGAATCGTAGCAGGAATTCTATTCACGACTGCGCCACGCTTACTCCGTTATTCGGCACGAGGCGTCTGAGATGCGGGCGATTCTCGTTTGTGCCGGTCCGCGAGAAGAAGTACCGGATTTACAGATGTTTTGTCAGCCGGGTGATTTCATCGTCGGTGTCGATGGTGGTGTTCAGACGGTCGAATCGTTTGGGCTGACATGCGACCTGACAATCGGTGATTTTGATTCGCTTGGTTATGTACCAGAAGGGGCAATCGTTCATCCGGCTGAGAAAGATGAGACGGATCTTGAACTGGCCCTTCGTACAGTGTCTGAGAGGGAACAGCATGAGGAGATCATCATCATCGGGGCGACTGGTGGGCGGCTCGACATGACCGTCCAAAATGTCTATCTATTGAAGCAATATTCAGAGGCACGACTCGTGACGAAACGAGAAGAGGTGCGATACTTGGCTGAGGGAACGTATGCAGTCGAAGCAGGGAGCTATCATTATCTTTCGTTCATTCCACTTGTGCAGTCGACCTTAAGCTTATCCGGAGTCAAATATCCACTTGATGCACATCCCGTACCCGTCGGAGGTTCCTTGACTGTCAGTAATGAATGGCGTGCGTCAGAAGCGAAGGTAGAGCTCCATCAAGGCGAATTATTAATGATGCGGACGCTTAAGGAATAGAACAATCATACAAAAAGAGGCCATGGATGATTCCGCGGCCTCTTTTTAGATGAAATTATTCTTCAAGTTGAGAAGGGGCGACACGGATGTCGCTTTGAGCGGATAGATGTTTTCCTTTGACGAAGAGATGATAACTTCCCCACATGACAAGAAAGAAAGGAACACCGATGTATAGCGCGATTCGTTGATCCGCTTGAAACGCAAGACTGACGAGGACGACGACGTTAAGTGTCAACGAAATCAGTGGTAACACCGGATAGAGTGGTGTCTTGAATTTCAGTTCGGATACATCGTGTCCGTTTCGGACGAACTGACGACGAAATGCAAGCTGAGAAGCAGAGATGGAAATCCAGCCGACTTGAGCCCCGAGTCCGGCTAAGGACAAGAGCCAAATGAAGACGGTATCTTCTGCGAAAAATGCGGTCAAAAGCGATAACATCGCGAACATCATCGTAAAGAGCAACGCCCGCATCGGCACACCACGTGCATTGACGTAAGATAATTTCTTTGAAATCATCCCTTCTTGCGCCATCGCCCATAACATCCGGGTCGCCGCATATAGTCCGGAGTTTCCGACGGACAATAGTGCCGTCAAGACGACGATGTTCATCAAATCAGCAGCGTACGGAATACCGATCGCATCAAAGACCATGATGAACGGACTGCTGACTCCGCCAGCTGTTTCATACGGAATTAATGCACCAACGATCGTAATCGATAAGACGAAGAAGATGAACGTCCGCCAGACTGTATTGCGGATGGCTTTTGGAATCGATTTTTCTGGCGTGTCGGACTCCCCAGCCGCAACACCGATCAATTCCGTTCCTTGGAAGGCGAAGTTGACGGCAATCATCGTCGTCAAGACACCGAGAATCCCGTTTGGAAACCAACCGCTTGCCGTAAAGTTCGCAAATAACGATGTTGGGCGATCTGCTTCCATCGGTAACCAGCCGAACCAAGCAGCGCCACCTAGAATGATGAAGAACAGGATCGCGAGGACCTTCAAACTTGAGAACCAGAATTCAGCTTCACCGAATGCTTTGGCGGAGACGGCATTCAGACCGAACAGCAAGACCGTAAAGACGGTACACCAGACGACAACGGGTACATTCGGAAACCAGCGATCCATCAAACTGCCGGCAGCTGTGATTTCGAGTGCCACCGTCACTGCCCAGCCGAGCCAATAAATCCAACCGACGGCAAAGCCGACCCCTGGTCCAATGAAGCGGGTCGTATAGGTCTGAAATGACCCCGAGACCGGCAGATAAACCGCTAATTCTCCTAAACATAACATCGTCAGATACATGATGGTCCCACCCACGATGTAACTGAGGACCGCCCCGAGAGGTCCTGCTTGTGAAATCGTTAATCCTGACCCTAAAAATAAGCCTGTTCCGATGATTCCGCCGAGTGAAATCATGAACAGGTGTCGACTCGTCATCTCTCGTTTGAGTTGCATGATGACTTCCCCCAATTCTGACAAAATAAAGTACGTTCCTATTGTAAGCGTTTTCAATAAAAGCGACAATTAGTTTATGAGAAAAATAAATGAGAGCATAAAAAAACCGGAAGGGAAGATTCCCATCCGGTGGTTGCGCCTTATACGCGTTCGACTTTACCTGATTTAAGAGCTCGAGCTGAAACCCAAACCTTTTTCGGCTTACCGTCGACGAGGATACGTACTTTTTGTACGTTGACTCCCCAAGTACGTTTTGTTTTGTTCAATGCGTGTGAACGGTTGTTACCCGACTTTGGCGATTTCCCAGTAACGTAGCATTTACGTGCCATGCGTTCCGCCTCCTTTTATGTTGTTTTGCGTTCGTCCTAATAGACACTTTGCTATCTTAGCATGGTGTCAGGGCGGTTGCAACATAAAAAAAGTAGCTGACAAGAAAAAAACTTGACAGACAACCTCGAAATTTAAAATAATGGATGAGGATGATGGTAAAAGTTCATTTGACCGCTACTATTTTTCACTTATTCATTGTATAGTCAGTACGGCGACTTTTCAATAGTAGGTCCTTATAGTAGAATTATGAGAAGAATACAATATTCAAAGGGGGCTACTCAGGTGGCGATCGAGATGAAAACGACCTATGGAAAGATTGATGTAGATAATGATGTCGTCGCGCAACTTGCGGGCGGCGCAGCAATGGAATGTTTTGGTGTCGTTGGTATGGCATCCCAGTCTCAAATCAAGGATGGTCTTGCTGAACTCTTAAAACGTGAGAACTTTGCACGCGGTGTCATCGTTCGACAGGCTTCAGAGCAGGTCCATATCGATATGCATATCATCGTAAGCTATGGAACGAAAATCTCAGAGGTGGCGAACAACGTACAGAGTCGCGTGAAATACACGCTCAGTCAGGCACTAGGTCTTGACGTGACATCTGTGAACATCTTTGTCCAAGGAGTCCGCTTGACGAATGTCTAAGGCGGGAATAGAGGAGGAAACTTTAGTGAGTGTAGATCGTTTAACAGGAGCGCAGTTAGTCAAGATGATTCAAAATGGCGCGGCGAATCTCTATCAAAATGCAGATTTCGTCGATTCATTGAACGTCTTCCCTGTGCCAGATGGTGATACGGGAACGAACATGAATTTGACGATGACTTCAGGAGCAAAAGAAGCAGGTAAATCAACTTCGGATTCTGTATCGGAAGTCGCGAACGTCTTCGCACGTGGATTATTGATGGGGGCGCGCGGAAACTCTGGCGTCATCTTAAGTCAATTGTTCCGTGGATTCTCGAAATCAATCGAAGGCAAAACAACGATTGATACGAAGGAATTCGCAGATGCGTTACAAAAAGGTGTCGATACAGCATACAAAGCAGTCATGAAACCGGTCGAAGGGACAATCTTGACGGTTGCCCGTGAAACAGCGGTCGCTGCTATCGCACAATCTGAGACGACGACGGATTTCTTAGAGTTGATGCGTCAACTCGTCGAAGCTTCGAAAGTATCGCTCGACGGTACACCAGAACTTCTTCCGGTATTAAAAGAAGTCGGTGTCGTTGACTCTGGTGGTCAAGGTCTCGTCTGTATCTATGAAGGATTCCTCGCAACACTCGAAGGAAAAGAACTCGACAAACCGCATGCGCCTGTCATGGAAGCACTCGTCGAAGCAGAGCATCATAAAACGGCTCAAAGCTTCATGTCGACAGAAGAAATCCATTACGGTTACTGTACGGAAATCATGGTTCGTTTCCAAGATGACAAGCTTGCGAATGCACCATTTAGCGAAGAAGACTTCCGTAACGAATTAGCGGAATTCGGTGATTCGTTGCTCGTCGTCGCGGATGAAGAACTGTTGAAAGTTCACGTCCACGTTGAAACACCAGGAGAAGTCATCACAAAAGGACAACGTTTCGGTGAACTCGTCGCTGTTAAGATTGAAAACATGCGTCAACAACACTCGACGATCCTTGAAGAAGAAGGTGCGAACCAAGTCACTCCAGTCGCTGCACCGAAGGCAAAAGCGAAAGCAGCCCTCGTGACAGTCGCAATGGGTGAAGGAATCAGCGAACTCTTTAAATCACTCGGTGTCAGTGTCGTTATCGAAGGCGGACAAACGATGAACCCGTCGACGGAAGATATCGTTAAGGCGATCGAGGATGCACATGCGGAACACGTTTATGTCTATCCAAACAACTCGAACATCATCATGGCCGCTGAACAAGCAGCATCTGTCGCGAATTGTGGTGTGACGGTCGTGAAATCAAAAACAGTCCCACAAGGTTTAGCAGCAACAATCGTTTATAACCCGGAAGCGACTGTCGAAGAGAACGAAGCGCATATGGCAGATGCGATTGCAGCCGTTAAGTCGGGGCAAGTCACATATGCCGTACGTGATACGAACATCGATGGTGTAGAAATCAAGAAGGACGACCATATGGCGATTGCTGAAAAACAAATCGTTGCTACGGATTCTTCAAGTCTTGGTGCCGTCAAGAAACTCGTCGATACACTCGTCACGGAGGACGACGAAATCATCACGGTTCTTTACGGTGAAGGCGTTTCGACAGAAGAAGTCGACGACCTCGTCGCGTACATCGAATCGGTTAATCCGGATGCTGAAGTGGAAGTCCACGACGGCAAACAACCACTTTATTCGTACATTTTAAGCGTCGAATAAAACCATCATACTGAAAAAGGGCGACTAGCCTTTTCACGAATCCCACCATCTGCGATAATAGAGGTGGGATTTCGTTTGTTTCATAGAGAGGGGAAAAGAGATGAAATATCGTAGCGTCTTTGACATCATCGGACCAGTCATGGTTGGTCCATCGAGCTCGCATACAGCGGGAGCTGCACGGATCGGATTGATGGCGGGTAAATTATTCGGGGAAACACCTACTGTCATCCACATCACGTTTTACGGTTCATTCGCGGATACGTATCGTGGACATGGAACGGACGTCGCCATCATCGGCGGTGTTCTCGGATACGATACGTTTGACGACCGAATTCCGCAATCGATCGATATCGCGAAGTCAAAAGGGATCGAGATTCATTTCGAGACGAGCGAAGCATTGACGGATCATCCGAATACGGCACGTGTCCACTTGACGAACGGGTTAGAAGAGTTTGAATTGGTTGGTATTTCAATTGGTGGGGGAACGATTGAAATCACTGAATTAAATGGTGTACCGCTTCGTTTGTCCGGTGGGGGACCGGCACTCGTCGTCTTGCACCATGACCGCTTTGGTGCGATTGCAGCCGTGACGAGCATTTTGGCTGATTACGAAATCAACATCGGGCACATGGAAGTGTCACGGCATGAAAAAGGAAAACAAGCACTCATGGCAATTGAGATTGATGACCGGATAACGGCAGAAGTGTTGGAAGAAATCGATCGGTTACCTCAAGTCGAGCGTGCCGTCATGATGGGAGAGTGAAGACATGTTTAAATCCGTAAAAGAACTCGTCGCCATCGCGACGGAACGAAATATTCCGATTTCGGAAGTCATGATCGAGCAAGAGATGACGGTTCGTCATTTAGAGCGAGATGAAGTCTATGCGATGATGGAACGAAACCTACAAGTGATGGAAGAAGCAGTCGCTCGTTCACTTGATGGTGACGGTGTCCAGTCGGTGACAGGACTAACCGGTGGGGATGCTGTCTTGCTTCAACGGTACCGTGCTTCAGGTAAAGGTTTATCCGGTGATTTATTACTGGACGCCGTTAGTAAGGCAATCGGAACGAATGAAGTCAATGCTGCGATGGGGAAAATTTGTGCGACACCAACGGCAGGGAGTGCCGGCGTCGTGCCAGGTACTTTATTTGCGGTCAAAGATCGCTTAAACCCAACGCGTGAGCAAATGCTACGCTTCTTGTTCACATCCGGTGCGTTCGGCTTCGTCGTCGCGAACAATGCGTCGATTTCCGGAGCGGCTGGTGGCTGTCAGGCAGAAGTTGGTTCAGCAACAGCGATGGCAGCTGCTGCGATCGTTGAGATGGCGGGCGGAACACCGGATCAGTCAGCACATGCTTTTGCGATCGCGTTGAAGAACATGCTCGGACTCGTCTGTGATCCTGTTGCAGGACTCGTCGAAGTACCATGCGTGAAACGAAATGCGATGGGCGGGGCGAATGCTGTTGTCGCTGCCGACATGGCTCTCGCTGGAATCACGTCACGGATTCCGTGTGATGAAGTCATCTCAGCCATGCATGAGATTGGTCAGATGATGCCGTCTGCGCTTCGCGAGACAGCAAAAGGTGGACTCGCGAATACGCCGACTGGTCGCTGGCTCGAAGCGAAAATCTTCGGAGAGTTATCGAATGAATCCATCACGTGACGTCAAGACATTAAAAGGTGTCGGACGGGATTTAGCGAAAAAACTAGAAGAGATGAATATTCTCACCGTTGCGGACGTGCTCGAGCACGTCCCGTTTCGTTATGACGACTTCGTGACGGGAAGTCTAACGGAAGCAATCCATGAGGATAAAGTCAAGTTCACGGGTCAAGTCCAGTCTGAACCACTTGTGCGCTATTACGGCAAAGGGAAAAATCGTTTAACGTTCCGTCTGCTCGTTGAAGAACGGTATAGTGTGACCGTAACGATGTTCAACCGGGCATTCTACAAAGACCAATTGCAACTCGGGGCAGAAGTGACGGTCAGTGGCAAGTGGGATTTACACCGGATGACGATCTCTGCGACGGAATTGCAATTCGGGGCAATCGAAGGCGAATTGACACCCGTTTACTCGCTCCGGGGTGACATGCGGATGAAGACATTCCGACGCGTCGTCGACTTGGCGTTCAAGGAGACTGAGGCATTAGCTGAACGAATCCCGGACAGCATCCGGAAGACGTACCGGTTACAGGACCGGATGACGATGTTAAAGTCGCTCCATTTCCCAACGAATCGACAAGAGTTGACGGCTGCTCGTCGCAGTTATGTCTACGAGGAGTGCCTCTATTTCCAACTGAAATTACAGGCGTTACGTCTTGGGCGACGGAAAGGTCAAGGAGTTGCCTTGCCTTTACATGAAACGGATATTGCCAATTTCATCAAGAGCCTGCCGTTTCCGCTGACAGGTGCCCAGCAACGTGTGACAAAAGAGATCCTAGACGACATCGGTCGCGGTGAACGAATGAATCGGTTGCTGCAAGGCGATGTCGGAAGCGGAAAGACCGTCATCGCAGCCATCGCCTTGTTCGCGACGGTTCGTGCCGGAAAACAAGGTGCCTTGATGGTGCCGACCGAAATTTTAGCGGAACAGCATGCAGCGTCACTCGCCCCATTGCTTGAACCACTTGGGATTCGGGTCGGTCTGCTGACGAGTTCTGTTAAAGGGAAAGCGCGCGCACATTTGCTCGAAGCCCTCGCAACAGGAGAAATCGACGTCTTGGTCGGGACACATGCGCTGATTCAAGACACTGTCCAGTTCAAGGCATTACACCTCGTCATCACCGATGAACAACATCGCTTTGGTGTCGAGCAACGGAAACGATTGCGCGCGAAAGCTGAACAGGCAGATGTATTATATATGACAGCGACACCGATTCCGCGTACGCTTGCGATATCGGTCTTTGGAGATATGGATGTTTCGATCATCGATGAGATGCCGGCGGGACGAAAGGAAATCGAGACCTACTGGGCGAAACCGCAACAGATGGAACGCGTTTTCGGGTTCGTCGAGAAAGAATTGTCGCAAGGTCGACAAGCCTACGTCATCACGCCATTGATCGAGGAATCCGAATCACTCGAAGTTCAAAATGCGATCGAATTACATGCGACATTGACCGAGCGGTTCAAGCCCTATCATGTCGGTTTGATGCATGGGCGCTTGACTTCTTCAGAAAAAGACGAGATCATGCAGGCGTTTAAGGAGAATACTGTTCAAATCCTTGTTTCAACGACGGTCGTCGAGGTCGGCGTGAACGTTCCGAACGCGTCGATCATCGTCATTCATGATGCAGAACGCTTTGGTCTTGCGCAGTTACACCAATTAAGAGGGCGCGTCGGTCGAGGCGATGCCCAGTCTTACTGTATTCTAATCGCCGATCCCTCTTCCGATACGGGAAAAGAACGGATCAAGACGATGACGGAGACGAACGATGGCTTCAAGCTAGCGGAAAAGGATTTAAAACTGCGCGGAGCCGGAAATTTCTTCGGTACCGAACAAAGTGGATTACCGCGATTCGTCTTGACTGATCCCGCGCTCGATATACAAGTCATGGAAACTGCGCGACAAGATGCAGTCCGCTTACTGCGATCGGACGCCTTTTGGCAAGCGCCGGAATACGATGTCTTGCGTGACTATATCGAACGACAAGGGCTACTTGAAGGAGAAAGAATCGAATAATACTTGAAAGTGAACAACAAGGGATATATACTACTGTTAGTACCAGGTAATAATAGTGGTCATCCTTCTTGTGGGAGGAACATACATGCGGGTACCTAAAAAAGAGAGACAACAAGAATTATTACAGACGATCGAGCAAAATCCGTTCATCACGGATGAAGCGCTGGCGACACGATTCCGTGTCAGTATCCAGACGATTCGTCTCGACCGGATGGAATTAAAGATTCCGGAATTACGGGAGCGAATTAAACACGTCGCGACCGAACGACTGGATGATGTGCGTACGTTGACTGAAAATGAAGTCATTGGTGATATGATTGACCTGAAACTCGATACATCTGCGATCTCGATCCTTGAGATTTTGCCGGAACATGCGTTTAGTCGGAATGCGATCGCCCGCGGACATATTTTGTTCGCGCAGGCAAACTCGCTTGCGATTGCGCTCATCGACGATGAACTCGCGTTGACGACACGTGCGAACGTTCAGTTCACACGCTCCGTTCATGTCGGGGAACGCGTCGTTGCGAAGGCATTCGTCAGTTCCCATCGTCAAGATGGTCGTTCTGACATCACGGTGGAGAGTTATGTCGGTGAAGAATGTGTCTTCATCGGTGAGTTCACGGTGTATCGAAGTAGTAAGGAGGAATCGAAATGATTTTAGCAGTTGACGCTATGGGGGGCGACCACGCACCCCGTGCCATCGTAGAAGGGGTCGTTGCCTATTTGGCAGAACGTCCAAACGAAAACATCGATATCCGACTAGTCGGAGATGAGTTGAAATTACGCTCATACTCAATCGAGGATCCGCGCGTGACGATCGTCCACGCGGCATCCGTCATCACCGGAGAAGACGAACCGGTACGTGCGATTCGCCGCAAGAAAGATAGCTCACTCGTTGTGGCTGCAAACCTGGTGAAATCAGGAGAGGCAGATGCCTTGATTTCAGCAGGCAACACGGGAGCGCTCATGACTGCCGGATTGTTCGTCATCGGTCGAATCGAAGGAGTTGACCGTCCTGCACTGGCCCCGACTTTCCCGACACGTAATGGGAAAGGTGTCGTCATCTTAGATGTTGGCGCCAACCCGGATGCGAAGGCAGAGCATTTGCTCGATTATGCCATCATGGGGTCTGTCTACGCAGAACAAGTTCGCGGCATCACACGTCCAAAAGTCGGACTCCTGAATATCGGATCAGAAGCCGGTAAAGGGAATGCACTGACGAAGGAAACGTATCCGCTACTTGAGACAGCACCGATTCATTTCGTTGGGAACGTCGAGGCGAGAGAAGCGATGAGCGGTGACGTCGATGTCATCGTCACGGAAGGTTTTGCCGGTAACACGTTACTTAAGAGTACTGAAGGGGCAGCCAGTATGATCATGGGTGTCATGAAAGAACAATTCATGAGCTCGTGGACATCAAAGCTAGCCGCTCTCGTACTGAAACCGAAGTTAAAAAAAATGAAGCAGTTGCTCGCTTATGAAGAATATGGCGGTGCCGGACTATTCGGCATAGCGGCTCCGGTCATTAAGGCGCATGGTTCAAGTAATGCCTACGCATTCAGCCGAGCGCTCGTTCAAGCAGAAAAGATGGTTGAACAAGAAGTCGTTGCCAAAATCGTTCAAGCGAAGGCAACAGAAGCACGTTAAGAAGGAGTGAGACGAGATGGGGAAAACAGTTTGGATGTTTCCGGGACAAGGGTCACAGACGCCTGGAATGGGACAGACGCTCATCACGCAAGACGAGACACGCCAAGCACTCGCTGACCTCGGAACGCGAATTGGTCTGGATCTGACGACGCTGATGACGACAGGGACGAAGGATGAATTGAAAGCGACAGACATTGCTCAACCAGCCATCGTCGCACACAGTGCATTACTCGCACAGCAGTACGCAGCACAAGGACATACACCTGATTTCGTACTCGGACACAGTGTTGGAGAATATAGCGCGCTCGTTGCAGCTTCTGTCATCACACCGTCTGAAGCCGTCTATCTCGTCCGCGAACGCGGAAAACTCATGAATCAAGTCACGGGTGGAACGATGGCGGCGGTCATCGGCATGAATGATGTCGAGGCAGCCCATCACGCGGTCGAATCGATTGCGGCGACGGGAGAAATCGTTCAAATCGCCAACTACAACTGTCCTGGGCAATTCGTCATCTCCGGACAAATCGCAGCGGTCGAATCCGCTACAGCGAAGTTAAAAGAGCTCGGAGCAAAACGTGTCTTACCGCTTGATGTCTCAGGTGCGTTCCATTCGTCACTCATGACACCATTCGCACCACGATTCGAAGACATTCTCGTCTCGTCACCGTTTGAAGCGGCGAAGACGAAATTCATCTCGAACGTCGACAGTGCGTTCCACGATCAACCAGACGAATTGATTCGTTTGCTCGTTCAGCAGCTCTACTCACCGGTTCGATTCGAATCATGCGTCGAGCGTCTGATCGAAGAAGGTGCGGATACATTCATCGAGTTTGGTCCATCATCTCCGTTGAGCGGTCTCGTGAAACGAATCAAAAAAGATGCGAAAATCATCAGCATCAAGACACTTGAGCAATTGGAAGCGGAGGGAATTCGTTGAGTAAAGTAGCACTCGTCACTGGCGCGTCACGCGGCATCGGAGCTGCCATCGCGAAGCGATTGGCAACAGATGGTTTCCGTGTCGTCGTCAACTATGCAGGAAGCACGGACAAGGCGGAAGCAGTCGTCCGTGAAATCAAGGAAGCAGGCGGAGAGGCACTCGCGATTCAAGCGAATGTCGCTGAAGCAGATGCTGTCAAACAGATGATCAAACAGACGATCGACACGTTCGGTCAACTGGATTGTGTCGTCAATAATGCCGGCATCACGCGTGATGGTTTGCTGATGCGCATGAAGGAAGCGGATTTCGATGCTGTCATCGATACAAACCTCAAAGGTGCGTTTCTCGTCACGCAAGCTGCGACACGTCCATTGTTAAAAACAAGCGGTCGTATCATCAACATCGCATCAGTCGTCGGTATTTCCGGAAATCCAGGGCAAGCGAACTATGTCGCAGCGAAAGCGGGTCTGATCGGGCTGACGAAATCCGTCGCACGTGAACTCGCGAGTAAAGGCGTCACAGTCAATGCCATCTGTCCAGGATTCATCGAAACGGACATGACGGACGAATTGACGGAAGAACAGCGGAACCTGTCACTCGGGCAAATTCCGTTGAAACGCTTCGGTCAAACCGACGATATTGCTTCACTCGTCAGTTTCATCGCTTCAGATGAAGCGCGATACATCACAGGACAAACTCTTGCCGTCGATGGCGGCATGACGATGTAACACAACTAACGGTAGTACTTTGCCAAATCGGCAATCATCTTATATACTCAACTCATGGAGGGATTTTAAAATGACAAAAGAACAAATCTTAGTAGACGTACAAGAAGCAATCGCAGAAAAATTAGGAAAAGAACAAAGTGAAATCACACTTGATAAATCGTTCAAAGACGACCTCGGTGCAGACTCTCTCGAAGTCATGGAACTCGTCATGGACTTAGAAGACAAGTTCGAAATCACGATCGAAGATGAGCAAGCAGAAAACTTGAAGACTGTCGGCGATGTCGTCAACTACATCGAAACACAAGTCTGATCATTGAAGCTGACCCACCGCAATTTGCGGTGGGCTTTAGCTGTTTAGGAGGAACTATGACGAATCAAAAAGGACGTCGTGTCCGAAAAGGACCCTATGTAAAACGACGCAAGGATGCTCGGACGCTCGCTCAAATCGAGCAGAAATTCGAAGCGTTACAAGAGCGCCTGAATATCACGTTTTCTAATGTCGAGCTATTAAAACAAGCCTTCACGCACTCTTCGTTCGTCAATGAACAACGCGAGTCTGAAGGGGATAACGAACGCCTAGAATTTTTAGGGGACGCGGTCTTAGAGTTGACGGTGTCACGCTATCTATTCGAACACTACCCGGAACGTTCCGAGGGGGAATTAACGAAATTGCGAGCGGCAATCGTCTGTGAACCGTCACTCGTCCAATTTGCGAATCACTATCAGTTTTCCGATATGATTCTGTTAGGTAAGGGGGAAGAACTGACCGGTGGTCGGAATCGTCCAGCCTTACTTGCGGATGTCTTCGAATCCTTCATTGGCGCCTTGTATCTTGACCAAGGCATCGAAGCAGCCGAACGATTCCTCGCCGAAGCGGTTTTTCCGAAAGTGGCGACAGGCTTCTTCGAAGAACAGACGGACTTCAAGAGTCAATTACAGGAAGCGATTCAACGTGTCGGCTTAGGTGTCATCGAGTATGAAATCATCGAAGAGCGCGGTCCGGCGCATAGTCGGGAATTCATCTCGCGTGTCCAAGTCGCGGATGAGCTGGAAGGGATCGGGACTGGTCGATCGAAAAAAGAGGCAGAGCAACAGGCGGCAAAACAAGCCTTACTTGAATTAAAGAAACAGTTTTAAGCAACAAAAGGCCGACCATCTCTCGAATACGTGAGAGATGATCGGCCTTTATCGTGTGAAGTTCGTTTGATTAGACAGTCTTAAGGGATTTCAGTTCGTCAACGATCGCGTCGACCTCTGCAAGTGATAACGAGTCGCGCATCATGACGAACTCATAAATCTCTTTTAAGTCCTCATTTTTTGAGCCGTCGAACTGTTCTGCTTTAATGACCCCTTTGTTGATGATGTTCAATTTATCTAAGATCGCTTCAATCATTTGTTCAATCGTCATCGTGTTATTCGCTCCTCTTCTTCTTGTTTCGCGTGATACTACCTTAAAACCTATCATGTTGCTAGCGTTTCGGCTATGGTAAACTGAAAGAAATTCAAAAGAAATTTAAACATACGGGTGATCAAGATGTACTTAAAACGAATTGAAATCAATGGCTTCAAATCATTTGCCAGTCGAACTGAACTAGAATTCCTTCCGGGTGTCACGGCAGTCGTCGGACCGAACGGAAGTGGGAAATCAAATATATCGGACGCTGTCCGTTGGGTACTCGGAGAACAATCTGCGAAGTCACTGCGTGGGGCGAAGATGGAAGACGTCATTTTTGCCGGCAGTCTGTCTGAACACCGGAAACAATTTGCCGAGGTGACGCTCGTCTTAGACAACGAGTCGGGAACGGTTGCGTTGCCGTATCAGGAAATCAGCGTCACGCGGCGTGTCAGCCGCAACGGAGACAGCGATTATTTTTTAAATAAAAAACCATGTCGCCTGAAGGATGTTCTTGATCTGTTCATGGACACAGGCTTGTCGCGTGATGCTTTTGCAATCATCGGACAAGGGCGAGTTGAACAAGTCATTTCGGGTAAACCGGAAGAACGTCGTGCTGTCATTGAAGAAGCAGCAGGCGTTTTGAAGTATCGTCATCGCAAGAAGCAAGCCGAGCGGAAATTAAGTGATACGGAAGCGAATCTATCGCGTGTCGATGATATTTTATATGAACTCGGCGGACGAATCGAGCCGTTACGTGAACAAGCGGCGCTCGCGAAGGAGTATCTCGTCGCTCGAGAACGGCATGATGTCCTCGAGCGTGGTATCTTGGCGCATGAAATCACGACGTATCAGACGGAGCTCGAAACATTGGCGCGTGACATCGCACAATGTGAAGAACGCCTTGCGTCTCAAAAGACGACTTACGAAGAGACCGTCGTGTCCCGAGAGAATCAAGAATCGGCGCTTGAAGAAGAACGACAACAAGAAAACGCGTTGCAGGAGCAACTTCGACATGTCTCGACGCGACTGGTTGAAATCCAAGGTGCCCTTAATCTAGCGAAAGAGCGTGAAAAACACGGGACCGAGACGAAAGAGCGACTCGAACAAGAGGTTGCCGTTGTCGAAGAACGCGTCAAGGAACTGGAACTCGAACTGACCGCTTTACAGGAACGCCAAGCAGAAGTCGATCAGGAAGCAAAACAGATCACGGCTGAGCGAGAACGAGCCGATCAAGCGCTGACACAAACCGATCGTGATTTTGATAAGGAAGCCGAAGTATTACGTTCGGAAGCCTTTGAAGTGGCGAGTCGATTAGCTGCGACGAATAATGCCTATAACCGGGCGAAGCAAGATCTCATGCAGGCAGAAGAACAACAACGTTCATTTACGGCGGACAGCGGTACGAAACAATCGACGCGTCGTCAACTCGAGGAAGACGTCGCACGACTAGAAGCGGATGTCGCTTCAATCCGGACGAAGTTGGACCAAGCAACAGAAGAAGAGACAACGGCACTTGCAGCACGAAATGAACAACAACATGCGTTACGCCAAGTCGAACAGTCCGTTGCGGATTTAGAGCGACGTCGGCATAAGACGGAAGACCGAATTGAATTCCTTGAATCCGTCAAAGCCGACTATAGCGGTTATTTCGGTGCCGTTAAGACGATTTTAAAACAACGAGATCAGCACCCAGGTATTTACGGAGCGGTCGCGGAGCTGATTTCGGTTCCGGCGCGGTTTGAAGCGGCAATCGAGACAGCACTTGGTGGGGCGATGCAAAACATCGTCGTTGATACCGATGCGACAGGACGTCGTCTGATCCAGGAGCTTCGACGATTAAATGCCGGTCGAGCGACGTTCATGCCGCTCGCCTCACTCCAAGCACGCGAAGTCAATCGTTCCGTGCGAGAACAAGTCGGGGGGATGTCTGGATTCGTCGGGATCGCAAGTGATCTCGTGACGACAGACGAGACGTTGACGAAATTAAAGATGAACTTGCTCGGTACGACACTCGTCGTCGAGTCACTTGAACAGGCGAACCAAATCGCCCGTTCAACAGGACATCGCTATCGTCTCGTCACGCTCGAAGGAGATGTCGTCAACGTCGGTGGTACGATGACCGGCGGAAGTCGGAAAAAAGGTACACCATTGTTCAGTCAATCGCGCGAACTTGACGAGTTAAAAGAGGGACTGACGCGCGGGCAAGCGGTCATTCGGGAGCAGATGCGGCGCTTGGAAGATTTGAGAGCGGCGATTCAGACTCTTGATGCTACTGCTCGGACACGGACAGAAACGATTCAAGCATTACAAGGGCAACTCGAACAATCGCGCGATACGTTAGCAGATGCGAACCGTCATCTCGCTGTCATGACGTCTGAATTGTCGGTTGAAGATCGACAGATGGCACGTGTACTCGAACAAGAACAGGAAGCACGTCGAATCATCGAGACGTCGGAAGTCGAGATTGCAAAATGGACGGAGCGTCAAACAGAGCTCAGACAAGCCTTAGATCGTCTCAAGGATGCGCAAGCCCGTGGTGCCGTCACGATGGACGAACTGAAGAAGGAACAAGCAGAAGCAGTTCTCGAAGAGCGAACGATTCAAATGAAACAAGCGCAGCTTTCTCAAGAGATCGAACGCCTGACGGAACAGGTCAGTCACGCGAAGCTTGAACGTGGTCATAAACGCCGTGACTTGCGTCATGTCCTTGAAGGATTCGATGAAGCGAAGATTGATTCCTTGCACGCGGAACAGCGCGAACAGGAACAGGAACAGGAACGGGTCGAGACCGAACTCGTCGCAATCGGGCAACGGATTCAAGTACAAGCAGAATCCCTGCGCTTGATCCGGATCCGCGAAGCGAAGACGAAGGACGATCAACAAACGACGAAACAGGCACTCGAGCAACTACGACTCTCGCAAGGGAAAACGAGCACGCGTCTTGAGACAAGACAAGAAATGCTGGAAGAAATGGGATTACTGCTCGAACTGATTGCACCTCTTGATTTATCGTATGAAGAGGCAAAAGAGGAAATTCATCTGCTCAAACGCCAACTCGAAGAAATCGGTATCGTCAACATCGGTGCGATTGAGGAATTCGCAGAGGTCGATGAACGGTTTACGTTCCTATCCGCGCAACGGGATGATCTCGTCGCTGCTAAAACGGATCTCTATGGCGTCATCGAAGAGATGGACCGAGAAGTCATTCGGTTGTTCCGTCAAACGTATGATGCTGTCCGAGAACACTTCCGAGAAACATTCCGAGAGTTATTCGGGGGCGGTGAAGCCGATCTAGTCCTTGTTGACCCGAGTGATCTGTTGACGAGTGGAATTGATATCGTTGCGAAACCGCCTGGTAAGAAGCTGCAGAATTTATCGCTCTTGTCCGGTGGAGAGCGTGCCTTGACAGCCATCGCCTTATTATTTGCGATTCTAAAGACACGTCCTGTCCCGTTCTGTGTCCTCGATGAGGTCGAGGCGGCGCTTGACGAAGCGAACGTCGCGCGATTCGGCGAGTTCGTCCATCAGCTAGCACGCGAAACACAGTTCGTCATCATCACCCATCGAAAAGGAACGATGGAGGCGGCAGACGTCCTTTACGGCGTCACGATGCAACAAAACGGGATATCTGAAGTGTTATCCGTTAAACTAGAAGAGGCACGACGTACATTAAGTGAAGAACCAAAGGAGATTAAACGATGAGTTTCTTTAAAAAACTGAAAGACCGCTTGACGACTTCGACACAAGAAGTCACGACTAAATTTACGGAAGGCTTGACGAAGACACGCGACGGATTAGCGAGTGCTGTCAATGATCTCGTCTACCGCTTCCGTGAAGTCGATGAAGACTTTTTCGAAGAGTTAGAAGAAGTGTTGATCCAAGCAGACGTCGGTGTGACGACGACGATGGATTTGGTCGAAGAATTAAAGACAGAAGTCAAACGACGTAACGTCAAGGATCCAAAACAAGTCCGGGATGTCCTCGTTGAAGTCGTCGCGAACATGTTAGTCGAAGAAGAAGAGACAGCCCTTGATCTTGATCATGAGCTGAATGTCATCCTCTTCGTTGGTGTCAACGGGGTCGGTAAGACGACAACGATTGGGAAACTTGCGAACCGATTAAAACAAGAAGGTAAGAGCGTCATGTTAGCAGCGGGGGATACGTTCCGGGCTGGTGCGATCGATCAACTGCAAGTCTGGGGCGAACGCTCCGGTGTACCGGTCATTCGTCAAGGCGAAGGCTCCGATCCGGCTGCTGTCGTTTATGACGCCGTCCAAGCAGCAAAAGCACGTAAGGTCGACGTCCTGATTTGTGATACGGCAGGACGCCTACAAAACAAGGTCAATTTGATGAACGAGCTCGAAAAGGTCAAACGCGTCATCGAACGTGAAATTCCAGGCGCCCCCCATGAAGTGTTACTAGCACTTGACGCAACAACAGGGCAGAACGCGATGGTGCAGGCAAAAGCCTTCAAACAAGCGACGGACGTCAGCGGAATCGTTTTAACGAAACTTGACGGAACAGCAAAAGGTGGGATTGTTCTTGCGATCAAGAACGAGCTGAATCTGCCGGTTAAGTTCGTGGGTCTCGGTGAAAAGATCGATGATTTACAACCGTTTGACGCAGAACAATTCGTGTATGGACTGTTCGGCGATGTCTTTGAAGAAAAAGAAAACGTCGACACGGAAGAAAGCGCGGAATAAGCGACGTTTCATGTAAAGAAAAAAACTTGACAACACACTGTGAGGGCTGTACTATACTATCTGTAAAGGAATTTCACTTAACATTGCGGAGGTGCTCGAATGACACTTGATAAAACGAACCGGATGAATTATCTGATTGACTTTTATCAGGAGCTTTTGACGCCAAAACAACGGAATTACATGTCACTCTATTACTTAGATGACTTTTCCTTAGGTGAGATCGCCGATGAGTTTGAAGTCAGCCGACAAGCAGTCTACGACAACATAAAACGCACGGAAGCCATGCTCGAGCAGTATGAAGAACGACTATCGCTGTTCAAGAAACACGAACGGCGAAAGCAGTTACTCGATCAGCTGAAGCAATGCGACCTTCCGGGTGAAGCCCTAGTGATCATTGAGACATTGGAGCAATTAGAGTAGGAGGCATTCTTAATGGCATTCGAAGGATTATCGGAACGGCTTCAAGCCAGTCTCGCTAAAATGCGAGGTAAAGGTAAGATTTCTGAAGCAGACGTCAAAGAGATGATGCGCGAAGTTCGCTTAGCGCTACTCGAAGCCGACGTCAACTTCAAGGTCGTCAAACAATTCGTAAATGATGTAAAGGAACGCGCCGTCGGTCAAGATGTCATGACGTCATTGACGCCAGGGCAACAAGTCGTCAAAATCGTCCACGATGAATTGACGAATCTGATGGGTGCAGAAGTGTCACCGTTGACGCTTGCGAACCGTCCCCCGACCGTCATCATGATGACCGGTCTGCAAGGGGCAGGTAAAACAACGACAACGGGTAAACTTGCCAATCATTTACGTAAAAAACATAATCGTAGTCCTTTGCTTGTTGCGGCGGATATTTATCGTCCGGCAGCAATCAAACAATTAGAGACACTTGGTAAACAATTGGAGTTGCCGGTCTTCTCGATGGGAGATCAGGTTAGTCCACAAGAAATCGTTACCGGTGCACTCGATTATGCAAAAGAGCATCATCACGATATCGTGTTGATCGATACGGCAGGTCGCTTACACGTCGATGAGGAACTGATGCAGGAACTCGTTGATGTTAAGGAGATCGCCAAACCGCATGAAATCTTCCTTGTCGTCGATTCGATGACGGGTCAGGATGCCGTCAACGTCGCAGAGAGCTTCAACGAAAAGCTTGGCGTAACGGGAGTCGTTCTGACGAAGCTCGACGGAGATACGCGAGGTGGTGCAGCACTCTCCATCAAGGCAGTCACCGGAGCACCGATTAAGTTCGTCGGTCTTGGAGAGAAGCTCGATGCCATCGAACCATTCTATCCCGAGCGGATGGCGTCTCGGATTCTAGGCATGGGAGACATGCTGACACTGATTGAAAAAGCAGAGTCACAAATGGACGCTACGCGTGCCAAAGAGTTAGAAAGCAAAATGCGCGATGCATCGTTTACATTCGATGATTTCATCGAGCAGTTGCAGCAAGTGAAACAGATGGGTCCACTCGACGAACTGTTGGGAATGATCCCTGGGGCAGGTAAAGGGAAGATGAAGGGGTTGAAAAACGCCCAAATCGATGAGAAGCAACTCGTGTATGTCGAAGCGATCATCCAATCGATGACGAAGCGAGAGCGGACTGAACCTGAAATCTTGAATGCGAGCCGTCGGAAGCGGATTGCCCGCGGTAGCGGACGCAGTATCCAAGAAGTCAACCGCCTCATTAAACAGTTCGAAGACATGCGGAAAATGATGAAACAATTTTCCGGACAGATGGGCAAAGGGAAAAAGAAAGGCTTTGGTCTTCCATTCTTTTAAAAGTCTTTTCTCTTTCGCTGTAACGTTGTATACTAATGAAGTTGTCAATTTGACTAAACGAAAAAATCATTTATTATTTGGAGGGACTTACGAATGGCAGTTAAAATTCGTCTTAAGCGCATGGGCGCAAAAAAATCACCTTTCTACCGTGTGGTAGTAGCAGACTCACGTGCACCACGTGATGGTCGTTTCATCGAGCAAATCGGATACTACAATCCAGTTGCTAAACCAGAAGCAGAAGTTAAAATCAACGAAGAGCTAGCTCTTAAATGGCTCTCTGAAGGTGCTAAACCTTCGGACACAGTTCGTAACCTCTTCTCACAAGCTGGTATCATGGAGAAATTCCACAACGCGAAACTCGCGAAGTAAGACGTTAGGAGGTGAGCGAAAGCTTACCTCCTTTTTTTAATTCAAGAAAGGAAGTGAAACATATGGAATGGTTGGAAATTGCGAAAATCGCCAACACGCACGGTCTAAAAGGGGAATTGAAGCTACTTGCAAGCACGGACTTCCCGGAAGAACGCTTTAAGGTCGGAAAAGAAGTCTTTCTCGGCTCTGAAGGCACGTATACACCGGTAACGATCAGTGGCTACCGGAAGCATAAACAATTCATCATGGTGACGTTCAAAGGGATGCATCATATCAATGACGTCGAGAAGTACAAAGGATTGAAGCTCTATGTCCACGCAGAAGACTTACAGGACTTAGACGAGCATGAATTTTACTATCATGAGATCATCGGTTGTACGGTTTATGACGGTGAGACGAAAATCGGAGTCGTATCCGACATTCTCGAAACGGGCGCAAATGACGTCTGGACGATCAAACGTGACGGAAAAAAAGACGTCCTGATTCCGTATATCGAACAAGTCGTCGCTTCCGTCGACGTCGAACAGAAACGCATTCAGATCACGCCGCTTCCGGGACTGATTGAAGAATGAACATCCGTGTATTGACGTTGTTTCCAGAAATGTTTTCAGCGCTTGACCATTCGATTGTCAAGCGAGCGCAAGACGATCAACACGTCATACTTGAAACCATCAATTTTCGAGATTTTTCAACGAATCGACATGGTAAGGTCGATGATTATCCGTATGGGGGAGGAGCGGGCATGCTGTTGACACCTCAACCCGTCTTTGATGCGATGGCAAGTCTGCCGGAACGAAAGCGACGAATCATCGTCATGACACCGACCGGTAAACGGTTTTCGCAACGAATGGCGGAAGAGTGGGCAAACGAAGAAGAACTCGTCTTCTTATGTGGTCACTATGAGGGGTTTGATCAGCGAATCCATGATCAGTTGGTGACGGATGAGGTTTCGCTCGGAGATTTCGTCTTGACGGGAGGAGAACTCGCTGCGATGACGATGATTGACGCCGTCGTCCGCCTCTTACCGGACGTCCTCGGTGCGTCTGCGAGTCACGAAGATGATTCCTTCTCAACAGGACTTCTCGAATACCCGCACTATACACGTCCTGCAGAATATAAAGGGTACCGAGTACCCGATGTTTTGCTATCAGGCAACCATGCTCGGATTGAAAAATGGCGACGGGAACAGTCGCTGAAGCGGACATATGAGCGGCGCCCTGATCTTCTCGTGGATGCATCGTTAACGGATGAAGATCAGCGTTATTTAGACTCGATTTCAGGATTGTCAAACGACTGAATCTATGATAAGTTAAAACATGTGGCAAAAGCCACCCATTAACGATGTTCCGCTGTCGGATGCTTGAAGCAAATGAAGATAAGAACATTGGTGAAAAAAGGAGAAATCATTCATGAACACACAACAATTGTTCCGTGAACTTACACAAGAACAAATCAAGTCAGACGTCCCTGCGTTCCGTCCTGGGGATACAGTCCGTGTACACGTTAAAGTCGTCGAGGGTACGCGTGAGCGTATTCAGCTCTTCGAAGGCGTAGTCATCAAACGTCACGGTGGCGGCATCAGTGAAACATTCACAGTCCGTAAAATTTCTTACGGAGTTGGCGTTGAGCGTGCTTTCCCGCTCCACTCACCACGTGTTGCACAAATCGAAGTCGTTCGCTACGGTAAAGTCCGTCGTGCGAAACTTTACTACCTCCGTAACCTTCGTGGTAAAGCGGCGCGTATTAAAGAAATTCGTCGTTAATCATGTGAAAAAGTGGCTTGTCTCCGGACAAGCTTCTTTTTTTTACAGTTTATGCGTATACTAGTCCTTAGGAAGAAATTGCGTTAATCAAGGGAGTGGAATTCGTGAAGGAGTTATTTAGTTGGGTAAAGGCGCTCGTCGTAGCGCTCGTCATCGCGTTCATCATTCGAACGTTTCTGTTCGTACCCGTCATCGTTGATGGGGAATCGATGATGCCAACCTTACACAATGCGGATCGAATGATCGTCAATAAGGTCCCATACTATTTTAATGAACCAGAAAGAGGCGATATCGTCGTCTTCCATGCAACGGAAACGCGAGACTACATTAAACGGGTCATCGCTGTTCCGGGAGATACGATGTATTACAAAGACGATACATTGTATGTCAACGATAAGAAAGTCGCCGAACCGTATTTGAAAGAATACAAAGCCCAGATGAGTGGTGTGCCATTGACGGAAGACTTCACGCTTGAAGAGCGAACAGGAGAGACGACTGTTCCAAAAGGGAAAGTATTCGTCATGGGAGATAATCGTCAAAATTCAAAAGATAGTCGTGATATCGGTTTTGTGGATGAAGATCAAATCGTCGGAACGACGAACTTCGTCTTCTATCCATTCAATGATGTACGCTCTGTCGATTAAAACGAAAGAAGATGAGACGCTTGCCGTTAAAAGTAAGCAGCTCATCTTCTTTTCTTGTCTGAAGTTGCGTATACTAGGGAGTGGATGTTTTTTCATGTATCGTATGATCAGCAAGAAGTCCAGGAATATATGAACGAGGTGAAGGATATGACGATTCAATGGTTCCCCGGTCACATGGCCAAAGCACGTCGGGAAGTCACAGAAAAATTAAAGTTGATCGATGTGGTGATCGAACTCGTCGATGCCCGTCTTCCGATGTCGAGCCGTAATCCGATGGTCGAGCAGATCACAGCAGGTAAGCCACGATTGATCGTCCTCAACAAGGCGGATATGGCGGACAAACGAGTGACGGAGCAATGGATGCAGGCATTACGAGCAGATGGTGTTGATGTCGTTGCGGTTGACGCGAAGCACAATAAAGGATTGAATCAAATCCATGAGGGCGCTTTACGACTAATGAAAGAAAAACATGCACGGATGCGGGAGAAGGGTCGGAACCCGAGTGCAATCCGTGCCTTGATCATCGGCATTCCGAACGTCGGGAAATCGACGCTCATCAATCGACTTGCTGGCCGAAATATCGCTATCACGGGTGACCGTCCAGGTGTGACGAAACGCCAGCAGTGGATCAAGATGAAGACAGGTGAGATGGAATTACTTGATACGCCGGGTATCCTCTGGCCGAAGTTCGACGATCAAGTCGTCGGCTATCGGTTAGCAGCGACGGGAGCGATCAAGGATGATATCTTAAACATCGACGATATCGCGCTATTTGCCCTTCGTGAGCTAAAGACACGGTATCCGGAGCAGTTACGTGAGCGCTATCGACTCGACGAAGTATCGGGAGAAGCGGTTGATGTACTTGAAGAAATCGGTAAAAAGCGTGGATTCGTCTCAGGTGGCTATGTCGATTTCGAGCGGACGAGCGAAATGCTCCTGCATGAGCTACGAACGGAAAAGCTCGGTCGGGTGACGCTTGAAACAGTCGAAGAGTGGGAAACGCATGCATAACGGACTTGGACATCCTTTGATGTCCAAGTTTTTTTCAAAGGAGCAGGATGTATGAAGATAGCAGAAGTAAAAGAACGATTGCAAAAAGCAACACTAGAAGAATTTATTCAACTGAAGCAGGAACTGGCTTTAGATACGCGAAAAGGGGTGCATACCCTGTTTCGTCAGACAGAACGACGATTTGCACTCGAAGAGCAGCAACGGATCGATTTCAAGGAACGGCTCGCATTTGAAGACGAGTATCGTCAACAAGGGTACGTTCGAATTGCAGGAGTGGACGAAGTAGGACGAGGTCCACTAGCTGGTCCTGTCGTCGCAGCAGCGGTCATCTTACCAGACGGTTTCTATCATCCAGGACTAACGGATTCAAAACAGATGAGTAAAGTACAGCGGCAAGCGGCACTGAAGCATTTGCAAGAAGTGGCTGAGATTGCAATCGGCATCATCGAACCGGCTGAAATCGACGAAATCAATATCTATCAAGCATCGAAACGGGCGATGCAAGACGCAGTACACCACTTGCAACCGGATGCCTTACTTGTCGATGCGATGACACTCGACGACGATACACCACAACTCTCTCTTATCAAAGGAGATGCGCGGAGTGTCTCGATTGCTGCTGCAAGTGTCGTTGCGAAAGAGACACGAGATGCGATGATGGAACAATATGCGATCGAGTATCCGGGATATGGATTTGAAACACACGCAGGTTACGGAACACCGATACATTTACAAGCGCTCGATACACTGGGCGTCACACCGATTCACCGGAAAACATTCCGTCCTGTCAAAGAACGTCTTTAGGAGGAATCGAGCATGCAAATCGAACATCGCGCCTTACTTCCATTTAAAATCATCGATCATGCGAACCTACCGTTACGGGAAGGCGCAAACATCGTCGGTAAAGTTCTAAAGCTGTTGCCGGACGGATTGATGGAACTCCAAGTCGGGCAACGCGTCTTGACGGCAGGGACGACGGCTGAACTAAAAGAAGGGAACATGTATCGCTTTCAAGTCGTTTCAGCAGAGGGACAACCAGTCTTAAAAATCATCTCGACCGAGTCTGTTCCGCAAAAGTCGGCTCTCCCCCAGTTACTCGACTCCTTTTTACAACGTCAGGCGGTACCGACTGCACAAACACGGGAACTCCTAAGGCAAATTGGTCAACCGGTGACGGAAGGAGAAGCGAAGCAGTTAAAGCACGCCCTTACCGAACTCGTTCAACTGGCAAAGGGTGACGAGACAGGTCGAACGCTTGATCGAAAGACGAGTGATCAGATTTTAGCGCAACAACTCGTCCAAGCAACGAACGAGGCAGGGAAAGGAGTCTATTTATTTCAATTACCTCAATTTGGACCGTTCGAAGATGTGGATCTCATGATGGAAGCACCGTTCGAACGGACGTTTGATCCAAATCATGCCCGCGTTGTCTTGTATCTTCAATTACCGACGCTCGGTGAGGTCGCTGTTGACGTCTTGATCGCAGACCGGAATGTTTCGATTTCCGTCTTTCATCCGAACGCGCACGTCAATACGTTCATGCAAGCCTACACACCGCAAATCCAGACTCGTCTTGAGGAACAAGGCTATGCATTGATGCGATTCGATTGGGTCGAACAGACGAAAGAGCGCGTACCGCATGATATCTCAACGCGTAACGGAAGGGTGGATCTTCATATATGAAAAAAGCAATAGCTCTATCATACGAAGAACAGATGCATGCCCCAAAGGTCGTTGCTAAGGGATCGGAACATATCGCAGAACGGATTTTAGAAGAGGCATTAAAACATGATATTCCGATCCGGCAGGACGAAACGTTGATGACGTTACTAGATGCTGTTCAAGTATCAGAACAGATTCCGGAAGAATTATACGGTGTCATCGCTGAGTTATTCGCCTTTTTATATCGTCTCGATCAAGATGAAATTCTGAAAAAATAAAGCTTTCGGTCGATAACGATAGACAGCGCTTCCAATTTTAACTACAATGAAAGAGCCGAAACTAAAGGGGTTAAGGGGGATTTTTTCATGAATGTACATGAGTATCAGGCAAAAGAATTACTTCGTTCGTACGGTGTACCCGTACCAAACGGAATCGCAGCCTTCACCGTCGAAGAGGCGGTCGATGCATCAGAACAATTGTCAGGCCCGATTAAAGTCGTCAAAGCTCAAATTCACGCGGGGGGACGCGGTAAAGCAGGTGGCGTCAAGCTTGCGAAATCGCAAGAAGAAGTGAAGGAATATGCGACGGAGTTACTCGGCAAAACGCTCGTCACGCACCAAACAGGTCCAGAAGGAAAAGTCGTTCAACGTCTTCTTGTCGAAGAAGGGTGTGCGATTGACAAAGAATACTATCTTGGAATCGTACTTGATCGTGTGACAGGCCGTGTCGTCATCATGGGATCAAGCGAAGGTGGTATGGACATCGAAGAGGTGGCGGAAGCGACACCAGAAAAAATCATCAAGGAAGTCGTCGATCCTGCAGTTGGTCTTCAAGGATTCCAAGCGCGTAAACTTGCGTTCGCAATGGGTGTTCCTGTGAAGCTCGTCAACAAGTTCGTCGGTATGGTCACGAAACTCTACAACTTCTTCGTCGACAAGGATTGTTCGATCGCAGAAATCAACCCACTCGTTACGACGAAAGATGGCGAAGTCCTCGCACTCGATGCGAAGTTGAACTTCGACTCAAATGCATTGTATCGTCATGCGGACATCGTGGCGTTACGTGATGAAACAGAAGAAGATCCACGCGAAGTCGAAGCATCAAAGAGTGATTTGAACTACATCGCGCTCGATGGAAACATCGGTTGTCTCGTCAATGGTGCTGGTCTTGCCATGGCAACGATGGATATCATCAAACACTTCAGTGGTGATCCTGCGAACTTCCTTGATGTCGGTGGTGGTGCGACGAAGGAAAAAGTAACAGAAGCCTTCAAACTGATCTTATCGGATGAGAACGTCAAAGGGATTTTCGTCAACATCTTCGGTGGAATCATGAAATGTGACGTCATCGCAGAAGGTATCGTTGCGGCGACAAAAGAAGTCGGTCTCGAATTGCCACTCGTCGTTCGTCTTGAAGGGACGAACGTTGATGCAGGGAAACAAATTCTCAAAGATTCAGGTCTAGCGATTACAGCAGCTACATCAATGGCAGACGGCGCAGAAAAAATCGCTGCGCTCGTGAAGTAAGGGGGAGCTAAAGATGAGTATTTGGGTGAACGAATCGACGAAAGTCATTATTCAAGGGATTACTGGTAACCAAGGGATGTTCCACGGTGAACAGATGATCGACTACGGCACAAACCTCGTAGGCGGTGTCACACCAGGAAAAGGCGGTACGGAAGTACTCGGTGGTGTTCCTGTTTTTGATACGGTCGCACAAGCGGTCGAAAAAACGGGTGCGAACGCATCGATCATCTACGTTCCACCAGCATTCGCAGCGGATGCAATCATGGAAGCAGCAGATGCGAACATCGCGTTGATCATCTGTATCACAGAAGGTATTCCAGTTCTTGATATGGTCAAAGTAAAACGTTACCTCGAAGGCAAACCAGTTCGTCTCATCGGACCGAACTGCCCGGGCGTCATCACTCCAGGTGTTGCGAAACTTGGTATCATGCCAGGATACATCCATACACCAGGTCATGTCGGTATCGTCTCACGTTCTGGGACTTTGACATATGAAGCTGTCCATCAATTGACGACGGCTGGCATCGGTCAATCGACAGCTGTTGGTATCGGGGGCGACCCGGTCAATGGAACGGACTTCATCGATACGCTCAAAGCGTTCAATGAAGATCCAGAAACAAAAGCCGTCATCATGTTAGGAGAAATCGGTGGAACAGCTGAAGAAGAAGCGGCTGAGTGGGTCAAAGCGAACATGACGAAACCAGTCATTGGTTTCATCGGTGGTCAAACAGCTCCTGCCGGCAAACGGATGGGTCACGCAGGTGCGATCATCTCTGGCGGTAAAGGAACAGCTGCTGAAAAAATCAAGACACTCCGTGCAAACGGAATCGAAGTGGCAGAAACACCAGCTGTCATTGGTGAGACGTTAATCCGTGTCATCAAAGAAGCAGGGATCTATGACGAGTGCGTGACGAACAGCACAGTCAAATAAATCAAAAAAGAAGCTGTCCTGATCAAATCAGGACGGCTTTCTTCTATATAAATAAGAAGCTTAAATAAGGAGCGCTGATCTCATGAAACGTGAACTGTATGTCCGCTTCGCCATGTGTCAGGTACCGTACACGATCGTCCAATTGATTGAGCAATTCGGAATCGTTCCCAGTCATGAATTACCCGTTTCGACGCGTCTTCGAAAACGGTATGAACAAGCACTCCAGCTTGATTGGATCGAAGAATCGATTCTAGTCAAAGGAGATCCACTGTTTCCGACTGTGTTACTGACGATCCCTCAACCGGTCTATGCCCTCTTTTACCGCGGTGATCCGTCCAGTCTAACACTTCCACGCGTCAGTATCATCGGTAGTCGAACCCCCTCACCGCACCATCTTTCCCGTATGCGTTTCCTGCAACCCTTCTTTCATCCAGATCTCGCCACCGTTTCCGGAGGTGCCTATGGTATCGATGCCCTCGTCCATCGCTTGTCCTTAAAACATCAGCAGACAACGATTGCGGTTCTCGCAGGAGGACTTGATCGTCTGTATCCTACTTCTCACTCCAGTCTTTTTGAACGTATCCTCTCACACGGTCTTCTTCTCTCTGAATATCCACCCGGAACTCCTATTCAAAAATTTCAATTTCTAGAACGGAACCGGATCATTGCTGGATTGTCCTCATCCTTGATCATCGTCGAAGCGGCGAAACGAAGCGGTACGATGAATACTGCCAGTCATGCGCTTGACCAAGGAAAAGATGTCTATTGTTTGCCGGGTTGTCCCACGGAATCGTTCTTTACCGGAACGAATCAATTGATCGCAGAAGGAGCGATTCCACTCCTTGATCCGGAAGAAGTTTCAAAAAGTATTCGGCTGAACGTTGACAAATGGGAATCGAGACTACTATGATAAGTGAGATTAAAATACGAGTACGCCTCTAATAGGGAGCGATTGCAATGGCAAAATATCTAGTAATCGTCGAGTCACCCGCTAAGGCAAAAACCATTAAACGTTATCTCGG
Source organism: Exiguobacterium abrahamii (assembly GCF_015645365.1). NCBI lineage: Bacteria > Bacillati > Bacillota > Bacilli > Caryophanales > Exiguobacterium > Exiguobacterium abrahamii. The sequence goes on from NZ_JADOYC010000001.1 coordinate 910,535, forward strand.
ATCCAACTATACCGTGAAAGCGTCGATGGGGCACGTCATTGACTTGCCGAAAAGCCAAATGGGAGTCGACGTCGAACATGACTATGAACCGAAATATATCACGATCCGTGGTAAAGGTCCGGTCTTAAAAGAACTCAAGACAGCTGCGAAAAAAGCACAAAAAATCTATCTCGCAGCCGACCCCGACCGTGAAGGGGAAGCGATCGCATGGCATTTAGCTAAAGCATTAGGCGTTGATGAATCAACGGAGTGCCGCGTCGTCTTCAATGAAATCACGAAAGATGCCATCAAGGATTCGTTCAAGCGACCACGCAAGCTCAACTATGATCTTGTCGATGCGCAGCAAGCCCGTCGTATCTTGGACCGCCTTGTTGGTTACAGCATGAGTCCGTTATTATGGAAGAAGATTAAAAAAGGGTTATCTGCGGGACGCGTTCAATCCGTTGCCGTCAAGATGATCATTGATCGTGAACAAGAAATCAATGCGTTCATGCCTGAAGAATACTGGACGATCAAACTCGAACTTGATGCAAACGGTGAAAAGCTCGAAGCGAACTTCTACGGAGTCGACGGCAAGAAGCGTGAACTTCATTCGCAAGAAGAAGTCGATCAAATCTTGAATCAACTCTCAGAAGACTTCACAGTTGATTCCGTCACGAAAAAAGAGCGGAAACGGAATCCAGCGTTACCGTTTACGACGAGCTCTTTGCAACAGGAAGCAGCACGTAAGCTGAACTTCCGAGCGAAGAAGACGATGATGATCGCACAACAGCTATACGAAGGAATCGAAATTGGAAAAGAAGGTACAGTCGGTTTAATCACGTATATGCGTACCGATTCGACGCGGACGTCAGATTCGGCGAACCTCGAAGCACACAGTTTCATTGAGCAGGCGTACGGAAAAGAATACATCGCAAGCGAGAAACGTAAAGAAAAGAAATCAGCGAACTCACAAGATGCACACGAAGCGGTTCGTCCGACTTCGACGATGCGCGAGCCACAACTCGTCAAATCGTATTTATCGCGTGATCAGTTCCGCTTATATAAACTAATTTGGGAACGGTTCGTCGCAAGCCAGATGGCGCCAGCGATTCTCGATACCGTCAAGATCGATCTCGTCTCGAACGACGTCACGTTCCGTGCGAACGGGTCGACCGTTAAATTCCCGGGCTTCATGAAGGTCTATATCGAAGATACGGACGATGAGGCGGTTTCAGACGTCAAGGAAGGACTACTTCCTCCACTCGATGAAGGAGAAGAGTTGAAACAATCAGCAATCGAACCGAAACAACACTTCACACAACCACCGCCACGGTATACGGAAGCACGTCTCGTCCGGGCGATGGAAGAGCTCGGCATCGGTCGTCCGTCGACGTATGCGCCGACACTCGATACGATTCAAAAACGGGGTTACGTGACGCTTGAAGAGAAGAAATTCTTACCAACGGAACTTGGTGAACTCGTCATCGATATGATCAGCGACTATTTCCAAGAGTTCATCACTGTCCAGTTCACGGCAGACATGGAAGCTTTACTCGATGCGATCGAAAAAGGTGACATGCAGTGGACGGAAGTCGTCGATCCAATCTATAAGTCCTTTGCAAAGCGTCTGACACGAGCAGAAGCAGAAATCGAGAAGATTGAAATCAAAGATGAACCGGCTGGAGAAGATTGTGAAGTCTGTGGTCATCCGATGGTCATCAAGATGGGGCGTTATGGCAAGTTCATGGCGTGCTCGAACTTCCCAGAGTGTCGTAACACGAAACCGATCCAAGTCGAGATCGGTGTGAAGTGTCCGACATGTGGAACGGGCGACATCGTCGAACGTCGTAGTAAAAAAGGACGTTTGTTCTACGGTTGTTCGAACTATCCGGAGTGTGAGTTCGTCTCATGGGATAAACCGGTCGAAGAACCATGTCCGGTATGTAGCAGTATGATGGTACAAAAGAAAATCAAGAACGGTGTGAAAGTAGAATGTACATCTTGTGGACATCATGAAACACGCATCGATCAGGAGCAAGAGGAGGAATGACCGTTGAAACGTGTAACGGTAATCGGCGCGGGACTTGCAGGTTCTGAAGCAGCATGGCAACTTGCAAAACGCGGCGTACAAGTAGACTTATATGAAATGCGACCTGTCAAACAGACACCCGCGCACCATACAGACCAATTCGCTGAACTCGTTTGTTCGAACTCACTTCGAGCGAACCAGTTAACGAACGCAGTTGGTGTCTTAAAGGAAGAGATGCGTCAGCTCGATTCCTTGATCATGAAAGCAGCAGACTTAGCAAGCGTTCCAGCAGGTGGAGCACTTGCTGTCGATCGGCATGACTTCGCAGGATATGTGACGGAAACGTTGAAAAACCATCCGAACGTTACCGTCCATCATGAAGAAATCGAAGCGATTCCAGATGGTCCGACGATCGTCGCGACGGGTCCGTTGACGAGTGCGGCATTATCGGAATCACTTAAACAATTCACAGGTGAAGATTATCTATACTTCTTCGATGCAGCAGCACCGATTCTCGATGGAGACACAATCGATCGTGAGAAGGTTTATCTGAAATCACGATATGATAAAGGCGAAGCTGCCTACTTGAATTGTCCAATGACGGAAGAAGAATTCCAGCTCTTCTATGATGAGCTGATTAATGCGGAAGTCGTTCCACTGAAGGAATTTGAAAAAGAGATTTACTTCGAGGGCTGTATGCCATTTGAAGTTCTCGCTTCTCGCGGACCGAAAACACTCTTGTTCGGACCAATGAAGCCAGTCGGACTGGAAGATCCGAAGACAGGCAAACGACCATATGCTGTCGTTCAATTGCGTCAGGATAACTCAGCTGGAACATTGTTCAACCTTGTCGGCTTCCAGACACATTTGAAATGGGGCGAACAAAAGCGCATCATTCGCTTGATTCCTGGTCTTGAGAATGCAGAAATCGTCCGTTATGGTGTCATGCACCGTAACACGTTCGTCAACTCACCGAATTTGTTGAAACCAACGTATCAGACACGTACACGTGACGACTTGTTCTTTGCTGGTCAAATGACAGGTGTCGAAGGATACGTCGAGTCAGCAGCGTCCGGCTTAACGGCAGGAATCAACGCTGCACGTCTCATCAATGAGGCTGAACCGGTTACGTTCCCGCAGGAAACGATGATGGGTGCGATGTCGCACTATATCACGACGACGGAAGGGAAGAACTTCCAGCCAATGAATGCCAACTTTGGATTGGTACCAGCACTCGTCGGGCATCCGGTTCGGATGAAAAAACCTGAGAAGTATGCGCTCTATGCAGAGCGAGCACTTGAAGCAATCAAAGATTTCACGGATATGTGATTTTTGATGGGGAGAAAGGCGTGATTTAGCGCTCTTTCTCCCCATTTCTTAATTTGTCATAAAAGCGTGATAATTTCGTTAATTTTTCGGTTTTTGGTCTATTGTCAGACTACTTGGTCTGTGCTATGCTAAGGGCGATTCGAGAATGAAATGGTCAGAAGGGGGCGCATTCATGGGGATAGACACTGCTTTTGAGCGACTGCTAGAAGATTTCATGCGGTATGTTCATATTGAACGTCAATTATCTCCGAATACAGGTCGCTCTTATGATCAAACACTTCGACAATACGCCGCTTTTTGCCGCGATCATCAGTTACGATCGATTGAATTGGCAAGTGCACGGCGTTATTTGTATGCTCTTTACGATCAGGAGCTGGCGCGGGCAACGATTGCACAAAAAGTTTCCTGCCTCAAACAATTTGGTCGTTTTTTGACACGTGACACCGATGAGCCTAATCCATTCGATGGATTAAAAGCACCAAAACGACAACAAGGACTTCCGACATTCCTCGTCCCAACGGAATATGAACGTTTCCTCGATGCCTTTCGATCGAGTGATACGCTTGGTAACCGGAATGTGGCGTTAGTAGAACTTTTATATGCGACGGGTATGCGGGTCAGCGAGGTCGTTCAACTAGATCTTCGTGATCTCGCGACTGATCACTCCTACGTCCATGTGTATGGAAAAGGTGGGAAGGAACGCATCGCACCGATCGGAACCTTTGCTAAAGATGCATTAGAACTGTACTTACCATCACGAGATCCAGTCGCAGGTCATGAGCAAGCGTTGTTCTTGTCTCATTCAGGGCGTCGATTGACGACGGATGCGATTCGGAAAATCATGAAAAAAGGGGAACAACTTGTTGGGAAACATGTGACACCACATGCGCTTCGTCATAGTTTCGCGACAGATTTACTGGAAAGAGGCGCCGATTTGCGAGCGGTCCAGGAGTTACTTGGACACGCATCACTGTCGACGACCGGTCAGTATACACACGTAACGACGGAACGATTACGACATGTTTATCAACAAGCACATCCTCGTGCCTAAGGGAGGAAACATTGATGTTTCATGCAACGACGATTTTTGCGATTCAACATAACGGACAATCCGCGATGAGCGGAGACGGACAGGTGACTTTCGGAAACCAAGTCATCATGAAGAAAAGTGCGAAAAAAGTACGGCGCCTCTACGGTGGCAAAGTCATTGCCGGATTTGCTGGAAGTGTCGCGGACGCGTTCACACTCTTTGAAAAATTCGAAGCGAAGCTTGAAATGTATAACGGGAACTTACAACGGGCAGCAGTTGAGCTGGCGAAGGAATGGCGCGGCGATAAGATGCTGCGTCAACTAGAAGCACTCTTACTCGTCATGGACGGAACACATCTCTTACTTGTATCCGGAAACGGGGAAGTCATCGAACCGGATGACGGTATTCTCGCAATCGGTTCAGGTGGTAATTATGCGCTTGCAGCAGGTCGGGCGTTAGCTCGACATGCAAATCATCTCACAGCAGAGGAGATCGCCCGCGCAGCTCTTGAGACGGCTGGTGAACTCTGTGTCTTTACGAACGATCAAATCATCCTAGAAACGATCGGAGGCAATGACCATGCATGAATTGACGCCAAGACAAATCGTCGAGAAGTTAAATGAACATGTCATCGGACAAGCGGATGCTAAACGTGCGGTGGCGATTGCTTTACGTAATCGGTACCGTCGACAATTACTCGATGCATCGATGCGGGATGAAGTCACACCGAAGAATATCCTGATGATCGGACCGACCGGAGTCGGGAAAACAGAGATTGCGCGACGTCTCGCGAAACTCGTCCGTGCGCCGTTCGTCAAAATCGAAGCGACGAAGTTCACGGAAGTAGGGTACGTCGGTCGTGATGTGGAGTCAATGGTGCGGGATCTTGTAGAAGCGTCTCTACGTCTTGTCAAAGATGAGAAAAAGGAAGCGCTCAAAGATCGAGCGGAAGCAGTGGCGAACGAACGAATCGTCGATGCGTTGTCTGGTAAAAAAGCGTCATCTGGTCTCGGTGGTGGAACGAATCCGTTTGAGATGTTGTTCGGCGGGAACCAGAAGCAACAAGAGCCGGATACATCGGAAGCGACAGCCGACCGTTCGTTACTTCGTCAGCAATTACTGACAGGGCAACTCGAGGATCGCATGATTGAAGTCGATGTCGAAGAACGTCAAGTGGATTTATTCTCTGGGCAACAAGGTATGGAGGGGCTCGCGAATCTTCAGGATATGCTCGGACAAGTCATGCCGAAGAAAACGAAGAAGCGTCAGCTCACAGTCAAGGAAGCACGACCAATCCTGACGGCAGAAGAAGCGGAACGGTTGCTTGACTTGAACGAAGTCCATGACGAAGCGGTCCGTCGCGCAGAACAGATGGGTATCATCTTCGTCGATGAGATCGATAAGATCGCGACAAAAGGACATGATTCAGCTGGTGTTTCACGAGAGGGTGTTCAACGAGACATCTTACCGATCGTTGAAGGATCGACGATCGTTACGAAATATGGTCCAGTCAAGACGGATCACATCTTGTTCATCGCTGCAGGTGCGTTCCATATGGCGAAACCATCTGATCTGATTCCTGAACTCCAAGGGCGTTTCCCGATCCGTGTCGAACTCGACAGTTTGACAGAAGATGACTTTGTTAAAATTTTGACTGAACCGAATCAAGCATTACTCAAACAATATAAAGCATTACTAGGGGCAGAACATGTTCATGTCACCTTTACAGAAGAAGCCATTCGTGAAATCGCACGGATTGCTGCACAGGTAAACGATGAGACGGATAATATTGGAGCACGACGCTTGTATACGATCATGGAGCGCGTTCTTGAAGAATTATCCTTCGAAGCAGCAGACATGCCGGAGACGGATGTGACGATCACGCCACAATACGTGACGGAACGAGTTGGAAAAGTAGCAGATGATCGAGACTTAAGTCAGTTCATCTTATAAAGTGGAGGAAGAAAAAATGAATTTATTGGCGAAAACGCGGAAGCTGAATACGATGTTACAACAAGAAGCGAGCACACATGTTGATTTCAAGGTCATGGCTGATCGACTCAGCGAAGTCATGGAATCGAACACATTCATCGTAAGTCGGCGCGGTAAGTTACTAGGTATCGCAATCAAGCAACAAATCGAAAATGACCGGGTCCGTGGTTTCTTAGAAGAACGTCAATTCCCGGAAGATTACACGAAAAAGTTATTTAACGTCACGGAAACGACAGCAAACATTGCCATCGATAGTGAACATACGGCATTCCCAGTCGACAACCGTGATACGTTCGAAACGTCGAAAACGACGATTGTACCGATCATCGGTGGTGGCGAACGCCTTGGGACACTTGTCCTCGGTCGTATGGTGGAAGACTTCAACGAAGAAGACCTTGTGCTTGCTGAGTATGGGGCAACTGTCGTCGGAATGGAGATTCTTCGTGAGAAGGCTCATGAGGCGGAAGACAAGGCACGCAAGAAAGCGGTCGTTCAGATGGCGATCAATTCATTGTCTTATTCAGAACTCGAAGCGATCGAACATATCTTCGAAGAACTCGAAGGCAATGAAGGACTCCTTGTCGCCTCAAAGATTGCCGATCGCGTCGGCATTACGCGTTCCGTCATCGTCAACGCGCTTCGTAAACTCGAAAGTGCAGGCGTCATCGAGTCACGTTCGCTCGGAATGAAGGGAACATACATCAAAATCTTAAACGATAATTTCCTATATGAATTAGAGCGAATTAAATCGAACTAAAAAAAGGAAAATGCTGCTAATACAGAGAAGACCTAGTTAAGCACTAGGTCTTTTTTGTTTGACTAGGTATTATTTATCATTTTTATAAGAAAAGGGAATAAAAAACAGAATATTAACATCTCATTACCCTATTTTTCAAAAAACTTCTTTTCAAACATTGACCTATTTGTTTCAATTATTTCAGATATATTACTAACGACTTACTTTTTTCATGAATTTAAATATAGTTGCCACGAGTGGAGGAAAGAAGATGAATTGGTTAGGATCTGACTATAACGTAATGACACAAGCCGTCAATCGAACGGTCATGGCACAGGAAGTCATCGCTAAAAATATCGCGAATGTCGATACGCCTGGGTATAAAGCAAAGCGTGTCACGTTTGGAGATGTTCTCGATTCAGAGATGAAAATGAGTTTAAAGCGACATGCAACAATCGGAACTTCTGGTAGCATCGTTGATCGACCAAATACGATGCGTAACGATGGAAACGGTGTCGATATCGATCTTGAGATGTCTGAATTATCACGCAACCAAATTGAGTATGAGGCATTGGTCGAACAGCTGAATCGTAAATTCTCAGGTATTCAGTCTGTTATCCGAGGAGGAAAATAATCGATGAGTATGTTCAACGGATTCCATACATCTGCTTCCGGGTTGACTGCCCAGCGTTTGCGGCTCGATACAGTCTCGGCAAACATCGCAAATGCTCAAACGACACGAGGTGAACTCGTCAATGGACAGTGGCAACCGTATGCGAGAAAACTCGCTGTGTTGAAAGAGACTGCCAATGGTGTCACGGTCAGTGAATTGAAGAAAGATCCAGAACCATTCAAATTAGAATATAACCCGACGCATCCAGATGCGGATGAACTCGGGTACGTCAAGATGCCCAATGTCGATATCTTAAAAGAAATGGTCGACATGATGGGAGCGACACGCTCTTACGAAGCGAATGTAACGGCCTTGAACGCCACAAAAGCGATGCTCGTCAAAGCGATGGAGATCGGTAAATAAGTAGAGGAGATGACGGGATGGCAATTCAACCAATTCAAAACATGCAGATGGTACTACCCACGCAGACGGTCGCTAAGACGACACCAAGTGATTTTAGTGAGGTGCTCAGTGAAGCGATGAACGGACTGAATGCAACGCAACACGCCTCATCTCAAGCGCGCGTCGACCTCGCGACAGGAAAGACGACGGATCTACATAACATCATGATTAAAACAGAAGAGGCATCGCTTTCTATGCAACTCGCCCTTGAAGTCCGCAACAAAGGCATCGAAGCATACCAAGAAATGATGCGTATGCAACTGTGACTGTTAAGGAAAGCGTGGGAGATGTTGAATGAACGAACGAATAAAAGCTCGATTAGGAGCTATGAATACGACATGGAAAGAATGGTCACTTGCGAAGAAGGCGACGATTTTAGGAATCATCGTCGTCGTTTTAGCGGCGTTGATTGTTGCCATCATCTGGTTATCTAAACCAACGATGACGCCTCTTTATTCGAAGCTATCCCCTCAAGAAGCAGGACAAGTGACGGAAAAGCTAAATGAAGATGGAATCGCATCGGAAGTCGTTACTGAAGCGAATGGTGTGACGATTCTTGTTCCAGAAGCAAATGTCGAAAACTTAAAAGTCGAATTAGCGACGGCTGGTATACCGAAATCCGGTCAAATCGATTATTCCTTCTTTAGTGAAAATGCTGGATTCGGAACGACGGATAAAGAGATGAATATTCTTGAACGCGATACAATGCAGACGGAACTTGAAAACTTGATCACACAAGTAAATGGGATCGAGTCAGCAAAAGTCATGATCACTCTCCCTGAGAAGAGTGTTTTTCTATCGGATGAAAAGGAATCTTCAACGGTTTCTGTCGTCTTGACTTCTAGCGCGGGCAGTAATCTTAACAATCAAACGGTTCAAGGACTGTATCATTTGATTGCAAAGAGTATTCCAAACCTTAAAGAAGAAAACATTACGATCATGGATCAGTATTTCACGTATTACGAGCCGGGTTCTGCTACGCAAACAGCGGGTGGAACCGATCCGATGGCGCTGAAGAAAACGACGGAAAACGATTTACGCAAGCAGATTCAGCAGATGCTATCTGTCGTTCTCGGTCCACAAAAAGCACTCGTATCTGTTACGGCAGATGTCGATGTGACGAAACGTCAGGAAGAACAAAAGCTTGTCGAGCCAGTAGATCCCGATAAAATTGAAGGAATCGTCACGTCAGCTGAAAAAGTAGCAGAAGCGTACACAGGCTCTGCAAATGCTGGTACAGCAGGTACGGGGCAAAATGAGACAACGAATTTCCCAGCGGGTACTGGAACGACGGGTGATACGAGTGAAAAAACACACGATATCATCAACTATGAAGTCAATCGAATCACGAAACAAATCACAGGAGCTCCTTATGAGATTCGCGATTTAGGAATTCAAATCATCGTCGAGCCACCAAAAGGTCAGAATCAAATCGATCCACAATTACAAACGGACTTACAGACGATGATGTACTCAATCATCCGGACATCATTAACGAAGACAGATGCGAAAGCAACACTGACGGATGCAGAGCTAGCCAATAAGGTCGTTGTCATGTCTCGACCATTCGCGGAAACGACGACAGCGACGAAAACGACGACGGCAACACCAATGTGGGTATGGTTCGCACTTGGTGGAGCAGCGATCCTCGTCATCGGAGCAGTCATCCTCCTCATGCGTCGACGGAGAGCAAATGAATTCGAAGAACTTGAGGAATGGACACCGATTGAGACGGAAATTCCGGAATTATCAACAGAAGATACGAGCGATGGTGCAGTCAAACGCAAACAGCTTGAAAAACTCGCTGAATCCAATCCGGATGAATTTGCGAAATTATTACGTACTTGGTTAGCGGAGGATTGATGAGATGAAGAAGCTAGAAATGAACAGTCGGGAAAAGGCTGCGATTCTCATGATTTCGTTAGGTCCTGAAGTCGCTGCCAATGTATATAAACATTTATCGGAAGAAGAGATGGAATGGTTAACCCTACAAATCTCAAGTATGAAACGAGTCGATCCAGAAGATAAGTTAGTCGTTCTCGATGAGTTTCATGAACTAGCGATGGCGCAAAACTACATCACTCAAGGTGGAATTGGGTTTGCTAAATCGGTTCTTGAGAAGGCGCTTGGTGAAGAAAAGGCGATGGAACTCATCTATCGCCTGACATCGACGTTACAAGTCCGACCGTTTGAGTTTGCACGAAAGGCAGACCCAAAACAGCTATTGAACTTCATTCAAAATGAACATCCGCAAACAATCGCGCTTGTTCTTGCCCATCTTGATCCTGCCAAATCAGGACAGATTCTCTCGGAGCTACCGGCAGAAGCACAATCCGATGTAGCACGGCGGATTGCGACGATGGACAGAATGAACCCGGAGATCATTAGCGAAGTAGAGCAAATTCTCGAACGGAATTTGTCACAAGCAGGCATGCAAGATTTTGCGCAGTCTGGCGGTATCGAGGCGGTCGTTCAAGTATTGAACGGGGTCGACCGGACAACGGAACGAACGATTCTCGATACGCTCGAGATTCAGGATCCAGAACTCGCAGAAGAGATCAAAAAACGGATGTTCGTCTTCGAAGATATCGTCACGCTCGATGCACGGGCGATTCAGCGCATCATTCGCGAAGTATCGAACGAAGATCTACTATTGGCACTCAAAGTATCGTCAGACGACGTCAAGGATATGGTCTACCGCAACATGTCACAACGGATGGTCGAATCGTTCAAAGAGGATATGGAATTCATGGGTCCTGTTCGTCTCCGAGACGTCGAAGAAGCACAAAGTCGAATCGTCGGAATCATCCGCCGCTTAGAAGACATGGGTGAGATCGTCGTGGCTCGTGGTGGAGGAGATGATATTGTTGTCTAACGTCATCAAACGACAAGCAGTGATTGAACGACAGGAGCGAACGCTCGTGCAGGTTCGTTCCAGTCAGGAAGAATCGGCAATCGTTCCAGATACGTTCTATGAAGAGCGGATGGCAGAAGGTCACGCAGAACTAGAACGTCTTCGCCAGGCGATGGTTTTAGAGTTTGAACAGCGTCAGCGTGAGTTTGAACACGAACGTCTTCAGGCATTAGAAGAAGCACGTCAACGAGGATATGAAGAAGGATACCAAGCTGGATTTGAAACAGGACGTGCGGAAGGACAAGCAACGTTCGAAGAGCAAATCGCAACGACGAATACGTTTATTGTACGAATCGAAGAGCAAAATCAAGAGCGATTGATGCGATTGGAACATGAATTGTGTGTGCTTGGACTCCAGGTGACGCATCAGTTTCTAGAGCAGTTACACGATGAAGAAGAAGAGGCATTATACCAATTGTTACATCAGTTGATCATTCAGTTCCGAGATCGTGAAAAAATCATTATCTACGCTTCACCAGTGGACTTTGAACGGGTCGTTCTGCTTGAAGAGCAACTCCAAGGTGTTCTAGGTGCTAATGCGACGATTCAATTACGATTTGATCCAGCGCTAAAAGCACGCGATTATCGGATCGACTCGGAGAACGGAGCAATCACAGGTGGTTTGACAAGTGGCTTTGAAGCCCTACAAACCAAAATCAAAGAGGTTTTACATCATGTTTAACGTAAATGCGATTCAAGCCGCCGTGCGAGAAATTCGTCCGGAAGAACTCGTTCAGCATTCCGGAAAGGTCGTACAAGTGATTGGATTGATGATTGAATCACGCGGACCAACGGCTGTCGCAATCGGCGAGCGTTGTTTGATTCAAATTCAACAACGACAGACGATCGAAGCGGAAGTCGTCGGTTTTAGAGAGGGTCACGTTCTACTCATGCCGTACGGTGAGACGACATCGATTGCTCCAGGCTCAATTGTTCTTGCGACAGGAAAACCACTCCACGTCCCTGTAGGCGATGAACTGATTGGCAAGGTGCTTGATGGTCTAGGGAGACCACTGGACGGAGAGTCATTAGAAAATTTCCGTACTACATCAATCGTTCGCAAACCACCAAGTCCGTTAGAACGTCCTCGTATCAGTGATGTTCTCTCGACGGGCATTCGTGCCATCGATGGTCTACTAACGGTCGGTCAAGGGCAACGCGTTGGTTTGTTTGCAGGATCAGGAGTTGGGAAGTCGACATTACTCGGTATGATTGCAAAACGATCGACAGCAGACATCAACGTCATCGCCTTGATTGGTGAACGCGGACGTGAAGTGAAGGAATTCGTAGAGGCAGAGCTTGGAGAAGAGGGGATGAAACGCTCCATCTTAGTCGTAGCGACGAGTGATCAACCGCCACTTGTTCGTCTAAAGGGCGCCTATACAGCAACAGCCATCGCTGAACATTTTCGAGATCAAGGTAAGAATGTGGTCTTGATGATGGACTCCGTCACACGTTTTGCGATGGCACAGCGAGAAATCGGTCTTGCGACAGGGGAACCACCTGCGTCAAAAGGATATACGCCAAGCGTATTTGCTCTTCTTCCTCAATTGCTTGAACGTAGTGGTAAGACACAGGATGGTTCGATCACGGCTTTTTATACCGTACTCGTCGATGGAGACGATATGAATGAACCGATTGCTGACGCTGTACGAGGAATCTTAGACGGTCATTTCGTTCTTGATCGTAATCTTGCGAACAAAGGACAGTTTCCAGCGATTCATGTCTTACGATCCATCAGTCGTGTCATGAATCAAATCACGACTGCTGAACAAAAGACTGCTGCCGTCGCATTTCGACAGCTGCTATCGACGTATCTTGATTCGGAAGACTTAATCAATATCGGCGCCTACAAAAAAGGGACGAACCCAGAAATTGATCGTGCCGTCGATAAATATCCGGAGCTGATCCGTTTCTTAAAACAACAAATCCATGAAGACAGTGACTTCGAGAAAGCTTGTCAGCAACTCATGGCAACGATTCAGTAAGGAGGGCGGAAGATGAAGACGATTTATGAACGAATCATTCCTTTAGCTGAAGCAGAGAAAGATCGCGTCGCAAAAGAATTGAGCCTTCATAAAAAGCAATATGAGATCGAAGTCGAAAAACTATATCATCTGCTCGTCCGTTATGAATCCTTTCTGAAGGCGCAAGATGAGATTGGCATCGTCGAATTAACGTCTTCGCAATATCGAGAGCGGGCTCGAGATGTCGTGAAGCAAGAAATCGAACGGCAACAACTGTACGTGACACAATCGAAAAATCGCTATGAACGCGCACAGGAAGCACTCGAACGAGCGTTGATCGAGGAGAAGAAGTTTAGTCGTCTTCAAGAGAATCATACGGTTGAAACAAAACGAATCGAAGCTTTGACGGAACAAAATCAATTAGATGAACTGGCATTGTTACAGTTTGGAAGAGGACGGATGATATGAGTGAAAATAAAACGTCAAAAGGATGGATCTTACCTTTATTAATCATTCCTTTGATTTTAATCTTGCTGACAGCTTATTTCGTATTAAATTATGCGAATGGACGTCCACTGCTATCCTTACCGTTCGCAACGGAAAAAACGACTACGAATCAAGCAAATCCGTCAGCAGAACTCGAACGTCGTCTGAAAGTAGCGAATCAAGAAATCAAGAAACTACGCAATCAAAGCAAAGAACAATCGGATACATTAAAAGCGAAAGAGCAGGAAGTCGAACGTTTGATTGCAGAGCGGGATCGTTTGAAACAAACACCGACGCCCGCGACGACGGATCAAACGAAGACGACGAAGAAAAAAGCTGCATCTGTGACAGAGGTCTATGCTGAAATGGCACCAAAGGATGCTGCGCTCATCTTAAACGAACTCAGTCCGACAGAAGTCGTACCGATCATCGAAGACATCGATGCGGAACAACAGGCAGCAATCATTGCCAAGATGGACGCTAAAAAAGCAGCAGCCTTAACACAGCTACTCGCGACGAAGTAAGGAGGGAAGCCTGATGAACATGACGGAAGTAATACAATCGTCCTCCCCGAACTTGAATACTGGAACAGGGAAAAAAGGAGAAATGACAACGGTTGGTGGTCAATTTGCTTCGTTACTGGATTATCTGACGAAGTTACCAACAATGTCACCGTCACCAGTCTCAGCTGATTTGACAGCACTCGAGACGAAAGTGGAGACACCACTATTACCGGATTGGATACAAGAACTCGTAGATCAACCGGACGAGCTTCTCTCTTTACTGAAACAACCGGAAGTAGAGGCGTTAAAACAAGAACCGAAGAAAATGGAACAACTACTAGCGTTCGTCAAACAATTGCTCGAAGGAAATGTCGAGCAGGCGAAAAATCAGTTCGATCAATTGCCACCATTGCTTCAGCAAGTCGTCTTACAGACAGTGACGAACGATACGATCAAAATGAAAGATCATCATACGAACAACTTGAAACAACCATCACTTCCTACGATTGAAGGAGACATTTCCGCGTTGCCTGTGAAACAGACGCTCCCGCAAACTGGTCCTATTGTCGAAACGCTCAAGTCGGACACTGTAGCTGTAGCTGAGCAGGCGAAAGGAAAGACACCGCTTCCGTTGGCATTCGCTTCACTCATGCGAAAAGCGACCATGCCCGTTGATCCCGAAGGCAAAGCCACTCCGCCTCCGATGAGCATGCCGATTTATAAAGGTATCCCGTTGCAAACGATTCGTCCGGTGCCGCTACCTATTCCAGAACAGATTCAACAACGAATCGAAGCCGCACTTCAGCAAGCACCTTTCTTAAAAGGTGCTGACGGGTCAACGCGATTGTCGATTCGTCTTTATCCAGAGCAGCTTGGAGAGGTCGTCGTTCAACTCGATCGTAAGGAGGGGGCATTGACCGTCAAACTGTTTGCGAGTACTGAGCAAGCGAAACAATCGATCGAGCAACAACTTGGAAAATTGCAGACAGCTTTACATCAGCAGACGCCAGTCGTAAAGATCGAGACGGGGATGATTGCTTCTAGTGCACGGGAGTTTCAACAGTCGTTCACACGTGATCAGCAGGAGCATGAGTCCCCTTATCAAGAAACACCCACTCCAGTAGAGGAAGAAGAGGAGGAAGACGATGACTGATGCAATCAAAACAGATGGTACTTCATACCAGCTTCCTGAAAAATCACAAGTACCGACGAATAAAGCGATGGACAAGGATATGTTCATGAAGATTCTGATTGCCCAGCTGTCGAATCAAGATCCGACGGCTCCGATGGAAGACAAGGATTTCATTGCTCAGATGGCACAGTTTTCTTCACTTGAACAGATGCAAGCAATCGGCAAGACGATGGACACGATGGTCTTGAACCAACATGCGACAGCGTTACTATCTTACAGTAATCTAATTGGTAAAAAAGTTAGTTATGAAGCGGAGTCGAAGACGACTGATGCTTCAGGAGCAGAGCAGACGACGACCGTCGAAGAGACAGCCAGTGTCGTTAGCGTAAAACGAGATGGACTGGATATCATGGCTGAACTATCGAACGGAAAACAAATCAGTGTGTATGAACTGACGCAGATTCAATCAAAGGAGGAAAAATAATGTTACGTTCAATGTATTCAGGAATCAGTGGGCTTAAGAACTTCCAAACGAAACTGGATGTCGTCGGGAACAACATCGCGAACGTCAACACGTTCGGTTATAAAAAAGGACGGGTGACGTTTAAGGATCTCGTCAGCCAATCAGTTGGTTCATCATCAGGTGCTGGTGGTAATGTCGGTGGGACGAACCCAAAACAGGTCGGTCTTGGAGCATCGATGTCAACAGTAGATAACGTCTACAACCAAGGAGCACTTCAAAATACGGGACGTGTTCTCGATGTCGGGATTTCTGGTGAAGGGTTCTTCCAAGTCGTCACTGCGGAAGGAATTCGTTATACACGCTCGGGTAACTTCTATACGGATCTTGATGGAAACTTAGTTACAGGTGACGGGAACTACTTAATCGGTACTGGGACACAAGGAGCTGCAAACGGTACTCCGCCAGTACCCCTTCCAGAAGCAGGTGGCGCAGGATTCCAAAAACTAAAAGTACCAACGGATGCGCGTAACTTATCAATTGGTAAAGACGGTCTCGTTACTTATGTCGATACGACAGGAGCATTACAAAACGTCGGTTATATCACGATCGCGAACTTTGCTAACCCGGGTGGTCTAGAAAAATCAGGTGTCAACGTATTCGCAGCGTCACAAAACTCAGGTGCACCGGTACTTGGAACACCAAGCTTGGATGGAATGGGGCAATTGACATCTGGAACGCTCGAAATGTCAAACGTCGACTTATCAGAAGAGTTCACGGAGATGATCATTGCTCAACGTGGTTTCCAAGCGAATACCCGAATCATCACGACTTCTGACCAAGTTCTTGAGGAACTGGTCAATCTGAAACGATGATTACGCTAACGACATTACGTAATGCACCACTCGTACTAAACGCCATACTGATCGAATCTGTCCGTTCCACTCCGGATACGACGATTCAACTCGTCGGTGGACAGATTTATGTCGTGAAGGAATCAATAGAAGAGGTCAAGGCAATCGCAATCGCTTTTTATCAACAAATCGGATTAGCGGGCTTGAACAGTGTAAGGAGGCTCGAAGATGGCCGAGGAAAAGAAGAAGAGTAAATTAAAAATCCCTTTGATCATGATCATTGTCGCAGCATTGATGGTTGGGGCAGGGTATATGATCATGAATTACTTTTTGGCTAATGATACGACAGAAGCGAAAGTCGAACAGCCGACAGGTGAAGAACTTGATGCACGAAGTCTTCAGACAGACGACTTGACGACGAATATCGCTGATGAACGATTCTTGAATGTCCAATTCACGATCGTTACAGACGATCAAGCAACACGCGATGATTTAGAATTACGAAAGTTTCAAATCAATAACATCATCTTAGGTGATTTATCTGCGATGAAAAAGTCGGACTTAGATTCAAAAGCGGATATGGAAAAGCTTGAAGAACGGTTGCGGATGCAGTTCAAGAAGCTCATCCAAGAAGGTGATGTCCAGCGTGTCTATACGACGAAAAAAATCATCCAGTGAGGTGGCAGCATGAGCGAAGTATTATCCCAACATGAAATCGATGCCTTGCTATCAGCCATTTCAAGCGGAGATATGGAAGTCGAGGAAATCCGAAGTCAAGAGGAGCAGCGCCGTGTCAAAGTCTATGACTTTAAACGAGCGCTTCGCTTCTCAAAAGATCAATTACGGAATTTAACGCGAATCCATGAACAGTTCGCCCGAGTGTTGACGACGCATTTTTCTGCACAACTTCGGACGTACGTCCAGTTCACGGTCAATACAGTCGAGCAACTCCCGTACGATGAATTCATTCATTCCATTCCGAATATGACATTGATCAATCTAGTCAATCTTCATCCGCTTGATGGTAAAGTCTTGTTCGAAGTCAATCCGAACATTGCTTATGCGATGCTCGATCGATTACTTGGAGGACCGGGTGAAGGGATGAACAAGATTGAAAATTTAACGGAGATTGAGACGCGTATTCTGACACAATTGTTCAAACGTGCCTTCGTCCAATATGGTGCCGCTTGGGAGTCGGTGACGGAAGTCGAGGCGGAGTACGACGATTTGGAGATCAATCCGCAGTTTCTACAGCTCGTTTCTCCGAATGAGACGGTCATCCTCGTTTCGATTTATGTAACGGTTGGAGAAGTGAGCGGTACGTTGAATGTCTGTTTGCCGTTCGTAACACTTGAATCCGTTCTTCCGAAATTATCAAGTCATTATTGGATGCAACAAGAAAAGCGAACGACAGCAGATAATCAAGAGTCTGAACACATGCAAACGCAGTTGATGAGTTCCGTCGTCGATTTAAAAGCAGTGCTCGGCCAAACAGAGCTATCGTTTGGTGAATTGTTACACCTCGAAGTAGGCGATTGTTTATCCCTGAAGACGCGAGCCTCGGATGCCGTCGATGTATTCGTCGATGACCGGAAGATGTTTAAAGCCCGACCGGGACTAAACGGGAAACACCTCGCTTTGCAAGTCTTACAACGAATTGAGGAGGAATAACATGAGCGATATGCTTTCGCAAGATGAAATCGATGCGTTGTTACGCGGAACGCCATCAAACGATGAACCGCAAGATTCGGACGCAGACGAAATATTAGATGATATGGAAATCGATGCGCTAGGGGAAGTCGGAAACATCTCACTTGGGAATTCAGCAACGGCCTTATCGGCATTGTTGAATCAAAAAGTAGAAATCACGACACCGCACGTCCGGATGATTTCGATGGAAGAATTACGAAGTCGTTACCCGATTCCACACGTCGCGTTGCGTGTCGGCTATACAGAAGGATTTAAAGGAGAAAACGTCCTGATCCTGACACAGCGTGATGCTTCCGTCATCGCGAATCTGATGATGGGAGGCGATGGTGTCATTGATGAATCACTTGAGATGGACCCGATTGCTCTATCTGCTGTACAGGAAGCGATGAATCAGATGATGGGAGCTGCTGCGACATCGATGTCGACCGTGTTCTCCATGCGAATCGATATCTCACCACCTGCTGTTGAAATTTTTGATTTTTCACAAGATAAGAGCATCGTCGATAGCTTTTCTCTTTGGGAAAACATGGTCATCATCGAGTTTGATTTGAAGATTGGCACGATGATCGATTCCAAAATCGTTCAATTGGCACCACTGGACTTCTCGAAACAATTGATTCAAAAACTCTTTAGCGCGAGTACGACCCAACAAGCAGAACCTGCACCACAAGCAACGGCACAAGCGCAACCAGAACAACCACAAGCACAACCGACACCGGCACCCGCGATGGAACAACGGACAGTCGCCCCACCACCTGAGCCGAAAGCAACGCCAGTCAGTGTCAGTCCGGTTCAATTCAGCCAGTTAGGCGAGATGGAAGTAGAGGGGACACCAGGCAATATCGGAATGTTATATGACGTTCCATTGAACGTCACGGTTGAGTTAGGGCGGACACGCCGCTCCGTTCGTGACATATTGGAATTAACACAAGGTTCTGTCATCGAGCTGGATAAACTGGCAGGCGAACCAGTTGACGTTCTCGTCAACAATACATTGATTGCAACGGGTGAAGTGGTCGTCATCGAAGAGAACTTTGGTGTACGTATTACAGAAATCGTAAATACAAAAGAACGTCTTCGGATGTTCTAAGGAGGAACTATTATGAGTGCAAAAGTATTAATCGTAGACGACGCCGCTTTCATGCGGATGATGATCAAGGAAATTCTATCGAAGAACGGCTATGATGTCGTTGGTGAAGCAGAAAATGGACGCGAAGCGGTCTCAAAGTATAAGGAATTGACACCAGACCTCGTCACGTTAGACATTACGATGCCTGAGATGGACGGAATCTCTGCGCTTAAAGAAATCAAAGCATTCAATCCTGCGGCTAAGGTCATCATGTGTTCGGCGATGGGGCAACAGTCGATGGTCATCGACGCGATTCAAGCAGGTGCAAAAGATTTCATCGTCAAACCGTTCCAAGCGGATCGTGTGCTTGAAGCGGTCTCGAAAACTGTCTCGTCATGAAAAAAGTGACTTTGCTGATTTGTCTCCTGTTTCTGCTGACACTTCCTGTACAAGCGGAAACGGTCGAAGAAAAATTGAATCCAACTCAGAGCGATGCACCGACGACTCAGCAAGTCGATGAGAGTCCTTCCATGGCGTTGACTATCTTCAAAGGAGTCGTCGTTCTCGTCGTCTTGATCGGCGGATTCATCCTCGTGACGCGATTCATTCATGAACGGACACGAGGCGTAAGACACTCCGGTCGATTGACTCATCTAGGTGGTGTACCACTTGGTAAGGATCGATCGGTTCAGTTAGTGAAAGTGCAGGATAAGATTTATGTCGTCGGTGTTGGTGAGAACGTACAACTATTAGACACATTGGACGATTTAGAGGGATACGAACCGACGGATCTTGAAGAGTCTTCTTCGAAATCAGCACCTTCACCATTCCTTGAGACGTTCAAACAACAACTCGAGCAACTACAGAAGAATCGAGGGCGCTCATGAATACGATTGAAAACCTGATTTCACTTGATACTCCGTCAGGGACAGCGACATCGATCAAACTGCTTGTATTACTGACGTTGTTGTCGCTGGCGCCTTCATTACTAATTCTAATGACCTGTTTTACGCGTGTCGTCGTCGTGTTGTCGTTCGTCCGTTCGGCGCTCGGAACACAACAAACGCCACCAAACCAGCTACTCGTCGGACTGGCGCTGTTCATCACGCTTTTCGTCATGTCGCCCGTTTTATCGGAATTAAACACGACGGCCTTAAAGCCATATATGGCCGATAAAATCAGTCAAGATGAGGCGTTTGATAAAGCGGGAGATACGATGAAACGCTTCATGTCGAAGCACACGCGAACGAATGATTTAGAATTATTCTTAAAATACGGTAATTATGAAAAACCGGAAAAGATTGAAGATATCCCACTCGTCGCACTCGTTCCAGCATATGCGATTAGTGAACTGAAGACGGCCTTTCAAATCGGTTTCATGATTTTCATACCTTTCCTTGTCATCGACATGGTCGTCTCGAGTGTTTTGATGTCGATGGGGATGATGATGTTACCGCCGGTCATGATTGCGTTACCGTTTAAGTTATTGTTATTTATTCTAGTTGACGGCTGGCACCTGATCGTTGAATCACTGCTCGTCAGTATGCGTTAGGGGGAGAAAAGATGACTCAAGAAATGATTATTCAGTTGGCAAGCTCTGCTGTCTGGACATTACTCAAGGTATCGGCTCCCTTATTACTTGTCTCGCTCGTCGTCGGTCTGCTCGTCAGTATCTTGCAGGCGACGACACAGATTCAGGAACAGACGTTATCATTCGTTCCGAAGATCGTTGCCGTATTTTTAGCACTTGTCTTCTTTGGACCTTGGATCATGCAGGAGCTACAGACCTTTACGATTGATCTATTCAAACAAATCGCTGAGGTTTCCCGAAAATGACGTTACTTTCTTTCCTGAGTGTTTTTTTACTCGTCTTTGGACGGATCGTTGGTTTTCTTGTCGCGGCGCCTTTGTTTTCATCAAAGCAATTACCAGCGCAACATAAATTAGCGCTTGCTGCGGGACTTGCTTACTTTGCGAGCTACGCCGTGAAGACAGACGTTCGTGTAGAAGACTTCGATTTTTTCTTTCGGATGGGAACGGAAGTCTTAGTGGGGCTAGCTCTTGGCTTACTTGCCAGTTTTTTATTGTATGCCCCACAAATCGCGGGCTCGATCATCGACTTGCAGATGGGTCTTGCGATGGCTTCCGCTTATGATCCGATGTTTGGCGGGCAGTCACCCATCGTCGGACGATTTTATTACATGCTGACGTTACTTGTTCTACTCGCTTCTGATATGCATCTTATTTTACTGGACGGCATCTACACGAGCTTTCAAATCTTTCCGCCGGGCAGTCTGATTGCGGTATCAGGGGACGCTGGAATGAGCCTTGTCATCCGTGTCGTTGGTCTTGCGATGTTGACTGCCTTACAAATGGCGATGCCACTTGTCGTTTCACTCTTTTTAGTGGATCTCGCACTCGGTTTCTTAGCGAAAACGGCACCCCAGTTCAACATTTTTGCGATTGGTTTTTCCGTCAAACTTTTAATGGGGTACGCGATTCTGTTTTTATTAGCAGGAGCGACGATCACAGGAATCGGTCGATTCGTTCCATTGTTGCAAGATGTACTTGCAGACGCCATTCGATTACTAGGAGGTTAAGGACATGCATTCATATCGATTACGCCTTGATCTTCAGTACTTCGCTGGTGAGAAGACGGAAAAAGCGACACCTCGAAAGCGGGATGACTCGCGTAAGAAGGGACAGGTCGCAAAATCAGCAGATTTAACGAGCAGTTTTATGTTATTCGCGATGTTTCTTGTTCTCTATTTTTTTGGTCCATTTCTAGGGCAGCGATTCGTACTCGTCCTACAAGATGGTCTCAGTGCAAGTCAAGTTCTGCAAGCTGTTGAAGAGGGACGAATTGAACAGATTTTAGTCGAGATGCTGATACAAATGGGGATTTTAGTCGCACCGTTCTTTTTAACAGCGGTCGTCATCGGAATCCTTGGCAATTTCGTTCAGATTGGTGTGCTCTTAAGTGGTGAGGCGATTCAGCCGAAGCTGGACCGGATCAATCCGCTTCAAGGCGTCAAACGGATTGTTAGCGTTAAAGCACTCGTCGAGTTTTTGAAATCCGTTTTTAAACTTCTAGTCATCGGTGTCACGAGTGGCACGGTTCTTTGGAACAACAAAGTCGAGATTTCGAGGCTGACTTCGGAACCAATCGGCGATGCGTTAGCTATCATTGGTCATTTAACATTTTTACTCGGTTTGTCGGTCAGTATCGCCTTGATTGCGTTAGCCATTCTGGACTTCGCTTATCAAAAATTTGATTTCGAAAAGTCGATTCGAATGAGTAAACAGGATTTAAAGGATGAGCATAAGAACACGGAAGGTGATCCTCAAATCAAAGGAAAGATTAAACAACAACAACGGGAGATGGCGATGCGGCGGATGATGCAAGAAATACCGAATGCCGACGTCGTCATCACGAACCCGACCCATTATGCGGTAGCGATCCAATACGATGACGGAAAACATATGGCACCGATCGTCGTTGCAAAAGGCGTAGATGCTGTCGCGTTCCGGATTCGGGAGAAGGCGACAGCAGCTGATGTCCCGATTGTTGAAAATCGTCCGCTGGCGCGGGCGTTATTCGCTCAAACAGAGATTGGTATGGCAGTGGATGAAACGTTCTATCAGGCGCTCGCTGAAACACTCGCCTTTGTCTATCAACTGAAACAAGCAAAATGAAAGGATGAAGCATCATGAGTATATCAACACGAGATTTAACGGTTCTGCTAGGCGTCATCATGATTGTCTTCATGCTCGTCATTCCACTACCCGCTATCATGCTCGATTTTTTAATCATCACTAATATCTTAATTGCTTTGATGGTATTACTCGTTGCGATGAATGCCAAAGAAGCACTGGAGTTTTCTGTCTTTCCGACGTTGTTATTGATCGTCACGTTGTTTCGTCTGGCACTTAACGTCTCAACGACACGGGCGATCCTATCAAACGGAAATGGTGGCGAAGTCATCGAGGCTTTTGGGAATTTTGTCGTCGGCGGTAAGGCGCTCGTCGGTTTCGTCGTCTTCTTGATTCTCGTCTTGATCCAGTTCCTCGTCATTACGAAGGGTTCAGAACGAGTCTCGGAAGTGTCGGCACGTTTTACGCTTGACGCAATGCCCGGAAAACAGATGGCAATCGACGCCGACCTGAACTCCGGTATGATTGACGAATTACAAGCTCGGACTCGTCGTCAAAAAATCCAATCGGAAGCAGACTTTTATGGTGCGATGGACGGGGCGTCGAAGTTCGTTAAAGGAGATGCGATTGCCGGAATCATCATCGTCATCATTAACTTGATTTTCGGAATGATCATCGGTGTCGTTCAGCAAGGCTTACCGATAGCGGATTCAGTCGAACTGTACACGTTACTGACAGTCGGGGACGGTCTTGTCAGTCAAATTCCAGCACTTTTGATTTCGGTTGCGACCGGGATCATCGTCACGCGCTCGACATCCGACGGAAACCTTGGTGAGGATGTCATCGGTCAATTGACCCGGACACCGTTACTCGTCGGAATCGCGGCTGGAGCCATCTTCTTACTCGGGCTATTCACAGCGATTCCCGATTACGTCACGATGCCGATTGCAGCGTTGTTCGGCTTCTTCGCTTGGCGAATGAAACAGACGACGAAGACGATGCAAGAAGAGGTCGCCGTTGAGGAAGCGCCGAGCGAAAACTTGCGTTCGAGTGAATCGGTCATTTCCTTACTGAATGTCGATACAATTGAATTTGAATTCGGTTACGGTTTGATTCCACTCGCTGATGAAGCGCAAGGTGGCGATTTACTCGATCGTGTCGTCATGATTCGTCGGCAGCTAGCACTCGAACTTGGATTCGTTCTACCGACCGTTCGGATTCGTGATCACCTGCAGCTATCACCAAACCAGTATCGAATCAAGATTCGTGGAAGTGAGATGGCAAGTGGTGAGCTATTACTGGATCATTATTTAGCGATGAGTCCGGGTGTCGATGATCCAGAAATTCGAGGCATCGAGACGGTTGAACCGGCTTTCGGTATGCCGGCACTTTGGATTGACGAACAGACACGGAGCCGAGCAGAGATGTCAGGCTATACGGTCGTTGATCCACCTTCCGTCGTCGCGACACATTTAACGGAGCTCTTGAAGAAACATGCCGCTGAATTACTCGGACGAGAAGAGACGAAACAGTTGGTTGATCATTTGAAGGAATCGCATCCGATTTTGGTCGAGGAAGTAACACCACAACTGTTATCGATCGGTGAACTTCAAAAAGTATTCGTTCAATTATTAAAAGAAAAAGTCTCGATTCGAAACCTACCATTGATTTTCGAAACACTCGCAGACTATGCGGCGGTGACGAAAGACAGTGAACTGCTTGCCGAATATGTCCGTCAATCCTTATCGCGTCAAATTACGGAACAAGTCATGCAAGGAGATGTCTTGCATGTCGTGACGGTCTCGAGTGAGATGGAACTGGATATCCAGTCGGCCATCCAAAAGACGGAGTTCGGAAATTATTTAGCGCTTGATCCCGAAAAAGCGACACGTTTCATCGAGACGTTGCAAGAACGAGCAATGGAATTTGAACGCTACGGCGCACATCCGATCATCCTGACTTCTCCAAGTATCCGGATGTTCGTCCGTCAATTGACAGAACGGTATTTTCCAGATGTTCCGATTCTATCTTATAACGAATTAATGCCGACGATTGAAGTTAAGAGTATTGGGGTGATTTAAGCGATGATAGTCAAAAAAGTCACGGCGGATTCCGTTAGCGAAGCCATGGAACGCATTAAACGCGAACTCGGTAACGATGCCATCATATTAAATACTCGCCATATCAAAGTGGGCGGATTTTTTGGCTTATTTGCGAAGAAAAAAGTGGAACTGGTTGCATCGGTGGATGAACATGTGTCGAACGAACCAATCGTCTCGAAGCAAGCAACCAGTCGGAAGGACATTGCGGAAACCATCCAACCGATCCCAACGCGTCCGACGATCGTCACGGTCGGCGAACGACCATTGCCAAAAGAATTGCAACATTATGCACCGCTGTTGGCAGAACCAGCGTTACAACAGGTGTCTGAACGATTGCATGAGCGATTACTGACTGCGTACTATCAAACGCAACAAACGGAATTAACGGATCTTTTAACTGAAGAAGTAAAAACGGCATTACGTGTAACAACGTCGACTGCACGTTATGTCATGCTGACAGGACCGACTGGTGTCGGAAAGACGACGACCATCGCTAAACTCGCTGCACATCATACGCTCATTAAAAATCAACGAGTCGGTCTTATCACAACCGATACATACCGGATTTCAGCGATTGAACAACTGAAGACATATGCTGATATATTAGGTATTCCGATTCATGTTGCATACGACCTGGAAGATTTCGAACGAGCAAAGCAGGCGCTAACGTCATGCGACATCGTACTTGTCGATACAGCGGGACGGAATTTTCTTGATGAAGCTTATGTAGAGCAATTACGAAGTCGTCATGACTTTGAGGATACAGATGTATTTTTAGTTCTCAGTTTGACATCGAAATATCGAGATTTATTACAAATCCACGATCGTTTCAGTAAGATTCCCTTATCAGGGATTGTATTTTCGAAAGCAGATGAAACAAGTGAACTGTGGTCAATGTTCGGACTTATGACAGAGACGAAGTTACCAATCTATTGCGTGACAACGGGGCAAGAAGTGCCAGAAGACATCACGTTCGCTACGGCGGATGAGTTATCCCGAATGATCGTCGAGAGAGGGATGAGATGATGCGAGAAGATCAAGCACGTGTCTTACGATCAAAAGTGACCGTCAAGGAAACGAAGACGATTGCCATCGTGAGTGGAAAAGGCGGTGTCGGAAAAACGAATGTCGCGGTGAATCTAGGTGTGGCATTATCGTTGCAAGACAAGCGAGTACTCTTGATTGATCTTGATATTGGAATGGCGAATATCGGCATTCTATTCGGGCAATCATCGAAGTCATCCTTGATGGAATGCGTCAAACGACGAGAATCACTCCAGCATGCAATCGTCGAACAGTCTCCATTCCTTCATTTCATTCATGGCGGGAGTGGATTTACGGAACTGACGAATTTTACAGATGAGGATATCGTCTTCCTGCTGCGGGAATTCCAATTTTTCTATGAATATGATTATGTGTTACTCGATCTAGGAGCCGGTGCGAACCATCAGACGTTCGATTTTATCAGTAGTGCAGACGAAGCCTGGCTGATCGTCACGCCGGAGCCGACTTCAATCATGGACGGTTATGCGTTCGTCAAACTGGCACATCACCATGCAACGGATCTCCCGATTTCCGTCGTCGTTAATCGGGCGACGAATGGTGGAGAAGCGCTTGAAACGTTTGATCGCCTGGCGCTCGTCAGCCAACAGTTTTTACAAAAACCTCTTCGCTTTACCGGTTTTTTACCAGAAGATTCGACAGTCGTTAAAGCAGTCAAGGCGCAGATGCCATTTTACTTGATGGATCGAACGAGCGACGTCAGTTGGCGACTCGATCACATCACGACATCATTGACAGGTGTACAAGTCAAGGAGCGGAAGTTTTTAGATCGATTGTTACATCGTCTGAAAAAGCGAAAAGATCATGTCCGTTAAGATTAAAGGAGGGTATCAGTCATGGACTTAAATGAATACGTAGGGTTGTTCCTCGATGAGTCGATGGAGCATTTACAAGCGATTAACACAAGCTTATTGGTTTTTGAAGAACGATTAGACGATGAAGCGGTCATCGATCAAATTTTCCGTTCTGCCCATACGCTAAAAGGGATGGCAGGAACGATGGGATATGATGCGATCGCTGATTTGACGCATGAGATGGAGAGCGCTCTTGATTTAGTTAGATCAAAGAAACAACCTGCTACAGCTGAGTTGATCGATGTCCTTTTCGTGGCTGCTGAACAACTGGAAACGATGGTAGAAGACATCAGTCGTGGTGGAAAAGGGAAACTTGACGTCACGGAAACAGTGAGACGATTACAGCAGTTCATTCGTCCCGAACAAGAAGAAATCATTTCGGTTACGCCATCAACTGCATCATCAACATTCGAATGTGATGTCTATTCGGAAGCGGTCGTCAAACAATCGATTGCGTCCGGTTACCAGGCGTATATCGTAAAAGTCGAACTTTCAGCGGATGTCATCTTAAAAGCGGCACGCGTCTACATGGTGTTTGATCGTTTACAGCAACTCGGAGATGTCATCTTGTCGAATCCGACCTCGGATGAACTGGAGCAAGAGCATTTCGAGACGACGTTCTCAGTCCTGTTCGTGACGCAACAAGATCAGATGACGATTCAAGAAGCGATTGCTTCTGTATCAGAAGTCGCAACAGTCACGATGGACGTGTTCGAAGCAACACCGGAAGCAGAGGTAGCGACATCCACCCTTCCACAGGAAGTGCCGGTTGCGACATCAGTACCTGCACCAACAGCCTCACCCGAAGCACCAGAGCAGACGGATCTATCTGCTCCTGTCGCTTCGAAAACGATTCGTGTCAATCTCGAGCGAATCGATCGTTTGATGAACCTGTTTGAAGAGTTCATCATCGACCGCGGTCGATTGGAACGCATTGCAGCAGAAGTCAGCTCACCGGAATTGACAGATACGGTCGAACGGATCAAACGAGGTACGAACGAATTGCAATCACTCGTTTTAACGTTACGAATGATGCCGATTGAACAAGTGTTCAATCGCTTTCCGCGGATGGTGCGTTCCGTTTCGAAGGATGTCGGAAAACATATCAAACTACACATTACAGGTGCTGAGACGGAACTTGATCGGACAGTCATCGATGAGATTGGTGATCCACTCGTCCACTTGATCCGTAATGCGATCGATCATGGAATTGAAAACAAAGCGGAACGGATTTTAGCGAATAAACCGGTCGAAGGAAATCTTTCGCTTCGTGCCTATCATTCAGGAAACCGAGTCTTCATCGAGATTGAAGATGATGGAGCAGGTATCAATCACGAACGTGTCACACGGATTGCGATTGAAAAAGGATTGATCACGGAAGAAGAAGCGATGCAATTAACGATCGAAGAGGCTTCGATGCTGTTGTTCGCACCTGGTTTCTCGACGGCAGAAGAAGTCACGGACTTGTCTGGTCGTGGTGTTGGTCTCGACGTCGTCAAATCGAAGATCGAATCATTAGGCGGAGAAGTATTCGTTGAGACGCGCCGCGGAGAAGGAACGATTTTCCGTATCAGTTTACCATTAACGCTTTCGATTATCTCAGCCATGCTCGTTGAGCTCGGACAAGAGACGTATGCGATTCCGCTCACTGCCATCATCGAGACGACATCCTTACGTAAATCAGCGATCCTGCAAGCGCACCGGGAGAAAGTATTTGATTTCCGTGGACAATTGGTTCCACTTATTTCGCTGAATGAAGTGTATGGATTGCCGCAGCATGAAGCAGAAGCCTATTCGGTCGTCGTCGTCCGGAGTGGCGAAAAATTAGCAGGGTTGATCGTATCCGAATTGATCGGTCAACAAGAAATCGTCATGAAACCACTCGGTAGTTATCTAGAAGGTATCCGTGCCATTTCTGGCGCAACGATTCTTGGAGACGGACAAGTCGCGTTGATCATTGACAGCAATGCACTATTACGGAAGTGAGGGGAACGAAGATGGAACAAAAATGGGTTGTTTTTCAATTAGAAGATAATGCATACGGTATTGATGTACAGTCTGTTCGTTCAATCGAACGACTCATCCCAATCACACGGATTCCGAACGCTGCATCTTATGTCAAAGGAGTCATCAATTTGCGGGGTGTCGTCACACCCGTGATTGATTTGCGCGCCCGTCTTGGATTCGAGTTAACAGAAGAGACAGAAGAGACACGCATCATCATCGCCACTTTAGAGCATGGGGATGCTGGATTCATCGTCGACCGGGCAAATGAAGTCGTCGAATCAACGGATGTTCGCATCGAGCCGCTCAGTGAACAAAAGCAGGAGGATGCCTCCTATTTGACTGCGGTCGCCAAAGGTGACCAGCAATTGTTCTCACTGATTGAACCGAATCGCTTATTTGAGGACATCGTTCATGCTTAACCCAAACGAACGAGACATCTTACGGGAAGTCGGCAACATTGGAGCTGGTCACGCAGCGACAGCACTTTCGACCTTACTTGGACAACCGATTGAGATCGAAGTACCTTCCGCTGAGCTTGAGGATTTCACGACGATCATCGAGCGAAGTGGTGGGGCGGAAACGTATACCGCTGGTGCATTGCTACGTTTTTCTGGCGATATTCAAGCAACGTTACTTTTTTTGATGCCACTTCGTGATGCAGAGAAGCTCGTTAGCCAATTGATGCAGACGGAATTCCACTTTTTTTCCGATTCCCACGAAATGGGGGTTTCTGCTTGGGAAGAAATTGGGAATATTTTAATAGGAGCGTATGCTCGGGCTATCTCCGATTGGCTCGATTTATCGTTACATGTCAGTGTTCCTGCATCAGCGTTTGATATGGTTGGTGCGTTACTTGAAGTAGCCTTACTTGAATCTACGACTCCAGGAAATATGGCTGTCTATATCGACACGCACTTGTCTAGTGCAGGAAACGATTTGACCGGACATTTACTTTTATTGCCTGAAGCTAACGCCTTTCAGACGGTCTTCGAACGATTGGGTGTGGACTTGAATGGATGAAATCGTACGGATTGGGATTGCGGAGTACGCCATCAGTAAACGCCCCGTCATTTTACGGACAGCGGGTCTTGGATCGTGCGTAGGCGTCGTCATCTATGACCAGGAACGAGGGTTATCGAGTATGGCGCATGTCATGTTGCCTGATTCAGCGATCAGTCGGAATCGGGAGCTTGAAGTCGGAAAGTTCGCGGATACGGCAATTCTAGAGGTAGCCCGCGAATTACGAGCAAGTGGAGCCATCCGATTACGTGCGAAGATCGCGGGAGGGGCTCAGATGTTTCAATTTAAGTATGAACATGAATCAATGCGGATTGGCGAGCGAAACATCGCTGCGGTCAAAGCAATGCTTCAACAAGTCAAAATTCCACTCGTTGCCGAAGATGTTGGCGGCACGAATGGACGAAC
This sequence comes from Exiguobacterium abrahamii, assembly GCF_015645365.1. Lineage (NCBI taxonomy): Bacteria > Bacillati > Bacillota > Bacilli > Caryophanales > Exiguobacterium > Exiguobacterium abrahamii. The sequence goes on from NZ_JADOYC010000001.1 coordinate 940,907, forward strand.
GATCGAGTTCCACTCACAATCAGGGCGTCTCGTCATCCGGACGGTGAATGTCGGGACGCTGGAAATCTAGAGGAGGAATGGTCATGCGTGAGGAATTACAACAACTTTGGGATCGATGGCTGACCACACGCGATATTGCGGTGGCAGACCTGTTACTTCACAATTATGAACCACTTGTTCAATACCACGTTCAGCGTTTAAGTGCGACGTTGCCTAAAAGTGTCGATCGAGACGAGTTGAAAAGTTTAGGTATGATGGGATTGTACGATGCGCTTCAAAAATTCGATCAAAATCATAATAATAAATTCGACACGTATGCCGCCTTTCGGATTCGAGGAGCTATTTTAGACGGGCTTCGTAAAATCGATTGGTTACCACGTTCCTTACGGGAAAAAGCAAAACGGGTCGAGGCAGCCGTCGAGATCCTTGAACAATCTTTGCAACGGACGCCGACATTAGACGAAGTCTCTTCCATCGTCGACATGACACCGGACGAGGTCAAGGGTGCTTTAGCAGAAAGCTATTTTGCGAATGTATTATCGATCGATGAAGCAGTCACGCTACAGGATGAGGGGAAGGCGATGACCGTCTCCTATTTAGATCCAGATACTGCTACACCGGAAGATATGTTATTAATGCGTGAGTTGATTGCTAAACTGGCAGAGGAAGTCGAAGGGTTATCCGAAAAAGAACAACTTGTCGTCTCGCTGTTCTATTATGAAGAATTGACGCTTACTGAAATTGGTGAAGTCCTCGGGCTCTCGACTTCCCGTATTTCACAAATCCATTCAAAAGCGCTTCGTAAATTGAAGAATGCGCTCGGAAGTGCCTACTTAGCAGATCGTGTCGCCATGTGAAAGGAAGAATTATGACTGTCGTTTATATTTTATTAGCTGCTTTAGTGTGTTATGCGCTGCTGGTGTTATTTCGCCAGCAGGCAGCGCTTAAAGACCGAATTACACGGTTGGAACGTGAAAAGAATGAGACGGAACAAGTTTTATTACATTTCATGGAGAACGTCAACGCCATGACGGAAACATCCGTAAACGAAACGAACGAACAGGTTGATCAAGTACCGGACGCGTCTCCACATATGGTGGAGGCAGCTACATACGAGAACTCGAAAACCCTCGAAATCGAGCAATCCATTTCAAAAGAACCACCATTAACGGATGTCAAGCAGGCACTACGAGAAGGAACGGATCTTGAGACGCTTGCACGGTCTTTGAATCGGGGGACGGGCGAGGTTGCTTTGATTGCTAAACTTTCTCATCAAACGAAGGTTGCCCCTCGGTAATCTTTATGCTATATTAGTCTACGGTGTTAATTACGCACGCATGTATCGCCAGCTGCGGTGCCTTTAATAGGTTAGCTGGACAGACGATCATCGCGGAGGACATCCAAAACCCAAAAGGAGGAATTCATCATGGCAGTAATCTCGATGAAACAATTGTTAGAAGCTGGTGTACACTTCGGTCACCAAACACGCCGTTGGAACCCAAAAATGGCGAAATACATCTTCACAGAACGGAACGGAATCTACATCATCGACCTTCAAAAAACGGTCAAAAAAGTAGACGAAGCTTACAACTTCATCCGTGAAGTAGCGTCTGAAGGCGGAAACGTTCTTTTCGTTGGTACGAAAAAACAAGCTCAAGACACTGTGAAAGAAGAAGCGATCCGTGCAGGTCAATACTTCATCAACGAACGTTGGTTGGGTGGAACTCTCACGAACTTCTCTACAATCAAAAAACGTATCAACCGTTTGAAACAACTCGAAAAAATGGAAGAGAACGGTACATTCGAAGTTCTTCCTAAAAAAGAAGTCATCATTCTTAAAAAAGAAATGACTCGTCTTGAGAAATTCCTCGGCGGTATCAAAGATATGCCAGGCGTTCCGGATGCACTCTTCATCGTTGACCCACGCAAAGAGCGTATCGCGATTGCAGAAGCACACAAACTCAACATCCCAATCGTTGCGATTGTTGATACGAACTGTGATCCAGACGAAATCGACTACGTCATCCCAGCGAACGACGATGCGATCCGTGCAGTCAAATTGCTCACTGGTAAAATGGCTGACGCAATCCTCGAAGTTAAACAAGGCGAAGATAACGTAGCACCTGAAACTACTGAAGAAGTAGTAGCAGACGCTGAGTAATTCGTGATGCCAGGTGATAAAGGGAATCGACCTTTTATCACCTTTTTTTTGAAACTAAGGATGTTATAAGGAGGAATATCGAATGGCTATTACAGCAGCAATGGTTAAAGAACTTCGTGAAAAAACAGGTGCAGGTATGCTCGACTGCAAAAAAGCACTCGTTGAAACTGACGGTGACATGAACGCAGCAGTAGATTTCTTGCGTGAAAAAGGGATCGCTAAAGCAGCAGCAAAAGGCGATCGTATTGCAGCTGAAGGATTGACTGCAGTTGCAGTTGACGGCAACAAAGCGGCACTCGTCGAAATCAACTCAGAAACAGACTTCGTTGCGAAAAACGAACGTTTCCAAACACTCGTTCAAAACATCGCAGACGCTGTTCTCCGTAACGGTTCTGAGACAGCAGAAGCTGCTCTTGCTTCTGAATACGAAGCAGGTAAAACAATCGACACATACATCTCAGAAGAAGCTTCAACAATCGGAGAGAAAATCTCACTCCGTCGCGTAGCGCTCTTCACAAAAGCAGATGACGCAGCATTCGGTTCTTACCTCCACATGGGTGGACGCATCGGTTCAGTCGTCGTCATCGAAGGTACGACAGACGAAACAGTTGCAAAAGACGTTGCAATGCACATCGCAGCAGCACGTCCACTTTACGTTGACCGTACTTCTGTCACAGAAGAAGAAAAAGCACGTGAAGAAAAAGTCCTCACTGAGCAAGCATTGAACGAAGGAAAACCAGCTAACATCGTTGAAAAAATGATCGTTGGTCGTATGAACAAGTTCTTCGAGGAAATCTGCCTCGTCGATCAAACGTTCGTCAAGGATCCAGACTTCAAAGTTGGTAAATATGTAGAATCTAAAGGCGGTAAAGTCGTGTCATTCGTACGCTTCGAAGTTGGAGAAGGTATGGAAAAACGCGAAGAGAACTTCGCTGAAGAAGTTATGAACCAACTTAAAAAATAAGAATCGGGATCATCCTGATGACAAGAGAAGGAACACGTATGCTTCAATCCACTTTCGTGTGGAAGTGGTTCGTGTTCCTTTTTTACGGAATTTAGCAAGGGGGACATAGTCATGCAACCGAAATATAACCGGATTGTGTTAAAATTGAGCGGAGAAGCGCTCGCAGGAGATCAAGGGTTTGGGATCAATCCTGTCATCGTCAAATCTATCTCGGAACAGATTCGCGAATTAGTTGAATTGAACGTTGAAGTAGCGGTCGTCGTCGGAGCTGGAAACATTTGGCGTGGCAAAACAGGTGCAGAACTTGGGATGGACCGGGCCAACGCCGATTATATGGGGATGTTAGCGACAGTCATGAACTCGCTTGCGCTTCAAGACAGCTTAGAAGATGTAGGTGTTGAAACACGTGTTCAAACATCAATCGAGATGCGCCAAGTAGCAGAACCGTACATTCGCCGCCGTGCGATGCGTCACCTCGAAAAAGGACGCGTCGTCATCTTTGCAGCAGGTACAGGGAACCCGTACTTCTCAACAGATACGACAGCTGCTCTTCGTGCAGCTGAAATTGAAGCAGAGGTCATCTTGATGGCGAAAAACAACGTCGATGGTGTGTACTCAGCTGACCCGAATGTTGATCCAGAAGCGAAGAAATTCGAGACGCTCTCTTACTTGGATGTCTTAAAGGATGGACTTCAAGTCATGGATTCTACAGCAACTTCACTTTGTATGGACAATGACATCCCGCTCATCGTCTTCTCGTTGATGGAAGAAGGTAACATCAAACGTGTCGTCATCGGTGACGAAATCGGGACAATCGTAAGGGGGAAATAATATGTCAAAAGAAATCTTAAAACAAGCCGAAGAACGGATGGAAAAAGCACATCTTTCACTTAAGAAAGAACTTGCGACACTCCGCGCCGGTCGTGCGAACGTTGCGATTTTAGATCCCGTTCAAGTCGAATATTACGGTGCACCGACACCGCTCAATCAAGTAGCGAACGTCAACACACCAGAAGCACGTCTGATCTTGATCACTCCATGGGATAAATCAATGGTCAGCGAGATTGAAAAAGCGATTCAACGCGCTGATCTTGGTCTTGCGCCATCATCTGATGGTACGGTCATCCGTCTTGCGATTCCACCACTAACGGAAGAGCGCCGGAAGGAACTCGTCAAACTCGTCAAGAAGTATACGGAAGAAGGTAAGGTTGCCCTCCGTAACATTCGTCGTGATACGAACGAGCAGTTAAAGAAACAAGAAAAAGATGGTGCATTGACAGAAGATGATTTGCGTGGATACACAGAAGATGTTCAGACGTTGACAGACAAGTTCGTTAAACAACTTGATCAGACAGCAACGGAAAAAGAACAAGAAATCATGGAAGTATGACGCGACGGATCGTCATGGGGGGGACTCTTTGTCACACGAAGAGTCCCTTTCTTCATAATTGAGAGAGGAGGAAGTACGGATGTTTCAATGGTTGAATCAGACGAAAGAAACCGAAACCTATGACCGGGTGCCTGAGCACGTCGCTATCATCATGGATGGAAACGGTAGATGGGCACAAAAACGCGGACTTCCGCGTATCATGGGACATCGCGAAGGCATGAAATCGATTCGTGAGGTCGTTCGGGTTGCAAATGAACTCGGCGTTAAGAGTCTGACATTATACGCCTTCTCGACGGAGAATTGGACGCGTCCGGAAGAGGAAGTGAGTTTTCTCATGAAGCTACCGGCACAATTTCTAGAGTCGGATTTAAAAGAGTTAGACGCGCAAAATGTCAAAGTCGAGGTAGCAGGAGAAGTGTCACGCCTCCCTCATTTCACACGTGAGGCAGTGGAACAAGCGAAACTGGATACGCAACACAATACAGGACTTCGTCTGATTTTCGCTCTGAATTATGGAGGACGCGATGAGCTCGTGCAAGTCATGCAAAAACTGGGCGCACAGGTTCAGGCAGGAACATTGTCACCGGATGCGATTACACCGGAGACGGTCGAGCGCGAGCTAATGACAGGATCCGTAACCGATGTCGATTTCGTGATTCGAACGAGTGGCGAACAACGGTTATCGAACTTTTTACTTTGGCAAGCGGCGTACGCAGAGTTTTATTTTACAGATGTCTTGTGGCCAGAGTTTCGTCGGGATGCTTTCTTGGCAGCAATTGAAGATTACAATCAACGGACACGCCGATTTGGCGGCGTCTGATCAAATGAGGAACTAGCTTATGAAAACTCGGATTATCACAGGGATATGGGCAGGCGCCATCTTTTTGGCGCTTTTGTACATCGGTGGACTTCCCTTTTTAGCGTTTATGGCAGTACTAACGATTCTCGGTTATACCGAGCTTGTCCGGATGCGACAATGGAGCGGCTCGCGCATTCCACGGATTTTATTCGGGATTGGCACATTATTACCATTCGTCGGTATATATGAAGAGGCAGTCGATCGGACACTTCCAATCGGACTTTCACCAATCGCTTGGGCAATGATCATTTTATTGATCGGTCTCTTTTGGAACGTGTTTTCGAAAAATGTCTTTACGTTCGATGATGTCGCCTTTTTACTGCTGACTGCGGTTTATGTCGGTGTCGGTTTTGCATCGTTCGCCTACATCCGCTTACTCGAACATGGATTAACGTGGTCGCTCTTGATCATTCTCTTGATCTGGTTTACGGATTCAGGGGCGTACTTCGTCGGGAAGCGATTTGGTAAGAATAAGCTGTGGCCGTCAATCAGCCCGAACAAGACGATTGAAGGGGCAGTCGGTGGCGTGTTACTTGCCATCTTACTTGGTGTCGTGTTTGAAAGTATCGAACCGACAGTCGGTTTTGGGAAAGTCATTGTCCTTGCCATCATCGTTGCCGTCGTTGGGCAACTTGGTGACTTGGTCCAGTCCGCTTACAAACGCCATTATGGTGTGAAGGATTCTGGAACGTTGCTACCGGGTCATGGTGGTATTCTAGATCGGTTCGACAGCATGATGATCGTCTTTACGGTCCTCGTCGTACTCGATATCTTTGCTTGAGGAGGCGCTTCATTATGAAGAAAATCAGTATCATCGGTGGAACGGGATCGATTGGTACGCAGACGCTTGATGTCATTGCGGCTAATCCAGATCTTTTTGAATTGACGAGTTTTGCATTTGGTCGCAACACGACGGTCGCCGTACCGTGGTTGAATCGTTTGCAACCGATGCTTGTCGGAGTCCAAGATGAGACAATACGTCAAGAACTCGAGCAACAGTTGACCTATCAGCCGACGATCGTCATCGGTGAAGAAGGATTGCTTGATGTCGTGACGCATCCTGAAGTCGATACGGTCATTACAGCGGTCGTAGGGGCTGTTGGCTTACGTCCAACGCTTGCCGCAATCGAGGCGGGTAAGACGATTGGTCTTGCGAACAAAGAAACACTCGTCACGGCAGGGCACCTTGTCATGAAGCTCGCGCGCGAAAAAAACGTGACGATTTTACCCGTTGATAGTGAACATGCGGCGATTTTCCAATGCTTGAACGGGGAGCGGCGAGAAGATGTGCGTCAAATCATCTTAACGGCGTCAGGCGGAAGCTTCCGTGATCAATCACGGGAAGAACTGGCAACCGTGACGGTCGAACAAGCACTGGCGCATCCGAACTGGTCGATGGGAGCAAAAATCACGATTGATTCGGCGACGATGATGAACAAAGGGTTCGAAGTCATTGAAGCGCACTGGTTATTTGATGTCGACTATGCGGATATCGATGTCGTCATTCATCGTGAATCCATCATTCACTCGATGGTCGAATTCAATGATGGAGCTGTCATGGCTCAGCTTGGTATGCCCGACATGCGAGAACCAATACAGTACGCTCTTACATATCCGTCCCGCCTTGAAATCCAAGGTGGAGAACGGTTAAACTTAAAGGAAATCGGACGCTTACACTTTGCTGATGCATCATTTGAGCGTTATCCCTTGTTACGACTTGCTTTTGAAGCGGGTCAAGCGGGTGGATCGATGCCATCAGTACTCAATGCTGCGAACGAACAAGCGGTGGACCGTTTCTTAAAAGGGGACATTCGCTTTTTAGAAATCGAAGCGAGCGTCGAGGCGGCGCTTCAAGCTCATACCCTTATCGACGAGCCTTCCTTGGATCAAATCCTTGAAGCTGATCGATGGGCGCGTGAGTTCGTATCGTCTCTTACATTCGCTAACTAAGGATGGGATAAGTAATGACGACCTTTATTTCAATCGTGCTGATGTTCGGTGTACTCGTCGCCGTCCATGAATGGGGTCATCTCGTAATGGCGAAGCGGGCAGGTATTCTCTGTCGAGAATTCGCGATTGGATTTGGACCGAAGATCTTTTCAGTGTTTAAGAATGAGACGTTGTATACGGTGCGCCTGTTGCCGATTGGCGGTTACGTCAAGATGGCGGGTGAAGAACCTGAACTCGTAGAGATCAAATCAGGTCAAACCGTCGGATTGCAGTTAAAGGACGGTGTCATCGAGACGATTTATTTCGATGCAGATCAGCCACAAGTTGATCAAGTCGTCACTGTCGAGCGGATTGACTTGTTGCGTCAACTTGAACTCGTCGGATTACAAGACGAGGCATCGGTTCGCTATCCTGTTTCACCGACAGCATTTCTTGTTGAAGGTCAGACACGGACACAAATTGCGCCGTATGATCGCACATTTGGTTCGAAATCCGTTTGGAAACGCGTCCTTGCGATTGCTGCAGGACCGTTCATGAACTTTGTTCTCGCGTTCGTCATTTTATTCGGTCTTGCCTTATATAATGGTTCTCCGACAGGGGAAAGCGTCATCGGAACAGTACAAAAAGGTTCACCTGCCGATCAAGCAGGACTTGTTGAAGGTGACCGGATTGTCTCAGTCAATGGACAGGATACAGCCAAGTGGACGGATTTACGTGCTGGATTCCAAGACCGTGCTGGGAAAGCGACAGAAGTAAAATATGAGCGTGATGGGAAAGAGACGACAACTGAAATCACGCCAAAAGTGCAACAGCAAGGCGAACAAAAGGTCGGTATCATCGGTGTTACGAATGAGACAGAAAAATCATTCGGAACAGCACTACAAACGGGCGTTTCAGAAACGTGGCGGATGTCGACGCTCATCGTCGGAGCTGTTGGAGATCTCGTGACCGGTGTTGTTGGCGTCGATCAATTATCAGGACCAGTCGGGATCGTCAAGATGACCGATCAGGTCGCAGATAGTGGGTTCTCGATGCTCTTGACATGGACTGCATTGTTGTCCGTTAACTTAGCAGTCTTCAACTTATTGCCACTTCCAGCACTTGATGGAGGGCGCTTGCTATTCCTCTTCCTTGAAGCCTTACGCGGTAAACCGGTCGATCCTCAAAAAGAAGGATTGGTTCATTTCGTCGGTTTTGCGCTTTTGATGTTACTCATGCTCGTCGTTACTTGGAACGACATTCAAAAATTCTTTTAATTAATCACTCAGTCAAAGGAGTTCGTGACTCATTATGAAACAATCAAAACTATTCATGCCAACGTTGCGTGAAGTACCATCTGATGCAGAAGCCATCAGTCACCAACTCTTGCTTCGTGCAGGATTCATGCGTCAAAATGCCGCTGGGATCTATTCGTATCTCCCACTCGCAAAACGCGTTCTCGCAAACATCGAGACAATCATTCGCGAGGAATTAGAGGCAGCGGGTGCGCAAGAATTACTGATGCCAGCGATTCAACCAGCTGAACTATGGGAAGAAACAGGACGCTGGGATATCTATGGACCTGAATTAATGCGCTTGACGGATCGTCATGATCGCCGGTTCGCGCTCGGAGCGACGCACGAGGAACTGATCACTTCAATCGTTCGTGATGAATTGAACTCGTACAAAAAGTTACCGGTCAATCTCTTCCAGATTCAAATGAAATACCGTGACGAACGTCGTCCACGTTTCGGTTTATTACGCGGTCGTGAGTTCATCATGAAAGATGCCTACTCGTTCCATTCGTCACAAGAGAGCTTAGACGAAGAGTATCAAAACATGTTTGATACGTATTCGCGGATTTTCACACGTGTTGGTCTTGAGTTCCGTCCAGTCGTCGCGGACTCAGGTGCGATTGGTGGTAGTGGAACACATGAGTTCCATGCGTTAGCAGCAATCGGTGAAGACACGATCGTCTACTCGGACCAATCGGATTATGCAGCGAACTTAGAGATGGCAGAGTCGATCGATGCCTATCCGAAGCAAGACAAAGCACCAGAAGCACTTGAAGAAGTGCATACGGCAGATGCGAAGACGATCGAAGCGGTCAGTGCACATCTGAACTTACCAGCAAATGAATCGATCAAGACCGTCATCTTCAAGACGGAACAAGGGCTTGTCATGGCACTCGTCCGGGGCGATCACGAAGTCAACGATATCAAATTGAAAAACTATCTGGGAGCACTCGACATCACGCTGGCGAGCGACGAAGAGATTGAAGCAGCACTTCACTCGACGCCTGGAACACTCGGACCGATCGGGGCAGACATGAAGATCGTCGCCGATTACGCGGTACGTGCCTTGACGAACGCTGTCTGTGGTGCAAACAAAGCGGAAACACATTATATCCATGTCGACCCAAGCCGTGATTTCGAAGCGGACTACACGGACTTGCGCTTCGTCGAAGAAGGTGACGCGTCACCAGACGGCAACGGAAACGTTAAATTCGCACGTGGCATCGAAGTCGGTCAAGTCTTCAAACTCGGAACACGTTACTCTGAAGGAATGGGAGCGACGTTCCTCGATGAGGGCGGTAAAGCACAACCACTCATCATGGGATGTTACGGCATCGGTGTCTCGCGGACATTGTCGGCAGTCGTTGAACAACATTATGATGAGCGCGGGATCATTTGGCCAAAAGCGATCGCACCATATGATGTCCATTTGATCGTCGTCAATGGTAAAAATGCAGAACAGCTTGAACTCGGAGAAACACTATACCGAGAGTTGACAGCTGCAGGTTTCAGCGTCCTGCTTGACGATCGGAAAGAACGAGCAGGCGTCAAATTCGCCGATGCGGATTTGATCGGTCTACCGGTTCGCTTGAACGTCGGCAAAAAAGCGGCAGAAGGAATCGTCGAATTAAAAGCCCGTCGTGGTGGCGATGCAGAAGAAATTGGACAAGAACAAGTCGTTGAGGCTGTTCGTTCACTCTATGAAGGTTTAGAATAAAGAATGGAGACGGTCACTTTTCATAAAGTGACTGTTTTCTTATCTCACACCCATTCGCCCCTTGGGCAATCCGCAAGAGGAGGAGGAGTTGCTGTCACGGTGTGAAGCGATCAGACAGCACAATTGCGAGTGGATACACAACAACGCATGTCACTGTTGCTGAGTGACTTGGAATTACCGAACGGTATCATTGAAGAATACTTTAACGAAGCAGTTCTTGAGAAGCTTCGTGTCAATAAAGCAAAAGCAACCTGGACATTTGAAATCCGATTGCCACACGTTTTGCCCCAAAACGTCTATCAACTCTTTACGAGTCGTTTGATAAGTCGGTACCAGCAATTCGCCGAAGTCAAAGTCATCCTATACGCGGATAGTCGACCAGACGAACGCCTGTATCATGATTACTGGCCATATGTCGTGCAAGATCTCGCAGACGTCTCATCGGCGATGCGGACACAACTGGGACGTGTCTTACCGGAGTTCAAAGAACAGAAATTATTCATTCCGGTTCGGAGTGAACCGGAAGCAGGATTCTTAAAAAGCAGCTTATGTGGGGAATTGCAGTTACTCTACAGTGCTTACGGATTCCCGAAATTCAACTGCGAACCGATTGTTCAAATCAACGAATCGAAACAAGAAGCGTTGCGCAATCAGGTGAAACAGGAAGACATGGAAGAAGCAAAGCGGATGCTCGAGTTGCAATTCAAACGGGAACAATCGCGGGATGACGATGAAGGACCAGTCGAGATCCGAATCGGGAAACCGATTCAAGATGAGATTGTCCCAATCAAGACGATCCAAGATGAGGAACGACGGATTGCGATCCGAGGTCTCGTTTTCTCAGCTGAAAGTCGTGAATTACGAAGCGGAAAGACGATCTTTACGTTCAAGATGACGGATTATACGGACTCCCTTGTCGTCAAGATGTTTGCGCGTGACGAAACAGACGTCAAGATTCTCTCTGCGATCAAAAAAGGGATGTGGATTCAAGCGGCAGGTCGCGTTGAGTTCGATACGTTCCTGCGCGATCTTTGTATGATGATTGCCCAACTGTCAGAAGTGAAGATGGAAGCACCGGCTGACCCTTGGGCAGGCGAGAAACGTGTTGAGCTACATGCGCACTCGCAAATGAGTCAGATGGACGCGGTCATGAACGTGACGAAATACGTCGAGCGGGCGGCAAAATGGGGACATCCTGCTGTTGCGATCACGGATCACGCGGGTGCCCAAAGTTTCCCGGATGCCTACTATGCCGGAAAGAAAAACGATATCAAGGTATTGTATGGAATCGAAGCGAATGTCGTCGATGACGGGGTGCAAGTCGCCTATCATCCGGTGGATCGTAACTTAGATGACGCGACATTCGTCGTCTTTGACGTCGAGACAACTGGTTTATCGGCGATGTACAACAAGATCATCGAACTTGCAGCCGTCAAGATCCACGACGGTGATATCATCGATAAGTTCGAAGCGTTAGCGGATCCGAAGCATCTATTGTCGGCGACGACGATTGATTTGACAGGAATCACCGATGATATGGTCCGGGGAAAACCAGACCCGGAACAAGTCGTCAAGGAATTCATGGACTGGGTCGGCGACTCGATTCTCGTTGCCCATAATGCCTCATTCGATATCGGATTCTTGAATGCAACACTACGATCCGGTGGACACGATGAATCGGTCTTGCCAGTCATTGATACGCTTGAGCTAGCCCGTGTTTTGATGCCGACGCTAAAAAACCACCGATTGAACACACTCGCGAAACGATTTGACATCGAATTGACGCAGCATCACCGCGCCATTTATGACGCGGAAGCGACAGGCTACTTGATGGTCAAGTTGCTGCAAATGGCGGATGAGATGTTCGACATGAAGACACACGCCTCACTCAACCGGGAGATGGGGAAAGATATCTCGCGGGCACGACCATACCATGCGACGGTCTATGCGAAGAACCGGACGGGCCTGAAGAACCTATATCAATTGATTTCGATTGCTCATACGAAACACGTGCACCGTGTCGTCCGCACACCACGCTCGCAACTCGTCGCGCACCGAGATGGATTGATCATCGGATCAGCTTGCGATAATGGCGAAGTGTTTGATGCTGCCTTGAACAAGTCAGACGAAGATTTAGCAAAAGTGATGCAGTTCTATGATTTCATCGAGATTCAGCCACCTGCGATGTATGGTCATTTGATCGAACGGGAAATCGTTCAGAATGAACTCGAACTTCGCGAACTGATCAAAAAGATCATCCGCGTCGCGGAAGAACATGATATCTTACCAGTCGCGACAGGGAACGTGCATTACCTCGATCAACATGACGCGACGTACCGGGAGATTTTGATTCGGACGCAAGGCGGAGCGAACATGCTGAACATGCGAAAACAACTGCCACCGGCGCACTTCCGGACGACGAAGGAAATGATGGACGACTTCAAGTTCCTCGGACCGGATGTGTCGGAACGTCTCGTCATCACGAACAGTCAAGCCGTCGCGGAACAGTTCGAGAATATCGACATCATTCCAAAAGATCTCTATACACCGAAAATCGAAGGGGCGGATGAAGAAGTTCGAAACTTGTCGTACGACATGGCGCACCGGATTTACGGCGACACGTTACCGGAGATCGTCGAAGCCCGACTCGAAAAAGAGTTGAAGTCGATCATTGGTCATGGATTCGCCGTCATCTATCTGATTTCCCACAAACTCGTTAAAAAGTCGCTCGACGACGGCTATTTAGTCGGTTCACGAGGATCGGTCGGATCAAGTCTCGTTGCGACGATGACCGAGATCACGGAAGTTAATCCATTACCACCGCATTATGTCTGTCCGAATTGTAAGGAATCGGAGTTCTTCGATGACGGTTCCGTCGGTTCGGGATTCGATTTACCGGATAAGTCTTGTTCGAAGTGTGATGTCCCATTGTTTAAGGATGGTCATGATATTCCGTTCGAGACGTTCCTCGGATTTAAAGGGGATAAAGTACCGGATATCGATTTGAACTTCAGTGGAGAATACCAGCCACAAGCACACGCCTATACGAAAGTCCTGTTCGGTGACGATTACGTCTATCGTGCTGGAACGATCGGTACGATCGCTGAGAAGACAGCGTATGGCTACGTCAAAGGGTATCAGTCGGAGAATGAGTTGACGTATCGGAATGCGGAAGTCGATCGTCTCGTCAGTGGTGTCACCGGTGTCAAACGGACGACTGGACAACACCCGGGTGGGATCATCGTCGTACCGGACTATATGGATATTTACGATATTAGTCCGATTCAGTATCCGGCAGACGATATGGGTTCTGAATGGAAGACGACACACTTTGACTTCCACTCGATTCACGATAACTTACTCAAACTCGATATCCTCGGTCACGATGACCCGACGATGATCCGAATGCTACAGGATTTATCAGGACGTGATCCGAAGACGATTCCGGTCGATGACCCGGAAGTCATGAAAATCTTCAGTTCGACGGAATCGATCGGCGTAACGCCGGAACAGATTGATTCGAAAACGGGAACGCTTGGTATTCCGGAGTTTGGAACAAAGTTCGTCCGCCAAATGTTAGAAGAGACGAAACCGACGACGTTCTCAGAGCTCGTTCAGATTTCAGGACTCTCGCACGGAACGGATGTCTGGCTCGGAAACGCCAGCGAATTGATTTACAACGGAACGTGTGAACTAAAAGACGTCATCGGTTGTCGAGATGACATCATGGTCTATTTGATCTACGCCGGTCTTGAACCGTCACTTGCCTTTAAAATCATGGAGTCGGTTCGTAAAGGGAAAGGACTCTCGATTGATATGGAAGAGGCGATGATCGAGAACGATGTGCCGCTCTGGTATATCGATTCCTGCAAGAAAATCAAGTACATGTTCCCGAAAGCCCATGCTGCTGCCTACGTCTTGATGGCTGTCCGGATTGCTTATTATAAAGTCCATCATCCGATGTATTACTACGCTTCGTACTTTACGGTACGTGCGGGTGATTTTGATATCGGTGCGATGAATAAGGGCTCTGCTGCCGTTCGGAAAGTCTTGCAAGACATCAAGGACAAAGGTTTCGAAGCGACGGCGAAGGATAAGGGATTGTACACGGTTCTTGAAATTGCACTTGAGATGATCGAACGCGGCTTTACGTTCCAAAAGGTCGATCTCTACCGCTCGAGTGCAACGGAATTCCTCATAGACGGGGATACGTTGTTACCACCATTTAATGCCGTGACAGGTCTCGGAACGAATGCTGCGAAGCAAATCGTCGAAGCACGTAAAGGAGGGGAATTCCTTTCGAAGGAAGACCTCCAAAAACGCGCCAAATTGTCGAAATCAATCATCGAGACGCTCGATAACCTAGGCTGTCTCGAAGGGTTACCAGACGAGAATCAGCTCTCCTTGTTCGACTTGTAAGCCCTAGGAACACTTGCTTTGAGCGCTTTCCTATGCTATATTGAGTGAGAAAATGTTTTTTATACTACGACTTGGAAGGAGTAGGGGGACCTGCTCCTTTCTTGTTTGTTTTTTGAAGGAGGATGAAGATGACGAACGTAACGGAAAAGGTCGAAGCGCTCGCAAAACCAATCGTCGAACGAGAGGGGATGGAGCTAGTCGACGTTGAATTCGTCAAAGAAGGGGCGGATTGGTTCCTACGTGTCTCCATCGACAAAGAGGGTGGCGTGGATCTTGAAGACTGCGTCAAAATCAATGAACAGTTATCGGAAGCATTGAATGACAATGATCCGATCGACGAGCCGTATTACCTCGACGTCGCTAGTCCAGGAGCGGAACGTCCACTGAAGAAAGACGAGGACTTCGAAAAGGCGATCGGGAAACATGTGTACATCAAAACGCACGATCCAGTAAAGAATGCGGTTGAATTCGAAGGAACGTTGCTCGCGTACACACCTGAGATGCTTGAAATCGAAGTGCGTGTCAAAACAAGAAAATTGAAAATTGAGATACCGGTCGACAAGATTTCACTTGCGCGACTTGCGGTAATGTTCTGACGGAAAGGAAGAGAACGATGGGACCACAGTTACTCGAGGCGATCAATCAAATCGCGAAAGAGAAGGAAATTGACAAGAACATCATCATTGATGCGCTCGAACAGGCATTGATTTCAGCGTACCGACGCAACTTCGGAAAAGAATCGGAGGCTGTAAAGGTCGAATTCGATCAGCAGACAGGAGACATCCGTGTCTTCGCGCTTAAGGAAGTCGTCGAACGATTGACACAACCAGAAGAGCAACTTTCGCTTGAAGAAGCGCACGAGATCGATCCGACATATGAACTCGGCGATTTCCATAAAGTCGAAGTGACGCCAGGCGACTTCGGTCGTGTTGCAGCACAAACGGCGAAACAGATCGTCACACAAAAAATGCGTGAAGCAGAACGCGAACGCATCTACAATCACTTCGCGGATCGTGAAGACGAGATCATGACAGGTATCGTCGAGCGTCAAGATGCACGCAACTTGTACGTCAACCTAGAAGGGATCGAAGCTGTCTTGACGACACACGAACAAATGCCGAATGAGCGTTTCGGGATTCGTGATCGCATCAAGGTGTACGTCACGAAAGTTGATCCAATGGTCAAAGGATCAGGGGCATCGATTCTTGTATCACGGACACATCCAGGTCTCTTAAAACGTCTTTTCGAAATCGAAGTACCAGAGATTTCAAGTGGCGAAGTCGAAGTCAAGTCTGTGGCGCGTGAAGCGGGCGACCGTTCGAAAATCGCAGTCGCGGCGGACGACATCGATCCAGTCGGCGCATGTGTCGGACAAAAAGGGGCGCGTGTTCAACGCATCGTCAATGATTTAAACGGGGAAAAAATTGATATCGTCCGTTACTCGGATGATCCGAAAGAATATGTCGCGAACGCACTCAGCCCAGCTCAAGTCGTTGCGGTCTATGTCAACGAACCAGCGAAAGCGACAATCGTCGTCGTTCCGGATTTCCAATTGTCGCTTGCCATCGGGAAACGTGGTCAAAACGCGCGTCTCGCAGCGAAATTGACAGGATGGAAAATCGACATCAAGAGCGAGTCTGAAGCGGAAGCGATGGATCTCGAAGATGTCTTCGCGACGGAAGAGCCGGCTGTAGAAGCGGTCCAAGTCGAAGGCGAGGAATAATTCGTGCAAAAAAAGGTACCATTACGCAAGTGTGTCATCACACAAGAAATGAAACCGAAAAAAGAATTAATTCGTGTCGTCCGGACACCTGAACAAGAGGTCGTCATCGATTTAAATGGTAAGATGAATGGGCGAGGTGCCTATTTATCGAAAGATGCGGCAGTCATTGCGACGGCGAAGAAAAAACGGACGCTTGATCATCATTTGAAGGTCAAGACGACAGATGCCTTATACGATGAATTGCTTGAAATCGCGGGAGGTACAAATGAGTAAATGGGAATCCCTTCTCGGTCTCGCGAATCGAGCTAGAAAAGTGACGACGGGAGAAGAACTCGTACTGAAAGAAGTACGAGGAGGACAAGCAAAGCTTGTTCTTTTAGCAGCAGATGCGGGGGCTGCCACGCGTAAGAAAGTCACAGATAAATGTACGAGTTATCAGGTTCCTTACCTAGAAGTCGCCGACCGGACGATTCTCGGTCAAGCATTAGGAAAGGATGCGCGTGTTGTCGTGTCAGTCAATGAAGCCGGATTTGCGAAAAAGCTAACTGAACTCCTCTCGAACGACTAATTGGAGGTGGATCCTTTGGGTAAACGTGTATACGAATTCGCCAAGGAACAAAACGTAACAAGTAAGCAGGTCATCACCCAGCTCGAAAAGCTGGAGAAACCAGTCAAGAATCATATGGCAGTATTAGATGAACAGACAGTACAGCAACTCGATCAAGTATTTAATCCCGAAAAATATCGGGCTCAAAAGACGGAGGCTCCAAAACAAGTGAAATCAGATAATAAACCGAACCGACCAGGAAGTACAAACAAACCAGCAGGTAACCAATCACGTAACAGCAAAGGCGGACGCCCAGAATTCGGCAACCGTAACAACCGTGGCGGCAAACGTCGTCCGAACCAAAAGAAAGCAGAACCACGCAAACTTGAAGTAGCGGATCCGAACTCGAAGTCGAGTCAACGGAAAGCAGCTCGCCGGGCTCAAGAAGAGGCGATGGCAAACGTCGTTCAATATTCTGACAACTTGACAGTCGGTGAACTCGCTGAAAAAATGGCGAAAAAACCGAATGAACTGATCATGAAATTGATGGGTCTCGGTGTCATGGCGACGATCAACCAAGATCTTGATGACGAGACAGTTGAACTGCTCGCGACAGAGTTTGGTTTTGAAGTCGAAAAGACTGTCCAAGTCGATGAGACGGACTTTGATCAATACGAATTGAACCTTGACCAGTACGAATTGTCTGAGCGTCCACCGGTCGTTACGATCATGGGACACGTCGACCACGGTAAAACGACATTGCTCGACTCGATCCGTAACACGAAGGTCACTGCAGGCGAAGCCGGCGGGATCACGCAGCACATCGGTGCTTACCAAGTTGAGATCGACGGCAAGAAGATCACGTTCCTTGATACACCAGGTCACGCGGCGTTCACGACGATGCGTGCACGTGGAGCAGATGTCACGGATATCGCAATCATCGTCGTTGCAGCAGATGACGGTGTCATGCCGCAGACAGAAGAAGCGATCAGCCACGCGAAAGCAGCTGGCGTCCCAATCATCGTCGCGGTCAACAAGATGGATAAAGAAGGTGCAAACCCTGACCGTGTCAAACAAGAATTGACAGAGTTCGAACTCGTTGCAGAGGACTGGGGCGGCGATACAATCTTCGTACCGGTTTCAGCTCTTAAAGGAGACGGTATCGACGAATTGCTCGAGATGATCCTTCTCGTTTCAGAAGTTCAAGAATACAAATCAACACCAGACATGAACGGTCGCGGAACAGTTATCGAGGCGAAACTCGATAAAGGACGCGGTCCCGTCGCTACACTTCTCGTTCAACACGGAACACTTCGTGTTGGTGACCCGATCGTCGTCGGTCACACGTTCGGTCGTATCCGGGCAATGGTCAACGATATCGGTCGTCGTGTCAAAGAAGTCGGACCATCGACGCCAATCGAAATTACAGGTTTAAACGATGTCCCGAAAGCGGGCGATCAATTCTTCGCATTCGAAGATGAGAAAAAAGCACGCCAAATCGGTGAAGCACGTTACCAACGTGAAATCGAAGCACAACGTCGTGATTCAGCGAAAGTTAGCTTAGAAGATCTCTTCGACCGCATCAAAGAAGGCGAAGTCAAGGACCTCAACATCATCATCAAAGGTGATGTCCAAGGTTCAGTTGAAGCCTTAGCCGGTTCATTGAAGAAAATTGATGTCGAAGGTGTTAAAATTAACATCGTACACTCTGGTGTTGGGGCAATCACGGAAGGTGATGTCATCCTCGCCTCAGCAGCAAATGCGATCATCATCGGATTCAACGTTCGTCCGGATGGTAACGCGAAATCAATGGCAGATCAGGAGAAAGTCGAAATTCGTCTTCACCGGATCATCTACAATGCGATTGAAGAAATCGAGCAAGCGATGAAAGGTCTCCTTGATCCTGAATTCGTTGAGAAAATCATCGGTCAAGCTGAAGTCCGCGATGTCATCAAAGTATCGAAAGTCGGTACGATCGCAGGTGGATATGTCACGGAAGGTAAGTTGACGCGTGATGCAGGTGTCCGTGTCGTTCGTGACAGCATCGTCATCTACGAAGGAAAACTCGATACACTTCGCCGCTTCAAAGATGATGTCAAAGAAGTCGCTGCTGGTTACGAGTGTGGTATTAAGATCGAACGTTATGATGACGTAAAAGTCGATGATGTCATCGAAGCGTTCATCATGGAAGAAGTCAAACGGAAGTAACAGAACGGAATCCATTCTTCCGAACTGGAGGGAACAAACATGAGTTTACGCTCGAATCGTGTCGCCGAACAGGTGCGTAAGGAAATTACGCAACTGCTCATCAAAGATGTCAAGGATCCACGCGTTAAGCCGATTACCGTCACAGGTGTCGAAGTGACAGGAGACTTGCAACAAGCGACGATCTTCTATTCGGTTCTCGGTGACGAAAAAGCACGTGAGGATGCGCGCATCGGCCTTGAAAAATCAAAAGGCTTCATGCGTAAGGAAATCGGATCGCGGATTCGTCTGCGGAAAACACCTGAACTATTGTTCGAGGTCGATTCTTCTGTCGAATACGGATCACGCATTGATGAGTTGCTTCGGAATTTGAACAAAGATTAACACCTAAGGCAACCACGCGTGTGGTTGCCTTTTTTCAAGGAGGACATCACGTGGAACCCATCGGAGTATTACCACTAGATAAACCAGCCGGCATGACGAGTCATGATTGTGTCTTTCGTCTACGTCGCTTGTTTCAGACGAAAAAAGTCGGACATACAGGGACGCTTGACCCGGAAGTAACAGGTGTCTTACCGATTTGTCTCGGTCGAGCGACGAAGCTTGCCCGATTCATCACGGATGAAGGAAAACGCTACGCGGCGGAAGTGACGATCGGCTTCGCGACGACGACAGAAGATGCACACGGAGAGACGGTTCGTGAAACACCGGTCGAACCCGATAGTATTACTGAAGCGGCAATTGCCGGTATCCTGAGCGCCTTGACAGGAGAGATCGAACAGACGCCACCGTATTATTCAGCAGTCAAAGTGAACGGGAAGAAACTATACGAATATGCCCGTAAAGGGATTGAAGTCGAGCGACCGACACGGATCGTCCGTATCGATCGATTGGAACGGACATCGGACCTTGTGTTCGAAGATGGTCTCTGTCGCTTCCGCCTCGATATCGCCTGCGGAAAAGGGACGTATATCCGGACACTAGCAGTCGAAATCGGAGAACGACTCGGTTATGCCGCACACATGAGCGACTTACGCCGGACAGGTTCAGGTGCGATTGCTGAGACGGACACCGTCACACTTGAGACACTCGAATCGTATGAGACAGTCGAAGAGCGGATGCAGCATGTCCTACCGATCGAACACGTCATCCAAAAATGGCCACGATTGACGGTCGATGCAGCAACAGCGCAGCGTGTCTTAAACGGAGCCAAGCTGACGAGCATTCCAGTCGAATTCGAGCTGTTTACTGTCTATAATGAAGAAGACGTACCTTTAGCACTATATCGACGTCTTCCAGAAGAACAGGTAGCACGCGTCGAGGTCATGCTACAAATCGATTAAGATCGGAGAGAGCATCATGGACATCATACATTTGACATATCCGGAACAGCCTCAAAAAGCCCCTGCTGTCATCGCGCTCGGCTTTTTTGACGGTGTACATCTCGGACATCAGCAAGTCATCGCAGCAGCACGGAAAGAAGCGGAGGCTCGTCGCCTGCCCTTGGCTGTCATGACCTTTGATCCACATCCGAAACAAGTACTTGGTAAAGGGGATGAACCGGTCCGCTACATCACGCCGCTGGAACGAAAATTAGAGAAAATCGAATGCCTTGGTGTCGATCGTGTTTACGTCATTGAGTTCACGATTCCTTTCTCGGAATTGTCACCGCAAGCGTTCGTCGATGAATATCTGATTGCGTCTGGAGCAGAGCACGTCGTCGCTGGATTTGATTATTCCTACGGTCGCTTCGGAGCTGGAAAAATGACGACGCTTGATTTTCATAGTCGGGGCACGTTCACACACACCGTCGTAGCAGAATTTCAGGAAGAAGCGGAAAAAATCAGTTCAACCCGGATTCGTCGTTTGCTTGCTGCAGGAGAAGTCGAACCGGCTGCACGTTTACTCGGAGAACCCTACCAAATCAAAGGTACAATCATTCACGGTGACGCACGCGGTCGACAAATTGGCTTCCCGACAGCCAACATGCGCCCAGAATTCGCCTACGTCATACCGAAACTTGGTGTGTATGCGACATTCGTTCGTTTAGCGGACGGTCGTCGGTTCAAAGCGATGACAAACGTCGGAAGACGCCCGACGTTCTATGAGACAGGAGACGTCAGTATCGAAACACATCTTCTTGACTTTGATGAAGATCTTTATGGTCAAGAATTGACGCTTGAATGGATCGCTTATCTACGCGATGAAAAAGCCTTCAACGGTATCGATCAATTGAAAGAACAATTGGCGCGTGACCGCGAAGAGGCAAATACACGATTAAGCGTTTGACAGTACGGACAGGGTTCGTTATGATAGGTCAGTACGATCACGTACAGCCGATTCACTTGGCATCTGGTCTCACCATCCGATGCTCGGGAATACGGTCATTCATAAGATGGAGGTGGAGTGACAATGGCACTCACAAAAGAACGTAAAAACGAAATCATCGAAGCATATGCTACGAAACAAGGCGATACTGGTTCGCCGGAAGTACAAGTTGCTGTTTTAACTGAACAGATCACAACTTTGAACGATCACTTACGTACACACAAAAAGGATCACCACTCACGTCGTGGTCTCTTGAAAATGGTCGGTCGTCGCCGTAACTTGCTCACATACCTTCGTAACAAGGATGTTGCACGTTACCGTTCGTTGATCGAGCGTCTTGGTCTCCGTCGCTAATCCCGACGAGAACGAGGTAGGGAAGCAGGAGCATCGTCTCCTGTTTCTTTTTTTTGCCGATTCATGGACTTTTTGCGCAAGAACCTACATAATTAGATTTGAATGAAAAAACGGATAGCAGTGAGAGGAGATTTGTGCATGTCACAAACAAAACAGACGTTTTCGACCGAACTCGGTGGACGTCCATTAACGATTGAAATCGGTCAATTAGCAAAACAAGCGAACGGAGCAGCATTGATTCGTTACGGCGATACAGCCGTTCTTGCTACGGTCGTTGCATCAAAACAACCGAAGGACCTAGATTTCTTCCCATTAACAGTGAACTATGAAGAAAAATTATATGCGGCAGGGAAAATCCCAGGTGGATTCCTCAAACGTGAAGGACGTCCTGGAGAGAGTGCGATCTTGACTTCGCGTCTGATCGACCGTCCAATCCGTCCATTATTCCCGGATGGTTTCCGTCACGACGTTCAAGTGGCAACGACGGTCCTTTCGTCAGATGCTGACAATTCACCAGAAGTCGCTGCGATGATCGGGGCTTCGATTGCGCTTTCGATCTCGGATATTCCATTCGACGGTCCAATCGCAGGCGTGACGATCGGTCGCGTTGACGGAGAATTCGTTGTGAACCCAACTTCAGCGCAAATGGAAGTCAGCGACATCGACCTTCAAGTTGCCGGAACAAAACATGCCGTCAACATGGTTGAAGCAGGTGCGAAGGAAGTATCGGAACAAGCAATGCTTGAAGCGATCTTGCTTGGACACGATGTCATCAAGGAAATGATCGCGTTCCAAGAAGAAATCGTCGCACAAGTCGGTAAAGAGAAGTTCGAATATACGGTATCAAGCTTCGATGAGACAATCGTCAATCGCCTGAAAGCAGAAGCATTGGCAGAAGTCACACAAGCAGTTCAAGTCGAAGAAAAACAAGCACGTGACGTTGCCATCAACGAAGTCATCGCAAAATACATCGAGTTGTATGCAGCTGACGAGTCAGTCACAGCAGAACAATTGGCAGAAGTATCAGGCGTTCTCAACAAGTTCGTCAAAGACGAAGTCCGTCGTCTCATCACGGAAGACAAAGTGCGTCCAGATGGTCGTGGTCTTGCTGAGATCCGTCCACTCGATTCAGAAGTCGGTCTCTTACCACGTGCGCATGGTTCAGGTTTGTTCACACGCGGTCAGACACAAGTCTTGTCTGTTGCGACACTCGGTGTTGCAGCTGACGCACAGATCATCGATGGACTGGGTCTGAAAGAAGAGAAACGCTTCATGCACCACTATAATTTCCCGCCATTCTCAGTCGGGGAAGCACGTCCGATGCGCGCACCAGGTCGTCGTGAAATCGGTCACGGTGCACTCGGGGAACGCGCACTCTTACCAGTTCTACCGAATGAAGTTGATTTCCCGTACACGATTCGTCTCGTGTCGGAAGTCCTTGAGTCGAACGGTTCTTCATCACAGGCGTCAATCTGTGGTTCGATCCTTGCCATGATGGATGCGGGTGTTCCACTCAAAGCACCTGTCGCTGGTATTGCGATGGGCTTGATCATGGAAGGCGACAATTACTCGATCTTGACAGATATCCAAGGGATGGAAGATCATCTCGGCGATATGGACTTTAAAGTCGCTGGAACTCACGAAGGTGTCACAGCTCTGCAAATGGATATGAAAATTGGCGGAATCACGCGCCAAATCCTCGAAGAAGCACTCGAACAAGCACGTCTTGGTCGTCTGCACATTCTTGAGCATATGCAAACGGTCATCGCTGAACCACGTGTCGAATTGTCACAATACGCACCAAAAATCGTCACACTCAAAATCAATCCAGATAAAATCCGTGATGTCATCGGACCTGGTGGTAAAGTCATCAACGGTATCATCGATGAGACAGGCGTCAAGATCGACATCGATCAAGACGGAACCGTCTTCATCGCTTCGACGGATCAAGCTGGCATCGATCGTGCCCGTCAATTGGTCGAAGATATCGTCCGTGAAGTCGTCGTCGGTGAAGAGTTCGATGGAACAGTTCGTCGTGTTGAGAAATTCGGTGCATTCGTCGAATTGTTCAAAGGAAAAGACGCACTCGTCCACATTTCGGAACTCGCACTTAACCGTGTCGGTCAAACGGAAGATGTCGTCAAACTTGGAGATAAGCTAAAAGTCCGTGTCACGGAAATCGATGACAAGGGACGTGTCAACGCTTCACACAAAGTCCTGCTCGTCGAAGGCTTAAGTGAAGAAGATCGTGCTGCATACGAAGAAAAGAAAAAGACAGAGCGTGAGAACCGCCCGCCACGCCGGGATCAAGGTTCACGCCCACCACGTGATGGACAACGTCCACCACGTCGTAACTAATGAATCCAAGGTGGCTCGACGGTGCAGAGAATGCAACGAGAGCCACCTTGTTTCCTATATTTGGAGGAATTACTATGATCGAACGGATACAATTAGAAAACGGAGTTCGACTGATCGTTGAACGGATGCCGGAAGCACGCAGTGTCGCGACCGGAATCTTCATTCAAGCAGGAAGTCGGACGGAACAGATCGAGGAGCATGGTATCAGTCATCTCATCGAGCATATGATGTTTAAAGGAACAAAACGCCATACGGCAAAAGAGATTGCGGTTTACTTTGACCGACTTGGTGGAAATATTAATGCGTTCACGAGTAAGGATCAAACGTGTTATTACGTCAAGACATTAGATGAACATGCAGGAGAAGCCTTTCACGTGTTGGCGGATATGTTCCTCGAATCGACGTTTGACGCGGATGAACTGGAAAAAGAGAAAAAGGTCGTCATTGAAGAGATTAAAATGTACGATGACACACCGGATGATCTCGTACATGAGTTATTAGCTGTTGCGGCTTACGGAGAGGATGTCATGGCTCGTCCGATTCTTGGAACGGAAGAGAGTGTGCTTCGGATTGATCGAACGATGATTGGGCGGTATCTCGAAGAAGCATATGCTCCGGATCAAATCGTCATTTCCGTTGCCGGAAATGTCTCAGACGAGTTGATTGCGCAGATTCAAGAGCGGATGTCAATCCTCGAATCACGATCGAAGACACGCGAGACGACAGAACCAAGGTTACAAAATGGTGTGATTCGCAAGGAAAAGGATACGGAACAGGCTCATATTTGTTATAATTTCCGTGCGATTCCTTCTGCTGACCCACGTTTGCCTGCCCTCGCCTTACTCAATAATGCATTCGGTGCGACGATGTCGAGTCGCTTGTTCCAATCCATCCGAGAGGAACGCGGTCTTGCCTATTCAGTCTTTTCCTATTACACGACGTTTGATGATCATGGAACGTTCACGATCTATGTCGGCACGTCTCCGGAATCAGTCGAAGAGGTCGAACAGGTCCTCGCTGCTGAAATCGATCGCTTGAAGCGGGATGGATTATCGACGAAGGAACTCGAAGATGGGATTGAACAGCTGAAAGGTTCTCTGATTTTAGGGAACGAAGGCACATCGAGTCACATGAATCGAAACGCCCGAAATGAGTTGCATCTGCATCGCCATCCATCACTTGAAGAAGTGTTAGCGGATGTCGAACGGATTCGTCCATCGGACATCGAAGGGCTGATTGAGCACATCTTTTCGGAGGAACCGGCAAAGGCCTATATTCTTCCGGCAGACGAAGAAGAGGAAGCATGATAGCAGAACGGAATAGATGAAACATATGAAATGACGATGTCGAGAAAGAAGGAATACCGTTGAATTTAGCTGAATTGATTCAAGTCATACAGACGCAAAAAATCGAACGAATGGTAGAGGTGGACGTTACGTCCATCACGACCGATTCACGGGATGTTAAACCGGGAACATTGTTCGTCGCCATCAAAGGATATACTGTTGATGGACACGACTATGCTAAACAGGCGGAAGCACAAGGAGCGGTCGCAATCGTCGCGGAACAACCGGTCGATGTGTCGATTCCTGTCATTCTTGTTCGTAGTACATCACGTGCCATTGCCGAGTTGGCTGGCAAATTCTATGATTATCCTTCTGAAAAGATGCGGATGATTGGTATTACGGGAACGAATGGGAAAACGACGACGACGACGATCGTTCGTGATATATTAGCGCACCTCGGCCGGAAGACGGGGATCATCGGTACGGTCGAAGTCAAGATTGGTGACCGCGTCGTGCCAAGTCGCAATACGACACCACAAAGCTCCGAGTTACAAGCCTTTCTGCATCAAATGCATGAAGAAGATGTCCAAGATGTCATCATGGAAGTCTCTTCACATGGATTAGAGCTTGGTCGGGTAACAGGTGTCGATTACGACGTTGCGGGATTTACGAATCTGACGCATGATCACCTTGATTTTCACAAAACATTTGAAAACTATGCGCGTGCCAAAGGATTGTTATTCGCACAACTCGGTCAACGGCTGTCGACAGAGAAAGTCGCAGTCTTGAATGCGGATGATCCGACGAGCGAGCTGTATGAGATGATGACAGGTGCTCGTGTCATGACATACGGCATCGACAACGCAGCTGACCTCCGAGCAACAGCGATTGAACAGTCGCTTCAACAAACGACGTTTACGATGCTGTACAAGGAAGAACAAGTCGATGTCACGGCGAATTTCATCGGTCGCTTTAACGTCTACAATCTGTTGCTTGCAACAGGAATCCTCTTATCTTGCGGATACGATCTAGCGACGATTGCTGGCGCGATTTCAGCAATCCGTCCGGCAAAAGGTCGGATGCAACGCTTGCCGATTGAAGGATATAACGTGTATGTCGACTATGCGCATACGCCAGACGGTATCGAACAGTGTCTGAAAGCACTCGTTGACGTACCAAAGGAAAAGATCGTCTTCCTGATCGGGACAGGTGGAAATCGCGATGTGACGAAACGACCAAAAATGGGCGAACTCGCTTCGACTTACGCAGGAACCGTCGTCATCACGACGGATGATCCACGATATGAAGCTTATGAGTCGATTACATCCGGCATCGCCAAAGGGATGACCCACGATCAGTTCGTTGAAATCGGTGATCGAGAAGAGGCCGTGCGTTACGCAGCACGACTCGCACGACCAGATAATATCGTCATCTTAGCCGGTAAGGGCCATGAAAAATATCAAATCATTGGGGATGAGAAATTCCCGCTCGATGAGGAAATCATCGTCAAAGAGATGATACGGCAAATGGAGGAACAGAAGTGACTTATCAACCAATCGTTGTAACCATAGATCAATTTGAAACATTCGTAAAAACACATCCAAAAGGTGATTTACTCCAGCTTCCGGCATGGGGAGAAGTCAAAAGCGCGACAGGGTGGACACATGAACGGATTGCGGTCGGAACGGCTTCCGGTGAGATTGCCGGAGTTGGTCTTCTTTTGTTCAAGAAAGTACCGAAGCTACCGTTCACGCTTTGTTATGCACCGCGCGGTTTCGTCGTCGACTATACGGATTCGGACGCGCTTCGCGCTCTTCGTGACGAAGCGATTCGTGTCGCAAAACAACAGAAGGCGATTGCGATTAAATTTGATCCGAACGTCGAGCGGGAAGAATATCCTGGTCTGTTACAAGACATGCAAGGACTTGGCTTCAAACATAATGGCTTCGGTGGCGGTTTTGACTATGCGCAACCACGCTTTACGATGGAGACGAGTCTTGTAGGGACAGAAAAAGAGATCTTCGACGGTTTCCATTCGAAGTTCCGTTACAACGTCCGCCTTGCTGAACGTAAAGGGATCGTATGTGAACAAGCAGATCGCGAAGGGCTAAAGACATTCGCGAAGCTGATGGTCGAGACGGGCGAACGGGATGGTTTTTCAATCCGTGGTCTGGATTATTTCGAAAATCTGTACGATCATCTTCACCCAAAAGGGGATGCGGTCTTGTTTTTGACGAAACTCGATGTCGTTCGTGCGCTTGAGAATACAGAAGCCTTATTACTTCAAGCTGACAAGGAACTCTCGAAAATTCATCGTCAGCTCGAGAAAGAGACGGCCGAGAAGAAGCTAAAAAGCTTAAACAATCGCTTGGAGCAGACGACAGCACAAATCGAAAAAGCAGAGAAGTCGAAGACAGAACTGATGACGATTGCTGCTAAACATCCAAACGGTGTCATCCTGTCTGGTGGTCTTTTGACGCTTGCTGGTCGTCGCTCGTATTACTTATATGGCGCTTCATCGAACGAATATCGGGAGTTCATGCCAAACCACTTGATGCAATGGACGATGATGCAATATGCGAAAGAACATGGCGCGCTCTCTTATGACTTCGGTGGAGTCAGTGGTTCGACAGACCCGGATGATCATTACGCGGGACTCTACGCCTTTAAATCTGGTTGGGGCAGCCGGATGATTGAAAAAATCGGTGAGTTCGATTATGTACTCAATCGTCCGCTCTATCTGTTGCTTGAGACTGGGTTACCGATTCTACAAAAACTTCGGAAGAAGCTTCGCCGCTGATGAAACGGGGAACAATCTTCGGTTGGATCGTATTTTTATTGACGATGTTTGCGATTGGATTGTTTCTTGCGGCATCCATGAATCGGATGCCGACGATTTTAATGGATCAACCGGAGCTCGGGATTGATAGTTGTCCACGGGACGTAGCGGGAGAAAATCGTTTGATTAATGCAAGCGAGACGAACCTGAAGCGTCTCCACCCAGCTGTCGAAGCAGGGGCAAAGGATCTGATCCGTGTGGCGCATTCTTGCTACAATATCGATATCAAGATTACGCAAGGATACCGCTCGATTCAGCAACAGAATGCGCTTTATGAACAGGGACGTTCTGAGGCAGGGGAAGTCGTCACGAATGCACGAGGTGGTGAATCGATGCACAATTATGGACTCGCTGTCGATTTCGTTCAGCTCGTGAATGGACAGATTTCGTATGACCTTGAGTATGACGGGAATCGGTCAGGGAAAAGTGATTGGCGCGAAGTCGCGGACATCGGAAAAGCGCTCGGTTTCGAATGGGGAGGCGATTGGAAACGATTCGTCGACTATCCTCATTTTGAGATGACGTTTGGGTATTCGCTCGACGAACTAAAGGCTGGTGAACGTCCAAGTCGTTCGGAAAAAGCAAAACGAACGGAAGAAGTCGAAGATTTGTTGAATACGTGATCAACGTCATTCCTGGAGTAATGTGGCAGGAATGACGTTTTTTTTAGATTTCCTAGTCCGATTGTTGGCAGATTGTGAAAATTCGGCTAGAATAGTGATAGTGATAAGTGGACGGCTCACGAAAAGTGAATATGAATTATAGGAGGTCATGTTGTGTCAAAGAAGAAGACGGAAAAAGTAAGCGTCTTTGCTCTTGGTGGCGCCGGTGAGATCGGGAAGAACATGTACGTCGTCGAACTCGACGAGGACATCTTCGTCATCGATGCCGGATTAATGTTCCCAGGAGACGAGATGCTTGGAATCGATAAAGTCATTCCAGACATCAGTTATTTAAAAGAAAACAAAGAGCGGATTCAAGGGATTTTCATTACCCATGGTCACGAGGATCATATCGGAGCACTCAGTTACGTCTTGCGTGACTTAAAAGTACCGGTTTACGGAACACGTTTGACGCTCGGTTTGATTGAACACAAATTAAAAGAAGCCGGTTTATTGAAAAAGGCAGATCTTCGTCCAATTGATGCCAAGACGAAATTAACCGTTGCAGGTCATTTTATTACGTTCTTCCGGGTCAACCACTCGATTCCGGATGCAGTCGGGGTATGTATTCAAACATCTCAAGGTGCGATCGTCCATACAGGGGATTTCAAGTTCGATTACACACCAGTTGATGGAAAACAGGCGGATTTCGGGAAGATTGCAGCAATTGGTCAACGGGGAGTGCTTTGCTTACTGTCTGACTCAACGAATGCAGAGCGACCAGGGATGTCTGGATCAGAATCGATCGTCGGTTCTGAACTGAACGACGTCATCTATGAGGCACCAGGTCGTGTCATCGTCGCTTCATTCGCTTCGAACATTCATCGTCTACAACAAGTGTTTGCGGCAGCAGAAGCGAACAATCGAAAAGTAGCGGTCGTCGGTCGTAGCATGGTCAATAACGTCGAAGTGGCACAGCGTTTGAATTACTTACGCTTCAAACAGAAAACATTGATTGATCTATCTGACATCAACCGCCTCGACGATAACCAAGTCGTCATCTTGACGACGGGATCACAAGGTGAGCCGATGGCAGCCTTGACACGAATGGCGCGTAACGCACATAAGCAAGTCAATATTCGCTTGAACGATACGGTCGTCGTTGCGGCTTCGCCGATTCCAGGTAACGAAAAGTCGGTTTCGAAAACGATCGATCTCTTATTCCGTGCTGGTGCGAATGTCATTTACAACCAACGAAAAGTACACGTGTCCGGTCACGGTCATGCGGAAGATCTGAAGTTGATGCTCAACTTGATCAAACCGAAATTCTTCCTACCGATTCACGGAGAATTCCGGATGCAAAAGGCACACAGTCGTCTCGCGCAGACGGTTGGCGTTAATGCGAACAACATCTTCATCATCGAGAATGGGGATGTCGTTGAGTTCGAGAAGCGTAAAGCACGGATGTCACGCAAAGTGAACGCTGGAAACGTCTTGATCGACGGAATCGGTGTGGGTGATGTCGGAAACATCGTCCTTCGTGATCGTCGCTTGTTATCGCAAGACGGTGTCGTCCTTTGTGTCATTACGATCAGCCGGAAAAATAAAACGATCGTATCGGGACCGGAAATCATCTCTCGCGGATTCGTCTATATGCGTGAATCAGAGGATATGATCAACGAAGCGAACCGAATCGTTGCGAAACAACTACAAGGTAAATTAAACGGAGAATTGGATTGGACGGAGATGAAGTCGTTGATTCGAGATAAACTGAGTGCTTATCTCTATGAACAGACGAAACGCCGCCCGATGATTCTTCCAATCATCATGGAGATTTAACAAACGAGCGGCTCAGATTGACCAATACCTGGTCCACTGAGCCGTTTTTTTATCAGGAGGGATGACGTATGGCGACGACGAAACGAAAACCTGTACGAAAAAAAACGCCGCCACGGAAACGACCGGCAGCGAAGAAACAACGTCAGCCGATTGCGTATCGTACATATGCGACCATCATCGCAATCGTCTCATTACTAGCTTTCGTTCTCGCTTTCGGGGAGTTCGGGAAAGTCGGACTGACGCTAGCTGATGGAGGAGAGCGGTTAATTGGTCAGTTCGGTTCCTTATTATACGGTGGAATCGGTGCTGTGCTACTTCTACTTCTCTCGAATGCGTCGCGTGCTCAGAAATGGGCATGGTCGATGTTACTGATGGGTTCAGTCGTCTGGATTGATCTATTGCTCGGAGCACCGCGTGGTATTCTCAACGGATGGCTCTATCAAAACGCAGCTTATTATATATCGAGCGCGGGTGCCTTCTTGATTGGTCTGTTCTTCATCGGAACGGCCGTTCATATACTAAGCCCCTCGTTTTATGGAGAGCTGTGGCTTGGGCTTCGGGAACGTGCAGAAGAGTTTCGCAATCGTGAACGAACACCACGTCCTCGTGTCGAAAAAGAGTTAAAACCGAAACCGGTTCGTGAGAAAAAACCGAAGACGTTGCGACCAGCAACTGTCGAGGAACCAATCGAAACGGAACAAGAAGCAGAAGATCCGTCCGTCAATATTCAAGACGTTCCGATCATCGGTTTCACGGATCACGTTGAACCGCAAGCAGCGGAGACACAAGGACCGTTGACGATGACAGAGACACCAGACGGTTATCAATTGCCGTCGCTTGATTTGTTAGCAGAACCGACATCAAAAGATTTGTCCGGTGAGAACAAACGACTGAAGGACAATGCGACGAAATTGATTGCGACCTTAAAGTCGTTCGGAATCGGAGCAAAAGTCTTAAAGATTCATCTCGGACCAAGTGTTACGAAGTACGAGATTGAACCAAAACAAGGAATCAAGCTTAGTCGAATCACGGGACTCGCCGATGACTTAGCGCTAGCGTTAGCCGCAAAAGATATCCGGATCGAAGCACCGATTCCAGGTAAAGCAGCTGTCGGAATCGAGGTGCCGAACCGTGAAGTCGCCATGGTATCACTTCGAGAAGTACTAGGAGCGGAGAGCGTCCAATCCGACAGCGATCGTTTGCTCGTCGCACTCGGACGGAGCATTTCTGGTGAGACGGTGACAGCGAAGTTGAATAAGATGCCACACGTCTTAGTTGCCGGCTCGACGGGTTCCGGTAAATCGGTCTGTATCAACGGGATGATTGTCTCGATATTGATGCGGGCACGACCGGATGAAGTCCGTTTGATGATGATTGACCCGAAAATGGTCGAATTGAACGTCTACAACGGCATTCCGCACCTCTTAGCACCGGTCGTCACCGATCCGAAAAAAGCGGCACAGGCATTAAAGCAGGTCGTCTCGGAAATGGAACGTCGTTATGAGATCTTCAGTCAAAACGGAGCGCGCAACATCGAAGGCTACAATGCACTGATCGATAAGATGAACGCAGAGGAGAAAGTGCATCAACGATTACCGTACATCGTCGTCATCGTCGATGAGTTAGCTGACTTGATGATGGTTGCGTCAAACGAAGTCGAAGATGCAATCATGCGACTTGCACAAATGGCGCGAGCAGCAGGAATTCATATGGTCATCGCAACGCAGCGTCCGAGTGTTGACATCATCACCGGTGTCATCAAGGCGAATATCCCGTCGCGGATCGCATTCAGTGTATCGAGTGCGACCGACTCGCGGACGATTCTTGATACGGGAGGCGCTGATAAATTGCTCGGACGAGGAGATATGTTGTTACTTGGTAACGGCATGAACAAACCGGTCCGCGTACAAGGAGCCTTTTTATCGGATGAAGAAGTCGAAAAGGTCGTCAATCATGTCATCAGTCAGCAAAAGGCACAGTATGTTGAAGCGATGATTCCAAAAGATGTACCAGAGGGCGAAACAGAGGTCGACGATCCACTTTACGATGAGGTCGTCCAGTTCATTCTGACACAAGAGACGGCATCAACGTCGATGATTCAACGAAAGTACCGCATCGGTTACAACCGAGCTGCCCGTCTTATTGATGCGTTAGAAGAAAACGGTCTGATTGGTCCATCTGAAGGATCTAAACCACGTCGCGTCATGGGACGTTAATCGAGTAGAAAGGAAGTCGTGGAATATTTCAAGGCTTCCTTTTCTTTTCTAGAAAAATGTATAGATTAAGAACCGGTGTCTCGAAAAAAAGAAAAGACACATGAAAAAAGACATGATGATTTTGTATAAATAGAAATGACTGGAAAAATTAATGAATGAATCAAAAATAAAATCGCTTTCATGAAAATAGTTGTCAGACGTCTGTTGATTTTCAGTAGTGTTTTTGGCATACTCAGTCATATGAGTGACCGACCTTCAACACGAGGGCTGGGAGCGGATTTTTCACAAATAGATAATGAAAGCGCTCTCATAATTGCAGAGGAGATGGATGAAATGAAGAAAAAACAGGTAATCGTATCGATGATGTCAGTAGCGACAGTTGGTCTTGCTGCTTGTGGTGGTTCAGGTGAGAAAGCCGATCAAAAAGATCAATTCTCTGTTGCGATGGTAGCCGATAAGGGTGGGATCGATGATAAATCGTTCAACCAATCCGCTTGGGAAGGTCTGCAAGCGTACGGTAAAGACAATAAACTTCAAAAGAATGAAGGGTTCTCTTATCTACAATCTAAATCGCAACAAGATTATCAGCCGAATCTATCGCGCCTTGCTCGTGGGGGAGAAGATTTAGTTTTCGGAATCGGGAATACGTTCAATGAGGACATCAAAACAGTTGCTGATCAATTCAAAGACACACAATTCGCAATCATCGATAACGTCGTTGAAGGAAAGAACGTCACGTCGATCACATTTAAAGAAAATGAAGGAGCATATCTTGCAGGGATCGTTGCTGCAATGGAGACGAAAAAAGATCATATCGGTTTCGTTGGTGGGATGAAGATGGACGTCATCGAGCGTTTCCGTGCCGGTTTCGAAGCAGGTGCTAAATCCGTCAATCCGAAGATTAAAATCGATGTCCAATATGCGGAGGACTTCGCAGCACCAGAAAAAGGTCAAGCGATCGCAGCTGGAATGTATGGTAAAGGCGCAGATATCATCTTCCCAGCAGCAGGTGGTACAGGAAACGGTGTCTTCACAGAGGCGAAGAATCGTAAGAAAAACGGTGAAAACGTCTCAGTCATCGGTGTCGACCGCGACCAAAAAGAAGAGGGTATGCCGGAAGATGTTACATTAACTTCTGTCATCAAACGTGTCGACCGTGCAGTCGAAGATACAGCAAACGCAGCAAAAGACGGTAAACTCGAGGGCGGAAAAACGATTCGTTATGGTTTGAAAGAAGATGGCGTTGATATCGTACCATCTGAAAAGATTTCGAAGAAGACGTTGACTGCGCTTGAGAAAGCAAAAACAGATGTCGTTTCTGGAAAAATCGAAGTACCTGAGCAATAAGCGTTGAAAAAAGAAGGGGCATTCTTAGGTAGAATGCCCTATTTTCTTCCATTATTGATTGCGTTATGAAAAGGGTTACAAAAGCGCCAGAAGTCAGACTTCTAACCTGTTACAAAATGATTGCAGGATTGTGTTGGGCGTCATATACTTATCTTGGCTGGAGTTCTCATACGTCAGAAGTCTGAGCACTGGTTACAACTAGATAGAGGATGGAGATGCGTCATGTCGATTAAATTAGATCATCGTTTGCTTTATTTACGTGTGATTGAAAAGATCAAGTCTGACATCGATGACGGCGTTTACAAGGAAGGCGAGAAGCTCCCTTCAGAGTTTGAACTTTCAAAGCAACTTGGCGTCAGTCGAGCTACTCTTCGAGAGGCATTACGAATTCTTGAAGATGAGAACATCGTCATCCGTAAACACGGTGTCGGTACGTTTATCAATGCAAGACCACCGTTTACTTCTGGAATCGAAGAATTGTACAGCGTAACAGAAATGATTGCGCGCGCAGGTATGGTTCCGACATCAGAAGTGTTATCATCCGAGATGGTCCAACCGACTGAGCGCGACCGAGAGCGTTTTCAACTTGGTCCGGATGAATTGGTTTATCGAATCGAACGAATCCGACTCGCAGGAGATGTTCCTGTCGTCTATTGTATCGATAAGATTCCAAGCCATTATATTAAAAATGAAGAGCAGTTCACCTCTTCGACATCATTATTTGATGCTTTAGAAAAAGAACTTGGACGACGTGTCACGCATGCTGTGACGCATATCGAGCCACGTATTGATCCGAAAATCGCTGAACAATTACATACGGACCAACCTTTGCTCGCTTTGCGTCAAACGCATTATGATGAGCTCGACCGTTCCGTTCTTTTTTCAGCGAACTATTTCCGAGCAGATAAGTTTGATTTCCACGTCATCCGTAAACGTGTGTGAGCCATTGTTTTAGGATGATTACTGAAAGCGCTTTCCGTCATAACCTACGTAACGCTCCTCATCGCCAGCCTCGGGTGCTAGACGTAGTCTTGAACTTTGTATGACCATATTCGAAAGGGGATTTTCCAGATGAAAAAGAAGTCACTTCTCGCATTAGCAGCAACAGGTTTAGCAATGAGTTCGGTCCTTGCAGCATGTGGTGGCAACGACGATTCGAAAGATTCAGGTAGCGACAGCAAATCAGACGGCTTTAAAGTAGGTATGGTTACAGATACAGGCGGCGTGGATGATAAATCATTCAACCAATCTGCTTGGGAAGGTATCCAAAAGTTCGGAAAAGAAAACGACTTAAAAGAAGGTACTGGCTACAAATATCTTCAATCTGCAAAACAATCGGATTACCAACCGAACCTTCAGCAATTAGCACGTGCGAAATACGACCTGATTCTCGGTATCGGATTCTTGATGGCTGAAGATATCGGTAAAGTAGCGGATCAGTTCAAAGATAATAACTTCGCAATCGTTGACCAAGTCGTTGACAAAAAAAATGTCGCGTCAATCGTCTTCAAAGAAAATGAAGGATCATTCCTCGTTGGTGTCGTTGCTGGTTTGACGACGAAATCAGATAAAGTCGGATTCGTCGGCGGCGTTAACTCTGACTTGATCAAGAAGTTCGAGAGTGGATTCAAAGCAGGTGTTAAAGCAGTCAACCCAGATGCTGACATCGAAGTTCAATATGCAGAAGACTTCAACGCTGCTGAAAAAGGACAAGCGATCGCTTCAGGAATGTACGGTAAAAAAGTCGACGTCATCTATCACGCAGCTGGTGGTACAGGACAAGGGGTATTCACAGAAGCGAAAAACCGTAAGAAAAACGGTGAAGATGTTTGGGTCATCGGTGTAGACCGTGACCAAGTCGAAGAAGGTATGCCAGAGAACGTCACATTGACATCGATGGTCAAACGTGTTGATACAGCAGTTGAGCAAGTCGCTAAAGATACGAAAGACGGCAACTTCCCAGCTGGTAAAGAAGTTGTATTCGGTCTAAAAGACGGCGGTGTTGATATCGCACCTTCAAAAGACAACGTTTCGAAAGAAGCGCTCGACAAAGTCGAAGAGTACAAAAAACAAATCATCGATGGCGACATCAAAGTCCCAGCGACAGACGACGAGTACAAAGAATACGAAGCGTCACTGAAATAATAATGAAAGCGGGGGTCGCTAGCATTGCGGCTCCCCCTTTTAAACTAAACATGGGAGTGGATTTTCTTGGAATACGTCATTGAGATGCTAAACATCAGAAAAGAGTTTGGCAGTTTCGTCGCAAATGATAACATCACGCTCCAGCTTCGGAAAGGTGAGATTCACGCTTTACTTGGTGAAAACGGTGCCGGAAAATCGACGCTGATGAACGTCTTATTTGGTTTGTATCAGCCTGAGGCTGGAGAAATTCGTGTACGTGGTGAAAAAGTCAATATTACGAGTCCGAACGTCGCGAACGATCTTGGAATCGGTATGGTGCACCAACACTTCATGCTCGTTCAAAATTTCACTGTTACTGAAAACATCATTTTAGGTGCAGAGCCGCGTGCCGGAATTAAGATCGACCGTGCGACTGCACGTGAGAAGGTACGCCAGATTTCTGAACAGTATGGTCTTGCTGTTGATCCTGATGCAAAAATCGAGGATATCTCAGTTGGAATGCAACAGCGTGTTGAAATTTTGAAGACGTTGTACCGTGGTGCAGACATCTTGATCTTCGATGAACCATCTGCTGTCTTGACACCACAAGAGATCAAGGAATTGATTCAAATCATGAATCGCTTGATTGCAGAAGGAAAATCAATCATCCTCATCACGCACAAACTGAAAGAAATCATGGAAGTAGCTGATCGCTGTACGACGATTCGCCGTGGGAAGTATATCGGAACGGTCGATATCGATGAGACGATGACACAGTCGCGTCTTGCTGAAATGATGGTAGGTCGTGAAGTCAACTTTAATGCGGAGTATTCCAAGGCAACTCCACAAGAACTCGTTCTCGACATCAAGGATCTAGTCGTCAAGGACAGTCGCGGTATCAAAGCCGTCGATGGCTTAAATCTCGACATTCGTGCCGGAGAGATCGTCGGAATTGCCGGAATCGACGGAAACGGGCAAACGGAATTGATTGAAGCCATTACTGGTCTTCGTAAAGCGGATAGTGGAGAAATCTTCCTCAACAATAAGTCGATCAAAAACTTGAAGCCACGTAAAGTGACGGAATCAGGTGTCGGTCATATTCCGCAAGACCGTCATAAACATGGACTTGTTCTCGATTATTCAATCGGACATAACATGGTCTTACAAACGTACTACAAACAACCGTATTCAAAAGCAGGCATCATGAACTATAAACAAGTCATGGAAAAAGCGAAAACGCTCATCGAGAAGTTCGACGTCCGAACTCCAAGTCCAGAGACGTTTGCTCGTGCCTTGTCAGGTGGTAACCAACAGAAAGCGATCATTGCGCGTGAAGTCGATCGTTCACCAGACCTATTGATTGCAGCACAGCCGACACGTGGTCTTGATGTCGGAGCAATTGAGTTCATTCATGAACAGTTGGTTCTCGAACGCGAAAAAGGTCGCGCTGTCTTGTTGATTTCATTCGAACTCGAAGAAATCCTTCAAGTATCAGATCGGATTGCCGTTCTTTACGAAGGAAAAACAGTTGCCTTCTTGGATCCAAAAGAAACGAATGAGATCGAGCTTGGCTTCTTGATGGCCGGCGGTAAGAAAGAGGAGGTAGGTCATTCATGAAGTTAGAGCGTTTTTACGGCATCCTCATTCCGATTCTTTCCATCATCCTTGGAATGGTCGTTGGGGCGATCGTCATGCTCATCGGTGGGTACGATCCAATTGCCGGTTTTGATCAGTTATTCTATGGTATTTTTGGCGAACCATATAGCATCGGTGAAACATTACGAGCAGCAGCTCCATTGATCTTTGCTGGTCTTGCTGTCGCGTTTGCTTTTCGTACTGGACTCTTTAACATCGGGGTCGAAGGTCAGGTTCTCGTCGGGTGGATGGTCGCAGTTTGGATCGGGATCGAGTTTGATCTACCGACAGCGATTCATTTACCGCTTGCTCTAATTGGAGCAGGTTTGGCAGGTGCACTTTGGGCATCGATTCCTGGTATTTTAAAAGCGAAGTTCCATGTGCATGAAGTCATCACGTCTATCATGATGAACTATATCGCATTGTATGTAACGAATGATATTTTACGTCACGTCATCGGAATTACGAACGAGCGGACGGAGTCAGTCAAGGAATCAGCATCCCTTGCGTCACCGTTCTTGCAAGAGATCACGGATTTTTCACGTTTGCATAACGGGATTTTCATCGCTGTCATCGCTGCTCTCGTCTTCTGGTTCATTTTGTGGAAAACAACGCTTGGTTATGAACTCCGAGCAGTTGGATTTAACAAAAATGCTGCAGAGTATGCAGGGATGGGCGTTAACCGAAACATCATCCTATCGTTCGTTATCTCAGGTGTGTTTGCAGGTCTCGCTGGAGCGATGGAGGGTCTTGGAACGTTCCAAAACATGACATTGAATGCGTCCTTCACTGGGGTAGGGTTCGACGGAATCGCGGTTGCCTTGTTAGGTGCGAATAACCCGATCGGTGTCGTTCTCGCGGCGTTACTGTTTGCGGGACTTAACATCGGTGGTCTGTCGATGCAACAGATCGGTATTCCGCCTGAACTGATCAAAATCATCATCGCATTCATCATCATCTTCGTGGCTTCAGGTTACGCGATTCGTCTCGTCATCGAGAAGTTCACCGTTAAGAAAGAATCTAAAAAAGCGAAAGGAGCCGGTCAATAATGGGCTTTCTTGAAGTACTTTATATCATCGTGCCAATCGCACTCGCCTATTCGGCTCCGTTAATCATTGCAGCACTTGGCGGCATTTTCAGTGAGCGTTCTGGCGTCGTCAACATCGCGTTAGAAGGATTAATGGTCATGGGTGCCTTCACAGGTGTCGTCACGGCATTGACTCTATCAAAAATAGGCTTAGGTGCTGCGAGTCCTTGGCTTGCGATGCTCATTGCGATCGTCGTCGGAGCGGTCTTCTCACTGTTCCTTGCGATTCCAGCAATTCTTTTCCGGGCTGATCAAACGGTCCTTGGAGTAGCAATCAACTTGCTTGCAGTCGGTCTTGCAATCTTCCTCGTCCGGGCGCTTTACAATAAAGGACAAACGGATTCGATTCCAAACCGGATTTCAAAAGAGAACGTGCCATTCTTGTCCGATATTCCGGTCTTGAAGATGTTCTTTGCGAACGTCTACTACACATCGTATATCGCGATCGTTCTCGCATTCGTCGCATGGTACATCATCTTCAAGACACCATTCGGTCTTCGCTTACGTTCTGTCGGAGAACACCCGATGGCAGCGGACACGATGGGAATCAACGTCACGAAGATGCGTTTCATCGGCGTCATGATCTCTGGTGGTTTCGGTGGTCTTGCTGGTGCTGTCTACGCGACGTCGATTTCATTGAACTTCAGTGTGACGACGATTCTCGGTCAAGGCTTCCTCGCGATTGCGGCGATGATCTTCGGAAAATGGAACCCACTCGGTGCCATGGGGGCAGCCCTCTTCTTCGGGTTCGCTCAAGCGATTTCGATCATCGGTCAGCAATTGCCGTTACTCGATCAAATTCCACAAGTGTATCTGTTGATTGCGCCGTATTTATTGACGATCTTAGCACTCGCTGGTGTCGTTGGTCGTGCGGATGCACCAAAAGCTGTCGGTGTACCGTATATCAAAGGAAAACGTTAAATTTTTACTAATCATAGACCGGATGTTGCCAATTGGCGATGTCCGGTTTTTTTAGATGATTGATAGATTGGATGAGAAAAAGTCCAATAAAAAAAGATGCTTCGCGAGGAAACATCTTTTTTTATTCACTTATTCGAATTTTAACGCATCGCCATCGAACGATTCATCTGCTACTTTGATTGAATCTGTCGGGCAACCTTCGAATGCATCAATCATATCGTCGAATAATGCTTCTGGAATTTCGGCAGTACCATTGTTATCATCAAGAATGACATACGCCAAACCCTCATCATCATAATCATAGATATCTGGTGCCGCTGCTCCACAAGCACCACAAGCGATGCAAGTATCTTTGTCGACAATCGTAAATTTAGCCATTGAACGGTCTCCTCTCTATACGAAAACATTATTGAAACACGCTGTTCTCATCTATATGTCATTGTATCGGACTCATCGTTGCATTTCAATGACGAAGCACAAGTGACAGCAGAAAATGTATATATCATCACATGCCCGCAAACGCTCTCTCTAAAACGTAACGATGAAGCAGGCGTAAAATATCATCTTTGATTTGGAAACGACATACAGCAGGAGGGAGCGTGACATATGGAAATTTCTTTACTCGAGCGTATTTTCCTGGAATCGATCCAGCGCCTTCGAAATGAACGATCTGACCGGAGTCTTTATCATGTTTTTCAAGGAAAAAAATCAGCGACTTCTCTGCAAGATGCTCATTTTTATGATTTAGAGTCGGTATTCGGTACTGTATCAGTCAGTAAACAGCGATTCGAAACAATCTTGGCTGAACTTGCGCAGAAGAATTGGATTGAGCGGCAAGAGACACTGCGACTGACGCATGAAGGTGCGCGACTAGTAGAGCAAACGGATCGTGCGATCATTGATCAACTAGGTGGTGAACTTCGCGGTTATGCTGAGGTGATGTGGAAACGACTCAGCCTTTTGGTTCAAACGATGGTTTGTTTGGAAGCAAAACAACCGTTCATACCTGTGCAACAGGAAACCATTGTTCGTGAATGGGTAAAAAGTGTTCTTCCGACCATCTCGAATCGAGCGGAATGGTTACGTCATATGCAGCAAGAGTTGATTTTTCTCCTTGAGCACTTATCAGAGCGAGATGCGACATTGATTAGTTACCGCTTGTCTGGCGTGCAAGCAGGATGGTCTTATCCGCAATTAGCTCAAATGATGAAAACGGATGTGGAGAGTGTCCAATATGAATTTACGATCGCTTGGCGAAACTGCATCGATGACTTAGAAAAGACACCACTTCTAAAGCAAATAGGCGCTGATCTACACACGTCAAAAATGACGCAATCTGCGCAAACGACATGGGAGTTGTTGCAACAGGGATTAACCGTTGAAGCGGTTGCGATCCGAAGACGATTAAAAAATAGTACGATGGAAGACCATCTTGTTGAGATTGCGATGTATGCTCCTTCGTTTCCACTGGATCATTTTGTCACGCCATCTCAGCAAGAAGAGGTACGACGGATTGCTCAGCGACTTAAAACCTACGCGCTGAAGCGGATCAAGAGTGAGATGCAATCCGAGATATCTTATTTTCAAATTCGATTGGTGTTAGCGCGTAGTAAATGGGAGGGGATTTAATGGAAGCGTTATTGCATCGTCATTTTGGCTACGAAGCATTTCGACCTGGACAACGCCAAATCATCGATTCCATCCTAAACAGAACAGATACACTAGCAATTTTGCCGACAGGTGGAGGAAAGTCTGTTTGTTATCAATTTCCTTCGTATGTACAAAATGAAGGGCTGACGTTGATTTTGTCCCCGTTACTCTCGTTGATTGAAGACCAGGTCATGCAAATCAAGCGCAGAGGAGAGCGATCTGTCGCTAAATTAACTTCTGTCGAGACACGAGAAGAAAAGGAACAGATCTTATCTGTACTCGAACATCTACGATATCTTTA
Source organism: Exiguobacterium abrahamii (assembly GCF_015645365.1). NCBI lineage: Bacteria > Bacillati > Bacillota > Bacilli > Caryophanales > Exiguobacterium > Exiguobacterium abrahamii. The sequence continues at coordinate 983,003 of NZ_JADOYC010000001.1, forward strand.
CTTATCACCGGAGCAACTGGCGCTGCCGCAGATTCGGGCTCGGCTAAAACAGATTAATATTGCGCTCTTCGTCGTCGATGAAGCGCATTGTATCTCCCAATGGGGACACGAATTTCGACCGGAGTATGCAAGACTTGGTCACATTCGACAAGAACTTGGTCTTCCGCCATGTCTTGCCTTAACGGCAACAGCGACGCGTGCTGTTGAGCAAGATATTCGAACACAATTGCGTATGCACGATCCACAAATCATCCGTCATTCTGTCAACCGACCAGAAATCCAATATGTTGTCGATCGCGTTGATCGAGAAGAAAAGGATGCGGCAGTCAATCGGTGGATGGAACGCATCGTTCGCCCATGCGTCATCTATACGACGACTCGTAAAGAAGCGGAACGAATTGCTGGAATCATTGACGGCGCGACCTATTATCATGCTGGGTTGACGATAGAAGATCGCCAGCTTGTTCAACAGCAGTTTCTTCATGATGAGATTGATTGTCTCGTGTGTACGAGTGCATTCGGAATGGGTGTCGATAAAGGCAACGTTCGGACGGTCATTCACTATACGATGCCTGCGACGATCGAAGCCTACATGCAGGAAGTCGGACGTGCCGGTCGTGACGGTAAAGAGGCGACTGCGATCTTACTCTACGCTGCTCAAGATGAACAACTACAAACGTACTTGATTGACACGCAATATGCACCCGTCTTGTGGATCGATCAATTGCGACAAGGAATGAATCAAGGCGAATCCTATGCCAAAATCGAAAGTCGTTTTCGTTTTAATCCGGAAGATCCGGCATACCGCTTACTCAAATCACAACTCGAGAATGGGTGGTCGAAAGAACGCATCATCCAGTGGCAAACGGAACGTAAACAATTGAAACGACAAGAGATCAACCAGATGATGGACTACGTTCACCGGAACGAATGTCGCCGTTCAATGTTGTTGCATCATTTTGATGAGCAGGCAATCGTACAACCGCGTTGTTGTGATATATGTGGAACGATTGAGTGGGAAAGTCCGGTGCAGAGAAGGACACATCAACCGGTAGATTGGAAAATGCGTTTAGAACAAGTCTTTTTTTCATCACCAGATTCGGTGTAAACTAGACAATATCGTTATATTTTTCAAGAAAAGGTGATGAACATTGAGTAAACAAGATCAGAGACGGTTGCATCAGAACGAAGAGGGTCAGTCACTTCCACCGCGTTCTTCGCGTATCGAACACGTTCGAAACGAGCGATTAAAACAACCATTTCGAAAAAATCCGTTAGCCATCACGCTGACGGTGCTCATGATCACGATCATCATCGCCTTCGTCTCCATCGGTTTCATGATGTAAGGGCACATTGTGAACGGAGATTTTTTTCCTTTCAGCGTATACTAGAAAGGAAGGGGAAGGAGGCACGATGCATGGATCGTGGGAAATATAATATCAAAGCAGTCGCTGCGTTAGTGGGACTCAACCCGACGACCATTCGTGCTTGGGAGCGGAGATATCAGGTGCTCGATCCGGATCGAAGTGAATCCGGACATCGAATTTATAGTGATAACGACGTCGCGAAATTACGCTGGATTGTTGATAAACAAAAAGAGGGATTGTCTGTCTCTAAAGCAATCCAGTTGTATGAGATGCCTGTTAATCGGGCTGAAGTCCCGCACGATTATGGAGTCGAACTGCGAGATCAGTTATTTCAGGCATTGACGAACTTTGAAGAACGACATGCGCACGACATCATGAATAAAGCATTCTCGATGTTTAGCTTCGATAAAGTCATTCAGGACATCGTCGGTCCACTTTTGCATGAGATTGGAGTGAAGTGGGAGTCGGGTGAGATTACGATTGCGCATGAGCATTTTGCGACGGCATTTCTAAGAGCCCGTCTCTCGACATTGTCGTTACAGATGCCGATCAATCCGTTCTTACCACGAATCGTCTGTGTCTGCGCGCCGGAAGAAGAACACGAACTTGGACTACTCTTCTTTACACTTTATTTACGACAATCTGGATTTGATGTCATTTTCCTCGGTTCCGGTATACCGGTTCAGGATTTGGTGACGGTCACACATCAGCTGCAACCGAAAGCCGTTATTCTTTCCTGCACGTTATCGGATCATTTGCCGTTGCTCGATGAAGCGCTGGCACGTTTGATGGCTGATTTTCCGGATCTTGAGATTGGTCTTGGAGGTTATGCGGTCGATCAGTTGCCGGAACGGTATGGTCCACATTTACTCGGTGCAGACGATCAATCTTGGAAAAGTTGGTTAAGTCGACTCACTCCGACAACTGGTGTATAGTATGATTCATAGCGAACGGAGACATCAGGTTTCCGGTTTTGACTGGAGGAGTCTATATGAGGTTTGAACAAATGAAACAAGGACACCTTCGTGTCTTCATCACAAAGCAGGAGTTATCGCTTCACGACGTTCGACCAGAAACGTTGGCTGTCGGGAAGGGACAAGCTTTATTGCGTAATCTATTAGAAGAAGCCGAATCGAATTTTGGTTTTCAAGCAGCGGGAACACTCGAATTTTTCGTTACATTCTTTCCGAATGACGGGATGCTCGTTGATGTACGCCGTGAAGGCGATTTGCCAGAAGAGATGAACGAGGAGTTCGATCAAGTCGAAATCCGTATGACAGTCGATATCGTCCATCATGTTTTATATGCTCTACAATCGCTAGAAGACGTCATTCAAGCGAGTCATGGATTATTGCGACATATGCCTCGTACAGAGACAGGTGGTAGCCTTTACTTCTTCGAGGGAAGCTATTATCTCTATTTCCAAGAACGAATGAATGAGGCGCTTGAGCAGACGGTGACGACGATTTTGTCTGAATACGGTGAACCGAGCCCGAAAAGTCCACTCGTCATGGCGGAGTATGGGAAAACGATTCAGGCGGAACATGCCGTCGCAACGATAGCTGAACAGTTTAATATGTAAAACATCAGGTGCGACATTCCCTCATAGGGGGATGCCGCACCTTTTTGTCTTCTGCTGGAAGTGGCACCATTTTGTATTTTTTCATCGTCAGAAGGATGGTATGATAATCATTGAACGTAAGAAGAAGGAGTGAAGTAGGATGAAAGTGGCAGTATTATACGGTGGGACTTCAGGAGAACGGGAGGTTTCATTAAACAGTGGAAAGTCGATCATGGAAGCATTAAACAGTAAAGGGCATGAGGTCACGGCTGTTGATTTCCACCCTGATCAAGCGCATGAACTCTTCCAGCTGGATGTAGATGTGGCTGTCATCGCTCTTCACGGGAAAATTGGTGAAGATGGACGCGTACAAGCATTGCTTGAACTGGCAGACATTCCATATACAGGTTCAGGTGTTTTAGCGTCAGCGCTTGCGATGGATAAGGCACGTTCGAAAGTTCACTTTGATAAAGCAGGCATTACGATCGCCCGTGATGTGCTCTTAGAGCGTGGAGATGATATCGAAGCAAAAATCGCAGAGTGGAATGGTCAATTTCCTTGTGTCGTTAAACCGGCACAAGAAGGCTCATCAAACGGATTGACGATTGCTCAAGACGAGACGATGTTACGTGAAGGAATCGCGAAGGCCTTTGAAGCGGACGATGCAGTGCTTGTCGAACAGTTCATTAAAGGGCGTGAAGTGACAGTCCCTGTCGTCGGTCATAAAGGTGCAGAAAAAGCACTCCCTGTCATCGAGATCATTCCGAAGAACGCCTTTTATGACTATGAATCAAAATATGCCATCGGAGGTTCAGAGCATATTTGCCCTGCTGAGCTGGATGAAGCAACGACAGAAAAACTTCAAGAATGGGCTGTTAAAGCACATCAAGTACTTGGCTGTGCAGGATACTCGCGATCTGATTTCCTTGTGCCGGAATCCGGAAATCCAGTCATCTTGGAGACAAATACACTTCCTGGTATGACTTCGACAAGTTTATTCCCGGACGGTGCACGAGCAGTGGGAATCGAATATCCGGAATTAGTAGAATATTTCATGGAATTGGCGATCGAACGACATCGTCAAACAAAACAACCAAATTAATAATATCCTGGGAAAAGAAGTGAGAAAGCGCTTACAAATATAGGCGTAACCCCTTTCATTACGTTCGAGAAAAGAGTATACTTTATCCGAACAAGGAAACGGCATAGGGGATGCCACTTATGGGGAGGAACGTTGGAATGATCACTGACCAACAACATGCGAATCACCGCAAGAACGTACTGGAAGCGACACAAGAAATCGTCAAGGAGGCGCTAGGGAAACTTGGTTATCCAGACGAGATGTACGAATTACTTAAAGAACCACTCCGGATGTTGACAGTCCGGATTCCGGTACGGATGGATGATGGTTCGACGAAAATCTTCACAGGATATCGTGCGCAACATAACGATGCCGTTGGACCAACGAAAGGTGGAATCCGTTTCCACCCGAACGTGACGGAAGTCGAAGTCAAAGCATTATCCGTCTGGATGAGTCTGAAGGCAGGTATCGTTGATTTACCATACGGCGGTGGTAAAGGCGGAATCATCTGTGATCCACGTGAGATGAGCTTCCGTGAAATCGAACGTCTCAGCCGTGGATATGTCCGTGCTATCAGTCAAATCGTTGGACCGACAAAGGATATTCCAGCACCTGACGTCTTCACGAACTCGCAAATCATGGCATGGATGATGGACGAATACAGTCGAATCGATGAATTCAACTCACCTGGTTTCATTACAGGGAAACCGCTCGTCCTCGGTGGCTCACACGGTCGTGAGACAGCGACGGCGAAAGGTGTCGCAATCATGATTCGGGAAGCGGCTGCTAAAAAGGGTATCTCGCTCGAAGGCGCACGTGTCGTCGTTCAAGGATTCGGCAACGCTGGAAGTTTCTTATCGAAATTCATGTATGATTTAGGTGCAAAAGTCATCGCGATCAGCGATGCGTACGGAGCACTCCATGATCCAAACGGTCTCGATATTCCATATCTACTCGATCGTCGTGACTCGTTCGGTACCGTGACGACATTGTTCAAAAATACGATCTCGAATAAAGAGTTGCTTGAACTTGAATGTGATATTCTTGTCCCGGCAGCAATCGAGAATCAAATTACAGAAGACAATGCGCACGATATCAAAGCAGCGATCGTCGTTGAAGCGGCTAACGGTCCGACGACGAACGAAGCGACGAAAATTCTTGCTGAACGTGACATCCTGATCGTTCCGGATGTTCTTGCTTCGAGTGGTGGCGTAACGGTCTCTTACTTCGAATGGGTCCAAAACAACCAAGGGTATTACTGGACGGAAGAGGAAGTACACGAGAAACTTGAAAAAGTACTCGTGAACTCGTTCAACCAAGTCTATCAGACAGCGCAGACGCGTAATGTCGATATGCGACTTGCTGCTTATATGGTAGGTGTCCGGAAGATGGCGGAAGCATCTCGTTTCCGTGGCTGGGTCTAATGTTATAATGAACGTCCGCTTCTTCTTTAGGAAGAGCGGACGTTTTGCATTGCAATTTCTTTCGTCTATGGTAGAGATTTGCTAAGATATAAAAAAAGCAACCGGAAGAGGAGATATTCGAATGTTAGATTGTATCGTAATCGGTGCAGGACCCTGTGGGTTATCGGCAGCGATCGAAATGCAAGATCGGGGACTAAACGTCGAAGTGCTCGAAAAGGGAAATATCGTCGAAGCGATCTATCGTTATCCGACGCATCAAACGTTCTTTTCAAGTAGTGAGAAGTTAGAAATTGGTGGTGTACCGTTTATTAATAAAGAATTAAAACCGCGACGTCTCGACGCGCTCGTCTATTATCGAGAAGTCGTCAAGCGAAAACAATTGACGATTCGTCCGTTTGAGACGGTCGAGCGGATTGAACGTCAAGCGGATCATTTTATCATCTACTCGGAGCGTTCCGGGGAAAAAAGAAGCCGAGAAGCTCGCTCCGTCGTACTTGCGACAGGTTATTATGGTTTACCGAACCGGATGGGTGTTCCTGGAGAGGAATTACCTCATGTCTCGCACTACTTTACGGAAGGACATCCGTATTTTGATCAAGATGTCGTCGTGATCGGTGGGAAAAACTCGAGCGTCGATGCAGCGATTGAACTTGAAAAAGCGGGAGCCCATGTGACCGTCCTTTACCGTGGACCGGAGTATAGTCCATCCATTAAACCTTGGGTGTTGCCGAACTTCGAATCTCTCGTTCGTTCGGAAAAGGTCAAGATGATTTTTGGAGCGTCAATCGAAGAAATTACGGAGCAAGAGGTCGTTTATCAAATAGATGGAGATAAACAGACTGTACGTGCTGATTTTGTTTTTGCGATGACAGGTTACACACCCGATGTCGGATTGTTCGCTGACACAGGCATTACGATTGATCGTAAAACAGGCATTCCAAGTCATGACGAAGAGACGATGGAATCGAATGTCCCGGGCATCTATATCGCAGGTGTCGTCGCAGCAGGATATGACGCCAATAAAATATTCATTGAAAACGGACGTTTTCACGGTGCAAGCATTGCCAACCATCTCGTTGAACGGTTACGTGGTGCATCGGTACAAGCCTAAACAAAACCTCTTGATTTGGAAGATAAATTTCCGGATCAAGAGGTTTTTTTCATTTATTCAACGCGGAATGATTCTTCGAGTTCTAGTTGTGAAGCATCGATTTCAAGTTCGACCATCAGTTTAAGGCGCGCTTTTTGTGAATTCAGTCCATTCGAGAAAATGACGCCGAGTTCTTTTAATTGTTGTCCGCCACCCGTATATCCGTAGACGTCTTGAACGATTCCGTTGAAGCAACGGCTGACGATGACGATCGGCATGACGGTAATCAATTCAGCGATGGCATCCACGATACTTGGTGGTACATTTCCTTGACCGAGGACTTCAAGGACGAGTCCATCATAACCGAGTTGTTTCACAGCAAGTAATAGGTCGGGCTCCATACCGGCATAGACTTTAAGAACGGCGACCCGTTTTGAGAGCGAAGTCACCATATGTGTTTGTTTTAAGAGCGGTGTATTGAATAAGTAGACATGATCCTTCGTTACCATCCCAAGATTTCCGAAATGAACGGATTTGAATGTATCGACGGATGACGTATGCGTTTTTGTGACGTTGAATGCCGAATGGATTTCCCCGTTGAAGACGACGAGGACACCTTTTCCGCGCGCAGCTTCACTGACAGCGACACGAAGTGCCGTAATCAGATTAAACTCACCATCGGATCCGACCTCATTGGAAGAACGCATGGCCCCTGTCAAAACGATCGGAACAGGTGCACCAAGCGTCAAATGTAAGAAATAAGCTGTCTCTTCCAGTGTGTCCGTTCCGTGAGTGATGACGACGCCGTCGTAATGTTCCTTCTTGAGCTCACTCTCGATGAAATGGGCTAGACGTAACATGATGTCTGGTGTCATATGCGGCGAAGGTAAGTTTGCGAAGTGACGCGTCGTAATATTGGCAATATCTGTTGCTCGCGGGAGTGAAGCGTCGAGTGGATTGATATCGTTTGGTAAGACATGACCAGAATGATCCTGTGCCATGGCGATCGTTCCACCCGTATGAATGAGTAATAATGATTTCATGCTAAAGGGTCCTTGTCTACAGACAGAAGACCTTCACCTACTTTCTATGACGGATTCGATTCGTTCTCCCATATTGTAACCTTTTTTCCTCTTGAAACAACGAGGACGTTTTCTTTTTTCCAAGAAACCTTTATTCTTATAAATGAGGAAGAAAGGGGGAGAGGAAGCGTGGTTCAAATCGTTTTCTCCGGAGTTGCCCCAGGCATCGCACTCCTAACTTATTTTTATCTACGTCACGAACATGAGTCGGAGCCAGTCGGCTATATCCTTCGAAGTTTCATTTTCGGTATTTTACTCGTCTTTCCCTTAATGTTCATCGACTATATCGTCCAGACCGAATTTGGCGGGCGTGAAGAGGTGCAGTTGATTCGAACAGCTGTCACGGAAGAATTCGCCAAATGGTTCGTCGTCTTTTATACGGTCTATATCCATCAACGGTTTAATGATTATTACGACGGGATCATCTACGCGGTAGCCTGTTCACTTGGATTCGCAACGCTTGAGAATATTTTATATCTGATGGTGAATGGAACAGTCGAACATATGCTGTTTCGGGCGCTCTTACCCGTATCTGGTCATGCTTTGTTTGCGGTCATCATGGGATTCTTCATGGGGATGGCGAAATTCTCGCCTCATCCTTATCGCTGGTTGTCCCTCTCGATTGCGCTTCCGGTATTTGCGCATATCTTATTTAATTTGTTAATATTGGAAAATGGTGGTATATCTTTTTTGCCAATCGTCTTCATGGTCATCTTATGGACGATTGGATTATTTCAAGTACGAGGTGCCAATCGTTTAAATCGACGATTCAAACGAAAAAAACAACATTCAGATGGCATCGAATAGAGAGTAGGAGCGAAGTAGTATGATGGAAATCGGGGATTTGGTAATGCTTTCGAATAGTGAGGATCGACAAGGTCGCTCAAAGGTGACGGCCGTGACGAATCGATTGATTTGGATTGAAGCACCGAGTGAGGTCGCGACACTCAAAACATTCATCTTGTCAGAGCAAGAAGAAGTTTCATTTTATTTCTTTAAGGAAAAAGGCAAATTATTTGGATTTGATACGGTTGTTGTTGAACGACAAAATGATCCACTTCGCGGTCAACGATATGCTTTGAAACGACCGAAGGATGATCAAATCGAACGCATCCAACGACGTCAGTTCGTCCGAGTACCGCAAATACTCGATGTTGCAGTACACCCTCATAAAACGCATTTCGAGCCGTTTACGACGGTGACGCTCGATCTATCGGCTGGAGGAATGATGATCTTGTCGGATCAATTACCGGTTCAAAAAGAGGAAGAGGTGGAAATGACATTCATTTTGCCTACAGGTGAGGGTATATCAAGTACATTAGATGTCATCGCTGAACTCGTTCGAATTGATCGGCGTGAAGAACGATATGAACTAGCATTCCAATTTACGATGATTCCCGACAGAAGTCGCGAACTTGTATTGCGTCACTGTTATCAAATGCAAATGAAAAGTTCAAGAAGGGGCATGAATCCATTCACCTGACCGCATTTTTTTGCTATGATAACGTTCGGAAGAATGAATCCCTATCAATCATAGGGAAGATGGAAGGACAGGATGGATGATGAGAAAGATTCAAATCGCTTTAGATGGACCAGCGGGTGCTGGGAAAAGTACGATCGCAAAACAATTGGCAGCGCGCCTTGACTATGTATACATCGATACAGGAGCGATGTACCGGGCCGTGACGCTGGCAGCACTTGAACAATCGCTTGACCTCAACAATGGGGAAGTGCTCGGAGAATTAATGAAATCGCTTGATATTCGTTTAACACCAGGCGAAAACGGGCAACGTGTCTTTATTGGTGATCGCGAAGTGACGGATGCGATCCGTTCCATCGAAATCACGAATAATGTCTCGTTCGTCGCTCGTCAAAAAGAAGTCCGGGTTGCACTCGTCACGGCACAGCGGAAATTAGCTGAACACGGCGGGATCGTCATGGATGGACGTGATATCGGCACAGTCGTATTGCCGGATGCAGAATTAAAAGTCTTTTTGACGGCAACTGTGGAAGAGCGTGCAGCTCGAAGACACCGTGAAAACATCGCGCGTGGGATGGACAGTGACATCGCGATTCTTCAAGAAGAGATCGCACTGCGTGATAAGCGCGACAGTGAGCGTGAAGTTTCGCCATTGCGCCAAGCTGACGATGCACTATATCTCGATACGACAGAGATGACGATCGATGAAGTCGTCGTCCGATTGATGGAGCTAGCAGAGGGTGTCCTAAAATGAGACGTCAAGATACCATTTACCGGATTGCCCGGTTTGTCGTCTGGGTCATCGCGAAAACAGTCTTCCGATTGAAAGTGACAGGACAAGAGAACATTCCAAAAGACGGTTCCTTACTCGTCTGTGCCAATCACAGTTCGAACTGGGACCCGGTTTTCCTCGTCAGTGCGATTCCGCCAAACCGCGCGGTGCGTTACATGGCAAAAGAAGAACTGTTCAAAGTTCCTGCCTTAAAACAATTAATGATTGCGGCAGGAACATATCCTGTCGGTCGCGGTCAAGGAGATCGTCAAGCTTTGAAACGGACGATTGAACTATTGAATTCAGATGAGACGGTTGGTATTTTCCCAGAAGGAACACGGTCCGCACCAGGTGAATTTACAGCAGCACAACCAGGAGTAGGGTTCTTTGCGTTACGATCGAATGCGCAGATTTTACCGATTGCCATCATCGGATCATACCGCCCGTTCAAACGAATGCACGTCGCGATCGGAAAACCGGTTGATATTTCGGATTTACGTGACCAGCGGGGCGCAGCGAAATCGATTTCTGACCGAATCATGGACGAAATCAAATCCGTCTACTTCAATCACGCTTAATACCTTGACAAATAGTCAGAATTGTAAGAAGTTAGAAGCAGGATAAACGCATTGACACGTGTCAGGCGTTTCTTGTACTCATCGTGAGGAGGTTGTTTTGGAATGGTCGAAGAAATGAAAGATATGCCTGATTTTGAAATTCATCGGGACCAGGTAGTTACCGGAATGGTCGTGAAAATTGAAGACAAGCAAGCACTCATTGATATCGGATATAAAACAGAAGCCATCTTACCGATCAGCGAAGTATCGAGTCTTCATCTCGATGATATTCGCGGCGTGCTGAACGTCGGAGATGAACTACAAGTGAAGGTCAAGAAAATCACGGATGAAGAGGTCGTCGTCTCGAAACGAGAAATCGACGCGCTCAAAGCGTGGGAGCAAGTAGAAGAGAAGTATAAATCAGGTGAGATCTTTGAAGTTGTCGTCAAAGACATCGTCAAAGGTGGACTCGTCGTTGATATCGGTGTCCGCGGATTCATTCCAGCGTCACTCGTCGAACGGCATTATGTCGAGGATTTCTCGGATTACATCGGTCGTTCGATCGAAGTCAAGGTCGTTGAACTCGATCAAGAGAAGAACCGTGTCATTCTCTCGCACAAAGCTGTCGTTGAAGGCGAATTGAACGCGAAGAAAAAAGAGACACTCGAAAACTTAGAAGTAGGTCAAATCCTCGAAGGTACAGTCCAACGTTTAACGGACTTTGGTGCTTTCGTTGATATCGGTGGCGTCGACGGTCTCGTTCATATCTCGGAGATGGCACACCACCGTGTCGAGCGTCCTTCGGATATCGTCACGGAAGGTCAAAAAGTCGAAGTCAAAGTACTTGGTGTCGACCGTGATACGGAAAAGGTCAAGTTGTCGATCAAGGAAACACAACCTGGTCCATGGCAACAGATGGAAGGGAAGATCGAAGCTGGCGATATCGTCAAAGGACGTGTACGTCGTCTCGTCCAGTTCGGAGCCTTCATCGAACTTGCGCCGCAAGTAGAAGGACTTTTGCACATTTCGCAAATCGCGAACCGTCATATCGGTTCACCTTCGGAAGTACTCGAAGAAGGACAGGAAATCGAGGCAAAAGTACTTGAAGTACGTCTTGATGAGCATAAGATTTCGCTATCAACACGTGTCCTTGAAGAGGAAGAATCGTCCGCTGACGATTACTCGGATTATACGAATCAATCAGAAGGATTCTCGGTCGCTGACTTGACTGAGGACGATTCTGATCAGAAAGAATAAGCAATGACACAAAGCGGACACAAGCGTGTCCGCTTTTTATATGCGGTTTGTTATGGTATATGACAGTTTGATTTGATACAATAGAACGGCTATGAAGCGAGAGAAGAGAAAGAAGGTGTTGGGATGGCAATTCCAGTCGTGGCGATCGTAGGTCGCCCAAATATCGGAAAGTCGACGATTTTTAACCGGGTGATTGGAGATCGGGTTTCAATCGTAGAAGACAAGCCAGGCGTTACCCGCGACCGTATTTACGGAACTGGAGAATGGCTGAATCGTCATTTTCATTTGATTGATACAGGTGGAATCGAAGTCGGGGATGAGCCCCTACTTCAAATGATGCGTCATCAGGCGGAGCTCGCCATTGATGAAGCGGATGTCATCATTTTCATGGTGAACGGACGCGAAGGAATCACAGCAGCGGATGAGGAAGTCGCGAACATGTTATTCCGTTCGAACAAACCAGTCGTCGTAGCTGTCAACAAAGTCGATAACTTTGAAATGCGTGATTTAATGTATGAATTTTACTCCCTTGGATTCGGAGACTTGTTCCCGATTTCTGGTACACATGGTCTTGGTTTAGGTGACTTACTCGACCGTGTCCTTGAACTCGCACCAGATAAAGAAGAATTAGAATATGACGAAAGTACGATCAAGTTTGCCTTGATTGGTCGTCCGAACGTCGGAAAATCAAGTATGACGAACTCGATTCTCGGTGAAGAACGCGTCATCGTCTCGAACATCGCTGGTACGACGCGCGATGCGATCGATACACCGTTTACGCGGGATGATCAAGAATACGTCATCATCGATACGGCCGGGATGCGAAAACGCGGGAAAGTCTATGAATCAACAGAACGTTTCAGCGTCATGCGTGCACAAAAAGCAATCGAACGGGCAGATGTCGTCTGTGTCGTGCTTGATGGCGAAGAAGGCATCATCGAGCAAGATAAAAAAGTGGCGGGATATGCGCACGAAGCAGGTCGCGCGGTCATCATTGTCGTCAATAAATGGGATGCTGTCGAAAAAGATGATAAGACGATGAAAAAGATGCAAGAAGAGATTCGGGAAGAATTCCGTTTCCTTGACTATGCACCCATCGTCTTCGTCTCAGCGAAAACAAAACGTCGTTTGCAGACGTTGTTACCGGTCATTCAACAAGCAGCGCACAGCCATGCACAACGGATTCAGACAAGCGTCTTGAACGATGTCATCGTTGACGCTGTCGCGATGAACCCAGCGCCGACGGATAAAGGGGTTCGTCTTCGGATCAACTATGCGACTCAAGTCGCGTCACGGCCGCCAACGTTCGTCTTGTTCGTCAATGATCCAGAATTGCTGCACTTCTCTTATAAACGATATCTTGAGAATCGGATTCGGGAAGCATTTGATTTTACAGGTACACCAATCCGGATTTTAGCTCGTCAAAAACAATAATGAGGTGAGTCAGTATGACCAAAATCGCTGTCATCGGAGCGGGAAGCTGGGGAACGGCGCTCTCGCTCGTCCTAGCCGATAATGATCAGGAAGTCATGCTTTACGGTCGTGAACAAACAACGGTCGACCGCATCAATGAACATCATGAAAATGCGCAATTTTTGCCGGGTGTCATGTTACCACAGTCATTGAAGGCGACGACGGATCTTAAAGTGGCGGTTGAAGGCGCAACACACATCTTGATCGTCACACCGTCCTCTGCGATTCGTTCGGTTTCCCGACAATTGAATGAATTGTTGACGGAACCAGTCGTTCTGATTCATGCGTCAAAAGGAATCGAGCCAAAGACCCATCTTCGGTTGTCAGAATTAATCGAAGCAGAGGTCGATCCTGCGAAACGCAAGGCGGTTTGTGTCTTGACGGGTCCTTCGCATGCCGAAGAGGTCGCGTTACGTAAACCAACGACAGTGACCATCGCATCGGATGATTTAGAAGAGGCTGGTCGTGTACAGGAGCTGTTTACGAATGAAAACTTCCGCGTCTATCTGAATGCGGATATCATTGGAGCTGAACTCGGTGGGGCGCTCAAAAATATCATTGCGCTTGCCGCAGGTATGACGGATGGTCTCGGTTACGGGGACAATGCCAAAGCAGCATTGATTACGCGTGGAATGGTCGAAATCGCACGTCTCGGTACGATGCTTGGAGCTAACCCGATGACGTTCACTGGATTGACAGGAATGGGTGACTTGATCGTTACTTGTACATCGGTTCATAGTCGAAATTGGCGTGCGGGGAATGCCATCGGTCGCGGTGAAAAATTAGAGACGGTGCTAGAAAACATGGGAATGGTCGTCGAAGGTGTTCGCGCGACCCAAGCGGCGTATGATTTGGCGGAGACGAAACAGTGTGAACTCCCAATCACTTCCGCCCTCTACCATGTTCTCTTTGACGGTCATACACCGGAAGAAGAAGTCAAAAAGTTGATGCAACGACCACAGAAAAATGAGATCGAGCATCTCTTCACGACGAAAGATTAACGGAGTGGGGTGGAAACCTTGAGTCCAGGATTAATAAAAATGTGGATCTCGTTCGCTGGCATTGGACTCTTTGCGATCAGTGTCTTGCTGGTCACGGTCAGTCGGACGAAGTTGAAGGGGATATGGCAGGTTCTCGTATCGACTTTGGCATTCGTATGTTTCATCGTTGCGTCGATCATCATGGTATTCATCGTCATGGCGGGGCCAAGCGCATGAAGAAGTGGTTCGTGATCCTCATGCTCATTCCGGTGACGTTGTTATCGGGTTGTCTGTTTCCAGACAGTCAGAAACCGTCGAACCGCGTACCGTATCCGCAACAGTTGCGTACCGTACAGGATGCTGTCGATGCGTATCAAAAAGACACGGGTGTTTTGCCCATCAAGACGATGGAAGCAGATACTCCGCTTATGGAGCGTTATCAAATCGAATTAGGGCGGCTCATTCCGCGTTATATGAGTGATCCACCATCGAACAGTTTTGAAGGTGGCGGAACATTCATCTACCTGTTAGTCGATGTCGACACGAAACCGACTGTTAAGTTGATGGATTTACTTGTTGCAGAAGAGTTACAGAAGCTCCAAGTTCGGATTGATGCATATCGGAAGAAGAACGACAAATATCCGTTTAAAGGATCGTTCGGAAAAAACCAGTTTACGCTTGACTACAAAAAACTATTCATCAAAAAAGAACCGACTGTCCCAAGTCCGTATTCAGATGAAAAGTTGTCGATCTATGTCGATGGTCAAGGACGCCTCTTCATCAACTATTTACCTGAGTTGAAGAAAGCTGTTCAAACTGCGAAGAAAAAGCCGAAAGTCGGTCAAGATATTCGGTATTTGCTCTATGAAGATCAACCTTTTGTTCCTGCCTATTCTCAAAGCTACACGATAAACGAAAAAGGCGAACCTGTGTTTTCAGAGGAATCGATCGAAGAATCTGAAAATTGAACGTTATTTACACGAAAATGTTGTAATAGCAACGTTTATGGGGTATGATTACCCTCGAAGAAGTGATTGGGAGGGGGTGAAAGTAATGAACAAAACTGAACTCATTCAAGCAGTCGTCGAAAAATCAGGTCTTACAAAAAAAGACGTGACGAAAGTTGTTGAATCAACATTCGAATCGATCACTGAGACACTTCAGTCTGGAGAGAAAGTCCAATTGATTGGATTTGGTAACTTCGAAGTCCGTGAGCGTGCAGCCCGTAAAGGTCGCAACCCACGTACGAAAGAAGATATCGAGATTCCAGCAAGCAAAGTACCTGCCTTCAAACCAGGTAAAGCATTGAAAGATGCTGTGAAGTAATCCGGCTACATAGTCGCCCGAGATTTTCTCGGGCGGCTTTTTTGTGGACATTCAGAAGCGTGAAAGCCCGCCGATTATGGTATATTAAAAAAGAAGAACGTCCATCAACGAGATGGCACTGGAGATCGGGGGGTAAAAGCATGGAACAACATGAGCTGCGCGTGGATGAAATCATCACTGCACTCACCACTAAACAAACGACACGATTGGCTCGACATGTGGATTTCCCTTCCATCGATCGTGAACAGATCAGTTGGTTGATTGATGTCGCTCAACATGACACGCTGGATACGGAAGCACTCGTCAAAGCGATTCATTTCGCACAAGTAGCGCTACGTCTGCATGAGCGTGTCAATGAAACGCTACGCGGTTCGAAGGAGCGACAGTTGCTTGTATTAGCAGGGGATTTATTCTCGAGCTACTTTTTCGAACAGCTAGCTGGGCTACCAAAAGAGATTCTCGTTTCACTCGGACGGACGATTCAACGGGTTAACGAGGCAAAGTGTGCCCTTCACGAAATGAATTATGCATCGACGGAAGAACGGGTTCTCTTATGGTTAACAGCAGAGTTCGGATTAATGCAAGGACTCGCGGCAATCACGAAACGAGAATGGCTGACACGACAGGGGCGGCAGATCATTCAACAACAGGCAGAACAATTGGATCTGGTCGCACAGAAATTACTGTTATCGCATCTCGAGCAGATGGCGGTAGCATGAGATCTTGGAAAGGGTGAGCGGTGTGCAGGCAAAAGATAAAGAAAAAAAAGTATATGAAGTGTTTCAATCGATATCAACGAACTATGATCAAATGAATTCAGTCATCAGCTTCCGACTGCATAAACTATGGAGACGCGAGACGATGCGCCGGATGCAAGTCTTCCCGGGCGCTAAATGTCTCGATCTTTGTTGTGGAACAGCAGACTGGACGATTCAACTAGCGAAAGCAGCCGGTCCGACAGGCGTCATCAAAGGACTTGATTTTTCAGAAAACATGCTAAGAGTCGGCGTGGAGAAGGTAGAAGCGCTCGATATGAAAAATATCGAATTGATTCACGGAAATGCGATGGATCTACCGTTTGGTGATAACTCATTCGATTATGTGACGATCGGCTTTGGTCTACGCAACGTACCGGATTATCTACAGGTCATCAAAGAGATGCATCGTGTCTTAAAACCAGGTGGAACGGTCGTCTGTCTCGAGACGAGTCAACCGACAGCACCGATTTTCCGCGAAGCATATTCATTGTATTTCGGAAAAATCATGCCACAAGTCGGACGATTGCTTGCGAAATCATACGATCAATACAACTGGCTACAAGAATCGACGGAAGTGTTCCTCGACCGCGTCGAACTGAAACAACTCTTCGAACAGGCAGGCTTCATGCAAGTGGAAGTCAAGGCATTCGCGGGTGGGGCTGCTGCAATGCACCTTGGGAAGAAGTGGTGAGATGTCACTGCATTCCATATACCGTGATGTCACGAAGGAAGTTAATTTAGTCGATCGTTTTCTGATCAATCATATCGCTTCTGAGGAACCAACGATTGATGCGGCTGGAAAGCAATTATTGAAGGCTGGTGGAAAACGGATTCGACCGGCGTTCGTATTGTTAGCGTCTAAATTCGGTGAGGCAGATCGAGATGAGCTGATTCGTGTGGCTGCCAGTCTTGAACTTGTCCATATGGCGTCACTTGTTCATGACGATGTCATTGATGATGCGGAACTACGACGAGGAAAACCGACCGTCATGCAATACTTTGATGAAGAAGTAGCACTGTATTCCGGGAACTATCTGTTTGGAGAGGCGATTCGATTGATTGGTGAAGTCGGAAAGCCGGAACTTGTCCAAGTGATGGTCCATACGATGCGTGAAATTTGCGAAGGTGAGATTGAACAAATCTATGACCAATATGATTGGGAACAGTCGATTAAACGCTACATCAAACGGATTGAACGAAAAACAGCCATTCTCATCGAAGCGAGTTGTCATCTAGGTGCCATTGTTGCGAACTGTTCTGCAGCCGATACGAAAGCGTTACGGTTGTTTGGACGAGATATTGGACTTGCTTTTCAAATTGCTGACGATTTGCTTGATTTCACAGCGAATCGCACAGAACTTGGTAAGCCCGTAGCAGAGGATTTGCGTCATGGACACAAAACATTACCTGTCTTTTATGGTGCAGAAGATGCTGTCTTTTATGAACGTCTTTCAAAAATCGAGAGTATGCCAACACATGAAGAAGTCGCACCCTTATTGTCGTTTCTTCAAACTTCGGGTGCTCTCGAACGAACGCAACAAACAGTTGATCATTACATTCATCGTGCCATTAAACGTCTCGAACCATTACCTAAATCCTCTGCGAAGCGATCGCTTGAAGAAGTTGCGCGCTACGTTGGAAAACGAAAAGGTTGAAGATTGTCAAAAATTTCTTGCTGTTCTTCTTAAAAGCCAGTAAACTGACTATGTAAGCGCTTTTCTAAAAGCATTTCATAGGGGGAACTAGAGATGGAACAGACATTTTTGATGGTCAAACCGGATGGCGTAGAACGTGGATTGATTGGGGAAATCATTGGACGGATCGAACGCAAAGGATTCATCATTCGTGAAATGAAAATGATGAACGTCACAGAAGAGCTAGCAAAAGCACATTACGAAGAGCATGCGGAGAAACCGTTCTTTGGAGAGTTGGTCACTTTCCTCACATCGGGTCCTGTCGTTGCACTTCGTGTCGAGGGTGCAGACGTCGTTGCCGTCTCGCGTTTGATGATCGGAAAAACAAAACCACTTGAAGCAGCACCTGGAACGATCCGTGGTGATTTCGCGAACACGATGAGTGAGAACGTTATCCATGGTTCAGATAGTGTCGAGAGTGCGGAGCGTGAGCTTGCCCTCTGGTTTCAAGGACAGCCAGTCAACGCGTAATACGTGAATAGAAAGACAACGGGGAAGGGATTCGATTTGATCGAATCCCTTTTGTCGTGTTCTTGTAAAACGGAATGACCCAATTGTCGAATTGCTTTTTGGAATGCCTATAGCTTTATGCTACTATAGAAAATAAGTTGAACCGGTCATGGAAATGACCATTCGATATCGAGAGTGAGCGAGGTGTGCCAATTGGAAGATTATGAACTTTTTATTCAACGATTCAAGACCAAATCAGGGATTGATCTCGGTCAGTATAAAGAAGCACAGATGAAGCGGCGATTGACGGCGTTACGTGACAAAAAAGGATATAGTACATTTGCTTCTTATATGCAGGCAATGGATAAGGACACATCGTTATACGACGAGTTTTTAGACCGAATGACGATCAATGTAAGTGAATTTTTCCGTAATCCGATTCGTTGGCAACAATTGGAACAAGATATCTTACCGATCCTAGAGTCGCGAGCACATGGACGAATCCGGACGTGGAGCGCAGCTTGTTCGACCGGAGAAGAACCATACTCTCTCGCGATGATTTTAAGTGAACGGCTCGATCCATCCGCCTTTACGATTCAAGCAACGGATTTGGACGAACTCGTCCTTGAAAAAGCCAAGCTTGGTCGATACGGAGCTTCTGCATTGAATGAAGTCGTCGAAGCGCGTAAAAAGAAATACTTCATCGAGCAAGAGCAAACGTTCGAAGTCGTTCCGGAAATCAAACGACTCGTTCGTTTCAGTAAACATAATCTGTTAGGAGACCGGTACGATACGGGATTTGATTTAATCATCTGCCGCAACGTACTGATTTATTTTACAGAAGAAGCGAAAGCGCACGTCTATCGTTCGTTCGTCGAGGCCTTAAAGCCAGGCGGAATCCTATTCGTTGGTGGGACGGAACAAATTTTCCAACCCGAACGGTTTGGATTAAAGATGAAACAGAGCTTCTTTTACGAAAAAATCGGTTGAACAGGAAGGGATGAAGCGAATGCGTTACATGACAGCAGGAGAATCACACGGAAAAGGGTTGACCGTCATCATCGATGGGATGCCAGCAGGACTCACGATTGATTTCGAAGCCATCCAGCGTGAAATGACACGTCGCCAAGGCGGATACGGACGCGGACGACGCATGCAAATCGAACAGGATCAAATCGATGCACGTGGCGGGATTCGTCATGGATACACGACGGGATCACCGATCAGTTTATTCATCGAGAATAAGGATCATACGCACTGGACACAAGTCATGCAAGCGGAACCGCTCGAAGAACAATTGGAGCGCCCGCGGACGTTGACGCGTCCACGTCCCGGACATGCGGATCTCGTTGGTGGATTGAAGTATGGTCACCGCGATTTACGCGATGTACTAGAACGTTCTTCCGCTCGTGAAACGGCAGCACGTGTTGCCGTCGGCGCCTTCGCTAAACAATTACTGCATGAACTCGGGATTGAAGTGTTTTCGCACGTACGGTCGATTGGTGGCATCGATGCACCGTGGAAGGATCCCGTCGAACATCAGGAAACGATTGATGCTTCACCCGTTCGATGTGCTGACGAACAAGCAGGACAACGGATGATGGAAGAAATTGATGCGGCCAAAAAAGAAGGGGATACACTCGGCGGTGAAATTGAAGTCGTCGTGACGGGCATGATGCCAGGCGTCGGATCCTTCACCCAAAACGATTTAAAGCTCGACAGCCGGATTGCGCAAGCTGTCATCAGCGTCAATGCGATGAAATCAGTCGGTTTTGGTGACGGATATGAACTCGGTCGTCGCAAGGGGAGTACCGTCCAAGATGAAATCGTCCATGATGCATCCGGCTATCATCGGCGGACGAACCATCTAGGCGGAATCGAAGGCGGGATGTCGACAGGCATGCCGATTCGCGTCCAAATTGCGATGAAGCCGATTCCGACGCTCTATCGTCCACTGCAATCGGTCGATATCGAGACGAAGGAAGCATTCACAGCACAAATCGAGCGAAGTGATGCCTGTGCCGTTCCGGCCGCATCGGTTGTTCTAGAAGCCGTCGTCGCGTTTGAGATTGCGGTCGCTATCCTTGAAATGTTCGGGACATCGACACTCGATCGCCTTCAGGCTGCCGTCGCTGCTTATAAAGAGGAGGTTCGGACGTTTTGATCGAATTTGATATCCGGTTGAACACGTCATATCCAGTACTTATCGGAAATGGGGCATTAGCCCGGTTATCGCATCTTTCCGCGCTGAACGAGGCGGACCGCATCTGGGTCATCACGGATGAAACGGTACATCACTTGCAGATGGATCGATTGCAGGCTGCATTAGCGGATGCATCGCCGTCGATCGATGTTCATATCAGCATCGTTGCGCCTGGGGAGAATAGTAAGTCGCTTGCCGTTTATGGCGCTCTACTCGAAGAAGGGGTTCGGTATGGGATGACACGTCATAGCCTGATCCTTGCGTTCGGTGGTGGAATGATTGGTGATTTAGCGGGATTCGTCGCGGCAACCTTTTTGCGCGGCATCCCGTTCATTCAAATTCCGACGACACTGTTAGCGCACGATTCAAGTGTTGGTGGAAAGGTTGGTCTCAACCTCTCCCTCGGTAAAAACTTAGTCGGTGCATTTTATCAGCCAAGTGGTGTCGTATATGATTTAACGCTCCTTCAGACATTACCAGACCGGGAATGGCGAAGTGGCTTCTTTGAGTTAGTCAAGCATGGGTTCCTTTCGCGACCATCATTTGCGGATTCGTTACTCGATATTTCGCTGGATGCTGTCAAAGGACTCGATTTAGAAGACTGGCTCGCACGGGGGATCAATGTGAAACGGGATATCGTCGAACAAGATGAGACGGAGCAAGGGATGCGTGCGTTCTTGAATTATGGACATACATTTGGTCATGCCGTTGAATATGCAAGTCCTGGTCTTGCGCATGGCGAGGCCGTAGGGATCGGACTTGTCTTCGTCAAGTTCTTGGAAGGAAATGACGAACAGGCGAAGCAGCTCGGGCAATTGCTCCACCGTCTTGGGACGGAATTGCCGGATCGACAATCGTTTAAGACATACCTTGAACTGATGCGTCGTGACAAGAAGAACCACCAAGCAACGATTCGATTCGTCCTTGAAAAAGAAGGACGCTTTATTTTAGAAGCGATCAGCGAAGAACGATTGCGCCAAGCATTCAATCAAACAGTGAGGTGTCTAGAATGGGCTTAAGAGGAACAGTACAAGTACCAGGTGATAAATCAATGACGCACCGCGCATTTCTGTTCGGTGGAATCGCCGAGGGAACGACACGCGTCAGAAACGCACTTGAAGGGGCCGATTGTCTTGCTTCACTAGAAGCGATGCAGGCGCTTGGTGCACAAATCGATCGAACACCAACGGAAATTCGGATCACCGGAACGGATACGTTCCAAGAAGCGACGATCGATTGCGGAAACTCGGGGACGACGATTCGGCTCTTGAGCGGTATCCTAGCAGGCGGTCAAGCGACGTATGCACTCGATGGCGACGCTTCCTTACGTAGACGTCCAATGAAACGAATCACAGAACCGCTTGCCTTGTTCGGAGCGGACATCACAGGTGAGACAGCGCCGCTTCATATCACAGGAACGCCGCTTGTCGGAACGACGTATACGTTGCCAGTTGCAAGTGCACAAGTGAAAAGCGCCGTGTTGCTCGCAGGTCTGCATGCGACGGGTGAGACGACGGTCATCGAGCCGATCCTGTCACGCGACCATACGGAACGGATGTTGCCGCAATTCGGCGTTGACGTAGCGATTGATGAGCGCGAGGATGGTCGGCACATTCGTGTTCAAGGTCCTGTACGCTTACGAGCAACGTCACTCGACATTCCAGGTGATCCATCGTCAGCAGCGTTTTGGTGGACGGCAGCAGCAATCGGGCAGGATAGTCGCATCACGACGACCCACGTCTTGATGAATCCAACACGGATCGGTTTTTTACAGACGTTACGCCAGATGGGTGCAAGTGTCGAAATCAATCATCGCTCAGAAGACGGTGGAGAGGAGACGGCAGATGTGACCGTCGAGACGACATCATTACAAGCAATCACGGTCGAAGGTGATCAGATTCCATCCTTGATTGATGAGATCCCACTACTCGCTTTGCTTGCGACGCAAGCGGAAGGACGAACGATCATTCGCGATGCACAAGAGCTTCGTGTCAAGGAAACGGATCGGATTGAGACCGTTGTGACGGCATTACAGCGCCTTGGAGCGAACATCGAGGCAACGGATGACGGCATGATCATCGAAGGACCGACACCTTTGCAAGCAGCGGAAGTCGACAGTGCAGGTGATCACCGGCTCGCGATGATGTTGACGATCGCGGCGACGATCAATCCAGAAATTATGGTTCATGGACGCGAAGTAGTTGAAGTCAGCTACCCAACGTTCTATGATGATTTAAAGAAACTTCAATCCGACCAATCTGAGTAAGCAATAGGCGGATGACAGAAAGTGGGGCGTTTGCCTTGAATGAACAACTATTGAATGGCATCATCGAAGAATTAGAACATGGTCACACCTCAGAAGCGTTAGCAGCATTAGAAAAACTCGAAAAGACAGGAACGGATGAGGACCGCCTCGCCGTTGCCGATCTCTATATCGAACTCGGTTTGTCTGACCGGGCGGTCGATCTCTTGGCGCCGCTTTACGTCGAATATGCGGGTAACGCGGGAGTCGCCTTGTTACTAGCAGAGTGTTATATCGATTTGGATCGCGAAGAAGAAGCGATCTCCGTCCTCGAACAGGTCGACACAACAGACACGGAACATGGTCCACGTTCTCTCGTATTACTCGCTGACCTCTATCAGTCGCAAGGTCTTGACGAAGTAGCGTTAGCGAAGCTGAAGGAAGCGCGTAACCTTGCACCGGACGAACCGTTACTAGCATACGGTTTGGCTGAGCTCTACATGACGCTCGGTGCGTTTGATCAGGCGGTACCGTTATTCGCCGAAATCGCGGAGCGACCAGAGTTACGTGCTGAATTGCCGCTCGATGCCCTTTACGCGGAATCACTCGCGATGACAGGACAATTTGAAGATGCGATTCCACTGTACGAACGTGCTGTCGCAGAACGCTCCGACCTGCATACGCTGTTTGGTCTTGCGATGACGGCTCACCGTGTCGGTCAACATCAAAAAGCGGTCGAGACATTCCAGCAATTGATTGCACAGGATCCTGACTATACGTCGGCGTACGTACCATACGCGGAAAGCCAAGCCGAACTTGGTTTGACAAAAGAAGCACTGAACGTCATCAAACAAGGAATGGAGCGCGACGATTACAATGATGAGTTGCGGACGATGGAAGCCTTGTTCCTTCTAAAACTCGGCGATCGCGCTGGAAGCGTCCAAGCGCTACGTGAGGCGCTTGCCTTGAATCCGGAATCGATCGTCGCAGCGGAACGTTTGCTGTCGTTACTCGCTGAAGACGAGGACCACGAAGCGATGATCGAGACGATCTCTGCCATCGAAGAACACGTCACGGCTCCGATTCTAACATGGTACCGGGCACGCGCTTTGTATGCCTTAGAGGAATACACACAAGCGATGGAGAATTATGCGATAGTCGAAGGTGCATTCACGGAAGATGCGCTCTTCTTGAAAGAGTACGGATTTGCACTCGTCGAGGAAGGACGGCGTGAAGAGGGACAACGTCTTCTCCGCCGCGCTGCTAAGTTGACACCAGAAGATAACGAACTCGTCGACTATGTTGAACGAATGGATGGATGACTTCACGGGAGAAGGGAGTAGGATTGAGATGATAGAGAGAAAGCAGCGATTCTTACGCCGCATCTTGACCTATTACACGTTAAAGCGACGGGAAGCGAAATGGATCATCGATTATTGGCTGCGTAATGAGGCAAAACTCGAGCAAGTACACTTCGTCCAAAATGCGACCTTCGCTCCGAAGGCAATCATCATGACGACATACGGGTTCGATGCGGAACCGTTTCTCTTCAAAAAAGGGGATGTCACAACGTTAGATCCAGAAAAAGCGTATCATGACATCCGCCTGACCTCGGAAGATATCTATATCGAGTTGAACTTCCAAGGTATGATGATGGATGACGAGTATTTGTCTTTACTAGAAGAAAATCCGTTTCGCCCAGAAGTTGCTGTTGAACCGCGCTTAGCGGATGAAGCGACACATTTCATCGCGGTCACGGTCAATCGGCAGGAAGAAGAACGTTTAGTCCGCTTGATTGATGAAGCGCTGGATGCACGCGATCAACATCGCTTCCACTCTCTTTCCGAACAGTTACGGCTCGTTCGAAGTCAACTTCCTTAACAGAAGGACTCTATTGCCCAGCAGAGGTAGTAGGGTCCTTTCGTATGTGAAGATTTGTGCAAAATATGAAGAAAAATAGAGTGGAATTTCATAAAACGTTCACATTAAGTGAGTAGGAGGAAATGCGGATATGATACATTAAATGTGACGAATTGTAAGTACGAAGAAAGGGGGAAATGACTTGCGTTTCAAACCATCCGACGTACAGCGGACACGAAGCGAGCAAGCGTACATCGATACGCTGATCGTGCCTTTGCTTCCGGTCGGTTTCGATGAGGCGATGCATGCTTACGCGGAATGCGCAGACATGACATTGACGGTGGCGTCCGAAGTCGAACGCCAGCTATCCGGACGGGCGTTGCTCGTTCCTGCTCTGACCTATATCGATGCACCGACGATCGAACAGTTGGAAGGATGGCGTCAAGCGGCTGCTTCCGGGCAATTCCGTTTCATCACCTTCATCACGGCTGATTTAAGATGGAAGGAGACTGCCGCCGAAGAGATTATCTACGTGCCACGTCTAGCTCTTGAGACGATGAGTCGTGACCAACAAGGTCAGATGGTCGGGAATTTTGTAGGACAAGTTCTCGAACAATTAGGAAACCGTTGGACCGCGCTATGAAGCGGTTGACGCAATGATTTTATTAAGATACTATTACCATGTGAGAAATTTGTGTGAAGTACTGTCGTCTTGGGGCACAGCGTACATCACAAGGGGGGATCGAGATGGCTCAAAACGGGTCTAACGTAACACGTCGTCAGTTCTTGACGTATACATTGACAGGCGTCGGCGGTTTCATGGCGGCGACGATGGTCATGCCGATGGTCAACTTCGCAGTTGATCCAGTCCTGAAGAAATCAGGAGCAGGCGATAAAGTAAAAGTAATGAAGTTGTCGGATATCACGACAGAACCAAAACGGGTCGACTTCAAGAAACAAACGCAAGATGCATGGTATGAGTTCGAAGAAACGTTGTCAGCTTGGGTGTTCAAAGATGATAAGGGAGAAATTTTAGCCCTCTCACCAATTTGTAAACACTTAGGTTGCCAAGTCAGCTTCGGTTCAGATCCGACGCACCCGGAGCAATTCTATTGCCCATGTCACTTCGGTCGGTACACGAAGGATGGCGTCAACGTTCCAGGAACGCCTCCGACGAAACCACTCGATGGTTATGAAATGCAGCAGAAAGATGGTTTCCTCTACCTTGGTAAACCAGTCGAAAGAGGTGCGTAAGCGATGATGCAAAAAATCTATGATTGGATCGATGAGCGCGTTGACATTACGCCGCTCTGGCGAGATATCGCCGACCATGAAGTACCGGAGCACGTCAACCCGGCACATAACTTTTCAGCTTTCGTTTATTGTTTTGGCGGATTGACGTTCTTTACGATCGTCATCCAGATTCTTTCGGGGATGTTCTTGACGATGTATTATGTACCGGACATCATCAACGCACACGCGTCCGTCTACTATCTTCAAAATGAAGTCGCACACGGACAAATCGTTCGTGGTATGCACCACTGGGGTGCGTCGGTCGTTATCGTAATGTTGTTCCTACATACATTACGTGTCTTCTTCACTGGTTCATACAAGAAACCACGTGAATTGAACTGGGTCGTCGGAGTTCTCTTGTTCTTCGTCGTCTTAGCTCTCGGTCTGACAGGATACCTATTGCCTTGGGACATGAAAGCGTTGTTCGCGACAAAAGTTACGATTCAGATTGCTGAAAGTATTCCGGTCATCGGTGGTATCGCGAAGACCCTCCTTGCGGGTGGAGAAATCGTCGGCGCAAGTACAATCGCTCGATTCTTTGCGATTCACGTCTTCTTCCTTCCTGCAGCATTGTTCGTCTTGCTCGGGGCCCACTTCATGATGATCCGTAAACAAGGGATCTCTGGACCACTTTAAACCGACTATCATCTAGACAACAAAAAAGGGGGAGAACACGATGCATCGTGGTAAAGGAATGAAATTCGTCACCGATTCACGGGTGTCGATCAACAACCGGATGCCGAACAAGTCGAAAGACTACTCGGAATATCCAGGTCGAACGGAAGCGTTCTGGCCAAACTTCTTACTTCGCGAATGGATGGTTGGAGCGGTCTTCTTGATCGGCTTCATGACACTGACAATCGTAGAAGCAGCACCACTTCAAAACATTGCCGATCCGACGAATACGTCGTACATTCCACTTCCGGACTGGTACTTCCTATTCCTCTATCAGCTCTTGAAATACCAATTCGCTGCAGGTCCATACATCTTGATGGGAACGGTCATTCTCCCAGGTCTTGCGTTCACAGCACTTCTCGTCGCGCCATGGCTCGACCAAGGTCTTGAACGCCGTCCTGCGAAACGTCCGATCGCAGTCAGCATGATGCTCCTCGCAGTCGTCTCGATCGTCTTCTTGACTTGGGAATCTGTTCAAACGACTCACTGGGATACAATCCATAAACAAGGTGAGTTGACGATGAACGAAGGACCAGAAATTGATACAGCGGCAAAAGGATACGAAATTTATTCGAATCAGTCATGTGTCAACTGTCACGGTAAAAACCTCGAGGGTGGAGCAGCAGCTCCGGCACTCGTCGGTACGAAGAAGACAGAAGAAGAGATTTATGAAATCGCAGATAAAGGGATCGGTTCGATGCCTGCTGGTCAGTACAAAGGATCAGATGCGGATCGTAAAGAACTCGCGAAATTCATCGCTTCATACGGTGAAGGCGGCGAAAACAATAAATAAGCCAAAAGCCGGGGGAGCAATCCTCCGGCTTTTGTCGATGATGAGGTGAAACGATTGCAAGGTATTTTGACATTACTCCGACATAAAGCCGTACTCTGGATTGTCGGGTTGATCAACTTAACAGGCACATTATACGGTTACTACTGGTATGAACCACAACTTGCGACATCGAAGTGGTATTACTACCCATTTATTCCGGATAGCCCGACAGCATCCCTGTTCTTTACGATCATCGTCTTTCTCTGGATTTTCGGACGACGTTCCCGACTATTTGAAGCGCTCGCGTTCGTGACATTGATCAAATATGGGGTCTGGGCAGTCGTCATGAATGCGTTGATGTTGAATCAACTCGGAACGGAGGATCCAATCTTAACAGCAATGGCACTGATGTTGATGGTGTCGCACGGAGCGATGGCATTCCAGGCGTTGTTATACAGTCCGCTGATGACGTTTCGCGTCAAGGAGCTTGTCCTCGTCGCCATCTGGGTCATTCACAACGATGTCGTCGATTACGTCCTTGGTCAGTGGCCGCGTTACCCAGCGCTTGCAGAGCATATCCAGTGGATCGGCTATGGCTCCTTCTGGTTGACCGGATTGTGTCTTTTGATGGGATATCTGCTTGTCGCGCGCGATTCAATTGACAATAAGATCACTTGAACATAAAATAGACCTATAATCAAAAAAAGAAAGGAACGATGTCTCGTGGCAAACTATTTGATCTATCTCGCGATCATCATCATCGTCCCGATCTGGGCTCAGATGCGGGTGCGGAGCACCTATAAAAAATATCAAGATGTTCCGATTCAGAGTGGGGTGACGGGAGCGCAGGTCGCCGACTTCATCATGAAGCAGAACGGGATCACGAACGTTCGTCTCGAGCCGATCGGTGGAACGATGTCCGACCATTATGATCCAACGAACAAAGTCGTTCGTTTATCGGAAGACGTCTATTACGGTTCGACGGTCTCAGCCGTTTCGATCGCAGCACACGAAATCGGTCACGTCATTCAAGATGCGACGGATTACAATATGATGCGTGTCCGTCACCGGATCGCACCTGTCGCGTCAATCACATCGAACTTATCGTTCCCGCTGTTGTTGATTGGTCTGTTCGCTGGTTTCAGTGGTCTTGCGATGCTTGGTGTTGTCTTGATGCTCGGTGCCGTCATCTTCCAACTCGTCACGTTACCGGTCGAGTTTGATGCCTCGAATCGAGCGATGGCGCAGTTGACGGAGCATGGTATCATTGATGCCGAAGAAGAACGTGGTTCACGTCGTGTCTTGAACGCAGCGGCTTGGACGTACGTCGCAGCAACACTCGTTGCTGTCGCCGAGTTCCTTCGTCTCGCACTGCTCGTCTTCAACCCGTCAAGTGATGACTAAAATGAAAAACACGGATTGCTCGTTTGAGCGATCCGTGTTTTTTTACGTTTCTTTGATTGGGACTCGATTTTCGTCGAACGTGAATCCTTCTCCCGTTACTTCATAGACATCATGCAACGTGATGAAGGCGTGCTGGTCGACACTTTTAACGAGCGTCTTCAAGCGATTGATCTCATTGCGAGCGACGACGACGTACAATACTTCGAGATCTCGTCCAGAGTAACCGCCTTTTGCGATTAGACGGGTCGTGCCACGATTCATCGTCGCATGAATGCCGTCGGCAATCTCCGTCCGGTGATCACTGATGATCATCGCTGCTTTACCGGCATACGTGCCCTCTTGCATCCAATCGATGACGCGGGCACCGACGTAGACGGCAAGTAACGTATACATTGCCTGCTTATAATCGAGATACGTCAAGGATGCGACGATGACGAAGAAATCGAAGATCAAGAATGTTCGACCGATCGACCAACCGAAGTAGCGTTTCGTCAAACGCGCGATGATATCGACGCCACCTGTCGTACCACCGTTGTTGAAGATGATACCAAGACCAACGCCGATGAATACACCGGCAAAGAGCGCCGCAAGCACCATATCGTCGCGCAGATCGATGACGAGTGGGGAATATTTGGCAATCAATCCATACCAGAAGGAAAAACTAAATGTACCGATCAACGTGTAGACGAAGGTCGTCCGACCAAGAATTTTATAACTGACGAAAAAAAGTGGAACATTCAATACTAAGTTCGTGATCGATGGTGATAACCCGAACAGCCCTTTTAGAATCAGCGTGATTCCGGTGAAACCGCCTTCTGCTAACTCATTTTGAACGTTAAAATGATAAATACCAAAAGCAAAGATGAACGATCCGACTAAAATCCAGAGGATGTTCTGGATCCGAATCGGAAATTGGAATGGAGGTGCCATTTCCGTATGCTCCTTTCAAATCAAGACTCTTTCTCTAGGGTAACGGCACGGTCGGAAAAAGACTAGCTTTTCCTATGAAAATCAGTCGAAAAGTGATCAGTATGGTCATTCCGATTGATATTGCTTAGAATAGAGACGAATAGAAGTCATAAAGAGAGTGTGGTTTTATCATGAAAAAAGCAATTGGGATTCTTTGTTATCCATCCGTCGGCGGGAGTGGGGTCGTCGCGACGGAGCTCGGTATGAAATTAGCGGACCGTGGACATGACGTCCACTTTATTACGTCGAGCATGCCGTTTCGCCTGACGGAATATCGACCAAACATCACGGTCCACTTGGTTGAAGTCAACCAATATTCCGTTTTTAAATATCCACCATACGACATTACGTTAGCGTCAAAAGTCGCAGAAATCATTGATTTATTCGATCTCGATGTCATCCATGCCCATTACGCCGTTCCGCACGCGGTCTGTGCAGATCTCGGACGAAACATGGCAAAGAAAAAAGGCGTCGCCGTCGTGACGACGTTACACGGAACGGACATCACCGTCATCGGGCAAGACTTAGAGATGCAACCGGCCATTCGGTACGGTATTGAACGGTCAGACGCGGTCACGGCCGTCTCCGAGAGTTTAGCGCTTGAGACGAATGCGACGCTCAATGCACACTACGACATCGATGTCATTGCGAACTCGATTGATGAGAGTGTCTATTATCCGATGCGGGATGAACGCTTGAAGCGGCATTACGGCATCGAAGCAGACGAAGTCGTCGTCATTCATATCTCGAACTTCCGACCGGTCAAACGAATTGATGATACGCTTGCAGCGTTCGCCATTGCAGCGAAAGACCGGAAGATGCGTCTGTTGCTCGTCGGGGATGGTCCAGAGATGGGACAAACGAGACGTCGCGCAAAGGAACTCGGCATTTACGACAAAGTGATCTTTGCAGGTAAACAGGAACACGTCGCGCAATTGCTCGCCATTAGTGATATTCATGTCCTGTTGTCAGAAAAAGAAGCGTTCGGGCTCGTCGTCCTTGAGGCGATGGCAATTGGGGTCCCGAGTGTCGTCTCGACAGCAGGTGGCTTACCGGAAGTCATCCAGGACGGCGTCACCGGATATATCGTTCCGACTTACGATGTCAAAATGGCTGCGGCACGAATCGGTGAACTCGCAGATGATCCGATGTTACGGGAACGGATGGCAGAAGAGGGCATTCGCGACACGCGTCGACGTTTTGATTCGAATGAGATCGTTCGTCGTTATGAACAAGTCTATGAACGGGTGTGTGCGCGTCATGAACTTGCTTGAAGGGGCACATCATATCATCCAGACGATCGAGGAGGCCGGTGGTGAAGCGTATATCGTCGGTGGTGCCGTTCGTGATATGTTGCTCGACCGGACACCGGGAGACTATGATTTAGCGAGCTCGATGTTACCGGAACAGATCATCGATTTATTCCCTGTCGTCATTCCGACAGGACTCGAGCATGGAACCGTGACGGTCGTTCTCAACCACGTGCCGTACGAGATCACGACGTTCCGCTCAGAAGCAACGTACAGCGATCGCCGGCGACCGGATGTGGTGACGCTTGGCGTTAGTTTAGAAGAGGATTTAACCCGGCGTGACTTTACGATCAACGCGATGGCACTCAGACCAACGGGTCGCGTCGATCTGTTCGGAGGAGCGCATGACATCGAAGAGCGAATTATCCGGACGGTCGGCGAACCAGCTGAACGTTTTAATGAAGATGCGCTTCGGATGATGCGGGCGTTCCGCTTCATGAGCCAACTGGATTTCTCGCTTGACGAAGCAACTGAACAAGCAATCGTTAAACTCGCTCCGCATCTAGCGGCCGTTGCGATTGAGCGGATCGCGATCGAGTTCGAGAAGCTCTTACTTGGTCCTGGAAAACAGCAGGCGTTACAGGCGATGCTCCGGACAGGAATCGAACGCTACCTCCCCGATATGACTTCAGAAATCGTCAAAGGGCTCGCGCAGCAGTCGTTTCAGGGTGTCTCAAAAGATGCCGTCTGGACACTCGTACTCGATGCCGGTCTTGCGAAAGATCAATTGACGCGCTGGAAACGATCGAAACATCAAGTGCAGCTCGCAACGCGTTTAACACCTCTGTTACACCGACCATTACAGGACTGGGATCGTTATCAGTTGTCGGACGAGGAACTGATGATTCTTCAGGAAATGACCGGAACGGATTATCCAGAGCGATCAGACTTACCGATCCGCAGTCGCAAAGAGCTCGCTGTCGACGGAAAAGACATGATCCACCTCGGTCTTCAAAAACAACAGATCAAGGAAGCACTTTTGCATTTGGAATACAGTGTCGTCACGCGTGCTTGCCCAAACGACCGCGTGACATTACTGAAGGAGGTAGATCGATGGCGCACTCAGTCCGAGAACAAATCTTGATCGCACTTCGTCAGCGGACGTGGTACTCCGGACAGGAATTAGCAGAGACGTTAAATATTTCACGTACCGCTATTTGGAAACATATGCAAACCCTAAAGGAAGAAGGGTACCAAATCATCTCGAATAAAAAACAAGGCTATCAATTAGTCGATGAAGGCGACTTGCTGACGCCGATTGCCATTGAACAATGGTTAACGACAGCGCGTCTTGGTCGCCACATCCTTCATTTCGAAGAACTGGACACGACGCAGCGGATTGCACATGAGCAAGCGCAACAGCAAGCGCCGGAAGGAACACTCGTCGTATGCGATCACCAGACGAATGGACGCGGACAGCTAGGGAGAACGTGGCATGAAGCGAAAAATGAAGGCATCGCGATGAGTCTACTCGTCCGACCGGATGTACCGATGCACCAAGCAGGTCAATTAACGCTCGTAGCAGGTATTGCACTTGCCCAGTCTCTCCGGACATTCGATGTTCCGGTTACGATTAAATGGCCGAACGATATCTTGATCAACGGTCGTAAAGTGGCAGGCATTTTGACGGAAATGCAGACCGAGGCGGACCGAATCAGTTCAGTCATCATTGGCATCGGGATCAATGTGCATCACGAGCAGTTTCCGGAAGGGATTAAAGATCGTGCTACCTCGCTCGTCCGAGAATCAGGAAGGAATTTCCGACGTGCGGAGGTCGTCGCGACTTTTTTGAATCGATTTGAACGACTATACACACAATGGCTCGAGCTAGGGTTCGGATCTTTCGTCTCCGAGTGGGAAACACTCGCAGATCGTTTACATGAACGAGTGACGCTACGGACACGTCAGATGACCGCTTCCGGAACATTGCTTGGTATTGACGAGACGGGCACGATTCGGATTGAGACGGAAACGGGGGAGACCCGTTTCCATTCGGCAGAGCTGATTTACTGGGAAAAAGAATAAAGGTTTGAATCAGACGGTTTGCAGAGAGCTTTTCCCGTCATGTATAATAAAGCCACGGATGGTATCCGCTTGCCGGAACCATACCGAATTGACAGGTGCCAGTTTTAGCTGTTTCAACTGCCTTGATCTTAACGGACAGGGACAGAAGGACGATATTCAATTATTCCGCCTTCTTTTCCGCATGCATTTATTTTGGAGAAGAAGGCGTTTTCCTTTTGTCCTCCCTACACACGTAAGGAGAGAACACGATGCACACAATGGGTCCATTACTCAAAAAACAACAAGCTGGAGAGAAGCTCGTCATGTTGACGGCGTATGATTATCCTTCAGCAAAACTTTCGGAGGCAGCAGGAGTTGATATGTTGCTCGTCGGCGATTCCCTCGGGAACGTCATCCTCGGCTATGACTCAACGATTGCTGTCACGGTCGACGACATGGTTCATCATGCGCGCGCGGTACGCCGCGGCGCACCACAGACGTTCATGATCGTCGATATGCCGTTCGCAAGCTATCACGGTTCATTTGATCGCACGCTTGAATCAGCAGCGCGTATCTTCCAAGAATCGCAGGCAGATGCCTTGAAGCTGGAAGGGGCAGGGGAGATTTTAAAGACGATTCGTCGTTTGACGGACGCTGGGATGCCTTGTGTCGCGCATCTCGGATTAACACCACAATCCGTCGGTGTCCTTGAAGGATTCAAAGTCCAGGGGAAATCACTAGAAGCAGCCGAACAACTGATTGCAGACAGTTTGGAAGCAGAGCGTGCCGGAGCGAAGATGCTCGTCCTCGAATGTGTGCCGCATCCGCTCGCGAAACGGATTCAAGAGCTCCTCTCGATTCCGGTCATCGGCATCGGTGCCGGTGCAGATGTCGCCGGCCAAGTACTTGTCTATCACGACATCTTGACGTATGGTGTCGGTCGTTTACCGAAGTTCGTTAAAGCGTATACGGATTGGAATACTTCAGGAACGGAAGCCATCGCTGCTTACGTCAAAGACGTCAAAGCCGGTGCCTTCCCTGAACTAGCACATTCGTTCCAGATGGACGAAGAATTGATTGGTGCGCTTTATGGAGGGACTAAAGAATGAAAATCATCCAGGACGTCCAGACGTTACGCGAATGTTTAGCGGGAGCCGGTTCAATCGGTTTTGTACCGACGATGGGATTCTTGCATGAAGGGCATGCCTCCTTGCTCAAACAAGCACGACAAGAGAATGATGTCGTCGTCTTGAGTATTTTCGTCAACCCGACACAATTCGGACCAAACGAAGATTTGGATCGTTATCCACGAGACGCGGAACGCGATCAGAAGATCGCGGAGGCAGAAGGGGTCGATTATCTGTTCTATCCGACGAACGAGACGATGTATCCGCTGGATATGGCCCGTGTTACGGTCCGCTCCGGTGATGATGTCTTATGCGGTGCATCACGACCAGGACATTTTGATGGAGTCTTGACGGTCGTCAGCAAACTATTGAACGTCGTCCGTCCAACCCGTGCATATTTCGGTTTAAAGGATGCACAACAGCTCGCATTGATTGAAGCGTATGTCGCGGATTACTTCGTTCCGGTTGAGATCGTCCGTTGCCCGATCATTCGCGAAGCGGATGGTCTAGCGAAATCGTCACGTAATGTCTATCTATCGGAAACAGAGCGGGCGCAAGCACCGGGAATCCAGCAGGCGTTGCAACAAGCGAAACAAGCACTCGATCAAGGGGTGCCTGTTGAAACGGTTCTCGAGCGGACGCGCAAAGCACTTCAATTCGAAGGGACGACGATCGATTACGTCGAAGCCGTCGACTATCCATCACTACGACCCGTTACGGAACAAACGACGACGATTCTCTTAGCTGTCGCCGTGCAATTTGCATCGGCACGCTTGATCGATAATTTACTATATACGAGAGGAGCATGACGATGTTACGCACATTCATGCACGCTAAACTACACAAAGCCCGGGTCACCGAGGCAAACTTACACTACGTTGGTTCGATTACGATCGATGAGGATTTACTCGATGCTGTCGGGATCCTTGAAAATGAAAAAGTCCAAGTGACGAACAATCAGAACGGTGCACGGATTGAAACGTATGCGATTAAAGGTGCTCGCGGTTCAGGTGTCATCTGTTTGAACGGTGCGGCAGCTCGCCATTTCCAAGTCGGAGATGAGGTCATCATCATGGCGTACGCGCAACTATCGACGGAAGAAATCGCGACACATGTTCCAAAAGTGGCTGTTCTAAATGAACAGAACGACATCAAACAAATGTTGTCTCAAGAAATCGCCCACACGATCTTATGAAATTTTAGAGACCCGATCATGTCAGCGGGTCTCTTTTTTTGTTAAGATGAAGAATGAGATGCCATCCGGTCATGGAGAGGATGGATAAAAGGTGGAGGATCAGTGTTGAAGAAAAAGTACGTCGTAGTCGACCTGGAAACGACAGGTCATTCCATAAAGGCTGGCGATGAGATGATTGAGATCGGCATGGCGGTCATTGAAGATGGACAGTTGACAGAACAATTGTCTGCCTTCGTGCGTCCGACCCAACCGATTCCTCCATTCATTTCCCAGTTGACGGGCATCACGGATGAGGATGTCAAAGAGGCCGAGACATTCGATGTCATCGCACCGCGTGTCTTATCATTGCTCGATGGTGGTGTCTTCGTCGCACATAATGTGCAGTTCGATTTAAACTTCTTAAACGATGCGTTAGAAGAGGAAGGATACTTGCCATACACAGGTCCTGTCATTGATACAGTCGAACTCGCACGAATCTTACTTCCGACAGCAGAAAGCCACGCGCTGTCGCATCTGTCAGAGTCATTACATCTTGCCCATCAAGAAGCGCACCGGGCAGGGAGTGACGCTTCGGCGACGGCTGAATTGTTGCTTGAACTACTCAAACGACTACATACGTTGCCGCTTGAGACATTGAAGCACTTAAGACGGTTATCACCACGCCTGTTCAGTGCCGTCGAAGAGGAAATCGACCATGCGATTCGCTCGGTCGGTATCGAAGAGGATGGACGATTCGATCGTTTTCGAAAAATCGCTTTGAAAAAGCGCCAGACGATCGAACGCTTGTCGCATCCGCCCGTTCTTGAACCGTTCGGACCATTCGTTGATGAATTGAATGCCGTGACGTTCCCTCGTCTATTCGAAGGATATGAAGAGCGACGTGGGCAGCTCGAGATGATGCGTCACGTCTATCAATCGCTCGATCAAGAAACGCCGTTACTCGTCGAAGCGGGAACGGGAACCGGGAAATCGCTCGGTTATCTTGTTCCGG
The DNA here is from genome assembly GCF_015645365.1 of Exiguobacterium abrahamii. Classification (NCBI taxonomy): domain Bacteria; kingdom Bacillati; phylum Bacillota; class Bacilli; order Caryophanales; genus Exiguobacterium; species Exiguobacterium abrahamii. The sequence goes on from NZ_JADOYC010000001.1 coordinate 1,019,400, forward strand.
CAGCGCATTACGCGCTCGAGCATGAAGTCCCAATCGTCGTCAGTACGCACACGATTCAGTTGCAGGAGCAACTGTTCGCCCGTGATTTACCGCTCTTGCGTCAGCTGTTCGATGCACCGGTCCAGATTGCATTGCTTAAGGGACGAAGTAACTATATTGATTTACGGAAATTTGAATTTTTCTTGAATGATCAAGAGGATGCCTATAACTTCACGCTCGCCAAAGCGATTCTGCTCGTCTGGTTGACGGAGACGGAAACGGGAGATTTAGAAGAAGTCAGCTTACCAGGCGGTGCAGCGTAAGGCAATATCGGGATCAAACAGTTGATCCAGTCTGATAGCCAATCGCAGCTCGGACGATTTGATCCGTGGTACAGCCGGGACTTCTTCCAACATGCGATTCGCCAAGCAAAGGATGCGACGATCATCGTCACGAACCATGCCTTGTTGTTTAGTGACCTGCAGTTCGAAGCAGGGGTCTTACCGAAAGGAAGTCCGTTGATTCTTGACGAGGCACACCAAATCGAAGAAGTCGCGAGCCATCATTTTGGTCTTGTCTTTGATGGACATACGTTTGATCGTCTGTTCCGACAACTCGGGTATTCATCTGACAAAAAATTATTACACCGCTTGCTCGATTTGTCGGAAGAATGGGACATCGCTGAGATGGTCGAAGCCCATAGTGAGACGGTCGATGAGGCGCTGACGACGTTGCTCGAAGAGGCAGACGGTCTATTGATGATCATTCAAGCGTATGGGCTTGAACTGGCTTCCCGCAAAGCACGACGGGAAGGAATGGTCAGCATTCGCTTCAAGCGACTCGACCGTTCGATGCGTGCCGTCCAGGAAAGTGCCAAGCGGGTTGAATTGGTGTTGCGGCGTTTGCGTCAAGCAATCCGGGCGATTCATAAACTGTTCCATGAACACCGGGAGCAGATGAGTTATCGCGAGCGTTCGCTCGTCGCAGATTTAAAAGCGATCACGTCACAAATCGAAGAAGCGGAGCTCGCCATCTTCGAGACGATGCTTGCTCCGCACGACGACACGGTATCTTGGATTGAAACGTCCGTTAAGAATCGAAAACTGACACGGGTCTACACACAACCAATCGACATTTCAGAGCGACTGCGTCGCGATGTCTTTTCGAAACGGACGTGTATCCTGACGTCTGCGACGTTGACTGTCTCGAATAAGTTCCAGTTCATTGAGAACCGTTTAGGGCTCGATGCGTTTGAGACACGTCGTTTCGTCGTTCCATCGCCGTTCGGATATGCTGATAACGTGCGATTGATGATTCCGACGGATCTTCCACTCCTACAGGACGTACCATTGCCGGAATTCGCAGAGACGATTGCGGAAGCCATCTTACAAATCGCAGAGGTGACGGAAGGACGGATGCTCGTCTTATTTACCTCAAATGATTTACTTCGACTGACGCATGAAGCGACGAAGCCGTTACTACCTGACCGGTTTACGTTACTCTCACAAGGGGTCACGCAAGGTTCACGGCAACGACTGATGAAACAGTTTAAGCAACTCGACGCCTGTATCTTGTTCGGAACGGCTAGTTTTTGGGAAGGAGTCGATATTCCGGGAGATGATCTCAGTTGTCTTGTCATCGTCCGACTACCGTTCGCGCCACCGGACCAACCAATCGTTCAGGCACGCTCGGAACGGATCGAGAAACTCGGAAAATCATCATTTTTCGAATACAGCTTACCGCAAGCGATCATTCGCTTTAAGCAAGGCTTTGGCCGCTTGATCCGGACGACGAACGACCGAGGTGTCGTCTTCGTACTCGATCGCCGGATCGAGACGACGCGTTATGGAAAACGGTTCGTCACGAGTCTGCCGAAAGTACCTGTTTTATCAAAACCGCTTGATGAACTGACGGCAGAACTAGAATTGTTCTTGAATGATGGCGATTGAGTCTATTCAGATAAACCCTATCGCATTATAATAGATAGAGAAAAATGAGGGAGGACATACAGATGGATTCAAAAATTGAAACACTTGCGACCGTCAAAGTGAACCGCCATGACGATACGTATAAAATCGTCGACTTGTTGAATCGGACACTGAAAACGGAAGATTTAATGTTCGGTCTTGCTCTCGATGAAAAAGACAAGGAGCAGATGGTCTTTACCATCTACCGCACATGAAGTGGAAAATCACGCTTGGTCTGCTAAGTGCACTCATCCTTTTGACTGTACTTGGCACCGCCGTTTATCAGGTGACGATCGCTGAGGCAAAAGACCGGGAACAGAGCGTCGCCGAACAAGCAGAGGCGCGTCTGAAAAAAGAACTCAAACCGACGGACGTCCGGTTCGAATCTGTCTTTAACGGGAAACGTCAATATGTCGTTTTTAAGATGAAGCAGAACGGACAGGCGGTACGGGCGTTCGTACCGAAAAAAGGAACGATTGAGACACGACCAGTTGCTGATGGTATTGCCATCAAAACGGTCATCGCAGATCATCCGGAACTAGGAGACATCGTTTCTGCTAAGTACGGCTTTGAGGATCGTGCTGTCATCGAGATCGTTTCAAAGACGACGACAGGCTATGATTATTCGTATTACACGTATCAAGAAGGTTCTTTCATCAAACGATTACGAATCAAGTAAAGGGAGTGGGCGACATGTTATCGAAACGCGTACGACAATTGACACCATCTACGACGCTAGCCATCACAGCGAAAGCCAAGGCACTACGTGAAGAAGGTCAAGACATCATCGGTTTAGGTGCGGGAGAGCCCGACTTCAATACACCGGAATTCATCATCCAAGCAGCATTCGAGGCAGCAGAAGCGGGCGATACGAAGTATACGCCGTCCGGCGGAACGGTTGCCTTGAAGGATGCAATCATCGAAAAGACACGCCGTGACTTATGGATGCCATACGAACGCTCAGAAGTCATGGTCGCTTCAGGCGCAAAGCATGCACTATCAACGTTGTTCCAAGCGATTCTCGATCCAGGCGATGAAGTCATCGTCCCGGCACCATACTGGGTCAGTTATCCAGAGCAAATTAAACTCAGTGACGGCGTGCCGGTCATTTTAGAAACGGACGAAGCGTCTCGCTTCAAAGTGACACGGGAATTGCTCGAGCAACACATTACCCCAAAAACGAAAGCACTCGTCTTGAACTCACCATCGAATCCGACAGGAATGGTCTATTCGAAAGAAGAGCTCGAGATGGTGGCAGATGTTGCGATCAAGCACGATCTACTCGTCATCAGTGACGAGATTTATGAAAAGTTGCTCTATAACGGTGCGACACATATCTCGATTGCGTCCTTGCCAGAGATGCGCGAACGGACAGTCATCATCAATGGTGTCTCGAAGTCCCATGCGATGACAGGCTGGCGGATCGGATATACAATCGGACCGAAGGAAATCATCTCAGCGATGACGAACTTAGCGAGCCATTCGACGTCGAACCCGACATCGATTGCGCAAGCGGCATCGGTTGCTGCGTATGCAGAAGGTGATGCACCGGTCGAAGCGATGCGTGTCATCTTTGAAGAACGACTTGAAAAAATCTATGCACGACTCATTGAAATCGAAGGATTGACGTGTCTGAAGCCAGAAGGGGCATTCTACTTGTTCCCACATGCAAAGCAAGCTGCCGAGATGTGTGGATTCGATAATGTCGATGACTGGTGTACAGCTGTTTTATCTGAAGCGAAGGTCGCCTTGATTCCAGGTTCAGGATTTGGTGCACCGGACTATGTCCGCCTATCTTACGCGACGGATCCGGCACGTGTCCTAGAGGCACTCGACCGGATTGAAGGATTCATCACGGCACATACAGCCGTTTAATAGAGAGAGGATGTTGACTGTTGAAAGCAATGATTCGAGATGTAAACAAATTTGTAGGAGAAGAAGTGACGATCGGGTGTTGGTTAGCAAACAAACGCTCAAGCGGTAAAATCGCCTTCCTCCAACTTCGGGATGGCTCTGGATTCATGCAGGGTGTCGTCGTCAAAGAAACAGTCGGCGAAGACTTGTTCAAACAAGCAAAAGGCTTAACGCAGGAATCATCACTATGGGTGACAGGTGTCATCAAATCAGATGGCGGTCGGACAGCGATCGGTCATGAAATGGAAATTTCAAAAATCGAAGTCATCCATGAAGCGATCGATTATCCGATCACACCAAAAGCACACGGAACAGACTTCTTGATGGATAACCGTCACCTCTGGTTGCGTTCAAAGCGCCAGCATGCGGTCATGGTCGTTCGGAACGAATTGATTCGTGCGACGTACGAATTCTTTAACCAAGAAGGATTCATCAAAGTGGATCCGCCAATCTTAACAGGTAGCGCACCAGAAGGAACAACAGAATTGTTCCACACGAAATATTTCGATGAAGATGCGTACCTTTCACAATCGGGTCAGCTTTACATGGAAGCGGCAGCAATGGCACTTGGAAAGGTCTTCTCGTTCGGTCCAACGTTCCGTGCTGAAAAATCAAAAACACGTCGTCACTTGATCGAATTCTGGATGATGGAGCCGGAAATGGCATTCCACGATCACGAGATGAACCTCGAAGTCCAAGAAAACTATGTTTCGCACCTTGTGCAATCGGCACTGAAGAACTGTCGTGCAGAACTTGAATTGCTTGGACGTGACTTGACGGTCCTTGAAAACATTAAAGCACCGTTCCCGCGCGTCAAGTACACGGAAGCAATCGACATGCTCAAGGAGCAAGGATTCGACGATATCGAATTCGGCGATGACTTTGGTGCACCACACGAAACAGCAATCGCAAACAGCTTTGCACGTCCTGTCTTCATCACGCACTGGCCAAAAGCAATCAAACCGTTCTACATGAAAGAAGATCCGGAAAACCCAGACTTCGTCTTGTGTGATGATTTGATTGCCCCTGAAGGATACGGGGAAATCGTCGGTGGTTCACAACGTGAAGAAGATCATGAAAAACTCCTCGCAGAGATGAAGAAACATGGTCTTGACGAGACAGGTGCTTATAAATGGTATCTCGAAACACGTCAATACGGTTCTGTTCCACACAGTGGCTTCGGTCTTGGTTTAGAGCGGACAGTCGCTTGGATCACAGGTGTCGAGCACGTTCGGGAAACGATTCCGTTCCCACGTTTGCTGAACCGCCTCTATCCATAAGCAGTAAGGAAAAACATCGACCCATCGTCTCGACGGGTCGATTTCTTGTTTAGACTAGAGAATCGAGGAAATACGATGAATCATAATTTAGTGCAATTATTCGAGGAAGGGACGGTCGTCTTACCGAAACGATTGTTCACCGAGGCAAAACGGTTAGGCATCAGTTTTGTCGAGTTCACGTTGATTGGTCAATTGTTTGCTTGCCGAGCAGAAGGCATGGAGATGCCGTCACCGGAAGAGTTAAGTAATCGACTTGGACTATCCGAGACGGAAACGATCGAAACGACACTCGGTTTATTACAAAAAGGATTACTGGCAATGGAGAACGTCAACGGGTCTGAACGTTATTCGCTTGTTCCGCTTTACGAAAAGCTGATGGCACCACCGGAACAGGAAGCACCGAACTTTGATACGATCAACCCGTCCGTCTTCCAACAATTCGAACGGGAACTCGGGATGATGTCACCGTTTCAGATGGAGCAGATCATTCAGTGGCTGACGATCGAGAACATTTCGGAGGAACTGGTGCTTGCTGCACTTCGAGAAGCGGTCTACCATAATGTCCGCAAAATGACCTATATCAATCAAATTCTGCGGACGTGGGAACGTGAAGGGATCAAGACGCTTGAGGATCTCGCAGGGCGGGGAGGTTAAGGAGATGTTACGAAAAGCAGAAATCGATCGGATTGAAGCAACGTTAGAAGAGATGTTTCCGGATGCATTTTGTGAGTTGATTCATCGTAACCCGTTTGAGTTGGTCGTAGCGGTTGCACTCAGTGCACAAGCGACCGATGTACTTGTCAATCAGGTGACGCCTGGGTTGTTCGCAGCGTATCCGGATCCTGCTTCGCTTGCTGCGGCACCCGGCGAGGAAATCGAGGACAAAATCAAACGACTTGGATTGTACCGAAATAAAGCCAAAAACATCAAAGCGCTTGCGGCACAACTCCTTGCACAACACGACGGAGAAGTCCCGTCGGAACGCGCCGGGCTCGAAGCCTTACCTGGCGTTGGACGCAAGACGGCAAACGTCGTCCTGTCTGTTGCTTTCGATGTACCGGCATTTGCGGTTGATACACATGTCGAACGTGTCTCGAAACGCCTCGGGATCTGTCGCTGGAAGGATAATGTCACGCAGGTCGAAGCGACACTGATGCGTCGCTTCAAACGGGAGCGGTGGTCAAAGCTCCATCACCAATTCATCTTCTTTGGACGTTATCACTGCAAGGCACAACGTCCGAACTGTGAAGCGTGCCCGTTACTCGACATGTGTCGAGAGGGGAAAAAACGGACAAAAGGAATAGCTACACCATAAAAAAAAGTGGATCCGAGACCGGATCCACTTTTTTTTGCATATCATCCATTCCAAGGAGTATCGGACCATTCACGACGCTTTTTCGTGATCGGTACTTTTTTGAAGCCCCAGTTTCGGAAATCTTGGTCCGGACTATCGCGTCGAATGTAAATCTTATCTTTGATGGCTTTAAAAATCCGGTTTTCGTCCCCATAATGGACAAACCGTGGTTTTACCTCGATGACACCACGACGGACGCGAGATAAAGGTAAGCAGACCAAGTCGGCAATCTCAAGACCAGATTGGTAGAGGTCGCTGTCTTTTTCAGCAAAGATGAAGCCTTTGATTTTTTGACGACTTTTTTCGACGTCGAGATGGACCGTTCCCGAATTGAAGATATCGAAGAACGCCTTTTGAATGAGCAAGTTTTGATAATCATCACGGCTTTCAAGAACGACACGCGCACTCGTTGCTTCTGTCTCATCAAGGAAGGAATAAAACGACTTCATCAGATGAGCGAAGGCAACGACATACGGATCCTTCGGTGTCGAGAAGAAGTCTTGTAGCTTCTGTTTATCGACTTCGACGCTGACGATCGTACAATCGATATCAACTAAAAATTCCGGCAAGGCGATCCAGAAATGTCGTAACATATCGATCGTGATACCATCTTCTTTACCATACGGATGCTCAGCTTTTAAAATTTCCTTCAGATGAAGGGGAATATGCGGATCTTCAAAAACTTTTGCCTTAAAATCCATCAAACGTTGACGAAGCGGACTTGGTTCACCGGTCTCGTCCGAATCGATGGCATACTTATATTCCATCAAGACACCCGTTAAATTGAATTGTGTATTACCCTTCGGTGTCCCAGTTTCGTCGACGAACATGATGTATTTCTTCGGGGCAGGGGTTGAATTCTTAGGAAATCCTTTGACGTCAACGCCTTTGACGTTCGATTGTACCCGTTTGTTCAAATGAATCTCCTCCAATTGCACAATAATTACACAGTCTTTTCGAAAGAAATGCTCTTGATGCCACTTTACACGCTAGGCGGCTGAAAAGCCATAGCCTGATAAGTGAAACCGTAGAAACATTCCCTCGTATGATTAGGTGTTCGACTTAAGGAAGATAATTCCTGTTTTTTAATCGTTATTCTTCACCATTCATCAAGCGATCGATATAACGAACGGATTTAATCGTTTCATTGAAGCGTTTCAGACTCGTTTTCGGCTGAAATGCTTGAACGGAAATTTGCTTCAGTTGATCAACGGCGCTTTCGACCATGCTAGGTCGTAAGTAAGGACTATCTTGGGCATTCGTTTGCCACTGTGCAATCAGTTGATCCGCTCGTTCAACGAACGGTACGACGTCTCGATTGAAGTCATATTCGGTTCCGGCACGTCCTTCTTGATAAATACGTTCAATCTCTTGTAATAACGGTTCAATTGTCATTGGTTTTTAACTACTCCTCTCGGCCGATACGGTACAATCACATATCATGGTACAATAAACGCGATAGGAGGGGAATCGTTTTGAATTACCCGAATGGGAAAAAATTTCAAAAGCCACTCGAGTCGCATGGAACCCGAATCAAGAAGGCGCGATCAACCGATTCCACCTTTTCGAATCGAGGGATGACGCTCGAAAAATTATTGAATGAAAGTAATACGTTTTACCTGACTCATAATAGGGCAATCATTCACAAGAAACCCACTCCGTTACAAATCGTCCAAGTTGATTATCCGAAACGGTCGGCAGCGGTCGTCAAGGAAGCCTATTTCAAGCAACCGTCGACAACGGACTATAACGGTGTTTATCGCGGAAAATATATTGATTTCGAAGCGAAGGAGACGACGAATAAAACGTCCTTCCCGATAAAAAATTTTCACCCCCATCAAATCGCACACATGCGTCAATGTGTCGAACATGGAGGAATTTGTTTTGTCATCATTCGTTTCAGTCTGTATAATGTGCAATATGTGCTTTCAGTCGAGCACGTGTTCCCCTGGTGGGATCAGCTAGAAAGCGGACGAAAATCAATTCCGCTGACGGTCATTGAACGAGACGGTATCAAAGTCGAGACTGGCGCGTACCCTGCCATCGATTATTTAAAGGCAGTGGACGAACTATATTTCAATTCAGACACTTTTTGATTGAAGGAGAAGGATAGCATATGGAAAGAAGTCGTGTCGCACGTCGTGAAGAGACGAAGTCATCTGAGAAAAAGATGAAACGGACGAAACGTCCCCAAAAGAAAAAGTCAGGTGGAGGTTCCGGTGGGAAAGGTCCACTTTGGAAAAAGTTATTGCTGATCGCTACCGGATTATTCATCGTCATGATGTTGGTCGGAGGCGGATTTGCCGCTTACGCGATTGCTACGGCCCCTGAGCTCGATGAAACAGAACTTCGAGATGCTTTGCCATTGAAAATCTATGCGAGCAATAAGGAAGAGATTACGAAAGGCGGAACGAGTCGAGAATATGTGTCAATCGATGAAGTACCGGAAGTCGTTAAAGACGCATTCATCTCGATTGAGGACCGTCGTTTCTATCAGCACAACGGAATCGATTTCCGTCGTCTGGGCGGAGCCATCATCGCGAACGTGACGGATGGTTTCGGATCGGAAGGAGCGTCGACGATCACACAACAGGTCGTCAAACAATCATTCCTTAGCTTCGATAAAACGGTCACGCGGAAAGTCCAAGAACAATGGCTCGCAATCCGGTTAGAGCAGGACTACACAAAAGATCAAATTTTAGAGATGTACTTGAACAAAAACTACTATGGTCAAAACTCGTTTGGGATTCAGACGGCTTCAAAAGCTTACTTCAACAAATCAGTTGATAAGTTGAATTATGCGGAAGCCGCGATGCTCGCAGGACTGCCACAACGTCCGACGGCATACGATCCAATTAAAGGAGATCCAAAACTGACGAAATGGCGTCAGACACAAGTTCTTGATGCGATGTTGACGACAGGCGTCATCTCACAAGCGCAACGAGATAAGGCAGTCAAACAACCGATTTCAAAATTAATCAATCCAGCGCCGAAGTCGACGAAGGATGAATCGTACGACAGCGTCATCTTCGATATGGTATCAAAAGAGTTAGAAGATGATTTTGGTTTAGAAGGAAAAGACATTTATGGTCAAGGGTTGAAGATCTATACTTCGATCGATAAACCGATGCACGACTATATGAATGAAGCGATCAAGAAAGACCAAATCGTTCAGTTACCGGAATATGCGGAAACAGCTGCGACAGCGGTCAACACGCAAACTGGAGAAATCCTTGCGGTCGTTGATGGTAAAAATCCAGGTAAAGGCACAGCGCGACGAAACTTTGCGAATGAACCGCATCAACCGGGATCGTCCGCAAAACCATTCTTCGCTTACGGACCAGCGATCGAAAATGATAAGTGGTCGACTGCGAAACAATTGACGGATAAACCGACAGAAGTCAACGGAAAAGAGATTGGTAACTATTACGATGGATACCGTGGCACGAATACGATCCGCCACTGGTTAAAAATCTCGGCAAACACACCGGCCATCCAAACGTATCAAGAAATCGGCGGTGATTCAGTCGAGGCGTTCGCTGAAAAATCCGGCTTGAAGATGAAAGACGATGAGTCGATTTCGCCTGCGTATGCGATTGGTGGGATGAAACACGGTTTCAATACGACACAGATGGCAGGAGCGTATGCCACACTCGGTAATGGTGGCGATTATATCAAGCCACACGTCATCAAATCGATTGAGTACAGTGATGGATCGAAAATCAAATCACCGATCAAATCGAAAAAGGCAATGGAAGACTATACAGCGTATATGTTGACGGACATGTTGCGTGACGTCTTAAAACCAGGTGGTACGTTCCCGAGTGCTGGATTGTCATTTGATGCAGCCGGTAAGACAGGAACGACGAATGCCTATAAAGATGTCTGGTTCGCAGGATATACGTCGGATGTCTCAATCAGTGTCTGGACAGGAACGACGAAATCCGGAAACAACAATGGAGCCGGGCTGAGCGGTCCGTACAACAGTACGATGGCACAGCAAATCTGGAAAGATTTCATCACGAAGACACGTGATCGTACGCCAGCACCATTTGAACAACCTAGTTCTGTCCTCAGTATCGGAAACGAATTGTACGTGAAAGGGACGAAGGAACCTGTCGTTGAAAAAAAGACAGTACCCGCTCCGACTGGATTACAAGCATCTTACGATGAAGACACAAAGAGCGGTGAACTGACATGGAACTATAATGACGCTGCGCTTCGTGCCAATGGGTATGACGATGTATCGTTTGAAGTGACGATGACAGATGCTGACGGTGAAACATCAACGATTGGTACGAGCACGACGAATCGAATTGCCATCAATGGTTTAAAACCAGGACGGTCAACGTTCCAAGTCGTAGCGAAAGCGTCTGGAGAGGAATCAGGTCCGGTCTCGACGACGGTAACGGTTACCGATCCTGAAGCAGAAGAACCGACGACGGATGAACCAACGACGGATGAACCGGCGACGGACGAACCGGCGACGGACGAACCAACGACGGATGAACCGACGACGGACGAACCGACAACGGACGAGCCGACGACGGATGAACCAACGACGGACGAACCGGCGACGGACGAACCAACGACGGATGAACCGACGACGGACGAACCAACGACGGACGAACCAGCCACAGATGCACCAAATTCGAATGATGGAGCAAACGCGCAAAACAATTCGAATGGTTCGACGGAACGAAACAATTCGAATGATAATGGAAATAATGGTCGTGGAAACGACGCTACGAATTCTACAACACCATAAGCACGACTTTTAAAGAAAGACAAGACCAAAGACGAGTAGTTCGTTCTTTGGTCTTGCCTCTTTTTTTGTATAATGAGAAGTGGAAGGAAGTGAAGGCATGCAAGCGAAACAAACGCTCGTTGCATTTCTCGAAGAATTGAAACAGGACCGCTCGTTCATGGAGCGGATTACGTATATGAAAACGATGGAAGCGACAGCTGGGCGCTATGTCGATTTTCCAGAACGACTACCGGAGCGTTTACGACAAGCCCTTCGCACACGTGGGATCACACAATTGTACCGTCACCAAGGGTTAGCGTTTGAACGTGTACAAGCGGGAGAGTCGACAGTCATCGTCACGCCGACTGCCTCTGGAAAGACCTATTGTTTTAACTTACCGGTCCTATCGCACCTGCTCGAGCATCCGAACGCGCGGGCATTATATCTCTATCCGACAAAGGCCCTCGCACAGGATCAAAATAGTGAATTACTTGAACTGATCGATCAATTAGAAGCGCCGATCCGATGTTTTACCTATGACGGAGATACGTCACCGACGATTCGAACAAAAGTACGAAAAGCCGGTAATATCGTCATCACGAATCCGGATATGCTACATTCAGGCATCCTACCACACCATACGAAATGGATCGAACTGTTTGAGAACTTGAAGTATATCGTCATCGACGAGCTTCACACCTATCGTGGCGTGTTTGGCAGTCATGTCGCCAATGTCATTCGTCGCCTGCGACGGATTTGTCGGTATTATGGTAGTGATCCCGTCTTTATCATGACGAGTGCGACGATTGCCAATCCCAAGGAACTGGCAGAACGTCTGACGGAAAAAACAGTCGGTTTGATTGATGACAACGGTGCGCCAACAGGACGTAAACATTTTCTCGTCTATCAACCACCAATCGTCAACGCACAACTCGGCATTCGACGTTCAGCGACGCTTGAAACGAAACAACTGGCGATGCGCTTCATCAAGAAAAAGTTCCAAACAATCGTCTTTGCGCGCTCACGTGTCCGCGTTGAAGTCTTGCTGACGTATCTACGAAGCATCTATCCGCATGAGCTTGGTCCGCGATCGATTGAAGGCTACCGGGGCGGTTATTTGCCGAGTGAGCGACGGGATATCGAACGACGGTTACGTCAAGGAGAGATCACCGGTATCGTCTCGACGAACGCTCTCGAACTTGGTGTCGACATCGGTCAACTGCAAGTCTGTATCATGAATGGTTATCCGGGAACGATTGCTTCGCTTTGGCAACAAGCAGGACGCGCAGGGCGCCGTCAAGATGATGCACTAATCATCCTCGTCGCCTCATCTGGTATGCTCGATCAATATGTCGCAGAACGACCAGAGTTATTTTTGAATCAATCCCCGGAAGCAGCTCGACTCGATCCGGATAATCTAATCATTGCCGTCGATCACGTCAAATGTGCGGCGTTTGAATTGCCTTTTACGAAAGGCGAATCATTTGGAACGCTCGAGACGGAGGATATCCTCGAATACTTAGTCGAAGAGCGTGTCCTGCACGAACGGGGCGATCGATTTTATTGGATGAACGATGCATTTCCGGCTCATGGAATATCGCTTCGGTCGAGTGATCAAGAGAACGTCATCATCGTTGATCAGACCGAGGTACCGAATCGGGTTATCGGTGAAATGGATACGTTTAGTGCGATGACGTTGTTACATGACGAGGCCATCTATCTTCACGGCGCCGATCAATACCAAGTGGAGCATTTGGATTTCGAAGAGAAAAAAGCATTTGTCCGTGCCGTGGACGTCGATTATTATACAGATGCTAATTTTTCAGTCGACCTTTCCGTACTCGAAGAAGATGAACAGTATGCAGAGGGAGAATATAGTGTTGCGCGCGGTGATGTCAGCGTCCGGGGGATGGCGACGATGTTCAAGAAGATTAAGTTCGGTACGCATGAGAACATCGGGTCTGGTCCGATTCACCTACCGGAACGAGAAATTCATACGACAGGTGTCTGGTTCACGTTACCCGATCACGCACGCTCTTCGACAGAGCTCGAACAAGTGTTAGAAGGGGTTGCGAATAGTCTCAGACGTGTCGCACCGCTTTATTTGATGTGTGATGCAAGTGACGTCTTCGTCGTACCGCAAGTCAAGGCGACACACACGCAACAGCCGACTGTCTATTTATATGATCGTTACCCTGGAGGTGTCGGTCTCGCGGAATCGATTTATAAGCAACGCGGTGTCATGTTACGTGCCGCCCGTGATTCGATCGTCACATGTCCTTGTCAGGACGGTTGTCCAGCTTGTATCGGTATGGTTGGTGTCGCGGATGAGAAAGAACGAACGATTCAGTTGTTGGCAGAAATGGAGAAGGAACTATCATGAAAAATCGTCTTAGACGTATGTTGAAATCTACATCAGACGCCGCACCGGAGGATCAAGTGTCCTCCGCACCTGAAGTGGAAACGCTGAAGCCATCAATCGGATGGACTGACGAACAGCAAGCCTGGATTGATCGCGGGGCCGATATCTTGACGTTCGAGGAAGAGTGGATCGTCAGGATTGACAAGCGATATGCATTAACGGATCGGCATGGAGATCGGAGTTTTGCTGAAGTGTATGAGTCCTTACAGCTTCCCCATCCACCGCTTGCACTGGATGTTCCACTTGAGCAAGTCATTTTCTTCGATACGGAGACGACAGGATTACGAGGAACCGGAACGACGATCTTTTTACTCGGGTTCGCGCGCTTTGAGCAGGGTGGATTGCTGATGCGACAGTATTTCTTACCACATCCGCACTTTGAAGCTGCCTTTTACCATCACTTCCTGCATGATATCGGAGATGATGTCCGCTTTGTGACCTATAACGGGAAAAGCTTTGATTGGCCGCAAATCAAGACGCGTCATGTCTTCGTTCGGGAACGTGTTCCGCGATTACCGAAAGTCGGTCATCTTGATTTACTTCATGTCGCGCGACGAATCTTTAAAGGAATGTATGATTCCTATCGATTGACAGCGATGGAAGAGCGAATTGGATTTGAACGGCAAGGGGATCTACCTGGATTTTTGGCACCGATGCATTACTTCCAGTACGTCGAACATCAGCATCCGGATATCATGACAGGGGTCTTGCAACATCACCAAGATGATTGTCTGACGCTTGTCGGACTGTATGATGCGTGCAATCGACTCGTCACACATCGAGCGGAGGCACCTTCTCCGATTCAAGAAAACATCGCGATTTGGCTGGCAGACCTCGGAATTCACGAAGGATCACACGCTCATTTTCAGCAAGTCAAAGAACTATCAGCAGAAGGATGGTTGCGGCAAGGTTATTTGCATAAAAAAATGAAGAACTATGAACAAGCTCGAGATTGTTTCTTGAAGAGCGACAGTTATTTAGGGTATATCGAGCTTGCGAAGTGGGCAGAGCACATTGCAAAAGATCCAGTGCTTGCTTATGATTATACGGAACGAGCACGACAACACGTCGAGCGACAGCATTGGTTGATTACGAAAAAAGAACGAATCTTGGCAGAGCTGGATCATCGAGGACGTCGGTTGAAAAGGAAGTGTGACGCGTGAAAGTTGTCGCCATCACAGGATACAAACCCAATGAACTAGGTATTTTTGATCAAAAACACCCTGGTATCCGGATCTTAAAGGCAGCCTATCGAGAGCGGATCATTCGCTTAATTGAGGATCGAGGCACAGAGTGGTTTATCACGAATGCCTCACCGGGTTGCGAAATCTGGGCATGCGAGGTCGTGCTTGAATTAAAGGAAGAGTATCCTCATATTCGTCTCGGTATTCTTTTACCGTTCTTGGAACAGGAAGCACGCTGGAAAGAGCCCGTTCAAGCGCAGTACCTTGCCATTCTTGAACAAGCTGACTTCGTCGAAGCAATCAGTCAGAAACCGTATACGGATCCATCGCAATTACGTAATAAAACCGAGTTCATGATTCAAAAAAGTCAAGGATTATTGTCGGTTTTTGATGAAGAACATGGAGGATCAGCGAAATTTTTAGTAGAGCGTGCTAGAATAGAAATGGAACAATCCGATTATCAGTTATTTTTAATTACACAAGATGATTTATCTTGGCTCGAACAAGAATTACAATACAATGATCAGTGGGAGTGAAGAGGATGTATAAGCCATTGTTGACAGCGGACGATATTTACAAAAAGGAATTCAAAACCGGCCTCCGTGGCTATGTCATCGAGGATGTCGATGGATACTTGGATCAAATCATTAAAGATTATGAAGGATTCGAACGTGAGATCGAACGTCTGAAGAAAGAGAACGAGGCGTTAAAACAAGCACCCGCACAACCGGTAAAACGTGAAGAGCGCCGCGTCGAACAGGCGGAGCCACAAGTATCAAGTTCATCGAACTATGACATGTTACGTCGTATCTCGAATCTAGAGAAGGCCGTTTTCGGACGTCCGCACCAAGACTAACGCATCAAAAAAGACATTTCTGTCAGATCAGAAGTGTCTTTTTTATTTCCTTCTTTTTGAAAGAATCGTCATCTAAACGAAAACGGTGTTAAGATAACTAATAATACATACTACAAAGGATGATGAACCATGTTACAAGTCATGACTGCTTCTGTTCCTCAACCACCGCGTCGTCGTTTTTTTGCAAGTAAACAAGTGAGTACGACGACGAGTGAGACGGATGCACTCTGTAATGAAATCCGTCATGTTTGCCGTTTTGATTGGATGTTGTTTGATCGGATTCGTCTTTCTGACACGATTGTCATTCCGTTTGCGCTGATCGGACCAAAAGGATTGTTCCTCGTGTTACAAAACGATGCGGTCGTAGAATGGATGACGGAGGAATCTTGTCATGTCATGGATACTGAGCATGGAAGAAAAGTGTTTGCACCTCACCCCATCCATCAGTCGAAACAAATCGTTCAAGCGGTTCGAAAAACGCTAAAAGAACAAGGAATCATCATTCCGATTCATGGCATCACACTTTTTCCGAATGCACCACAGATGCGGACGGAACGAATTAAATTCCCGACGGGGCACAGCTTTAAAGATGTGCGGGCGTTCATCGTCTCAAAGAAATCCTCCCCTGTTCAAGAGCAAGAACGAAAACAAGTTGCGTTTTATCTCGCGCAGCAACAGGAATGAACAAAGGCAGTGAAGCGCTCGCTTCACTGCCTTTTCGTTTGAATTCATCGTCTTGGTCGAGACGCAAGAATGTCTTCAGCTTGATCCAAGTCTTCTTTCAAGACATACACCGCTACGCGATCATCCAAGTCTTTACTGAAACGTCGAAATAAAAACGAAGTTTTGACGCCGCGTTCGACTCGAATCTCTAAGTCAGCTGCTTCGAGTCGCGCAGCGTCCTTTAATAAATCTTCTCCTTTTTCACCAAATGCTTCCCCAATCAGTGACCATCGAAGGTTTTCCTTCGTTCGTCTGCTGACGATGACGAGAAATGCAATGACTAAAAGAATGATTAAAACCGTTCGAACTAGCTGTATATCCATCTTTGCCTTCACCTCACCTACTATCATACCGAGTTAACGCGCATAAAGTAAACGTTCAACATAGCGGGCGAACGATTTACTTTTCAAACCTTGTTGGCGATACGCGATATAACCGTCAGGGCGAATTAAATATAATCCAGATTGCTTGATGCCAAAGCGTCGTGCCAGTTCACCGCCTTGATCGACGACACCATCCTCTTTCAGGGATTGATGGATCGGTACCGTCTCAAATAGATCAGGATAGGTATAGGCGAGTTCCTTGAATGGTTCAAGAAGATCATCGGTTGCATTTTTGGGTAAGAACAGCAGCAATAAGAAATTCCGATCGGCACGACGTAACAACAGTTCATTCTTTTTCGTCCGCGGGTGAACAACTTCACTATAAGGCATCGGTTCACCTGGTTTTGGTGTCAACGGACTAAAGTGTCCTTGTGTGACGAAGGTCGAACTCGCTGGGTAGTGGCTGTTGAGCTGTGCAATCCGGTTCGTCACGAAATGATGTAAGGGTGCGATCTTGAGGCTATTACGAATGACTTTTTCCTGCAAGGGTAATAAAAAAGGAATATTGATTTGCAAGAGTTCCGTCGCAAGATTGGTTGATCTTAAGATACCTTGTGCCGCTTCTCGACGTTCAACGCTGTAAGAGTCAAGTAACGGAAAACTCGCCTTGAACTGATGGACACACCATAGTTTCCAAGCGAGGTTCATCGCATCAGCAATTCCGGTATTCATTCCTTGACCACCGACGGGTGAATTAATGTGCGCTGCATCCCCGATCAAATAAATCCGGTGGTGACCAAATTTCTCGATGATCCGATTATGGACACGAAACATCGAATACCAATGGACTTTTTTGAGCTCAAACGGTACTTTTGCTCGATTTTGTAAAAAGTCATCAATCGCTTTATGATCGGTCGGAACAGGTCCGCTCGTTAGATTGCCGGTAATCCGGAACAAGTTCGACTGGAGAGGAAATGACTCGATGACGCCATGATCAGAGAAGAAGATATGAACCTCTTCAGAAGAAAGCGGCCAGTCAACCTCGATGTCGGCCAGAGCCCACGACTCTTTGAACGACTTCCCGCTGAACGGAAGCCCAAGTTCACGACGGACGAAACTGTTTGCACCATCTGCTCCGATGATGAAGGAAGCGTCGACCGTCTCTGTTTCTCCTTTATGTTGTAAGGATGCTGTAACGAAAGTTGGAAATTGAGCAAACCCTGTTAATTCTGTTTCGCGCTCGACTACGTGTCCATATGTGGCGAGTTGCGCTTCAAGAATCCGTTCCGTCTCACTTTGAGGCAACAGCGTGACGAACGGAAAAGGTGTATTCAAATCCGTAAAATCAAGTTTTGCCTGCCATGCACCATTGACATAGAGGTTTCCTTGATTGATTTTGATTGCATTCTCCATCAAGTCTTCTGCAACACCCAGTCTTGCGAACAACTCCAGAGAACGCGCTTGAATCCCGATCGCTTTTGAGACGACGGATGGTCCGCTTGCACGTTCGACGATGCGAAAGGATAATCCATAGCGCGAGAGTGCGAGTGCGAGTGTTAAACCGGTTGGTCCGGCACCGATAATGAGGACATCTAATTTTTTATTCACGGATAACCCCCCTTAATTTACATCTTAGCCAAAACTCGTTACCATTAAACTATTGATGACACGCTAGACGTGTGAAAGGATGAAACTTGTGAACGAACAACTTTTTACGACAGAACGATTGATTGCGAATTTTAAAGAATATATCCGTCAGAATGAGGCACATCTGACGAAACGACATGCGTTAAACGCCTATTACAAGACGGTAGCAGGATCGATTTTATCGGATCGGATTGCTAAAAATGCGGATCTCATCGTCCGTATGCGCCATCTGGAAGAGGCGTACCAACACGTTGCACAAGAAGGGCGATGAAACAGGTGAACTTAGCCGATATCCGAAAGCATTACGTAGATTCAGAAGAACGTTTACCTCGTCATGCGGCAGCTGTACTCGTTCCGTTAGTCGAACAGGATGGCGAAGTCTATTTGTTATTTCAAGTGAGAGCCAAGACATTACGTTCGCAACCAGGTGAAATCGCTTTTCCGGGTGGTCGGATCGATGGCGGTGAATTACCGAAAGCAGCAGCTGTCCGCGAAACGGTCGAAGAATTAAATGTCAGTGCTTCTGAGATCGAAGTGATTGGAACGCTTGAACCACTCGTGACACCGAACCGGTCGATCATTTACCCGTATCTTGGTATTCTCCATGCGACGGACTTTAATCCTTCGCCTGCCGAAGTCGATCATGTGTTTCTCGTGTCATTAACGGAATTGATGACTTCGAAGCCGATTAAAGGAGATATGGAGTGGCGGATTCGCCCTGGTAAGGAAGTACCGACCGAACGCATGGCGAATCGAGAAGCCTATCTGGATCGTACGTATACAGTCACGGAGCACTTTTATGAGCACGGGGATTATCTGATTTGGGGATTAACCGCTAAAATCTTGCGCCAGTTCTTAGCTCAATTGACGCGTGACTAGCTTTTTCGGTCGTTATTTTATATGATTAACTGTAATTGAACGTGTCAGGAGATGAGTCAAATGGAAGAAACAGAAGAGTTATTCGATTATATCGTTGGAGATATGGTAAAAACGAAAGAAGGCTGGGTAGCGGAAGTAACGGCAGTATTGACAAATACGGTCGTTGGTGATGTATCCCACACGAAAAACTTTGAGGCACTCGGCTTAGAGTTTGAAAAACAAGTCTTATTAAAGTCAGAGATTGAATTGTTAGAACGTAAAACAAAATAATACATGAAAGCACACCACATAATTGGTTTGCTCAGACTTAAGACAAAGCGTAATTTTTCTCTTAATGAGAAAGATTGCGCTTTTTTTGTTCATCTCGAATCGTTTTCCTGGGACAAGCATCGCGCCGCTTCGCTTCACTGCAGGGTCGCTCCTGCTTGTTTTTCCCTAGGAAGCGATTTCGAGTGAACAAAACGCTTCTCTCCTCTTTCTTTCGGTATAAAAAAGTAGAAACGAAGAAGGAGGAGGACTTTCAATGATGGGTAAGAGAGATCACCATCATATTGGAACAACTGGTTCCGCAGGACCATCTTGTTTGCGAACTCAGCACACCACATGTGGGTGTGTTTTTTTATGTTCATCCAGCAAACTGAATAATAATGAAATCTTACGTTCTTTTAATTTTTAAAGAATTGGACAAAATGACTGAAAACATCGAAAAGATACATTTATTACAAAAGAGTAACAAAAGTTAATTCGTAACAGAACGGTTACAAAATATAAAAACGTTGATACACAACGATTGAGAGCGTTTTTTGTAAGCGTGTAACCATTTCGTTACTTTTTAACAGATATATTTCAATTCATAGTGTTCGCTTTTCAAACTATTTGTCACCGTGATACGTTGTGCGGGTCGTAAAACGGCGAGAAAGGTTGGCATCAACATGAAACGAACATCATTCCTTTTATCCCTTTGTATAGCGGGATTCATATTTATTCTTTTGCCGCAACATGAAGCGTCGGCAGCACAAATCGGGATCGGTACGGAGAAAACGATCGTCCAAAATCCATTAGAGATGAAACGTCAAGCTGCTCAAGAGAAGCGCGAACAAGCAGAGGCGAAAAAACAAGCGCGTCTAAAAGCCTTGGCTAAGCAAAAAGCAGAAGCAGAGCAAAAAGCAAAAGCAGAGCGAAAAGCAAAAGCAGCACAAGAAGCCAAAAAGGAAGCACGACAGATAAAGAAACAAAGTCGAACACAAGCAAACGCTGATCGTTCCACAAAGCATACGGAAACGTTTGAGACGACAGCATATACGACGAATCCAGAAAACAATGGAAGCCGTTTGTATAATGGTCGCGCCTTAACGGCATCGGGTTATGACGTCACGAATACGATTACATACGAAGGACGTCGCATCGTTGCTGTCGATCCATCGGTCGTACCGCTTGGAACTAAGGTACATGTAGAAGGTTTCGGCGATGCGATTGCGCTCGATACAGGTGGTGCGATCCGCGGAAAAATCATGGATCTTCTTGTCGGTTCAAAACAAGAAGCCTTAGAATGGGGTCGCCGTCAAGTTACGGTGACGTTCGAATAAGAGACGTATATGGTTAGGCGATGGATAGTTTCCATCGTCTTTTTTTGATGAAAAATAAAAATAACGATCTGTTCGATGAAGGATTTAGAAAACAGGGGAAAGAGTGGATGGAATAGGTTTTAGAATGTCCAAGAAAGGGGAATTTTACAAAGATAATAAACTGGGAAACGAGGGATGGTTCGTGATTGAATTCAAGGATGTCGGCAAAACGTATGCAGACGGAACAAAGGCAGTGCAACACGTGAATTTTACGGTTGAACAAGGCGAGATTTTTTGTTTGATTGGTCCTTCAGGGTGCGGTAAAACAACGACGATGAAAATGGTCAATCGATTGATTGATCATACGGAAGGACAAATTTGGATCGATGGTGAACCGATCATGTCGATCAATGAACATGAACTCCGTCGGCGAATTGGCTATGTCTTACAACAGATTGCCCTCTTTCCACATATGACGATTGAGGAGAACGTCAGCGTCGTGCCAGAGTTATTGAAGTGGAATAAGGAGAAAGTAGTACAACGGGTCGATGAATTATTTCGGTTGACGGGGTTAAACACCTCACTTAAGAAAAAATATCCAAGTGAACTCTCTGGTGGACAGCAACAACGTGTTGGTGTTATGCGGGCACTCGCAGCAGAACAAGACGTCATCTTGATGGACGAACCATTTTCTGCGCTTGATCCCATTTCACGGGAACAACTACAAAATGATTTATTGCATTTAAACGAAGAGCTTGGTAAAACAATTTTGTTCGTCACGCACGACATGAACGAAGCGTTAAAACTAGGGAGTCGCATCTGTCTGATGAACGCTGGAGAGATTGCTTTCATCGGTACGAAGGACGAGGTACTAGCAAGTAACGATCCGTTCGTTCAAGAATTCATGCGTCAAGTCAGGGGGAGTGTCGAATGAATGGACTGATCGAAACGTATCAAGACCGGAAGACTGAATTGCTTCAGGCGTTGATCGAACATATCCAATTATCTGTCATCTCCTTGCTCATTGCCTGTGTGATCGCTATTCCGCTTGGGATTTACTTATCACGTAACAAACGTTTGAGTGAGTGGTCGATTGGTGTTACCTCAGTCATCCAAACGATTCCATCACTCGCATTACTTGGTTTGATGATACCACTTGTCGGAATCGGTACAGTACCGTCAATCATTGCACTAGTCTTGTATTCTTTATTACCGATCGTTCGAAACACTTATACAGGGCTTGCCGAAGTCGATCCTTCAATTAAGGAAGCGGCACGCGCATGTGGGATGACTCCGATGCAAAGCCTTTGGAAAGTCGAGCTCCCACTAGCTTTACCTGTCATGATGGCCGGGATTCGGACCGCGATGGTACTGATCATTGGTACAGCGACGATTGCCGCCCTGATCGGTGCTGGAGGATTAGGCTCGATCATTCTTCTCGGGATTGACCGTAATGATAACTATCTATTATTGCTCGGTGCGATTCCAGCAGCCCTGCTCGCACTTTTATTTGATGGCTTATTACGTCAAACGGAAGTAGCGACTCGTAAACGACAAACAGTACGTCTCGTAACGGCAGTTGTCTTAATGGTTGCGATCGTCGTCGCACCTTTTGCCTTCGGTCGCAGTGAACGACCAGATCTCGTCGTCGCTGGAAAACTAGGTGTAGAACCAGAAATTTTAATGAACATGTATAAGATTGTCATTGAAGATGAAACGGATTTGACGGTACAAGTCAAACCGAACTTCGGGAAGACGACCTTCGTCTATAAGGCACTCGAATCAGGTGATATCGATGCGTATCCAGAGTTTACAGGAACGGTGCTCGCTAGTTTGACGAATGAAAAACCGAAGTCGAATGATGCAAAAGAAGTGTATGAACAGGCAAAAGCCGGTCTTGAAAAACAAGATTTAGCCTTGCTACCACCGATGAACTATAACAATACCTATGCTGTAGCTGTTCCAAAGAAATTAGCAGACCGTTACGATTTGAAGACGATCTCTGATTTAAAACAGGTCGCGAATCAGTTGACGGCTGGATTCACGTTAGAATTTAAGGACCGACAGGATGGGTATAAAGGGATTCAAGATAAATATGATGTTAATTTCCAGAAAGTCGTCACGATGGAACCAAAATTGCGCTATAAAGCAATCGAGTCAGGTGAGATCGATGTCATTGATGCTTACTCGACAGATCCGGAGATTGCGAAATACGACATGGTCGTCTTAAAAGACGATCAGCAACTATTCCCTCCATATGAAGGAGCTCCTCTTCTGCGACAAGAGACGATCGAGGAGTATCCAGAAGTAAAACAAGCACTTGAGCAATTGTCAGGTAAAATTTCAGATGAAGAGATGTCAAAAATGAATGAAGCTGTCGCATACGGTGGAAAGACGGCGAATGAGGTCGCTCGTGATTACCTGAAGAAGGAAGGCGTCATTCAATGAAACTTTTACTGATCAGTAACCCGACAGCCGGGACGAACGGCACCGGGTTACTTGGAGAAGTCATCGAACCATTAAGTACATTATTCGATGAAATCGTCATCAAGAATACGAAGCAAGCTGGCGATGCGATGCAATTTGCGGAAGATTCGTCCGCATTTGATGCGGTCGTCGTCATCGGTGGAGATGGAACGGTGTTCGAGACAATCAACGGAATCGCAAAACTGGATGATCGCCCGATACTAGGCATCATTCCTGGAGGGACCTGTAACGACTTCGCTCGAACGCTTGGCTTACCGATGGCTCCTCGGCTTGCTGCAGAAGCGATTGCGATGCAACACGTTGTTCAGGTCGATCTCGGACAAGTCGAAAATAGCTATTTCTTGAATTTCCTTGGTGTCGGTCTTGTCGCAGAGGCATCGATTGGCATCGATACAGAAGAAAAAGCACGCCTCGGGAAGATGGGATATTATCTATCAACGATTCGCTCAAGTCTAGAAGCACAACCCTTTGAATATGAACTGATTTTAGATGAAGGTCGTCACATGACCGGCGAAGCGGTTCTCATTCTTGCGGCAAACGGAGAATCGCTCGGTGGAATCGAGACGAACTTATCAGATGGAGCCTATAATGACGGGAAACTTGATTTAGTGATCGTCGATGAAGTAAATTTGACAACCATTCGAGATGTGATTCTTCAAAAAATTGGTCTTGCCAATGATCCTTCCTTTACACATATCTTGACGAGTGGGTTTCAGTTGAAAACAAAAGACGCAAAAGTGATCGATACAGATGGTGAGAAAGCGATCCATACACCGGTTACAGTTAAAGTATTGCCGGAGTATCTGCGCATGTATGGAGGCACACAATAATAAAGTATTGAATGAAAAGAAGGTCGTCATAAAAAACGGTCTTCTTTTTTATATGTTTCATTACATATATGCGGTTATGCTTTGACGCTTTAAAGAAAATATTTGATAAAGGATGACTTTCAATGATTCTTTCTGTACAATGAAAAAGTATTTTGAAAAGGAGGTGGAGCACCATGAAAGGAAACGCATGGGCTTCAAAAGTTGGATTTATTTTAGCAGCAGCGGGATCCGCCATTGGTCTGGGGGCCATCTGGAAATTCCCGTACACGACTGGAACGAACGGAGGAGGCGCGTTTTTACTCTTGTTCCTCGTGTTTACCTTATTACTTGGACTGCCCGTTTTAATTGCCGAGTTTTTAATCGGTCGTACGAGTGGAAAAACAGCACTTCAAGCGTTCTCTGCACTTGGTCATAAGAAGTTCACATTCATTGGTGTACTTGGTGTCATCGCCTGTTTCTTGTTGCTTTCTTTCTACAGCGTCATCGGAGGATGGGTCTTGATTTATACCATTCTTGGTTTCACAGGTCGCCTAACGACGATGGACGGTGGTGCGCTTGGTGAATTGTTCGGAACGATTTCCGCCTCGCCGTTATATGTTATTTCAGGGCAATTGATTTTCCTCGCTTTGACATGTTGGATCGTCTTACGTGGTGTTCAATCCGGTATTGAAAAAATGAGTAAAATCATGATGCCATTATTATTCGTGTGCTTCATCATCCTTGTCGTTCGATCATTGACACTTGATGGTGCAATGGAAGGTGTTAAATTCTTTATACAGCCTGATTTTTCGGTCCTCAACCGAACTTCTGTCCTGAGTGCGCTTGGTCAAGCGTTCTTCTCCTTATCGCTCGGTGTATCGGCGATGCTGACATATGCTTCCTACATGAAGGAACGTGGCGAGATTAATCGTTCCGCCGCATGGATCGTCGCGATGAATGTCGCCGTCTCATTATTAGCTGGATTCGCGATTTTCCCAGCTGTTTTTGCTTCGGGTCTTGATCCTGCAGAAGGACCGGCATTGCTTTTCATCGTATTGCCGACTGTTTTCAGTCAGATCCAGTTTGGCTCGTTGTTCCTAACACTGTTCTTCCTTCTATTTGCTTTCGCATCGATCACTTCATCGATCGCTATGCTTGAGGTCGTTGTTTCTTCATTAACGGATCGTAAGGAGAATGCGACGTCGCGTGATAAAAAGCGGACGACATGGTTCGCGACACTTGCGATTGCGATCGTCGGAATTCCGTCCGCACTCTCGTTCGGTATGTTGAGTGATGCTCAATTCATGGGAAAAACGTTCTTTGACAGCGTTGATTTCCTTGTCTCGAATATTTTAATGCCGATTGGTGCTTTACTGATTTCGATTTTTGCTGGGTACAAGCTCGATCGAGCTCTTGTCGAACAGGAACTCGTGACGAGTCCATTCATGAAAAAAATCGTGCCTGTGTGGCGTGTGAGTGTTTGTTACTTGAGTCCAATCGCGATTTTGATCATCCTTGTATGGCCATTGTTCGGATAATAGATCACTTTTTCAAGGTAGTCGACAATTTTGTTGGCTACCTTATTTGTTGTAAAAAAAATCATGCGAAAGAAAGAACGGACAGCTCATTCTTCGGTCTGATGCGATATTTTTAAAAGTATGTTGAAATATAAATACACGAGGCGTAACATTTCGGAAAAACGGGAAACTTTTTGTTAGACGTTACGTAATGTTAAAATAAAGACACGTAAACCTGATAGAAGAATCAGTACGAAGGAAGAGGGGATGACATGAAGTCTTCATGGTGGATATTTGGTTCCATCGGTATGATGTTCGTATTTCTACAATTGGCCGATACGTTCAACTTCTCGGGAATCTTCATCGCTCTTGGTTTGTGGTTCATTTGGAGCGGTTATCGAACAAAACCAGGTCGACGATATCGGACAGAACGGAAATCGACCGAAATCAAGCGAAAAAATGTGAAAAAGAAATTACTACTTGATGACGAAGATGAGTTCGTCGGAAGTGTCATTTTAAAACCGGAACGGGCGACACGCCGATTTGAAGAGACGGATGATTTAGAACTTCAAGTATTGCAACGGACGATCGAAGAAGGATTCACAAAAATCCAGACGTACGATCAAATCGTTCCCTCCATTCGAGATAGTGAAATCAGAAGTGAGATGCGAATCGTCTCACGGGAAGCACATGTCTTGTTCGAGGAGTTATATGAAAGTCCACGCGACGTCAAAAAAGTTCGGGACTTCTTTACGTTTTATCTGGATTCCTTATTGTCGATTTCAGAAAAATATGCCGATTTGGAACGCCGTGGCGCTCAAGTTCAATTGGATACGAAAAATCAATTGATTTCGAACTTGAAAATGATCGGACAAAAATTAAAGCAACAACAAACCTTGTTGCTTGAAGGGGATACCGTTGATTTAGAACGGGAACTCTTGACGATTGAAAAGGTATTGACGCAAGAGACTGAACAACGAAAACAGGAGGAGAGTTACCGACATGACCCATTCTGATAAAGATACATGGCAACAATGGCCTGATGAGCAAGATCAACCGACGATTTCTGATCCGTCGGTGGATTTAAACGTAGCGGAAACACCGCCCAAAATGCCGGCTCGCCCTGTCGAAGAAATGATTCCTTCGGATGTTCCGGCAGAACAACGACAAAAGATCGAACGTCTACTGCAGGTGATCGATCTACAAAAAACGGATGCCGTCATGCAATTCGGAGCGCCTGTCCAGCGTGAACTATCCCAATTCTCGGATCAAGTCTTAAGTGAAGTGAAGATGAAGGACGGTGGGGAAGCAGGGAAATTGCTGAGTGACTTAATGCAGCGTGTCCGCCAAATGGATCCAGATACGCTTCAAGAAAAAAAGAGCTTCTGGTCGAACGTGCCGGTCATCGGTCGGGCGAAGAAAAAAGCCGAAACGTATTTCTTACAATACGAGAAAATGAGCGCTTATCTCGAAGAAGTCGTACACAATCTTGATCGATCAAAATTTGGGTTGATGAAAGACATCACGTTACTCGATCAAATGTATCAAAAGAATAAGCGTTATTTTGAAGAATTAAACGTTTATATTGCGGCTGGCGAGACGAAAATCGCTCACGTTCGTCAACATGAAATCGAACCGCTACGAACGGAAGTCGAGGTATCGCGGGATCAAACAAAGTTACAGGAATTGAATGACTTGATTCAATTGACGGATCGTTTTGAAAAGAAAATCCATGATTTAAAATTATCCCGAACGATTAGCTTGCAGATGGCACCGCAAATTCGTGTCATTCAACAAAACAACCAAATTCTAGCTGAAAAAATTGAATCAGCAGTCGTTAATACGATTCCGCTTTGGAAAAACCAAGTTGTCCTATCTTTGAGTCTGTCGCGTCAAAAGGCAGCGCTTGAAATGCAGAAGGATGTCACCAATACGACGAACCAGTTACTTGAGCAAAATTCGAAGTTGCTGAAGGAGTCGTCGATTGAAATTGCGGAAGAAAACGAAAAAGGCATCGTATCCGTTGAATCGTTAAAAGTGGCGCACCAAAACTTGATCGAGACACTGGATGAGACATTACGCATCCAACAAGAAGGAAAACAAAAGCGCCGCGACGCAGAGCATGAACTAGAGCGAATGGAGAATGAATTGAAACAAAAAGTCATCGAAGTCGCTTCAAAAAGCAGAGAATTACCGAATCGACCATACTAAGGAACACGATATTTCGTGTTCCTTTCCTTCATGAAAGGAGATTTTGAATGAATAACGAAGAGAAGCAGTTGAAATGGGATACGACATGG
Source organism: Exiguobacterium abrahamii (assembly GCF_015645365.1). Classification (NCBI taxonomy): domain Bacteria; kingdom Bacillati; phylum Bacillota; class Bacilli; order Caryophanales; genus Exiguobacterium; species Exiguobacterium abrahamii. Next base: position 1,047,353 of record NZ_JADOYC010000001.1, read on the forward strand.
TTATTATTCGCACGGATGATGGCAGACCGTCATTCAAAATGTGCCTCAAAATCCGTTGCCTGTGTCATCGTCAAAGATGAAAAGCCGATTTCAATCGGAATAAACGGAACACCTAGTCAGCATGTGAATTGCAACGAAATTTACTTAAAGCAAGATGGTATTCTCTATACATCACGACCTGATCACCCGATTGTTGAAGAATCGGTTGAACGAAACGGAATTCTCTTTTATCGGTGCGAAAATCAGGAAGAACACCATGAATGGTCGAAGCAACACGAGATTCATGCTGAAATCAACGCGCTCGGTAAGCTAGCAGCCGATTCGACGAGCGCGCGTCATGCAACAGCTTATGTCACACATAGTCCGTGTCATGCCTGTAGTTTAGCGCTCATCGCTTCTAAAATCGATCGTGTCGTGTATTCGACAGGGTATGAATATGGAGACGGATTGAACCTTATGCGACAGAGTGGAATCGAAGTCATCCACTTGCCACTCGCAAACGAATATTTTCTTGAAAAAATTTAACGAAAAAGGGTTGTAAACGCTTCCATAGCATTGTATGATGAAATCAAGCATTGCCATGGTAATTATTCACTCTTCCATTCGGACTGATTTTCAATCGAAAATCGGTCCACTTTTTTTTTAGAAAAGAATTGACAGGGCTTGAATAGTTTGGCATGATGACTATAGAATATGACGAAGCGGAACGCCGCATTTTCATACAAAACCAATCAAGGAGCTGGAATGCCAGGTCGTTGAATGAAAAATCCTGACTCACATGAGTCAGGATTTTTTTATGGATGAACAAGTGTCGCTTCCTTGAGGCGTTTAGCACGGATTGCACATTTTGTGGCGACCGCACCTGAAAGGATCGTCATGAACCGCTGACAGAGGATGTCTGGTTGTGATTGATGTAAAAACAGTTGATGTAATAGTCGGTTGAAGGCGGCGTCTAGTGAGGACAAGTGCCGTTTGATTGCAGTGGGAGACATATCTTGAATTTCCTCTGCTTGATAGCCAGAATCACTTTGGAAAGCAGAGAGGATGAGAAGCTCTGTTTGCGCATCAGCCAACGTTAGCCCTTGTTCTTGGACATAATGACAAGCCTCGCGCAATTCATGAATCAACAAATGTTCCAAAGCATACGACGTATGCATTTGATATGGATCGTACAACTGGACTGCTTGCCGAATTTGATCGCGGGTCACGATTTCCGATACCGTCCATTGATCGAGTGTGCCAACAGCTTCACTGTATAGTTGAGTAAGTGGTCGAATCATCGTTTCTCCTCCTTAAACATAAAATGAACTTCCAGTTTCATCATAATTCATTTAGAAAACGCTTACAATATCTGTTTGCTAGTAGTCGTGATGAAATCGTGTCTGCTATGATATGAATGAAGAAAAAGGAGTGAGATGACGTGATTCAATTATTCAAAGCACTTCCGGAAATGACAATGCCTTCTAGTGGAAACGATGTTTTTCCCATCCAGCCATCGAATCAACCGATTGGACTTTCGCTAGAGACGCTCGTTCCGGGTGAACGAATCGAAGAAATGTTACTCGTTGCTTCGGGTGAAATCCGCACAGGTCAAACCGGACGAGAGTGGCTGCAGTTCACGTTCAATTCGCCCGCTGGATCTTGTAAGGGAAAACAATGGATCAATCAAGGAACAGCAGAAGAAGCACTCCGTCCATATCTCGAGACACGAATTGTTCGGGTCGAGGCGAAGGTAGAGGAGTATCCGCCGCAATCCGGAAACAAATCATTGATCGTTCAACGTGTCACACCGATTTATGATGCCTCACCGACGCAGTTCTTGCCGCAACTATCAGCAGATGAATCGCTTGAAACGTATCGTGATCAGTTGCTTGGACTAGTCGGTCAACTTGATTCTCCTTACCAAGAAATCGCGCTCTCGATTCTGCGACAGTACTGGGCGGACTTTTCAACACGACCGGCTGCGCTGTTTCATCACCATGCCTATATCGGTGGGTTGCTGAAACATACTGCTTGTATGATGACGATTGGTCGAGGAATTTGTGATAGTGAACAACCATACTTGACGCTACTCAAATGTATTCAAGAAGCAGAAGCCGATCATAAAAATGAACTCTTCCAAGCAGCTGAACGAGAGATACGTCAATTTTCTTGGGATGACAGTTTTGATGCCCTCTATCAAGCAGCAAAAGGGATTGCTCTGTTAGATCAACGACCGAATCCGAATGAGTTGTTGCTCGGTATTTTATTGCACGACATCGGAAAGCTATGGGAGTATACGCATGCGGGTGCATCGACAGATCGTTTTTCAAGACTGTTGCACGTAACAGAGGAAGAGGAAGAACTGGCAGGTATTGCGCTTGATCCGGACGGTGTATTGATGGGTCACATGCCATATGGTTGTTTTGTTCTCGAACAAACACTTCGAGAAGAAGATATCCGATTACCGCGTGCTGTTTATCACCGTCTCATGCATATGGTATTATCACACCATGGTAAACGCGAGTGGGGATCAAGTGTTACGCCGCAAACGATAGATGCTTGGTATCTTCATGCGATTGATCTACTCGATGCACGAAAAGAAAAATGGCGTCAGCAACAAGGACGCTAAGGAGTGAAATCATGCAAGACAAAATACGTACGACCGTCATTACTGGTTTTTTAGGTGCCGGTAAAACTACGCTACTCAATCATCTCGTTTCTCATCCGACAGAAAAGTTTGCCTTGCTCGTCAATGAAGTAGGTTCTGTTCATATTGATGAAGCGTTGATTGAACGAAGTGACGAAGAGATGATCGAATTGACGAATGGTTGCATTTGTTGTTCGATTCGCGGCGATTTACGGGATGCGTTGCTACGGATCGCAAAACGCCGTCGAGATGGAGAGTTATCGTTTGATCGATTATTGATTGAGACGACAGGCGTTGCGGATCCAGGGCCGATTCTACAGACATTCTATTTCGAGCCGGCTGTTGAACAGTCCTATCAGATTTCCAGTGTCGTTACGGTCATCGATGCGTATCACTTGGAACGTCAACTGACGTTCCAAGAAAATGTGAAACAAATCGGCTTTGCTGACGTCCTGATCTTGAATAAAATGGATTTGATCGACGAGTCAAAGCGCGAAACGTTGTCCGCTTTACTGCGCGAACGAAATCCTTCTGCAGCTATCATTGAAACGGAACAGGCTCAACTTGAATCGGACCGACTGTTTGAAACGTTCCATTTTCCAAAAGAAGAGCAAGTACGACTCAGTCAACAAACGGCTCAGATTCATCAATCGGTTGAGGATTTCACGGCATTGACGATCGTCGAGGAACGACCCTTGAACCGAAATCGATTCGGCATGGTCCTACGTGAGGTGTTAGAAGCGTATGCGGAAGATCTCTATCGCTATAAAGGAATCATTCATTTTGCAGATACGGATCGAAAGGTCATTTTACAAGGTACTGGTATGATTTATGGCACAGCAATCAGAGAACCATTTAGCGAACAACCAAAGACGACGCTCGTCTTCATTGGTAAAGGGCTGGATGAACAAGCGATACGAAAAGGAATCGAGGCGGCAATTGAACATGGTTGAACTTTATTTTGATGGTACGGTCCGTCCTTCAAATGATGAAGCGGCGGTTGGGCTGTTTAGTAAAAATTCCGAGGGCGAAGTCACGGAAAAAATGTATCAAATTCAAGCAATCAATAATCATGAAGCAGAATTTATTGCTTTTGCGAAAGCCGTCGAATGGGCGCACGAACTGATTGCACAAGGCGAGAGCGTCATTTCGTTTCGGACGGATTCAGAAGCTGTTGCACTCGCAGTCGAACGCGAATTCGTCAAGAATAAACGAACGCAGACGATTTTTGATCCTGCCTTTGCGCGTTATCAACTCTTACCACTCGCTTTCGTGAAGTGGATACCACGGTCGGAGAACAAAGCAGATCGTGTCGCACGAGAGGCGTTACGATTATATGAAGCATGATTGACGACAAACACCCCTATCCTCACGGTAGGGGTGTTTGTTCATGTTCGATGCGCTCGATCAGAATTTGGTCGACGCGTCGTCCGTCTAAATCAACGACTTCAAACCGGTACGGTCCAATTTCGACAGTACTCCCGCGGGAGGGGACATCACCTAACGTATATAGAATCAAACCAGCAACCGTATGATAGGCGTTCAACTGTTCACCGGGTAAGTCTTCTGTATAACCGAGGGTCCGCTTTAAATCATCGATGTGCAATAGACCATCCGCGAGGAAGGAGCCATCCTTTCGCATGACGAGTTCCGGTTCTTCCTCAACGCTTGAAATTTCGCCAACGAATGCTTCGAGGATGTCGAATAAGGTAATCATGCCGAGGAAACCACCATATTCATCAAGAACAAAGGCGATGGATACCGTCTCTTTGCGCATCCGCTCGAGCAAGACGGTTGCTTTCAATTGACGAGGCACGATGAGTGGGGATTGAATCAGTCGTTCGAGTTCTTGAACAGGTTGTTCCGCTGATAGCACCTCTTTCGCATCAATAAAGCCGACGAAGTGATCTAAGTCACCATGACCAACCGGTAAGTTTCGATGTCGCGCTTGCCGGAGCTCTTGTAAGATCGTATCGGAGTCATCCGCTAAGTCAATCCATTCGGTAACGGTACGCGGCTCCATCAGTTCGTACGCATACAAATCATGAAAATCAAACACACGAGAGACTTGCTCCGCTTCAGACCGATTGAAGGTTCCTTCTTGCGTACCACGAATCAGTAATTGTCGAACTTCGTCTTCCGTCTCATCTTCTGTTTGCAGTCGATCCAGACCAATCAAACGGAAGATGGAACTGGTCGACTTACTTAGAACCCAAATGAATGGTCGAAGAATAATTGAGAAAAATCGCATCGGTGGGGCAAGCCACATCGTGACCCGTTCTGGACTGACAAGGGCGACACGCTTAGGAACGAGTTCACCGATGACGAGCGAAATATAGGTGATGATCGTCACGACGAGAATATAGCCGATCGTACTGGCATAAGGGGCGAGCCATGCGAATTGAGCAAGCCAATTGATGACCGGTCCTGAGAGAGCGGCGCCTCCAAAAGCACCGTTGACGATGCCGATTAACGTGATGCCGACTTGAACAGTCGATAACAGATCGGTTGGTCGATCGAGTAACTCTAACGCAACATGGGCTGACTTTTTGCCATCATTCGCTGCTTTCTCTAATTTCGACCGTTTTGAGGAAAGCAAAGCGAGTTCAGTCATCGCAAAAATACCGTTTGCTAGAATCAAAAGCAGTACAATCGTTAAGTTAATCAACCACATGAAATCTTCACTCCTTTTTCGATAATAAACTATTCCCCAAAACTGTCTCTCTCATTCCCATTACGTCTACTTTTGCGTTAAACTAAAAGAGAAATAATCAAAAGGGGGAATTTGTTTATGGAATACCGTGTAGAACGTGACACGATGGGGGAAATTCGTGTACCAGAAGCGCAGGAATGGGGCGCACAAACACAACGTAGTCTGGAGAACTTTAAGATCGGAACGGAAAAAATGCCGATTGAAGTCATTCGTGCCTTTGCAGTCCTGAAAAAAGGAGCGGCGCTTGCGAACCGCGACTTGGGCGTGCTTGAGGCAGAAAAAGCGGGTGTCATCGCTGAAGTATGTGACGAAATCATCGCGGGGAAATTCGATGATGAGTTTCCACTTGTCGTTTGGCAAACGGGTTCAGGTACACAGTCAAATATGAACGTCAACGAAGTGATCGCTCGGGTCGCGACACGCAAGTTGAAAGAACAAGGCAGTGAGACGACGATTCATCCGAATGATGACGTCAACAAATCACAAAGTTCAAATGATACATATCCGACAGCGATGCATTTAGCGGCGAAGACAGTCTTGTTGGAATCACTATTCCCAGCAATCGATGCGTTGCATGCGACACTTGACGAAAAAGCGAACGCGTTTGCGGATATCGTCAAGATCGGACGGACACACTTGCAAGATGCTACACCCATCACACTCGGTCAAGAAATCAGCGGTTGGGTCCGGATGCTTGCACTTTCGAAGCAGATGATCGAGCGGACGCTTGATCCGTTAACGGAATTAGCAATCGGCGGTACGGCAGTCGGGACCGGCATCAATGCGCATCCTGAGTTCGGTGATTTAGCAGCGAAAAAGATGAGTGAAGAGACTGGTTATGAATTCACGAGTGCGGAAAATAAATTCCATGCTTTAACGAGTCACGATCAACTTGTCTTCACACATGGTGCCGTCAAAGCACTGGCGATGGACGCGATGAAGATCGCAAACGACGTTCGCTGGCTCGCATCAGGTCCACGAGCAGGAATCGGCGAAATCACGATTCCTGAAAATGAGCCGGGAAGCTCAATCATGCCGGGGAAAGTCAATCCGACTCAAAGCGAAGCGTTGACGATGGTCGCTGCGCAAGTTCTTGGAAACGATGCGACAATTGGTTTTGCTGCAAGTCAAGGAAACTTTGAACTAAACGTCTTCAAGCCGGTCATCATGTATAATTTCATACAATCTGTTCGTTTACTGACAGACGCCTTGCATTCGTTCAATGACCACTGTGCGATTGGAATCGAACCTGAACAGTCCGTCATCGCTGAGAACGTCGATCGTTCGTTGATGCTCGTCACTGCACTCAATCCGCACATTGGATATGAGAATGCAGCGAAAATTGCAAAGGCAGCGCATCAATCCGGGTCAACCTTAAAAGAAGCAGCACTTGCGACTGGTCTACTAACAGAAGAACAATATGATCAATGGATCGTACCAGCAGATATGGTCCGTCCGAACTTAAAAGCGTGAGTTGAAAAAGCGGGGGAATTCCCTCGCTTTCTCTTTATCCGAGGACGGTTCTTCGGATGTATGGAAAGAGAGGGGATTGAATGGAACGGAGTCGAAAACGGATAGAAAAACAACTGCAACAGACGATCATCATGGTGGAGACGTTACTTCGGATGCCAACCGTGCCACGTACAGAATTACTTGCATTAGCAAGCTGGCTTGAAGGGCTTGGGAGAGAGGAACTATTTAAAGGGCTTGCTGATCAAGTGAGTCGGGAAAAAGCGACGTGGGAACAAATGAATGCGGTCATCACGCAGCCGATCGTTAAAGAATTACTGCAGCCCATCGTCGATCAGTTGTCGGAACGCTCTCGCGCCAATCGGATTCGAAAAGAATTGGTCGTCACTGTGACAAGACGTTTTCTTGAGAATATCAAATGGAAGAAATCGCTCGAACAGGAGCGCTATATGTCACGATTCTTCAGTTCGGTAGAAGACACGTTGTCGATATCACATGATATTGCTATGGATGCTGTCATCATCGACCATGCATCTATCGTGGAATCCTTAGAGTTGACTCAAAAACTGATCAAACAAATGGAGTCAGCATTCGTTCCCGTCATCATCGTAGGTCCGAACCGGTCTGACATTCGTCAAGTCAGCTATGAGATGGGAGCCGATGACTACTGGGATGAGACGGTGACGAATGAAGAACGGCATGTTCGTCTAGCGAGACTGTTACGAAAATTAAGGGTCGTATCTTCGACGATCTTGGTCGATGAACTGACGGGAGCTTACAACCGGAAATATCTCCAAAATGCTTTTGATCGTCGCGTAGCACGTCTCGAACGTGAACAGCGGACATTTGGGTTAGCGATTTTTGATATCGATCATTTTAAGCGGATCAATGATTTACATGGACATCCAACAGGGGATTTGGTCCTCTCCGAATTAGCTACCGTCGTTCAACAAGCTGCTCGTCTCGATGATGAATTCATTCGTTTCGGTGGTGAAGAATTCATCTTATTGTTTTCAGCAGAAACGGTACCGCAAGCCGTTGCGAGTATGAATAAAATTCGCGAACGTGTCGAGCGTCATATTTTTGCAAATGGATTAAAAGTAACGGTTTCAATTGGTCTCTCCTTTGCTTTTGATCTCCACACATCCCTGGCGCAAGCAACAGCGGAGGCAGATGAAGCTCTGTATCAAGCGAAACGTAACGGCCGTAATCAAGTGGTGTCCTATTCGACAGCGATATCGATCGAAAAAATACCGGTCTATATCCGTGTCGAGCAAGGACTCCTTAAACAGGTACATACGCTTGATATGCCGGATCATCCGAAATACCATATTGAGGTGATTTCGTTAGATGATCGACGGATGTCCCCAATACAATTGGCGATTCCTTCACTTGATCAGTTAGTAAAAGAGAACTTTGTGCGAGTAGAGGAGTGGAGACAACAACGGGAATCGATCATTGATATTTTGATCGTGACGGATCAAGAAGACGATCATTTAGCCAAGGCGCTATCCTGCGGTGCGACAGACTATATCATGACCTCACAAATCGATTCTGATATGGAGGAATGGATTGCTGAATGGATCATGCAAATTCCTTAAAAAAACAGCCACATTCGTCCGTCATACGGAGCAATGTGGCTGTTTTTTAGTTACTGATCATATCGACGAATGATGAACGGATAATCGTTTCCCTCGACCGCATCATAATGTGTTTCGGAAGTAATCTGAAATGAAGATGGGATTTCGGGATAATGTACATCTCCAGAAAGAACCGTATCAATTTCAGTGACATACAAGCGGCGAGCAAGAGGAAGCGTTTGAGCAAACAACTCTCCACCACCAATCAAAAAAACTTCTTCTTCTGAATCGACGTATGGTTGTAAAGCAGATAAATCATGCCATACCGTTACACCTTCGGCTGCAAACGTCTGATCGCGCGTAATGACGATGTTCTCTCGACCGGGCAACGGTCGTCCGATGGATTCGAACGTCTTTCGTCCCATGATGATCGGTTTGCCAATCGTCGTACGCTTGAAGTGAGCCAAATCAGCTGGAAGATGCCAAGGCATCGCATTGTCACGACCGATGACATGATTTTTCGTATACGCTACGATATGTGTGATCATACGGCTACCACACCTTTAATGTGCGGATCAGGATCATAGCCTTCAATGATGATGTCTTCGAAGCGGAAGTCTTCGATACGATCGACTGTTCGAGCGAAGCGAAGCGTTGGTAATTTTTTCGGGGTACGCGTCAACTGAAGATTGACTTGCTCAATATGATTCGAATAGATATGAGCGTCACCGAGCGTATGAACGAAGTCACCAACTTCAAGTCCACACACATGTGCAATCATATGTGTCAGTAACGCATAAGAAGCAATATTGAATGGTACACCTAGGAAAACATCAGCTGAACGTTGATACAATTGGCATGATAGTCTTCCGTCAGCGACATAAAATTGGAACAAGAGATGACAGGGCGGTAATGCCATCTCATCGACTTGTCCAGGATTCCAAGCACTGACGATCAAACGACGAGAATCCGGATTCGTCTTAATCTGTTCAATGACTTGTGCCAGCTGATCGACTGTCGTGCCATCTGGACGTGGAAATGAGCGCCATTGTGCCCCGTAAACAGGACCTAGATCTCCGTTCTCATCGGCCCATTCATTCCAAATCCGCACACCATTTTCCTGTAGATAACGAATATTCGTATCACCCGAGATGAACCAAATCAACTCATGGATGATCGACTTCATATGTAACTTTTTCGTCGTAATGAGAGGAAAGCCATCTTGAAGGGAGAAGCGCATTTGGTGACCAAACACGCTGAGCGTCCCCGTTCCCGTCCGGTCTTCCTTTTTTGTTCCGTGTTCCAAAATGTGTTCGCAAAGTGCATGATATTGTTCCATCGGATGACAGCTCCTTTTCAAAAAATCCAAATTTCATTGTACCATAAATTAAGATTTTGAGGATGTCGGTAAATGTCTTGCGAACAGATAACGGAATAAACCAAAGAGCGGAATCACGTCTTGCCAATTTAATGACTGTGCATTCCGAAGACGAATGCGCCGAAGCAAATAGACTTGCAGAATATAGAATAGTAACAAATCGACGGTCATCGTTCGAACGAATTGATTGGTCTCAAAGTAGATGCGGAATATACTCCAATCAGATCGAGCAAGAGCAATCCAAAGCAATAATGTCGTCACGACGCTAAGTAAAGCGACGACGGTCGGAATCCACCCGCGACGGCGAAAAGGAAGAAACGTTTTCCTTGGAATAGCGAGGGCGACATAAGGCATCAATACGAAGGCGCCTAAGAAGAACGATCCAATACTTGCGACGAGCGGTCCGGGTCGCATGAATCGTTTCTCATCTAGAAATAGTAAAAAGAATGCGAACGGATAAATACCGAGTAAGGCAAATAAACTTAACGCGGATGTATCAAATTGACTTTGGTCGAAGCGTAAAAACGAAATCAAGAAACCTTCTGGGAAGACACGATTATTTCCAAATAATAAGATGAAGACAATAGCAATCGCCCAGACAAGGAAGAGCAAATATCGACGATACACGTGTCCACACTCCTTTCTCATACCTTTCTTTCCCATCATCTTAGATGTAGTAAACACCTGTATTTCATATTTCATGATATCAAATATGTGAAGGTTCTTGCTTGAGCACCTCTCATGGACATGTTAAGATGACGTTGTGATAATTGAAAGCGCTTTTACAAATTGATGCAATCGTTTGCTCAATATGTAGCACGTTACGTACATAAAAGAGGAGAGTGTTGAGGATGGAACGTAAATGGTGGCATGATAGTGTCGTTTATCAAATTTACCCACGTAGTTATAATGATTCGAACGGGGATGGAATCGGTGACTTGAACGGAATCATCGAAAAGTTGGATTATTTGAAGACGCTTGGTATCGACGTCATTTGGCTAAGTCCTGTCTATGATTCACCGAATGACGATAATGGTTATGATATTCGTGATTATGAAGCCATCATGAAGGAATTCGGAACGATGGATGATTTTGATCGTCTTCTAGATGAGGCACATGCACGAGATATCAAAATCGTCATGGACCTCGTCATCAATCATTCGTCAGATGAACATAAGTGGTTCGCGGAATCGCGTCAAAGCAAGGACAATCCATATCGAGATTATTATATGTGGCGACCGGCAAATCCAGACGGTTCACTACCAAACAACTGGGGATCGATTTTCTCTGGACCTGCCTGGGAATATGATGAAACAACGAATGAGTATTATTTACACTTATTCTCGAAGAAGCAGCCTGACTTGAACTGGGAAAATGAACAGATGCGTCACGATGTGTACGGGATGATTCGTCGCTGGTTGGATCGAGGGATTGATGGTTTCCGAATGGACGTCATTAACTTGATTTCGAAGACACCCGGCTTACCAGATGCGACGGTCCATCCAGGAGCACTGTATGGAGATGGTGGGGAACATTATATCAATGGACCTCGTGTCCATGAATTTTTACACGAGATGAATGAAGCTTCCTTCGGTAAATACGATGTCCTGACAGTCGGTGAGATGCCAGGAGCGACGACGGATGATGCCATTCTTTACACGGATCCGGCACGTAAAGAGGTCAACATGGTCTTTACGTTCGAACATATGGATCTCGATTCAGGTCCGAATGGGAAATGGGACGTCATTCCGTTCGATTTACTCAAACTCAAGCAAAACTTTACCAAATGGCAGACGGCCTTACATGAGACGGGCTGGAACTCACTCTATTGGAATAACCACGATCAACCACGCGTCGTTAGTCGATTCGGAAATGACACGACGTACCGCGTCGAGTCAGCTAAAATGCTTGCTACATTGTTGCATTTGTTAAAAGGGACGCCATATATCTATCAAGGCGAGGAAATCGGCATGACGAACGTCGCTTTTGAAGACATCGCGGACTATGAAGATATCGAAATTCGGAACATGTGGAAAGAACGTACGGAACAAGGAGCATCACCGGCTGAACTACTACGTTCCATCCATATCAAAGGACGCGACAATGCGCGGACACCGATGCAGTGGGATGCGTCGGAGAACGCTGGTTTCTCGACGGGAACACCATGGTTGAAGGTCAATCCGAACTATCCGGAAATCAACGTCGAACAGGCGCTTGCAGATGAGCAATCCATCTTTTATTACTATCAACAGTTGATTCGTCTACGACATGACCATGAGCTCGTCGTCTATGGTCGCTATGAACTCTTACTCGAAGATCATCCAGAAGTTTACGCCTACTCACGAACGCTTGAAGGGGAGACATGGTATGTCTACTGTTCGTTTGCGGATCATGATGTGAATATTCCGTATACGCATGATATGTCAGACCGCGTCATCGGAAACTATGATGGGTCCGTTGTTACCGACGAACTCACGCTTCGACCTTATGAAGCAGTCGTCTTCCGTACGTTTGAAGGTTGATTCATCTAGGCATAAAACAGAGAGCTGACTCAAAAAAAGAATGACGCGCCTTTTCACGCCGCTTCCTCAGGCGAGACACAAGACCCGGTTTCCTGCTTGAATGAAGCAGGAAACCGGGTCTTGTTTGTCTCTGAAGCGCATAAATGCGCTGTTTCCTATAGAAGTTGCGTGAGACGCATCATTTTTTTACGAGAAAAGGGTGGCAAATCATCATTCTGCCACCCTTTCCTTATAAATTATCGCTCCAATTGAGCGACTTGTTTAACTTGAGCGATGATCGTATCACGATCAGTCGTTGACGGATTGAGGCGGATGCCATACAGTCTTTCGGGACCCACTGGCTTCTCATGCAATAGCTGACCTTCGATGCACAAAGGTTCTTGACCCTCAATCAATGAGAATTCAACAACAATTTTCATTGATTTGAGGAGTGGAAGTTTTAGTTCTGTGCTGATTGCTAGTCCGTTCGGTGAGATATTATGGATTTTCATCAATCCATTAGGAGTACGCTGGTCATTTTTCAATAAATGAAATTCACCTGTTATTGGTTTTTTAAGCGTATATCGAAATGGTTCATTCCGTTTGATTTTCATGTAGGCACCTCCAATCCCATTATCCGACAATTTCGTCAAGTCTTCTAGTTTTTTTTAGGTCATGCAGCAGCGTCTGTCGATTGTTTCGTTGGGTGGATACGTTTTGCTAAATACATGAATGGTGTCGCGAACCAAGCGACGACGAATTTCGCGAGATACGTCGTAATGAAGATCTGCCACCAGATGGAGAAGGGCATATCGTGAAAGGCGATCGCACAAAACGTCAACGTATCAAGCAATTGACTTAATACAGTTGACCCTGTCGTCCGTAACCAAAGTTTACGTTCGCCTGTCTTCTGACGGATCTTTGAATAAATAAAGACATCGAATAGTTGCGAGACAAGATAAGCGGCAAGACTACCGACAGCAATCCATGGTAAGAGTCCGAACAATAAATGCAAGGAATCGGATGTTTCGAGTGCAGCCTTATCAGCAAGTGGTGTATATAAAAGACTGAACTGCATCAGGACGGTCGTCGTGATCAGGGAGAAGAACCCCATATAGACGCCTTTACGAGCGACCTGCTTTCCGTATTTTTCATTGAGGATATCTGTCGCTAGATAACAACTGCCATATACGACATTCCCTAACGTAAAGACGAAACCAAAAATATCGACGGTTTGTGTGACTTGGATGTTTGCAATGATTGTTGCGATGGCAATCCACATCAACAATCCTGTCTTACCAAATAAATAATAACTGAAAATCAATAATCCCATCGTTAAGAAAATGGAAGGGATCCATAACCATTCGTTCATGAGATGTACTCCTTTCTGTTCATACAGATGAAAATTGTACGCTGAAATCGATCAACTGTCAAAGGTGATGAAGCGATGAGGGCATTAAAAAAAGACCATGAGTTTCATGGTCTTTCGCACGGTCTTTAGCCCATTCGTTGCAGCGAGTACCGACGACGTCTTCCTTTGACGTAATAGTTCTCTGTCGATGTAAAATCATTCGCTTCTAAAATACGTTTTGCAAACGAAGCGTGCGGTGATTGTTCAAGGACACGCGCGCGTACTTCGTGACGATTTAGTACCCCAGAATACGTCAATGCTTCAGCAACTGCTTGAGTAGCTAGACCCCGACGCGTATAGGGATCAAACACCATGAAGTCGAGTTGGAAGTAGTGACCCATTTTTAAGAGCAAAACCCGCCCCACGATCGTATCCGCTTCAACGATATCAAAGTAATAATCTTCAGGATAACTGTGCTCGACGGAATCAAAAGCCCGCTCTTCTCCAAGCTCATGGTCATACCCTTTGATTTCTTGCGGAGTCAGTCCATATGCTTGCTCGCCATACTTCAAGAAATGATCGTACTCAGCTTGATCGACATGACGTAATGTTCGACGTCTCAATTCCATCACAAAATCCTCCCTCATCCCAATTGATGCTTCGTTTACATTATAGCGATACCCTCTGTGCAATTGCAAAAATTAACTGGAATCGATCCGCAGGAAGAAATCTAAAAAAAGTCATTCTGTAATCATCTTGTGATTGTTTTAATTACCTCGGAATATGGTAAAGTAATGATGTAGACAACTGCATACTGGAAGGGGCTGGAAAACGTGTTCACAGAACGTGACGGAATCAAATTGCGTCTAGAGCAAATCGAACGATTGTATTCGGACTTGAATCGTGAAGCGAAACAATTGACGGAACGCTTACGCCAATTAGATGAACAAGGGGATGAAGTTCAACATGATCTTTCCCTTAATAAAGAAGACCGCGATCATTTGAAGTCAAGCATCGATGAGACGCTTCAAGCACTCATGAAGCGGACGACGGTCGATGCAAAAGTCGAACAGGAAAAGCAAGAAGACCTGATTTCGAAAAAAGCATTGATTGAAGATATCGAAGGATTATTGAAGAAAAAGAAATGAGCTAGCTCCGGCTAGCTTATTTTTTTATGGAGGAACACATTATGAAACCAACCATTGGACTGACGACATGTCTTCGTCCGACTGACGACGTGCATCATCGTGTGAAGCAGTTGTTAGCGGATGAGACGATACATTTTATCTACGTCGTGCGTCAGAAAAAAAGCATAGAACACTTGCAACAGGAGACAGGATTACCGGTGCTTGTCGTCGATAAACAGCGACTTGATTTATATCCACTAGGCGAGACGACATCGTTCTTTTTCCATCCTTCGAGTGCGGTGTTTCGTATCAAACAAATTGATGCAGGAGGAGGCGATCCTCTCGTTACAATCGGACGCTTATCGGAAGGGATGCGTGTGCTTGACTGCACACTTGGTCTTGGAGCAGATGCCATCGTCATGAGTCATGCCATCGGAGAGCGAGGGCGGATCACCGGCTTAGAAAGCCGGGTTGAGACAGCATTTGTCATCAAGAACGGATTAAAACGATGGGAAGAATCCTACGAACCGATCAATCAAGCGATGCGACGAATTGAAGTGAAAGTCAAACACCATCTCACCTATTTGAAAGAATGTCCGGATAATTCCTTTGATGTCATCTATTTTGATCCCATGTTCGAACAGACCGTCGAAGAATCGACGCATCTCGACGCTCTACGAACGCTTGCGAATTATGAAGCCTTATCCGAGGAAGCGATGGTAGAGGCGAAGCGTGTGGCACGTCAGCGCATCGTTTTAAAAGCACATTATGAGAGTCCCTTGTTTGAACGGTTTGGGTTCGAACGAACAAAGCGGAAAACGTCGAAGTTGCATTATGGCGTGATTGAACTGTAAGTCAAAAAAGACCTCTGCCGATGTTTCGGCAGAGGTCTTTTTTGTTATTCGCTGATTATTGAACAGCGTCTTTTAATTCGTCTTCCATCTCTTCAAACGTTTCCTGAACGGCATTGACCGGTTGTTTCGTCATCAAGCTGACAACGACCGTAAAGATCAAGCTTGTGAAGAATCCAGGTACCATTTCATAAAGCGTCGTACTAAGTCCGAGTTGAACCCAGATGATGACAGTCAAGGCACCTGAGATAATACCAGCCAGTGCACCTTGCTTCGTCATCCGTTTCCAGTAGAGAGAAAGCAAGATGATCGGACCAAAGGCAGAACCGAATCCAGCCCATGCATAACCGACAAGTGCAAGAATCGTCGCTGACGGATTCCACGCGAGAATACTTGCGATGACGGCAACGACAAGAACAGCAATTCGACCTGTCAGGACGAGTTCTTTATCTGATGCGTCTTTTTTCAAGAACGTCTTATAAAAATCTTCTGTCAACGCACTCGAAGTAACGAGTAATTGTGATGAAATCGTCGACATGATTGCTGCAAGAATCGCAGCCATTAAGAATCCTGTGATATACGGGTGGAATAGTACATCCGAGAAACGGATGAAGACTGTTTCCGGGTCACCGAGTCCATTGCCTTGTCCTTCAAAATAAGCAATTCCGACAAGACCTGTCATCATCGCACCGATGATTGAGACGAACATCCAGCCGATCCCGATGCGACGAGCACTTTTTAAATCTTTAACAGAACGAATCGCCATAAAGCGGACGATGATATGGGGTTGACCGAAGTAACCAAGTCCCCAGGCAAGGAATCCAATGATTCCAAGAATCGTCGTTCCTTTAAGTGGATCAAACAGTGTAGGATCTAAGTTTTCAGCGTAATTGTACGCACCGTCGATTCCACCAACGTCTGTCAATGCGACGATCGGTACGAGAACGAGTGCGACGAACATGATACAGCCCTGGACGAAATCGGTCCAACTAACTGCGAGAAAACCGCCGAAAAGTGTGTAGGCGATTACGACCGCAATCGTCAAGAGCATACCATAGTGGTAATCAAATCCAAATGAGCTGACGAACAATTTTCCGCCAGATACGATTCCAGCTGATGTGTAGAACGTGAAGAAAATGATGATAACGAGTGCTGATACGGTACGAAGCACGCGTGATTTGTCTTCAAAACGATTCTCTAAGAAGTCAGGGATCGTAATTGAGTCATTTGCCATTTCCGTATAGAGACGGAAACGTGGTGCGAGTACGATATAGTTTACGTAACATCCAATCAATAAACCGAGTGCGAGCCAAAGGGCTGATACACCTGTTGCATACATGGCGCCGGGAAGTCCCATGAGCATCCATCCACTCATATCCGATGCACCAGCAGAGAGTGCTGTGACACCTGGACCGAGATCGCGTCCGCCTAACATGTAATCTTCTGTATTCGTCGTTCGTTTGTAGGCAAAATAACCGATTGCCAACATGAGAACAAGATACAGGATGATCGAAATCCATTCTTGCGTCATAAAGTAAAATCCTCCAAATGCAATAGTTTTTTCAGCGATCAAGCATGTATTGCCTTGTTCGCCAAATGATATGTTCCCCACCTTACAGGGGATAAAACGACTTTGCAAGTCACTTCATTTTCATGAAAAGTGCCGCCATGCCTAGTGCCTTAAGGGATTGGGACGGTTTTAGTCCCTGTTAAAGTTCATCAATTAGAAATATTCTGAATAATTAAATAAAACATAAATGATCCCAATAAATTAGGATCATTTATGTTTTATTAATTGGTCCAAAACCGTTGGTATGCGGTGCTTAAACGGTCTAATGCCTGATTTAATTGTGCACGAGGACAGCCGATATTTAAACGTTCAAATGTTTCTCCGCCAGATCCAAACGAAGAACCGTGCGTTAAAGCGATTTTTGCCTCCTTGACGAGCCAATCGGATCGTGTTTTACTATCTAGTTCGAGTGCTTTAAAGTCGATCCACAACAGGAAAGTTGCTTCTGGAATGACAACGTCTAATTTTGGCATTTCTTGGCGAATCCGACGGATGGCATGGTCACGATTTCCTTCTAAATACATAAGTAATTGTGACAGCCATTGCTCACTCGCAACATCTCCATACGCTGCTGTAATCGCAGTCGAAGCTAATGCATTCGGGTGAACGAAATGACGTTGCTGGATACGCTCGATCTGTTGACGAATCGAGATGTCAGGTACGATCAAATAAGACGCATATAGCCCCGGAATATTGAACGTTTTGGATGGTGCACTCACTAAAATGAGTTTTTCATAATCCAAATCGAGAATAGGGGTGTGAGCGGAACCTGTATAGACGAGGTCCGCATGAATCTCATCGGATACAAGATAAACATCATGTTGCTTCGCGAGTTCGACGATTTGTTGTAATTCTTCTCTCGGATAAACTTTACCGCTTGGATTATGCGGGCTACAAAGAATCATCATACGTGCTGTTCGCATTTGCCGTTCGAGAAGTGGAAAGTCTGTCTGATATGTCTCACCGTCTAAAAGAAGCGGATTTTCAATGAGTTGTCGTTGATTAGACTGAATGATTTGATGAAATGGAGGATAGACCGGTGTCTGGATGATGATTTCATCACTCGGTTCCGTCAATGCGAGGACCGTATGTGCAAGTCCTGGAACGACACCACTTGAGTAGAGAATGGAATCAGTAGTGATTGTGACGTCATATCGCTTTTGAAACCATTGTTGAATTGCTCGTTTGGCTTCGTCTTCAAACATCGAGTAACCGAAATGACCTGTAGCAGCACGTCTAGTCAATCGTTCTGTCAAATGGTGTGGTGGACGGACGTCCATGTCGGCGACCCACATCGGAATCAGCTCGTCTGATCCATATAGCGAAGGGAGCCCGTCCCACTTGACGGATCCTGTATTTCGTTTCTCGATCGTTTCATCAAAATTGATTTGTTCCATCAGACTTCACTCCTGTTCTTCAATAGTTGAATGACTCCATTTCACCATAGCGGATAGAGAGAGTGTGGGGCAAGTTGAAAAAAATAAAGGTTTAACATTTATACGATCAGGTAATTATTAAACTCGAACCTACCATAACGAAACGGAGTGATGATCATGTTGCATTCTAAAGTAGTCGTCGGGCGATCGCCTGAGGAATTAGAGGAGAGACTAAATGAATTTTTTGAAAATAATGGGGTCGGATCAAACGCCATCATTACATTAAAATTTTCAACATTCGTTGCGTCTAAAGCGGATGAACATTATTCAGTTTTAGTCGTCTATGATAACTCGTTAACGAAAACTACATTGTAAATTAGTGACAAGAAGTTGAGCTGAAAAGCATCGACTTCTTGTTTTGTCTTTTTTTATAAGTTATACTAGAATCAGGTTTTACAAGCTTCCGTAGGTTAATGGCAGACCTCAGCAATGGTAATGCTGCAGTGCGAGTTCGATTCTCGCCGGAAGCATAGACACGTCTTCCGTCTCAAGTGATATATACTTGAAACGGAAGACTTTTTTCATGAGTTCGATATTTTTGATTTGAGGAGTGACCTCTATGCATCCAGTCATTCATTCTGTTGGTGATAAAATCAAGCAAGAACGAAAAAAACAAGGAATGACACAAAAAGCACTTTGTGAAGGAATTTGTAGTCAGGCTGAAATCAGTAAAATTGAAAATGGTCGAAATTCCCCAACGATTGATTTGTTACAGCAGATTTGTCGAAGACTACGCATTCCGATTTCATTGTTTTTTGAAGATGAAATCGTCTCACAAAAGTTAAATGAAATTGATCAAAGAATGTTGCGTCATATGAGAGAGAAAACTTACTCAACTATGGAGAAGGATTTAGAAGAATATGCAAAATCAAATACTGAATTTGAAATTCAAGTGTTAATTCGATATCATCAAAAGCTGTTATTACATGAAAAAGGAAACATCGATTTTAGAACATGTATTTCTGCGTTATTAAAATTAGTCATTGAAGAAAGTTTAGTTGAAAAGTCATTTCTTCTCTATACCAGAATTCAGATGGCAATTGCTGTTTTATATACGAATCATGATGATTACACGCATTCTCATCAAATTTATGAAGCGCTATTAAAACTACCTTACCGTACACGCGAGTATAAAAAAATTAAAATGAAAATCATATATAATTACTTACGTAACACATATCGGTTAAAGCGATTCGAGGAAGGGTTAAAAGAAGTTGAACACGCGATAAAAGAAACCAAAGAGCTAGAAGATTTAACATACATTGGTCACTTTTATTATCAAAAAGGCTTCTTTTTAGAAGCGTTAAACGCTTCCGAGAAAAGTATTAAAGAAGCGTATACAATTGCTTACTCATTTTTCACTGCGACGAATAATCACGCATACCGAAAAATTCTTGAAACACATTTATCAGATCTATTGCTATTTCCTGTAGATGAAAGTGAGTGAGGAAAGATAAAGATGGATGATTTAACTTCGTCAATCGGTGCAAAAATCAAACAATTGCGTATCGAAAAGCAATTGACTCAACAAGCACTATGTGAGGGTATTTGTAGTCAAGCTGAGATTAGTAAAATCGAGAACGGCTTAAATTCACCAACCGTAGAATTATTGCAAAAAATTGCTGCTCGTTTAAATAGTCCGATTGCACTTTTATTCGAGAATCCTCAAGCTAATGAAGAAATAGATTTTTTTGATAAATTTATTTCAGATCAACTTCGAGAAGAGAATTTTGATCAAGTCATACAATTCATTTCAAAGTATGATCATAAAGAGAATATGAATTTAATCATATTAAGTGCTTACTTTAAAATCATCGTGGAGATGAAACAAAATAGATTTGATTTTAGAACAGCCACTTCCTTATTAAGTAACCTTTTAAACGAGTATGATGTTTGGAACGAATCCATTTCGTTATTCATTCGGATTAAAACGGCAATTGCAAATATATATGCTGAACATGAGTTATATCATTTAACTACGGGTACTTATTCCGATATTGAAACGCTATTAGAGCAACTCAAAAGTTCCCAATATATCACTTCTTTGATAAAAATCTATTTTAATCATGCTCAAATTCTTTTATATCAAGATTTATTTGAAGAAGCGAACGTGTTTATTCAAAAAGGAATTAATTTATGCTTAGATTCTCAACAGACTTTTCTATTAGGGCATTTTTATTTTCAATTAGGAAATTATCAAGAAGCTGTCGGTAACGCTTTATTTCAAAAGACATATACGATAGCTTATACATTGTTACACGCATTTGAATTTCAAACGACGAAACAATTAGTCGTTGACCTAAAGAAAGAACATTTATTGTTTACTTTTGAGTATACCTTTAAACACGAAGCATGATTCAAAACACAGTGAGACGTTTTAAGATATTTGGAGGATTTGATAGAATGGTTAAAGCTAATCCAATTGGAGAAAACTTAAAACGATTTCGTGTTCAAAAGGGGTATTCTCAAAAAGAACTATGTGCTGATTTATGTAGTCAGGCTGAAATCAGTAAAATTGAAAACGGCTTAAATTCTCCGACAGTTGATTTATTACAACAACTTGCTGTAAGGTTGCAAGTTCCCATCTCTTTATTATTTCAAGAACATACCGATGAGGAAAAGTTCTTTCAACTAGATCGATTCTTATCCGATTTGCTTCGAGAAGAGAAATATAAAGAGGCGTTAGAGCGAATTCACCAGCAAGAAAAGGATAGCATCGTCGAAGTCGACATTTTAAAAAGCTACATCAAGACGATCATTGAACTAAAGCAAAATCGAATCGATTTTCGGACAGCTGCAAGCCTACTCAGCAACTTATTGATTGAAAAAGAAGTCTGGTCTCAGTCCATTCAATTGTTCATTCGAATCAAGATGGCGATTGCGAATATGTATTCAGAGCAGGACCTATTTCATTTAACGGAATCCGTGTATCAGGAATTAGAAAATGAAATTGAAGTTCTTCAGTCCACTACCCATCTAAATGCGCTGTTGAAAATTTACTTCAACCATTGTCAGATTCTTGAGTACCAAGGAAAGTCTGAGGAAAGCATTGTCATCGCCAAAAAAGGATATGAGTTATGCTTGAAACATAATCATACATTTTTATTCGGGCATTTCTATTATCAACTCGCTCAATATAATGAACATCTAGGTGAGAAAGATACAACACTCCAAAAACAGTACTCAGTCGCCTATGCACTGTTTCATGCGTTTGAACACGACGTTCGGAAAAAGATGATTCTTCGTATGAAAGAACAGTATATATTGTTTGTACTTTAATTATAAAAATGCTTATCGGTGCTAAAAAATACCTTGTCGGTCTAAAAATCACCGGACAAGGTATTTAAGAGAGTCTTCAAATAGAAGATGGTCATTTCTTAGGTCACTTTTAGTTTCAGCGAAGATTCTTCCCCACTTAAAACTTACGACCGAATTGTCGGCACTCTTGCAGTGCTTGTTCGATTAATTCAGAGGCACGTTCCGGGTATTGCTGATGTCCTTCGAGAATGACAGTCGATACATCATCAATTCCGAAAAATGCTAATAGATCGAGCATGTAGCGAACAGCGTGTTCACTCGGTGCTTTCTCTTTCGTCGAGTAATCACCACCGCGTGAATGAATCAACAGGACTTGTTTGTCTTCAACAAGTCCGATTGAACCTTCTGCCGTATATCGAAATGTTTGACCAGCTTGAGCAAGGTAATCCATATAATTGTGCAGCGGTGCCGGAACCGTCAAGTTCCACATCGGAAATGAGAAGACGACCTTATCGGCATCTAAGAAACCGTTTAAATACTCCTGAAGTCGCTGTGCATGTGTCGCATCCTCTCCAGTTAATTCCTCGCCTTTAAAGAGACGACCTGCTGCGCTCGCAAGTTTCAAGTCAAAGAAGGGAAGACGTTCTTCGAATAAATTCAAAACCGTAACTGTATCATCCGGATGTGATTTGCGATACGCGTTCAAAAAGGCATCGTTCAATTCAGAGCTAATGCCTTTTTTTTGATGTGTGCTATCGTTCGCTTCAATGAATAGTAAATGTGACATAAACATTACTCCTTTCTATACTTATCTATTCCCATTCTGCTCAAAATCATGACTTCTCCACATTTTATTATTTTTAGAAAATTCAGGTTTTATTTTGGTTCTGATAAGGAAAATAAACGACAGGAACTAGAAAGAGGGGATGGCGGTGAATACACAGCGACGTTCTTCCGATAGTCTGCAATATCATCGAGAAATTCGGGCAAATTATCAGTTGTTCGGGATGATCATTTTTGTGTTGACGAGTTGTGGTGCCGTTTTATACATTGTGGCGAATATATTTAGTCGCTCCGGTTTAGATGGAGCCGATTGGGTGCGAGCAATCGTCATTGCAAGTGCTGGAATCGTGCAATATTTCATTGGTAAAAGTACATTGTCGGATCGATTGAAGCCACATATGATGTCGAGTATTTTCTTATTAATTCCTTATATTTATTATCCATTCATTGATCGAGGCGTTCAGTCCGTTTGGGCATGCGCGCTACTTTTCATTTTAGCGTCTCTTGTTGTTATTAACCGAACGATGTTGTTATACGCAACGAGCATCACGACGATCTCCCTGCTCTATATCTGGTATCAAACCCCTTCATTAGAAAACGTTACGATGTTTGCATCTGATCATATCGCACGAATTGGACTTATCTTAATTGCGACGATCATCAGTTTATTGATCCACAATCAATACGTCACCCGTCTTGAACGTAATATTGACTACTTAGCACGTTTACAAGAACAAGCATTTACGGATCCTGTGACAGGTTTGTCGAACCGTTCTTCTTTTGTCATAGAAGTGGACAAGAAAAAACGAGAAGGCGACATGATTTGTCTTGTTGATCTGGATGATTTTAAAACCGTCAATGATGCTTTTGGTTACCGGACAGGTGACCGCACTTTGCACATCATTGGTCGTCGATTAATGAATCGCTTTCCGGATTTTACGATTGCGAAAGCGAGTGGAAGTGCTTTTTTACTGCATGCTCCAAACCATTACGATGCACGAACTCTTTGTGACGATATTTTATCGAGTGTATCAGAGCGCGTTCAAATTGACTTTAAACAGATTAACGTCACTGCAAGTATCGGTGTTTCCTATGTAAATGACGAAACGACGGACCATGTCATTAATGATGCGGAGATTGCCTTGTTCACAGCTAAATCCAATCGGAAAAATACGTATGCCATTACAGATTTAGCGACACAAAATGAACGAAAACGGGCGCTTCAATTAACACGCGACTTGTACGATGCAGAGCTGGATCGGGACTTTTTTATTTTATTTCAACCTCAGGTCAATGCGCGGACACGTCAAATTACAGGAGTCGAAGCATTAATTCGTTGGAATCATCCGGAATATGGTCTCGTTCCGCCAAATGAGTTCATTCCGCTTGCGGAGCGGACACGTTTCATTGAGACATTAGGCGTTTGGGTCATGCGTCAAGCTTGTTTCCAAGGAAAAGCATGGTTGGAAGAGGGGAAGGAGCCGTTAACGATTTCCGTGAATGTCTCACCGTGGGAATTACGTCAATCTGATTTTATGGATCGCGTATTGGCGATCTTAAAACAGTCTGGCTTTCCTCCATCATTACTCGAAATCGAGATGACAGAACATATCTTCATTGAAGGAACAGAGCAAATCATCGAGACATTAAATGCCCTCCATTTATACGGGATCCGGATTGCGCTCGATGACTTCGGAACAGGCTTTTCATCAATGCAATCATTAGTGGAGTTACCGTTCGATCAATTGAAGATTCCAAAAGAAATCGTTCAAGAAGCCATTCATTCAGAGAAAAAACGAGCGATGATCGAGACGATCATTCAGTTAGGGAAGCGATTAGATATGACAATCGTAGCTGAAGGGATTGAGTTGGAAGAAGAGGCGGCATTGCTCGAGCGACTGGGATGTCATACGTTGCAAGGATATCTCTTCCATCGCCCGTTACAACCAAGACAATTAGAACACTTTTTGACGATGTATCGAGAAGGTTGACGATATGATATATCAAAAAAAGAAAGTAAACAGGCGATGGACATAGTCCATCGCCGTTTGTATAACTGTATATCAATGAATCACAGATACCGCGCAAAACGACGTTCGAGAACCTCTTGAATGACTGCGATACAAGAACAGATTCCCCAGTAAATGAACGCAACGACAAAATAAACGGTCATATAATCGAATTCGCGCCCACCGACAATTTTTGCTTTTTGAAAAATCTCGGGAACTGTAATCATGGCAGCAAGCGATGAAGCTTTAACCAGATCAAGCAAAACGTTTGAGAGTGGTGGGATGGCAATCCGGATTGCTTGTGGCAAAATGATACCAACAAACGTACGATACTTGGATAAACCGAGTGACGCTGCCGCCTCTTCTTGACCACGATCAATCGACAACAAGGAGGAACGAATGATCTCCGCCATGTACGCGGCACTGTTCAAACTAAAACCGGTGATGGCTGCTGTTAACGCGTCAAGTTGAATATTGATGACCGGCAGACCAAAATACAACATGAACAGCAACACGAGAATCGGCACACCTCGCATGAACGAGATGTAGGCGCTCGCTCCAATACGCAATACTCGAAAACGAGACAGACGGCAAAGGGCAAGGATTAACCCGATTCCGAGACCAATGGCCATGCTGAGCAAGGAAATCCATAGCGTCTGTCCCAGTCCACTCAAAATATAAGGAAACGATTCGACCGCCAATTCCGGATTGAAGACGGACCGCCAATCAATCGAAGACATCGTTAATTCACATCGACGATCGTCGTTTTGACGTCAGGCATTTGGGAAACATCTTTTCCGGCATAGAATTGCTTCGAAATTTCCTTTAACGTGCCATCTTCCTTCATTTTATCGAGTTGTTCGTTAATGTTGGATTGAAGTTCCTTGTTATCTAAATCCATGATTAAACCAACTTGACTTGGATTATAAGCGATATCAGGATGAATCGTAATATCGAAGTCCTTGAAGAAATCGACAGCGAGTGTTTGCAAGTAGTAATCATTCAAGATGACGTCTGTTCGACCATTTGAGACATCTCGTAGATACTGATCGTTCGTCGCGTTATCGTACGTGACTTCTTTTGCACCGTATTTTTTAGCAATCTGCATATATGTCGTTGTAGCTTCTCCGGCAGCTTTTTTCCCTTTCAAGTCTTCAAGAGACTTGATGCCTGACAAATCACTTTTACGGACGATTGCCGTACCATACGTATATTTATATGGTTTTGAGAACGCGAATTTTTCTTTACGATCATCGGTGATCGTAATGTCGTTAGCGGCAAGGTCAACTTGACCCGTATTAACGCTTGTCAACATACCGTCAAATGACATCTCTTTGAATTTCACTTTCAAATCAAGACGTTTTGCTACTTCTTTGACGACTTCGACATCAAATCCAGTCAACTTATTGTTTTTCTCTTCATGATAAGATGTCGGATAAAGTGTACCGGCCGTCGCGACGACGATCGTTCCTTCTTTTTGAATCTTGTCATATGCGGTTGCCTTCTCCTCTTGCTGACCACATGCGCTTAATAAGATCGAGCTTCCTGCGATCAAGAGACCCGTAAATTGCATTGTTTTTTTCATTGTATTATTCCTCTCTTTATTTCAAAGATCAATAACTCTTTTCATAGTTAAAAATACCACGGAATCATATGTTCGGGCAAAGTAATACGCGCACAAAGTGTAGAATTCAACCAAAAAAAATATTGAATGAATATCCAAGTTTATGTAAGCGTTATCAATGTTGATATATGGTAATTCTACCTTCAAAGGTTGAACAAAATGGTGATTATGCATAGTAGCGAATAAACATAAAAGGGTGTAAAGTATAATTTAACTGAATATACAGAAAATTAAGAAGGCAAGGAGAGTGCTACTATGACATTTCATCAATACCCTGAACAGCAGGGATTATACGACCCTCGTATGGAACATGATGCGTGCGGGATCGGCGTTTACGCACATCAAACAGGACGAGCGAGTCATGAAATCGTTGAACATGCATTGGCCATGCTTTGTCAAATGGAACACCGTGGTGGACAAGGAAGCGATGCGAAGACCGGAGACGGGGCGGGTATTTTAACGCAATTACCAGATCGTTTATTTCGTGAAACGGTTCGTCACATTTCCTTCCCGAAAAAAGGGGATTATGGCGTTTTCATGATGTTCTTACCACGTGAGGAACGGGAACGGATGCGACTCGAACGAACGTTAGAGTCCATCATTTTGACGGAAGGTCAAGACGTCTTAGGATGGCGTACCGTACCTGTTCAGTCCGAAGTGCTTGGGTCGGGTGCCCGCCGCACGGAGCCAGTCATTCGTCAATGTTTCATTGGTGCACAGGCGATGGAAGGATTGACATTTGAACGAACACTCTTTTTGATTCGTCGCGCATTTGAACGTGAATCGGAGCAACTCGGTCTTGAACAATACGTCTTGAGTAGCTCGAGTGAAACAATCGTTTACAAAGGACTCGTGACGACGGATCAATTGCGCGCGTACTTCGATGACTTACGAGACGAGCGTTATCAATCAGGATTTGGTATCGTGCATTCGCGTTTTAGTACGAATACGTTCCCAAGTTGGAAACGTGCCCATCCAAACCGTTATTTGATTCACAACGGCGAAATCAATACGTTGCAAGGAAATATTCGGGCGATGCGCGGTCGAGAACGTCGACTTGCTGAGACGACGTATGGTAATCGGGCAGAGGAAGTGTTACCAATTCTAGATGAGACAGGTAGTGACTCGTCGATGCTTGATAATGCGTTTGAGTTTCTTCATCTGTCCGGACTCTCGCTCGCTGAGACAGCACTGATGCTCGTACCGGAACCATTCGAACATGCTGAGATCAGACCGGCGAAGCGCGCGTATTATGAGTACCACAGTAGCATGATGGAACCATGGGATGGTCCGTCTGCCATCGTCTTTACGAACGGGAAGCAGATTGGTGCGACGCTCGATCGAAACGGTTTACGCCCAGCGCGATATGTGCTGTTACGCGACGGACACTTCATGTTGTCGTCAGAAGCAGGTGTACTTCCTCTTCGTGAACAAGACATTCTGTACAAAAAACGATTGGCACCGGGTGAACTGCTTTTACTCGACTTTGCGTCCGGTCAGTTGATTGCAGACGAAGAGATCAAACGGGAACTCGCGACACGGCATCCTTACGCGGAGTGGCTCGCTCAAGAAGTCGTGTCCCTCTCAAGTAACGACTTCAAGGAGACACTCGTTGAACTGGGAACGAAACAACGGCATTTTGGATACACGCGTGAAGATATCGATCAATACTTGATCCCCCTCATTGAAGAACAAAAGGATCCGTTAGGTGCGATGGGAACAGATATACCGCTAGCGGTCTTAAGTGAACGCCCCCAATCGTTGTTCCGTTATTTTAAACAGCTGTTCGCACAAGTCACGAATCCACCGATTGACGCGTTACGCGAAGAGATCGTCACCTCGACGCTGACATGGCTTGGTCGACAAGGGGAGCTGTTGACGCCGAACCGCGCGAACTGTCGTCGTGTTCGCTTAGAGACACCGATTCTGCGACCAGACGAAGCCCATGCGCTTAAACAAAGTGGGCTTAAGCAAAAAACGATTTCGACGACGTTCACCGACTCGCTTGCAGAAGCGCTTGACATGATCGTTGATGAGGCTGTGACCGCTGCACGAAACGGGTATGAATTATTGACATTATCGGATCGTCTCGTACGTCCCGGCACATTGCCGATGCCCATCCTCTTAGTGACGAGTGCGATTCATCATGCGTTGATCCGTAAGGGATTACGTACAAATCTCAGCTTGATCGTTGAAGGGGGAGAGATTCGTGAAGTCCATCATGTCGCGACGTTGCTCGGATACGGTGCGGATGCGATTTATCCGTACCTGGCATATGCGACGCTTGAAGAAGCGGTAGGCGATCGTTTTACGGACGTCGACAAACGTTACCAAAAAGCAGTCACGGAAGGCGTCGTCAAAGTCATGTCGAAGATGGGCATTTCGACGGTCTTCAGCTACCGGGGGGCGCAAATCTTTGAAGCAGTCGGAATCGCTCGTTCCGTCATCGAGCAGCACTTCACTGGTACGGTCTCTCAATTGAGCGGGATGACGCTTGAACTGATGGAAGAAGAAGTCCGACGGGCACAACAGGTTGCAGATGAA
Organism: Exiguobacterium abrahamii; assembly: GCF_015645365.1. Classification (NCBI taxonomy): domain Bacteria; kingdom Bacillati; phylum Bacillota; class Bacilli; order Caryophanales; genus Exiguobacterium; species Exiguobacterium abrahamii. The sequence continues at coordinate 1,076,177 of NZ_JADOYC010000001.1, forward strand.
CGGATTCATTTAGAGTCCGGCAGTGTCTTCCGGTACCGTCAAGCAGGAGAACATCACGCCTTTAATCCGGCGACGATTCATTTGTTGCAACATGCATGCCGGACGAATGATTACCGGCTCTATCAAAAGTACGCTCAACGCATTCAGGAGGAACCGGCAACGGTGCTACGACATCTGTTGACGTTCAAGGAGACGACGGCGATCCCAATTGAAGAAGTTGAGCCTGTCAGCGAAATCGTCAAATACTTTAAGACGGGTGCGATGTCCTACGGCTCGTTATCAAAAGAAGCGCACGAGACGCTTGCGATCGCGATGAACCGCTTAGGTGGTAAGAGTAACAGTGGTGAAGGCGGTGAAGAGGAGGAACGATACGAACGGGATGAAAATGGTGACTTCCGGATGAGTCGGATCAAACAGATCGCTTCTGGTCGTTTTGGAGTGACGAGTCATTACCTCGTTCACGCGGACGAATTACAAATCAAGGTGGCACAAGGTGCGAAGCCCGGTGAAGGCGGTCAATTACCTGGTGAAAAAGTCTATCCGTGGATTGCGCGTGTGCGTGCATCGACACCGGGTGTTGGATTGATTTCCCCTCCTCCACACCATGATATCTATTCGATTGAAGATTTGGCGCAGTTGATTCATGACTTAAAACGCGCGAACGATCAAGCCCGGATTAGCGTCAAACTTGTCGCAAAAGGTGGCGTTGGGACGATCGCGGCTGGAGTTGCAAAGGGGCTTGCGGACGTTATCGTCATCAGTGGTCATGACGGCGGCACGGGTGCCTCGCCGAAGACGAGTATTCAACATGCCGGACTGCCATGGGAGCTTGGTCTTGCTGAGACGCACCAAACGTTGACATTAAACGGGTTGCGCGAGCGTGTCGTCCTTGAAACCGACGGAAAACTCTTGACCGGTCGCGACGTCATCCTCGCAGCGATGCTCGGAGCAAATGAGTATGGGTTTGCGACTGCGCCACTCATTGCCGTCGGATGCATCATGATGCGTGCGTGTCATCTCGATACGTGTCCTGTTGGTGTCGCGACGCAAGATCCAGAGCTCCGTAAGAAATTCACGGGATCTGCCGATGACGTCGTCCATTTCATGACGTTCATCGCTGAGGAAGTACGAGAACATTTAGCGAAACTCGGTGTAAGACGGTTGCAGGATCTCGTAGGGCGGACGGATTTACTCGAACCGTCAGAGCGACAACGGACGCATTGGAAAGCGAAGAGTCTTGATTTTTCGCGTCTCCTCGTCCATGTGACACACGGTCCGGCTGAACAACAACAGCATCATGTCGAGCGTTCCTTCGATGCCCGTGAAATCTCGCCGTATTTGGAGGCGGCAGATTTCAGTCAGCCTCAGACACTACGTTTAACGATTCAAAATACAGACCGTGCGATCGGAACACAGACCGGTGCCATGCTGACAAGACGGTTTGGGGCTCTTGGTCTGCCGACGGATCGATTGAAACTCGAACTGAATGGATCTGCCGGACAAAGTTTAGGCGCTTATTTACCACGTGGCGTAACGCTTGATGTCACGGGAGAAGCGAATGATTACGTCGGGAAAGGATTATCCGGAGGTATCATCGCCGTTCATCCTCCACGTTCGATTTCGTTCGTCTCGTCCGATCAGTCGATCATCGGTAACGTCGCACTTTACGGGGCGACAAGTGGAGAACTCTATGTCAACGGTCAGGCAGGTGAGCGATTTGCGGTTCGAAACAGTGGAGCCGTCGCCGTCGTCGAAGGAATCGGCAACCATGGACTCGAGTATATGACCGGTGGATCCGTCGTCGTCCTCGGCGATGTCGGAAAAAACTTTGCAGCCGGTATGTCAGGTGGTGTCGCCTATGTCTTACCGCGTCATCCTGAACAATTTTTACAGCGCGTCAACCGCGAACTCGTTTCGACAGGACCTGTCACGCATGTCGAAGAGATTGCGCGACTGAAGACGTTCATCGAACGTCACGTCGCACGGACCGGAAGTGAGCAGGGCGATGCGATTCTAGCGAACTGGGATCATGTCATTCATTCGTTCATCCGCGTCATTCCTTCGACGTATGAGAAAGTGACGACGTTGATGGCTGATTTCGCTAAACAAGGACACAACACCGAAGAAGCGATGTTGCTCGCATTTGAGACACATCTAGGGCGCAGAACAGGAGGGGTACGATGAAACGACGCGATCAATTCATGACAGTTGCTCGTTCGGGTGGGACGGAACGACATCCAAGCGAACGGGTGGGTGATTTTAAGGAATATAAGACGGCTTTGACAGAAGCAGAAGCGAGTCAACAAGCCAGTCGATGTATGGATTGTGGCACTCCGTTTTGCCATGTAGGGGAAGTATTTGATCAAGTGAAGATTGGTTGTCCAGTCTATAACTTGATTCCAGAATGGAACTTGCTCGTAGAAGAAGGACGTTTTCAAGAGGCACTCGATCGCCTTCTTGAGACGAACAATTTTCCAGAATTCACGGGTCGCGTCTGCCCAGCGCCATGTGAAGGATCGTGTACGTTGTCGATTCATGAACCTGCGGTCGCGATCAAAGATATCGAACGGACGATCATCGACATCGGCTTTGAAAAAGGATGGGTCGTGCCCCGAATTCCAGCAATACGATCGACACGTTCGATTGCCATCGTTGGATCTGGTCCTGCCGGTCTTGCGGCTGCCGATCAGCTGAATCAAGCCGGTCACCAAGTGACGGTCTTTGAGCGGGAAGATCGGATTGGCGGATTACTCACGTACGGTATACCAGCCATGAAACTCGATAAAGAGGTCGTACAGCGCCGTGTTGATTTGCTGGAAGCGGAAGGGATCCACTTCCGGACGAACGTCACGATTGGCGCAGATATCACTCTCGAGACACTTGAAGCGGAGTATGACGCCGTCATCTTATGTGTCGGCGCGACGGAACCGCGCAAATTAACGGAAGCGCCAACGCGTGGAGTTGGTTATGCGATGGATTATTTGACAGGGGTGACACGTCACGTGCTCTCGCAAGAACCGTTGTCTGCTGATCATGACGCAAAAGATAAAGATATTCTCGTCATCGGTGGAGGCGATACCGGAGCGGACTGTGTGGCAACAGCACTCCGTCAACGCTGTCGCTCCGTCGTCCAATTCGGTAAACATGAACAACCGGGTACGACGCGTGCGACAGGAAACATGTGGCCGGATACACCGTCACTTTACTCCATCGATTATGGGTACGCAGAAGCATTGCAACAATTCGGTCGGGATCCTCGTGAATATTTGATCGCCATCAAGCGCTTTACGACAAGTGAATCCGGGCAAGTCACGGGTGTCTGGACGATTCAGACGACGAAAACAAAAAATGAATCGGGAGCAGTGATCTTCGAGGAGATCGAAGGGAGCGATCGTTACTTCCCGGTCGATCAAGTCTGGATTGCCATTGGATTCAGTGGTGTCGAAGAGAATGTACTCGAACATTTAGCGGTCGCCTCGGAACGCGGGAAAATCAAGACGACGCGTTACGCGACGAACCGACCAGGCGTATTTGCCGCAGGTGACGCAAGACGGGGTCAATCACTGATCGTCTGGGCGATTCGCGAGGGTCGTGAAGTGGCGGAAGCCGTCGGACACTATTTAAAAGCAATGCAACAAACCGGCTAAATCACATGGTCTGGATTTTCTAGCATCATCAGAAATCCAGGCTTTTTTGTGTTTGGCAAAGAAATCTGCCAGTTCAAAAATAACTATTGATTTTGTTTCAAGGTGAAACACCGAAAATATTTCTGCTATTCTTATAAAATGAAGAGGAGGTATGACAGATGAATCCAGAAATCATCTATTTCGTATGCGAGAGTGGAATGGCGAGTAGTATCATGGGGGCTACGATTTTAAGAAAGCGCTTACTTGAGTGCGGTATTACGACAGACGTCAAGACATGTCGGATCGCAGAACTACCTGATCAAGCAACTTTTGTCGTCGGAGAAACGCAACTCGTCCATCGACACGTATGGAAAACACATTGTTCTGTTCATCCAGTCGATCGGATTCTTGATCCGACTGCATATGACGTCATCCTCGAATCTTGGCAGAAAAGAGTGAGGCTGCATGACTGAATTTACACCACGTGAACATGATATCTTATTTTTTCTCTTATCACGCGAGGAACCTGTTCAAATACAAGAGATTGCGGAAACGCTCGAGACATCGGAACGAACGATTCAACGTGAACGCGATCGTCTTGCCCAATCTTTAGAAGATCATGATTTGCGTTTGACCTATGTCCGCGGAAGAGGTCTCTTAATTGAAGGAACGGACGAAGCCAAACATGCATTACGGGACCAACTCTTGTTGTCACATAAACAATTACCGAACGCTGAAGATCGCCAAGTCGAGCTAGCGTATCGGCTACTACAAGAAGAAGGGATGGTCAAATTACAGGCAATCGCCCATGCGATGTATGTAGCTCCGAGCACGGTTAGCCAGGATTTAGAGCGGATTGATGAGTGGTTTCTACAATATGACCTTGAAATCAAGCGCAAAAAAGGGATTGGTGCCGAAGTCATCGGCGAAGAAATCAACAAACGCCGTTTACTGATTTCATTGATCTTTACGCAATGGGATGTTCTCGCTTTCTATCGCTTGTTACAAGGCGACGCCGAGCAATTACCTCATCTGTTACGCATGAATCGAACATCCTGGCTTGAGATGATCAATCAAGCGTACGCGGTCATAGCGCCATTGACGAAAGAAGGGCGTCTCAATGACCGACAAATCATGCGTGCGACACTCAGCTTAGCTTTACAAGCGTTACGCAAAGATCAGTTTCCGATGCGTTACGAGTTAAAAGCGTATCCGGTCGAAATCCTCAAATGGGTGGAACGCGTCGAAGAGCGATTACCTGACACGTTGTCGATTGCTGAACGCCAATGGTTATCAGAAGAATTGCGTGCTTTCTTTCAATCGGACGCAGGAGATACGGAAGAACTCGTCACGCGCCTTCGTGTAAAACGATTGATTGAGCATGTCTCCTTACTATATGGAACGAACTTTACGAAGGATCATGCGCTAGAACGCGGACTCGTCTCGCATATTCAATCGTACACCCGTCAAAATAGCGTCAATCCGTCCTATGTCATCAAACAGATCGAACGGGAATATCCGCGCTTGTTTGATGCGGTCAAACAAGCAGCACTGTCGATCTTCACCGATGCGACATTTGAAGACGTAGATTTAGCATTTTGGGTCATGCATTTCGGTGCCGTTCTCAGCAAACCGACACCAAAACTCCCGTATCGTGTTCTAGTCGTCTGCTCTGCTGGACTCGGTTCCTCGAAGTTGTTGATGAACCGGTTACGGCAAGAATTCGCTGAACTCGAGCACATCGATAACTCGTCCCTGTTTGGCATCGAACGGTTACCAATCGACTCGTACGACTTCGTTTTGTCGACTGTGCCGTTGCCTGACATTCGCCCACCACATCTTCTCGTCAACCCGTTGCTTCCTCAGGATGAGGTCGAACGGATTCGGAAATTAATTCTCGCCTTGCCTAAATCCTTTCAACCGGCACCACGGCAGACGAAAACGGAATGGCTCGATCTTGAGCAATTGCATCGGCTCGTTGCATCGTCCATTCAAGTATCGGACGGATTTCGAATGGAACGGTTAGAGCGGGTGGGAGATGGGATTGAATCGCTCTTGTTTGAAATCAGTACACGTATGGTCGAGCAAGGATTAGCGAAATCAGCTATTTCGCTCTCTGGACAATTGCTACGTCGTCATGAGATGTCAGGACTCGGTATTCCGGGAACACGGCTTGCGCTATTTCACGGACGCGATGCGACGATTCAACGAGGAGGATTTCTCATCTTTGAATTACCTGAACCGATCGACTTACTCGGGATGGATCAACAGTTACAATCCGTCGAACGACTCCTCGTCTTGGTCGCACCGGAAGAGACCTCGAATGAACTACTTGAATTACTCAGTTCGATCAGTGCTGCGATCATCGAGAGTCCCGAACAAATGGATCAATTCGAGTTCGGGGAGGAACAGACGATACGTCTGCTTTTGAATCGAACGTTTCGAACGGTCATTGATCAATTCCTAGGTCACACTTGAAAAATCCCTGTCACTCCATTCCTGAAGTGACAGGGATTTTTTCACGTCAAGCAGGCTTCTTTCCAGTCTGTCCAACTTCTTGGACAAAGACTGAACTAGGAAAGATTGAGTAAGCGCTTGCAATGCTTTTACAATAAGGGCATAGCAAAGCAATCATCTTATCAACTCATACACGAAATGGAGGCTAACGCAATGGCGACAGCTCAAAATGGAGCACGGGGCATCCGTGTACAAGTTCAACGGTTCGGAAGCTTTTTAAGCGGTATGGTCATGCCGAACATCGGTGCATTTATCGCCTGGGGGATCATCACGGCACTGTTCATCCCAACTGGATGGGCACCAAATAAGGAACTCGGTGAACTCGTCGGTCCGACGATCACCTATCTCTTACCGTTGCTGATCGGATACACGGGCGGGAAATTAATGCATGACGTCAGAGGGGGCGTCGTCGGGACGCTCGCGACGATGGGGGTCATCGTCGGAACAGAGATTCCGATGTTCCTCGGTGCCATGATCATGGGACCACTTGGCGGATACGTCATCAAAAAGTTCGATCAGTTGATCGAAGGAAAAGTCAAACCGGGTCTCGAGATGCTCGTCAACAATTTCTCGGTCGGAATCATTGGCGGTTTGTTGATGCTCGGTGGGTTCAAGTTATTCGGACCACTCATGACAGGTCTTGACGACATCATGGCTGCAGCAGTTGGTGCGATCGTCAGTGCTCACTTATTACCGCTTGCTAGTTTGTTCATCGAACCAGCGAAAATTTTATTCTTAAATAACGCCATCAACCACGGCATCTTAAGCCCACTGGGTCTCGATCAAGTGAATGAAGCAGGAAAATCGGTACTGTTCCTACTCGAAGCCAACCCAGGTCCGGGTCTCGGATTGTTACTCGCTTACTCGTTCTTCGGTTCTGGTGCAGCGAAGAAAACAGCACCGGGTGCCGCGTTCATTCAGTTCATCGGTGGGATTCACGAAATTTACTTCCCATATGTCTTGATGAAGCCGGTCTTATTGCTTGCGATGATCGCAGGTGGTATGAGTGGGATCCTCACATTCGTCCTATTTGATGTCGGTTTAGTTGCACCTGCTTCACCAGGTAGTATCATCGCTGTCCTTGCGATGGCATCCCGCGGCTCTTACGTCGGATTGATCGCCGGTGTCCTTGTTTCAGCATCTGTGACCTTCGTTGTCTCGACTGTCTTATTGAAAACAAGCAAAGCAAAAGAGACATCACTTGAAGAAGCAAGCGCCAACGTCAGTGCGATGAAAGGCAAACAATCGATTGCCTCGACACTCGTTTCAGCTGATGCTAAACCACTTGCGGAAGTCGAACATATCATTTTCGCTTGTGACGCTGGTATGGGATCGAGTGCGATGGGGGCATCCGTCCTTCGCAATAAAATCAACAAAGCGGGCTTACCGATCAAGGTAACGAATACGTCGATCAGTCAATTGCCGCAAAACGCTGAACTGATCATCACGCATCGTGATTTGACGGAGCGGGCGATGGAGCAGGTCCCAACGGCAGAACATCGATCAGTCGATAATTTCCTGAATGCCGGATATTATGATCAACTTGTCCATGAGATCGAAACAGCACGGAATAAGATTTCTTAAAAATAAAGATAGAGATATTCAAGGAGGAATAAACATGACAACGACAATGAACCTTTCACCGGAACTTGTATTACTGGACCAACAATTCGCAGACGAGACGGCAGCCATTACGGCTGCCGGTCAACTCCTCGTCGATCACGGATATGTCGAAGCGGGTTATATCGATTCAATGCAGGAGCGTCATGCTCTATCAACGGTCTACATCGGCAACCATGTCGCGATTCCACACGGAACAGAGTCAGCTAAATCACAGGTCAAGAAAACAGGACTATCGATTCTACAAGTACCGCAAGGCGTAGCGTTCGGAACGGAACAAGCACGACTCGTCATCGGCATCGCCGGCGTCGGGGACGAACACCTCGAGTTGCTATCGAATATCGCGGTCATTTGCTCCGACGAGGAGAACGTCGAGCGTATCGTGGCAGCGACGTCAAAAGAAGAAATCATCGCCTTATTGACAGCGGAGGTGTAACCATGAAAGCCATCCATTTTGGTGCCGGTAATATCGGACGTGGGTTCATCGGCTTACAACTCGTCAAGACGGGTTACGAAGTCTGTTTCGTAGATGTCAATACGACGGTCGTCGATGCATTAAAAGCACGACATACCTATGAGGTCGGTTATGCCTCTGAACAAGGGGGACGTGAACGGGTCGACGGCGTAACGGCGCTCAACAGTTTGTCTGAACCGGATCAAGTCATTGCAGCGATTCGCGATGCAGATGTGATTACAACGGCTGTCGGTCCGAGCTTGTTGTCGAAAGTAGCTCCTTTGATCGCGGAAGGGTTACGTCAACGTGATCAACAGACACCTGTCTACGTCATTGCGTGTGAGAACATGATCGGCGGGTCAAAACACTTGCAAGCAGAGGTAGCGAAACATCAGACGGTAGCGGAGAACTGGTATTTCCCGAATGCAGCGGTTGACCGGATCGTACCGCTTCAACATCACGTAGACCCGTTGTACGTCGAAGTGGAAGAATTCTTTGAATGGGTGATCGAGACGACTGGACTACCGGAAGCCTATCCACGGATCGAAGGTGTTACGTATGTTGAAAATATCGAACCGTTCATCGAGCGAAAACTATTCACCGTCAACACGGGACATGCGATCGCTTCGTACCTTGGAGCACTGTTCCGTAAAGAGACGATTGCTGAAAGTCTAACGGATCCTCGTATTCGTCGGGGAGTCCAGACAGCACTTTACGAAACAGGGTGGTTGTTACTTGAAAAGTACGGCTTTAACCCGGTCGACCATAGTGCATATATCCAAAAGAATATGAAGCGCTTTGAAAACCCGCGAATTCATGATGAAATCATTCGTGTCGCTCGTTCACCGATTCGTAAACTGAGTCCAAGTGATCGACTCGTCAAACCAGCGAAGGAATTGATGGAGCGTGGGATTGAAGCAGATGGATTAGCGCGCGGGATCGCAGCAGCCCTGACCTATTTCGATCCAAATGATTCAGAATCTTCTGAATTAAATGCATATATTACGAAACATGGAATTAAAGATGCGTTAAACACATATCTAAAACTTTCAGCAACGGATCCACTTGGATCTCGAATCATCGAACATTATGAAGCAATGCAACAACAAGTCAATTCAATTGCTTAATCATAAGTGTGCTTACCACCCTTCACATCACGTGAAGGGTGTTTTTGTATATCGAATAACATATAGTGCATCGTCATCGAAATAATCAGTTTTTATAAATCTTTTATCACAATTTGATTACAATTTGTATATTCAATTTGGAATATTCGAAAACGAATATTTAAAGATTAAAATACATTGTACGCTATATGAACGGAACATCTCTATTCCGATTTTTCAGGTAAGAGAAGGTGATCATATGTTGAATTATAAAGTGAACGTATATAGATTAAACGGAGCACGACCAAAAGTAACGAAAGGAACCGGACCAAAACATTTGATTTATTCAAGTCAGTTTTCTTCACGTACACCAGTCCATTTATTGCATCAACTCATCTTGAATCGTTTGTTGGTTGAACAAGAAAAAAACCTTGATTTGACGTACACGATCGAAGTAAATGCGGTACTTGATCAATTTGTGATCGACGTCCGTGTCTTTTCAACAGATACGGTCAGTGTCAAAGTAGAACGTGACTTGATTGAAATCATTGAACGTGAAGAAGTCCGTCATATCCCAGCGCTTGAAATCGGAAAACCGGATTTCGCGGAATTCGCCCACATCGTCTTAAAGGTCAAGGAAGGTGGACCACGACTGTCACAAGAGGATACGCAACGAATATTCAATGAGTCTGGAGTTCGAGGGCGAATCATCCTGCATAAGGAGCGAATCGATAGTCATGAACCGTCACATTCGATTCAGTTGTTGATCGGTGGGGCCGAGAAGTGTTTGTATAGTCTTTCGCAATACCAGCTTGATCCACTTTTCCGTAAACATGGGTTGACGATTCAATCCTTGAATCTGTTACCGTTTGACTTATTCTTGATTCGTGACAAAATCGCGATGCTGTCTTCGGCAGATGCTTCGCAACTGTGGATCGATGACATCACGACATCCAAGAACGGACGATCACATCAGATTTGTTTTAACGATGGGAATGAATGCATGACGGTCATCTGTGATCTTCATGGATCAATTCGTTCTTATAAGTGTTCGTGATGGTTTAACTCTTCTTCGAATAGGCTACATTCTTAACAGAGGTTCTAACGAAGGGGAGTCGAACAATCATGTTATCTAAACAACAGACGGAAGAATTCAAGCAACGATTATTAAAGGAAAAAGAAAAGACGACATCAAACATCGAACAACGCGATACGGATTACGATGAAGGTGAATTGTCGAGTTACGATAATCATCCTGCCGATTCCGGCGATGAATTGTTCTTGCGCGAACGCGATCAAGCGATTACGGATATGCAAGAGGATATGCTCTCTGATGTGGATCGTGCCCTAAAAGCGATCGAGGACGGAACGTATGGCATTTGTAAGGTCTGTGGAAAAGAGATTGAGATTGAACGTCTTGATATCATTCCGGAAACGCTATTATGTATCGAGCATGCAAAAGAAGAAGCAGAACAAAACGAGAACGATCCGAATTCGCGACCAAGTGAAGAAGATGTACTGGATCCATCTGTCACTGCCCGCGGGAAAGACATCGACGGTGATACGGATGGATTCTCAAAAGTAAGTGATTTCGGTAGTTCCGATACACCGTCTGACCAAGAAGACGGAATTGACCCGACACGGTCTTGACCGGCAAAACATCTCCCGAAAATGGAGATGTTTTTTTCTCGAAAAAAATCACAAATATTTACCGGAATTTTTTGACTTTTCATATAATTTTGGTACGATGGTATTGAGGGGGCTGTTTTAGCCTATATTAAAATGTAAGCGCATACAAGCATCCGTCTCACTGCTTGACCATTTTAGTTGAGGGAGGAAATAACGCATGATTTATGACATTCCGAACAAGCAAGGGTCAAAAGTACAGTACAAGGAACGGTATGAAAATTACATCAATGGAAAGTGGACGGCACCTGTCGGGGGAGAATATTTTGATAATGTCACACCTGTCACTGGTAAAGTATTGTGCCAAGTCGCTCGTTCCGGTAAGGAAGACATCGAACTGGCTCTTGACGCAGCACACGCGGCAAAAGAAGCATGGGGGAAAACGTCTGTAACGGAACGCTCAAACATTTTAAATAAAATCGCGAATCGGATGGAAGAAAACCTTGAGATGCTCGCTTATGCAGAGACACTTGAGAACGGGAAAGCGGTCCGTGAGACACTCAACGCCGATCTACCGCTCGCGATCGATCACTTCCGCTATTTCGCAGGCGTCATCCGTGCTCAAGAAGGTTCGGTCGGTGAACTCGATCAAGATACGGTCGCGTATCACTTCCATGAGCCACTTGGCGTCGTTGGTCAAATCATTCCGTGGAACTTCCCACTCCTGATGGCTGTCTGGAAACTGGCACCGGCTCTCGCAGCAGGAAACTGTGTCGTCTTAAAACCAGCAGAACAAACACCAGCGAGCATCATGGTGCTCATGGAACTTGTTGAAGATCTATTGCCACCTGGAGTCGTGAACATCGTCAATGGATTCGGTCTCGAGGCAGGAAAACCGCTCGCTTCAAGCAAACGAATCGCAAAAATCGCCTTTACGGGAGAGACGACGACAGGACGTTTGATCATGCAGTACGCATCACAAAACCTGATTCCAGTCACACTCGAACTCGGTGGGAAATCACCGAACATCTTCTTTGAGGATATCATGCAGGCAGACGATGCTTTCTTCGATAAAGCAATCGAAGGATTACTGATGTTCGCGTTGAACCAAGGAGAAGTCTGTACATGTCCGTCGCGTGCCTTGATTCAAGAATCGATTTACGAACCGTTCATGGAACGTGTTCTAGAGCGCGTCAAAGCCATCAAGATCGGAAATCCCCTTGATTCGGACGTCATGATGGGTGCTCAAGCTTCGAACGAACAGATGGAGAAAATCCTTTCATATCTTGAAATCGGTAAGTCGGAAGGCGCAGAATGTCTCATCGGTGGAGAGCGCAACATGCTCGAAGGAGATCTCGCAGAAGGATATTACATCCAACCAACGATCTTCAAAGGACACAATAAGATGCGAATCTTCCAAGAAGAAATTTTCGGACCGGTCCTATCGGTCACGACATTCAAGTCGGAAGAAGAAGCACTGGAAATCGCGAATGATACGTTATATGGTCTTGGTGCCGGCGTCTGGACACGTGATATGAACCGTGCTTACCGGTTTGGTCGTGCGATCGAAGCAGGACGCGTCTGGACGAACTGTTATCACCAATATCCAGCTCACGCGGCGTTTGGTGGTTACAAAATGTCAGGTATCGGACGTGAAAACCATAAGATGATGCTCAACCATTACCAACGGACGAAAAACCTACTCGTTAGCTACAACCCGAATAAACTCGGTTTCTTCTAAGTCGGAAAGGACGTGGGTGTAAATGGTGGAACGTGTTCAGGCGACAGCAGCTTGTCTAGAGTTAATCGACCAGTTGAGAGAAAAACACGGTCCGTTGATGTTTCATCAATCTGGTGGTTGTTGCGATGGCAGTTCCCCGATGTGTTTTGCGCAGGGTGATTTATTCCTAGGAGATCAGGATAAAAAACTGGGGGAGATCGGTGGTTGTCCGTTTTATATTCATGAAGATCAATATGAGTACTGGAAACATACGCAACTCATCATTGATGTCGTGGATGGTCGAGGCGGAATGTTCTCTCTTGAGGGTGTCGAAGGAAAACGTTTTTTGACACGCTCCCGTGCGTTCACGCAAGCGGAATACGCTGAACTATCAGCATCAAGCTAATGAATAATCAAACACGGTTTCGTCGATGCGACTTGTTCATTCAGGTCGCTTGTACGGAATCGTGTTTTTTGTTCGTATCACGACGTTCGAACAGGATAAAAGTTGGTAATGCGGCATAAGAACGGTATAATGAACTCATATTTTGACGAGAAGATAGTTTCACACTATGACATTATAGGGGGTCACCATGAAATATCCATTTTTAGGTTGGACAGGTCAAACGATCGGAGTGACGGCGCCCTCCTCTGGATTACGTGAACAGCAACAGGAATGGGTCGAACGAGCAGTTGAACAGGTACAAGCACGGCAAATGAACGTCCGTTTAGGTGAAACGATTTGGTCGCATCAACTTGCTGAGAGTGCACCGGTCAAACAACGGGCTGAGGAATTGAATCACATGATGACGGATGAGACGATTGATGCCGTCATCCCGCCATTTGGTGGGGAACGCGCCATTGATCTTTTACCCGAGTTGACGCTAGCAACTTACCAAACAAAATGGTTGCTTGGTTATTCCGATATCAGTACGTTATTGCTCAGTCTGACGCTTCAGACGGGAATTGCAACAGCACATGGTCCGAATTTCGTAGAGCTTCGAAGTGAAGAATGGGATGAGACGACAAGCGCTTGGCGACGGGTGCTCGCGACGCCAACTGGAGGAACCGTAACACAGTGGGCTTCCGATCGTTATCAATCCGAGTGGACTGATGAAGAACGTCCAGCAGATTCTTTATTTCAGCTATCGGAAGCGACGGAATGGAAAGCACTTGATGAGCGAACCGAGGTAACAGGACGTTTACTTGGTGGGTGTCTGGAGACGATTCGCCATCTGATTGGGACACCGTATGGAGACGTACAGCGTTTCCAGCGTGAAGAGATCAACGGAGAACCGATCCTCTGGTACTTCGAGGTGTCTGAAGCGAATTCTGCAGAGGTGCACCGGACGTTACGACAAATGGCGTATGCTGGGTGGTTCGACCATGCGGCTGGCTTTTTATTCGGGCGCACGTCTGCAAGGATTACAGAAGACCTGACATGGCTAGACGTGTATCAATATCTAGCGGATGAGACGGGCTTACCAGTCTTATACGATCTTGACATCGGTCATCAGCCGCCACAGTTGACGTTAATCAATGGAGCGACGGGTACGGTTCGTATTCAAGGAAAAGATTCACGAATCGATCTGACGTTCAACTAAAAAGGAGAGCACGCAATGGCACGTCGTAAGTTTCAAGCATTAGGCGTTTATAAACGCGTCCATATCAATCCGGAGACCCGTCGTATGACGTTACCGGAACCATTTTACGATGCACTTCGTCTAGAAGATGAATTGCTGATTGCACAAGTCGGAGATGTTCTCGTCATGCGACGTCCGGGGGAGGTCGTTGAGACAGAAACAGATTTATTGAGCGAACTCGTAGAAGATGGATTCACGGGTACAGAGCTTGTCCAAGAGTTTGCCTACCGGCGTCAGCAACAAGAACAACGATTACGTCAACAAGTCTTGCAGGATGAAGAGGATGACCATGCTGCTCAACTGAAGATCGAGCTATAACGGAAAGAAGGAGTGGGGCAGATGCGTCGCAGAACAAAAATTGGAATCGGAGTCATTGGATCCGGATTAGTAGCAGCGAGTTATTATTTTTATGAGATGGCAATCGCTACGAATCCAAAGCCATTCTTATCGAATAATCGAGATTTGAGTGACGAGATGGTCCGATTGATGCAACCTGGTCAGACGTGGATCAAGGAGCAACCGCTTGAGCGGATCGAGATTGAAGCGAAAGACGGCTTAACGTTACGCGGGCATTTCCTTCCGTCACCTGTTCCGTCAGATCGGATCGTCATTCTCGTGCACGGGTACGGAGGCGTCGGAACGGATTTAGCCGGATTCGCCTATCTGTACCATCAAGCCGGTTTCCATGTCATGATGCCCGATAATCGTGGACACGGGATGAGTGACGGTCACTATATCGGATTCGGGTGGCATGACCGGGAAGATTGTCTCAGTTGGTCGAACTATCTGATTGAACGGATCGGACAGGAGGCGAAACTGTTCTTGCATGGAGTGTCGATGGGAGGGGCGACCGTTTTGATGACGAGTGGCGAACAACTCCCACCACAAATCAAAGGAATCATTTCTGATTGTGCCTATACGTCTGTCAATGCTGTCCTTGCGTATCAGATGAAGCGGATGTATCGTCTGCCACACTTCCCGTTCTTAGGGATGACGAGCGTATTGACGAAGCTAAAGGCAGGTTATACGTTCCGTGAAGCATCAGCGCTGAAACAAGTCAAAAAAGCGCAGGTGCCGATTTTGTTCATCCATGGTGGGGCGGATACGTTCGTACCGACAGACATGGTGTATGAGCTGTATGAAGCTTGTCCAACGGAAAAAGAGCTCGTCGTCATTCCAAATGCCGCTCACGCAATGGCTTATTTCGAGGATCCGGCATTGTATGATGATGTCGTCGAGAAGTTCGTTCGCAATATCTTGCGAAATGATTGACAACTCAGTTCGTTACCCGCTATATTAATATCATAAATCAACGTCGTCGTGGCGGAACTGGTAGACGCGCTAGACTCAGAATCTAGTGGTGGCAACACCGTGGAGGTTCAAGTCCTCTCGGCGGCATAAATGATTGAAGGAGGCAATCCCAACAAGGGGTTGCCTCCTTTTTTGTTGTTGAATAGAAAACGGTTACAACGAATAAAAATTCAGAAAAGTTTATCTTTTTAGAACTTTTCTGGTAAAATACGTTTTAAAGAGGGTACTCTTCAGGGAAAGTACTAAGTGGAGTTAACAATCTTTAACACATAGGAGAGGGGAAACAAAGATGAAAAAAGGGAGTATCTTGTTAGCGCTCTTGATGAGCTGTGTTCTCGTGCTTGGTGCGTGTAGCATCGGTTCGAAAGAGGAAGAGTCGTCAGAAGGAAAGACGTACAAGGTTGGCATTGACGTCACGTATCCACCATTCGAATATAAAGACGGAGATACGTACAAAGGAATCGATATCGATCTCATGAAAGCCATCGCGAAGGATCAGAACTTCAAGATTCAATTTGAAGCGATGGACTTTAGCGGCATCATTCCGGCACTCCAAGCCAATCAATTGGACGTTGCCATTGCCGGTATGAGTATTACGCCAGAACGGAAGAAAGTCGTCACATTCTCAGATCCATACTTCAAAGCTGGTCTTATTCTAGTCGTCAAAGAAGATGAGAATGGTATTAAATCCGTCAACGATTTAAAAGGGAAAAAAGTGGCCGTCAAAAAGGGAACGACGGGTGCGAAATATGCAACGGATAACGCAGATAAGCTTGGCTTTACAGTCACACAGTTCAATGACAGCCCAGCGATGTTCCAAGAAGTGAAGAACGGTAACGCTGCTGCTTTGATTGAAGATTATCCTGTCATCTCATATGCCAACAAACAACAAAACCTTGGATTAAAACTTGTTGGAGACCGTCTCAACGGGGACAACTACGGAATCGCTGTCTTAAAAGGTGAGAACGAGGATCTGATGAAGAAAATCAACAAAGGACTTGCGAATCTGAAAGAAGACGGTGAATACGATAAAATCGTTGACACGTATCTGAAATAAGTCGCAAGGCGATAAGGGAGTGGGATAGCCAATGGAAGTGGTCAAAACCGCATTTCCATTTTTCTTGGAAGGGCTTCAAGTCACATTGTATATTTTCATCATCGCGGTCATCGTCGGCTTTCTGATTGGCTTAGTCGTCGCATTGATGCGATTATCACCATCAAAAATCTTAAACGGGATCGCGATCGTCTACATCGATGTCATTCGCGGAACGCCGTTCATCGTTCAGTTATTCTTCATCTACTTTGGACTCAATTCGCTCGAATGGTTATCGATGGACCGGATGTATGCAGGGATACTGACGGTCGCAATCAATGCCGGTGCTTATTTTGCGGAAATCATTCGAGCTGGTATCCAGTCGATTGATAAAGGACAAACAGAAGCTGCACGTTCACTCGGGATGACAGGGCGTCAAACGATGGTACAGATCATCCTACCGCAAGCATTTCGTCGGATGTTACCAACGATTACGAACCAATCGATCATCAGCTTAAAAGATACCTCGTTGTTGTCGATCATCGGCATCGCTGACTTGACGCAACAAGGTCAAGTACAGCAGTCAACGACGTTTGAACCATTCATCGTCTGGTCCGTCGTCGGATTGATGTACTTCGTCATCATTTATCTCTTGTCCTTAGTGGCGAAGTTCTTGGAACGGAGGTTTACATTACGATGAGTATCATTGAAGTAAAGAATCTAAAGAAATCATTCGGTTCGAATGAAGTCTTAAAAGACATCAATGTCTCGATTGCCGAAAAAGAAGTCGTCTGTGTCATCGGTCCGTCGGGATCTGGGAAAAGTACGTTTTTACGCTGTTTGAATCGATTGGAAGAGATTACAGGTGGTACCGTCATCGTCGATGATTTCGACATCACGAGTCCAAAGGTCGATATCAACAAGGTCCGGGAAGAAGTCGGGATGGTCTTTCAACATTTTAATCTCTTCCCGCATAAGACCGTGCTAGAAAACGTCACGCTTGCACCGATCAAAGTACGTAAATCGGATAAAGAACAGGCGAAACAGCGGGCACTTGAACTCCTCGATAAAGTCGGATTACGGGAAAAAGCAGATAATTATCCAGGCGAATTATCTGGGGGGCAAAAACAGCGGGTCGCGATTGCCCGCGCGCTTGCAATGAATCCGAAAATCATGTTATTCGATGAGCCAACGTCAGCACTTGACCCGGAAATGGTCGGTGACGTGCTTGCCGTCATGAAACAACTTGCTCTTGAAGGCATGACGATGGTCGTCGTGACCCATGAGATGGGATTTGCTCGTGAGGTCGGAGATCGCGTCTTATTCATGGATGGTGGCTATATCGTCGAAGAGAACGTACCACAAGCATTGTTTGATTCTCCACAACACGAACGGACGCAATCGTTCCTCAGTAAAGTCTTATGATGGTACCGGCGTATCTAAATGCAGATACGCCGGTTTTTTGGCGAATCATAAATAACTGGTTAAGCGCTCATAAGAAAAACTTATACATTTAAGCGTGAGAATTTGGGAATTCGAAATGCACACACAGGAAAAGAGTAGTAATATAGTAACGAAGGCACTTTCATGGAAGAATGACACGATCATTCCTTCTCATGACGTTCAGCGTTTCATCCATGCAATTCCTTTTGAAAGCGCTAACAGGTAGAGGGCTGGAAACACATTTAGTATCCATTGGATGTGTGGGGAGAAATATAGAAACGGGGGGAACCGTACATGGCAGGCCACGAGCAAGATCAACAAGCATTTTATGGACCAAACCTTGGCTACATCATTGAATTGTACGAGCGTTTTTTAGAAGACAAGACATCCGTTGATGAGGAGACACGTGCTTATTTCGAAGAGCATGGTGCACCCGTGACGGAACCAGTCGTACCGATGCAAGTCGAGACAGGAGATTTCGAAAAATATCTTGCGGCGAATCGTTTAGCGGAACAAATTCGTGCAAAAGGACATCTTGCGGCGGATATCTATCCGCTGAAGGACCATCCGCGAGAAACAGGGTTATTCGAATTGAGTCAGTACGGATTGACAGAGGCAGATCTTCGAAAAATGCCAGTGTCACTCGTTTGCCCTGAGCCACCAACTGGTGTACAGGACGCGTTTGAAGGCATCGAACATTTAAAAGCGCAGTACACGGGAGCAGCCGCAGTTGAGTTTCAGCATGTCGATGATCTCGATGAAAAGAAATGGCTCCGTCAGAAAATCGAGCAAGGTGCTTTGACAGCGACGCTAGATGCTGAACAAAAGAAACAGTTGTTCAAACGCTTAGCTGAAACGGACCTTTTCGAAAAATACTTGCATAAAACATATGTCGGTCAAAAACGCTTCTCGATTGAAGGACTTGATGCGATGGTGCCATTGCTTGACACGATCGTCGGACACCTCATCTCGAACGGGTCGGAGACAATCAATATCGGAATGGCACACCGTGGACGATTGAACGTTTTGGCGCACGTACTCGGGAAGCCATATGAAATGATCTTTGCTGAGTTCCAACATGCACCGAACCACGACCTCGTACCATCTGAAGGCTCGATTGGGATCACGTACGGTTGGACGGGCGACGTGAAGTATCACCTCGGTTTAAACCGAAAACTCGAGCAAGAGACACGTAACGTGCGGATGACGCTTGCGAACAATCCGTCGCACCTTGAGTTCGTCGATCCAGTCGTCGAAGGCTTCACACGTGCTGCACAAGATGATCGCTCACAAAAAGGTGCACCACGCCAAGAGCAAGCGGCTGCTGCTGCAATCCTGATCCACGGTGATGCAGCGTTCCCAGGCCAAGGAATCGTGGCTGAAACATTAAATTTAGCGAATCTCAAAGGATATAACACCGGCGGAACGATTCACATCATCGCGAACAACACGATCGGCTTCACGACGGAGCCGACGGACTCCCGTTCGACGCGTTATTCGAGTGATCTTGCCAAAGGGTATGAGATCCCAGTTTTCCACGTCAACGCGGATGAGCCGGAAAGCTGTCTCGCTGTCGCGTTGCTCGCGAGCGAGTACCGGGCAACGTTTAAGAAGGATGTCATGATTGATTTGATCGGATACCGTCGTTTTGGTCATAACGAAATGGATGAACCGATGAATACGAATCCGGTCTTATACGATTTGATTCATAAACACGATCCAATTCGTGTCTTGTACGGGAAAACACTTGTCGCGAACGGGGATGCGACAGCTGACGAAATTCAATCGATTGAAACATCGATCAATGACCAAATGAAAGCAGCTCGAGAGAAAGTACCGAACGTCGAGAAAGAGTATGGTGGGGTCATGCCGGACGTCGTCTTTAAAGGCGTTCCGACAATCGAGACAGGAGTCTCGATCGAAACATTGACGGCGTACAATGAAGAATTATTACAGTGGCCGGATGGCTTCCAAGTGTTCCATAAACTTGAGAAGGTCCTGAAGCGCCGGACGGATGCGTTCTCGACGAAGAATGGAATTGACTGGGGACATGCCGAAACGTTGGCGTTTGCTTCGATCCTTTCAGATGGAACACCCATCCGCTTGAGCGGTCAAGATTCTGAACGAGGAACGTTCGCACAACGAAACATTAATCTTCATGATGTGAAAACAGGAGAAGGCTTCTCGCCACTCCATGCTTTATCAACGGCAACTGCATCATTCTCGGTCTATAACAGTCCGTTATCTGAAGCAGGTGTACTTGGTTTTGAATACGGTTATAACGTTTTCGCTCCGGAAACGCTCGTATTATGGGAAGCACAATATGGGGACTTTGCGAACTCAGGTCAAGTCATCTTCGACCAGTTCATCTCAGCTAGCCGCGCGAAATGGGGACAAATGTCAGGTCTCGTCATGTTGCTTCCGCATGGTTATGAGGGGCAAGGACCAGAACACTCGAGTGGTCGTTTAGAACGCTTCTTAACGTTATCGGGTGAGAAAAACTGGACGGTCGCGAACGTATCGAGCGCAGCCCAGTATTTCCACCTGTTGCGCCGACAAGCAGCAATTCTCGGGAAAGAGGAAGTCCGACCGCTCGTCGTCATGACACCGAAGAGTCTCTTGCGTCATCCGCTTGCGACATCCGATGTCTCTGAGTTGACGGAAGGTAGTTTCCAACGTGTCATCGAACAATCAGGGCTCGGAGAAGCACCAGATCGTGTTAAACGTCTTGTGTTCTGTTCTGGTAAGATGGCAATCGATCTAGCGGAAGCCATTTCGAAGTCAGATGAGAATCTCGATTGGCTACAGATCGTTCGTGTCGAGGAGTTGTATCCGTTCCCGGCGAAAGCCTTACAAGAAGTCATCGCGCGCTATGAAGCCGTCGAAGAGATGGTCTGGGTACAAGAAGAACCGAAAAACATGGGGGCATGGTCCTTCATGGAACCGCGACTTGAGACAGTCGCACCGAACGGCATCCAAACCGTCCGTTACATCGGTCGTCGTCGCCGTTCGAGTACAGCGGAAGGTGATCCGTCAGGTCATAAAGTAGAGCAGGCACGTATCATCAATGATGCACTCACAGCGACTGCTTCTACTTCAACAGCACCATCACACGTATCAAATCACACATCATAACTTAAGATAGAATCGAGTCATAGGGGGAGAATACGATGGAAATCAAAGTACCAGAACTTGCCGAATCAATTACAGAAGGAACGGTGGCGTCTTGGTTAAAACAACCAGGTGATCACGTTGAAAAAGGGGAAGCCATCGTTGAGCTCGAGACAGATAAAGTCAACATCGAAGTACCGTCAGATGAAGCAGGTACGTTGACGGAAGTGATGGCTGCTGAAGGAGATACAGTTCGTGTCGGGGAAACGATTGCTGTCATCTCTGCTGGTGGCGAGGCTCCAAAACCGGCTGCGGCAGAACCAGTACAAGAAACTCCAAAAGAAACACCAAAAGCAGAAGAAAAAGCGGAACAACCAGTGGCAGTAGCAGCGACTGAAAGTACGTCTGTTGCGGATCGTCCGATTGCTTCACCTGCTGCCCGTAAACTGGCTCGTGAAAAAGGAATCGATTTAGCACAAGTGGCGACGCAAGATCCACTTGGTCGCATCCGCGTCCAAGACGTCGCGACGTTTGAAGTAGCACCACGTGAGCAAGCAAAACCGGCTCCTACGAAACCCGCTACACCGGCACCAGCACCTGCAGCCGCTCCTGGGAAACCGGAAGAGCGAATCAAGATGTCACGCCGTCGTAAGACGATTGCGAACCGACTCGTTGAAGTCCAACAAACGGCAGCGATGTTGACGACATTCAATGAGATCGATATGTCAGCGGTCATGGCACTACGTAAACGTCGCCAAGAAAAATTCGTGAAGGAAAACGAAGTCAAACTCGGCTTCATGTCATTCTTTACAAAAGCAGCAGTCGCAGCACTTAAAAAGATGCCATACTTGAATGCTGAGATTCAAGGTGACGAAATCGTCCTGAAGAAATTCTACGATATCGGGATTGCCGTTTCAGCACCAGACGGTCTCGTCGTTCCAGTCGTTCGTGATGCGGACAAAAAGAACTTTGCTGAGATTGAAAAAGACATCATTCAATTAGCGGTCAAGGCGCGCGATAACAAACTCGGTCTATCTGACTTGACGGGTGGTACGTTCACGATTACGAACGGTGGTACATTCGGTTCACTCATGTCGACACCGATCTTAAACGGTCCACAAGTCGCAATTCTCGGGATGCACGCAATCAACTTGCGCCCTGTGGCGATCGATGCTGAACGCATGGAAAACCGTCCGATGATGTACGTCGCACTCTCCTACGATCACCGAATCGTTGATGGAAAAGAAGCGGTTACGTTCCTGAAACACATTAAAGATCTCCTCGAAGATCCAGAGTCATTGATTTTCGAAGCGTAATCATAAAAGACCCGTTTTAGATGCGGGTCTTTTTTTGTTGATATCACTTTGTCATCAAAATACGAAACGACATTTACATCATCTCTATATCAGCTTCATACATACGATTTAGGATAAGTGTTGTAAGAATATTTCAAGGGGGAATTGATTATGTTGAAACAAATTGGATTGACGATGGTAGCAGGAGCCGTATTAAGCACAGGTCTTCCGACAGAAGATGTCAGCGCACATTCAAAAGGAAAATCGTTACTCGATCCAAATCGCATCATCAATGTTGCTCACCGCGGAGCTTCAGGATACGCGCCAGAGCATACGATGCCAGCTTATGAAATGGGACATAAGGCATTCAAAGCAGATTACATCGAAATTGATTTACAGATGACAAAAGACGGTCAATTGATTGCGATGCACGATGAAACGGTTGATCGGACGACGAACGGAACGGGTGCCGTCAAAGATAAAACGCTTGCTGAAATCAAGAAACTTGATGCCGGTAGCTGGTTCAATGAAGCGAACCCGACGCTTGCGAAAAAATCGTATGTCGGTCTGAAAGTTCCGACGCTTCAAGAAGTCTTGAGTAAGTATGGGAAGCATGCGAATTATTACATCGAGACGAAATCACCGGAAGTGTACCCGGGAATGGAACAAAAATTGCTTGATTTACTCAAACGTAATGGTTTATCGAGCGATCGTGTGAAACCGGGACAAGTCTTGATTCAGTCGTTTAGTGAAGCAAGTCTTCAAAAAGTCAGAGCCATCGACCCGAACGTTCCATTGGTTCAGTTGATGGAAGCAAATGAAGTCAAGGCATTGACGGATGATCGATTGACCGCAATCCGTCAGTATGCAGTCGGTGTCGGTCCTTCCTTCAAAGCGTTGACACGTGAGAACGTCTCAGCGATTCGCGCACATGATTTATTACTTCACCCGTATACTGTGAATGAAAAAGCGGATATGGTACGTATGCTTGATTATGGTGTCACAGGTGTCTTTACGAACTATGCCGACCGTTTTAATGATGTCGTGAAAGGGCTGTACAAAAAATAAAGTAAAAACGAAATAGTACTATTTCTTCTTTCGAACAGGAAAGGAGGAATAGTTTTTTTGTTTTTAAAACTCGTATTTTAAATCCAATATTTCATTTCATACGTAAACCTAATAGAGGTTTATCAGAATTTCGAATCGTGAGACAAAACAATGTAGTCAGTTTCGTATTTCATGGTACGATAACAGTGCAGTTTTGGGAATGAATGGAGTGAGGATCGTGAGAATTACACAGTATACGGATTATGGACTACGTGTGTTGATGTATCTCGGGGTGCACCGGGATATCATCACACCAATGCCGCAGATTGCCAAGCATTATGGCATCTCATCCAACCATTTAATGAAGGTGACACAACAATTAGCGAAACTTGGCTATGTCGAATCAACAAGAGGCCGGTCAGGCGGACTCCGTTTGATTCGTGATCCAAAAGACATCAACATCGGGAAAGTCGTTCGGGAGATGGAACCGATGGATATCGTCGAATGTTTTGGAAGTAACGGGCATTGTGTCATCGAACCTGGATGCCGTCTAAAAGGTGTGCTCGGACGAGCGCTTCGAGCTTTTATTCGGGAACTGGAACAACATACATTAGAAGAATTGCTGGATAATCGTGATGAGTTGGCACTCTTGTTTGCTGCCTCACCTTTACAGCGTTCTTAATCAAAAAACCCTCGCTTCCATTCACGGAAACGAGGGTTTTGTCATAGCGATACTTATACATCATCTTGGCGTTTCTTTGGTTCCACATGTTCTTTGTTCTGAGACAAGTCGTCACGAACAGATGATTTCCATAACGGCACATTGCTGTAATATGCAGCACGGGCGATCAGATGTCCTCCAATCGGCGCTGTGATGAGCACGAACAGGATGCCGAGAACGACACGAGAGGAGAAGAATCCATCTTCAGTGACGAAATAGATGATGACGCCGATTAAAATCGACATGACACCTAATGTCGCGCTTTTAGATGCAGCGTGAGCACGCGTATAGACATCCGGTAAGCGGATCAGACCAAGCGCGGTGACGAGACTAAATCCCATACCGAGCAAGGCGAAGACCGCGACGATCAATTCATTGATTGCGATCACGTTCGATGATCTCTCCTTTCTCGATATATTTTGAAAAGGCAACCGTACCGATGAAGGCGAGTATACCAATCAACAGGATGACTTCGAGATAGTCGCTCGTCCGTAAGATGATCGAGACAAGACCAACGATTGAAATCAAGCTGATACCAATTGAATCAAGAGCGATGACACGATCCGCCACACTTGGTCCTTTGATGACCCGGTAAAATAGACCAAGCATCGAGAGAAAGACACCCCCGAGTGCGATGTAGATTAAAATATCGAACATCACCGACTCACCTCCAGAATGGCTTTCTCAAAACTATCACGAATCGAAGCGACTGCTTCATCGACCTCTGGCATGTGGAGTGCATGAATGTAGAGTGTCTTATTATCATCCGAGATATCAACGACAAGCGTTCCCGGCGTCAATGTGATCAGCATCGACAGCAACGTGATTTGCCACGGTTGATCGAGTTCGGTCTCATAGGCGAAGATACCGGGCTGAATATCTAACTTCGGCTTTAAGATGATTTTCAAGACATCGATGTTTGCGACGACCAGCTCGTAGAGAAAGCGGAAGAATAATAGGACGAGTGCGATGACAGGTCCGAGATAAAAACGACCTTTGAAGCCGCGACGGAAAGCGAACATCGCAATCAGCCCTAGCGCGTAACCAATGACGAAACCGGAGGCCGAGAAATTGTTTGAGAGAAACATCCACAAGAATGCAAGAAATAAGTTGAGCAAGACTTGAAATGCCATGAATTAACGACCTCCTTTTAGTACGGCATCGATATAGAGCGTTGGATTCGTCAACGGTTCGACGGTTTGTTGAATCAGTGGACGCATCGCCTCAGCACCTACTCCATAGAGAACGCTGAGCGCAACTAAGGCAATCGTAGGAACTAGCAGCTTTGGAACAAGCGCTTGTTTATCACCAGAGTAGGTCTTCGGTGTTCCCCAAAAGGCACGCATGAACAATTGAACGACCGAATACAAGACGAGCAGACTCGATAGTAGAACGATGATTGGTCCAATCAACTCACCGGCTTCAATACCACCACGAACAATCAGGAATTTCCCGATGAATCCGCTGAGCGGTGGAATCCCGGCAAGTGATAACGCCGCGATGAAGAACGTCCAACCTAATACAGGATAGGCTTTGATCATCCCGCCCATGTCTTTCAGCTTACTCGAGCCGGCAATTCCGACCATGATTCCTACGAGTAGGAATAAAGCGGCTTTAATCAACATATCATGAAGAAGGTAGAAAATCGCACCTTCTAGCGCTTGCGGTGTCATGAGGGAAACCCCGTACAAGATGACTCCGACTGCGACGATGATGTTGTAGATGATGATTTGCTTCGCATCCCGTGTCGCAAGCGCACCAATCACCCCGATGACGATCGTACTGAGCGCAAGGATACTCAAGATTTGATGAATCGTTCCAATCTCATTTGAGAAGAACAAACTATACGTCCGTAAAATCCCGTAGACCCCGACCTTCGTCAACAAGGCACCGAACAGAGCAAGAACAGGCGTCGGTGGTACTTGATAAGAACCAGGTAACCAGAAGTAGAGCGGGAAGATCGCACCCTTTAATCCAAAGACGATCAGGAATAACAAGGCGATGACGTTGAGGATTGCCGGTTGTCCGACTTCTGAAATCTTTTGACTGATATCCGCCATGCTGAGCGATCCGATGATACCGTACAAGAAGGCAACCGTCATGACGAATAACGCGGACGAGATGACGTTAATCAAAAGATACTTCAGCGATTCTCGTAACTGTGCCGGTTTCCCGCCGAGAACAATCAAGACATAAGACGAAATCAGGAAAACTTCGAAGAAGACGAACATGTTAAAGATATCACCTGTCGTAAAGGCACCATTGACACCAACGAGCAGGAATTGAACGGCAATGAAATAGTAGTACCGTTGATAAGAAACGCTCAAGTAGACAATGGCATACCAGATGATACAAAGAACAAGAATGCTCGTCGTCGTGACGAGTAAAGCGGATAGCATGTCAGAGACAAGCGTGATACCAAAAGGTGCTGGCCAACTACCGAGTGTGACTGTTAAGATGCCGTTTGACCGGACAGACAGCACGAGATAGATGGAAGCACAGACAGTCAAAATCGTCGAAAAGAGGGAAACGATCCGTTGTCCTTTTAGGTGTCGCGGGAAAAACATCAAGATGACACCCGTCAACAACGGGATGATGATTGGTAGAAGCGGTAAGTTAATCATTCGAATCGGTTCCTTTCATTTCTTCGATATTATCGGTTCCGAGTTCTTGATAGGCACGATAAGCGAGTACCAAGAAGAAGGCAGTGACACCAAAGCTGATGACGATGGCGGTCAAGACGAGTGCTTGCGGCAGTGGATCCGTATAGGAAGTCACGCCGTCCTTTAAAACCGGAGCCGCACCTCGTTTTAGTCCACCCATTGTCATGACAAGCAGATGGGCGGCGTGGCTAAGCAACCCTGTTCCGATGATAATGCGAAGAATACTTTTCGAAAGAATGAGATAAATGGCACACATCGTCAGGATGCCTGCGGCGATCGCCATGATGATTTCCATATTAATCACTCTCCCCAATCGTTTGAATAATCGTCATCGTCACACCGACGACGACAAGATAAACACCAAGATCAAACAACATCGCTGTGTGAAGTGATGTCTTACCGAATAACGGTAGGTTGAAATAGTCATGTGCATGTGTGAAGAACGGGACGTTAAAGACAAGCGCTCCCGAAGCCGTCAGTACGGCAATCAACATACCAAGAGCCGTGATCCATTTATAGTCGAATGGCAAAATCCGGCGCAACGTCTTGATGTCGTAAGCAAGTAAAATCAAGACAAGAGCAGACGCCGTCACAAGACCACCAATGAAACCGCCACCTGGCGTATAGTGTCCAGCAAAGAACAAGTAGACAGCAAACAGGAAGATGATGAACGTGATAAAGGAAGTCGCGGACTCTAAGATGACGTCATTCGTATGCTTTTTTGTCTGCTTTTTCATTTATCCATCCCTCCTGTTCGTCTGAATTTAATCATCGTGTAAATTCCGATTCCGGCAAGTGCGAGAACGGCAATCTCAAACAACGTATCGAAGCCACGGAAGTCGACGAGAATGACGTTGACCATATTGCCGCCAGCGGCAAGATCAGCGACATTATCGATGTAATACTTGGCGATCGAAGTAAACGATCGTTGGCTGAGAGAAGCAAGGGCGACGAGTGTCACCGTCAATCCGACGAGTGCCGAAATCAAGGCATTGCCGAGCTTGAATGGAATGCGTTCTTCTTTCCGGCTGATTTCCGGTAAACGATAGAAAACGAGCAGGAACAACGCGACCGATACGGTCTCGATGACGAGTTGCGTTAAAGCAAGGTCTGGCGCTCGGAATAAGACAAAGAACAAAGCAACTGTATACCCCGTCACACCAAGCAAGATGATCGATGTCAGTCGTGAACGCGCAAAGGTGATCGAGAGTGCACTCGAAACGAGAACGAGTGCAAGGATGATCTCGTACGCATGAATTGAGCTGATTGGATCAACTGCGAAGCGGAAGGCATCAAACCCGTATAGTGCCGTCAAGATCAAGATGACGATGAATCCGAAGATGTAGACGAGATACGACCGCATGTAGCCGGTCATGACCGTATCATGGATCCGTGTCGATGTCTGTTCACCACGGCGTAACAAAGCGTCATATTGATGATTCAAGGAGACGGCACGAGGCATCCGGTTATAGAGCGATTGCCAGCGTGGCAGTGTCTTGTACAAGATGAACCCGACTGTAAAGATGAGTAAGGTCAGGAAAAATTCTGGTTTGAATCCATGCCACATCGTAATGTGCACATCAATCTTGCCACCGGCATCAACGACTTGCGGTAAGATCGCTTCGACTGCCGGTCGAATCAACGTATCCGATAATAGATTCGGGAAGAGTCCGATGATGACGACGAGCGAGACGAGGACGAGAGGTGGAATCAACATGCCAATCGGTGCCTCGTGTGGTGTTTTCGGCAACTTATCGTCTTGACGCTTACCGAAGAACGTTCTGCGGACGATCAGGATGCTGTAGACGAACGTAAAGATACTTCCGACGACGGCGAGTACAGGAATGATCCAACCGTAAGACGGTAAGTGGAACAAGTCAGATCCTGAAACTTGAAGAACACCTGTCAAGAACATCTCTTTACTTAAGAATCCATTGAACGGTGGAATCCCCGCCATCGAAAGGGTCCCGATCATCGCAATCGTCATCGAAACCGGCATGAGTTGCGCAAGACCACCGAGCTTCCGAATATCGCGAGTACCGGTTTCGTGATCGACGATTCCCGCCATCATGAAAAGACTGCCTTTAAACGTCGCGTGGTTGATCAGGTGAAAAATCGCAGCAACTGTCGCGATCGTATATAATCCATCATCTAACGCGTCGACGTGTAAGGCGGCAGCTCCGAGTCCAAGTAAAGACATGATTAATCCAAGCTGAGAAATCGTCGAGTAAGCAAGGATTCCTTTCAAATCATGTTGTTTCACCGCATTGAGTGAACCCCAGAATAAGGTGAATATTCCGACAGATGAGACGAGATAAAACCAAAGCGACTCATCCGCAAAAATCGGACTGAAACGAGCGACGAGATACAATCCTGCCTTGACCATCGTTGCCGAGTGCAAGTAGGCACTGACAGGAGTCGGTGCTTCCATCGCATCCGGTAACCAGATGTGGAACGGAAATTGAGCCGATTTCGTAAAGGCAGCTAGCAAGAATAAAACAAGGGCAACCGTAAAGAAAGGTTCACCTTGAATCGACTCAAGTGACGCATACGTCTCACGAATACTTAACGATCCACTGAGTGTAGAGAGAATCGCAATTCCCCCAAGCATCGCTAGTCCACCGAAGACGGTGATCAACATCGATTTTTGAGCGCCGTAACGAGAACGTTCCCGCTCGTACCAGTAGGCAATCAATAAGAATGACGAAATCGACGTTAATTCCCAGAACAGATAGAGGACGATCATGTTATCTGACAGCACGACCCCAAGCATGGCGGTCATGAACATCAACAGATAGACATAAAATGTTCCGAGAGATTCTTTTTTCGCATCTAAATAAAAAATCGAATAAAGAACGACGAGTGAGCCGATTCCTGTGATCAATAGTGCGAACAATAAGCCGAGTCCGTCAAGATACGTGACGAAATCGATACCGAGCGATGGTATCCACGGCATGCGTGCCGTAAAGGTCTCACCTGACATCGTATCGGGGAGAAAGCGGCTGAAATACGAAACGAGCAGTACAGGTACGACAAGTACAAACCAACCGGTATGAATGTTCGGAAGGCGTTTCGCTAGAAGCGGAATGAAAAGACTGATCAATATGGGCAGTAAAATAGCCCCGTGCATCACGGACACGAAATTCCCTCCTTTGTGACATCGACGACCAAAAATGAAAAAGGGACGCGAACGCAAGCTGTTGAAGCTCGGAACTGTCCAGTAGAAGACACGATTCATTTTGTTCGTCGAAGATGTTTCTGAATCAAGTATAGCGTACTTTTTTCATTCTTGCATGACGTGAAGCGTTGAAGCATAAGGGATAGAACCATTTGCTCTCTTGATTATTAAATATGTAGGAACACGGCAGAAATAGGCTGAAATTTTTTTTGATTTTTTTCAAAAAACACGTGGATCCATGAGGAGAATGATTCAAACTCAAGGAACACGGGTAAATCTATCTAGAGCACAACTAACGACCATAGAGGGGGAACTTTCATGCGAGCAACATTCAAGACAGGTGTCATTTTAGGTGGTCTAGCGGCGATTGCGACAATCGCCTATCAACAATACCAACAACGAAAATCGACTTCAGATGATATTGACCATCGTCCAAGTGTCGACGCGAAACGCGATCCGGCTGAAGTCGGACTGACACAACTGGATTCCATTCATCGGGCAGATTGGCAAGCGAATGGATTCCCACAAACACACGCAGAACTCGAACGCCTCGAGCGAGAAGAAAATTAAAAAAGCACGTCTCTCGAATGAGAGGCGTGTTTTATGGTCATTAAGCACTTGTTGTGACTAGGGCACGTGTCCGTTCACTGTGTGCAGTATAAGAAGAGAGATGTTCGAATTGATAAAGCGTTAAGGTCGCTGTGCGACGTTGACCGGTACTCGATTCAAGCATTAAATAAGCTTCATTGAAGTCCGTACCACCACCATCATAGCGGATGTGTGCCGTAATCGTTCGTCCATCTGTTGTCTGCATATAAATATCGTAACCTCCGAAATCAACGCGCTTAAAGCTAGTTGCCTCGCTTACGATGTGTTTGAATGTTTCAATTAAAGAATATGTCATCGTTCGTTCCTCCTTTTATTTCTTCAAAGCAATATAAGTTATAATCAACTCCGAATATTACTATTCCCATTAAATACAAGAAATAAACATACAAAATGAATCTTTTTTGTTCTTGTTATGAAACGCGTTTCATACTTTATGATACATATAGACGGTGCGTGACCGATTCCGGGCGTTAACCGATACAGAAACTATAATCAAAAAGACAAGGGGATGGTCGTGACCATCCCCTTGTCTTTTTGATTATAGTTCTACGTTATGGTAGACCTGTTGCACATCCTCAAGATCTTCTAGTGCATCGATCATTTTTTCGAATTGGGCGACGTCGTCTTCAGACAACGCGACTTCGTTTTGGGCGAGCATGACGAGTTCGGCAAGTGAGAACTCAGTAATGCCTGCAGCTTTCAACGCTTCTTGTACAGCATGGAATTGTTCTGGCTCTGCGTAGATGATGACAGATTCGTCTTCTTCGAGGATATCACGGACATCAATATCCGCTTCCATCATCAATTCAAGAACGTCATCCGCAGTTTTACCTTCAAAGGCAAAGATTGCCGTCGCATCGAACATATAAGCGACGGATCCGCTCACGCCCATGTTTCCGCCATTTTTTCCGAATGCAGCACGAACGTCAGAAGCCGTCCGGTTAACATTGTTCGTCAACGTTTCGACGATGACCATTGAACCGCTTGGACCGAATCCTTCATAACGCAAGACGTCGTAGTTTTCTTCCGCTCCACCTTTTGCTTTTTCAATCGCCCGATCAACGATGGCACGTGGCACGTTGTATGTTTTCGCTCGTTCGAGAACGACCTTTAATGCTTGGTTTGATTCTGGATCGGGTTCACCTTGTTTAGCCGCTACATAAATCTCACGACCAAACTTTGCGTAAATCCGACTCGTATTTTTGTCTTTTGATGCTTTTTTTTCCTTGATGTTATTCCATTTACGACCCATTTCGTATCCACTCTCTTTCCGTAATGTCAGAAATCCGTGATTTCCTATGCGTTATCAGTATACCTTAAACTACCTGACAGACTGAACTAAAATGTCGGTGGAACCGTTGAATTTCTATTAAATACGTTTAAGCGAGGTGGAAGAAAGGAACTTTACCGATAGAGAAATATCAATTTAAGGGAGAGTGGCAGAATTTGAACCAGGCTGGGGTAGTTCATCGCGCATTATCACCATTCGTTTATGCTTACGATCAAGAGACGGTCCATGTCCGACTTATGACGGCTAAAGGCGATATTGAAAAAGTTGAATTGATACATGGTGATCCGTATGAATGGGAAGCGGAAAAAGAAGAAGACCGAGATTGGAATTTTGATCCGGAGAAAGAAAAATCATGGAAAGTAGAGCGGACACCGATGCAACACAATGGAAGTGATGCGACGTATGACTATTGGTTCGTTGCAGTCCGCCCAGAACGGAAGCGGTTGCGATATGGGTTCGAGGTTCATGGCGATACGACAGCCGTTTTAACCGAGCGTGGCTGGTATGACGAAGCGCCACTCGATCATCCGGGCTATTATTTTTCTGTGCCATATGTTCATGCGACGGATGTCTTTGATACACCGGAGTGGGTGAAGGATACGGTCTGGTATCAAATTTTCCCGGAACGATTCGCGAATGGTGACCCGTCGAATGATCCAGCAGGCACGAAGGAGTGGGGAAGTGAAGCACCGGCTTTTCAAAATTTCTTCGGTGGAGATTTTCAAGGCGTCATTGATCACGTCGATCATTTACAACGTCTCGGTGTCACGGGTGTCTACTTCTGCCCAGTCTTTAAGGCACCATCGAATCATAAATACGATACCCTTGACTATTTGAAGCTTGATCCTGCATTTGGTGACGAGAAAACGTTCCGCAAGATGATCGATGTGCTACATGAGAACGGTATCCGCGTATTACTCGATGCCGTCTTCAACCATATTAGTGAAGAGCACCCCGCCTTTCAGGATGTCTTAGAAAAGGGGCAGGATTCAAAATACGCCAATTGGTTTACGATTGGTTCCTTCCCGGTCGATCCATCGATTCCGAACTATGAAGTGTTTGCGTTTGAACGGAACATGCCGAAATTGAATACTGCTCATCCGGACGTCAAAGACTATTTGCTTCACGTCGGACGTTATTGGGTCGAGGAATTCGGAATCGACGGCTGGCGTTTGGATGTCGCAAGTGAAGTCGATCATGCATTTTGGCGTGAGTTTCGCAAGGAAGTCCGGGCTGCGAACGGAACATGTTATATCGTCGGTGAATGCTGGACGGATTCGCAACCGTGGCTCCTCGGCGATCAATTTGATGCCGTCATGAATTACGGTTTGACAGAGAGCTTTTTGACTTGTTTTGCGACGGGCGAGACGAGCGTTCGTGATTTCTCACATGCAGTCAGCCGAAATTTAAACTGGCATTCTCAAAATGTCAACGAAGTGATGTTCAATTTGATTGACTCGCATGATACGCCGCGTGCATTAACACGTGCGAAAGGAAACATTGATCGGATGAAGTTACTTTTCACCACACTGTTGACGTTTCCGGGTACACCCGTCATCTATTATGGTGATGAGATTGGAATGATGGGTGGGCAAGACCCGGCCAACCGTGCGTGTATGGAGTGGGACGAGACGAAACAGAACCGTGAGTTGTTCGATCACGTTGCGCAGTTGATCGCCCTTCGAAAACAGCATCCGGTTTTAGCAAATGCCGGAACGTATCATTTCCAAAGGATCGATGATACCAAACAGACATTTATTGTCGAGCGACGTCAGGGCGAACAGGTTTACTTGCTCGTCGTCAACGTCAGTGAAGAGGCACAATCTCTTTCGCTTGAAGGAACGTATGAAAGTCTGTTGGATACAACGACGTTGTCGGGAACTATTCAAGTAGAACCTGTGTCGGCTCTTCTTTTGCGACACCTATAAGAAAAGCAAGTCGTGGATATCGCATCCGCGACTTGCTTTTTTGGTGTGCATTACGAATCAAACGGATGGATCAGTAAACCGCTCCGAAGTTTCGGTTCGAACCAAGTCGATTTCGGCGGCATTACCTCTCCGGCATCAGCCACAGCCATTAAATCTTCGATCGAAGTCGGATGCAAGTGGAAGGCGACAGCGGCATGCCCAGAGTCCACGATCTGCTCAAGACCGGCATACCCCTTATGACCACCGACGAACTGGATTCGTGCGTCCGTCCTTGGATCTTCGATACCGAGTAAAGGTGTCAACAACTCTTCTTGTAAAATCGAGACGTCGAGATTCGCTTTCGTCCCGATTCGTTCAGAATCGTACGAAAGGGTATACCATTGTCGATTGAGATACATCTCGATTTGGTGAGGCTTCGTTTGTTCGGCACGTCCTTTTGTAATCGTAAAGCGATGGGCTAATCGTTCGAGGAAGTCAACGACCGATTGACCGTACAAATCTTCAACGACGCGATGGTATCCGAGAATCCGTAATTGATTCTGCGGGAAAGAGACGCCAAGAAAACGTTGGGCTTCCTCCTGGTCCGTCCGACTGGCAGCGATGGCTGCTGCTGCAGCGCGATGGTGACCATCAGCGATATAGAGAGCGTCGTGACGGGCGAACTGGCTCCCGATCGTCAACAAATGATTACGATCAGTGATTTTAAAAATTCGATGCGTCACTCCATCGACGGTGAAATCATATAGAGGATCGCCAGCAGTGACCGTCGTGACGATTGCTTCGAGTTGTGCATCCGTCTGATGCGCCAGTAAAATCGGTCCCGTATGTGCTTGCAACTGTTCGACGTGTCGGACACGGTCGCGCTCTTTATCCGGACGTGTGAATTCGTGTTTACGAATTTGATTCGTCTCGTAATCACTGACGGCAACACATCCGACGAAACCGGATTGTGTATGTGTCCCGTCTGACAATTGATAGATATAATACGTCTCGTCCGTGTCGAGCTGTAAGATGTCGTTTGTTTGACTCTCTTCGAAGGCGAGCGCCGCTTGCTGATAAACGCGTGGATCATCTTCAGCGATCAATGACGGAAGGGTGGCTTCTGCTTTATCGATCCGCAAAAAAGACAGCGGATGACGTCGAATCTCAGAACGTGCTTCTTCGCGAGAATAAACATCATACGGTAAGGCGGCAAATTCTGCCGCGTATTTTGAGTCCGGTCGTAACGCCGCAAAAGGTTCAAAAGTTGGCATGGGGTTCACTCCTTTTAAAGTAGACGTGTTTTCAAGACGCCAGGAATCTGATTCAGTCGGTCGAGCGAGATCATTTCGTCCGCATGGTTATCGATATCGATGATCGTATAGGCAATCGCATCTTTACTACCATTGATCATATTCGCGATATTGATCGACTCTTGTGCTAACACCGAAGCGATTTGACCGACCATGTTCGGAATGTTATGGTGCGCAATCGTAATCCGTCGTTTTCCAGTGAACGGTAACTCGACGGCTGGAAAATTGACAGCATTGCGGATGTTTCCTGTCTCAAGGAACAGACGCAGTTGATCGACCGCCATGATGGCACAGTTTTCCTCCGCTTCACTCGTCGATGCCCCGATATGTGGTAAGGCAATGACTCGGGGGAGGGACAAGATGAAGGCGTTCGGGAAATCCGTCACATAGTTCGCCAGTCGACCGGACCGGAGTACGTCGGCTAACGCTTGTTCATCGACGAGTTCGCCACGCGAGAAGTTGAGCAGGGTCGCGCCGTGTTTCATCTTCGAGAGGAGAGACGCATCGAGTAAACTCGTCGTTGCGTCAACGAGCGGCAGGTGCAACGTGATATAGTCACTTGTCGCGAGAAGATCCTCAAGCTGTGTCGCACGCTGAATCTGATTCGAAACGCGCCAAGCGGACTCGACGGACATGTGTGGATCATAGCCTGTGACGGTCATGCCAAGCTCGTGGAGAGTGTTGGCTAAGTTTGCCCCGATCGCCCCAAGTCCGACGATCCCGATTCGTTTCCCGAGTAACTCGGTTCCGACAAATTGTTTTTTGTTCGCTTCGATTCGCTCCGGAATATCCGGTCCGCGTAAGTTGTTCGTCCAAAGCAGACTCGGCACGAGCTTTCGCGCCGTCAGGAATAAACTACCGATGACAAGTTCCTTGACGGCATTCGCATTGGCACCTGGCGTCGAAAAGACGGGAATCCCGCGGTTTGCGAGTTGATCAAGTGGAATCGTATTGACACCGACGCCGGCTCGGGCGACGGCTTTAAGACTATCTGGAAAGCGCATGTCATGTAAATCCTTGCTGCGGACGAGAAAAGCGTCTGGTTGTTCCGTTTCTCGCTGAACGTGATAGTCATCTGTGAATCGTTTTAATCCTTTGTCCGATAAATCATTCCATAGTTGAATTTGATACATTTAACGTTCCCCCTGTTCAAAACGGTGC
Organism: Exiguobacterium abrahamii; assembly: GCF_015645365.1. NCBI lineage: Bacteria > Bacillati > Bacillota > Bacilli > Caryophanales > Exiguobacterium > Exiguobacterium abrahamii. The sequence continues at coordinate 1,112,572 of NZ_JADOYC010000001.1, forward strand.
ATGATGTGAATCAGTGCCGTAACTCCTTCGGTCGGCATCGCATTGTAAAGACTCGCGCGCATTCCACCAATCGAGCGGTGACCGGCAAGGTTGATCAGATCGTGACGCGCAGCAAAGTTCAAGAACGCAGCATCCTCCGACTCACTTCCGGTCGAGAACGGAATGTTCATCCGGCTTCGATCCTTGACGGCTACATGGTTATGAAATAGATTGGATTGATCGATTGCTTCATATAACATGTGTGCTTGTGAGACGTTTCGTGCCGCGATCGTCTCGAGTCCGGTCTCTTCAATCCATTCGAGCACTAATTTCGTCATATAAAGACTGAATGTCGGCGGCGTGTTGTACAGAGACCGCTGTTTGGCATGGATGTCATACCGTAAGTAGGCGCCGATCGTGTCAGGAACACGATCTAGCAACGCGTTCTTCACGATGACGACCGTCAAACCAGCGACGCCAAGGTTTTTTTGAGCACCAGCATACAACACATCGAATGACTCGATTGGCAATGGTTCAGACAAAATCGAAGAAGAGACATCTGCGACGAGTGGCGCATCGACGAGAGGCGGTGTCTGATACGTCGTCCCTTCGAGGGTATTGTTCCAAGTGATATGCAGATAGTCTGCTGTTGACGTGAACGGACCTTCCGGGATGAAGCGATACCCGTGATCAGCGGAAGAGGCGAGCACTTGGACCGAGGCATACCGTTTGGCATCTGCAATCGCCTTCGTTGACCAGCCGCCAGTATCGATGAAATCAATTCGTCCGGTCTTCGTCGCTAGATTTTGCGGTAACATCGTGAACTGAAGGGTAGCTCCCCCTTGAAGAAACAATACGGAGTACGAATCGGGAATCGACATTAGTCTCCGTAAGGATTGTTCAGCCGCATCCCGAATCGATTCAAAAATCGGCGAACGATGACTCATTTCAAGAACGGATTGTCCTGAATTTTCATAATCGAGTAGTTCAGATTGAGCCTTCAATAAGACCGGGGCAGGAAGGACTGCAGGACCGGCAGAGAAGTTATAAACCGTCATGAGGAACACTCCTTCTTGAATTTTCAGAAAATATGTACCACTCAAGTGTAACGGAATGAAAAATGAGAAGCAATTCCAACTGACGATGAATAGAACATGAAAACAAAAACATCCCTTGAATCCGTCACGACGGATCAAGAGATGTCAGTTGACCAAAGTGCCATTTCCAACCTTCGGACGTAGCACGATAGATGGATACGACCCGGAAACGACCAACATATTGAGTTGTCCCGTATTCAAATCGGTCTTCTGTCAAACTATACTGGATTGCCGTATCTTCGAAATGATCAATGTATGAAAAATCATCGGTCCGGGATAACCAGTGGATGTTTGCAGGATCCACGTAATGATCGAGGTAGGTCTCGGCATCAAATGACCGCCCTAACGCATCGATGAACGTAAATTCGGGGGATAATAGAGGTGAAACTTGTGTTAGGTCGCCTTTAAGCATAGCTTCTTGAAGGTGTTGCATGGTTTGTTCAAGTGTCATGTTACATCTCCTTTCTTTCTGAATCGCTAGTGTAGCATATATAAACACAAAAAAGACCCTGCGTGAGCAGGGTCTAAAGGAAATTAAAGTTTTACAACGTTAGTTGCTTGTGGTCCGCGTTGACCTTCTTCAACTTCGAAAGAAACCTCTTGACCTTCGTCAAGTGATTTGAAACCTTCAGATTGGATTGCTGAGAAGTGTACGAATACGTCGTCTCCGCTTTCGCGCTCGATGAAGCCGAATCCTTTTTCTGCGTTAAACCATTTTACTTTACCTTGTTCCATGTGTATTGCCTCCTGCGTGTGACTGGCACACTGATTATTACTACCGTGATCAATTTCATCGAATATAAAGTGAAACACTTCGTATCTCCACCGAACAACAATAATTACTTAATAATATAGCATGCCCGTATCGAAAAAGAAAGGACAAAACAAAAAAAGAACAAACGAAGCTGTTCTTCTCTGAATAAAGCATACAATTAAAGGGTTCATTCTGCTCATGTCGAAAGAGTATAACTGATTCTTTCAACGAGTCGGAATATGTTCTCTTTTACTACTGAGTTGTCGTAATGTATGCAAAATGAATCCTTGAAAGTTCGGATAACGTGTCGGTTGTTCCCAAACAGTTCGGAATAGTTGCGTCATTGCGGAATGAATGAGTGCATCTTCCACTTGTGTGCGACGGAATAGAAGAAAGAGTGTTTTTTCGTAACGATCGTATAATCGTTCTAACGCGACAGAATCGCGTTGTTTGATTTGATTAAGCAAATCAGTGTCTGAATACATAGGTCACTCCTTCTTCGACAGTTTTCTCTATAGTATGCTGTCACTGTAATGTAATGAAACTATTATGTAGATTCCCGCTATATGAATTATGAAACACGCAAACTTCTTGAACTAAAGATAATAATGGAAATGGAGGGACGTTATATGCTTCCTGTATACATTCGCCCGTACATCTTGGAAGATGCAGCGGAGATTCTTGAGGTGAATTTGCGAAACCGTGATCACTTTGAATACTGGATGCCGATCAAGCCGTCACCAGAACAATACACGATCGAAGGGCAACGTGAACGGATTCATCGTCATCAAGAGTTAATGCGTCAAGATGCTTATTATGCGTATGGTGTCTTTTTATCTGAGACCGACCAGTTGATTGGGGATGTTTCGGCGATGTTCGTTCAACGTGGACCAGCCGAGACGTGCATGATCGGCTATCAACTAGATGCCGCCTTTTCAGGACGAGGATATATGGCGCAAGCAGTCAGATTGTTCGTTGATCATTTATTTGATGTCCACCAGTTCCACCGGATCCGTGCTGAAGTCATGCCGGAGAATATCGGCTCGATCCGTGTCCTTGAAAAAGTCGGATTTCGTAAAGAAGGAATCGCAAAACAGAATCTCTTCATCAACGATGCCTGGGAAGACTTTATTTTATTTGCCCTATTAAAAGAAGACCGAAAGGAGTCAAAACATGCCAATCTCTGATTACTATGCTAATTTACGCCAACTTGTCGGAACGCAACGTCTGTTTACACCATGCGTCGCAGCGATCATTCGAAACGAAGCAGGTCATATCCTCTTTCAGGATCCAGGAGGTCCGTTTTGGAGTTTGCCTGCTGGAGCAATCGAACTGGGAGAATCTCCTGCGCAAGCAGTCATTCGCGAAGTCTATGAAGAAACGGGTCTATTCGTCCGACCGGTCCGTCTGATTGCGACCTTCGGTGGAGAGGCGTTTCGTTTGACGTACCCGGACGGAAACGAAGTTGAATACGTAGCGACAGTATTCGAGTGTAAGGTAGTCGGGGGAACGCTCGAAGCGATCGATGGGGAATCGAAGCAACTGGCATATTTCCCAAAACAGGATCGCCCACCTCTAGCACTCCCTTATCCTGATCATGTGTTTGAAGCATCCGAAGCAACAAGCTATTTTGACTGGGAAGAACACTGGTTGACAGATTTACAATGTCAAAACCAGTAAAAACCGAACATTTTACTGGTGATGTATGAATAAAGTTCTTGAAAAACCTTGAAAACGCGAAAATTTCTTTGACACTATGAAGACAGTTCGTTATAGTAGTCAAGGGGCGAATGATTATCGCTAATATATTAAAAAATATTCGTAATTAGAGGTGTTATTAATGGATGTAGTATTCGATTATGAAGATATTCAATTAATTCCAGCAAAATCAATCGTTGGTAGTCGTTCGGAATGTGATACGTCAGTCGAGTTTGGTGGTCGTCGTTTCAAGCTTCCAGTCGTACCGGCAAACATGCAAACGATCATTGATGAATCGATCGCTTTGTTCTTAGCGGAAGGCGATTATTTCTATATCATGCATCGATTCGAACCGGCTCGTCGTTTGGCATTCGTTCGTATGATGCAAGAACGTCAACTGTTCGCTTCAATCAGTGTCGGTGTCAAGGAAGAGGAATATCAGCTGATCGAACAGCTCGCAGCAGAAGGGCTGACTCCGGAATACATCACGATTGATATCGCACACGGTCATTCGGAAGCTGTCATTCAGATGATTCGCCACATCAAGTCGCTTCTACCAGCAAGTTTCGTCATCGCAGGTAACGTCGGTACACCGGAAGCGGTACGCGAACTTGAGAATGCAGGAGCCGATGCAACAAAAGTTGGGATCGGACCAGGTAAAGTGTGTATCACGAAGATTAAGACTGGATTTGGTACAGGTGGTTGGCAACTCGCGGCACTTCGTTGGTGTGCAAAAGCAGCAAGTAAACCGATTATTGCGGATGGTGGAATTCGGACGCATGGCGATATCGCGAAGTCGGTCCGGTTCGGTGCTTCGATGGTCATGATCGGTTCACTCTTCGCAGGGCATGAAGAATCGCCTGGTGAGACGCATGAAGTGGACGGAGTGCTCGTCAAGGAATACTTCGGTTCTGCTTCTGAGTTCCAAAAAGGAGAACGCAAGAACGTCGAAGGAAAGAAGATGTTCGTCGAGCATAAAGGAAGTCTAGTGGATACGTTAATCGAGATGGAGCAAGATTTGCAATCGGCAATTTCGTACGCTGGCGGGAACAAATTGCAGGCGATTCGGACGGTCGACTACGTCGTCGTCAAGAACTCGATCTTCAACGGCGATAAAGTATATTAAAATGATCAGTTCGCTCTTAACGGAGCGGACTTTTTTTGTTTCTTTAGCATAACTCTTCCATAGGAGGGGTATACATCAAATGGACCAAAAGATTCGGAATATTTTGGATAGGGAGTGATTGACATGCTATTTGAAACGACATCGTACTTAATCGAAAAATTTGCCACTGTTCGTAACCAAACAATTGCCTTGATTGAACCGCTCGAAGCAGAAGACTTTATCATTCAAGCGAGTTCGGACGTGAGTCCGCCAAAATGGCACATCGCCCATACGACTTGGTTTTTTGAACGGATGATACTACAGGAATATAGTGAAGGCTATCAAGTCTTCCATCCGAAGTACAATTATCTGTTCAATTCGTACTACAACTCGATTGGTGCTTACCAGCCTCGTCAACAACGAGGGATGTTGTCACGTCCGACCGTCGAGGACATCATTGCTTACCGGGCATATGTCGATGGACAAATGGTCGAGTTCTTGAAGGAAGAACGGACTCCAGAAGACCAACGAAAAATCGAAGCATTAGTCGAGATGGGACTACAACACGAACAACAACACCAGGAATTGATCTTGATGGACGTGAAGTATAACTTTTTCACGAATCCACTGTTACCTGCTTATCAATCAAAGTCGTTGGCATCAGATGTGCCTGAAAATGCAGTCAAGGAAACATCATTTATCCAATTTGAGGAAGGGCTCGTCGAGATCGGTCATACAGGAGACGGATTTGCGTTCGACAACGAAAGTCCACGTCATAAAACGTGGCTGCATCCGTTTAAACTCGCGACGCGTCCTGTCACGAACGGGGAGTATTTGGCGTTCATTGAAGCAGGAGGCTATGAAAAATCAGAGTATTGGTTGTCCGACGGGTATGTAACGGTGCAAAAAGAAGGCTGGAAAGCCCCGTTATATTGGATGAAGGATGACGCGGGAGAGTGGACGATCTTTACGATGAACGGTGTCGAACCACTTCGTCTCGATGAACCGGTCTGTCATGTCAGTTTTTATGAGGCGGACGCTTACAGTCGCTATATAGGGAAACGGTTGCCGACAGAAGCAGAATGGGAATGGGCTTCTCGCCAAGTCGATTCTGTCACGAAGCGTAATATGATGGGAAGCGGAACCTTTCATCCGGTAGCCGTCGAAGAGTCAGAGACGACGCTTGCGAGCATGTTCGGAAACGTCTGGGAGTGGACGTCGAGCGCTTATAGTTCATATCCAGGCAGTAAACCGCTCGAAGGAGCACTCGGGGAATACAATGCGAAGTTCATGTGTAATCAAATGGTACTGCGTGGAGGAGCGTGCGTGACGCCTGACGATCACATCCGCGAGACATACCGCAACTTCTTCCCGCCTGATAAACGTTGGTTATTTGGCGGCTTCCGATTGGCAGGTGACATGTGATGAGAGAGACAGTCATTGGGTACGATTTATATACGCCGCAACAAAACATGCGTTTAGAAGTCATTGAAGGTCTGATGCAAGAACAAAAGGTCTTACCGGCAAAATATTTTTATGATCATATTGGATCCCAGTTGTTCGAACAGATTACGCAACAACCGGAATATTATCCGACTCGGACAGAACTCGCCATCTTGGAGCAACATCGAGCGGAGATCGCACGAAGTATCGGTGATGTGCATACACTGATTGAATATGGAAGTGGCAGCAGTCGTAAAATCCAGATGTTACTGGAGACATTTACACATCTAGATACGTATATGCCAATTGATATCTCAAAAGACTTCCTGATGGAATCTGCACGCCAATTGTCGGAACGGTATCCTGCGCTGCATATTAAAGCGGTCTGTGGGGATTACTCACAATCGATTTCTTTACCGGTCGAGGAGTCTCAAAAACGAGTCATCTTTTTCCCGGGATCGACGATCGGTAACTTTGAACCGGAGGAAGCGATGCGCTTCTTACGTCATTCCTCACGAATTCTTGAAACGGGAGATGGATTCTTGATCGGTGTTGATTTGAAAAAGTCTGTTGATTTGCTTGAACGGGCTTATAATGATGCAGCCGGCGTCACAGCAGCATTCAATTTGAACATGTTGACGCATTTGAATCAGATGCTCGAGGGAACGTTTGATGTGACACGATTCGAACATCATGCTTTTTATAATGAAGAAAAAGGGCGAATCGAAATGCATCTTCGGAGTCAACTCGATCAACTCGTGCAAGTTGGAGATGTGACGGTTCCGTTTAAGCAAGGGGAAACGATTCATACGGAAAACTCCTATAAGTATAGTAAAGAAGAGTTTGAGACACTTGCCCGTCAAAGTGGTTTTCATTCAGTCAATTGCTGGATCGATGACAATGAACGATTCAGCGTGCATTATTTAGAAAAAATGTAACGGCACATCAAAAAACACTCCCGCTTGAAAGCTTCCGTTACGAAGCGACACAGGGAGTGTTTTTCTAAATATTCTACCTTATTCGACGCGTGCGCCTTCCGGAATCGGATATTCCGGTACGACGAGAATCGGCATCCATTGTTCCGAGCGACCGATCTCAAGCACCCGACCGGACTCTTCACGCGTGCGACCGGGTATATTGAGAACGGCAATCGCTTGTTTTCCAAGCAATTCATGAACATCGGGACGCAGTGATTCCCAGTCGAGTGAAAAGAGACGTGTAAATCCATCGAATTGTAGTTCAAGCTGAATCGAGTCGTTTGATTGATCCGAAATGGATAGGATTGTACCAACACGGATATCTAAAGCATCGAATAATTCGAGAGAAACGATTGGTTTCATGGACAATGGTGTACTTCCTTTCAAAGTGAAGTATAGAGTGGGTCAGGAGTCGAGAGAGACGTAGGTCGGCTCATAAGTCGTCCATTCGATATCAGGAGTTTGATGATTCGCAAGCTTCGCTAATTGGCTACCGAGATAAGGTCCGATCGTCAAACCGGATGCACCAAGTCCGTTCGCTAGGAACACGTTCGGATGATTTTGAAGCGGTCCGATCACCGGCAGGGAGTTTTTTGTATACGGACGTAAGCCGATACGCAGTTCATCAATCGTCGTTTCCTCGAGACTTGGTAAGACAGGTAAGGCGCGATTCAATAAAGCATGCATCCCCTTGACGGTCGGTTTCAAGTCATAATCGGTTTGCTTTTCGTGTGTCGAACCGACGATCAGTTTCCCTTCGTGGATGGAGACGAGATATAATCCGCGTTGTCCCATGACGACGGGCCATGTCGTTGATGTAGAGTCCGTCAAATTGAGTTGCAGAATCTGTCCCTTCTCCGGATGCAAATCAATTTTAAGGTCAAGCGGACGGAGAAGATCATTTAACCAGACGCCCGCCGTTAAAATGAACTGTTCTGCCGAGTACTGTTCATTTTCCATGGTTATACCGGTGACGACTCCCTTGTCTACGATCAGAGAAGCATCTCCTTCTAGGACGGTCGCACCATGTTCGACAGCGCCACGAATCAGTGCGGCACACAAGGCACGTCCGTCAACGCGGGCACCACCGGAAACGAATAAAGCATCCTCGATCTGTTCGACGAGTGGAAAGAGCGTTTTGACACGATCTTGGTCAAGTCTTTCGATACGTTCGATGGCAGGGGCTTCCGGAAAACGATTTTGCGCAATCGTCTCCATCTTTTCAATTTTTGATGTTTCGTGTAAGGCGATCGTGCCAACTTGCTGATAACCCGTACTTGTCTCACCGAGTGCTTCGAGTTCAGGAATCAATGTCTTGTAAAAATGAGCGCCGTTATTTGCTAATTGGTACCATGCCTTATTTCGTCGCTGTGTCATCCATGGACAGATAATACCGGCTGCCGCATGAGAGGCTCGACCGGGTTCCTTCCGATCGACGAGTAAGACGCGTTCACCAGCCTTCGATAAATGATAGGCAGTCGAGGCACCGAGAATTCCGGCGCCGATGATGATATGGGAATACATGTAAGATTCAACTCGATTCTGTTCAATTGGAATATCTTTTATTGTAGCAGTAGAAGATCCGGACGACTAGCAAGAGCGGGTTTCCAATCTGTAGCACATCGAATGATGGGAAATGATGGGGAAAGTGAACTATTTGGCGCGTCATGACGTATACTAAATATACAGTTTCTAAAAACTGTGAATTAGACGATTAGAAACAGCTGAATTCGGAAACATACCCTTATAGGCATCATGTCCTGTCATCATCGACTTTGAAACGGTCCATCATGAAGGAGGGGAAGGCAATGAATATGAGTCAAGCCATCGTACGCAGACGCTACACGGATCATACTTTATTTTATTCCGCCATCCTAATCTGGAAATTGCTATTCTTCCTGCCACTGCTCATGTTCGTCAACAGCGGCACGGACCATGTGTTTCAAATGTACTTCGTACCGTACCTCACGGTCATCTTCCTGTTTCGTGTGATGACCTACTTCGCGACCTATAAAGCATCTTTCATGGAGATGACGGAAATGGGTCTCTCGTTATCCTTGCTGATTGCAGATGTATATTTGATTGCGTTGTTCGACATTCCACTTCCGTTTGCTTTAATTATCCTTGCGCTCGCCTTACTCCACTTCAGTGCGGCATTCAGTCGTTTTCGTTGGTTCCGCCGTCGTCTTTGGTTGAATCGGCATCTTGAAATTCTCAATTATTTGACGGATCACGGTGAAGTACCCATTAAAATAGCTGTCATGGCAGAAGATGAGATGCTTGTGACGACGAAGAGTGGAAAAGAGTTCACGTATCGTCAAGTTTATTGGAGCGGCTTTTATATTGAACATGGTTGATTGCTATATGAAACGGATTTCTCTTCGGGGAAATCTTTTGAGACTGAAGACAAGTGCAATTGTTCTCTAACGAGAAGGATTGCGCTTTTTTGTTCGATTCGTATCGTTTTCCTGGGACAAGCATTGCGCCGCTTCGCTTCGCTGCAGGGTCGCTCTTGCTTGTTTTTCCCTAGGAAGCGATGTCGAGTGAACAAAATGCTTCTCGGTCCTTCTTCCGGGTATAAAAAAATGACGCATTACACGCCACTCCTACAGGAAAAAGCGCGATTTTGCGCTGTCAGAGACAAACAAGACCCGTTTTCCTGCTCGAATGGAGCGGGGAAACTGGCTTGTGTCTCGCCTTAGGAAAGGGCGTGAAAAGGTGTGTCATTTTTTGAGTCAGTTCATTTGTCTACAATCTGAAAGGATTTCTCTTCGAGGAAATCCTTTTTTTGTTGCATACGAAAAAATGTAGTACGCTTACATAGGAAAAGGGGGAGAAAAAGTTGATTCGTTGTATACTGATCGATGCGAATGACACAATCATTTTGACCGATGATGTAAGTCGGATACAGGAATCGGGCATCACACGTTATTTCGTTGATTTCGATCAACCGACAGATGCAGAAAAGCAAAAATTGATTGAGGCCTTTGATTTTCATCCGCTAGCTATTGAAGATTGTTTCCATTACTTACAACGTCCGAAGCTTGAATATTATACAGAACATAGCTTTTTTGTCCTTCATGCACTCGATGAAGGAACGTTGAAGAGTCGCGAAATCAATTTGTTCGCAAGCGACCGGCATCTCGTCAGCTACCATGAGCAATCTTCGCCAGAAATTGATATCGTGTTTGAACAGTGTAGCCAACGCCTCGACAAACAAGAAACGGTCGACCTCGTTCATAAAATCATGGACAAGATCGTCGATGGTTATTTTCCGATCGTTCATGCGACGGAAGATGAATTGTTTGCACTTGAGGAACGCTACCGGACGCGTGGAAACGATCGTCGGTTGATGGAAGAGATTTTCGAACTACGCGCGCGGTTACTTCGAATCTCGCGGACGGTCATGCCGATGCGGGACTTATTGTACCGTGTCGTTGAATCGAAGCGGTTATCGATTCATCCGAAGAAACAGGCATTTTTTCGCGATCTATACGATCACTTACTGAAGTTATCGGAAATGATTGAATACAACCGATTGATGACGTCTGAGTTTCGGGATAATTTCATCTCTCTCAACTCGTACCGGATGAATAGTATCATGAAGACATTGACGATCTTCACGACGATTTTCATGCCGTTGACGTTCATCGCCGGTATATATGGTATGAACTTCGAACATATGCCAGAACTGACGACCCGGTATGGTTATTTCGTAACGTTAGGGGCAATGGGACTCCTCGCTTTAGGAATGATTCTGTTCTTCAAAAAAAATCGTTGGTTTGATGAATAAGGGGGGATGTAAGTGGATATTCGACAATTGCTCTTTTTTACGACGATCGTCGAGCAAGGCTATAATTTAACGCGTGCTTCGAAGCACTTGTCGATCTCACAACCGGCGCTTAGTCAGATGATCCGCGATTTCGAACAGCTGGAACAAGTAGAACTGTTCATTCGAAAGCACGGACGGTTGACAGGATTATCGGAAACGGGACGTCAATTGTATGAGGATGCTAAGATCGTTTTGACACGTCATCAAGCATTGATGGGACATCTCCGTGAACGCTCGAACGTCGTCCGAGGGAAAGTCCGTCTTGGAATTCCCCCCCGTCATCCTCCCTGTCTTATTTTCGCAGTTGATTCCGAAGTTCATGGCGGAACATCCAGGCATCGAACTCGAAATCATCGAAGAGGGGGCGTTTGAACTCAAGCGTCGACTGTTACTTGAAGAACTCGACTTGGCCATTTTGATCGAACCGGGCGAATCCTATGGTATCGAACGTTTTCGATTGATCGAAGATGAGGTCGTCGTCGCCGTGCGTCCGAATCACCCGTTTCAAGCTAAAGAAGCGCTATCGTATCGTGATATCGGTAATGAACCACTTGTCATCTTGAACGATCGATTCATGTTACATCATCAAATACTATCGGAGTTTCGTAAAGTGCAGCAAGAGCCGAATATCTTCTTCATGTCAGGGGCATGGGACTTGTTGATCGGGATGGTCCAAGAACTTGACGTCATCTCAATCCTACCGGAGCCGATACTACGGTTTCATCATGCGGATGACATTAAAATCATTCCGTTCGACCCACCGATGTTATGGGATGTCTCGTTGAACCGACTTGTCGGGACGGAATTACGTCCTGTCGTCCGGCACGTTCATCAATACATCGTCCACTATTTTCAGTCGTACTGGCCGACGCCTGCGCGATGAAGAAAAAAGACCGGAACGCATCGCGCTCCGGTCTTTTGTGCTGAACGATTGTATTTCATGAAGTGACGTGTTGCGTCAGACTGCGAATCTGCTTTGCTGCTTGTTTATAAGGAGTCAGCGTCTCTTGTGCCTGTAACGTCGCGCGTTCACTCTCAAGTTGCTCGAGTGTTTGGCGTAATAGGTGCTCTGAAACGGCTGTCAAAGAAGCGTCCAGATGTGCCGACACGACTGCAAGTAAGCGTTCTTCTTGAGTGGCAGTATACGCGAGTGCTTCTTGTTTCGTTAATGTCGCAAGCTCCTCCTTCAACTGCTCCTTCTCATTTTTTTCAAAGAAGGCTTTCGCATTCCGGAAGTGGCGTTTGACGCCGATATAAGGCGTTGCATCTTCGAAGGGTCCTTCAAACGTCATTTCATTTAATCGAGAGACCGTGACAGGCGCGAGTTGGAAGGATTCGTTCCATTGCTCTAGCAACTGTTGCTCCTCTTGTTGACGCCGGATCAAGGCCGCTTCGAGCCATTGGTCGACACGGAAATGTGTGACCCGGAGCTCTTGTTCAAAATCGAACCGAAGGAACGTCAACAGTTCCGTTAACGCATCCTGTAATGCCACTCCTTTGCCAGTTTGAGCAAAACGAACAGGATTATAGGCTTCCTTGAAAAAGTCAGGGAAACGGTAATAAATGCGTTGTACGACATGATGCAACAGCTCATGGATCTCTGCTTTAAGTGCAGGTTCAATCAAAGCGGCGCGATTGTCTTCGAAACGATCCGTGACCTGCTGTTCTAGAGTAGATAACTCAGCCAACCGTTCTTCTTTTCGCAACAGATTCGCTTCAGTCGCAGCAATAAATCGTTCGAGTCGCTGGACGGTCTTTTCCGTCTGCTCAGACAACGATACTTTGGCGAGACCGGTCAAATCCTCCGCTAGGAAGTGATGGAATGCCTCCTCGAATTCAGGTAAACCGGAAGTTGAATCCGATCGCTCTTGTTGCTTTTCAGCGAGTCCTTGTAAGCTCGAGACGCCATACAGTCGAGGCGATCGAATCCCGAAGCGTTGCAATTCCGTCGCGACATAGTTCAAGACATCTTGACGTTCGCTATCTGAAGCAGCGAGATCAATCGCGTTGACGAGGAAGAACATCTTATCGAGTTCGAATGCGTCTTTGACACGACCGAGTTGAATCAAGAATTCACGGTCAGCGCGGGCGAAGGCATGATTGAAGTACGTGACGAACAAGATCGCATCCGCGTTCTTGATGTAATCAAAAGCGACATCCGTATGACGGGCATTGATTGAATCTGCTCCCGGTGTATCGACGAGCGTCACGCCGAGACGTGTTAACGGGCTATCGTAATAGAAATCGATGACATCTACGAAACAGCTTCGTTCTTCCTGCGCGACATACTGTTTAAAAGTATCTTGATCGACCGTCTGAACGGTACCGATGAAGGATTGAACGGCAGGGAATCCTTTCAAGAAAGCACGCAAGAACGGGTCCGCCAGTGACGCGGTACGAGGTAAGAGCGTATCGTATGCATGTTTCGTTGAATCAAACGTCATCGTTCCGACCATCGCTTCATTTAAATCCTCGAGCATCGCTGCTTCCGACTTGAACGTGACTTCTGCCACGCCGTGCGGGTGTGCAGCGTCAACAGGGTGAATCCGGTTGATTGATGCGGTCGTCGGATTCGGAGAGACCGGGAGGACCTTATCTCCGAGTAAGGCATTGCAAAACGATGATTTTCCGGCACTGAAGGCACCGAATAAGGCAATTGTGAACGATTGGTGTGTCAGTCGGTCCAATTTGTCATTCAAATAAGCAACAACATCTTCAAAACCTTGAAGACCATTTAGATGCTGACGGATTTGAGCGACGTCTTCCGGTGCATAACGGACGGTTTGTTGCTCACTGATCGTCGTCGCTACTTCAAACGCAGTAGTTTCTATTACCGATTCATACCCGGTAAAGGAAACGATCGCCGCTTCTTGCTGAATCAATTGCTCCTCCCAGACGGAAACTTGCGTCCGAGCCTGTTCGAGTTGTTGGTCAGATGGATTAGCAACGCCATGCTCATATCGTTCGAGTGATACGGTAGCCTGTTGCCATGCTTGAACGCTATTCCATTTGTGCTGTAGTGTCGTCTGTTGCTGCAATAGCTCAGCTTGCTCTTTCGGGAAAGTTGCCGTCAACTCTTGACGAACAAGCTCACGCCACGCGTTCGTTTCCTTGACGAACCACGCTTGCGTCTGTTCGGCGACACGATTCGTGAACTGGAGCACTGATTCACCAGTGATCGTAATACCGGTTGGCAAGGCACTTTCGAGTACGGAAAGCGGTGGGTCGAGTGAGAGCTGATCGATTGCGACGATATGCTTATCCTGCAGGAGATCAAGATCACGTAACGATTGTTTCATCAAGTTACGTAAATGAAGCGAAATTTCGGAAGCAGTCACTGTCTGATAGGCACGGAGCACGTCTTGTGCGATTTCCGCTTGAGCCGCTTCCGTTTTTTTCGCGCTACGGAATAATCCAACCTTGAAATCACGCTGACGTGACTCGAGGAAGCGACGCATCTTCTCGCGTAACTCGAACGGCATCAATGTCGCATTTTTCAAGAGTTGATCCCGATGCAGCGAAAACGTCTGTACCCAGCGGTCCGGTTGACGTGCTTCTAACTGTTGCGAGACACGCACTAATTCGGTTTCGATTTTCGCCGGATCCCGTCGTTCAGTGTCATTCAATTGCTCAGCCATGGTCTCGTGAGATTCTGAGACGAGACGTGTGAGATAACGTGTATGCTCCTGGTGAAGACTTTCGAGTGTCAGAGCAGCAGAAGTCAACAACTTTGGTTGAGCGTCGCGAATGCTTTGTTTGACGAGCTGTTCGACTTCCATGAAATCGTTATGCGGATGGGCAGGGTCCCGTAGGCTTGTAAAGAAGATTCCTTTCGGCACGACACCGTGTTCGGCGAAGGACGCATGGACCGAACGACGGAAGGCGTCGAATGAGAGTTCATCGTCACGGTGTTTATCGATTTGATTGACGATTAAATATAATTCCGGCACGGCAGCTTGTAGTTCATCGGTCACCATGAAGTTCAATTCCGATTGAACATGATTGTAATCCATGACGTAAAACAAGATGTCAGCCAAGTGAAGGGCAGACTCCGTTGAGACACGGTGGGCATCATCGACCGAGTCGACGCCCGGTGTATCCATCAAGACGAGACCGGGAGGCAGCGCGGACGCGGCATGCGTCAAATCGATTTGTCGGACATCCCCACTTTTGCCAAGCGATTGAAGATGCTCCTCTTGCTCTGTTGCTGTCAGACGAACAGACGGCTGTTCATGAAAGTGAACGATTGCTGAATCCGTCTCACCTTGCTGAAGGGTCACGATGTTCGCACTCGTCGGAATCGGACTCGTCGGTAAGACCGATTCACCCGTCAAGGCATTGATCATGCTCGATTTTCCAGCTGAAAAGTGACCGGCAAACGCAATCGTGAACTCTCGTTTTAATAGTTTTGCAGCGAATTTATCTAGTTTATCTAAACGGAGTTGATCCGTTGAAGGTTGAATCAATGTGGCGAGTGAAGCCGTCGCCTCGAGTTGGTTCGATAATCGTTCCTCAAATGAGCGCATGCAATGAAACCCCTTTCTTTCAGTCATCGTTCAGTGTATCACGATTTTTTCCGTTTCGTCATCCTTCTGCAAACGTCACAAAACGATTCGCCAAGGAAGAGGCGAATCGTTTTGAACGGGATCAAGACGACGGAACGATTTCGTCCGCACGTGTCGATTCTTGTTCCGTCGAATGAATCCGGCGCAACAAGTGTAATTTGAAGAGATACATCACAAGCAAGTGAACATTCGCTTGTGTTGCCTTGTAGAGTATCCACGGTAACGCAGGGACGAATTCATGGATAGCGATGATACATTCCTGCGTACCAGGAATTTGCCGGAATTCAATCCGACCACGGCTGTCTTGCTCGACTTTTGCGAACAATCCACCGGTAATCCGGTACGTCGCCATGTGTCGATCGTGAATCGGTTCCTTCGTCAATTCAAGCAACGGTTGTTCGTAAAACGGAATGTGGATTCCGACGACTTGATCTTTCACGGTTGACGATAGGAAGGGGCGGGCAAACGAAGACAACCAGTTCATATAATCGTCAGCGGCCCAGTCGGCATCGCGATCCTTCGGTAAAAGAACACGTTGGACTGAACGGACGTCAAGAACGTCTGATGTCGAAGACGAAGAGGAAGAAGATCCGTGTTGTTCCTCCTCCTCTTTTAACGCATCTCGAACCGATTGTTCGAATGTGATTTTACCGTCACTGATGCCCGGAACCATTTTTTCTGGATCTGCGACCATCTCATGGACCATGCTTTCAACGAGTGGATAGACGGTTTCTTTTGGTTCTCCGGACACGAGTGTCACCCATAGGCGCGATAATGTAACGGTCAATAAAGGAATGTCGATCGTCGGTTGTCGTTTACCCATGATGTCGGCTGTTTTAAGGATCATCTCCTTATAGGTCATCGCTTCCGGTCCACCGATATCGATGGCCCGGTCTTTGACGTCATCACGGTCGACACTTTCACCAAGGGCATGAATGACGTCGGGTAAGGCGACAGGATGTGTCTTGTTACGTGTCCATCGTGGGAGTGCCATGACGGGTAAGCGTTTGACGAGTTTCGATAAGATTGGGAACGATGAACCTTTCGGACCAACGATTAACGCAGCACGGATCGTCGTCACCGGTGTTCCGTACGCACCGAGAACGCGTTCGACTTCAAGTCGACTCTTTAAGTGACGCGATAGATTTTCTGTTTCCTCGGGGATGATACCACTTAAGTAGATGATTTGCCGGATGCCGTTTTCTTTTGCGGCACGGGCGAAGTTATCGGCTAACAATAAGTCCATATTCTCAAACGATCCTTGTGTCAATTTAGCAGAAGGCATCATCGAATGGACGAGGTAGACAGCGATGTCCGCTCCTTTCATACCTTCGATCGTATCGTCTAGAGAAAAGAGGTCGCACGATCGCCATTCGACGCGTTCTTCATTGTCCTTGTCGTCACCATTTCGTGAAAGGGCGATGACGTCGTATTTTTTCTTTAGTTCGTTCAGTAAATTGTGACCAATGTATCCGGTGGCTCCGGCTAAAGCTAGGCGCGTTGGCATGGATGTAAACTCCTCTCTTATATCTGTTGTAATGTACCCCCAATCGAGTCGGTTCAATCGCAAGAGGATATGTTGAGACGATTCAGTTGAATGGAATAGGGAATAGTAACATATGGAAAAGAACCAACAGGAAGAATGAAAACAAAGGGGGCTTCAACCATGCAGACGATACAATTCATGCAAGAGGGACATGAACGACGATTCGATCTGTTGTGGAGACGTTTAAAGCCGAAACAACGAGAAGATGCAGCGATGGTCTCGATGCTGTACCTTGCGACAGGACAGCCACAAGTGCTCGAACGTTTCTCGGATTACTTCTTTCCGGATAGTGGTGAGTTTTTTGATCGTGAATTTCTAGCTGAACCCTATCCGAGTCCAGCGTTAGAAGCGATCATCCACTTGATCGTCCAACTGTATAATGGCCGAACGACGATCACGATCATCGAGCTGATTGAACGCTTGGATGAGCAACAGATGTCGCTCGTACTCGAAGCGATTAAATTGCGGGCTTACGGATGTCAAATGTTACAAAATGGTGCGAAAACGTAATGACACTAGTATGAATCCGATTGATGAAGAAACTTCTCTTCGTCGATCGGATTTTTTGTGGGGAAAGAAAAGTTGTAAGTTCAAGAATCGATAAGAAGATGTTCGTGAATCAGAGTTCATTAAAATAAATCGCCATGAAAATAAAAGCTAAGTTTATTCACGAAGAACTAATTGAGATGGGCGGCGACTGGAAATAAGATGAAAGTATCAGTAAAAGGTGGTCTAACTATGGAAGGAGTGACATCATGCAGCTCAAAGAATCGATCTACTTTCACTCACCGATTTTCATCCAAAACTTGTTGACGACTTTACAAGGACGCCGTCTGTTCCATGAACGATACGGTCCCGCCTATCAGCAACGCTTACAAGAACTGAAGCAGAAGTTAGGACGACCGATTGACGTTCGAGCAGAACAATTGCATCGATTAAACGACTTCCTATATTTTTGCCAAACACATAGTCCATATTATCAGGAATTGTTTTCTACCATTGCACTAGAGCTCCCGCTAAAATCAATTGACGAGCTAAAACAGATTCCCCCTTTGACGAAAGAAATCTTACGCCAACAAAATGAGGACGTCCATGCGCACGTCCATGCCCCGATTCTCGGAAAAACGGGCGGTACGACTGGTAAATCGATTCAAGTGCATTATACGAAGGAAGACATGCAAATCCGGATGGCACATCTTGACTTCTTCAAGTGGACCCATGGAGTCGATCAAGGGATGCGCCGCGCAAGTTTTACCGGTCAAACCCTTGCTTCCCCGCAACAAAAGGCACCAGTTTATTGGCGGACGAATAAAGTCATCAATCAGATGTTGTTTTCGATTAAAAACATCAATCCGAAAACCGCCGCTGCATACATTGAACAACTCAATCGGTTTCAGCCGGAATCGATTGATGGTTTGCCTTCAGGAATGATCGAAGTCGCGCGATATGCTAAAAAATATGGCATGACCTGTACGTTTCGACCGAAAGCGATTTTTCCGACGGCTGAGATGATGACGGCAGAAGAACGGACGCTCGTCGAGGAAGTTTTTAACGCGCCAATCTACGATCAATATGCGTCGTCCGAAGGGGCACCAATCGTTGCCGAATGTCCGTATGGAAAAAAACATTTACATTATGAGATGGGGATCATTGAACGCGATGAAGATGGCGAAATTCTTGTGACGAGCTTCGATACGCACGGAACACCTCTCGTCCGTTACCGCGTCGGCGATCGGATGACGCTCAGTCAGGAAACGTGTCCTTGTGGTCATCAAGGTCCGATCATCGCTTCGATCGACGGACGGGGGAGAAGCTTCATTCAACTCAGAAACGGACACCGTGTCTTTGAAGGCGAACTTGCGGGAATCGTTCGAGCGTTCCCGAACTGTATCGAACGCGTACAATACATTCAAGAGACGCGGGACGAGATTGTTTTATTATATGTTCCGGATGAACGATGCTTCGAGAAAGAACATGAGAAGAAACTATTTTTTGTTCTGGACCGACTGTTTGACGGACAATTGAATGTCGTCATGCGCGCGGTACCGGAAATTCCGAAAGAAATCAGTGGAAAGACACTACTGATTAAACAACAGTATGCATGACACACGAAAAGCGAGATCACCGATGATCTCGCTTTTCGTGTGTCCTGAAACCATCAGTCGCGCGGACGCACCGGAATCCAGATGGCAGATTGATAATCGGCGGCAGATGGGTCGCCTGCCGAATAGACTTCGAGTTCTGCGTGCGGTAACGGCTCATACCCATGTGATGGGAGCCATTCTTGGTAGATGCGTTGCCACATTTCTTGAATGGCATGCGGCATCGGACCGACGACTGGAAACGTCGCCCAAAGACTCGCCGGAATCGTCATCGTTTCCTGACCGGGCAGGACTTCCGTTGCCGTCGTCGCGATCCAATAATCCATCGATGTTTCGGTGAAATTGGAACAGACACCAATCACACCTTCAATCTGACCGTCATTTTGTTTGAACAACGTAGCATCTTGACCAGAATGATTCACATCATTCCAAAACAACGGAATCAACTGTTTTTGGGCACCATCTTGCGTCGAGAAATGTTTTCGCCATCCTGAAATCTGCAAAGCCGGTCGATCGATGAGTTGGTAATCCATTTGCTTCAGTCCCTTCAAGGTCACCTGAATGCTCAGGCGGTTATAGGCGTGAATCGGACGTCGCTCGTTTCGCATCAACGTCGGCGAACAACCATGCTGACGTTTGAAAGCTTTTGTGAAAGCTTCCGGCGTCTCGTAACCAAAACGTAAGGCGAGATCGATGATTTTTTCGTCCGTCTGTGTCAATTGTTGCGCTGCGAGCGTCAGACGTCGTCCTCGGATGTATTCCGGTAAGGTCATCATCGCAAGTAACGAAAACGCCCGTTGTAAAGGATAAGCCTGCATCTGAGCGACTTTTGTCAAAACGTTGAGATCGAGCGAGTCTTCTAAATGATCTTCGATATAGTCAATAACGCGTTGAATCGATTCGAGCCACATCTTGTCACCTCCTTGTTTTCAGTATAGTAGAGCGAAAATCATCGGACCTGTCCAAGCCGATAGCAATTTGTCAGGAGGCATATTCCCTTATTTTTGTCATATTTCTGTCAGGTACATAGGCTATTGTAGAGACATCGAAACCGTTACTTCCCTTGCGAAAGGACGTGATGACATGGGTATCAAAGAGCAGATCTACAATCGCTCTCCTCTATTTCTCCAGCACCTCTTCACAACCCTCTATGGGTATCAATTGCATCGCGAACGTTATGGACCGGTCTATCAAGAACGGTTCCGGATGCTCCTCGAACGAGAACATACGACGATCGACGTCAAAGCGGAACAACTTGATCGTTTAAATGACTTCCTTCGCTTCTGTACTGAACACAGTCCCTATTACCGTCAGCTCTTCACTTCACATGACATTCGCCTGCCGTTAACGGACTTATCCGAACTAAAACATATTCCTGTACTATCAAAAGAAATATTACGAACGCACATGGAAGACATTCAAACAGATGTCGCTGCGCCAATCATAGGGAAAACGGGTGGAACGACAGGCACGTCCCTGCAAGTACGATATACGATACCGGATATGCAAATTCGCATGGCCCATCTTGACTACTTTAAAGCGACGCATGGAGTGCGACGCGGGATGCGTCGTGCTAGTTTTACAGCGCAAGATTTAGTACCCGAGCGTCAACAGTCAGATGTATATTGGCGGATGAACCGAGCGGCGAATCAACTCTTGTTCACGGTGAAACGGTTATCCCCACGGACGATGGCAGCGTATCTTGAAGCCATCGAACGTTTTCAACCAGAAACGATTGATGGTCTTCCGTCAGCGATGATTGAGCTCGCCCGGTTCGCGAAGCGAGAAGGGATCCGCTTGACGTGTCAACCGGTTGCGATTTTCCCGACGGCAGAGCGGATCGACGCGGAAGAGCGCCAAGTCATCGAAGAAGTGTTTCGCGGACCAGTCTTTGATCAATATGCATCGTCTGAAGGGGCACCTATCGTTTCGGAATGCCGGTTTGGTCAAAAACATCTGCACCATGAGATGGGGATCATCGAACTCGATACAGACGGGGAGATTCTTGTGACGAGTTTTGATACACACGGAACCCCCCTCATTCGCTACCGGGTCGGAGATCGGATGACGCTCAGTCAGCGCACCTGTTCCTGTGGTCACCCGGGACCAATCATCGAATCGATTGACGGCAGGGGGCGGGCCTTCATCCAAAAACCGGATGGGCAAAAGATTTTTGAAGCGCAACTGTCGAGTCTCGTCAAACATTTGCCAAACAGTATCGAACGTATTCAATATGTTCAAATGACGACAGATAGCGTATCAATCTACTACGTTCCGGACGCAGAGCGGTTCAGTAAATCAGACGAACATCTTCTGATGGAACGGCTGTACCGTTTATTCGGTCGTGATATCCATCTCGATGTACAAGCCGTATCTTATATCGATGCCGAGGAAAGCGGGAAAATTTTACTCGTTAAATCAAGTTTAACAGGATGAAAAAAAGAGGCTGACTCAAAAAAAGAATGGCGTGTCTTTTCACGCCCTTTCCTCAGGCGAGACCTAAGCCAGTTTTCCTGCTTCATTCAAGCAGGAAAGCGGGTCTTATTTGTCTCTGACAGCGCAAAGATGCGCTTTTTCCTGTAGGAGTGGCGTGAAACGCGTCATTCTTTTTGTTATGAGATAAGGGTGGCAAATCATCATTTTGCCCCCCTTATCTTTGTGGAAGCTGACTTTTGAGTCAGTCCCTTTCTAATTTCTTCTCACCATACCTCGTATAAAAGTACAAAACATCTCTGTTGTTGGTACTCTAAAGAGGTACCACGTTAAAAGTGTTAAAGTGCCTCATTGATTCAAATTGTTTTTGATATCCCTTACCTTTTTTAAAAGCCATTTTTTATTTTTTTTGTCTTTTACGATGATAAAATCTTCTGTTCCTTTAACAGAATAGATGGTGGAGCCGACTGAAAAAAGATTCGATTGACTGTTCGCTTGGGGCATTTCAGAGGCTTTTGTTTTCTTTAGTATCGTGCTCATTTTTTCTCCTTGTTGCATAGATGCATCCAATTCAACTTCTGTACCGTTATACTCTTTGTTATTCACAATGACGATCATGGCATGACTAGCTTCGTCTTCTGTACCGGTTTGACTGCATCCGAATAAAAATCCAATGAACACAATGACGAATATCTTTTTCATCGGAACCTCCTTATATGAGTATTCGTTGAATAGTAACGTAAATTCATGATAGGTAAAAGTCGCTTCCTATACCAAGTATAAGGTAAAATCAGGAAAAGGAGGGAGATAGATGAAACCTCAGATTTTACTGTTAGGCATGTTCCATCTCGATCGTCCGACCAATGGTGACATGATTCGTCCATCGATATTTGATGTCAGGTCAGAGAGACGGCAACGGGAAATCCAAGAAGTCGTTGCTCGATTGAACGCATTTCGACCGACATGCGTTGCCCTTGAGACGGCACCTGAACGCATGAGTGACCTGCAACATACATATGAAACCTACCAACACGAGAGCGATTTAACCGAAAATGAACGACAACAAATCGGCTTTCGCTTAGCCCGGATGGCAGGAGTAGCAGATCTCCATGGGGTCGATTGGAACGAAATCGTACCCGGCGTACCGGATTTAGGAATCGTCCGTTCACATCATCCGGAAGCCTTTGAGACGATCGTCGCGGCTGAGATGAATCGGACCCGACAGTTAGAGCACGCGATGGAGCAGTTATCCTTCTCCGAATGGCTCGATCGATTGCACGCTGAAGAAACGATTGCAGCGTCGGCTAGAATCTATGATCAAATCGAACGACTGGAGAGCGGGCGGATTTGGGTTGAACGCTACTGGCGAGTCCGCAATCAAAAGATCGCAAATCGTTTACTGCACCTCGCTCAGGCGAATGAACGAATCGTCTGTTTATACGGTGCTGCGCACCTCCCGTTATTACGACAATATTTGAATGAATCGAACCAAGTCGAAGTGATGACGTGGAATGATTGGAACAACAAAAAGGAGTGTATGTAAATGCTATTTCACTACCATATTTGGACACCACATTTGGAAGAAACAGAAGCTTGGTACACGGCACGCGGGTTTCACGTTTCCCAGCGGATTGGGAAAAAAGACGGAGAATTTTCGTCGTTTAATCCACCTCTGTCATGGGATGATTTCCGAGCGGATCACATTTTATTCCGAATCATTGAAATGAAACGGGGAGCGGTCAATGTGACGATCGGATTCGGAAAAACGGTTCGCTTCGATCACATCGGATTTTTGATTCAGCCCGGTGACGTGCAAACGATTCTTGATCGCGCAGAAACATTATCGTTCACAGTCCAAGCGAACGAGCGGCGGAAGTTCTTGCAAACACCGTACGGATTACGGATTGAACTGCAAGTCCATGAAGATGCAATTGCGGATACTGATGGAACGACACTTGAGCGTCTGATCCTAGCGACGCCGCGCGAAGGATTAGAGGCGGATTTAGCGAAACTGTTCGATCGACCGATGTCACAAATCCAAACCGTCCGCGGGGAGAAGACCGTCTTACAAGAAGCAGTCTTTTCCGACGTCTCGCTCGTAGGTACGGATCCGAATGGTGTTCAGCTCGTCTGCTCATAATCAACGAATACTTTGATCGGGAGATCTGGTGTTTCCATTAAGCTAGCGAAGCAACTGGCAAGCTCTGAAAACGAAGTCTCGTGTTCGAACAATGCGGGCAATGTCACGTGACGATCGTCTGAAAAGAGCCAGTCTGCATGCTTGCGGTAGTCCCAGCCGTCACTCGATGCAATGATCTGAAGTTCTTTCGCGTGAAACGCGGGTGTCAACGTCAAGGTTTCCCGGTTGCCGTCCGATAAGACGCAGATTGCACCATGAGGACGGACAGCAGACTGAAGCTCGGCAAAGGCCGCTTGGCGTCCGGAACATTCGATGGCGGCGTCATACATACTTGAACCCGGTGTGATGACACGTGCACCTAATTGACGCGCTAACTCCGCTCGGGACGTTAGCGGCTCGAGGATATCAATCTGATGAACATTGACATAATGTCGCAAGTAATGCACTGTCAGCAAACCGATCGTACCCATTCCAGAAACTAAGACGCTTGTGTCGGATGTCAATGTCAGTTTTCGAACGCCTTTTGCCGCGTCACAGGACAGAATCAGTAGTAAGGCTTCACGTGGTGAGACATGAGCAGGAACTGGGATGACTTTCGATACAGGAACGATCGCCTGATCTTGATGACCGTAAAAGCTGACAACCCGATCACCGGGCTTGACGATTTGGACGGCGTCACCAACTGCAAGCACTTCGCCGTAACTTTCATATCCTGTCTCGAGCGGATAGTCATAACTGGTTTCTGTCATATCTTGTTCGAGCCATTGGGGAAGTTCGGCACCGATACTGATGGCACCGGCTAGAGTGCGGACGTGGACGTCATGGATGCCAAGCGGCGGCAGTTCCCGAACAAGATAACCAGGCGTCTTCGACTCAACAAGACAGCAAATCGTTGTAGTGTTCAATATGTAAACCTCATTTCATTGTTGGATTGATGACATATGGATCAAGCATATATCACTTTACTTGTAAAATATAACAATTTGAGAACAGAAATGATGTAAAATAAGAAAGAAAAGGGGGGAATCGAATGGAACCATTATTGATTTTGGCATTGCTCGTGTTCGCATTTTTGACGTATCGGTATAGTAAGATCCTCGTCCGAAAGGATATTTCTGCCGCAAACAAACGACTCGCAATCGTCTTTTATTTGATTGCCGTCAGTGGACTTGGCGCTGTCGTCTATTTCAACGTATAAGGAGGACCACTTATGCATTCAACGACTAAACGACGAATCGGTGCGTATATCATCAACCAAACTGTTTATTTCGGACTTTCCTTCGTCATCGAAAAAACGGTGTTACGACGTGTAAAGTCAGAAGTCGTTCACGCCGTCGTGACACAACCAACAATCAGTTTTCTAGGAGAAGTCGCGCAATTAAAACTATTGAACGGAAAAACGATTGGTGGTCAGATTTGCGGCATCCAGGTTAAAAGTGAGAACGGATTGCCGTTGACGACAAAACAAATCGTCCGCCGAACAGTCTATCGTGATACGGTCTCGCTATTTAAGATTCGACCGTATTGGAAACCGTTTCTTGAGAACGGACAACGATTACCGGAAGATGACTTCGCGAGAACGATTGTCCGCTTGAACCAGGAGAAGCTAAAAGATGAAGCTTGATTTTCATGTTCATTGTGTCCGTGCCTCTCAACCTGCAGGAGCCATTCTGCTTTATCATGGTTGGGGCGGAACGGCTGTTTCTTATCTAGAGTTTGCGCGACAATTATCTGAAGAAGGATACGATGTCTTCATCCCGGAACTCGTTTGGCATGATCAACGAGAATCGTTTGATGACCCTTACGATCAAGAAGTAACGACGACCTATTTTTGGTCCGTCGTCGAACAATCGATTACGGAAGCGACAGCTATCATCGAACAATCAGGCTGGCATGTTTCAGACGTGATGGCAATCGGTGTCTCAATGGGTGGGTTCATTGCCCACGGGATCATGGCGCGTCAGCCGATTAAAGCACTCGTTGCGATCAATGGGGGCGGTGCCTACCTTGAAGCAGAACGTCAATTCCGCGTTCGCGATGGGCGACCTGTCATCAAAGAAACAGATGTACCATGGAAGCTCGATCCAATCAGTGTGATGGATGAGCGTCCACGATTGCTCTTGCACGGGGATGCCGATGACATCATTCCACTATCGATCCAGCAGTTCTATCACGCAACCGCTGTACAAGCAGGTATGGCGCAAACGACCGTATTAGACGTTTTTCCAGGTGTCAATCATACCGTGACTGATGCCATGATCGAGCAACTGATTGCCTGGCTGAAGCACGTCAAATTTCAAGGAGCGACAGATGGACTACATACGTTTTCTTCGCAGTAAGGTCGGTCAGGAAAAAGTGATGTTGAACTTTGCCGGTGGCATCGTCATCGACGAGGAGGGGCGCATTCTTCTTCAAAAACGGCGGGAGCAACAAGCATGGGGCTTTCCGGCGGGGCACTGGAAATAGGAGAGTCGCTCGTTGAAGCCGCACAGCGTGAGATTTTTGAAGAGACCGGTTTTCATGTCAGGATCGAACGTTTGAGTGGTGTCTATTCGAAATACGAAGAGATGTATCCAAACGGGGATGTCGCCCAACCGATCGTCCATTTTTTCGTTTGTCGAGTCAATGGAGGGCAGTTGACGATTGATTCCGATGAATCACTCGATGTTGCTTTTTTTGAAAAAGATCAAATGCCAGAACTCTATAGTGAACTGCATCAAACCGCCTGGAACGATTTTTTGACGGAACCGGGTCCAGTCTTTCGATAACACAAAACATCCTTCTGATTTTAACGTCAGAGGGATGTTTTTACATGCGACATATTCAGCGTTCAAAGCCACCCTCGGAATGGATGACTTGCCCGGTCACCCAGCCACCGTCTGGACTGACGAGAAATTGGATCAATCGTGCGACGTCTTCCGGCGCACCGATTCGCCCGAACGGAAAACTAGGTTTAAGCGCCGTCCGGGTTGCTTCATCCATCCAGGTCGAGTCTGTCGGACCCGGATTGACCGCATTGACGGTGATGCCAAGCGGTGCCACGGCTGCCGCGTATGTCTTCGTAAACGTCGACAAGGCACCTTTTGTCGTAGCGTAAGCAATCTCGTCAGGCATCGGACCGAGATCCTGTCCGGACGTCAGTTGAATGATACGACCGGACGTTAGATGTGCTTCAGCGAATCGTTTCGTAAAACGTGTCGCGAGCAACAGCGGTGCCCGGAGATTGACGGCATAGTGTTGATCAAGACTTGCTGCATCAAGCGTTCGCCAATTCGTCATCGTCGAGTGGGCAGCGTTATTGATCAGGATGCTGGGTGTTCCAAAATCTTCAATGCGTGCGAATAAATCGTCAGCGGCATCAGGATGTCTTAAATCAAGTTCGATCGCAAGGACGCGCGCACCTTGATTTTCGAGTTCGGTCGTAAAACTAGCCACCCAATCTGCTGTTGCTTTAAAATAAGTAAAGACCAGGTCATGTCCGGACGAGGCAAGCTGGCGGCAAATCGCAGCTCCGATGTCGCGTGTCTGACTGGCACCGGTCACGATAGCAATCGGTCGTTTCGTCATATGTACGCTCCTTTATGTAAATGGAATCATAAAAACCAAATGTTTACAAAAACAGTATAACGTAAGAAAGACAATGAACGAAAGCGTTATCATGTTTTAACATACTTATTAAATGCATGTTTTCAACTAAAGTGTGGTAAAGAAAAAGTGTACGAAATTATTCGTTAAACAGATGGGGAAGGATGAATCGATCATGAAAGCAATCGTCTTATTCGACGGAGAATGTAATCTCTGTGACGCGAGTGTCCAGTTCATTTTGAAACGAGACCAAGGATATCATGATTTTGCTTCGTTGCAAGGGGAGACGGGGCAAGAGTTAGTCCGGCGTCATCATCTCCCGGAAACGATTGACAGTGTCGTCGTGATTGACCGGGGTGTACCCTATATCAAATCCGATGCTGCATTACGGATTGCTCGTCATTTAAAAGGTGGATGGCGTCTGTTGAGTATGTTTCAGATTGTTCCACGTACATTTCGGGATCACGTCTATGATCTCGTCGCGAACAATCGTCATCGTTGGTTTGGACAAAAGCAACAGTGCGCGCTGCCGTCTCCAGAGACGCGAGCTCGATTTCACGACTAAAGATGAAAAACCGCGACGAATTTGGTCGCGGTTTTATTAAGTACATGGATTTTTTTTCATTAAGCATACAGATTAGGATCATTAAAAAATCGTTCTACCTATTTCTGAAAAAAATTGTAGATTTCAGTCCTTCTAATCCTTTAAGATAGTCGATATATGTGCAGATGCACGTTAGAGTTGAATTGAGACTCATTTAAATGGTCTTAAGAAGAATGAGTTTTTAATCTTTAACTATGAAGGATTAGAAAAGAAGGTGAAACGCATGAAGATGACTCGCTCTACGGACTATGCTATTCGTGTGCTTATTTTTGCGGCGTCCCATCCGACTCGGCTCGTACAAATTCAAGAAGTGGCAACATATTATGATATCTCTAAGAATCACCTAATGAAGATCGTTCATGCATTGAGTAAGTTTGGTCTCATCATTTCCGTGCAAGGTCGTAATGGTGGCTTTAAGTTGGCAAAATCACCGGACACGATCACACTGGGAGAAATCGTTCACCTTTTTGAAGAAGTATCTTATCTGGAAAACGTGTCTGTAAAACATGACGATAGAAGTTTACAAAATACGCGTCGTGCATTCGATCGGGCGTTTTCGTCCTTCAAAGAAACGTTAAGTGCTTACACGTTGATTGATCTAATGGCACCAACACGGGTTGATTGAAATTACCACCTGAAGCTGTCAAAGCGGTGTCATAAACAAAGCAGGTCGAGCCACAGTAGTGGTTCGACCTGCTTTTGTCTTATCCGGTACAGAGCATCAAGACATTACCGTCAGGATCCGCAAACGTAAAGTAAGCAAAATCATCGAAACGCTCGATGTCGCGGATGATGGGTGCCTGTAACGACAACACGAACTGATAAGATGCATCAATATCTGTCGTATAAAAATTAAACAAAGCATGTGGTGAAGGGTGATGTTGGTACGTTGCGTCATTTGAGTGATCATCGAGCGTCAAACTCGTTGGACCTTCGAGTGGGAGGTTGTAAACAGGTGACGAGACATGCGACGCATCAAACGGCAACTGTAGTAACTGGTGATACCATGCAGCGGAACGCTTCACATCCTGAACATGCAAAAAAACAGCATTCAAGCGGGGCGCAATGAGATGGGTCGAAATTGACATGAGAATCTCCTCCTTTTTTCATATCATGTTCCTTTCGATAAACGCCTCTTAATTCCTTTAATTACTATAAATGGAATATGGTATGATATATCAGGAAAATCATTTACGAATTGGAAAGGAATGATGATATGGAAACCATCATCTGTACGACGTGTGGCGTCGAACAAATCAATCCAGAGCGCGAAACGTGTCCGATTTGCTTAGAGGAACGACAGTATGTCAATCCAACTGGTCAAACGTGGACGACGCTCGCTGCCATGCAAACGTCAGGAACGTATCAAAACGTCATGAGTGACGACGGAGCAGGCGTCTATGCGATTCAGACGACACCGGCGTTCGGGATCGGTCAGACGGCATATCTTGTCCAAGGAAAATCGTTCAACCTGTTATGGGACTGCATTACATATCTTGATTCAACAACGAAAGAGCAACTTGACGAATTGGGCGGGATTCAGGCGATTGCTTTATCGCATCCGCATTATTACGCGACACAAGTCGAATGGGCGGAAACTTTTGACGTACCGATCTATATTCATGAAGATGATGCGTCGTTCGTGACGCGACCAAGCGAACGAATCGTCTTCTGGAGTGGTGAACGCATGGAATTGGCGGAAGATTTGACGTTACATCGCGTCGGTGGTCACTTCAAAGGAGCAGTCATTTGTGAACGAAAAGACGCATCAGCGGGGCTATTGTTGACAGGAGACATCATTCGGATCGTTGCCGATCGGGCATGGGTCAGTTTCATGTACAGTTATCCGAATGTGATTCCGCTTCCGGCAAAGACGGTCGCGCGAATGGCAGAAACGTTACGTCCGCTTCACTTTGAAAAATTATATGACGCCTTTCATCGGAAAATCGAAACCGGTGCGTCTGAAGCAGTGGCGCGCTCTGCAGAGCGGTACATTGCTGCCTTGAACGGTGACTGGTTCACGACATGAAGTCACGCTTGATCGTCATCCGCGGGAATTCTGGTAGTGGAAAAACGACGCTTGCTAAAGCGTTACAATCGGTCTTACCGAATAGCATCCTGCTCTCGCAGGATGTCATCCGCAGAGAGATGTTGAACGTAAAAGATGGACCAGGAAATCCGGCGATTCGCTGGATCGAGGAGTTGGTCGAACTTGCTGACGGACGCCACGCGACGATTCTGCTGGAAGGAATTCTTGCACAGGACTGGTACGGTGAGATGATTGACCGGTTAGAACGACGCTTTACTTCACGGTACACGGCGTATTATTTTGACGTCTCATTCGAAGAAACCATCCGTCGCCATGCGATGCGCCAGCCGACGGAGTTTTCTGAGACGGATATGAAACGTTGGTGGATTGATCAAGATCACCGCTCGACGGATCGTCTGATTGCTGAGAATAGATCGATAGAATCCGTGATTCAAATGATAAAACAAGAGCAGATGGGGGAAATCGAATGACACATTACATTTTTGACATGGATGGAACGTTGTTTCAAACGAATGCCGTGCTTGCGCATGCGCTAGAAGATGTCTTTCATGAGTTGCGTCAGACGGGGCGCTGGGAAGGAGAGACACCAGTCGCTCTCTATCAGCAGATCATGGGCGTCTCGTTACCGGAAGTCTGGCGGACGTTACTACCGGACTTTTCAGCCATAGACCAACAGGCTGCGGATCAAAAGTTTCGCCGTAGCATAGAGCAGGCAGTCAAGGCGGGGCACGGGTGCCTATATCCGGGAACGGTCGAGTTGCTTAGTCGTTTGAAACAAGCCGGTCACTCTGTTTATATCGCAAGTAATGGGTGGCCATCCTACTTGTCAGCGATCGTGACGACGTATGGACTCGAAGCCTATATCGATCATGTCTATAGTATTGAAGACATCCGTTCCGATGATAAATCGGCACTCGTACGGGAGATTTGTAAGACGCACGACATCTCGTCAGGCTACGTTGTCGGTGACCGTTTATCTGATTTCAAAGCGGCGCATGCGAACGGACTGTTAGCAATCGGTTGTCAGTTCGATTTTGCGCAAGAGCAGGAACTTGCAGTCGCGGACCGCGTCGTAAAAGAGTTGAGTGCTGTCTACTAAAAAGAGGGCTGACTCAAAAAAAGAATGATGCGTTTTTTCACGCCCTTTCCTCAGGCTTGTTCGTCTCTGACAACGCATAAATGCGTTTTTCCTGTAGGAGTGGCGTGTGACGCGTCATTCTTTTTATTACGAGATAAGGGGGACAGATTGATGATCTGTTCCCCCTTATCTTTGTAGAGACTGACTTTTGAGTCAGCCTCGTACTTATAGCAATTATTCTGCCCACCAGAGGGCGTCGTCTGGTTTCTTCGCGATCGACGCGACTTCTTTTTCACTCGATACAGTCGGATGCGATCCTTTGAGTGCCTTACCAGCTGTATTCTTAAAGAAGAAGAAGAACGTGACGAAGCCGATGACGCTGACTGCTGTTAGATAGAAAGCAGGAGCGAGCGGATTTTGTGTCGCATGGACGAGCCATGTCGAAACGAGTGGCGTCGTTCCACCGAAGATTGAGACCGAGACGTTGAACGTCACCGATAGTGTCCGGTAACGGACATCCGTATAGAAGATACTCGGTAGAAGACTTGGCATCGTTCCTTCAAAGATCGCCAGGAAGAAGCCGAGGATGAAGATTCCGATTCCGACGAACAAGAGCGGTTTAAGACCAATCAAGAAGAACGACAGGATCGAAAGCAACGATAGTCCGGCTAACGCGAAAAGAACGATATTGCGATTGCCTTTTTTGTCACTTAGCTTCCCGAAGAAGTAAGCGAGCGGAATCATGATCACCATGACACCAGTAATGAGAATCGTACTTGTTGAACTTGACATACCGATGACTTCATCGAGGTACGATGGCATGTAGGACAAGAGCATATAGTTCGTAATGTTGAAGAAGGCGACAGCGATGAAACAAACGATGATATCACGTTTGTGGTCGCGAAGAATTTCGCGGAATGTCGCAGGCTCTTCTGTATTTTCATTGATCTCATTTTCGAAGATCGGTGATTCATCCAAGTGACGTCGTAAATAAAGACCGAATAAACCGAGTGGTGCCCCAAGAATGAAGGGAATCCGCCATCCCCAAGATGCCATTTGATCATCCGATAAAGTGACGAAAAGTGTTGTGGCAAGTAATGAGGCGAGAATGTATCCACCGAGTGTTCCGATTTCAAGTCCACTTCCGAGAGCACTTCGTTTGTTATCAGGTGATGACTCAGCGATGTAGACCATGGCCCCGGCGTATTCACCGCCAGTCGAGAACCCTTGTAAAATCCGGGCCAACAATAACAGAATCGGTGCCCAAATTCCGATTTGATCATAGGTCGGTAATAGTCCAATGATGAGCGTCGAACCAGCCATCATGACGATTGTAGTCGTTAAAACGACCTTCCGTCCAAGTCGGTCTCCGATGCGTCCAAAGACGATTCCGCCGATTGGTCGCATTAAAAAAGCGATCGCAAAGGTCGCAAACGTAAAGACGAGCTTCAGTTCATCATTTTCAACAGCGCTAAAGAAGTTTTGACTGATGATGATTGCGAGATAGGAATAAAGACCAAAATCGAACCATTCCATCGCATTCCCAATTCCGGTCGCGTAGACACTCTTTTTGGTTTGCTGCATGTCAACGACATTGACTTTTTCTTTTCTGAATTTCATAAGTTCTGTTCACTCCCTTTAATAAGTTCGTATCGTACCATAGCAGGAAATGAAGTCAAGTTGCTAATACGCTTAACCACTTGAAAATGACTGAGAATGGCTCTGTGCCGGGAGTTGTCAAACCGTTGAGACTCTAAGGACGAACAAAGGTGTGCATTTTTTATGAAAAAAATTGAAAGTTTTTTGGATGTTTTCATAAATTCGAAACAATTTTCATGTGTTTTCACGACGAAAAAATCAATAATCGGCCTTTAGGATGAGGGAAAGAAAACTATATTTTGGTAATTTTAAAATGAGGGTGGAAAGTAAAGGAGAATGCTTATGAAAAAGAAATGGATCGCCATTATATGTCTTGGGCTCATTGTAGTCGTCGGTGGTTGGTATGCTGGATTTCAAGAATCGAAGGTATCCGGTTTTCCGGTGCCACGATTTGCTACGGCAGTTGAAAAACAAGGTGAGTGGAAAATTAAAACGCGTCTTGTCTCGGAAACCGATGGACCGGGTCTATTCTATGGAACGTGGATTCGCCAAGCCGGTTGGAAAGAACTCGATCGTGAAGGAGCGACGGCGTGGTTTGAAAAAGACGGGAAAGTGATTGCCTTGACGACGTTTGATGGGGAACTATATCTCGAAAATTCGAGTAAAGAAGAGATTCGGTTATAACACAATGAAATGAGACAACGATTGGCTTGTCTCATTATTGTAAGCACTCCAAAAGGATTGCATGGGCATCTGCTCATGCAATCTTTTTTGTTTTAATCATCTTCGGAAGAGGAGAGTTGTTTATGTGTCTTAGAATCGTAGATTTTATAGGAAATCGGAAATCGATGGTTCTTTGTTGAAATGACACGACAGAAATAGGGCACGTCTTCTCCGTACGCTCCTAATTCCGGATAATCTTGAAAGGTAAAATCCTCATAATCCTCGTTTGAATCGAAAATAATAGACATGGATTGTGTCTTGCCTGAATTTTCCTCTACATAACAGTCACCTTTGATGACAGCGTAGTCCTTGAAGACGATCTGCGATAGGCTAGGGACCGTCCAGTAGAGTAGCCCAACTCCAAGTAACGTGACAAAGATGAAATGAAGTTTGTCCTTAAATGTTTCTGTCGAGTCTTTCCATGTATCAATCGTAAAGAAGATGCCACCAAAAAGTGTAATGACTCCGAGTATAAGCATTCCGTAATACAGAATGAGTTCACGATTCATTTAATTTAGCTCCATTCCTCATAAAGATAATCCATTTGCCTGAACGACGAATTGCGAATGTTCATAGTGGTAGGTGATGACGGAATAGTCGAACGGACGACCGTTCGTCAAATGAAATACTGTCTCGATCGTCAATCCAGGATCGCCCTCGGTGAGATCCAGATGACGAGCCGACTCAGCGCTTAACTTCCCGACGTGCATATACATATCCGAGAACCCAATATTCAATTGGAGTGCCGTCTCTAAGTATTCGAAGATCGACTGCTCGACGATTTCACGATTTAAGTATGGAACGATCGATTGACGATAGTAAGATTCTTCAAGACAGAGGATCTTGCCGTCGATGTAGCGGATTCGCTTGACGTAATAAACCGTCTCACCTGCCTTGATTCCGAGATTTTTCGCGATATTATCCGTTGCAGCGACCTGTTCGAGTGCGAGAACGGTCGACTCGATCGTATGACCGACGAGATTTTGCTTGAACCCTTGAGTCGAGAACAGGCGAATATATCCATCACGATTTGTCTTCCGAACAAAAATCCCACTGCCTCGGACTTGAAAGATGATGCCTTTTCGTTCAAGTAATTCAAGTGATTTCGTCATCGTCGTCTTACTGACAGCGAATTGCCGGATCAACTCTTCGAGAATCGGTAGTTTGTCCCCTTGTTTCAACTCATGTTGTTCTATGTACCGTTCGATTTCATCGGCCGTCTGTTGGTATTTCAGCATAGGACACCTTCTTTTCTTGCGAACTTTTTTCTTTCTTCAGTATAGCATAAGCCTTCTCTTGATTAATAACATGTTAAATTTAATTATTTATGTATTGATTAATTATGCATGTACAATTAAAATGAAAGGGTATTCAACGCGTCATATTCAGGGGAGGTACACGTTATGGGTAAGGTTCGCGATTATCAACAATTGGCGCATTCGATTTTAGAAGCCGTCGGGGGAGAAGACAACGTCATCAGCGCCGTCCGATGTGCCACACGACTTCGTCTTGTCTTGAAACGATCGGATTCGTCAGCTAAGGAAACAGTCAGTGCATTACCTGGCGTCATTACGGTCGTTGAGTCTGGCGGGCAGTTTCAAGTCGTCATTGGTCAACACGTCGGAGAAGTTCATCAAGAATTTTTGAAGCTCGTCGATTTGGAACAACCGGAAACGGAAGAGGCACCGAAAGGGACGGTCCTCAACCGAATCATTGCGACGATGTCAGCGGTCTTTGCACCGTTCGTCTACATCTTAGCTGCAGCGGGGATTCTGCAGGGAACTCTGATTTTGACGACGCTTGCTTTTCCAGCATTTGCGAAGACGGGTACGTATGAAGTTTTCAGCTTCATCTCATGGGCACCGTTTACGTTCTTGCCGATTTTCATTGCCATTACGGCAGCGAATCATTTTAAGGTCAATGCCTTCATCGCGGTCGCCTGTAGTGCGGCACTCGTCAGTCCAACTTGGGCAGATATCGCAGCACGCATCACGGCTGGTGAATCCATCACGTTTTTAGGAATCGCATTATCCGGGACGACGTATACGTCATCGGTCTTACCGCCATTATTCCTCGTCTGGATCCTGTCTTATGTCGAGCGATTCCTGAACAAGACGATCCATGAAGTCGTCCGTCCGTTGTTCGTCCCGTTCTTCAGCATGGTGTTGATGGTGCCGCTTACGATTCTCTTGATCGGACCGATCACGACACTGGGTGCAGAAGGAATTGCAAACGGGTATAACTATTTAGCAGAGAATGCTCCTGCGGTTGCTGGTCTCATCATCGGTGGCTTCTGGCAAGTCATCGTCATCTTCGGTGTCCACTGGGGTGTCACGCCGATAGTGCTCGCGAACTTTGAACAATATGGACGCGACTCGTTCCAGGCCTACCAAACGATTGCCGTCATCGCCCAAATCGGTGCCGTCATCGGAGTCATCTTGAAAGCACGCAACAAAGAAACGAAAAAAGTCGGAGTCTCGGCCGGACTGACAGGTATCTTCGGTATCACGGAACCGGCTATCTATGGGGTGACGCTCCGCTTTAAGAAACCGTTCATCTATGGCTGTATCTCGGGAGCAATCGGTGCTGTCACGGCAAGTTTCTTTAAACCATATTACTTTGCCTATGCTGGATTACCGGGACCATTGACGCTCGTCAACGGCATCGATTCCGACTATCCATCGTCGATCATCGGCTTATTGATCGGAACGGCGATTGCCTTGATTCTACCGATCGTCTTGATTCAAGTGTTCGGCTTCGGGGAGCAGGCTGCTCCGGTCGTAGCGCCTGCAAGTACAGCGACACCAGTTGCAAAACAAGAAGTCAGCGCTACGCTGACAAACGAAGAGATGCTTCGCGCACCACTTGAAGGAACAATCGTTGCTTTATCAGATGTACCGGATCCTGTCTTTGCTTCCGGTGCAATGGGACAAGGGATAGCGATTCGTCCGACGAACAACCGGGTCACGGCCCCGTTTGACGGGACCGTCGTCATGGTCGCCCCGTCAGGTCACGCGATCGGACTACGGTCGACGAGTGGTGTTGAAGTCTTGATTCATGTCGGTCTTGAGACCGTGACGCTCGACGGTAAACCGTTTACGCTTCACGTCAAAGAAGGTGAGGCGGTGACGACTGGTGATCTCCTTGTGACGTTTGATGCGACAGCGATTGAGACACATGGACTCGAGACGATCACACCAATCATCATTACGAACACGCAGAGTTATGCGCAAATCTTACCGACGGACGAGACGGTCACGACGGCAAATACACAGATTTTGACGATCATCAAGTAAGAGAAAAAGAAGGAGGACATGAAGATGAAGACATTACCAAACGATTTCTTATGGGGCGGTGCGTTAGCGGCGCATCAATTCGAAGGTGGCTGGAATGCTGGCGGAAAAGGACCGAGCGTCGTTGATGTATTAACGGCAGGAGCACACGGCGTCGCACGACGCATCACGGATCAAGTAGAGGAGAATGAATTTTATCCGAACCACGAGGCGATTGATTTCTATCACCGTTATAAAGAAGATATTGCCCTGTTCGCTGAGATGGGACTGAAATGTCTCCGGACGTCAATCGGTTGGAGTCGGATTTTCCCAAACGGAGACGAGGCAGAACCGAACGAAGAAGGACTGAAGTTTTATGATGACGTCTTCGACGAATTACTGAAATACGGCATCGAACCGATCATCACGCTGTCGCACTTTGAGATGCCACTTCACCTCGCGCGTGAATACGGTGGATTCCGCAACCGGAAAGTAGCGCTGTTCTTCGAAAAATTTGCGGAAGTCTGTTTCACGCGTTACAAAGACAAGGTCAAGTACTGGATGACGTTCAATGAGATTAACAACAAGATGGATGTCAGCAATCCATTATTCCTCTGGACGAATTCCGGTGTCCTCCTTGACCCGGAAGAGAACGCGATGGAAGTCATGTATCAAACGGGTCACCACGAGTTGCTCGCGAGTGCCCTTGCCGTCGCGAAAGGGAAAGCGATCAACCCGGACTTCGAG
This sequence comes from Exiguobacterium abrahamii, assembly GCF_015645365.1. Taxonomy (NCBI): domain Bacteria; kingdom Bacillati; phylum Bacillota; class Bacilli; order Caryophanales; genus Exiguobacterium; species Exiguobacterium abrahamii. The sequence goes on from NZ_JADOYC010000001.1 coordinate 1,149,901, forward strand.
ATTGGAGCGATGGTCTCACACGTACCGATCTATCCGTACTCGTCACATCCGGAAGATATTCTGCTCGCTGAAACATCGATGCGTCAGCGCTACTTCTTCCCGGACGTCCAAGTCCGCGGCTACTACCCGTCTTATGCGTTAAATGAGTTCAAACGGGAAGGGTATGATATTCCGATCCTAGACGGTGACGAAGAGATCTTGCGAAACGGAACAGTCGACTATCTCGGATTCAGTTACTACATGTCGACGACCGTCAAACATGATGCCGTCGTCAATAACACAGGTAACATCGTCAACGGTGGTCTCGCGAATGGTGTCGAGAACCCATACATCCAGTCGAGCGACTGGGGCTGGGCGATTGATCCGGTTGGTCTGCGCTATGCGATGAATCGTCTGTACGACCGCTATCAGATTCCGTTGTTCATCGTCGAGAACGGTTTCGGTGCAATTGATACGATCGAGGATGGTCAGATTCATGATACAGCGCGGATCGATTACTTGCGTGCGCATATCGAAGCGTTCAAAGCAGCTGTACTCGAAGATGGCGTCGAGTTGATTGGCTACACGCCGTGGGGCGTCATCGACATCGTCTCCTTTACGACAGGTGAGATGAAAAAACGCTACGGCATGATCTATGTCGACCGGGATAACGAAGGCAACGGATCGATGGAACGGATGAAAAAAGACTCGTTCGATTGGTACCGTCACGTTATCGAGACGAATGGTGCTGCGTTATACGGTTCAGAGACGGCAAAATGATGAAGTAAGGGGCAACGGAAAAAATCCGTTGCCTCTTTTTTTAAAGAATTAGAATAAGAAAGAAGTGGGGTATGGCACACTAAGGAAAAAAACGGGGGACCGGTAAATGATCAAAAAACGCTATGCCGATCGACATGACTGGCGTCGCATCACACAACGACACTATGTTCATGAACAGGTAGACAACGAAGTGTTCAAAGGACATGTGACACTTCTTCAACTGATTGAAGTCGCTTCACCGTTAGATGTCCGTTATGGTGACGAAATAGTTCGAATCGCTGACGCAGGTTACGTTTGGGTACAACAATTCCCAAGCGATGCCCACCATGCCGTGACCTCGATGTTTGACGCCACAGGTCAGTTAGTACAAACCTATATCGATATCTGTCTTTGTACCGGAGTGGAGGACGGACGAGTCTACTGGGAGGATCTGTTTCTCGATCTGATTGTTTTGCCATCGGGACAAGTTTTGTTAATCGACACGGACGAACTAGAAGCAGCACTGGAGCAAGGGATTATCTCAGAAGCGGAATATGCGCTCGCTTGGGTGGAAGCCAAACAACTGCAGAAACAATTACAAGATGGATCTTTTCAGCTCGTCGCACACGCAGAAGTAATAAAAGAACGGTTAGAATTGCAACTTAAACAGGGAACACCGCGTTGACGGGGTTCCCTGTTTTTTAGGCATGTCGTTCTTCGTTAATCTCGTTCGTTGCGAAATACTGTTGCTTGCGCGGGAGGAGAACCAATCCGAGAAAACAGCTCGTCACGATCACGAGGAGACCGGCAAATAGAATCGTACTGAAACGAATCGACCAGATATCACCGAGCAGACCGATGCCGACGATTGCTAGAATCTGTAGCAGACTGACACCGACTCCGTAAAGACTCGTAAAGCGTCCCATTAAGTGGAGTGGGATATTCGTCTGTTGGAACGTTAGGAAACCGGTCCCTGCAAATGCGTGGAAACAACCGAGTAATAAGAAACCGATACAGACGATTGAAAACGAATTCGCACTCGCATACAGCATGTAACCGACAGCGACGAACACATAGCCAATCGTCAGCATCATCCGAACGGAGAGTGTTTTAGCGTAGCGGGCGACGACCCAGCTGCCGGCGACGGAACCGATCCCAGTCAGACTCATCAGTAAACCATAATCGGTTTCCGATAAGCCGATGCTCCGCTGTAAAAAGACGACTTCTTGCGTATCAAGTGCAAGTGTCGCGATCATCATCAGCATCGCGAGGATGTATAATCCGGTCACGTAGCGTGCGCTTTTGCTGAACTGATAGACAAGCCGCCAATCGGATATAATGTCTTGCAGCCGCATCCCTCGTTCGACCGAAGCGGTAAAACGCGGCAAGCGCATCAGCAGGACAGCTGATCCGAGAAACGAGACAGCGTTGAGCCAAATGGCAACGTCGGCAGAAGCAACATAGAGCAATCCTCCAGCGAGAGCCGGACCGATCAAAAAGGCACCAGACGTGATCAGACTACGATAGGCATTAAACGACGTCCGATCGTTTTGCGGAACAAGCGTCGTGATGTAGGTCAACGTTGCCGGTTCAACGACCGCTTTGATGATGGCTAAGGCGATCAAGTCGATGTAAAGCAATGATAATGGTAGAAAAGGCATGATCCCGATTAAGAAAGCACGCAACAAATCAGTCTGAATCAACAGTCGACGTAAGTCGGATCGGTCGACCCAACTTCCTGCGAACGACTTGATGACGAGAGAGACGACCGGACTGATGATCCACAGCGCAGCAACGGCTGACGCTGAGCCGGTCAAGCGATAGATATATACGTTGATCGCAACAAGATAAATGAAGTCACCAAACTGTGAAATACCGAGCGCACTTAAGAGCGTTCGTTCCCGAGAAGACATGATAACACCCTTTCTTACATCATTTTCCAATAGTATACCAGAAAATTCTGATAACGTTTTCGTATATCTCTATACTTTTTGTAGAAGAGTGGGTATACTTGGAAAAAATCAAAGAAAGAAGGGTTCGATCATGTTAACGACCATCGATTTATATCAAGCTTTGCCTGTACTTGAAACGGAACGACTCCGTTTGCGACCGGTTCGCACGGAAGATGCAGCAGATATCTATGCCTATACGAAAGATGAAGAGACAGCAAGATATGTCAGCTGGCATGCGCATAAAAGCCTCACGGATTCTGAACAATTCGTCGAACACATCCTTCGACAATACGAACTAGGGAATCCGGCACCATGGGCAATCGAAGACAAAACGAGCGGTCGGGTCATCGGGACGATTGATTTCATCAAAGTCTCGTTTGAGCAACAGCAAGCAGAACTCGGTTATGCACTGTCGCGCGAGTATTGGGGAAAGGGTTTGATGCCGGAAGCAGCAGCGCGTCTTGTGCAGTACGGCTTTGAGACACTCGGACTCGAGCGCATTCAAGCCCGTTGTTTTGTTGCGAATGATGGGTCCGCTCGTGTCATGGAAAAGGTCGGTATGACGTTTGAAGGAATTTCGCGGAGTGCTTTATACGTTAAAGAGCGTTTCTGGGACTTAAAAATTTATGCGATCACGCGTAGCGATTACGAAGGGAAGTAAGCGATGGGTTCACGACTGATGCATGCCTACATCGGACAACGGTTGATTACGTTACTTCCGAAACTAGAACCTGCTCGATTTCTTCTTGGTGCGGTCGCTCCTGATGCGCGCTATGACGAGAAGGAGCAAGCCCACTATTATACGGGTGAATTAGCGAACGGGACACGAACAATTGACTACGAAGCGTTTTGGAGAGACTCGGCGTCTTGGGATTCATCTTTTCGAAGTGGCTACTACGTCCATCTGATAGCGGACGATATTTGGTTACGCGGTTTTTACATGAGTTGGTTACGGCAAGCGATCATGGCTGACGCCTCGATTGGTTCAAGGTATCATGATGACTTCAGGCGGTACAATACACGTATTGCTCCGTTCGTGAACTGGAATGAACAAGCGATCAATGGGGCGCTTCATGAAGTGAGTGTGCAGTCGAGGTGGAAAGCACTTCCGAAATTTGTTAGCGAGGTAGAAGAGGACCGACGAACCGTTCTGCCACAAGAATATGATATCTTGTTGCCGCATCAATTGGACGGATACATCGAAACAGCGATTGAACGGTCCATCCATCACCTAGGTGAAAAAGGGCTAAAGATTAATCCAGCCAAAGAATCATCTCCGAATCATTGAAATGATCCATTTGACGGTTCCGAATAATATGTAGCAGCATCCGTTCAGCAGACCAATCCACATCAGGTTAATCAGACTTTCTAAACCTTCAAACCAATCCATGACTGGTGTGACGAATAAAGCGAATACAAAAAGTACCGTGACGGTCCAACTGACGGTTGGAATCAGGAAGAGAATTGTTAAGCCAGCGACTATAGCTGGTACGATTCGTTTATAGATAAGATAGATCGCTGCCATGTTCAACGATAAAATATAGATTACAAACGCAATTAAAAATAATTGCGACATAAAATCACCTCCGAATAACAATAAGACGAAGAACGCATCCATTTAGATTAGGATGCGTTTTTCTATGTTTATTGTAAGATGTCTTGAAAATAATCGTATGCATACGGTTGAACAAAAAGAAAATCGTTTTTTTTAATTTTAATTCAAAGCAAAATACTCGGAATAAGTTTAAATGTATGCTATATTGGTAATAAGAAAAGTAAGGAAGTAAGGAATACAAGAAAAACACAGAAAGAAGGAAGTTCGTGATGGAGCTATCAAAGTTAACGTCAAAAGGACAAATCACCATCCCTAAAAAAATTCGGCAAGCTTTGCAAGTGGAGGAAGGAGATCGCGTGGCATTCATTGAGGAGGACGGGTTTGTCATCATGGCGAAAGCGGATTTGAAACAGCTGCATGACCTTCAAGATATATTGAGTGATGAGGCATTCAAGACACTCATCCACAAAGCGAATCATCATTTGTAAAATCAAAAAAGGAGGAAATAACAGATGGATATGCGCGAAGTAGATTTACCAGGAATCGGACGGAAGTTCGAAGGCATCACGACACGAGGAGATAAGGTGGTCGTCATCGTCCATGACGACGGACGACGCGAGATGCATCACTATGATGACGACGATTTTGATGAGAGCATCTCGAGCGTGACGTTTAATGATGCAGAAGCCCGTCAGATGGCAGGAATTCTCGGAGGATTATCCTATAAGCCGAAGGATCTTGAGAAAATCGAACTCGCGTTTGATGATCTCGTCATCGAGTGGTTCAAAGTCGGTCAGGATTCAAAGGTCAACAATCGAACGATCGGTGAACTCGATGTCCGTAACCATTACGATATTTCAATCATTGCGGTGCTCAAGCATGACCGTTCAAAATCGCTCAATCCAGGACCGGATACACGCCTTGAAGCCGGTGATACGATCGTCTTATCTGGAGAACGTCAAAACATCCGTCACATCACGAAAGCATTATTCTCAATCGAAGGAGGCGGATAATATATGGATCATCTCATATTTGAAGTCGGTACCGCGCTTATCTTAGTGGCGATCGCGGCAGTGCTCGCGAACAGACTCAATTTCTCGATCATCCCGTTTCTAATCATTCTCGGGATGATTGTTGGACCGCACGCTCCGACAATCGGGATACTAGACTTCAAGTTCATTGAAAGTGCTGAGTTCATCAGCTTCCTCGGACGAATCGGCGTCCTGTTCCTCTTATTCTATCTCGGACTCGAGTTCTCGGTCGGTAAGTTGATCCGGTCCGGAAAATCAATTGTCACGAGTGGAACGATTTATTTATCGATTAACTTCACCGGTGGTCTCTTATACGGATTCATCGCCGGATTCCCACTCTATGAAGTACTCGTCATCGCCGGGATCATCACGATTTCCTCGAGTGCGATCGTGGCAAAAGTCCTCGTTGATCTCCGCCGGACCGGTAATACGGAGACGGAATTGATTCTTGGAATCATCATGTTCGAGGACATTTTCCTCGCCGTCTACTTGTCTGTCTTATCGGGATTGCTTCTCGGCGGTGGAACGACGTTACTCGCGTCTCTTACCTCGATCTTGATCGCCCTCGGCTATATGTTGTTATTCTTCATCGTTGCCCGGAAGGCAACACCGCTTTTGAATAAGATGCTGAAGATCGCCTCGGACGAAGTCTTCATCATCGTTGTCTTTGCTGCCTTGTTCTTCATCGCCGGATTCTCGGAAACGATTCATGTTGCAGAAGCGATCGGGGCGTTGTTACTCGGTCTCGTCTTCTCGGAAACCGATCAAGGAGAGCGGATCGAACATCTCGTCGTCCCATTTCGTGATTTCTTCGGTGCGATCTTCTTCTTCAGTTTCGGATTAAGCATCGATCCGACAATGTTACTTGACGCCGTCTGGCTCGCACTCGGTGCCGTCGTCATCACGATTATCGGGAACTACGTGGCCGGTATGATTGCGGGGCGTAAAGCAGGCTTGTCACACAAAGCATCCTCGAACATCGGCTTGACGATCGTCTCACGCGGGGAGTTCTCGATCATCGTCGCGAATCTCGGAATCGCCGGTGGATTGATGGATATCTTGTCACCATTCTCTGCCTTGTATGTCTTGATTCTCGCCATTCTTGGACCGTTGATGACGAAGGAATCGAAACGAATTTACAACGTCATGAATAAAATCTTTAAGTGGACGGAACCAAAAGCGAAAAAGACGAAGAAAAATGCCTAATCTGATGTAAACGAACAACCGGTTCGCTTTCCCGAACCGGTTGTTGTTATTTAAGTCAAGACTTCATACGTTGCCATCAGGAATTGTCCCGAATGGCGACTTGCTGTCAAACGAAGATTGGTCTCATTCGTCCCTTCTGGAAACAGCGGGATGCCTGTTCCGAGGATGACAGGGGCGATTGCCAGTTCAATCGAGCGGATGCGTTTTAAGCGCAACGCTTCTTGAATCAATTCGCCACCACCGATCAGCCAAACGTTACCTTCAATCGTTGGCGAAATTCGGTCGAGCAGTTGATCGAGCGGCTCATCCGTATAAGTGACTGTCTCAGACGTTTGTTGCGTCCGGCTATAGACATAACTCGGAATATCTGCGTAAGGGTACGTCTCGCTGAGTTGCAGGACTTCATCATATGTTTTTCGTCCCATGATGACGGCACCGACTTGATCATAGAACGCTTGGTAACCATTATCCCCGTCTCCGGTAACGGCAAATAACCAGTCAAGTGAACCATCGAGTCTAGCGATTTTTCCATCAAGACTGCAAGCGATATAAAGAACGGTCGTAGGTTGTGACATCCATATCTCCTCCTTTTGCATCGTGTGACTTCATCTTAGCGTATAATGACGACAAAAGATGTCGTCATTTAAGGAGGAATTATATGAATACGAGACAATGGCGTTTAATACGCTTGTTAAACCGGGGCGGACACTTCTCTGCACGGATGCTTGCGGAAGAATGTCAGGTGTCGATCCGGACGATTCAACGAGACATGACGGTACTTGAAGCAAATGGCTATCCAATCTATAGCGAACCTGGCGTAGCAGGGGGGTACCGGATGTTGCCACATCGGAACATGCCGCCACTCGTTTTGACGGATGAAGAGACGATTGTCTTCTTCATCCTTTTGGAATGGATTAGTCAGATTCCTGATTTTCCATTCGGAACGATTCGTCAAGAAGTCGCTGAACGCTATGCGCACGAGTTACCGAAAATGACGGAGCAACAGATTGTAAAATGGAAAGACCGCTTTCGCTTTCAAGCGGTCGATACACCACCGTCGCCGCAAAATCCTGCGCTACTCGACTTGTTAGAGAGCGGACGGATGGGGAATATCCTCTATGAGACGACAAAAGGACGACGCATGATCGTCGTAGATCCGATTGGTTTATCGTTCGAACAGAATCGCTGGTACTTCTATGGACAGACGAATCGAGGGTATCGCCAGTTCCGTGTTGATCGGATTAAAGACGTAACGCTTCGTGAGTTGCCAGCAACCGAGTTAACCTTTTCAGATTTGGAACAAGACATGACACGTGTACCGATGACGACGGTGAAATTGGAAGTATCAGCATTAGGCGAACGGTTGCTAGAGGGAATTTTACCAATTCAGTCGGAACGCACATGGTTGGTTCCGGAAACCGAATTGCCGTATCTCGGACGCCAATTGATGCGACTGGGTCCAGAGGAGAGGTGCGAGTGCTTGAACCACTCGAACTTAGGGAGCAGTTGATTCGGCAAGCAACAGAAATGATTGCTGTGCTACGATCCGATAAGGCGCTCGGACAGGATTGATTAAAAAACTATGTTAGGATATAGGTAGAAAGAAACAATAGAGGAAGGGGTCTTCCATGGAAACACTATCATTGATTTTATTGATGCTTGCGCTCATCTTATTGACGCAAGTCATCGGACATTACATCCGTTTCATCCCAACGGCTTTGATTCAAATCATTGCCGGAACCGTCGCTGCTCTCCTGATGAGTGGCTTGACGATTGAGGTCGAATCCGAATGGTTCCTCCTCTTGTTCATCGCACCGTTACTTTATAACGATAGTTCTCATTTTCCACGAGAAGATTTATGGCGGATGCGGACAGCAATCTTTGGGAACGCAATCATCCTCGTCTTGTTGACGACGATTGTCGGAGGATACTTCATCAACTGGTTGATTCCAGTCATTCCAGTCGCTGCTGCGTTTGCTTTGGCTGCGATTTTATCGCCGACGGATCCGATTGCCGTCAACGGGATCGCGAAACGTGTCCAGATCCCAGAACAGATTCTGACACTCGTTCGCGGAGAATCGTTGATTAATGACGCATCGGGACTCGTTGCCTTCAGTTATGCGGTCGCTGCTGTCGTCACAGGATATTTCTCGCTTCAAAGTGCGACGACTGAGTTTTTCTATATGTTCATCGTCGGAGCATTGATCGGATTGACGATCTCACTCGCGATGAACTTTCTCAAGGTTCGTTTGCGTCGCGCCGGTATTGAAGACGTCGTCTTTTATGCCTTGCTGCAAATTTTGACGCCGTTCATCATCTTCTTCATCGCCGAAGAAGGGTTTCACGCGTCAGGCGTCATCGCCGTCGTCACGGGTGGTATCTTGCATGCCTTGATCAAAGAACGAACAGAAACGTTCTTTGCGCAAGAGCAGACGTTGACAGATAACATCTGGACGATGATTGCGTATACGCTAAACGGGATCATTTTCTTATTGCTTGGTTTGACGTTGCCAGAAGCGACACGCGAGATTTTCGCAGATGACGCGATCAACAACTGGCGTCTTATGTTATATGTCATCGAGATCGGTTCATTCATTCTCGCGATCCGTCTCGTCTGGACGATGTTCTTCAACTGGTTTGATCATCGGTTTTTCAAAAAAGAAGACCGGGAACACCGTCGACCGTCCTTTAAGCAAGATTTGATTACGACACTGGTCGGTGTTCGCGGAACGATCACGATGGTCGGTGTCTTGTCATTACCATTTCTGACGGAGTCCGGTGAAGCCTTCCCGGAACGCTCGTTGATCATCTTCCTTGCAGCGGGTGTCATCATCTATACGCTCGTTCTTGCGACGATTCTCTTACCGGTCTTGAACCGGGGCGAAGCGGCGACACCGATTGCACTCGACTTGAACGCTCAAAAACAACGAATGATTCGCCGGGCGATCTCAGAAATCAAACAAGTGACGGACGAAGACAATGCAGTTGTTGCTTTTGATCTTCTTAATGAGTATCATGTCATGCTTCGGTTATTGCGAGCACAGGAGAAAAGTCAGGAAGAACTAAACCAGTTCAATGACCAATTAAAAGCCTTACGTCTTGAAGCCGTTCAGTGGGAGAAGGAAGAATCAAAACGCTTCGTTGCTGAACATAAGGTGCCGGATCTGCTGAAGAAGGACGTTTTCCGCTCAATCGAAAACCGTCGTAAGGCGATCGGGAAGGATTCGCGCTTCCAGATCGTCCAACCGATTCGTAAACTTTGGTGGAAACGGAAACGATCGAATATGTCATCTGACGCGTTGATTCAAATGACGCAAGTCGAGCATGAACTATATGAAAAGGTGATGGGCACAGTCATCGAACGTCTCGAGAATTGCCGCACGTCTTATCCGCCAGACGTCGTTCAAAGCGTGCTGGAGTTCTATAAACGACTTCGCTTCAAACATACGCGGTGGTCGTCACCAATCGGTGGCAAGGACGTCGATCAACAAAAAGAAGAACTTTGCTTGAAAGCAATCGAAGTTCAGCGTCTTGAAATCGCCAATATGTCGAAAGAAGGCGATCTCTCGAACGAAGAGGAGAAGGAATTACGCCGCTTCATTCACTACATCGAGAGTGTCGTTCTCTACGAATACGTCGAATAACAACGAGACTGTTCGTTTGTCACATATTTAAAAGGAGCACGTTTTCTCTGAACAAGAGAATCGCGCTCCTTTTGTGCTTCTTGATTTAAATCATGTATAGCGTCTTTTGGACTGCGTAGCGTTGATGGGCGTGAAATAGATGTTTGATTGCATCAGCCGGGTCGATCCATCGTAAGGCATGATCATCCTCAATCGGATCTTGTACTTTCTGCTTAGCATCGCAACGATAGAACTGCCCTTCATTCAAATAATATGTCGTTTCATTTTGTGAATAGAAATGTTGATTGGCTCGTCCGATGAAATCACCGATTTCGATGTCCATCCCCGTTTCTTCTAGAACCTCTCTTGTAAGACAGTCTTCATGCGTCTCATAGGTCTCGATACCGCCACCTGGAAGAAACAACTTACCGTCCCTTTTTTGAATGACGGCGATTTTACCTGTTTGAGAGTCGCGCATGATCGCATAAACAGCAGGTCTCGTGATGTAGTGTTGGTTCTGTTCTCTCTGCCCGAATGTGATGACATCCATTGTTTAATCACTCCTTTTCGTATAATCATTTGAATTCAATCATACCTTACAAAATAGTTGTAAGCATCAGCCGTACAAAAACCCCTCATTTCGATTTAGAAATGAGGGGTGACCTATGAGGAAAGATCGTTTGTTCCAAACGAAATGTTTAATCGATTAACCGAGCGACAAGTATTTGACTTCGAGATAATCTTCGATGCCGTAGACGCCACCTTCACGGCCAAGACCACTCTCTTTATAGCCACCAAATGGAGCTTGTGCAGCAGATGGTGCGCCATCGTTCAGACCGACAATCCCGTATTCGAGTCGTTTCCCGAGCATCAATGCTTCATCGATGCGTTCAGAGAACGCGTAAGCTGCCAGTCCGTAAGGTGTATTGTTCGCCCGTTCGATGACTTCATCAAGCGTCTCAAAGACAGAGATCGGTGCGAGCGGACCGAACGTCTCTTCCTGCATGCAGAGCATATCTTCAGTGACATTCGCAAGCACGGTTGGAGTGACGAAGTAGCCGACAGATTCGTCAATCGTACCACCAGTCAAGATCGTTGCTCCTTTTGCGACAGCGTCATCGATGTGTGCTTTGACTTTTGCGACGGCTTTTGCATTGATCAATGGACCAACTGTCGAGTCAGCGTCCATCCCGTTACCGACTTGCAGTTGTTTGACGGCAGCTGTGAATTTTTCCGTGAATGCGTCAAGAACAGATGCTTGCACGTAGAAGCGGTTCGTCGCGACACACGCTTGTCCACCGTTCCGGAATTTCGAGCGCATCGCGCCTTCAACGGCTTTATCGAGGTCTGCGTTTTCCGTGACGATGAAGGGTGCGTGACCACCGAGTTCAAGTGACAATTTTTTCATCGTATCGGCTGCTTGACGCATGATCAGTTTCCCGACGGCTGTTGAACCTGTGAACGTGATCTTCCGGACACGGGAATCGGCTTGCCAGACGCCACTGATTGTTGCTGCGTCACCTGTTAGGACGTTGATGACTCCTTTAGGGATACCAGCTTCTTCTGCGAGTTCAACGAGGCGAAGTGCCGTAAACGGTGTTTCTTCCGATGGTTTAAGGACAATCGTACAACCCGCTGCAAGAGCGGGAGCAAGTTTGCGTGTAATCATCGCTGCCGGGAAGTTCCATGGTGTGATCGCTGCGACGACACCGACTGGTTCTTTTTCGACGAAGAGTCGTTTTCCTGGAACAGAAGCCGGAATCGTTTCACCGTAAATCCGGCGTGCTTCTTCAGCGTACCAACGGACGTATTGATTGCCGTAATCGACTTCACCGAGTGCTTCGACGTACGGTTTCCCTTGTTCTGTTGTCATGATCCGGGCGAGTTCCTCACGGTGTTCATTGATCAAGCGATACCAGGCGTCGACTAAATTCGCACGTGTGTCTGCAGTTTCGTTTGACCACTTGACGAATGCTTCGCTCGCTGCGTCAACGGAACGTTGTGCGTCTTCCGCTGAACTTGCCGGAACATGTCCGAGCAATGCTTTCGTTGCTGGGTCGTAGACCGGAATCGTTTCTGTTGTGTCATACCATTCACCATTAATTAAGTTCTTTTCAATCATCTTGTTGCACCTCCGTGAATTTCATTACGTCCTTCATTAAACACCTTAAGACGAATAAGCGGAAGTTCCGCTTTGGATGGACCGTCATAACGAAACGGAATGACTCAGAAAAGTAGTTAATCGACTGAACAATCGGGAATAGTTAAAATAAATGGGAATGAAAACGTCGAAATTGATAAAGGGGTCGAAAGTCATGAAACGGAACTGGATCATTGGCGGTGTGACGCTGAGCGTACTGCTAAGTGGATGTGGGGAAAAAGAAGTCGTTGATAAAAAGTCGGACAAACCACGCGAGACACAGCAAAAAAGACAAGCTTCGCAACAAGCATACATAGAAAAGACAATCCAGCGTGCGAATCGTTACGCTGCCCAGTACGATTATGACCGGGCGATCAAGGTGTTAAAACCCGTGCGCACAAAAGAGACGAAACAGAAAACGGAAGAATATGAACAGAAAAAGCAGGCGCTCCTGCCTGTGAAAAAACCTGTGCCGCATCTCTTCTTCCATTCATTGATTGCTGATCCAAAACAAGCATTTGACGGCGACCGGAAGGAAGCGGGGTACGATGATTACATGGTGACGCAACAGGAATTCGAACGGATTTTAGATGCGTTGTATAAAAACGATTACGTACTCGTCCGACCAACAGACTTAGCAAAAGAGATGAACGGGAAGATCGTTGAAACACCTGTCCGTTTACCAAAAGGAAAACATCCGCTCGTGCTCTCGCAAGATGATGTCAATTATTACGAATACATGAAAGGCGATGGATTTGCGAAGAATTTAAAAGTGAAGGACGGCAAAATCGTCAACGCGATGGTTGGAAAGCCGGATGGTGCCTATGATCTCGTACCAATCGTCGATGCATTCGTCCAGTCGCATCCTGACTTTTCCTATAAAGGAGCAAAAGGGTTGCTCGGTATCACAGGTTATAACGGGGTGCTCGGGTATCGTTCCTCCTACAATCAATATGGACACAATAAACAGGTCGAAACGGCACGAAAACAAGCGAAACAGACCGCCATCGCATTAAAAGAAGACGGCTGGCAGTTCGCGAGTCATACGTACGGACATATTTGGGTCGGAAAAGAATCAGTCGCGACGATCCGCGCGGATCTTAAACGCTACAAACAGGACGTTGCCCCGCTGATCGGAAAAACGACGCAACTGATTTATCCATATGGCAGTGATGTCGGGGATTGGCATGAGTATTCGGGTGAGAAATATCGTTTGCTCATCGATAGCGGTTTCCGTTATTTCTTCAATGTTGATGCGAGTCAACATGCGTGGAAACAAGTTGGACCCGACTACTTCCGCCAAGCTCGAATTAACGTTGATGGGATTCGTTTACGTCAAGCCGTTGCTGGAAAGACTAGTGTCCTCGATCCATTCTTTGATGCGAAAGAAGTCTTTGATCCAGCGCGACCCGAACGGAAGTGAGTGATTGAAAACTAGTTAATTCATTGATTAAAGCAATTAAAAAGGTAGTGGCTGCGTCCCGTCCTGATCCGTAAAGTGATAGATCTTCGCGAGATCGGCGACGAAGACGGCTTGTCCAGAATAACGACTAACATCGTCATCCGCTATCAGCGCTGTAACGGCGCGTCCGATATAGGTCGTCGATTCAGTCGCAGCACTCGCGAATCCAGCATCAACGACCCGTTCTGTCCGCATGAAACCGGGGCAGAGCGCGATGACAGAAATGGTCGTCTGAGCTAACTCCTGCGCCATGACGTGTGTCATTCGATTAATCGTTTGCATCGCCAAATCATAATAAAGATTTCCAGCCACCTGATCTGGAGTGAATGACGTCAAATTGATGACGAGCGCAGCTGGACTCTGTTGCAACAAGGGCATCGCAGCCCGAATCGTCCACAAATACGCTTTTGGTCCGGCAGACATCATCGCGTCCCAATGTTCCGGTGGTCGCTCCCAAAACCGTCGTCCAGTTCCAGACGGCAAGTGGCTTTCCGAACCACCGAACACACAATTGACGAGGAGATCGATTCGACCATGTTGGTGCTGAATCTGCTGAATCAGACGGTCGATGTCCATTTGATTCGTATGGTCACAAACGACGGGAATGCCAAGTCCGCCGCGTGCTGTGACACCAGCAGCTGTCTCTTCGATCGTCTCTCTACGGTTGTCCGTTGTCTGTTCATTCGTACTCCGTCCCGTGACGTAGACGATCGTTCCAGCGTCACCCAAGGCATAAGCGATGCCACGTCCGGCACCACGCGAGGCGCCAGCGACGAGTGCAATCCGTTTTGACATGATGAAACTCCTTTCAGATACGAGAAGACGGATGGGCAGATGCGCATCCGTCTTCTTCTGTCTTTAAAAACCTTTAATCGTCATCCCACCATCGACATAAAGCGTTTGCCCGGTCACGTAACGGGCTGCAGCAGACGATAAGAAGACAGCTGGTCCAACCAGTTCTTCTAATTCACCGACCCGACCGAGCGGTGTCACATCAACGATCTCTTGCAGGTATGTAGGATCTTTCAGTAATGGTTCCGTTAATGGTGTCTTAAAATACCACGGTCCGATCGCATTGACACGAATGTTTCGTGGTCCCCATTCAAGCGCCAGTACTTTCGTCATCTGAATCATTGCCGCTTTCGTCGTCGCATACACGACGCCGGTCCGTAAGGCGACGTGACCAGCAACCGAGGCGATGTTCAGAATGCTTCCACCTGTCTCCTGCATCCGTTTCCCAATTTCTTGAGCGAAGAAGAAGGCGGATTTCAAATTCGTCTGTTGAATCGTTTCCCACTCGTCTTCTGTTACATCAAGTGCCTTCGAGCGAATGTTCATTCCAGCGTTGTTGACGAGCCCATCAATCTGCGGTACTTGTTCGTAGGCACGAGCTACCGTCTCGACGACTTGTTTTCGGTCAGTGATGTCGCACGGGAAGATGTAAGCCGTTCGACCGAGTCGTTCGATTTCTTGTGCCGTCTCCTTCAAATCCCGTTCCGTCCGGGCGACGAGAATGATGTTAGCACCGGCTTCAGCCATCCCGATGGCGAGCGCGCGTCCGATGCCTCGTCCAGCTCCAGTGATAAGAAACGTCTGATCGGTTAACGAAAAACTTGGAAGATACATAATGTCACGTCCTTTTATTGAGAGTCACCACTTACTCTAATGAAAAATTGACTGAAAAGAAAGAAAAATCACTCCGAGGTAGAATGGAGATGGTAAAATATTGAAAAGGAGGGATAGGATGAAGCGTGGGTTAATTGTGACATTATGTATAGCACTCGTAAGCCTTGCTGCGATTCAATTGGTCGGTACGGAAGTTTACCGTTATTTCTTTTATGAACCGGCAACCTATCAAGCACGATTTATAACTGATGGAGAAGGAGAAGAGAAAGGAAAACCGACTAAACAAAAGATCGAGATGCGAAGCGGAGGATTTGCAGATAAGGATGCATTAGGTGTTGCTACCTTTTACGGTGTCGTCAGTCTTGTCATACTACTGATTGTCATCTTCAGTGTACGTTACTTCTTGAAGCGTTTACGAAAACGACGCAGACGAGAGGCTGTAATCGACGATTTAATGGACCCGCCGCCGGTGTTTTCCCCAAATCGTTCGATCCGACAAACACTTGTTGGTGAAGAATCAGAGTCAGAGATTCGCCGTCTGTTACAAACGTTCGATCGGCAACTGACACGACAAAAACGCCGCCGCTCCGAAGAGACGGTCGGCGAATGGTTACAGCGGATTGATGTCACGCTCGATCCATCAATCTATCTTCTCGTCCGGTACGGTGAGACACCGGACTCGGCGATTTCACAAAATCAGGTCGATGATCTAAGACATGAACTACAAGTGCACCTTCAGCGCGACTGACCGAGTAAATCAAGCAGGATCGCATGATGGGAGGCGTCTCGTGAGACGAGTGACAATTCGCGGACGACATCAAACCCGTCGACCGGTAACGTCTTGATTTCAGGTGACAGTCCATCTTGGAAAATCTCCGGCAATAGAGCGATACCAAGTCCTGCACGGATGAAACCGAGGACGCTCGATCCGAATTCCATCTCGTTTTCTGCTTGATAGACGGCACCTCGCTCGATGAACGCGTCCTTTAGGATGTTCGTCGAATCGCAATCGATCGGAAGCGATAAGAAAGAGGCGTCACGAATTTGCTCAAACGCCACAGACGTACAGCCTATAAATCGTTCGTCGTCTTGATGCACATAAAGCAAAAAGTTCTCCGTATACAAATGCGCCGTATGATACGGATGGACATGGTGACGATCGTCGAGTAAGACAGCATCGTATCGCCGTTCTTCAAGACCTTGCATCAAATCAATCGTCGTATGCGCCGTCTTTAATTTGAGATCCGGAGCCGTCGCTTGACGCGAGACGTGACGCGGGAGATACGTCATCGCGACGCTTGGCCATGATCCGAGCGTCAACGTCGTCCGTTCGTCGATCGTACCGATCCGCCGTTTCATCTGATCGATCCGGTCAAGCAGTTCGCGACTCTCTTCAAAGACGATTTCGCCAGCTGTCGTCAACGTGACACCATGTGCCGAACGGTGTAACAGCGAGACGTCGAGTGCACTCTCAAGACTTTTGATTTGTTTACTTAACGCCGGTTGCGTCATATGCAGTACTTCGCTTGCTTTCGTCAGGCTGCCGGTCTCAGCGGTGACGAGGAATGCTTCCATCCATTCGGTCTTCATTGGTTCACGCTCTTTTCATACAGGTTGTTTAGAACGTACGCCATTTGAACGCATCTGACAATCATTTTGCATTTTTATATTCTTAGTTTGGAATATTCTAAATTGGGAATATATAAAATAAAGAGGTGAACGGATATGAACGAACGGATACCAGTACGATTCTCAGCTCTCGGGGACGCGACACGGATTCAACTCATCGAAGCGTTACGGAATGGTCCTCGCTCCGTCAATGAGTTAGCTGAACAACTACAATTACGCCAACCGCAAACCTCGAAGCATTTAAAGCTGTTGCTTGACGCGGAACTAATCACTGTCGAACGGCAGGCGAATCGTCGCTTGTATAGCCTTCGCCCAGAAGCGTTTCGAGAGCTCGTCATGTGGAGCAACTCGCTTGCACAAATGGAAGCCCGCATGCATCGTCTAGACGCACATTTGAAGCAGATTCAGTCGAACGTGAAGGGAGACGGGACGAATGAAAAAGGAATTGAAGACTTCGATTGAGGGAAAGACGCTACGAATGGAATGGACGTGCGAGGCGCCACGAGATAGCGTCTTTGCCGCATTCACGGAAAAAGAGCAGCTTGAAGCGTGGTGGGGACCGGAAGGCTGGGAGACGACGATCAAGACGTTTGAGTTTCAACCGGGTGGTGTATGGCATTATTGTATGCGCTGTGTTGATCCGGCGCAAGGTGACTTTTACGGCATGGAGTCGTGGGGAAAAGCGATTTTCAGACACATCGATGCTCCGAACACGTATAGTCATGCCGATTATTTCTCGGACGCGTCAGGGGCGATCTCAGAACATTTACCAGGAAGCGAGAATGTCACGACATTCCTCGACCACTGGGAGACGACGTTAATTGTCTTCGAGTCGACCTATGAGACAGAAGCAGCCGTGCAAGAAGTACTCGGTATGGGGATGAAAGAAGGTTTCACGTCACAATTGTATCGCCTAGATCACCTATTGACGAAACAGTAAGAAGGAGTCGATGTTTTGGTGCGGAAGATCGGTTTAGCTTTATGTCTCCTATTCTTAGTAGGTTGCGGAAAGTATACGATGGAAGATGCGAAGAATAACGGTGACATCATCGTCCAGAATGGTGTTACGAACAGCGACCGATTCGAGTCTTTTTTGAAGAAGTCGAAGCAAGGAAAATCAGATCAGATTCGCATCACAGCGTTTACGACTGAAGGTGACCCGGTGTTGTATGATGTCAAGTATGATGGCAAGACGTATCAGTATTCGTCTGATTCATCACGTGATCAGTTCGGTTCAACAGACGACGATCGTAAAAACGAAGTCTGTCAGCAACTCGACAAAACGATCGTGAAGCAAGAGATAATCTATACGTTACGTAAATGCGCTGAAGGGGCGGATCATGAGCTCTTACGATTGCCAAAACAATAATCAAAAAGGATCGTGTCCCGTCGAATCAATCAGCGGGCACGATCCTTTTCATTCGCTGTCGAGCCGACGTAAGGCTTCGCGCCAACTGGAGAAGCGTTCAATCAACAATGTCAGTGAAGGTGCTTGGTGCGCGCGCGCCCACTTGGCATATTGCTGACTCGTCAGTAGCAGTCCATGTGTGGCTGCAGCTTGTTGAAGAGCGTCTAAGCAGTCTTGGTCAGTGAAGAAACCGTTCGAGGTGAGGTCGAAGTGTGCCAAGGCATTTTTCCAGGTGCCGAACCGGCGAATGATCGTATTCGCACTCAGCATTTCTGGGTGTAGATCCCGCAATTCTGTGTAGGAGCGAATCGTCATGTTCGTTCCTTTTTGTGCGACATAAAAAGCAACGCTTTCTTCGATCGACCACCGCTTCGTTCGCTTGACTGCAGCGGGACGGTTCAACGTCATGCGTTCTTTCGTCGATAAATGGGAAGCCTTGACGATTCCAGCTCGTTCTAACAGGTGTGCCCACGAACCGAATCGGGCGTTGATTTCTTCAAGCGAAGGGTAAGGAAGTTGAGCTGCTAACTTTTGATAATGGGTAGCTTTCATAGGTGAATGGTGCATTTGATGAAGACCTTGAATCAAGCGGATGATCTTCTCATCCGTTGCTAAGGTAGAAGTGGAAGTCGGATGTTGACGCATGCAAGATATCTCCCTTTTGAATGGTTGGTTCAATTAAAAGCAAGTGTAGCATGGGCGTTTGCGAGAATATACTAACAATATCGTAAGGTAAGAAAATAGCGCATTTCTATCCGAGAAATACAGGAGAATTAGAGACGAAACACGAATACAATATTATAGAAGAAAAGAGGGGGAACTGATCAATGACAGAAACACAGACGATTGATACGATGGAGGATATTTTAAAGATGCTCGACGCGCGATTGCGTGAACCAGAACCGTTTTGGGACAAGTTTTATGAAGATCGGTCGAAACCGGTTCCGTTTTTTAAGAACATTCCGGACGAGAACTTAGTTCGTTACGTCGAAGAGGGCTGGCTCTCGCCTGGTGACGCGTTAGATCTCGGAACAGGACCGGGTCGAAATGCGATTTATCTCGCAACACACGGTTTCTCGGTGACGGGACTGGATTTTTCAGCAACCGCGTTAGACTGGGCAACGGAACAAGCTCAACAGAGTGGGGCACATGTTGCGTTTCGAAAGCAAGATTTTCTAGAGACGACCGAACAGAATACATATGATTTCATTTACGATTCCGGCTGTTTTCATCATATGGCGCCACATCGACGTGTGACTTATGTGACGCGACTGAAGGAGATGTTGCGCCCAGGAGGATATTTCGGATTGACGTGTTTTGTTGCGGGCGGTCCGCTTGGCGGGGCGACGTTGACGGACTGGGAGGTCTATCAAGAAAATAGTCTCCAAGGTGGACTCGGATACACGAAAGAGCGATTACTCTCCATCTTCGATGCATTCGACGTCATCGAACTAACGGAAATGAAACCCGTCGACAATCCGGAGGAATTATTTGGTCATGCTGGACTGTGGACTGGTCTGTTTCGATTAAAGGATTGATTCGTCCGACATCCGAGACGCGAACCAGCCTACAAAGTAGTGGACATCTTCTAGCGAAACGATTTGGTCTGTATCGTAAGCGGCGAACAACGTTAAAAAGCGCGGTTCGTCAGGGAAATAATGAAACAGGATCGAGCGGAGTGTCTCTAGGTCATGCACGAAGCTTTGATCGTCTTCTAAGAGGAAATGATAGGCACTCCGAACGATCCGCTTCACGATTGAATCCGAATCAAGCAAGGTGACTTGCCCTTTCTCTAGACGTGATAGATCAGACCTCAACTGCTCGGATAGCCCACTGTTTAACGCGAAGCCAAGAGCGCGTGTCGGACGAAGGGATGGAAATCGACTTTGGAGATTTTCGCCTGCCAAAAACAAGTTGACGGATTTCAACCAGACGCCCCAACGAAGTGCTTCGTCATCCCGTATGACGTCGCCAAGCAGACCGATGTCATAATCGATTTTGGTGACGAATGGATAGTCCTTCAACCAGTCTTCCGTGCGTTCATCTAACCGCATGTGTTCTTCTTCCGTCAACGGTTCTGTCAAAATCAGTGTAAAATCGAGATCGGATTCAAAGGGACGCGCCGTTCCTTTGGCGACGCTACCATACAAGTACACGCCATGAAACGCAGATAAGGTTTGTACATAGGCGACGACGTCCTGAATCACGGCACGATAACGGACAGGAATCGCTTCAGCGGAAGTTGGATTATGGATGTAGCCATTTTTCGTGCCCAATGTCGTTGGATACTGCATCTGTTTTCCTCCTCATCCTTCAGGGATGGATTGATAGCGATACCACTTCTTGTTTCGCTGCACATATATAAACATCGTATCATCTTTTTCTTGATAGATGACCGTACCGCTCTTAAGATGAGTTGCCATGCCGTCCTTGAGCGTCTTTTCGGATGCTATTTTTTGAACACGTGGACCAGGAGTCAAGGAAAGATCGGAGTCGGTTACGACCTGATCTAGTCGATACACGCGATCGTTCAAGCGGATGACGTCTTGAGCTTGTTTAATGGCTTCCGCCGCGATGAGGTCCGTCGTTGTCATCGTCGTCTCCTCTAAGCATCCACTGAGACAAAGAATGACCAATACGGTAGTAGTTAACACTTTTTTCATGAAAACACCTCTTTCTCTGGTTATATATCGTAATTTACGATATATTCGGATTATACGATATAAGGGGGAGTAATATGATTTCAGCTGATTTTGCAAAAATTTATTATCAACTACATCCACGGTTCGAAGAAAACCTGTCTCACCAAAGCGTGCGTATTTTGCAATACATTCAATTTGCGGTGAATCCGACGATCAAGCAGATTGCCGAGGCATTTCGCCTCTCACATAATACGACGTCCGAGCACGTCAAAAAGTTGGAGAGATTAGGCTATATCGAAAAAAAACGGAATCCAGAAGACCAACGCCAAGTGACGATTGGTTTGACAGACTTAGGAGATACAATCGTTCGTCGTCATACGGAACTCGATCCCAAGCGGTTAAATCAAGTCCTTGCTACGATGTCAAAAACAGACCAACAGGCGATTGAACAGGCGTTTCGATTGTTGCGGGAGGCGGCAGATGACTGCTTTTCTCGTTAAGGTGCTATCGAGCGCACTGGTCATCGGTCTCGTCACGGAAGTCGCCCGGCGTTCACCGTCACTGGGGGGCGTGTTGTCTGCATTGCCCGTCGTCAGTCTGATCAGCTTTGCCTGGCTCGTTAAACAGGGAAGCGAACGGGCAGAACTGAGTACATTCTTAAAGAGTGTGTTACTCGGATTACCAGCGACGTTCTTATTGCTTGCCGTCTTATATGGATTGATCCGCTTAGGTATTCCTATTTTTTACAGTATACTCGGTGCAACAAGTCTTTTCATCGTTTGTTGGTATATCCAACGTTACCTACAACAGTGGTGGCAAACCTAAAAAAGGAGACAAAGTAATGATAATCCTTCAAACAAAGCGATTGACGATTCATCCATGTACAGCGAAGGATCTACCGCGTTTACAACAACAGCACTACGATAACGGACCGGAAGTTCAGCATCATTTGATGTCAGTAGCGTCAGATCCTTCGCTGCTATACTGGGGCAGCTGGCTTGTCATGACAAAGGATGGTCAAGTAATCGGGGATATCGGATTCAAGGAGAAGCCGGACATACGACAAGCGGTCGAAATCGGTTATGGTCTGTTACCAGCGTATCTCAATCAAGGGTTTGCGACGGAAGCAGTTCAAGCATTGATTGAATGGGCGTTTGAACAAACGGAAGTGACAGGGGTACTTGCGAAGACGGAGTCGACGAATCAAGCATCAATCCGAGTACTCGAAAAAGCGGGATTGATTCAGGTCGGGAGAGTCGATCGGTATATCATGTGGGAGCGTATGAAGAAGGTGTAAAGTAAACTTGACAGTTAGTGTGTTATTTACATATAGTGGGACTACGAGGTGAAATCATGAAAAATAAGGTCAAAGAGATGCGCGAAGAACGAGGTTGGTCGCAAGGCGAACTGGCAAAACGATTGAACGTGTCGCGTCAGACGGTCATTTCCATCGAAAAAGAGCGGTATAATCCGTCACTCGACCTCGCGTTTTCACTAGCTGATCTGTTTGAACGGCGAATTGAAGAGATCTTTATACCGAATCGAGTGAATGAGGAGGGAACAGAATGAAGCGAGTCAATGTGTTACTAGACATTATTTTAATTGGAGTAGGTCTGTACTTAACGATGACAGATCCGGCGGCTAAAACACTCGGAATCATCCTCGTTTTAGCTGGCGTCACGTCACGTATCACAGGAGCGGTTTTCTCGCCAACGGAACCGTATGATGAGCGTCAAGGAACGGTTAAAATCCGTAGTGGACATATCGCTTATCTCGTAAGTATCGGATATCTTTTCTTGATCTTGCTACTCGTCAATCTGTCGATCATTCAAGATATTCAATTTGCTCTGTTACTAGCATTAGGAGGACAAATCCTGTTCTTTCCAATCGTATTAATATTTATCAATCGACGGATTTGATGAATACAAAAAAGGAATGTGTCTGACACATCCCTTTACTCCATTCGTCATCATGAATTCTGACGAATGGTTTCATTCAATTTATGACGGTACGATGTTTGCCAAGACTGCTCGTCCTTCACTAACTCATCACAAAACGCAGCAACATCCTCTCCAGTGAAATCTGTCACTGGTTTTTGCTCGAAGGCGGCTTGTTCCATCAACTCGAGGACGACGGTCAGTACACGATGACTACTTTGCCAACTCGTTAGTCCACCCGTGACATTTAAATAGCGTTGAATCGCTTGATAAGCCTCATAGTAGCGAGGAGGAAGAGATTTAGCCCGCTTCTCCATCGACCGCCATTCTCGTTTAGCTTCCATACTACCGGTGATCCGCTCGAATATTCTCATCATCTCGTACTCCCTTCTTGTTTTAACTGCTGCAGTTCTTGCATTTTGTCAGATACGAACGCCCATTTTTCCCAAAAGATACGTAAACGATCGTGTCCTGCTTCGTTTAGCGTATAAAATTTTCGAGGAGGTCCCATTGTTGATGCTTTTTTTTCGATATGAACGAGTTGCTGCTTTTCTAAGCGCATCGTGATTGTATAGACTGTACCTTCCACGACATCTGAGAATCCGAGTTGACGTAACTGTTGAGTGATTTCATAACCATAAGTTTCACCGCGGCTAATGATCTCAAGTACACATCCTTCAAGTATACCTTTGAGCAATTCTGTGATATTTTCCAAATTATTCACCTCGATACTTAATAAATCAGCTACTTAGTATTAATGACTACCACTATATAGTAACACAAAGTACTGATTTGGACAATATAAAAACCGCCTTATTATGGGCGGTTGAATCGAAATTAAGAAATCGCAAACGTATCCCGTAATTCGATGATTGTTCCTTCGGGTGCTTTTAATTTGCTGAGATGACCATCGACGACGAAGTAGATGTTTCCGCCGTGTTTCGGTAGGAAAGACATCCCGAGTCGTTCGAGGCGTGCTACTTCTTCTTGCAAGTCGTCAACGTAGAGAGCGAAATGGACAGGACCCGCTGCTTGTTTCGTATAATCGGTGAACGATTGACCTGATTTCGGTGTTTGCAACTCGATATAGAAGTCACCAAGACGCAACCAGCTGTTAAAGGCGCGGTCGTGAAAACTAGGTGACTCTTGAACGAGTGAGAATCCAAGTTGTTCATAAAAATGTTTAGAAGCAGCATAGTCCGTCGTCTGAATGCAGATGTGATGAATTTGTTTCATAATAAACCTCTTCTCTTTCATTCTTCAAAATAGAAATCGACCCTTATCAGTATAAAGGAGCAGGTCTGAAATTGAAAAATGATTAATTCAGGACCGGTAAGGGAAACTGTATCTAACTTACTGAAGTATCAAGAGGAGGAACGATAGTGGCAGAGTATAAAAAAGACAGTATTAGTTTAAAAGGAGCCATTGGTCTTGGAACTGGTGTCATGATCAGTGCCGGGATATTTGCCTTGCTCGGACAGGTCGCAGAACTCTCAGGATCTTGGTTACCGTATATTTTCATTATTGGCGGTATCGTGACTGGATTTAGTTCTTATTCTTATATCAAATTGAGCAATGCTTTTCCATCAGCTGGAGGAATCGGCATGTTTCTTGTCAAAGCATACGGTAAGGGAACGATTGCTGCCGCTGCAGCCCTGCTGATGGCAATCTCAATGATCATCAATCAGAGTCTCGTGGCGCGCACGTTCGGTACCTACTTGTTACAACTCGTACCAGGAGAACAGGCTAGTTACTGGATTCCAACACTCGGTGTCGTCTTATTGATTGGTGCATTCATCGTCAACATCTCTGGGAATTCGTTTATCCAAACATTTTCGTTAATCACTTCAGCGCTTAAGATCGGAGCTCTCGTTCTGTTCGGCATTTTGATTTTATCGATTGGTGGATTTGAGCTGGATAGTCCGAACACTACGTCGGATGGGTCGATTACGAATTATGTCGCGGCTGTCGCACTAACGATTCTCTCGTTTAAAGGGTTTACGACCATCACGAACAGCGGCTCGGAAATTAAACACCCGAAACGAAACGTCGGCGTAGCCATCATGTTGTCCATCCTGATTAGTTTGATCGTCTATCTCTTGTTAGCCTTTTCCGTCTTATCGACATTATCGCTTGATCAAATCATTCAAGCGAAAGACTATGTGTTAGCTGAAGCAGCCCGCCCGTTACTTGGAAATAAAGGCGTCTGGTTCACGGTATCCATCGCGCTCCTTGCGACGATTTCTGGCATCATTGCGAGCGTCTTTGCCGTCTCAAGGATGCTTGCGATGTTGACGGACATGCATATGATTCCGCATCGTCATTTCGGGATGCCGGGATCCGTGCAAAAACATACGTTAGTCTATACAATCGTCCTAGCGATGTTGCTAACTGTCTTTTTCGATCTATCTCGGATTGCGTCGATGGGAGCAATTCTGTACTTGGTCATGGATATCATCATTCATGTCGGCGTCTTAAAACATCTTCGTAAGCAGTTGCATGTTCGCGTTTGGGTGGTCACATTGGCGATTTTGTTTGACGCCATCGTGTTGCTGGCATTTCTGTATCTCAAGGGAAAGACGGATCCGCTCGTACTGATCGTCTCCCTCGTCAGTATCATCTTGATTTTCATTGGTGAATATTATTTTATTCGTCATACGAAACAAACGGATCAATCCGCGTAAGCGTTAAGTAAAAGGAGTTTTCAATGAATGACGAACAAATGAAAAAATTATGCCTAGACTTTCGAATTGGTATGTATCGGCAGGATCTTTCACCACTCTCAGGAGGACTGATGCACGAGATGTTCCGTTTTTCGACGGATACAGGACACTTCGTCGTAAAACGTCTAAATCAACAAATCATGAAGCGGAAGACGGCTCGAGCTAACTTCATTCAATCCGAAAATGTGGCGTCTGCCGCTGCAAAGTTGCTACCTGCGTTGCCGGCACTTCGTCTAGATGGACCATTGTATGCAGTGGGAGAATCATGCTGTCTCTTGTTCCCGTGGATCGACGGACAAACTTTAAAAACGCAGGACTTATGTCCGATGCATGCAGAAGCCATTGGTAACGTACTAGGTACGTTACATCGAGCGGCGATCGAAACGACGCCGTCGATTCCTTCCGCTTCATCTGAGTATGTTCCGATTGATTGGAATTGTTTTCTTCAACAAGGACAAATGCAGAATAAGCGTTGGGCGAGACAGTTGGGGGAACTGGTGCAGCAACTACGAGCAATCGAAGAGGATGTATGCCGCTCGATGAAGACGTTAGGGAATGACTGTGTCATCAGTCATCGTGACCTCGATCCGAAGAATGTCATTTGGACAACAACCGGACCGGTCGTTATCGACTGGGAGTCTGCCGGACCGATTCATCCGATGCTCGATCTTTTTGAGACCGCCTGTTATTGGTCAAGCCGGGTGGACGGCACGTACGATGCAGAACGTTTTTCTTCGTTCTTAAACGGATATGCAACGACGAATCAAGTACTCGATGTCGATTGGTACAGTGTCATCGACCGCAGTGTCCATAGCAAGCTTGATTGGTTAGTCTTCAATCTCGATCGTTCACTGGACAAGACGGATTCGTCCGAAGCAGAACAGAGACTTGGAACAGAGCAAGCCATTCAGACGCTTGCGGAGTTAAGACGGCATGATCGGGAAAAATGGTACGACTGGCTTCAAACGATAGTATGAAAAAGAGGCTGACTCAAAAAAAGAATGACGCGTCTTTTCACGCCCTTTCCTCAGGCGAGACACAAGTCCGTTTTCCTGCTTTATTTAAGCAGGAAAACGGACTTGTTTGTCTCTGACAGCGCATAAATGCGCTTATTCCTGTAGGAGTGGCGTGTGACGCGTCATTCTTTTTTTACGAGATAAGGGTGGCAGATCATGAATCTGCCACCCTTATCTTTGGAGAGACTGACTTTTGAGTCAGCCCCTTTTTCTTGGAGCACATCACGCTTGTTGGGGTGAATTACCAGGCTCGATTTGTCCGCCAGGAAAATTCCAAACGTTTTCTCCTCGCGCTACATACTGTCGTACCAGCAATACGTGTCCGTTTACTAATATAATTGCTTGTGAAATCATGATTTTACTGTAAAGGATTGAATCAACTGTTCAATCGTCTCTTGCGGTGTTCGGAGTGGAACGTATCCGAGTTGTTTGATTCGTTCGTTTGCGAAAGTAGCGCGTTCCGCCGAACGATTCGGTGTTCGGTATGGCGTGCCGCTCGCATGGATCAACTTCAACCGAAAATCCGTCTCAGGTAGATTCGCATCGATCGCATTGAAGATGTCCCCATTATGCGCATTTTTTGCGGCGATGACGATCATCTCGACTAGATTATCCGTATGGACCCACGGAACGACATCGTCCGGATGCACCCAGGTAATCACATCCGCCTCTTTCATCCGCTCGACTTGACGATCCCCCCAGTAGGACTGCTTCTCGGCACAAATTGATCCTGGACGTAAGATGATTAAATCGGAATCGGGTGTATTTTCCTGTAACAGGCGTTCGGATTCCTGCTTTGTATGGATGTAGACGTGCTCGGACGATAGGAGCGGTGACGTTTCCGTAAAATGTCCACTCACGACTTCTCCGTACACGGAAGTCGTCGAGATGTGAACGATGCGCTTGACACGAGCTTTTGTCGCAGCATCCGCGAGATGTTGTACACCAGTGACATTTGCTTCCTGTGCTAAATCGGGATCATCTCCGAGATAGGCAGCACAGTGAATCAACAGATCGACGCCTTGAAGTGCTGTAAGAAGCGAATCCGGATCACCGAGCTCACCGATGACTGCGTGGACATCTTTGAAAGCGTATTGATCCGCTTGTTCCTTAGAGCGATACAAACCGCGCACTTCACGCGCTTCTTCAAGAAAACGTCGCGCAACACGAGAGCCAAGCGTTCCGGTCATTCCTGTAACTAAAATCGTACTCTCTTTCAGATTCATGGATGCTTACCCCTTTGACTCTGTCTTTTCAGCGAAACATTTGTCACAAATGAAACGTCCTTCGCTTTTTAGGTATGCTTTGACTTCCGTCATCCCGCGATGTTTCGGATAGCGCATCTGGATGTAGACTTTTTCATTTCCTTCAATCGTTTTGCCGCAATGCATACATGTCGGTTCTTTACCGAACATCCTAACGCCCCCTATAAATTAATATCTTCTATCTTATCGTAAAGGAAAAACCAGGGTGTTGGAAGAATAAAGTAAAAAAGGAATCTAAAGGAGGGTGTCTATGATCTTCATTGCTATTTTTCTCGCCGTTGGTGGAGTCGTCTGGTTCATTTCAGCGCAGAGTCAGTCGAAACATCGCTCGCTCGACGATCAGGAGTATACACTGAACCAACATGATGTCCATCAGCAACAAAATCATCGTGATTTTTGAAGGCATGTAAAGGAGCATCCAGTCCATTGACTGAATGCTCCTTTTTAGCGATTGCGTACATGAAGAAAATATTTTGCGTTGCTCCAGATCAAGGCGAAAATCAATAAGCTGATCGCGAAGATCTGAGACTGACCGGTCTCATACGAATACACGACCAATACGACGATAATCCCCATCAATAGGAGTTGCAAAGAAGACTGTGAACGGATGAGTCCCTCTAACATGACGTGTCGCTCGCCGTCATCTGAGGCAGCGAACAGCTTTTTGATATAGTTTGTTTCCGAGTACTTCGGGAACTGACGGTCCGGATATATATGATGCATGAGATTAAGATAAAAAACAGAGGCAAGACTACTGATGATAAAAAAGAGTCCGCTCAGTATCAAATGAAGTCCGAACTGGTTTTCAATGATGCTAAACGATGCGAGCCCGATGCTGAGAAGAGTAGAAACCTGAACCATCATCATGCCGTCTGCATAGGATCGATTCACTTGATCATCGATTGCGTCCTCTTCGTCGGAAGAAACAGAGTGTTGAGTCAATTGACGAATTTGTATATAGCGTACGATGTAACTGAGAGTCAAGATCGTCAAGATAACCAAAAGACCAGTGAATATGTAATCAAGATAGAGCGATCGTTCAAACTGTGACAAATTGGTATTTTTGAGGACAAACATGACGAAATAACTGCTAATGAAACCGAGTAAAGCTGCGATAATGACCTTGCCTGCTTCCTTGTTCATGTTAATTCCTCCTCATCGAAATAAAAGATGTCTTCTAGCGGTGTATCAAACACACGAGAAATTTTGACGGCGATCAGTAGCGACGGCATGAATTCTTCGCGTTCGATTAAGCTGATCGTCTGGCGCGAAATGTTCGCGCGCCGTGCCAGTTCAGACTGATTCCATCCGTGACGGGCACGTAATTCTTTTAAACGGGATTTCATATAGGGATTCACCTCCTATATAATGTAACTTATCATGGTCTTTTTGACAACGATATTAGTCAAATAAGACAATATAATAGTCATTTATTCGTAAAATAATCATATCGTTGGCATAAACTGTATACTGGAATAAGTTGAAAGGAGATGTGAAATTCGTCGATGAAATCTCAGTCACCTGTAAATAACGTTATTTATCACGATGAGAATATTACGCACCAGATTGCTTCGATTCTCCAAATGGAAGAGACATTGCTCAAACAAAAAATTGCGTATCTCCAGGATGTCACAGACCCCGGTACCACTTCTGAATACGAACAAGGGCGTCAGCAGCTATCAGGTAAGCTCGATACGTTGAGACGTTCCGTAAAAATGGATCTCGTCTCGCGCGATGTCGTCACACTTCGAACGAGAGCACGTTTTGAACAATCACTCAGAGCAACAAGTGTGACAGAAGAGGAAGCTAGTCTTATTCAAGACTATCTCCGAATTGAGGCGACGATGCTGACAAAGTCGGGAGAGCCGGTTTCGGATCTCTATGCTGTTTTATTTGACGCGGATGAATCCACTCGAAAACAAGCGCTCTTATCGATTGAGGAAGCGTTCCGCATGAAGGAATTCGTCATTCAACCGTTGTTTTCACGACTCGTTGAGTTACGACAAGCGCGTGCCACTGCAAGTGGTAAGATCGGATTCGAGGAACTAGCTTTTGTAGAACTCGGACGCGTCGATTATACGAGTCAAGATGTCGATCATTACGCCACCATCATTCAATCCGACTTTCTACCGGTCAAACGGCATTTTCAGCGCGAGCAACAAGCGTTTCTCGGAAAAGCAACCTTGCATCCGTGGGACGTCCGGCAATCGGCGTATACGAACATTGCTCATCACATAAACGGTTCGGATAAGTTATTCCTAGACAAGATACAAGCGATCCTTGAGAATGTTCATCCACATTTTGCAGACGTATTACTAAAGATGCGCCAAGCGGACCATATCGATATCGGTGTCCGTGCAAACAAAGCAGGCGGCGGGTTTTGTGAATATTTACCGGTCGAACAACAATCGTTTTTGTTCATGAATCGTATGCAGACATTTGATGATCTCGTCATCTTCATGCACGAGATCGGGCATGCCATCCATCATGATGCGATGAAAGAAACGTACGACGGACTACAACCAATTCCGCTTGAAGTAGGGGAGTTCGCTGCCATGTCGCTCGAGTTGTTGACGATGAACGAATGGCATCAGGTGATTCCGAATAAAAAAGACGTTGCCCGGGCGAAACTCGAACAGATTCGTTCCATTGTCGAGTTCTTACCCGAGACGATCATCGTCGATCGTTTTCAATCATGGCTCTATGCTCACCCGGGTCATGATCCGACAGAACGACATGCCTATTATGCCGATCTCCGAGAATCATACGATACGGACGTCATCGATTGGTCGGAAACACCCGATTGGAAAGGTCACGCATGGATGAGTGTCATCCATCTCTTTGAGACACCTTTTTATTACATCGAGTACGCGATTGCTCAAATCGCCGCTCTCCAGGTTTATCACCGTTTCACGAAAGACCCTGACCAAACGCTGAAAGATTTCATCGCAGCTTTAGCGCTTAGTCAAACCCATTCGATCCAAGCCGTCTATGCGAGAGCGGGTGTATCCTTCTTACCAAGTGATGCGGAAATGAAAGAGTTGATGGCGTTCCTAGAAGGTCAAATTGAAATTTGGACAAATCAGTTAGAAAAGACATATTAAAAACAACACGCTTTGATCAGAAATAGCAGATGTACAAAACGATAGGAGGACTGACATGAATATCCGTAAAAACATCGTCTATGCGACATTATTTAATGAAACAGGCGATCAATTATTGATGGTTGAAAATCGTGGCGATCACGGAGACTACTATACATTGCCAGGTGGAACGGTCGAGCGCGACGAAACGTTACATACGGCAATCACGCGTGAAGTTCTGGAAGAGACAGGATTTACAATCATACCAAGTGACATCGTCCATCTGGCAGAAGCATTCTTCCCGCAAGCGGGGGAACATTGTCTCTTTTTCTTCTTTGCGGGAGAAATCACTTCCGGTCAATTAAAGACGAATGTTCCAGAAGAGATTTCCGGACTCGTCTGGATGGATCGTGAAGAAGCGTTCAAACACCTCAATTTACCGGAAGCATCAAAAGAATCGCTCTTTGCTGGTCGAACGGTACCGTATGATTTTGCAGGAGAGATCATCCACGCGTAAGGAAGTGTCGCTTGACGTACTAACGTGACGGATTTTCGGGTACAACACTACAGGAGCATTACCCGAAACTTGTAGAAAGTCAGGTGAACACACGGTATGTCGATTCTTACGTTTCACGAAGTCAGCTATCAACACATCTTACACGAAATAACAGGTGAGTTCCGCGAAGGTGTCATTACAACGCTCGTCGGACCAAGTGGTGCCGGGAAATCGACGACATTGAAACACATCAATGGACTGATTTCTCCCGATCGCGGCGAAATTTGTTTTCGAGGCGAACCACTTGAGCAGATGAATCTGCTCGATGTCCGCAAACGGATCGGGATGGCGTTCCAAAGCGCGCCGATGATTCCAGGTACCGTCTACGATAATATCAATTTACCGAAATCGATCTTCGGTGAATCGTTATCGCGCGAAGAAGCGGAACGTTTGCTACAACAAGTTGACCTATCGGTCGAACTTGAGCGACCGGTCAAAGATTTGTCGGGTGGTGAACGGAGCCGACTCGGAATCGCGCGGACACTCGTCAATCGACCGGACGTCCTGTTGCTCGACGAAATCACGGCAAGTCTCGATTACCGGATGGTACAGGAGATTGAGAAGCTGATTCTTGATTTACAGCAGGAGTTACAGACGACAATCATTTGGATTACGCATGACTTAGAGCAAGCCAAGCGGGTCAGTGACGACGTCTGGTTTTTAAAAGACGGTCGATTGATCGAGTCTGGTGCATTCAAGGAACTCGTTTCAAGTGGTCAAGCAGAGACGCAAGCATTTTTGAAGGGGGAATCGGTATGAGTTACCTCCAACTGGCGACTTCGCTCATCTTCATTTTGATCCCCCTCGTCTTAGCGCGGACGTTACGGCTTGGTCTAGAGAAGGACATCCTCATCGCAACCGTTCGATCGATTGTCCAACTCTTAATCATCGGTTACATTTTGACGTTCGTCTTTGAAAGCGGCAGTCCAATTTTCATGTTACTGATGATTCTGTTGATGATCGGTGCAGCGACACTGAACGTCATCCGTAAAGGGGACGGGATTCCCGGAATCCAGTGGATCATCTTGTTCACACTGATTGCGGTCGAAGCATTGACGATGGGCATTTTGCTCGGGTTACGAATCATTCCGTTCGAAGCCCAGCAAGTCATTCCAATCAGCGGGATGGTCATCGGAAACTGTATGATCTTGTCCTTATTGTTCCTCAATAAGTTCAAGGACGAGGTCGAACGAAGCGACGAGGTCATCGAACTGATTCTTTCACTCGGTGGAGATGCGAAGACAGCGATTGATACGAGCTTAAAAGGCGCAATCCGGACAAGTATGATTCCAACGATCGAAGCGCAAAAAACGATGGGGCTCGTCCAACTGCCAGGGATGATGAGTGGGTTGATCATCGGTGGCGCGGATCCAATGGAAGCGGTTCTTTATCAACTATTGATTCTATTCCTGATCTTGACGACGGCGGCGATGGCATCGGTCCTCGTTGGTTTTCTATCCTACCGTCGACTATTCAATGAAAAAGCACAATTCATCGGTTTGACCTATAAGAAAAAAGACACGTAAGGAGCACATTATGCAGACTTATCCGATTACAGAAGCTGACCTGCAACTGGTCGAACTAGCAACTGAAACGATTCAAAGCCGTTACGTTGACGATAAACATCACGTCGCAGCTGCGTTGCGGACAAAAGATGGCGCAATAAAAACGGGTGTCCATGTCGAAGCCTATGTCGGACGGGTGACGGTGTGCGCGGAAGCCATCACGATCGGTTCCGCCATCACGGATGGATTGACGAATTTTGAGACGATCGTCGCCGTCCGACATCCCTATTCGGATGAGGCGAATCGAACGATCCGCGTCGTCAGTCCGTGCGGCATGTGTCGCGAATTGATTTCCGACTATGCACCGGACGCATTTGTCCTCTTAACGATCGACGATCAGTTGACGAAAGTCCGGATTGCGGATTTGATTCCATTAAAATATGTTCGACAATAACCAGTAACTCCTCGTCGTTTAGATGAGGAGTTTTTGCATTTACTTCTAAATCATCCTTATTATGGTTATGATAAAGACGGAATAACTAAGGAGGGATATGCGTGTCAGCTTTATTAGAAGTCGAACGGTTATCAAAAACCTACATACGTGGAACGGAGACAATCCATGCATTGAAGCAAGTCAGCTTTACGTTAGAGGAAGGAGGATTCATCGCCATCATGGGCACGAGTGGCTCCGGGAAAAGTACACTGTTGAATATCCTGGGAGCGCTTGACGCACCAACCGGCGGAACGTTGACCTTAAAGGAAAAACGGCAACGCGACATCTTCACTGAGCCTGCTGCGACGTTATACCGACAACAGCACATCGGGTTCATCTTTCAATCGTTTCATCTGCTCGATGATTTGACAGTTCAGGAGAACATCGCTTTACCATTGATGCTGAAGGGGATGGATGATAAAACGATCAACCAAGAGGTAGACACTTGGCTCAAACGAGTCGGACTGACGAAGTGGAACAATCATCGACCGCAAGAGCTGTCGGGTGGACAACAACAACGTGTCGCGATCGCACGTGCCTTGATCAGTCGACCACCGATCATCTTAGCGGATGAGCCGACGGGGAACCTCGATTTCAAGACATCTGCTGAAATCATGCAGTTGCTTCAAGAACTCAATCGCGAACAACAAACGAGTATCCTGCTCGTGACCCATGATGCGACCGTAGCTGCTCATGCGAAACGTGTACTGTATTTCCATGACGGACAGATCGTTGCCGATCAGCTGTCGACCGGAGACGTGGCGCCGATCTTAGAGACATACGAGCAGTTCGTGGGGGCTGTATGAAACGACAACATCTCTTCCGTCTTTCCCACCGACTGTACCGTAAAAGTCCGATGATTTTAGTGACCTCAATCGGAAGCGTCATGATTTCGATTGGTCTTGTCTTAACGATGGTCATTTTTTTTACTACATAATCAAGCCGCTATCGAGACAGATCGTGTACAAAGATATGGTCAAGTCGATCTGACGGTCAAATTTACACCTGAAGACGAGCGGACGGATCAGTCCATGTTGGAGCAACTTAAAAAGGATCACGATGTCTTGGGCGCAGAGTCGATCTTACAGACGACAGCGCGCGTCGCTGGTCAAGCGATGGCCGACGTCGAGACGATAGGAGTTCATTCGGACGCCCTGACGAAAAGTCGGTATCATTTCACGAACGAATTGAAACAGGGAGAAGCGATCGTGTCAGCTCGACTCGCGACGTCGCTTGATCGTAGTGTCGGGCAAACGCTTCGCGTCGGAGAAGCGACGTATCGAATCCGTGAGATTTTACCAAATTCAAAAACACCGGGAGTCTCGCACGATCAAGTCTTGCTTTCGTATGCTGATCTGAAAAAGTATCATCCGATTGAAACGAAAGCCGTCTTGCTCAATCTAAAAAAAGAGGCGGATCTCGTCCACTATGCCGATACACTCGTCAAAGCGAATCCGAAGCTCCGGATTGAACTTTCGGAAGGGCAAGCGCTCTCACCGGCGCTGAACGGCTACATCGGAATCTTGTCAGTATTGATCCTTGTCGTGTCCGGCTTCATCTTGATGGCGAATTTCGACTTGTATTTACGTAAACATGCCGTCCAATTTGCCATCATGCGGACGCTTGGGGCGACGACACGGCAACTGTTTCAGCTGTTCTTCGTTCAATCTGGATTGATTGTCTTAGCGGGCACGATGCTTACGATTCTAGGCAGTATTTGCTTCCCGTTACTCGGTCAACTCGTATGGCCGACAGAGGGTAAAATGATTGTCTCCCTCATGATTGAACAGGGAGCGTTCTTGATGCTCGTCACGTTCGGTAGTGCCTTGTTAATTCTGCTGTTGCTCGCGAGTACGGCTTACCGAAAACGAGATGTGTTACCACTCCACGTCTTACGAGATAATCTAAAAACGGCAGCACGACCGACCCGACGAAAACGTCTCGTCCTGTTCAGTAGTGGATTGACTGTCAGTTTGGTTTTATTCGCTGAAGTGATTGCCAGTACGGGTGGGTCACGGGCGATCGCCTGGCTCGGTGCGACCGTCGCCTTTTTACTGACGATGTATCTTGCGACGCCACTCATCTTGAAGGGAGTGCTCCATCGAGCGGAACCGATTGTTCGTCGGTTAGCGGGACCGACGAGTTTCGTCGCCTTCCGGGGCGTGTTGCCGCAACTTCGGAAAAATGCCTGGTTGATGCTGATCGTTCAAGTCTTAATGATCATCGTCGTCATCGGATCGACGTTCCTTGAGACGGTGCAACAAAACGAGCGGAAGTACATCATCAGCCAATATAAGACAGAAGTCGTCTTAAAGAGTCGTTTAGATGAAGGATCGCAAGGAGACCCGCTGCAATTGATTCGACAAATTGAAACGGACCTACCTGGCGCAAGAGCGACCTTCCTGTCGTCTCGCAATTCCTTCGAATACCAGTCACCTCAAGAAGATATCTCGATCGAATACGAAGTGACGGATTATCGTCGTCTTGACGTTTTAAAGGGAGAACAGACGAGTGACAAAGAAGGAATCATCGTCTCACGTACCTTCGCTAAAAAACACAGTCTTCAAAAAGGCGATATGTTGCCGCTCGGGCGATGGGACGGGGAACAAGAACGAAGCGTTTCGATCGGTCAATTCCGAATCGTTGGAATCGAAAAGAAGATATCACCAGATGTCCTCGTGGATTGGCGGAACGAGCAGTTGCGGCAACCAAACGATCAAATCTTAAATGTCTTTATCGACGTCCCGTCCGAGTTAAAGAAAGCTCAAGTGACCACAACATTATCAGAGATCACGCAAAGTTATCCGACCTTGCAAGTGAATCGACTATCTGACGCGCTTCGCGATGCGGAGCAACAAACGACGGAACGCTGGTTCGTCTTCTTAATTGCGCTCGTCGTCATGAGTGGATCCGTCTGGTTCGGACTGGCGAACGCCTTACTCAGTTTCGTGAGTGGAAAACGAGGCGAGTATGCCTTGCTGCGAACGATTGCGTTGACACGAAACAAGCTCCGTCAGCTGACACTCATTCAAATGCTCTTATTCATTGCGAGTGGCATCACCTTTGGACTGATCAGTGGTCTTGGTGCGACATTCTTTGTGACACGGATTGATGATGCGGGATCATTTTACTTCAACGTACCGACGATTGCCGGAACCAGTGCCGGTTTGATAGTGCTTGTCATAGGCATCGCTTGGTTCGTCACCCGACGAAAGCAGGAAAACCTCGTTCACGAATTGAAACAGTAAGTAAGGGCAAGTGAACCGGGGGGGTCGAAATGCGAAAAACGATCGGGGCGATTCTATTACTCGTAGTAATTAGCGGTGTCGGTTGGTGGATGATCGCAGGTGAACGGGATGCGACCTATGAGCAGATTGTTGAAGTGCAAGTCGTTCGACACGTGACGAAGCAGTTCGGACGTGATGATATCGCATCGGTCAAACCGTACTTCGTAGCGTCGGAATCATCGAAATCACGACGTCATCAGATTGCCGTTCAGCTGAAGTCGGCACCGACGGGAGAATACCGGATGTATCGTGTACTTCAAAATAAAGTCGAGTACATCGGTCGATCACGGACGGTTCGATCAGATTAAAAAGATACGTCACATCAGTTGGGGGATTTAAATGAAAACGAAAGCCGAACGCATCGCGTTCATTCAAGAAGAAAAGCGTCAACTCGTCAAACCACGTTTGTACAGCTCGTTGCTGTACGGCGTCAGTATCTTATTAGTCGTCGCCAATCGCGACGTGTACTGGCCATTGTTCTTTTTACTTGTAGCACTAGTGTGGATTGCGCGGATTCACTCGCAAGAAGTCGAACGTGATATGGCATTAACGGTAGAACCACAGATGAAGAAAATCATTCAATGGCAGTATGTGACTGATTTTTTGTTCGTGATCTTAATGGGATTATTTTTCCCACTGATCATTGTATTCGACTTGCCATTCTTCCTCAGTTTTGCCGTCTATGTCGTCCTTGCGATTGTTTTGCTCGTATCCGATATGCTACTTGAACGAAACGGAAAACGTCTCGATGCTGAGCATCCAACGAAGAAAGAACTGCGGACGTATCCGAAGTCGTGGAAAAAGATCTAATCCGTGGAGCCGGTCGATGAACCGGCTCCTTTTTGAGCATTCCGGTCGCTTCCGCGTGCGAGACTGCCGTATGATGAAGGGGCACATGAACAAGGAGGTCCTCGTATGCTTGCAATCATCATTGGATTCATCATCGGTCTGCTCGTACCGGTTCAAACGAGTGTCAATACACGATTACGGGGTGTCGTCGGTTCACCGTTCCTCGCTTCGCTGATTTCCTTTTCGATCGGCTCACTCTTCCTACTGCTTCTCGTCTTGCTCGTCGATGGGGATTTTACAGGTCTCTCAGCTACCGCCGATGAACCGTTCTGGATTTGGGGTGGGGGACTGCTCGGCGTCATCTATTTGACCGGAAACATCTTGCTGTTTCCGCGACTCGGAGGCGTCCAAACGGTCATCATGCCGATTTTCGGTCAGGTCATCATGGGACTGTTGATCGATCATTTCGGATTGTTTGAGTCAACGGTCACCTCACTCTCACTGACACGAGTCATCGGCGCAGTGCTTGTGTTACTCGGTGTCGTTGGAACGGTCGCCCTCGGTGATTATTTCGCACGCCGTCGTAAACATCAGGTGGCATCAACAGAAAACTCGTTGTTTGTCTGGCGTCTGCTCGGAATTCTAACGGGTATGATGAGTGCTGCCCAGACAGCGATCAATGGTCATCTCGGTAGTGTTCTCGGGTCAGCCGTCAAAGGCGCCTTGATTTCATTCGTCATCGGGACGCTCACCTTGTTATTGCTGAATCTGATCCTCCGAACGAAGTGGCAGATCGATCGTTCGCAATCCTTACCTGCCTGGATCTGGATCGGGGGATTGATCGGTGCACTGTTCGTTGCCGGTAATGCCTTCATCGTTCCGCTCGTCGGTACAGGACTCGCTGTCGTGATCGTGACGATCGGTCTTCTGACCGGCAGTCTATTGATTGACCGTTTCGGCTGGTTCGGTGCAAAAAAACAACCCGTGACAGGTGTGCAAATCGTCAGCTTGCTCATCATGCTTGGTGGTATCGTATTGATTCGGCTGTAAATCAAAGACATCTGCAATCCGTCGGTTGCAGATGTCTATTTTTATGCTGTTAAATGGAAATATGAGGTAAAATGAAAGGATGATAAGGAGGAATAAGATGAGACGTATCATACAACATACATACGGAGAGGCTAACGTGCTTCAACAAGATGAATGTTTGGATCCAGTACTTAACCCTGGAGAGGTCTTGATTCGAGTTGCTTGGGCGGGTGTGAATTTTGCTGATATAAAACAACGCCGAGGAGGAAAAGCAACGGGTACGTTTCCGTTCGTACTTGGTTTAGACGTAACCGGCATTGTAATAGCTTCTAACCCAAATTCGGCATTTCAAGTAGGCGATCGTGTCATGGCATTTGCAAAAACCGGATCATATGCCGAAATCGTTCGAGCGGACGAGCGACTCATATATCGAGTCCCACTATCGATCTCGTTGCGGGAAGCAATCTTATTTACTACAGTAGGAATTCTGAGCGAGATGTTACTGACTGAAATTGGTCAAGTGAAGCCGACCGACACAATCATTATTCATAGTGCAGCAGGTGGAGTAGGCACTGCATTGATTCAGCTTGCGTTACATAGGGGTGTGAAGCAACTCATCGCAACAGTAGGAAATCGTGAGAAAATAAAATACGTACAATCGTTTGGTGTGGAACATGTATTCACATATGATGATTTTGCCGAAAACGTTCTTTTGTTGACGAATGGGAAGGGAGCGGATGTCATTTTTGATTCTGTCGCAGATCACGTAACGCGAAAAAGTCTTGATTGTCTCGCTAATTACGGGACACTCGTACAATTTGGTAACAGTAGCGGATCAGCAGGTGAACTCTCGACGACTGATGTCCATGCCAGTTGCCGGACGATTCGTGGATTTAGCCTTGGAACGACGCGTCAATTGGATCCAAATCGGATTAAACGGGCTGCATCCCATATCCTGCTTCTACTCGAAAATAAGAAATTGAAGATGCCGATGATTCACGAGTTTCAACTATCAGATGTGCAAGAGGCACATCAGTTGATGGAATCCCGACAGTATCAAGGGAAAATAGTTCTACGAATCGGAGGAGATGAGTGTGGATCATAAAGAAATTGAACAGCGATTACGAAACGATCATGAGTTACAAGAGATGCTAGCGTTGGTAGCGACACTCCACTTGCCTGATTGGTGGATCTGTGCCGGTGTCTTACGTTCGAAAATTTGGAACGTCGAACGACAGGCGACATCGGACATCGATATCGTCTATTTCGATCCTACTGATCTTTCGGAAGCCACGGAAAAACGTCATGAAGAACAGTTACGCAAAGTATTGGATTTGCCGTGGTCTGTTAAAAATCAAACACGAATGCATCTCGTCAATGGATTACCACCTTATCAGTCCGCAACGGATGCGATTTCACAGTTTCCTGAGACCGTCACAGCAATCGGCGTGACGAGACGACCAGATTTTGAACTTTACCTTCCATACGGGGCAAGTGACTTTACGGATCGGATCATTCGACCGACGCCACCGTTTCAAGTCGGCACCGCTCGTCATTCGATTTTTCAGCGACGAGTAATTGAAAAAGGATGGCAAGACGACCCGGGTCTACAAGTATGTACATGAAACAAGAAGGAGCGTATGTGATGAAACGAATCAGTTATAAAAAAACGATACCGCTTCTACTAGTAGGACTCCTCTGTATCAGCGGGTGCGCACCGGAAAAGAATGTCGAGGTGAAAGAAAAGATTCACGTTGATGGTACGAGTTTGTTCGACAGTGGCTCTTATCCGACTGCTGTAGAGACGGCCGAGCATCAGTTTAAATATGACTTGAGTGACAAGTCCACCTATACGTTAAAGCAAGACGATTTCCGAGTGGACGCTAAATTCGGTGACTATAATTTACTGCTAGCAAGCGTCATCGAGGGACGATACGATTCGCTGATGATTTATGAAAAGAAGTCGAACTGGATGTTGAGCAGTTCGATGGATCTCATTCGGGATCAATCCACGAAAGGCGAGTCGATCGAAGGGAGCCTAGCGTGGGAAGGAAACAAGAAAAAAATGACGACGAAACTTGTCACGAATCGTCATTACACGGTGATTGAGACACGACTGAAAAGTGAGCAGATTCCGGTACGATTTGGAAAACGGGTACGTACCATCAACGGATTGAAGGTACACGTTCAAAAGCAAGGGAAACAGCTCAATCTTGCCTACCAAAACGGAACAGACGTGATGTGGATCGTCAGTGATCGACCGGAAGAGACAACCATGCGGTTGATTCAGAAATCACCAGACAGTCCGATTGACTTGCTTCTAACCGAGTAGACAATTGACCAGACCGAATAGACAAAGAGGCTGATTTAAAAAAAGAATGACGTGTCTTTTCACGCCCTTTCCTCAGGCGAGACACAAGCCAGCCTACCTGCCTTATTCAAGCAGGTAAGCGGGTCTTATTTGTCTCTGACAGCGCAACAATGCACTTTTTCCTGTAGGAGTGGCGTGAAACGCGTCATTCTTTATTTACGCGATAAGGGGGCAGATCATCATTCTGCCCCCTTATCTTTATGGAAACCGACTTTTGAGTCAACTCCCCCTATACTTACGAACGATAAACGGACTTGAGGTAATCCGCAATGCGTTGCCAAGCCTGAAGTGCCGCGTCTATATCACCGTGGTGTGTGAAGGCATGAGCTTGACCAGCGAATTCCTGGTGCTCAACAGCAACACCTGCCGCCTGAAGGCGTTTCGCATACTGCCGCGCCTCCTGCGCCAGCGAGTCGTGCTCCGCCGTCAGGACGAGCGTCTGTGGTAACGCATCAAGTTGAGCTGCATAGAGTGGCGAAGCGAGGTGATGATACGCGTCTTCCGCACGAGCGATGTACATCGCATTGAACTGCCGTGCCTGTTCAGCGGGAATCGCTTCCTCGAAGAATGGTTTATCCGCGGGATCTGTTGCGAGATCAAGCGGAGGATAATCAAGGATTTGAGCGATGAGCGGAACAGGATTTGTCTGCTCAGCGTTCCATAACGATACGGCAGTCGCAAGATTGCCACCGGCACTATGCCCTCCGATTGCGATGCGTGAAGCATCGAGGCGTAACGTATCAGCGTGTTGGAAAATCCACTGAACGACCTCATAGGCGACGTGGACCGGAACAGGAAATGGATGTTCCGGCGCTAAC
Organism: Exiguobacterium abrahamii; assembly: GCF_015645365.1. Lineage (NCBI taxonomy): Bacteria > Bacillati > Bacillota > Bacilli > Caryophanales > Exiguobacterium > Exiguobacterium abrahamii. The sequence continues at coordinate 1,191,785 of NZ_JADOYC010000001.1, forward strand.
GGATACTCAATATTCAGAACATGACAGTTGGCGGTCTCAGCGAGAAACAGATTCCATGGTTCATCCATCTCTGGCGTTCCGGTGATGAAGCCACCACCATGGAAACTGATGAATCCAGGTAGCGGTTCTACTGCATCAAGCGGTGAGTGGCACAACACTCGGATATCTCCGACTGAAGTCGGCACGTGTAGCGTAGTCGTGGTCGCTTGCGGTGGATGAGGAGGTGTGACTTGAGGACGTTCCTCATCCGAGCGGATTTGTTTGGCAAGGTCAATCATCTCTTGGCGATTCATCGAATTCCTCCTTTAGGTCTATCTTCATCATACCGAACGGATTGGTGAATTTCTCTTCTGGATTTGTTTTCTCTAGTTGCAGGAAAAAGCAGCCAGAGTTTGATACACTTTTGAAAGAAACTAGAAATCGAAAGGATGGAATAGATGCCAACACTTTACATTACGCGTCATGGCGAGACGGAATGGAACCTCGAAAAACGAATGCAAGGCTGGGAAGACTCTCCCTTGACAGCAAAGGGCAGACAGAATGCGCGGGACCTTGGTCACCGCTTACGTGAAGTTCATCTGGATCATCTCTACATCAGTCCGATTGGTCGCGTCCGAGAAACAGTTCGAATGATGGAACTCGATCCAGCGATTCCGGTCACCATCGACGATCGATTGCGTGAAATGCACATGGGAGCCTGGGAAGGGCGGACGGCGGCGGAAATTGAAGTCGCACACCCGCTTGCTCATGCTGCGTTTTGGCAAACGCCGCATACGTACATACCAGAGAGTGGAGAATCCTTTGACGCGGTCCGGGAGCGCATTCTATCGTTTTTGGAACGACTGGCAGATCATGAAGAAGACGAAAACATCTTAATCGTCACCCACGGCATCTTCCTTAACATCTTGCTGACATATCTTCAACGAAAGCCGTTCGCGACATTATGGGATCCGCCGTTCATTCATGGAACGAGTTTGACGATCGTTGAATACAGGGATGGGGAAGCCGTGATTCGATTAGAAGCTGACATGTCGCATGTCATAGCGGACTAAAAAACGGCGGACTTTTTCTCGGTCCGCCGTTCTCCTTATCGTGATTTCGTCAAATAAATCAAAATTGCGCCTTCTTGTTTTCTGACCTTTAGGTGAGGAGAGGATAACGTGTCAATCGAGCGACCGATGATCGATTCTCCTGTCGTATAGCGTTTGAGGAGTAAGGGGTAGAACGAAACATTCGTCTGTTTTTGATCATTGAATTGACCGCTATCAGTCTGGACATTTTGAGGTAAGGTATAGACCGTTTTCGTCTCAGGAATACCATTCTTCGCATCAAGCGAATAGGTGAAGGCATGCGAATCCTTGAGCAGGTTCAAATCATACGTCAACTGGAACGGTGTGCGATCATATGTACCGGCAGGAATCGATTTGTCGATCAGCACCTCTGGTGGTTCTGTATCGTCAAATTGGACCGCTTTGAGTTGGAGCGGGCGATCGAGTGTACCAGTTAAGAAAAATGTCCGCTGTTGCTGCGACTCGTCCTTCTCGGTAGAGGGTGTAATCGAAAAGGAAGACTTCTTAATCTTGACGGTTTCTTTTGGAAGGACGGTTGCTTCCGTTGCACAACCAGCAAGCAAGAAGGGAAGGGTGAATAAAAGCGCGTATTTCATGACGTGATCCTCTTTTCCATAGTCATAATGAATCGAGATGAAATTGAAATATTCAAAAAATTAGAAATGTTACCTAGATTATACCAACAATGTTCTTGCTAAATAAAGGAGGAAATCATGAAAGGCAAATGGTTATTAGCAACCGTCCTGCTCGTCGGTTGTGCCTCGACAAGTGAAGAGGCCGAATCGACGGCAAAATCGTTATACGTCGCACCGAACGGCAGTGATAAAAATACCGGCACGTTGAAGCATCCGTTTAAAACGATTCGACAGGCGACACAAAAAGCGACTGCCGGTACGACGGTCTACTTGCGAAAAGGAACGTATCACGAGAAGCTGAACGTTAGACAGAACGGAACGAAAGAACGCCCGATCACCTTTCGAAACTATCAAGACGAGCAGGTCACGTTAAGCGGAAAAAACATCAAAGATCGGGACGCAACCTTACCGATCATACAGATTAAGGATCGAAAATATGTGACAATCGAAGGACTGACGATCGAAGCCGTTCAGTCGAAACGAACGGACGCGACACCGATTGGCATTTTGGTCACGGGATCAGGATCCTACATCACGTTGAAGAACAATACGGTTCGCGACATCAAGACGCTCGCGAAAGATGGGAATGCACACGGCATCGCCGTTTACGGAACGGGAGCGATTCGTCACCTGACGATTTCCGGCAACCGAGTCGAGCAAAATCGTCTCGGTTTCAGCGAAGCCCTCGTCTTAAACGGAAACGTCAAACATTTCCGGGTGACGAAGAACGTCGTACGGGATAACGACAACATCGGCATTGATTTGATCGGACACGAAGGGATTGCTCAGTCTAAAAAGGACGACTACGTCCGTGAGGGCGTCGTGTCGGAAAATCGTGTCTACCGGACGTCGAGCTACGGCAATCCTGCTTACGGGAAGGAATACAGCGCAGCCGGTATCTATGTCGATGGTGGGAAGAATTTGACGATTGAGAAGAATCTCGTCGAAGCGAGTGATATCGGGATTGAAGTGACGAGTGAACATGCCGGACGGTACGCAGAAGATATCATCGTCCGCCAGAATGAGGTACGGCAAAATGTCTACACCGGAATTGCGATTGGTGGGTATGACACGAAGCGGGGCGGTACAAAACGTGTCCGGATCGAGCAAAATCAGCTGATCGGCAATGATACGAAAGGACTCGAGGGTGGTCAATTGCTCGTCCAGCATGATGTCCATGACAACAAAATCATCGGGAACACATTCGATGGTTCGTTAAGTGTCGCCCATTACTTCAAGACGAGTTCTGGTAATCAGTTTGAAAAAAATACGTTCAAGCATACAAAACGTTTCATGTGGCGCGACGCCTCCTATAAAACGGAACGAAGCTTTCTGAAAGCGGTCCGGAAGGTGGAAGGAAGATGAAGTTATCGGAACGACTCCTCGCTTACTGGATTCGGATTCCGAGACGCTGGCGGCTTGCAGCGTTGACCGCCTTAATGTTAACGATTTGGACAGTGGAAGGCGTTCGGTTTTTAACCAGTCCGGCGTTACGACTGCCGACCGTTACCGATGCAATCATCTGCCTCGTTCCGGCGATTCTATTGTTTGTGTTATGGAAAACAAAGCGTTCAAAATAACACCTGAATTAATCGATAATAACAAGGAATTCATTTAATCGTCCTCGAAATAGGGAGGGAACTTCAATTAGTAAGGAGGAAGAAAGATGACGAAACTAACGATTCAAGCTGTGATTGACCGTCCGGTCGAGACCGTGTGGGAGATCTGGAATGCACCGGAAGACATCAAACGCTGGAACGCAGCGTCTGACGATTGGCATACGACGGCGTCAACGAATGATTTGACGGTCGGTGGTCAATTCACGAATCGAATGGAAGCAAAAGACGGTAGCATGGGATTTGATTTCACGGGTACATATGAAGCAATCGTTCCTTACGAACGCATTGCGTATGTCCTCGAAGATGGTCGCCAGGTGACGATCGACTTCTCTCGGAACGGGCAACAGACCGAAGTCGTCGAATCGTTTGATGCCGAAACAATCAACCCGCCTGAGATGCAACAAGCGGGTTGGCAGGCGATCCTTGATCGGTTCAAGGCGTATGCTGAGTCGAAGTAAGAACATGTGCCGTTTCACCGATGCATTAGTAGTCCTGTGTGATTACTAAGCGACGTGGAACGGCATTAATTAATTGTTATTCAAAAAACCTTAGGATGAACGATTCCTTTTCGTGTAGTTTGAATGAACTACACCTAATTTGTAAGAAAAAGTAAAAGTAGGGACAAAAGTGAGTTATGGAGCAGATGAAAATTCGTCACCAATTTTACTGACCTTACGTGCCATTACATCGTGTTCTTCTTCTCCAAGTACTTCCGAGAATTTTTCATGTAGAGAATCCCATGCTTTTTGAATTTGAAGTACGAGTTGTTCTCCGGATTCTGTTAAATAAGCGAATGAATTTCTTCCGGACTGTTCAATACGGAGTAGCCCCTTCTGCTCAAGTTTAGGAACGAAGCGCGCAATGGTTGAAGGCGCAGTATGAAGTAGCTCGGCAATCTCTTTTTGAGACATACCTGGCGTTTCAGCAAGTGCTAAAAGGATGAAGCCATAGGTAGGCGCAACTCCTGTCTCGCGAAACGCCTCTTCCGCAATTTTATCTAAGATGCGATCTAGTTTTTTTACCGAGAAAAATAAACAGCTATTTAATGATTGGCTTAAAGATTTTGACATGTAAATCCACCGCTTTCATATTTATAACAAACTATATGCATCAACATAACACGAAATACGAAAAAATAAAAAAACAAAACAGTTGCATGTACACGCAATTGAATGTAATATAATTTTCGAACGTACTAATCTTACGATTCATTAAAAAAAGGAGACGATATAAATGAATGAAATCTTATGGCCGGCAGGGTATCTTCCAGGAAAAACGGATAACTTTGCTTCGAACGAAACAATTGTGTCAAACCTTACAGCGGAGCAAGTATGGGCTAACTTACAGGATACAAGCGTGTGGGAATCGTATTATGAGAATGTAGCGGATATTCGCTTTTTAGATGCTAGTCCCGGATCACACTTAGAGTTAGGAAGTCGCTTCCGCTTCACGACGTTTGGCTTTCCGATTGAAGCAGAAGTAGTGGAATGTGTTCTTCCTACAGAGACGACTCCAGGTCGCTTGGCTTGGCACGGATGGGAAGAAGGGTCTGAAGCAGAAGATATGCTACATGTGCATCATGCGTGGCTCATCGAAAATCTTTCGGAAGGTCGTGTGCGTGTGTTGACACAAGAAACGCAAAATGGTGCGGCTGCAAAAGCGATGGCAATCGAAAAACCAAATCCAATGATCAATGGACATCAAGAATGGATTGATGGTCTGATTCGTACAAGCCAGGAGCAACATCAAGTAGGAGAAGCGAAATGACGATTGGTTGGATCGGATTAGGACATATGGGAGCGCCGATGGCACAGCGTCTATTAAATCGTGGACATGATGTGATCGTCTATAATCGAACAAAAAGCAAAGCGGATAATTTCACCAATCAAGGTGCGACAGTTGTAGATAATCCGGCTGATCTCGTCCAAAAAAGTGACATCATATTTGTGATGGTGTCAGATGAAAAGGCGATTCAATCTATTTTATACGGTGAGCATGGGATTTTTTCTACTGATATTCAAGATAAAACGTTTATTAACTTGAGTACGATTTCGCCAACAGAAACTATCGATATAGCAAACAAGATGATAGAGAAAGGGGCAACATATTTAGAATCTCCTGTCTCTGGATCGGTAGGCGCCGCTGTGAACGGACAATTGGTTTTACTACTAGGTGGAGATGCTCAAGTCATTGACGCTTCAGTAGATTACTTGAACATTCTCGGGAAAGAGCTCATCCATTTTGGTGATCTGGGAACGGGAAGTGCTGCGAAATTAACAATCAACTTGTTGCTAGGGATCATGGGGTCTGCCTTAGCAGAAACCATTTTGCTAGGAGAATCGTTTGGATTACCTCAAGATAAAGTATTATCTATGATCTCTGCTTCAGGCATGAACTCACCACTTTATCAGGGGAAAAAAGAAATGTATCGATCTGAAGAGTTTCCTAGTGCATTTCCACTTTATTTAATGGAGAAAGATTTGGGGTTAATTCGGGACGAAATGTTGAGTCGATTCGGAAGTGTGAGTCCACTTGCTGAAGAAGTGCACAAACAGTATGCACAGGCTAAACAATCGGGTTATGCCGATATGGACATGGCTGCTATTTATAAGTATTTAAAAAACAAATAAAGCAAACCTTTATCAAAAGAAGGCTTAATTTTAAAAATCCTCATTTCGATTTCGAAATGAGGATTTTTGATTACCCTGCTAGTTCTAGCATTTGGACGAACGCGACGTCCGGATCCGTCGTCTCGAATCGGTTCAACCAATCCTTGAAGTCACCTTCGTACAAAATACGACCTTGATGAAGGAAGATGACATGGGCATCGGTATGCAATAGATCGTGTAATTGATGCGTCGAGAAGAGGCACGTTTGACCGTTTGCTGTCATCTGCTCAAAGCGTCGCATGATATGAAGCCGTGTAGCCGGGTCGACCCCGCTCGTCGGCTCGTCAAAGATGTAGAGCGAACGTGGTACTGTCGTCAACAGGGTGACGAACAACCATTTCTTTTCGCCAGCGGACATCTTACCGATTTTCATTTCCCACAGATGAGCGAATAAATCGAGCTCTCGTGGCTGTTTCAGATGACGCGTATACGTCTCTTGCTTGCGATATGCTTTCAAACGAGCGAGCCGACCGACGAAGACGGCGACATCCTTGCCCTTTAGTTCATCCGAGTAATAGATGAATTGCGTCAAATAGAGTATGTCCGAGATATCAGGTAAGTCCAGTTTTCCGGACGTGATCGGTAAGGCACCAGTCATGCAATCAAACAGTGTCGTTTTCCCGGCACCGTTCATCCCGATCAAGACGTTCAGTTTCCCGGGAATGAGCGAAAAGGAGACATCGTGTAACAGATCAGGTGATTTCGGATAGTTGAAGCGTACGTGTTGAACGTGCATCTGAATCCTCCTATCGGGTCAGTAATGACATGAGATTAAAGCGTTTGACAGAGAATAGACCAAGTAAAAGATAAACGACGAGTACGACGGTCAAGATAAGTAACGATGCTCCCGTAACGTGCTCAGAGACGGCGAGACCAAGTGTTTTCATGACATAAAAAGGATTCAAGTAACTGTACCAGCGATCCGGTTGGCTATTCGCGAACAAGAACAGGGGATACATGACGATGTTGATTAATGTCGACATACTCGAAATCTTTGCTGGAAGCATTGTCAAGGCAATGCTTGCAAAAGCAAGCGGGATGCTGAGCAACAAGACGAGATAAGCGAGTAACAACGTCAAAGGTGAGAAGAAGCCGAATACGAGCATCAGGATCGTCGTAAAGACCGTCAAACTAACGGCTGCAAACACGAGCTGAACGAGTACGAGTGCGAGAATACAACCAATCTTACTACCGGAAATCATGATATACGTCTTCATCAAACCATGCTCCCGCATCCGGGCAAGTTGGAGTCCGATACTGTTCACGTAAATCGAGAGCAAGATATAGCCCCAAAAGAGCGCGAGGAACGAGAGGAAACTGTTCTCGGTGAAGTCGAGGCGTGATCCGAAGACAAAGGCGAGAATCAACGGGAAAATCAACGACCAAAAGACCGGAATCTTATCCGTCAGCATGATTTTTAAGTAGAGTATGAAGTAGCTAGGAATCGAATACATATGTGCCTCCCGTTCACAAAAATTGGTCAAAATATGAGCCTGTATGTTTTGATACGAAAGAAAATGGAGAAAAGTTCCTGATGAAGTAAGTTGTTAATAAAAGTAAGAATACCAGAAACGTACAAATATTGTAAACTGAAGCAAAGAACAGGAGGTGTCACGATGGACTATCTATTAACTTCAGGTGGGGTACAAAATCCATCGATTCACAACGCGTTACGCGAGATGCTCAGAAAACCGATTGAGGAATGCAATGCCATCGCGATCACAACAGCTTCCTACGCATTAGGCAGAGGAACGGATCTCGCTGTCAACTTCATTCAAGGAAAAGATGAGGCACCGATGGTTGATTTAGGATGGAAGTCAGTCGGTCTGTTGGAATTATCAGCGGTCTCGGTAATTGATCCAGCAATTTGGCAACCAGCGGTCGAACAAGCGGATGTCATTCTCGTTAATGGTGGTGATCCACTCTTTCTATATCACTGGTTCGTCGAATCGGGTTTTGATCGCATGTTACCAAATTTGACAGGGGTCTATGTCGGGATGAGCGCCGGTAGCATGGTGCTGACGCCACGAATCGGAACGGATTTCGTTGGGTGGAAAAAGACGCCGGAGCAATCGGACGCAACATTAGGTCTCGTTGATTTTTCAATCTTCCCGCATCTCGATCATCCGCAGTTACCAGATAATCACTTACAAGCTGCCGAATCATGGGCTGAGACATTGACGAATCCAGCTTACGCGATCGACGACGCGACAGCGATCCGTGTCATCGGTTCGAACGTAGACGTGATTTCTGAAGGAACGTGGGTCCAGTTGCGATGAGGACACTCTATTTCATTCGCCATTGCGAATCGATCAAAACAGGCAGTGATCGAGGGCGGGGATTAACGGATGCAGGTCAAGAACAAGCACAGGAACTAGTGGCGTTCTTTAAAGAGATACCGATTGACGCCATCTACTCGAGTCCGATGCGACGGGCGATAGACTCCGTTCGCCCACTTGCTGAGCAACGAGGTTTGCCGATCTACGAGGCAGCGTTTCAGGAACGGTGTTTTCAGGAAACAGACGAACGTTTATCACCTAAACGGCTAGAAGAACTGTTGAAGCGATCATTCCAAAATGACGATTACGCGCAAAAAGGTGGAGAGTCGAATCAAATAGCACGCAATCGTGCTCTAGTAGCCATCGATCAGCTACGTAAAACCCACCCGCACCACCGATTGGTCGTCGCGACGCATGGTCTCGTGTTGGCATTAGTGCTCGAACACTACACTGGACGATCGGCAAATGAGTGGCTGGGCGCGATGGGGAGTCCAGCAATCCATCAACTGACGTTCGATGCAGGCGGGAAAACGTCTCATGAACAACTCTTGTAAAATGATTAAATCTGCCCGCTGAAGATGAAACCGAGAAAGAGCAGTAGTAACACACCAAGCGGAACGGCACAGGCGAGACTAACGTATTTGAGAATTCCCGGTTCGCGTCGTTTGATCGCGACGATCCCGAGTCCGATTCCAAAAAGATAAATGACAAGTCCGATTGGGATCGTAAGCATCGAGTTCGGTCCGAACGCCCAGTTGAGCGGTGGGAAAATCATATAGGCGATGAGCAGACCGAGCAAACTAAAGAAGATAGAAGCTTTAGCGTATGTCATATGAGAACTCCTTTTAATTAAGTATGTAAACAAGAATTCGGATTTAAAATGATAACTCCTGCTTCATCCAGTAAATTTCCTGTTTGGCATTTGTATGAACGGGAACTATATCTAAAAGATAGTATCTTTTAGATATAGGAGGGACCGATGCCAAAAGAAAACATGACCCGTTATGCGATTCTCGGACTTCTTGCAAGCGGATGTACGTCTGGTTATGAGATGAAACACACGATCGATACGAGCTTGAATCACTTTTGGAAAATCAGCTTCGGACAAGTCTATCCGACGCTGAAACGGTTAGAAGCGGAAGGATTGATTGTTGAAGAGGTCACGGATGGGGAACGGAAACAATTCGCCCTGACGGAAAACGGGCATGCGGAGCTTGCGCGATGGGTCGCTGAACCGTCCGTCGAACTGCCGGTGCAACGGAACGACCTGTTGTTGAAGTTGTACTTCGCTCGACATGCTTCAAAAGAGGTCACCTTGCAGAAAATTCAGGAGCACGCGCGATTGCTCGAAGAACGGTTTGAGACGTATCAAGCAATCGATGCGATGATTCGTTCTTATCCGGACTCGAATGATGCCGTCTATTGGTTATTGACGCTTGATTATGGTATTCGGAAGACACGGGCGTTACTCGATTGGTGTGACGCTTCCCTTGAGACCCTTGAAGGAGGAAATTGACATGAAACGGATCATTGCGACTCCGAACAAAGACGTCGTCGTGTTCATCATCGGTTTACGAATCAATCGCTTACGTTCCGTCCGGCAATGGTTGCCGACGGTCCAGGCGATGGGACCGATGCTACAAGAGTGTTATGCAAACGATGTCGGTCTGATTTCGCATGAGTCACTTGTCGGTTGGCGTTCCGTGACGTTGATTCAATATTGGCGTTCGACGGAAGAATTGATGGCATATGCCCACGGTTCCCGTCATTTGACGGCGTGGAAACGATTCAATCAGAAGGCACGGACATCAGAAGCGGTCGGGATCTTCCATGAGACGTTCGAAGTCAGCAACTATGAGTCGATGTATGTCAATCTTCCAACACGAGGTCTAGCGAAAGCACTCGGGGAGTCGGCGATCAAGCCGCATCAAGAACAAGCAAAAGGGCGCTTAGCCGAGCGGCAATCACAAGAGACGATCTAAATAGACAAAAGACGGGTGCCGAGGCATCCGTCTTTTTATGTCGCGACGGGTTCGAGCATCTCCCCGCAGTTTTGGCAAATATGATCGAGCGTTTTCGTACACGGTTCGCAAAACGTACAAGCATGCGAGCACTGATAGACCGTCGTTTCAATCGTTTCTTGACACCGGACACAGGTTGATTCCATATGTATCACCTCCTGTAATTAGTATAAGAAAAGCATTTTGATGAGCACAGTAGGAGAACATAGTGAAAGGCTATATTTCCCTTTGATTCCATGTTAATTTGAAGAAAGTGGATTTAATTCGAAGGGGAGATGAAAAATGGACCAAATTGATCAACAGATTGTCCGGATTCTGCAAGACGATGCCCGTATCCCGTGGTCGGAACTCGGACGACAGATCGGGTTATCGGCACCTGCCGTCATCGAACGGGTCCGAAAAATGGAGGACTCAGGAATCATCGAAGGATTCCGCGCTGTCATAAATCCGGAAGCACTCGCGCAAGGGTTACTCGCCGTCGTCATGTTCGAAGAGACACGCTGCGCAGGCTTAATTGAATTTTGCAAAGGACATCCAGAAGTCGTCGAGTGTCACCGGCTGACCGGTAGCTATAACTTCATGGTCAAGTTGCAAACGGCGTCCGTTGCAACACTAGAACATTTTCTTGATGACGCATCGGTCTACGGGAAACCGTCGACCTGGATTCGACTCTCGACACCGGTGCCGTTCACGGGATATACGATATGACGGAAGCGACACGTGTACGGATCGAACAACTGACGGGGGATATCGAGCACGTCGAAAAGCTTGGTGAGCAAGGAGGAACTTCGATTGTGTACCGGATTGAAGCAAAGAAAGGGAGTTACTTACTAAAGACTGCTACGGAAGCGAGATACCAAGAATGGCTCGCAGAAGAAGCAATTGTCTTAGAAGAATGGATGCAACGAGAACCAGGGTTCCTACCTGAGTACGTTGGTTTTTTTAAGACGGAACAGCAAAGCCATCTCTTGATGCAGTGGCGAGACGGGATGACGTTGACGACAGCCTTAAGACAGGCGGCAAGCGAGCAACGGATTCAGCTGTGGCAAGCGTTCGGAACGTATCTTTTCCAGTTTCATCAACGCACGACAGGGGGAACGTCACAGGAGTGGTTAACGGAACGACTTATGACAGCAGAACGTTATGTCGCATCTGCTTGGACGTCCGGTACGTTGGATTTACTGAAACGATTAAAGTCCTCCTGTCCGGATCCGATAACTGCCAGTTGGATTCATGGAGACTGTACGACGGACAATCTGTTGGTCGCGACGGACGGAACACTTTCGTTCATTGATGTCGGGGCGATGAGACCGGGTGATCGGCGGTATGACATCGCTCTTGCGATCAGACCAATCATCGATGATCCGCGAGCCCTTGATGCCTTTTACGAAGGCTACCGTTTCGAGCGACTGACTAAACGAGAATTTGATTATTATGAACACGGACTGTATTCCTTTTTCTAAAAAGTCGTTGCAAAGGAGAAAAAAGATGAACCTTATGCTAATCGGAGGCGGTCAACTGGTTGCTCCGTCTCATCAATTCATCAATCGACATGTTTTTCAACTGACGAAACACGCGCCACATATCGTCTTCCTGCCGACAGCAAGTCGGGATGAATCGTTATACCAACACCAATTTCGAGATACATATGAAGCACTTGGCGCGATCGTCTCGGTCGTCACGCTGTTTGACGACAAACAATCCATGGCAACGCAACGACGATTAATAGAACGTGCCGATATTCTTTATGTCGGGGGTGGCAATTATCCGTTACTCGTTCAGACGCTTGCTCTAAAAGGCATGGATCTATTGCTTGAACAAGCCGTTAAGCGTGGAACATGGTACGTCGGTGTCAGTGCTGGAGCGATCTATGCGATGGAATACGGGATCCGTGCGAGTGAGGACGGAACGGACTATTGCCTGGATACGGGGCGAGGCTGGCTGAGCGGTTGTCTTTGTCCGCACTTGAACCAGGAAAAACGGGCAACCCGTTTTCAGGAACATCTGCCTCAAATGGATCACGCGATCGGATTACCTGATGATACGGCGTATATTCTTTCTGGGACAAATCACTATCGATTAGGAGAAGGACACGCGTTGTATGGACATTAGATTAAGTGAACGTTAGCGTCTCGAACTCTAGGAGTGTCATCTTCTTCGATAGTCGTTTCGGATTCGGTAAGTGACAGATGAATTCAAGACTATTGCCATCCGGATCATTGAAATGCAATTTGGCATGGGCGTATTCCGTATGTGTCATCACGAAGGGCTCATCTGGTCCAAATCCAAATGCAGCGCGTGGTTCGATTTGACGCTCGCGCAGCCAACCCGGAGCATTCCGTAAAAAGTCGATATCGACAGTTAAAGCGATGTGTCGGATGGAAGGATGATACGGTGTGTTCGCGTGCTCGCTAAGCCAAAGTCCAATCCAGCTTTTTCCGGGTTCAATCCATAAGAATGCGATTCGATCGTCAACGGTATGATCAAAGGTCAATCCGAGTGATTCGTAAAATACAATCGATCGATGTAAATCAGTTACCGGTAGATGCGCTTCATATAGTGAGAACGTCATCGAACGAGTTCTCCTGTAGCACGATGTTCGAGCACGCTAGACATGTGTTCGGTCGCCCATTGTTTCATCATCAGGACGAGTGGACGAAGGGTCTCACCGAGTGAGGTAAGCGAATATTCGACCCGAGGTGGCACTTCTGCGTATGTCACACGTTGGATCAGCCCATCGTACTCGAGTTCTCGTAATTGTAAGGTCAAGATACGCGGACTAATGGATTCGGAGGTCTTCAATAGTTCTGAAAAGCGAAGCGGACCGTCAAGCAATTGATAGATCAGGATGGCTTTCCATTTTCCACCGATCACTTCAACCGTCGCTGCCGTCGCGCAAGAATAGGTATTCAGAAAGACACAACTGTCTTCGATTTGCATGTGGATCGTCTCCTTTAGTTACATGATTGATAGTATGTCACTTCAAAGTGCGTACTTGTCGCTTGTTAGGAAGCGACATACACTTCAGATGTCACTATCATACGAAATGAGGCTAGAACATGTTAACTAAAACGACTACCGATTTACGAAAACAACAGATTCTCGAGGCATTCGCCTTCCGTCACGCGACAAAACGATTTGCGGACAAACAGATTCCGGAAGATGATTTTGCCTTCATTCTCGAAACGGGGCGTCTTTCACCGTCATCGTTTGGCTACGAACCGTGGCGCTTTCTCGTCATTCAAGATGAGTCACTTCGTGCGCGTCTTGCACCGTTTGCGTGGGGCGCTGCCGGACAACTTGAGACAGCGAGCCACTTCGTCATCCTCTTGGCTCGAAATGAACAGGACATGCATTTTGATGCGCCTTACATCAACCATATGATGCAGGACGTGATCGGATTAACGCCTGAAGCACAGAAAGGTCGGCATTCATTTTATCGTCAATTCCAAGAATCCGACTTCAATCTGTTGGCATCAGAGCGGACCATGCGGGATTGGTCGGCAAAACAAACGTACATTGCGCTCGGCAACATGATGACGAGTGCGGCACAAATCGGGATTGATTCGTGTCCAATCGAAGGATTCGACCAACAAGCCATCGAACAGCTGTTACGTGAAGAAGGACATTTGACAGACAATCTGAATGTCGCGGTCATGGCAGCATTCGGTTATCGAAATGCAGCACCGGCGCACCCGCAAACGCGTCAAGCCATCACTGATCTCGTTGATTGGGTCTAATATTCAAGCTATTTTAAAAACTATGTGATTCATCCCATCTGAGCCGAAATTTTTCTTCGGCTCAGTTTTTTATTTACTAGGCATCATGGTCATATAAATAATCATCAAAATAGTTGACGAACAAAAATCGGGATGGTATATTTATCTCGAATTAAAGATATATGAATTGAAGATACAAAAGAGGTGAACGAAATGACACGACCGAATCCGAACTTGAAAGCATTAACGGTCATGGTGCGCGCAGTCGATGCGTTACATGAAGTCATCAAGAAGGATGTTGCGCAATGGGGGTTGAACCCAACGGATTTTTCGGTTCTTGAGTTGCTGTTTCACAGAGGCAGGCAACCGATTCAATTGATCGGGAAAAAAGTTTTGATTACGAGCAGTAGCATCACCTATGTCATCGATAAGCTCGAAAAGAAGAATTACGTTGTCCGCAAAGCGTGTCCAGAGGATCGGCGTGTGACATTTGCGGAACTGACACCTGAAGGGCAACAATTGATGGAAACGATTTTTCCGAAGCACGAGCAAGCGATCAATCAAGTATTTCAAGGAATAGCCCCGTCAGACCTCGAAGCATTCATCGAGACAGCTAAAACGATCGGCTATCAAGCAAAAAAACAATAAAAAATTTTTAGACTGATATCTCGAATTCGAGATAATAACTATTAAAGGAGCGATTTTTCATGAATGAACTAAAAGGAATCCACCACGTGACAGCGATTACGAGCAGTGCCGAGAAAAACTATGACTTCTTTACGAACGTCTTAGGAATGCGATTGGTCAAGAAGACCGTCAATCAAGATGACATTCAAACGTACCATTTATTCTTCGCCGATGATAAAGGATCTGCCGGCACGGATATGACGTTCTTTGATTTCCCTGGTATTCAAAAAGGGTCACACGGAACGAATGAAATCTTTAAGACAGCGTTCCGTGTTCCGACGGATGCCGCACTCGAATACTGGATTAAACGCTTTGACAAATACGACGTCAAGCACCGTGGTATCAAAGAACAATTCGGCAAGCAGACGCTCTCGTTCGTCGATTTCGATGAGCAACAATACATGTTGATCTCTGACGAGCATAATCAAGGTGTCGCTTCCGGCACACCGTGGCAAAACGGTCCGGTACCCCTCGAGTTCGCGATCACGGGACTCGGTCCAATTCACATCCGGATCGCGGAATTCGACAATTTAAAAGCGGTACTCGAACAAGCGATGTTGATGCGCGAAGTCGATCAAGCGGGTTCCCTACACTTGTTCGAGATGGGTGAAGGCGGAAACGGTGCCCAAGTCATCGTTGAACATAACATCGTTCTACCAAGCGGACGTCAAGGATTCGGAACGGTGCACCACGTCGCCTTCCGCGTTGAAGATACGGCTGCCTTACAGGAATGGATCGAGCGGATGCAACAGCTACGCTTCAACACGTCCGGTTACGTCGATCGCTTCTTCTTCGAGTCCCTTTATGCCCGTGTCGCGCGTGGTGTCTTGTTCGAATGGGCAACGGATGGTCCTGGTTTCATGGGGGACGAGCCATACGAAACGGTCGGAGAGAAATTGTCATTACCACCATTCCTCGAGCCACAACGAGCACAAATCGAACAAATGGTCCGTCCGATCGATACGGTCCGAAGTACGCGCAAGATCGAAAAAGAATACCTTTAAGAGAACATTACGATAATGTAACTAACCGCATCTAAACAAGAGGAGGAAATGAAAATGGAGAAATTAAACATTGGTATCGTCTTAGGATCCACACGTGAAGGACGTCTCAGCCCACAAGTCGGGAACTGGGTCAAACAACTCGCCGATCAACGAGGGGATGCGAACTATACGATTCTTGATATCGCCGACTACAAATTACCGCTCCTAGGTGAAAAGGACGGGGATGCGTCAGGTGCTGCTGATTGGTCGAAGGATGTCGCGGCGCAAGACGGATTCGTCTTCATCGTCCAGGAATACAACCACTCGATTGCAGCGTCACTCAAGAACGCGCTCGATTATCTACGAGTCGAATGGAACAATAAAGCGGCAGGGATCGTCTCTTATGGTTCTGTCGGTGGGGCGCGGGCAGCAGAACACTTGCGCGGCATCCTCGGTGAATTATTGATTGCCGATGTCCGTGTGCATCCGGCGTTATCCTTGTTCACGGATTTCGAGAACGGATCGGTCTTAAAGGCGGCAGCCGTTCAAGAAACATCGGTCAACCAAATGCTCGATCAAGTCATTCCGTGGGCAACGGCGTTAAAAACGATTCGCTAATTCGTGATTGATCAGAAAACCCCCTCATTTGAGCGAAATGAGGGGGTTTTCTATCGTTGTCATGTACAACACGACGTGACGCGGCGCAGATCCTTTTCTTGAATGTAAAGCGTGTGTTGGCGGACTTTATAAGGAATGTCAGCCGCTTGAAGACGTTCTAGATAGTGCCCCGTTGGAGCGACCGTCCATTTAACATACGACGTCGCAGCATCCGGTGAGGCGAGACAGATGAGTAGCAAAAGCGGAAGTATCCATTTTCGAAGTTGCAAGCGTATACCTTCTCCATTATTTCAAATACTGTATTAATGATTTTATTGTTTATTTCAAAAACTGAAAATCACGACTCACGTCAACAAAAAATAACTGACCATCAAGCCGACTAACAGACCACTATAGATAAATCGATAGACGGGTGAACGATGGGTTTCTTTGTTTCGTTTAACTTGATAGACGATGAAATAGGTCACACTGGTCACCATGACGAGGATCGCGAGTGTACTGAGTAAAGTAGACATCAGCATTCCTCCTTATCGTAAGATTTTAGTTAATGCTTTTCCTTTTGCCAGTTCATCGACGAGTTTATCGAGAATGCGAATGTTACGAATGTGCGGATCCGTTAGGTTTTCCACACGAATCCCGCAGATGACACCAGTAACTAAAAAGCGACGTTCGTTCAGGGCGGGTGCGTTCTCGAAAAAGGCTGCGACGTTTTGGGTTTGTATGGCTTGTTCAAGAGTGGATTGCGTGTGTCCGGTCAACCAGAACAGCACGTCATCGAGCTCCTCTTGTGTCCGTTGCTTGCGCTCGACTTTTTGACGGTACACCTGATACAGCTGCTGCATTGGCATTTGAAATACTTTTTCGTAACTCATCTGAATCGCCTCCTTTCATGGTAACATATGGGAAAAGGTCTTGTGTCACGGATTTCAATTCGGTTTGGAGGTGCAGGATGAAATGAGATATCGAATCATTGGAATGACTTTTTTGACGTGCCTAGTCCTATTTTTAGGCGTCATGGGTGTAAAACTATAGTATCAAGCTTTGATCGATCCACCGATTGATCAATCGACAGGAAACTGGGTACATATTCCGGGCAAGATCTTACCGACTAAAAAAGTCATCTATGTGAAAGAAGAGCACATCATCAATCAACCGAATTCTTCCAAAAGCGGGCACGAAGGATATCGGAAGGAACCTAAAAAGAAAAAACCGATTGAGCTTGGGAAAGGTTTCTTGACAGATGCGATCAATCAAATCGCACGTGTGACTCCTTGGATTGTCGCTTTAGTGATCATCTTCTATCTGTATCGTCGACAACGATTCAACCGCATGAAGTGGTCATTCCGATCTCGTTATCCAACAAAACGATCTCCTGCATCGCTTCCGCCAACGCCTGAAGCCGAGTCCTCGTCAGAAGACAGTATGCTTGATTCAAAAATTCGTGAAGCGGTGCGCGCGTTCAATCAATCACTTGCTCCAGTGCAACAACGGCGGACATATGAGACGCTGACGGAGTGGTTTACACGCTTAGAGGTCACGGTCCCGCATGAGATCTATCAACTCGTTCGGTATGCCGACGTGGCAGAGCAGACACTCGATCCCTCTCGAAGGACTGTTTTTCTTGAACAGCTTGAGCAAAATCAGACACGGCTTGTGTAATCAGCCGTGTCTTTTTTGGTGTCCGCGATACTTATTAAGAGCAAGCATGTTCAACAAGAACAAGGCTGCTCCATAAAGGAATAGTCCGAGCCAGTACGGCCAGATGCTTGACCACCCGTTGCCGTAGACGAGAACCTCTTTGATCGCACTCGCTCCGTAGAAAATCGGGGTGATATATCCGATGTTACCAAGTCCGTACGGAATCAGATCGAGCGGAATCAAACCCGAGAAAAAGATCTGCGGAATGATCGTAAAGGGAATCAACTGGACGACCTGGAGCTCAGACTGCGCAAAAATCGAAATCGTTGCCCCGAACAAGACCGCGACGACGGCAAGTCCAAGCATCGTCAGGAAGACCCAGATGATCGAACCTTCAGACGGTAAGTCAAGAACGGTCGTCGCGTACAGGACGACAAGAATCGCCTGGATGGAGGCGAAGACGCTATAACCGAGCGTATAGCCGAAGATGACGTCGGTTTGGCGAATCGGTGTCATCATCAACCGCTCGAGCGTGCCGCCACTGCGTTCTTTGACGAGTGCCATTGCTGATAAGATAAAGACGAAGAAGAATGAGAACAGCGATAAAAAGACGAAGCCAAGCGCATCAAAGGTTGATTGATCAACATCTCCGTACAGATAGTTCGTCTCGAGTTGCATCGTCGGTTGCAGTGACGCAAGTCCAGCTTGAATCTCGCGTAGTGCTTTGGAACTTTTCGTCGATGGTTCTCGGAGACTTAAGGACAGCTGATTGTCGCTCATCTCTAAGACAACGTCGACCGTTTCATAGTCCTTGAGATAGGCGTCCGCATCGCTGCCGTTATACGTTTTAAGCGACAGGTCCTGCTTTTCGATCGCTTGTGAGACCGGAGCCGGTACATCCTGGTCAATGGCGACGACAGGCGTGTAGTCATCGTTTCCAAGTAGGAAATAGATCAAGGTGAAGATTAATAACGGAGCAAGCAAAATCAGTCCGACGCTTCGTTTATCGTTCAACGTTTGACGGATGACCCGTCGTGCGAGTTGCCACATCACGTCACGTCCTTTCCAGCGAGCAGGAATAGTTCCTCGACCTGACCGTTTTCAGTCTGTGCGAGCAAACGGTCGAGCGGATCGTAGGCGATAATCCGACCGTTATAGATCAATGCTGCCCGGTCACATTCATTGATTTCATCCATGACGTGGGTCGAGACGACGATCGTCGTACCTTGCGCACGAATCGCTTGGAATTGATTCCAAATCTGGCGGCGTAACACGGGATCAATCCCGACGGTCGGCTCATCCAGGAATAAGACGGTCGGACGATGTAAGATTGAGATGGCGAGGGACAATCGTTTCTTCATCCCCCCGGAATAATGGCGAACGAGCTTTTTTTGATCATTCGTTAAATCGACGAGTGTCAAGACCTCCTCGATGCGTTTTGCTAAATCCTGATGGGACATGTTGTATAAGGAACCGAAAAATTGTAGGTTCGCAAGCCCCGATAAATCCTCATATAAAGCATCGTTTTGTGGCATGAAACCGATCTGCGATAACATCTTGAAGCTTGGCATCGAAGTGTCACCAATCTGAATTGTCCCCGTGTCTGCCTGAATCGCACCAATCATCAAACGAATCAGTGTCGTCTTACCAGAACCTGACGGACCGAGCAAGCCACAAATCTCGCCGGACGGAATTAAAAGATCAATTTGTTGGAGGACGGTCTGCTGATGAAACGATTTCGATACACCGTGTAGTCGTAAATCCATCCTATTTCCCTCCTTTTATAAAATAATTATTGAACAACGTGTTGATTAATTTCATTATAAAAGGGATAGAAATTGGGAGCAATGACCAGTTGACGTCCATCTGTCGCTTAAGCGACACATTCCGACAAACTGTTGAAGAAAGAGGCGATTTCAATGAAAAAACAGGATTTACGCGTTATCCGGACTGACCGGAGGATACGCGAGACGTTCCTTCAGCTGATCGACGAAGTTGGTTTTGATGCTGTGACAATCAAGTTGTTGACGGATCGGGCGGAAGTCAACCGCGGGACGTTCTACCATCATTACGCGGATAAATACGAACTACTCGAGCGGATGACGAATGAGATTTTTGAAAAGATTGAAGCGACGTTTGAACGTGAGATCCCCTTTGTCCTGATCAACCAAAAGGAGGACTCACCGTACCGACGCATCATTCCGTTTCTAACGTTTCTTTATGAACACCGGACGCTGATGCGGATCCTACTCAGTCCGACGAGTGACGGGATGTTTCGGAACCGGGTCCGTGATTACATGCAACAGATCCTGTTCTCGGGACTACCGGAACAAGGAGAACGGCTCGTTCCAGAAAATTATCTCATCGCCTATCTCTCAGCCGCTCATCTCGGTGTCATCGAATCCTGGTTGCGCCATCCAAACGAGACATCACCGGAAGAAATTGCCCGGATCATCTTTACGATTTCGATGGAAGGTCCGTTTCGAGCAGCGGGGTTCCGACGATGAGTATTGAGCAAGTCTTAGAAAAAGTCGTCGCGTGTTTGCAGCATGAACAGATTCAGTTTGGGATCGGTGGTTCATTATTGTTACACCATCATGGACTGCCTGTCACTGCTCGCGACATTGATCTCGTCGTCGCGTCAGCGGACGCTGAACGAGCAGTCCTATTGTTATCTGAGATGGGAACTGTCCTTGAACAAGACGAGACGTCACTTTACGCGACGGAAGTGTTTCAGGAATTCATCATCGAAGGAATCGATCTCGATCTAATGAGCGGACTTCAGGTTCGTCATGACGAGGGCGTGTTCGTCTATCCGTTTGATGAACAATCAATCGATTCAGCTGGACGTCCGTTCATGGCACTCGTCGATTGGTACGTCATCTATCAACTGATTCCAGGGCGGGAACAAAAGGTCACGATGATTGAAGACGTATTTACAAAACAGGAAGTGGACTGTAAGCGTCTCGAACAGCTGAGAATCCTCGTTCTTCCGCAAGTCGTAAGAAATCGGATAGATCAATGGCTGAATTGACCTATAAGTCGCGTAATAAGACGACTTCGTTCGTTGCTGATAAGTAAGCGTGGTTCGAGTCAAGCAAACCACAAAGAACGTAGTGGTCAAGCACCCGGTCGAAGACATAATACGGTTTCAATGTCAGGTAAGGCATGAGTGCGTGACGTATGACTTCTTCCGAAACGCTATCAGGCAATCCTTGTGTCGAATCATGATAGAGGTCAATAAATGCTTTGTTATCAACGATTAGGCTGACTTCAAAAGTATCTTCCATCAGAAGAATCGTCAAACGACGTTTGTAAGCGAGATTTATGTCGTCACGAGTCCGGCGTACTACTACGTTAATGAATGGAAAATCCCGATGGATTTCTTGAATCGTCCACGCTCCGGACTCCTCAGGATATTCCGCAGCGATGAGATCTACAGCAATCGACTGACAGGTTTCCAACATCTCTTCAGTCAACGGTCGGTAATCCGGATGTGGCGTTTGAGCTTCGGCATCGAGTGCCGTGACGGTGTCTCGCCGCTTAATCAATTTGCGCGTATAGGAGAACGTGGACGGTTTGTCCCATGTCACGACTTCGTTTACTGTGACAGCTGAAGTGTCTGGATCATCCAAAGGATACGTTTGCAAACCGTTCTCAGAAACAAAGATTTCTTCAATCGCATATGCTAGTTTGCGTTGGTGTTCGTTAGGAACTGAAAAACTCCGGAACTGTTGCGAGATGATGGGAGCCATTTGTTCAAGGGATAATGTGAACGATTCAGTCGAATACTTGTTACTCAGCGCGGGGGTTCCATAGACACTGAAAGAATCGAGCGCTCCTTCATTCGTTAGTTCAAGCGATATGAACAGACCAGGGGAGAGGCGAATTCCGTGATGACAGCTGACATACTGATACAGGGAATCTTGATGCGTAAGGAACATGAACTGCTTCTCGAACGTCATTCCTAATTCTTGCTCAAGCCAAGCAATCCGTATGTCTGGATCACGTAAATCCTCTGGAAGAGAATGAATCGTGACAGCGCCATTTTTGTGGATCGCAGTCGTTCGTTTTGTAGCCGTATCGACTTGGATCTCTATCGTACCGTCTGGATAACTCTCATCTTCAGACCAAGGGCCGTGATTGATGGGGAACCAACACGTCTCAAGCGAATATTGCGTTTCACCATGAATTTTTTCACGGCGATAGAAGGTTTCATGTAAGACATAATCGTTCAGTTGATATTTGTCTTGGATATGGGAGATTAAATCTTTCGTTAATGGATGCAACTCGTTCACTCCTTTTCTTGTACGTCTTCCGTATCGTCATCTAAAGTCGGAATGACGAGGTGTGGTAAGGTTTGGAATAGGCAATCGGATGTCTCGAAAAACGGTTGATTTGAAACAACATTCACGACATCTGCATCGTAGCTGAACGCAAAGACAGACATGTTTTCCTGCATGGAGACGATGACCGTTTTTTCTGGTCGTTCGGAGTAGTAGTGCGTTCGGTATTCAATCCGGAAGACATTTGGTTTGGTCGACCAGATGACAAGATCATTCCAACTCGCGTGGGAATGTAAGTAAGAATACAGGTGTTGAAAATCGGTAACATGCTTCAGTTCAGCGACGATGAAACCACTGCTCAAGAAATGAACTTTCAAATGATGAAGATTCATCGTCTGGATTCGTAAAGATGCTAAAAGCTGACGTGTAGTCTTGTTCGATGACGAAGCGCAAATTATCAGGGTCTGAAAAATCATTTGGAATCAATTGAAGATCATCATCGTAATAATAAGGCATGTACTCAAATGTTAATTGCAACATATTCACCTCTGTTTCGTACGTTCAGTGTAACGTGAATCTCTTCATAATGAAGGGGAATTGAAAATTATTACATAATTGTAAGGGTTCAAAATATAGTGAATGCATTATTATAGTAGAATAAATATAAGAGAACCATTGAAATATAGGAGGAAAAAAAGTGTCAGATTTTAATCTAGCTATGAACGTGTTATTCGGAAGTGTCCATATCATCCTCATGGCGATGGCTGTTCCATCGATCATCTACGCGCTTTATCTATTACGAAAAATCGCTAATAAATGATTGCAGGGATTTATTGGTAAGAACAAGAAGATAGTTAAAGTACCTACGCATTATTTAAAGGAGGCGATGACATGTCATTTTGGACATGGTTTGCAATCTTATTTGTGTTAGCGGTCAGTGTCTACGCATCTTCTCAACCGAAACGTTCGAAGCAATAACAAAGGCGTAACTCCCATTGTGATATGCTCTCTCAAAAATAGACAGTTGAAACAATCAATACTATCTACTTTTTGAAGAGAGTTTTTTTAGAGTTACGTCTAGATTTTAGATGGAGCAAAAACTACGTATTAATTTGAAGTTACAATAACATCAAAATACATTCGAGTTGATCGTCATCTACCAGTTTGCGAACGTTCTTCTATCTACTCTCGACATGCAAGAGAGAATACTATCCTTAGAAATTTACTTCAATCTTTTACATGATATGAATTCAGAATATTAAGAAAGTAATAATCGTATTTTCTTATTAATTGAAAGGAGATCGATTAAGTCATGCTGAAAAAGATAGTCTTACACATACTATTGGTTATTGTTTTGATATGTATTATTAAAGAATCAACTTCATATGCATACAATTATTATCAAAAAAAATCTCTTGATGCTTCTTCAGGACAATACTTTAGACTTGCAAGCGAGATACTTCCTAGTCTACTAAAACCACGATACGCGCCTAAGGATACAAAGGGGAAAAGTGAAAAAATGAATTCTGTAGATCCGAAAGTATACTTATTTAAGGAAGATGTGAAAGCGGCGAAATTAAAAAAATCAAAGTTAGAAAAAATCATAAATGACGTCGTCGAGAATATTAAAAACATGAAATATTATTTCTTTATAATAGCTCTCATTATTATTTTTTTATACGGACTTCGATCATGGAAAAAGCGTAACGTCCTATTTAATAAAAACCCTTATCTAAGTCAATCTAGATCAGAAGAAACGACGATGATAAATCATAATGTGACTAACTTTTATGAAGGTGAAGAGACTTTACTAAATAATGCCATACGAGAAGCTGTCAAACGTTTAAATCAAACACTCCCGCTGAATTTGAAAAGACTGAGTTCAGAAACGTTTCATGAATGGTGTAAACGAATTGAACTTGGAGCTAATCCAAATATGTATTATGTAGCTCGTTATGATGAGAAAAATAGTTACACGTTGAATTTACAAGAGAAAAATCAATTTTTAAACGATATCACATACTTTATGAGTCACAAAATATGACTAGTAATTGTTACATTTTAGGAGTGAGATCATTAAAGTATCATCTAAAGGATGCGGTGGTACAATACTTACGACATGATTTGCACTCATATTTGTGTTAGCGCACAATATCCTCTCATCTTCGCAATCGAAACATTCGAAGAAATAACAAAGGCGCGACTTCCATTGTGGAAGCGCGCCTTTTTGTTTGTTCAGTTTTGCGTATCGAGCCAAGCGATCGCGTCCGTCAAGTCGTCGGCAATATAGTCGACGTTTGCTTGTTCCACCCGGTCAGCGTAATCACGAATGGAGCTCTCTCCGGCACCGGTTCGAACTAAGATTTTGATACACCCGGCGTGCGCAGCTGCCACCATATCACTCCAGCGGTCCCCGATGACGACACATTGATCGAGTCGGAGATCGTGTTTTGCTTGTGCTTGCCTTAATAATTCAGGTGATGGTTTGCGACAGGTGCAACAATCTTCCGCGGCATGCGGACAAATCAGCGTATCATCAAAGCCAAAGCTCTGTAATTCTGTCCGAAAATCCTCTTCACGCGCCAATCCTTTTGAGATACCAGGTTGATTCGTAAACGCAATCAGTAAAATCCCTTGATTACGTAAGCGTTCGATTAGCGAAGAAACGTATGGAAATAGCGCAAACGTTCCAGGGTAGTGGACGGTAGCATCGCCGCCAATCGTTCCGTCTCGGTCAAGAAATATTGCCTGAATAGAATTCATGTGTACAACTCCTTTGATTACGAAGCATCTTTTAGTTCTTGATACGGTTGCACACGTGCGGCCAGTTGAGCTGGGATGAAGGCGGCGATGACACCGAACAAAATCGGTAAGGCGAGCGATACGCCAATCAATAACGGTTCATTCCACGGTACGAGATCGTACAAAACATAAATCGTCGAATAGGCAACGATCAGTCCAATGATTCCGGAAATCAGACCGACAAGGAAGCCTTCAAGGACGATCAATTGACGGATCGCGCCGTTCGTCCAGCCGAGTGCTTTTAAGACGGCAAGTGAGGCACGGCGATCGGTGACGTTTTGCCACATGATCTCTCCCGTCGTCAAAACGGCAATCGTGATTGCAACACCCATCGTCACGTAATGCATCGGACCGACTTGCAGAGCGACGAATTGTCCGAGCCACGATGTATAAAGCACTCCTTGTAAATGGAACGTCACGAATAAGAAGAACGTCAGCAAAGCCGTTGGAAGAGCGATTGAGAGAACGGATAAACTATTACGTTTCCATTTTCCGATCAGTTCTTTTAGCGCAAGTGTCATCGTCGAACGAAGCTTCAGTCCGATGCGAGCGGCTTTCGCGTATTCACCGGTCTTGATCGCTTCGTAAGGTGAGATCCGGCGAATCGTCCAGGCCGACCAAGCGGCACCAGCGAGGTAGATGACGAGACTGAACAGCGCAATCCAGAGGAGGCTCCAGCCGTTCATCGCTTCATTACGGACATATGAGAAGATGCCTTCGACGATTAAGGCGACCGTCGAGACGAATCCAGCGAGAATCGCCGCCTCGATCAAAACGATTTTGTAGAGATCCTTCGTCCGCCATCCGAGTGCGAGTAAAACAGCGAATTCTTTCCGGCGGGCTAACATCGAGACATAGCTCGTCGCAAGGACATAGACGATCGCGACCGCGAGCATTGCGAAGATGACGCCTGAGAACCCAACACTCGTCTCGCGGAAGATTGTCATCGCAGCACCGATGTGGATCCACGGTTGTTCGATCCAGCCAAGCGTCTTACCGTCATCGACAACCTTCGTGACGACGGGTTGAGGAGAGGAACCCTTAGTAATTGTGACCATTAATCCAGTTTTCTGTTCGATTTGCTTTTTCACGTCTTGGAGTAGTTGCTCCGATGCTTCACTGACGGTCGAAGCGCCTTTGATTTTAAGGCGAACCGAAGAAATGGCTTGTTCACCATTGACTGCTCGCGCGCTGTCAATCGTCGTCAGGATGTTTGGAGAACTCGTCAACAGTCCGACGGGATTACCAGACGTATCAATCGATTTCGCTGGGTTGACAGGTTCCCCCTTCGCATCTAAAACAAGATCGGCAGACGAGGGACGATAGGTTTCCATTGGTAACTCGTTCAGCGGGTCTTTTGAGACCTTGATGTTTTTCGGATCGTACAGACCAACGACTTTAAATTGTAAAAATGGAAAGCGGACATTAGATGAGCCTGGTTCTGGTTTTTTAACCTTTTGTCCCATCGATGTGAGGGAGCGAAATCCTTTATCTGAAATAAGTTCCTTCTCAATACCGATTCCTGAAATTCGTGTCGACGTCGCGGATACTTCGAAAGCGTTGCTCCATCGGCTTGTAAATGGACTAAGCGTTGATTGGAATTGAAGAGGGCCAGATTGATACACCAATTGTCCTCCTTCTGCATATTCAGAATCCGTTTGTAAGCTGTTCGTTTTTTCAACCATCGTTCGCAGATAGGTTTCTTCTACTTTAGCGGTTGGGATGGAAAGGTGTTGAATACTCTTAGCGGGATAAGAGGCAAGAGGAGAATTGATAATAGACCGTTTTGGTTGTGTTTTGATGACCTTATCAATTAGTTTTTGCTGGTCTTGTTCGGTTTGATAAGGAGCATCGAGACGTTCGATATCATAGTCGTAACTTCCCTTATTAAAAGAGTTCGGATTCACTAAGACCGGGATGATATTTTGATTATTAGCAGCATCTGATTCGTGATGATCGGACGAATTGAAGTATCGGGATTTGTTCGTCGTACGCACACTCTTGTCCAGACCGACCAACCGTGCTTCTTCTTTTGGATCAATACCGACGATCAAGACTGGATTTCTAGCGACAGCCGTTGAAAAACCATCAATTTGTTCAGAAATGAATGAAGCGTTCTCAGGAACTTGAACTTTTGTTCCTTGAGCAAGATGAAGCACAGTTTTTGATTGTCGCTCTTTCTTGAAGCCGTTTTGAATATAAGTGGTTTCTGTAAAACGATAGATTCCTGGTGTGGAAGGAATTTTAATCGCTTTTTCAAAGGAAACATTAGACATGACATACCCCATGACAGCGACCGGGGCTGCGATATCAACCTCATTCATTTGTTTGATTTGTTGATATTGTTTAAACGAAATCCCACCGTTAATCCCATTAAGATAATTCGGTTCGAGTAACTTACTCGACTCCGTCGTCATCTGACTGCCTTTCGGTCGAACGACGATATCATACGCGGACGACCATTTTTTTTGTAACGTCTGTTCGACCGTACCCTGACTTGAATCGGTCAAGTTGAACATCAGACTGAGTCCAGCGCTGATGATGAGCGCACCGACGAGCGTCAAAATGAATTTTCCACGTTGCCGGCGCCACTGGTTTAAGACAAAACGAAACATAATCCTTCCTCCCGTGAAGAGAGAGGGACAACGTCTGTTGCCCCTCGCTACAAAATAAAATATTAAGCTGCATCTTTGAGTTCTTGATACGGTTGAACACTTGCTGCCAGTTGTGCTGGAATGATCGCCGCGATAATACCGAACAGAATTGGTAAGGCGAGCGATACACCAATCAACAACGGCTCATTCCACGGAACAAGATCGTATAGTGTATAAATTGTCGTGTAAGCGATTAACAGTCCGATGATACCGGAAAAGAGTCCGATTAAGAAACCTTCAAGGACGATCAACTGACGAATCGCTCCGTTCGTCCAGCCGAGTGCTTTTAAGACGGCAAGTGAAGCGCGGCGATCGGTGACGTTTTGCCACATGATCTCTCCCGTCGTCAAAATAGCGATCGTGATCGCAACACCCATCGTCACGTAATGCATCGGACCGACTTGCAGGGCAACGAATTGACCGAGCCACGATGTATAGAGAACACCTTGTAAATGGAACGTCACGAATAAGAAGAACGTCAGCAGTGCCGTTGGGAGAGCGATTGAGAGGACGGATAGGCTATTGCGCTTCCATTTCCCGATCAGTTCCTTTAGTGCGAGTGTCACCGTCGAACGTAGTTTCAGTCCGACGCGAGCGGCTTTCACGTATTCACCGGTCTTGATTGCTTCGTACGGTGAGATGCGGCGAATCGTCCATGCTGACCAGGTCGCGCCAGCCAGGTAAATGACGAGACTGAATAGCGCGATCCAGAGGAGACTCCAGCCGTTCATCGCTTCGCTCCGAACGATTGAGAAGATTCCTTCGACGATCAAGGCGATTGTAGAAACAAATCCGGCGAGGATCGCCGCCTCGATCAAGACGATTTTATAGAGATCCTTCGTCCGCCAGCCGAGTGCGAGTAAAACAGCGAATTCTTTTCGGCGCGCGAGCATCGAAACATAACTCGTCGCGAGGACATAGACGATGGCGACGGCAAGCATCGCGAAGATGACGCCTGAGAAACCGACACTCGTCTCGCGGAAGATCGTTATCGCGGCACCGATATGGATCCACGGTTGTTCGATCCAACCGAGCGTCTTATCGTCATCGACGACCTTCGTGACGACGGGTTGAGGAGAGGAACCTTTGGTGATCGTAGCGATAAGACCAGTCTCTTGTTCGATTTCCGACTTGATACGTTGTAAGGTTTTATCTGACTGTTCACCGACAGTAGAAGCTCCTTTTACTTTTAACCGGATCGATGAAATCGATTGATCGCCAATCACCTTTTGAACACTATCGATTGTTGTGAGCACGTTTGGAGAGTTCGTCAACAAACCAACGGGATTCCCGGTCGTGTTGATCGATTGGGCAGGATTGACCGGTTCGTTTTTTGAGTCAAGTACGATACTCGCAGCGGATGGTCGATAGGTCTCCATCGGTAATTCATTCAATGGATCTTTGGAGACATTGATCTTGTTCGGATCATACAAACCGACGACATTGAACGTCAGATAAGGATTCATTGACTTAAAAGCAGATCCATCCGATTTTTTCATTTTTATTTCATAAGAATCTACCGTCCGGAAGCCATGTTTCGGAAGATAAGAGGACGATAATATCGTGTTTTTGAATGCAGTAGGTGCTGTATGCACTTCATAAGCATTCTCCCACCGTGTAGGGAACGGACTTTTCACTGTTTGATAAGTCAAAGAGCCTGTCTGGGCGACGAGTTGAGCGTCAGTATTTGCTTCTGCTTGCGGAAGTACCTTAGTTTTTTGACCGAGTAGGGAATCAAAAAAAGCGCTCTCGACTTTAGAGGCATTAACTTTAATGTCTTGGATGATCTTCCGTTTTTCTTGATCGAGAGGTTGAGGGGCGTTCGATTTAGCTAGTCGTTGATAGAATGTGTCGCGTGCTTGTTTCGTTTTCAGATCGACGTTAACTTGTTCTAACTTAAATTGACTATATCCCGTATTGAAGGATTTTGGGTTAATCAATACCGGAATATCAAATTGGTTGGAACTCTCCTTGCTGGCTGAGGGAACATCCTCCTGGTTGAAGTAACGAAACTTCTTCTGATTCAGGATGCTCTTATCCAAACCGACGAGTTGCGCTTCCGCCTCCGGATCGATTCCGACGATGAGACTATAGGTAAAGGGTTGTACGGATGAAAAATCTTGCGGATTTTGAAGATGGATCAATCGCGTGTTCGGAGGAACGAGCGGCTCTTCCATAGTTGAAAAGTAGGCACCATCCTGTGCGATGAGTTCTTTCGAAAATCCACCAGCACCATAATGTGAATTAGTCAATCGATAAATACCAGGCTTTTTCGGAAAGTGGATTTGATTTGGAATCGAGATGCCGATATTGGCGTACCCCATGACAGCCACCGGGGCTGCGATATCAATCGCATCCATTTGTTTGATTTGTTGGTATTGTTCAAAGGAAATCCCACCGTTAATCCCATTGAGATAATTCGGTTCGAGTAACTTACTCGACTCTGTCGACATCTGACTGCCTTTCGGTCGCACGACGATATCATACGCAGACGACCATTTCTTTTGTAACGTCTGTTCGACCGTTCCCTGACTGGAGTCCGTCAAGTTGAACATCAAACTGAGCCCGGCGCTGATGATCAGCGCTCCGACAAGCGTCAGGATGAATTTCCCGCGCTGCCGGCGCCATTGATTTAAGACAAAACGCAACATCGTCATTCCTCCTTTTATGGGGTAAAGGCTACGAAAAATGGATGAGACTGTTCATCTAAGATATGTAAGATTCGTTCGCTGAAGTTCGACCACGTTACACGTCGTAACACCTCCTCGAGCGGGAAAAAACCGACTGCTAAACTCTCACTGCTCGTCTGCGGTTGACCACCAATCGCTTTTGCAAGCCAACAGGTCGCACAGACATTCGCCTCGAGGTTTTGATAGATGCCGCAAAATTTCACGATTTCAATCTCAATTCCAGACTCTTCTTTGACTTCGCGAATGATACCGTCAGCTGCACTTTCCCCAGGCTCGACGATGCCGCCCGGAAACTCCCAGCCACGATCTGGTCCTTGGATTAAAAGAATCTCGTTTTGGTCATTCAAGACGACCGCTCCTGCTGATAACGAATAAATCGATGTCGGTAACATAGACTTCCTCCTGTGAAGAGAGGGACAACGTCTGTTGCCCCTCCGCCAAATATTAAGATGCATCTTTCAGTTCTTGATACGGTTGAACACGAGCGGCCAGTTGTGCTGGGATGAACGCCGCGATGACACCGAACAGAATCGGTAAGGCGAGCGATACGCCAATCAACAACGGTTCATTCCATGGAACAAGATCGTATAGAACGTAAATCGTCGTGTAGGCGACAATCAGTCCAATGACTCCGGAAATGAGACCGACCAAGAAGCCTTCAAGGACGATCAATTGACGGATTGCACCGTTCGTCCAGCCGAGTGCTTTTAAGACGGCGAGAGATGCACGGCGATCGGTGACGTTTTGCCACATGATCTCTCCCGTCGTTAAAATGGCGATCGTAATCGCAACCCCCATCGTCACGTAATGCATCGGACCGACTTGCAGGGCAACGAATTGACCGAGCCACGATGTATAGAGGACACCTTGTAAATGGAATGTCACGAACAGGAAGAAGGTTAAGAGAGCTGTAGGTAAAGCAATCGAGAGGACGGACAGGCTATTGCGCTTCCATTTCCCGATCAGTTCCTTTAGTGCGAGTGTCACCGTCGAACGAAGCTTCAGTCCGACGCGAGCTGCTTTTGCATATTCTCCGGTCTTGATCGCTTCATACGGTGAGATCCGGCGAATCGTCCACGCCGACCATGTCGCGCCAGCCAGGTAGATGACGAGACTGAATAGCGCAATCCAAAGGAGGCTCCAGCCGTTCATCGCTTCGTTCCGAACAAGTGAGAAGATCCCTTCGACAATTAAGGCAACCGTAGAGACGAATCCAGCGAGGATCGCTGCCTCGATCAAGACGATTTTGTAGAGATCCTTCGTCCGCCAGCCGAGTGCCAGTAAAACAGCGAATTCTTTTCGGCGCGCGAGCATCGAAACATAACTCGTCGCGAGGACATAGACGATGGCGACGGCGAGCATCGCAAAGATGACACCGGAGAACCCGACACTCGTCTCGCGGAAGATCGTCATCGCAGCACCGATATGAACCCATGGTTGTTCGATCCAACCGAGTGTTTTGCCCTGTTCGACGACTTTCGTGACGACCGGTTGTGGGGAAGAACCCTTAGTGATTGTAGCGATGAGTCCGGTTTCTCGCTCGATTTGCTGCTTCACGTCTTGGAGTAATTGTTCTGACTCTTCACTGACGGTCGAAGCCCCTTTGATTTTTAGACGAATCGACGAAATCGATTTTTCACCATATGTCTCTTTTGCAACATCAAGTGTTGTTAGAATATGCGGTGAGTTTGTAAGTAGTCCGACCGGGTTTCCAGACGATTGAATTTTTCGAGCAGGATTAATCGGTTGTTGTTTTTCGTCAAGAACTAAATCAGCCGTTGATGGTCTGTAAGTCTCCATCGGTAACTGATTTAACGGATCTTTTGAGACTTGAATGTTGTCAGCATCATATTGTCCAATGATGTTCATCGAAAAATAAGGTACGACGTAAGGGAGCATTCCCGGATCTTTCGAGTTAAGTTTTTTGCCCGTTGATTGAATCGAGCGATAACCGAATGTAGGGACATTAGTTTCAGAAAAACTCCAATTATTTAATTTTGTTGGAGCTGTTTCAACGGCATACGCATTGGACCAGCGTGTAGGAAAGGGACTTTTAGTAGTCTTGTATTTTAGTGGGCTCGTTTTAAAGAATAGACCCGTCACATTGGAGCCAGAAGCGTCACGATTCATGAATCGTGTCGTTTTTCCATTCAATGAATTTAGAAAAATACGTTGCATGTCCATGACGGAGACTGTTTCCGTCTGTAGAACTTTTGCTGGGTAGTCATTTAAAGATGAATTAAACGACGTTTTGTGCAGGTCTTCTTTTGCAAGACGATTGACAAACGATTGTTGTTCTTTGTCAGTCGAGAA
Organism: Exiguobacterium abrahamii; assembly: GCF_015645365.1. Taxonomy (NCBI): domain Bacteria; kingdom Bacillati; phylum Bacillota; class Bacilli; order Caryophanales; genus Exiguobacterium; species Exiguobacterium abrahamii. The sequence continues at coordinate 1,224,468 of NZ_JADOYC010000001.1, forward strand.
GGGTACCTTTAATTTTTCGACTTTAAATGAAAAATTACCACGGCTCACGGCATCGGGATCGATGATGACTGGAATGGAATGGAATGAGCCATCACTTCCTCCTTTAATATATTTATCCGTTTCTTTAAAATATCGTGAATTTTTATCTTTGAGAATACTCTTATCCAGTCCGACAAGTTTAGCTTCTGCATCTGGATCGATTGCAACGAGCAGTGTCAGGTGATTCATCGTAAGGTTCGAAAAATCTTTAATTGATTTTGTGGAGAATGTTCTCTTCTCTGGAACAGGAATTTTGAATCCTTGGGCGATATGATAAGACTGATCATAAAGGCGCTCTCTTTTGATACCCGAGTCATCGTATTCTTGCGTCGTTAACCGATATACGCCGTCATCTTTTGGAAAGTTCAACACTTTCGGAACGTTAACATTGATACTTGCATAGCCCATCACGGCGACCGGTGCCGCAATGGCAATGTCGTTCATTTTCTTGATGGTTTCGTATTGTTTGAAGGAAATCCCACCATCGATTCCATTCAAATAGTTCGGTTCCAGTAAATCATTCGACTCACTTGCAAGCTGACTGCCCTTCGGTCGGACGACGATGTCGTACGCAGACGACCATTTCTTTTGTAATGTTTGTTCGACCGTTCCCTGACTCGAATCGGTCAAGTTGAACATCAGACTGAGTCCAGCGCTGATGATGAGCGCACCGACGAGCGTCAGGATGAATTTCCCGCGCTGCCGGCGCCATTGATTGATGACGAAACGAAGCATATGTAGTCTCCTTTGCTTGTTATTGGGAGATTTGCGTCTTTAAATAACGCGCAAGATCTTGTTCGAAATGGTGAATCGCTTGTGCATCGAGTGCTTCTACTTCTGCTTGCGCTGCGTAGCGGGTGACGAAGTAAGGAGAGAGTGGCGTCACCAGATGAATGCGCTCCGTCCAGTCTGTCAACGACTCATGACTTCGCCGCTTGAGGGCACGTGGTAATCGTTGGTTAAAATCAAACAGCATCAGGCGCAGTGATTCGATAGGAGGAGTAGGCATCGACTGAGTTGTTGTAGACGAAGTTTTATTCTTGAAAGAAAGATTTGATTGATCTTCCATAGTCTCCGTAATGTCTAAAGTATGTTTTCCTGTGAGTCGCTTTCGTTTTTTGATTACAAAATAAATGATGAAACTTCCGACAAGAAGCAACAAGAGAAGGATGATCGAAAAACTAGAGCCTGCCTTTTCTTCTGCTGATTCCAAAAAGCCTGGCGACTTGGTAGCATTGGCTTTTCCACGTGCGGTTCCATCTATTTTTTCCGTTTTCCCAGTACTTCCACCTAATATTTCACCTTCAGAATCTTCGTCAATTATGCCATCGTCTTGGCAATTATATTTTGAAAATAGCAGATTTGATAATGTATCCTTTCCACATCCCCGCACGATCGTCGTCTCCTGTTCCGAGAAGTCCGCATTCCGAAACGCTTCATACGCGGATTGTGTCGATACCGATAGCAACAGAAAAACGACAATCGAGCCGATGAAGCTCGTGATTAATTTGGCACGAAACGTGTGCAACGCGAGACACCTCCCTATATACAGTACTTAGACACTTTGCACCGTGCGCTTCCGGCGGTCTTCGACGATTCGTCCATCCTGCATGAAGAGAATCCGGTCAGCACGTTCGGCGAGTTCTAGGTCGTGTGTGACAAATAAAACGCCACATTTGGCTTCACGATGCAGCTCTAGTAACAACTCGAAGATTGCGTCACCGGTCACGGAATCGAGATTACCGGTCGGCTCGTCCGCGAGAATCCATTGCGGATGGTGAAGCAGGGCACGGGCGATCGCGACCCGTTGTTGTTGTCCACCGGATAATTGAGCAGGTAAAGCCTTCCGTTTATCGTCGAGTCCAACCCGTTCGAGCAACTCGAGAATCCGCTCATCTTGATTGAAAGAGGTCTTTTGCTTTAACAAGGCGACCTTTAAGTTCTCGGACACCGTCAGTGCCGGTAATAAGTGAAACTGCTGGAAGATGAAGCCGATCTCGTGCGAGCGGAATTGCGATAACCGTTTGTTCTTCCAAGACGTGATGTCCTGCCCGTCATAGAGTATCTGCCCGGACGTCGGGCGATCGAGTGAACCAAGGAGACTCAGGAACGTTGATTTTCCAGAACCGGATGGACCGACGAGTGCCGTCACCTCACTTTGCGAAAACTGACCATTTAGTTGATGCAAGACATCGGTCCGGACACCGCTTCGTTCGAATGTATGCGAAATATCTTGAAAGGTAATATCCATATGACCACTCCTTTTACATAATTTGGTTATGTTCAGTGTATTATTTTTAGAAAATTTTGTCTATTGCGTTTTTATTTTTGACCAAACCACTTTTTTACATTTGTTCATAGTTGGTTCATAACTTCTCCCTATGATCGGATTAATACCAATCAAGGGAGGCATTTAACATGAAACGAACACGCAAGAAATGGTTATGGATCAGTGGAGGGGTTATCCTGGTACTCCTGTTAATCGGTTCCACGCTCTTTTTAGGACGAGGAGAGGCACAAGGAACGAAGGAGGTCGTCGAGTCAAAGACACTAAAAACATTCTTCTACTTCTCGGGCACGCTTGAAGCGAAAGATCGACAGACGGTCATCAGTGATCGTGATGTCCGTGTCACCGACGTTCGATTTGAAGAAGGAGATACCGTTAAGTCGGGTCAAACGATCGTCAGCGTCGAAGGAGGAGAAGATTTCAAGGCACCTCGCTCCGGACAACTCGTTCGTCTTGACGTCACGGAAGGCGAAGTTTATGCCCCGAATACTGTCCTCTTCGTTGTTGCAGACAACAAAGAGTTGATTGCTCGTCTGAAAATTGATGAACAAGATATCGAACGGATTGAAGTTGAAGATACGATTGAATTACAGACGGATGCATCTGATAAAACCATCAAAGGGAAGGTCGAATCGATTAGTCCGGAAGCTGTGACGGAAAATGGAAGTACGTATTTCAATGCAAAGGTATCGGTACCGAGCGCGTCAAACTGGTTATCCGGCATGACGGTCGAGGGACGTTTACCATATCAACTCGCACAAGATGTACCTGTCTTATCGCTCGATGTCATTTCGTATTCGAAGTCGGATCGTCCGTATGTATATGTGAAAAAAGACGGGGAAACGACTCGTCAATACATCGAGACGGGGGTGACGGACGGACAGGATATTGAAATCAAGGACGGATTGTCCGCCGGAGACGAAGTCTTCCTGCCGAGTGAAGACGGTGGTTCCGGTCTTCTTCCGACTCCACCAGGAGGTGCGTCCTGATGCCAGTCGTTGACTTGCAAGAAATCCAAAAAACTTACGGCGAAGGAACCAATCGTCACATCGTCCTCGATCGAGTATCGCTGACGATCGAGGCTGGTGAATATGTGACGATCCTCGGACCTTCGGGTTCAGGAAAATCAACGCTGATGAACATCATCGGTTGCCTCGATGTCGCTTCAAGCGGCGTCTATCGCTTGCAGGAGCAGCTCGTCCACGATCTATCCGAGGATCAGCTAGCGACGATTCGCAACGAAGAGATTGGCTTCATCTTTCAACAGTTCCAGTTGCTACCGCGCATGAGCGTCTTACAAAACGTCGAATTACCGCTCATCTATGCCGGCGTCTCGCGCAAAGAGCGCCGCGCACGATCGCTTGAACTCTTGGAACGTGTCGGATTGACAGATAAAGCCGATGCCTTACCGAGTCAACTGTCCGGTGGTCAACAACAACGAGTTGCAATTGCCCGGGCGCTCGTGACGCGACCGACGATCTTACTCGCCGATGAGCCGACCGGAGCGCTCGATCAAAAGACAGGGAAACAAATCATGGAGTTGTTCGAGAGCCTCTCAGAGGAAGGGAAGACGATCATCATGATCACACACGATGTCAATATTGCTAAGCAAGCCCGTCGGATCATCCGGATCGAAGATGGTCAGGTGACGGAGGTGACGACATGATTCGCGAAACGTTACGGATGGCATGGTCGAATATCTGGCATCATAAGATGCGGTCGTTCTTGACGACGCTTGGTGTCATCATCGGTGTCGCATCGATCATCGCCTTGATTTCGATCGTCAACGGCGCAACGGCCTCAATCAATGAAGAGGTCGCCTCGTTCGGTGCCAATAAATTAACGGTCCAAACGACAGAGACGCCGTTGAAAGAAGGATTATCACCTGCACAACTGGAAGAATTAAACACGATTAAAGGAACACGCGGTGTCTCACCGACCGTCTCGACGGTAAGGGACATCCGTGTCGAAAATCACTCACTCGACCAGGTGACGATCGAAGGACGAAATCACATCTATTACCGGGAATCTGAAGATGTCCCGCAAGGACGTGGCATCGTCATCAGTGATGTGAAACAACAGACGCATGTCGCCGTCGTCAGTCCATCCGTCGCCCGAACACTCTATCCGGGTCAGGTCGCGATTGGTAAGACGATCAAGCTCGATGGACTCAATTACCGGATCGTTGGTGTCAGTGACGCGGATGGCGATCAAATCGTCATTCCTTATACGACGGCCCTGCGGACGCTTGGGGTGACAGCCGTTAAGCAAGTCGATATCTTCAAGACGGACGCAGCTGACGTCGCGACCGTCAAACGGGATGTCACGGCAAAGCTGTACCAGTTCTATAACGGACGCGACGATACGTATGACGTCGTCAGCTTGGATGAAGCCCTCGATTCGATTGACCAAATCAATACGATGCTCTCGCTCTTGTTGACGGGTATTGCGTCGATTTCCTTGATCGTCGGTGGGATCGGCATCATGAACATGATGCTCGTCTCGGTCACGGAACGAACAACGGAGATTGGCTTACGAAAAGCACTCGGTGCGAAACCACGTACGATCCGCCTTCAGTTCCTCTTAGAATCGATTCTACTGTCCTTGATGGGTGGAGTGATCGGCATTCTTGTCGGAGCGATGCTCGCATTTGGCGTCAGTCTGATGATCAGTACACCGTTCACACTCTCCGTGAGCACGATTCTGCTTGCCGCCGGATTCTCGATCGGTGTCGGTGTCTTGTTCGGTTATATGCCAGCGCGAAAGGCATCTCGTTTGAATCCGATCGAAGCCTTACGAAATGTTTAAGTGAAGGAGGAGGACGATGGTAACGATTTTGATTGCCGAAGATGACCGGAATGTCCGTCTACTATTAGGCGAGACACTCCGGTCCGCCGGCTTTACGGTGATTGAATCGAGAGACGGGAAAGACGCACTCGATCAACTGGATCAACAACACGTCGATCTCGTCGTAACGGATGTGATGATGCCGCACGTTTCAGGAATCGAACTGGTTGAGCTGCTGCGTGAATCAGGATACGAACAACCTGTCTTGATGTTGACGGTGCTGGATTCCTTTCAGGATAAGGAAGCCGGGTTCACGACCGGTGCTGATGATTATATGGTCAAGCCGGTTGATTTGGACGAACTGTTACTGCGGATCCGAGCGCTGTTACGACGGTCAAAGATCGTAGCAGCGCAAGAATTAATCGTGGGCGCCCTTCAACTACGGATGACGGACGCGACGGTCGTAACGCCTCATGGTGAGATACCGTTACCACAAAAGGAGTTTCAACTGCTCTATCGCTTGCTCGCACATCCGAAGCAGATTTTTACGCGTCAGCAGTTGATGGACGAAATTTGGGGATATGATGTCGAGAGCGACAGTCGGACGGTCGATGTCCACATCAAGCGGTTGCGTGACAAGTTCAGCGCCTATGATGATTTTACGATCGAGACGGTCTGGGGACTCGGTTATAAGGGAGTGATCCAGTGAAACGCTTCGTCCGCTCAATCTCTGGTCGTTTTTTCGTCATCCTCTTCGGTTTATTGTTACTACCACTGCTGTTGCCGTTCATCATGACGGTCTGGTTCCAGTTCCAAGAAGTCGATCAAGACCTAAATAATCAATTGCAACAACGAACGGATCAGATTGAACGATTGATGCAAGACCAAAACCTGTCGTTCGCTGAGGCAAGTCAGTATCTGGATCAGTTTTTGATTCAAACAACACAATACACGTCGCTCAATCAAGTACAATCATTATCGTCGTCAGAACGTGACCAGTTACAGCAAAAAGGAGAAATTACGATCGATGGGGCGTGGCTCGAACCGTCGCAATACATTCGCCAAACGGAGACAGGATATCTCGTCTCGACACCGATTGCCGGACAACGCATCCTTGACGGATTACGAACGTCAGCTGGAATCGGTATCGTCATCACGATCGGCGTCGCCTTCATCCTGACCTGGCTTGCCGTCACGCTTGTGACACGACGGATTCGTAGCATCAGTGAAGCGGCGATTGAAGTGACGAACGGGAACTATGATGTCTCGATCAAGGAAGGTGGAAATGATGAGGTCGCACTCCTCGTTGAAAACTTCAACCACATGACCGAAGCACTACGCCGAAACGACCATCTCGCAAAAGATCTCGTCGCCTCGATCTCGCATGAGCTGAAGACACCGATTGCTTCGATTCAAGGATTTTCTAGGTTGTTACTGACAGAAGAAAACTCGGATAAACGGCAGCAGTACTTGACGATCATGGAGCAAGAGAGCACCCGTCTATCACGCTTGACGTCGAATCTCGTCCGCTTATCGCGGCTTGATCATCAGACGATCATCGAGCGGAAACGGTATCGCCTTGATGAACAACTTCGGACATGTCTTTTACTACTGGAACGACAGTGGACGGAGAAATCACTTCGACTGAAGCTTGATTTACCAGAAGTGTCCGTTGAGTGGGAAGAGGAACTGATGCAGCACGTCTGGCTCAATCTGCTTGAGAACGCGATTCGGTTTTCGCCAGAGTCGGGAGTCTTAGAAGTGACCTTAAGTGAAGGAAAGAACATGCGTGTCACGATCCGCGATGAAGGACCAGGAATCGCAGAACAGGACTTACCGTACGTGTTCGATCGCTTTTATCAAGGCGAACAGTCACGAGCGAATGAAGGACATGGTCTTGGATTATCGATCGTTAAACGAATCATTGATTTACATGATGGTGAGTTAACGATTAGGAATCAGTCGGAGCAAGGCGCAATCGTGACCGTTACGTTAATGGCGAACGAGACGCATGAATGATGATAGACAAAAAGGAGCGCAGACCTACACGATGTTATCGTGAAGTGTAGCGCTCCTTTTCATTTGCGTAAGTCATCAATGTGGATTCAGCATAATTGTCTAGCTGGATATGCATCCTTCGTAATTGTTTGTGTAGTATCCTTCTTTCCAAAGGTTCACCTGCGTCTTGATTAGGTGTAAAGGCATAATCACTAAAGATTTTAGCACCGTCCTTGAGCCAGTTCGCACGATACAAGTCGTGTGCTTCACTTCTTGATAAGAAGATACCATCCTCGATTTCGACATCATCGTCTACTCCGAACTGAAAGCCGCAACAAGAACAAAGTTCGAATGAAGCGTCACCATTTTCGTAATATGCATCGTCGTCCATTTGGTCATATCCACAGACGGGACATGTGTGTTTCATGAAAGCACCTCATTGTTCAAGAATCTTTTGATACTTGTATCCTTTTAAGATATCTGTTTGATTCGTATAGGTCCAGTCAGCAATGGACTGATCTGGATGCAACTCAAAATAATGATTGAGGATTTCACGCCCTAACATGTAGTTACCCCAGCGAGGAATCTCTTTTTTTCGTTACCTACAACGAAGTCGAGTTGTGATACTTCGTGGCTGTTGACGAGATGCACGACATGTTTCTTTGTTGCTTCATCCATATCGACATTCCAAGGAATGGAAACGTCTTTGACGATTCGCTCGGCAAAGGCATCTGCCTTTCCTTCGACAATGACGGCATTAAGAGTCGTATTGAAACTAAAATCGGGTGTATCCATGAGGACTAAGTGATGATATTCATGTGCTGTTCAATTAATCCTCTTTCGCCATATGATCAATGATGATTGGATCACTGTAGGACAAAATGTAAAAATCCTGTTCATGCGTCCTGATAGCGAATAAGTGCAAGTCTCCCCGTTCCGTATAAATTTCCTTCGTTTTCATATACTTCGCAGCGAACTCTCCCAAGATCGATTCTTTTGACTTCACGACCGGGTACGGATTTAGGAGTCTGTCGTCGATGATGCCATGCTCTTGCAACGTTCCTAGGAAAACGGCGTACTTTTCGAAACGCATCAAAAAGTAATCGCGCGAAGGATCGTCAATCAAAAGCTTGAATGTTTCGTCAGCGCCATAAAAATAGAAATCAATCGCGTAATGGTCGTTCGCCTTTAATGACATTGTATCCAGTTCGAGATCGTATTCTTCAGTCGTCAGTAGAAAATCAAGATCAATTATTTTCAAAGAAACTACTCCTTTATCCTAATCATCGAACTTAGCGAATCAAACATTATTTTATCGAGGATTTATCGATGAACCACTTCTCCCCATGTTCCGCGATGAAACGGTATTCCGCGCGGTAATGTGTATCGTGACCCTCTTCTTTCATCTTGATGAAGGCAGCATCATCGTTCGCAGCTCTTTGATCAATCAACAGATAGAGGGCTTCGACGCGTAACAATAACATGGATAGGAGTTCGGAACGCGGTCCTTCATAGCCATACGCATCAAGGAACCGACTCACTCGCTTGGCGAAACGTGTGTCATCTTGCTCTGTTGAATAAGCAAGAACGGATCCGTCAGGTGCTTGTCGTCTGCTGCTAAGCGGAACGAACGTATAGAGCGCATAGACGATATCCCAAGCACGTGGACCGGGTGCTGCGAGGTCAAAGTCAATCACGCCACTCAGTTTTTGGTCCTGAAAAATCGTATTGTAGACGGCAAAATCGTTGTGACAGATGACTTCGTGCGGAGTCGGGGTATTGAGCAACGGTGCCCAGTCCGGTGAGACGTCGAAGTCGACTGTTGCGTCATGATACTGGCGCATCAGATGCGCAACATCGTCTAATACGTCATCATGCCACATGTATGCTTTTAGGGGATAATCGGCCGTTTCACCAGGGAGGAAGGTCAGGATCTCTCGATTTTGTTCATCGATACCGACGAAACGGGGAACACCGGATAGGCGTTTAGCTTCTAAGTGGCATAATAACCGTTGGACGTTGTTGCTGTTCTCCTTTTGTGAGCGATAGACATGCTCACCTTTTTGATAGACAGCGGAGACATTTCCACCAGTCAGTCGTTGTTCTTCAGACATGAGTGTTCCTTCTTTCTTTTGTAATCGGTTACATATTAGCCGGTTTTTTTTCATGCGTTTATGAAGAAGCGGGTGCTTTACGCACGATTGCCATGTTCTTCAATCAATCGACCGCATCGAAGAGCGCATCAAGTGTCGGATTCGTGACATGATCGAGGAATGTGTCAACGTCTTCCGTCGAACGAAGACGAACGATTTTGTCCGCTTCACTTGTAACTGGCGGCTCGATTCGTTGCCGCTGATAGATGTCGTAGTACGACGAGTCGCCACGAATTTCTCGTCCATCGCGTTTGGAGTGAGTCAGTCGGTCTGCAATTGTCACTTCGGGTAAATCGAACCAGACGAGGATCGAGCGGAACGTCGAACGGGAGAATGGATCTACTAATTGTTTCCGACCAATCCGCGAGGTGTTGGCATTACATAAGATGATCGTCTCGACGGAAGACGTGATTGCCTGTTCGATCAACCATCCCGTCAAGTCATGTTTAATCTGATTCGGTCCTTCTGTTGGAACGAGGTCCGAATAATGTTCGAGCAAAAAGCGTGCTTGAAGATCCTGATCGATGACAAGGCTTGATGAGAGACGTTGAGCAAGCTGTCGTGCGAACGTCGTTTTCCCGGCATGGGTCGGTCCAATTGTCAACAGGACGGTCCTCATGACGTCAGTTGTTCTTCCGGTAAGCGATCGGCGAGAATCTGCGCGAGCCAATCTTCTTTCGTTCCGAAGCAAGGGGTCGTCCGTCCGATATGATAAAACGTACTGGCCAATGGTCCGGTGAAGTAGGTCGCATCCGGCATGCATAAGTAAATCGGACGATTCGTCGCGAGCGCAATCCCGAGTTCGACGTGACTACTTTTTCCTGCCGGTAACACGAGGACGAAGGCGTCCGCTTGTTGCACGGCTTCGAATTCAGCAAGACCAATCTTTCGTAATGCTTCAGGATCCTCTGCCCGATCATTCATCGTCCAGTCATATGTTAAATCGTGTCCACGCAAGCGGAGTTCATCTCGGAGCCAGCGGACGGTCAACGTGTGATCAAAGCGAGAAGCGATATAAAGGTTCATGTATGGATTCCTTTCTCAAGTAAAAGTTGTTCGATAGCCTGAACGAGCGCGTAGGCTCCGTCAGACGTATTCGATAAGACGGTGACGATTGTTTCCGATTGTGGATAATAGGCGGAATGAAAGCTGACACCCGGGTCGTAACCCATGATGTGCCACTTCTCGTGCGAGGCATCGAGTCGTTTCAGCCAGACGCCGTAACCATAAGACGCAACATCGTTGACTTTGACGTGGGGATGAAACAGTTGCGAGGTCATCGATTCAGACAGCAACTGATGCGTCAGAAGACTTCGCCAGAAACGTTCCATGTCTGATGCTGTGAGGAAGGCGCCGCCATCAGGTCCGCCAATGATCGGTAACGCATAGTGATTCGTTCGCCATGTTCCGTCTTCATTCTCGATGTGCCCGATGGCTGTATCTGCCGGTAGCGAGTCGAGTCGGAAGTAACCAGACTGTGTCATTTGCGCACGAGCGAATAATTCGTTCGTCACGTAATCCGCGAAGGGTTGTTTCGTCAATTGTTCGATCACGAGACCGAGCAGGACGTATCCCGCATTGTTGTAATGAAACCGTTCGCCTGCAGTGAACAGTCTTTTTTGGTCCTGAAACAACGGTAAAAAATCGATGGGACGACGCAAACGATACATAGGGAAATCTTGAAAAACCTCCTCGAAATCGGTCATCGTCGCTTCGTCAAAATAATCACCGATGCCTGACGTATGGGTTAACAGATGATGTACGGTCACACCGTCTAGATCGATTCCTATGTCCGGTAGAATCGGCGCGACGTGTTCGTCGAGTGCTACCTTTCCTTCCTCGACTAACCGTAAGATGGCGACCGCAGTGAAGAGTTTCGCACCAGAAGCAATTCCGAAGCGTGTCGTTTCTGTATTCGATACGCGGTAGCCCCGATGCGCGAATCCGTCAGCATGGCTAAAGATTTGTTCACCTTGCTGGTGGATGGAGACCGCCCCTTCGAGATGCGTAAGCTCCGGTAAAGCAATGAGTTTCTTGTACACGTTGATCATCCTCTCTGATTCCCATCCTATCGAATTCATTCATGCAAGAAAAGGGAATTATAAGAAAAATTTGAAAAAAATGAAACTTTTTAATCGTGTCGCGTATCTAATAGGGGAGTGATTGCAAAAAGGAGGATGCCGATGTGTTTCGAAAGTCAGGTGCAGCATTATCCGACGCTGCTTTTGAAGCAGCTTTATTCGCAGAAGAAGACTATGTGTACCGTATTTCCTTCATTTATCTGAAAGAGGAGGCGGCAGCGCTTGAGAATGTCCAAGAGGTCGCGTACCGGGCATGGCGTGGGCGAAAGAGTTTACGGGAAGCTTCGTATTTTAAGACGTGGTTGACGCGCATCACGATGAATTGCGCTTTCCAGCAACATCGAGCGTCGTTTCAGCCGCTCGCGATCGAACCGAGTCAAACGACGTCGTTTGAAGAGCGTCTCGTCGATCGCTTGTACTTGGACGATTTACTGGATGTCCTCGAGCCGACCGAGCGATCAATCGTCTACTTCCGGTATGAAGAAGATTTGTCATTGCAAGAGATTGCGCAAACCTTCAATGTGCCACTGAATACGATCAAAAGTACGTTGTACCGCGCACTCGAGAAAGTACGACGACAAAAGGGGATGAGTCTATGAATCACGAGCCAAAATTCTTGAGCGACGTACCGTCATCCGTCAGGCAACGAACAATTCAGGGCATCCGTAAAGCAAAACGGCGCCGGCGCTCGGTACAAGCTGTTTGCCTTGCTGCCGGTCTGACGATCATCGGTTTCAGCTCTTTACATGAGACCGTTCCCGAACAATCGTCGCAATCGATGGTGGTCGGCATGTATTATGATGAACAGTTATACACGGTAGCCAAAAAAATCACGGATACAGACTGGCAACAGCTGAAAGGGAAGCGACTTGGCGTCACGGATGATGTCTTGACCGATACGAAACTGGAACAAGACACATCTGATTTTGCGTCGAACCTTGATGCGTTTACCGTCTATCAAATCAAGGATGATCCGGTAACTGAGCACGTGCTGGTCGTCGGTGAGGAAGAGGGTCGAGAACGGGTGATGATTCTGTCGCCCACACGATAAGGGGGGAGAGAAAGATGAATATCCGGTCCTGGATAACTAGCGATTTACCGCAATTGGTCGGTTTAATGGCGCAGCTCGGGTATCCGGCAAGCGAGCATGTGTTACGCGAACGATTTTCACGGGTCACCCGTCATCCGGATTATGACTTGCTTGTGTTAGAAGACGACGATATGCTTCTCGGCTGCGTCGGTCTGTTTCAGGCGCAAGCGTTCGAGCATGATACGACCTATGTCCGAATCGTCGCGTTCGTCGTCAACGCGAAACATCGTCGGCAGGGAATTGGACGCCGTTTGATCCGAGCAGCGGAAGACTGGGCGCATGCAAGAGGAGCAACTGCCGTTTTACTGAACAGTGGTAATCGACCAGAACGCGAAGCAGCCCATCACTTTTATCAATCGATGGGCTACAGCGTGACGAGCACGAGTTATTCGAAATCACTCGCTTCATCGTGATTTACGGAAACCATGGAAAGCACGAAATCCTTGTTGTTCATAAAAAGAAGCAGATTGACGAGTTGCCAGGAGATCGATCCGTGTCGGATAGGTAAGTTGCAAGTGATCGAGTAACTGTTGTCCGTACCCACGCTTGCGTGCGTTTCGGCTGACGAGGAGCTCACAGACGAACGTCGTCACTGAACCGTCCGTTAAAGCGCGGACATAGGCAAGGATTTCTCCTTCAGATTCAAGGACGAAAGCGGCATTTGCATTCATCCACGCGTTGCGAGTCCGCTCTTGATCAGCGACGAGATCCTGCCATCCTTCTAATCCGTTCAATCGATGAATCTGCTCAAAATCGTCAGGTTGGAAACGGCGAATCTGTTCCGTCATGGCTGGTTCTCCTTTCGTATCAAGTCTTGGAGTGGGGAAGGTAACTGGCACCAGTCCGAAAATTGCGTGTCAGTCAATGGAACATCGCCTGTGTGCTTCCAAATCGCCTGCATGCCGAGGGCGCGTGCCGGTAAGATGTCGTGGTCGTAATTGTCGCCAACATAAAGGACTTCGTCCGGGCGAACACCTAAACGATCCGTTAAGCGAAGGAAAAATATCGGATCCGGTTTACGGACGCCTTCTTGTTCCGAGATCCCGATCTGCGTAAAGAAGGGAGACAGTCCGATTGCGTCACAGACGGCACGTTGGAACGTCGTCCGACCGTTCGATAGTAAGCCGATGGGTAGCCCAGGCGGTAATTGCGCAAAAAAGGTGTCGACTCCCGGAAAGCTCCGTGCGAAGATCGGATAACGCGTCACGTAGTCCTGTAGCAGTACTTCAACAGAAAGCGACAATTCGAAGCGACGAATCATTTCCGTATAGACGACGTCCTTCCAGACGCGTCCTTCTTGATCAAGCGCCAAGAACGTCGTGATGTAGTCGTCGATAGGAACATGCGCAACTTCACGAAAACGTTGATGCTGATCCCGAAGGAAATAGGGAAGAGAACCGGACCGGTCATGTAACGTCTCGTCTAAATCAAACAATAGGGCACGAATCAAGGTAAACACCATCTTTCAAAGTATAGAGGAGTGATTTTAGTGGAACGATGTATTCAACAACACGGAAAACAAGTGACGTATTATGACGACGGTTCGACAGGTCGACCGTTGTTACTCCTACCCTCGCTCGGTGGGACGTATCAAGACTGGGCGGACATTCTGACGAAACTGACACCGGACTACCGCGTCGTCAGCTTTCATCCACACGAATGGTCGGACGATTACATCGACGGGACGACCGGCATCTTACGGCAAATCAATCAGTTTCTTAAAGCGACGAAGATTGCGACTCCGGTCACACTCGTCGGTCATTCCTACGGTGGTCTTGTCGCGCAAGCTTTTGCTCTACATCATCCAGAACGTGTCGCCGGTCTCGTTCTCGTGGATGCGACGTCAGTTGATTTAGCAGAACTCGATCAGCTGGATACACCGATGCTCGACCGGGAAGGGGATGACGCCGTCTGGATCGATCGGTTCGAAGAACTATCAAAAGCAACTGATTTACGTGACCGCTTCCCGGACGGGGATGACCGTACGGATTGGAACCCAGCGTATTACCGGTCGATGCATGCGATCATCTCGCAGTGGAAAAGTGATGCGAAAGATCTTCAACCACGCATGCGCAATCTCGGTGTTCCGTTGACCGTTCTTGGACGGGACAAAGCGCAGTCGATCGAAACGATGATGGCTGCTGGTTTTCCAAAAGACGAACTGGAGCGGATGGAAGAAAAATGGCAGGAATTGATTCAGCGACAGGCGAATCTATCCGATCAGGCGAACGTGACGTTCGTTCCGGGAACATCACACCTGATGCATCGCGATCGTCCGGACGTCATCGTAGACGCGATATTGACACTACATCAATTTAAGGAGTTTACCGTATGACACGTATGTATGTACTACATGGTTTAATGGGAACGGCAGCAACACACTTTGCACCACAGCTATCCGCTTTAGCGGATGATTTTACGTTCATTCCGATTGATCTGCCTGGTCACGGAATGACGACGGAACCGGCAACGGAAGATTACTTATCACAAGCAACACGTGCCATCCGCGAACGGATGGCACAGGAAGGTCCAGGATGGATCCTCGGGTTGTCGCTCGGCGCAACGCTTGCGATGCAACTGGCACTCGACCCACCGGACGAACTCGAAGGGGTATGTATCACGGGTTTTTCACCGTTCATTCCTAAGGCGATGGAACCGCTGATGCGCAAGCAACGAGAGTTCTTTCTCGACCTCGAACAGCAGGCACCGGAAATTGCCGACCAGTTCGAACAGTTGCATGGTCCTGCCTGGAAAACGACGGCGCGGGCAGTCCTCGATTTGATGACGTTCCGTTTCCCGGCACTGACGGAAACGATGCTGCAGTCGATCACCTTACCGGTCGTCATCCTAAATGGAACGAATGAAACATACGAAGTCGACGCAACCGCGTTCGTTGCGGAACATGTGCCAAACGTCATCGTCTTACCGGTCGAGGGAGCCGGGCATACAGCGAATCTCGATCAACCGGAACGCTTCAACACCTTATTGCTTCAAGCGCATCAATCCATGCTGACGACTTAAGCGATCATTCATTTTTTCTTGATACATCTGCTCATCTGCCTCATGCAGGACGTCGTCGACACGGCGTCCTGTTGTCGTATGTACGGCGCCGATTGCGAGCCCGATTTCGTGTGTCGCGAACGTCGAGCGGACGTGTTCGACGAATCCCTCGAACAGCTCAATCGACGGACTCTCATCGATCAAGACGAATTCATCACCACCGATCCGGTAGCCATGGTCTGTCAAGCGGCGGATGCAAAGTCCTGTTTGTTCAAGCAAGGCATCACCGACCGCGTGACCGAACCGGTCGTTGAGCTCTTTTAGTTCATTCAAGTCAAGTAGAATCACCCCATACGCCGTTTTCTCTTGATCGAGTGTGTGGACAGTCTCGTTGAAGGCATGGCGATTCCCTAGACCAGTCAAGGCATCGATCCGGTATTGATCGAGCAATGCCTGTTGTGATTTCAACTGTTCGTCAATGTTACGGATCACCCCTTGGATGGCGACGATCTGCCCATTTTCGCAAATGGGTGTCGCATATTCTTCAAACCAGACGTACGTTCCGTCATTCGTCCGCCAGCGTTGCCGAAACGGCTGATCGTAATCACAATCGCCCGAAATCTTCGACATCAAGACTTCGATGTCTTCCGGATGAATCCGCGCGAAACACTCGTCCGGATCCATGTAGCTGGCTGCTGCCACGCCTTTTCCCATATGGTCATCGAGTGACGGACTGATATAACGAAATCGATATTCCGGCTGCACTTCGAACACGTAGAAGATATCTTTACACAATGCGATCGTATCCGGCTGTTGCTGGTGAAATAACCGGAAACTGATCAACATGATAAGACCACCTACAATCAATCCCAATACAAATATGACGTCCACCTCCTCTACTCATCGACCATCATATCATAATTGGGTTTTATTACCTATAATTTACAAAAAACACTCTACTTCAATCGTAGAGTGTTTTTTGATTAATCAAGCTCAATGCAGACACGAAATCCTCGGCTCGCATAATAGGAATCCGCTCCGTTGTGATAGATGAACGTCGTTTCATAACGACGATCTCCGTATAGGGCACCGCCTTTTTGACGGATCAGGTCTGGCGTCTTAAGCCAGCTGGAGGTTTTTTCGTCAAACGAAAACTGCGTCTGTAGTTCTTGATACTGTTCTAGTGTTAGGAGGTGCACCTCTAGCGCCTCAATCATCGACTCGACACTTGCGGCAGGCGCATTTTTCTTTCGACCAAGTCGAGCGGATTCGTCCAAACAGACACTTCGACGACCAGACGGACTCTCTTTGGCAGTATCGACGATGACGAGTCGTCCATTAAGAGCTACGACATTCGGCTCTCCGCCTGTCTGTTCCATCCAAGCGAGGGCTGCTTGTTTCGAAGACGTCAGTCGTGACTCCACCTCGTCATACGAAAGACCCTCGTGGCGATCAGAAGTAGCTTCAAAACGATCACGAAACATCGTGAGTTGCTCATCCATCGGTAAAACCTCACTTTCTTAGTTCGTTTTTTCCATTATTCAATGAATCCGTTTCCAGTGCAATCGTTTAGTGACTGAATAAGTCAATCTGAAGACAATTGACAAATGAAATCGGACTGCCTACACTAATTGTACATATCCGGTTTCTGTTGCGATCGCGCGTACAGGAACGACATTTAGGAGAGGAGCCCAACCGTATGCGCTGGATCAGTTATGCGGCTGTTGTGACGATTCTTTCGTTCTTAGCGTTCACAGCATATTCGTTCTTGACGACGATCGACTTTGAGATCGTCTATCAATTCGGAACGTTTGCGATGACGTTATCCTATTTTATCTTTGGTTTACCGATGTTGTGGATCGTCCGTCATTATCCATTGACCCTTCGTTTACTCATCTACGTGACGACGAGTAGTGTCGTCCTGTTTCTTTTCATTGGTTTGTATGAAGCGTGGCATGATGCATCGCTGTCTCCGCTCCCACCAACCGGAAGCATGATTCAGTTCACGGCTCTTGCCTGTCTATTATTCGTTTTACCGTATGAGATCGTCTATCGTAAAAATTTCGTTTCCATTCAACCACGTGTTTCTTGACAGTATTCTTGTTCCTCAAGAATGCTGTTTTTTTTATTTCCTTTTATTTAGAAGGAATTCCCAATAAATTCTTGAATAGTACGTTATCACGAATATATGGAGGGCTTACATATGGAAGGAACATTTCAATGCAAACAGATGGGAAAATCATTTTCGGGAGACGGTGTCGAGACACATGCGTTACAAGACATCGAAGTGACGCTTGAAGCAGGTGACTTCATCTCAATCATCGGTCCATCAGGTTCTGGAAAGTCGACGTTACTCAGTTTGATCGGAACACTCGATCGTCCGACGAGCGGGGAGTTGCATTACGACGGAAAACCAATCAATAAATTAAACAGCAAAGAACTATCCGACTTCCGGTTCGAGAACATCGGCTTCATCTTCCAACAGTTTCATCTGATTCCAACGCTGACGGCGCTTGAGAATGTCATGGCGCCTCTGTTCGGTCGAAAAGTACCATATGATAAAAAAGAACGCGCCGAGCAGTTACTCGCGCAAGTCGGTCTTGCTGATAAAGCAGGCAGTTTGCCGTCGCAACTTTCCGGTGGACAACAACAACGGGTCGCCGTTGCCCGAGCACTTGTTCATGAACCGAAATGGTTGCTTGCCGATGAGCCGACAGGGAACCTCGATACGGATACGGGAGAAATCATCTTCAATCTCTTACGGTCATTAAACGAAGAAAAAGGCTGCGGCGTCTTGTTCGTCACCCACGATCCGGCACTCGCCGAACGGGCGAACCGAACGATCGAGATGCGAGATGGCGTCATCATCGAAGATCGTCTCGTGCGTGTCTGAGCCTCGTTTTTGAACTCCGTTCCTCCACCCTTTACACTGAAAGGGTAGAGGAGGAATGCGTGATGCGACTAGGAATACTGGATCAAGTACCGTTACATGAGGGCGATACGGTCGAAGCGACGATGGAAGCGACGGAACGACTCGTCTTAGAAGCCGAGCGACTCGGTTACGAACGGTACTGGTTCGCCGAACATCATAATACGAACGGTTTGCTCAGTGCGGCACCGGAGTTGTTCATCGCCCGAATGGGTGCGAAGACGTCAAAAATCAAGCTTGGTTCAGGTGGCGTGTTGTTGCCGCAGTATCATCCGCTGAAAGTCGCCGAGAGCTTTGCGACGCTCGATGCGTTTTATCCGGGGCGGATCGAACTCGGGATCGGTAATTCGCCGGGCGGGAGCGAACGGACACGACTTGCGTTGACGGATGGAGAAGAAAACCGGGCAGCGGAGTTTAGTCGACTCGTCGATGAAACGGCGGGCTTCTTAACAGACAGTCTATCGAATCGACACCCGTACCGGATCGTCAAGACGACACCACGTGACAGGAAACCGTCACCGATTTCGATCCTGGGTCTGTCACCACGTAGCGCGCGGATTGCAGCAGAACAAGACCGTGGTCTCGTGTTTGGTCACTTCATCAATCCGGATCGTTGGGAAGAGACGCTCTCGACATATCGCGAGGCAGGCGGGAAGAACGTCATCGCCTGTGTTTTCGTCATTTGTGCTCCGACACAAGAAGAAGCAGAACGTCTCGCTCGAACACAGGATGCCTGGATTCAAGGCGTCCGACTCGGGAATTCGATCGTTCCGTCATTTACGACGACAGAAGCAAAGGTCTGGAATGACGTGCAAATAGAACGGATCCGCCAAGATCGCCGGCGAGCAATTGTTGGAACACCGGATGTCGTTGAGCGTGAGCTAGAGGTATTAGCAACGCGTTATCAAACGGATCAATTTTTACTGATCAACAATGCCTTTGATCAAGAAAAACGATTACAGTCGTACCAGCTCATCGCGGAACGACTACTCTAAACAGAACAGGACCCCTCGTTAGCTGTTTGGCTAATGAGGGGTCCTGTTAATAAATTCTACATTCAATTAACGTTGAGCCGTTGGACGAATCAGGATCTCGTTAATCGCGACATCTTCTGGTTCGTTGACGGCGTAAGCGATGGCACGCGCAATCGCGCTCGCATCGATCGCTTTCAAGTCACCAATCCCTTGTTTGATTTCTTCATCCGAGATATGGTCCTTCAGTTCTGTATCGACCGCTCCCGGTGAGATGATTGTTGCACGGATGTGATTGTCGACCGATTCTTCCTTGCGGAGACCTTCCGTGATCGCGCGAACGGCGAATTTCGTACCGCTATAGACAGCGCTCGACGGCATGACTTCGTGACCTGCGACGGACGAGATGTTGATGACATGTCCGCTTTTTTGTTCGCGCATGTACGGCAAGACGGCTCCGATTCCGTGGAGAACACCTTTAATGTTGACGTCGACCATCGTATTCCATTCATCCTGTTGATTCTTATGGAGATGTGATAGTGGCATCAATCCAGCGTTATTGACGATGACATCAACTGAGCCGAACTTTTCTTTCGCAAGCTTAGCAAGCGCATCGACTTGCTCGCGATCAGTCACGTCCGTCACTTGATAGACGGCTTGACCACCTTCTGCTTCAACGGCTTTGACGAGTTCTTGCAAACGATCTTCCCGGCGTGCAGCAAGAACGAGTTTTGCACCTTGTTTTGCAAGTTCTTTAGCGGTTGCTTCCCCAATCCCGCTTGATGCTCCTGTAATGATGACGACTTTATCCTGAATCATCTGAACTCCTCCTTTTGAATAACGTACTCCTTGAGAGGTATTGCCGCTTTTATGGATTTGAAAACATTGTGTAGGAGGTTGCCTTGTGAAACAACAGACGTTTATTGGTATAGTGCTGATTAGTTTAGGGTTACTCTTCTCGCTGGATCCTTTCCGCCATCAACCGCCAGCACCTGACGTGACGATTGAACATCGTGAACTAATGGTGTACTTAGGAACCTATACGTGGTCGGGAGTCTTTTTAGGAGAGACAGCTGATGCAAAGATCGGACCAGTTGAGCAAGTATAAGATAAACAAGGTGAACGCGTTGTACCGGATGAACAGATGTCGATTCTTTTTCGAAATGGTCCGCATCCAAAAACTGTTGTCGTTGAGTTATGGTCCGTTGCAAATGGAAAAAAGCTTAAAACGTTTCAGGATGTAGAAAATATCACTTTACCAACGACCCGTGGAAAATATGTTTATCAGATTAGAGCAGGGTGGGAAGAAGGAAACGATTATTTTGCCATTCCGATCGAAGTAGAATGATCATTTTCAAAAAACGTGTTGACGAAGTATACGGGAAATGATAAATGGATTAAAGTGTTGATCTCTTTTTAGTTGAAAGAGATCTTTTTTCGTTAAATATAGTAAATAATCCACTTGTTACGTTAATTATAGTCTGAATAATCAGAATATATGAACATTTTAACAAAAGTGTATTTAAATGTTTCGGGTTCGAATGAACGGGAATAAAAGCACCATACACATAATAGTTCATGTGTTGAATCACCTAGATGAAAGAAGTTAACAATCGTAAAGGAGAGGTGCAGATGAATGGGTTCAATCGATTCTTACTCGTCATCATAGGCATACTCGGACTCGTCAGTGTCGGGCTGCTTGTGCTCGGTGTGTATGATGTTCCACGGCTCAGTTCATTGATTGAGCAGTGGCAGGATCAGCAATGGTATAGCTATACCGTTCTATCCATCGGAGGATTTTTAGCATTCGTATTCGTCATTCTATTATTCACAGGATTATTCAGCCGCTCAAAAGGTCAACGTCTGTTGATTCAAACGGGTGACGGAACGATCACGATTTCGAAGGAAACGATCGAACGGACGGCACTGGAGTCAATTCGTGGGATTGGTGGCGTACGGACACCGCGTGTCCATGCCGACATCCATTCGAAAAAAGAGACGGTTGCTTTAAAAGTCGACTGCTCGGTCTTCGGACAAGAGGGACTGCCGACGATCGCAAAGGATATTCAAGAACGCGCTAAACAAGCCGTCGAATCCTTACTCGAGTTACCAGTTACGAGTACGAAGGTCACGATCAGTGACACGAAAACAAAAACATCGGAACGTGTCGTCTAAGAGAGGAGAGGGAACATGAAGACAAGGGAAGCACTTTACCCGTATCGGTTCCGACTGATCGGAGGACTTGTCGGTCTAATCCTCGCCATCTTATTCTTGACGATTGGCTTTGGTCCGACGATCCTCATCGTTGCCTTCGCAGCGATCGGATTCTTGATTGGGAAGTGGCGCGATGGTGCGCTCGATATCGAAGGGTGGATTCAGTTCTTTCAACGGGACTGATTCATATATATCTAACTACACATTCAAAAGGAGAGATTTCAAATGGCAAACGAAGTAAACACAACAACTGAAAACGAAGTGGTACGCGAGAATAAATTGACGTTCGAAGATCAAGTCATCAAAAAAATCGCAGGGATCGCGTCGAATGAAGTGACAGGCATCTTGTCAATGAGTGGTGGATTCATGAGTGGACTGACGGATCGTCTCCGGAGTTCAGAAGACATCACGAAAGGAATCGGAGCGGAAGTCGGCGAACGCCAAGTCGCACTCGATTTGAAAGTCATCGTCGAATACGGTAAAAACATTCCGTCGATCTTCCAAGAGACGGTCGCTAAAATCAAAAAATCAATCAGTGACATGACAGGACTTGAAGTCGTCGAGGTCAACATGCACGTCGAGGACGTCATGACACGCGCTGAATTTGAAGCGAAAAATAAATCGAACAACGAACAAGAAGAAAAGAGCCGCGAACTGCAATAAGGAAGTCCAAAGATCCGACGAACTCGTCGGGTCTTTTTTCATGGAATCGACACGACGTTTGACTAAACTAGAGCCTTTTTCGGGAATAGATTAGTATCACGAAAAACGAAAGGATGATTCATGATGCGACTAACAGGTAAAACGATCATTGTCACGGGAGCTGGCTCAGGAATGGGTGAAGCCATGGCCAAATTGTTTGCACAAGAAGGCGCACGGATCGTCGCAGCCGACATTCGATTGGAAACCGTTGAACGGGTCGTCTCTGACATCAAGGAAGCGGGTGGAGAAGCGATTGCTGTTGTAAGTGATATTGCGAAACCAAACGCAGGAACAGAACTCGTCCAACATGCGCTTGAGGCTTACGGCAAACTGGACGTTCTCGTCAACAATGCTGGGATCATGGACGGAATGGAGGGAGTGGAAGACATCTCCGATGAACGCTGGGATCACGTTCTCGCCGTCAATACGACGGGAACGATGCGTCTGATGCGCGAAGCGGTCAAGCATTTCAAGGAAGTAAAAGGTGGTGTCATTTTGAATAACATCTCGATCGGTGGTCTGAACGGTGCCCGGGCAGGAGCAGCCTATACCGCTTCCAAACATGCCGTCATTGGTTTGACGAAGAATACCGCCTTTTTTTACGCCGGAGAGGGAATCCGCTGTAACGGCATCGCTCCTGGAGCCGTCGAGACGAACATCGGACAATCAATGACGAACCTGAATGAATTCGGGATGGGCCGCGCGATGCTTGGCATGGGACTCAATCCACGTGCCGGTCAGCCGGATGAGATCGCAAAGTTGGCATTGTTCCTCGTGTCTGACGAGGCGAGCTTTATTAACGGGGCGATCGTCGTAGCCGATGGTGGATGGAGTGCGTATTAAAAATCGCATCTTATGTACTAGATTACAGTTTAAAATGGCAGGAACCTGTCGATATAAGGGATAATATGACAATAGGAGCATTATGACCTTGAGTTTGAATCCAAGGAGGAATCGGCATGTCGATGCAGGAACAAGCAGCACACGTCACCGACACACAAGTCATTCGAGCAATCGAGCAAAATCTGGCAATCATTCGCTTCGACGATCGACGGAAAGTCGCATATGTCAACGAGTTGTTTGCCCGGACGATGGGGTATGAAGTGGAAGAGCTAATCGGTAAATACCACCGTGACCTTTGCTTTCCAGCGTACGTCAATAGTCCAGATTACGAGTTGTTTTGGCGCAAATTGATGCAAGGCATCACCTATCAGGACAAGATTGAACGCCGGGCTGCCGATGGGCAACAAAAATGGCTCGAAGCGACGTATATGCCGATCTATTCGGATGACGGGCGCCGGGTCGTCGGTGTCTCGAAAATTGCATCGGATATTACGATTCGCCAACAGGACGTCTTACGGATGGCAGCTGAACTCAACGAGACATCCGCGTTCTTGACGGTCAAATCGGAGAGTGGTCGTCAGGACGGTCTGAACGTGCTGGCGACCGTCCAACAAGTCGAGGCGGAGTCTGTCGAGAACTTGTCGAGCCTTGTTGCCTTACGAAAAGATGCGAACTCGATCACCGACATCGTCAAGACGATCCGTGATATCGCCGCGCAGACGAATCTGCTCGCCTTGAATGCGGCGATCGAGGCGGCACGTGCTGGTGAACATGGGCGCGGGTTCGATGTCGTCGCGACCGAAGTCCGAAACCTGTCGAACAAAGTGTCGCACTCAATCGGGGAGATTAAGAACAACATTGAAGGGATCGTTGAGCGGATTGAAGATGTTTCGCACAGCATCGAGCGCATTTCGTCTAAGGTCAAGGACAGTACGGGTCAACTCGAGCATACGGTCAGTGAGTTCGATCAATTGGCTGATTCAGCGAAACAACTCGAGCGTCAGGCAAAACAATTCGTCGACGTCTTATAAGAAATACACCGCTACCGAATCACACGAGCTGTCCGCTTGTAGTTGATTCGGTATTTTTTTTGATGGCGAATTCAATATAGAGAAATAGAAAAGACGCTTGTTAAATCGGAATCATTACGATATGATGTAAAACGTAATTATTCCGAATTAAAGGTGGAGAACAATGTCTACATATAAAACTGCGAGCCTTATCGGTAGTGTCTTCCTCGGTTTGACACTTGCCGGTTGTGCTGCTTCTGATACGCCACAAGAGCAAAACCATTTGACGTTCGTCTATAACTTTGCGACACAATCGCTTGATCCACATCGCGATAGCAGTTATGTTCCGCTTCGCGCAGGGGTGACGGAGACGCTCGTCCGTCTTGATGACGAACGATTGACGGTCAAGCCGTGGCTTGCGAAAAAATGGTCCTACGAAGGAAAGCGAACATGGCGGATCGTCTTACAGGAAGACGTGACGTTCCATAATGGGAAACAACTTGATGCGGCAGCCGTCAAATCGTCTCTCGAACGCTCAATCGACGAAAATCCCGGTGTCAAGAATGCCTTGAACATCGAGACGATTAAAACGGACGGACCGGATCTGCTCATTCAAACGAAGACGACATATCCAGAGTTCATCTCGGAACTCGTAAATCCGAACACAGCAATCATCGACACGAAGGCGAGCGGGGTGACGAAGGAACCGATGGGAACCGGTCCGTTCCAAGTCGAGCGGTTTGCTCCAGGAACAAAAGTCGAGTTAAAACGTTTTAAGTCCTATTGGCAAGAACAAGCGAAACTTGATTCCGTTGATTTTGTCTTCAACGAAGATGCTGGCGCACGGACGAACGCTTTGCGTGCCGGACAGGCGGACATCGTCTATCGACCGGAAATCGAGAGTGTCAAGCAGTTGAAGTCTGAAGGATTGACAGTCCAAGCGACGGATACGTTCCGTGTCCATCAGTTGACAATGAATGTCGCGAACGGTCCGATGCAATCGCTTGAAGTCCGACAGGCAATGGATGCTTTAATCAATCGAAAGCAACTCGTCGATTACGTCCTCCAAGGATATGCGGTGCCAGCGCGTGGTCCGTTCCTATCGTCATTCCCATTTGCTCCGGATTACCCGCAACAAGAGCAGAAGACGCCTGAGGAATGGCTCAAACAAGCCGGTTATACCAAACAAAACGGACGGATGCAAAAGGACGGTCATCCTTTAAAACTGACGTTATTGACGTATGCGGCTCGACCAGACCTGCCGTTGATCGCTCAAGTCATTCAAGATGACGCGAAAAAGATTGGTTTCGCGATCACGATTAAACAGATCGATGTCCCGGAAGAATACATGGCAAGTAACCGGGACTGGGATATCGCGACGTACAGCAATCTGACAGCTCCGCGTGGGGATGCTGGATATTATTTGAACGCGACCTATCATCCGAACGGGGGACTGAACTTCAGTCGTGTCGCGGATCCGAAGTTGACGAAACAGATCGAGACGTTGAATGAAACGATTCAGATCGAGGAGCGTTCACGGCTTGCGGAGCAAATCGCGCGATATGTCGACGAGAAACGCTACAATAGCTTCTTGCTCCATCCTTCAACACTCGTCGCTTATGACAGCAAACGCGTCAAAGGATGGAAAACGGAAAAGAGTGAATACTACATGATCACGAACACGTTGCAGGTGACCGATTGATGCGTTCGATCGTCAAACGACTGCTATCGCTGAGTCTATTCACTCTACTCATCACGTTCAGTTGTTTTGTCTTGTTACGGTTACTGCCGGGTGATCCGGTCTTGACGTTATTGAATATCGATGAATTATCAGCAACGCCCGAACAAATCGAGGCCGCGCGCCGTGAATTAGGATACGATCAGCCGTTGCTCGTCCAGTACGTCCGTTGGCTGCAAGACATACTCACCTTACGTCTCGGAAACTCGTTACAGACGGGGCGACCGGTCATCGAGATGTTGTTAGAGAGTTATCTCGTGACAGCGGAACTGGCACTTGGTGGGATTTTGGTTGCCTTATTGATCGCCTTACCCCTAGGAATCGGTAGCGCCTTGACGACGCGCCGAAGCGTCGTCCGTCTCGCGCACCTTGTCAGCATGAGCGGAGCAGCCGTGCCCGGTTTTTGGATCGGTCTGTTGCTCGTCGACCTGTTTGCCGTCCGTCTCGGATGGTTACCTGTGATGGGACGGGAAGGGATGACGTCACTCGTCCTCCCGGCTCTATCGCTCGGCTTTCCACTTGCGAGCGTTTATATTCCATTGATTCGACTGAATCTACGCCGTGAACTGAATCAACCGTACATCGAGTTGGCACGGATGCGTGGGATATCCGAGCGGACGATCCTTTGGCGTTATGCGTTACGCGGCAGTTTGCCACCGGTCCTGTCCGTGTTCGGTCTGACGCTCGGCAGTCTTGCCGGGGGTGTCGTCGTCCTCGAAGTTCTGTTCGCGTATCCAGGTGTCGGAAAATTAATGGTCGATGCGATTCTACAACGCGATTACCCACTAATCCAAGGCTACATCTTGCTGACGACAGGCATCATTCTTGTCTTGCATCAAGGTATCCGGTCGTTAAACTGGGCGTTACGACCAGATTGGCAGAAAGGAACAACGAGATGAAAAAAACATGGCTCATTTTCGGAGGATGTATACTGATATTTATTTCATATACCGTATATGTTAATCCGTTTAATACAAACGTAGCGAAAAGACTTGAGCCTGCTTCATTCGAACATTGGCTCGGAACAGACGGTTTAGGACGAGATTTCGCAGCTCGTCTTTTTTTAGCTGGTTTGGTATCCTTAGGTTTCAGTCTACTTACGGTGTTGCTCACAGCCTGCATCGGTACCTGTCTTGGTTGTCTAGCCGGTTTTTATGATGGACGTCTCAAGCGCTTGATTCATCGATTAGAAGATGGTCTCGTGATTTTCCCGGACACGGTTCTAGCACTCGTCATCGCTGGATTATTTGGTGCCAGTCCTCAAAGTTTGATCTTTGCGATTTTACTCATCAAATGGATTTCCTACGCGCGATTAAGTGAGACACTTGTGACCGAGACGATGCAAAAGCCATACATCAGCATGGCACGCATCAACGGGTTAACAAATAGAATGATCTTACGACGCCACATCCTTCCGACTATCATCCGGCAAGTTGTCGTGTTAATGAGTTTGGATGTCGGCAAAGTCATCTTATTCTTATCGGCGTTCTCTTATATCGGGCTTGGTGTTCAAGCACCACTGCCAGAGTGGGGAGCGATGTTGAACGAAGGACGTCCTTATTTCAGTTCAGCATCCCGGCTCATGCTTTTGCCAGGTGCGTGCATCGTCTTGACCGTCGTCGCGACGATGGGATGGACGCGGTGGATGAAGAAAAAAGGAGGACACGTAAATGATTCAGATTCGGAGCTTACACGTTCGGGCGAAACACATCCTTCTGCATGACGTGAATCTATCGCTACCAGGTCATCAATTCATCTGTCTCGTCGGAGCGAGCGGGAGCGGTAAGACGCTCTTGCTGAAACGATTACTGGATCGATTGCCGGACGGGATGTCGTCAAGCGGAGAAGTCATCTCGGACGAACCGCTTCGGCGTGGTCTTGATATCGGTTACATACCTCAGCAGTATACCGATGCATTTCTTCCGTTTTTGACGATGCGTCAGATGTTACGAGATACATATCGCGCACATGGACGCAAGATCGATCATCCTTACATCGATGACGTCTTGCGAACGCTTGGGTTGGACCCGACCTGGTTGGATCGTTATCCAGCAGAGTTGAGCGGTGGACAATTGCAACGGTTTGCAATCCTGTTTGCTGTCGCCTTAAAACCACGGTTGATTTTAGCGGATGAATTAACGACGGCACTCGATCCCGTCTTGACACGTCGTTTACTCGACTGGTTGACCGAGTACCAACACCGGTACGGGGCAACGATTGTGTTCGTCACCCACGAATTAGGACCTGCCTTACATTATGGTCAGCAACTCGTCTTGATGCAGGATGGACGAATCATCGAGACGGGAACACCACAGATGATCAAGCAAAGTCGTCATCCGTTTACGCTTGCTTTGATGCAGGCACATCGTACGTCACTGGAAGAAAGGAAGAGTTCATGTCACCAGTCTTATCCGTAACAGATCTTACTTATCAGATAAAGGATCAGTCCCTCTTGTCGAATATCTCGTTTCACGTTAGGAAAAAGGCGTCGATTGGCATCATCGGGGAAAGTGGGAGTGGCAAGACGACACTTGGACGATTGATCCTCGGTCTGCTTAAACCTACACATGGTTTGATTTCCTTACATGGAAAGGCATTTCCGAGTGGGCAACGAAACGAGCGACGAGCTATTCAAGCCGTCTTTCAACATCCTCTCGCTTCCTTTAATCCAGAATGGACGGTGCGGGAATCGATTCTTGAACCGTTTCGTCAGCATCGTCCGATCTTGCGGCATTTTCCAGCGACGTCAGAAGAGGATCTTATGACTGCCCTCGCACTTGCGGTCGGGGTCGAGGAACAGTTATTCGATCGATTGCCCCATCAATTGAGTGGTGGACAAATTCAGCGTGCCGCGATTGCCCGCGCGATTTCGATTGAACCCGATATCATCGTGATGGATGAGCCGACGACCGGGCTTGATGTTGTCTCTCGCGCACAGATCATCGAGCTACTAAAACGCCTGCAGCAGACACTCGGTGTCAGTTTTGTATTGATCTCGCATGATATCGACTTCATCCGGCGTCTCTGTTCAAAAACACTCGTCTTACGTGACGGTCGTGTTGTTGATTTGATTGATCGATTGGAATCAGGTGGTGCGTATACTCAACGATTCGTCGAGGCCGGAACATGGTGAACGCACAACCGACGCACAAAACGTACTGGTTACTCGCGTATCCGCTGATTCTCTCAAGTATTGCGACACCCTTGCTCGGTGTGACCGACACCGTCGTCATCGGTCAATCCGGTGATCCGCGGGCAATCGGCGGTATCGCCGTCGGAGCCGTCTTCTTCAATACGATCTACTGGTTGTTCGGTTTCTTAAAAGTCAGTACGACAGGATTCAGCGCCCAAGCCATCGGGGCGAATGACGGGCACGCCTTACGGACGTCCCTTTACCGACCGTTGTTTCTAGCAGCTTGTATCGGTCTACTTATCCTGTTGTTCCGACAGCCGCTCGAGCAAATCGGACTGTACTTACTGGCGCCACCCGCTGACTTGCTCGGTGCGGTCAAAACGTATATCTCATACCGAATGATTGGCGCACCGTTCGTGTTGATGGGGTATGCGTTACTCGGTTGGTTGATTGGCACCGGTCAGGTCAAGCACGCCTTGTTCGTCCAATTGTTCAGTACAGGAATCAATGTCGTTCTCGATATCGGTTTCGTCTACGGATTGAATGCCGGAGTTGCTGGAATTGCGGTTGCGACCGTCATCGCGGAGATCAGCATCGTCGTCTGTAGTCTGTACCTAATCCGTGGTCATTTGGCGATGACGCGTGATGAATGGCGTGCCTTGACGGCGTGGCACGCGTACCGTCAATTCTTTCAAGTCAATCGTGACTTGTTCATTCGTACGATTTTCCTTCTACTCGTCACCGGCTGGTTCACACGTGCTGGTGGACAGTTCGGACCGGATGTCCTCGCAGCCAACGCGATTCTGCTGCAAATCCAGTATTTGATTTCGTACTGGTTCGGTGGACTCGGTCATGCGTCAACCGTTCTGGTCGGTCGGGCGAGAGGGAATCAGGATCAGGCAGGATACCGGACGAGTGTCCGTTTGGCACGGACGTTCGGATTCTACTCGGTCGTCTTCTGGTCACTAGTGCTTCTCTTCCTTGAGACACCGCTCCTTCAGTTGTTCACTTCAGAAGAGGCCATCCTAAACGCAGCGCGCGATTATTACTTCTGGATCATCATCCTACCGCTTCTCGCCGGTTGGGCGATGATTTATGAAGGCATCTTTGCCGGGCGGGTTGAAGCAACACCCGTCCGAAATTCGATGATTCAAGCAGGCATTGGTTTTGCGGTCGTCCTCCTGCTGACACCGGCTTTTGGAAATCAGGGTGTCTGGGCAGCGTTTTTGACGTTCTTCTTGATTCGCTCCGTCTCGTTGATTCTCGTAGAAGCAAGACGATGAAAAACCCGCTGTTTCCCTCGTGCGTAAAGGGAACAGCGGGTTATTTGTCGTCGATCGCTAAGGGACGGACGAAAAGGGCGTTCAAGTGATGGACGAGCACATGACGCAGACGTTCTTTGGGTAATCGTTCCGGTCGAAACAGAGCATGAAAGGCTAACCCGTCAACGAGTGCTGCGAGGCGTTCACTCTCAAGTGCAATGTCTAAACCCGCTCGGAGTGTACCGTCCGGGATCCGTGTCAACAGTACCTGGACCATATGGTAGATATCATCCGGATTTTCTGTCGCATGCGACGTATACGCGGACATCATGAATTGAAACCAGACCTGCATCTCGAGCTGATGCTCGGGTGCATAAGGCAAGACTTCAAGTAAGACGTCACATAACGTTTCTTCCGGAGTTCCTCCTTTCTCGAAAATGGTTGTGATGCGTCCCTGGACCCGCTCTTGGACGAGGTCCATCGAGAAGCGGAGCAACTCGTCCTGGGTCGTGAAGTAATACCTTAAGGCACCCAGCGAGAGTCCCGCTTCCTTGGCGATCGTCCGGACACTGGCTTGTTCAATACCGACTTGAGAAATCGTGCGCCACGTCGCTTCCGCGATGAGGCGTTTGCGTTCTTCGTGATTGACTTGTTTTGGCATACTTCCAGTATATCATCTTTTTTAGCACGAATGTATTAAAAAGACTAGTCAAACTATGAAAGAGGTGTTATCTTTATGATACAGTCGTATTAAAAAAGGAGAGGATTGATATGCAACTCGTCGCGTGGGCAATTGTCTGTTGTGAGATTTTATTTTGGGTATTCATCGTCGCCGGACTAATCGTGCGTTATGGATTCAGGCGCGAAAGACTCGGTTTTCGATTGATGGCGATGTCGCCGGTCATTGATATCGTCTTACTGCTCTTAACAGTGTTTGATTTAAGTCGCGGCAGTACTGCAACGCTCGCGCACGGACTTGCTGCGATCTATATCGGTGTCTCACTCGCTTTCGGGAAGCAGATGATTGCCTGGGCGGACGGGATGTATCGCCGGTTCATCCTGAGAGAACAAGTATCACGGGAGCGAATTTCAAAGGCACGTAAAGAGCGCAACGGGTTCTATCGGCACGTGCTGGCCTTTTTGATTGGTGGGGCGTTACTCGGAGCGATGATTTTGTGGCTGGGAGATGCTGAGCAGACGGAGAGTCTCTTACGGACGTTACAATTGTGGGGACTCGTCCTCGTGATCGATGGGGTCATCTCAATGAGTTATACAGTTTTTCCGGCACGATCCAAATGAAAAACGAACCTTGTCTGTCAGCGGTCGACAGTGAAGGTTCGTTCCCGAATCGTATTCGTATGGACTTGTTTGCGGGCGTCGATCGAATCCCGAATGTGGATGATGTAGCGGCGTCCTTTTTTGTATCCCGTGCGAGGCGGTTTGATTCGGATCTCTTTGCCGTCAAGGACTTCAATCTCCGTTTGCATCCGCTCACCGTTCGAATCCGTCACGGTGACTGTTCGGTTCGAGACTTGCTCCTTCCGTAATCCTTTCGCATATTCAATGTCGAAGGTATGATACGAGGAAATGGAGCGGGCACGCGATTTGAAGTGTGGCTCGTCCGTTTGTTCGTCGAGGGTGCAGTAGCAACCCGTGAACAAAAGACTCGCCGAGAGGAGTATTGAAAATAGATGTTTCACGAAAACGCTCCTTTATGTATTTGGTAATTTTAGTATAAGACAAATTTTAGGTTACGACAATCCTTCTTGAGACCGAGTCGTTGACAGCTATTAAAATCGAGCAGGTCCATGCTATAATCGACCGAGAGAAAGGAAGCGATACACCATGTCAGTACAACCAGACCAACGCGAGATCATCGTCTCGATCCGGACGAGTTATGATTTTAAAGCGGATACCGGTCGCGCGATCCGCGTCATCGAGTTTCACGGACGCCGGACGACACTGTTCGATACGTTTGAAGCGTCATCACCGAAACGGATGATCTTAATCGAGATGATTCGTGCCGTCCAATCGTTCAAGGAACCGTTCCACATCATCTTCAACGTCGAATGTAACTTCGGTTTCAAGTATTTGACGGATCAGCGGAAATGGGAAAACCGGGACGTCGGGAATACGTTCCTCGACTTGATCGAACAAGGCGGTCATACGTATGAATTACGAGATTGCTCGTTCTATGAAGGCGGAAAAGCCCTCCAAAAATGGCTCGGCAACACCTTAAAGCAAAATAGCTGAAAAAAAGGCTGACTCCATCATGGAATCAGCCTTTATCTGTATCGATTGTCTCGCTTTCGAGATATCGGTACAACGTACTTTTACTAATACCGGTCTGTTCGCGGATATCAGCGAGCGAATAGTTTTTACTTTGATACATCGCGATCGCGCGGCGGACATTTTCATCCGGCTTCCGCGGTCGACCGGTCTGCTTTCCTTGTTCTTTTGCTTTTGAGAGTCCGGCACGCGTCGACATGCTGATGACATCACTTTGCAACTGAACGAGGTGGCGTGCCGTCTCAAGAAACGACAACGAGGCACGCTCGCTCGTCCGAATCTGTTCGCGGAGTGACCACAGCGTCGCACCGCGTGTCTCCATCTGCTCGAGCATCTCGATCAAGTGCCGCGTTGAGTCGGCTAAGACATAAAGGTGCGTGACGATGACTTCGTCTCCCGCCTGAAGGGTTTCGAGCATCTGTTCTAATTCCGTCCGTCGTTTCGCTGAATCATGCGTCTCGATGACACGTGTCGTTACATTCATCTGGTCGGCTTCCGCTTGTTGCATAGAACAGTCTGGATCATCCGGATAGGGTCTCATGTAGAAATATTGCATGGATGGAGCTCCTCTCTGTCGATCACGATCGACGTCAGTTCCTCATCAGTATACCGTATTCTCACCTCCGTGCCGCAGAAAACCGAAAACATGCCTTTCTTCTCATGTTCGTATCGACTAATTTGTGGTAAATTGAGTGGAAGTAAGTTTCTCGGACTCATCCCGATACCATTCATTCTTTTTAAATGAGGTGCTCATCATGAACAAAGAAGATCATCAACTCGCCCGTCAGCTTTTGACGACCTATTTCATCGGCACACAGTTAGCGACGGTCCATGTCGCAGGCTACGTCACACTCGAATTCATCAATTTGTTCGATACGACTGCGCCTGAACTACGACTTCGGATCGAGACGGATCGTCTGTTTTACGGCGATGTCGAGACGACACAGGACTGGGTCGTCCGCCATGCGACGAAGGAAGAGATGTTACACTTGATCGTCTCACTTCACGCAGAACGCATCACCGGTGTCCGGATCGGAAAGACGGCACCCCACTTATTCCTAACGTTTAGCAACGGACAAACGCTCGTCTTGAACGGATCGGATACATATTATGAATCGTGGGCGATCGATATTGGTCTCGCGCCACACCGTGCCGACGCAACAATCGTTGCTGTACCGGGTGACGAACTGGCTGTTTTCTCCGGAATTGGTGAACAAATTGAAGACTGAGTGGACTCGCCTTGAGTGGTGCGACTGGATCATGCCGCTCGTTGCGTCACGTTACCCGGATCACTGTGCCATTTTACTTGCCGGCAGTCATACGCGAGGGCAAGCGACCGCTCAATCAGATGTCGATGTGATCATCTTTGAAGTGAGTCGAGGTCAGGCATACCGGGAATCGTTCATTCATGATGGAGTCCCGGTCGAAGCATTCGTCCATTCCTTTGAGACGATTCAGTCGTTTTTCGAGAGTGACCGGGAACGTGGTCGCCCGTCCCTGCAACGAATGATTGCTGACAGCTGGACGATCGAGGATCATCCGCGACTTGCATCTATCCGTCAGGAAGCCGTTCAACAATTGGCGGACGGACCTGTCGCGTGGACGACTTCGGAACAAGAGCGCGCACGTTATTTTTTAAGTCATGTGCTCGACGACTTCGAGAGTGTGACGAACCGCGCGGAAGGTTTAGCGATTGCGTCACGTTTATATGAACAGAGCATCGAGTTCGTCCTTCGTGCCAATCGTCGCTATATCGGACAAGGGAAGTGGGCGATTCGTGCTCTTGCGGAGTTTGACGAAGACTATGCCAGTCGACACACAACGGCATTCGAGTCGTATTATCAATCAGATGACCGACGAGAAGTGATCGCATTAGTCGACGATTATCTCGCACCATTCGGCGGGCGTTATTTTGACGGGTTTACGCTCGGTAAACGATAACAAGCAAAAGGAGGTACGCTTTCGGATCAATCGACCGAAAACGTACCTCCTTATCGTTCGCTTCTGTTTAACGCCAATGGGACGGACGGAGTAAGCGACGCGGTAACTGTGTCGCGGCATTACCGATTGCCGCATTGATTTGTGCCTGTGTCAAAAAGAGCGCGTCCGTCAGATCGGCGTCCTTGACGTTACAGTCTCGCAAATCAGCCCCAAGAAAGTTGACCCCGCGCAGGTTACTGTGTGACAAGTTCGTCGCGAGCAACCACTGATTCTGAACACTGGCACCTGAGAAATTACGTCCTTGTAGCTGTTTTTCCGACCCAGTCGCGTGGTGTCTGATCGCGTCTTCCGCTATACTGAGCTTGAACACGCGATGCAATCATTTCAAGGAGTGGTCGGACGGTTTGACGAACCGGTATCAAGTCAAGTCGTTCAAATTGATCGGCTGGTAATGCCGCGTACCGAGTCAGTGCGGCAAGCGTCTCATCGAGTTGATCGTGAATGTCACGCGTGACATCACGTTTCCCGTCGGTTATGTACCACATCATTTCAAACAAATGAACCATCTTCGGGAAGGCAGCATAGATCGCTTGGCGTCGCTTAGGTGCATCATCGCCTTCGAATGTCCGCTGTGACAGATGCTGTCCGGCACCGAAACAATCATAGACGGTACAGCCTTTGTAGCCGCTATCGCGTAACCGGTCATGGATGCGACAGCTGTAATCGGCGTCAAGATTACGACACGGTGTTGCTTCCGGTTTGTCATGACCAAAATCACTGGATTTCGAAAAAGCGAGTGCGGTACAACATAAACCAAAACACTTCGTACAATCAATCTGGAACGTAGGTTCCATCGGATTCACCTCCACTACTACTATAACAAGAAAGGGGATTCGTAAATGTTGAAATTTCAACTCAAGGAAAATGAGGACGGACAAGACTGGATTCGACAACAAGTGCGTCAATATAATGTCGAGCGTTCACCGCTTCATGCGACGAAACGCTCCGATGGTACACAAGCCGTCACATTACTTGCGACGCGTGACGATCAACCGATCGGCGGCATCTCAGCGGAAATGTACTGGGGCTGGTTACATATTGAATGGTTCTTCATCGTCGAAGAGGAACGGGGAAGTGGGCTCGGTACTCAGTTATTCCGTCAACTGGAAGAATGGGCACGAGCAGCGGGTGTTCAGCGAATCCGCGTCGAGACGTTCTCGTTTCAAGCGCTTCCATTTTATGAGCGACAGGGATTCGTCGAAGTCGGACGAATCGATGACTATCCACCAGGGATGAGCTATCATTTGCTCGTCAAACAGGTCGACTGATGAAACGGCGTCTTTTCCTCATCTTATTGTTCGGTCTCGTGCTCGGAACGCTGACGGGGATGCATCCACGTCAAGAGACCGTTTCCTTTACGGCGAAGCAAGTCGCCCAGTTATATACACAGATGACAAACACTCCAGTCGAAGCGCGTGATGTCTACTTCGTCGAACGACTATCTGACCATTATGCCGTCGCGTACCTTGAAGCGAAGCACGACCGCTTGTTTTTGCTCCTGCAACAAACCGATGAGTCACAACGAATCGACCGAATCATTCGCTCAAAACAGACGAGGGAGTCGGATTGGTTTGAAGGTCGTTTGTTGACGACGGACGAAGGTCGATACCTTGTCGCCTACGGCATGAATGCCTCAAAACAAATGAAAACGATCCGGTTCGAGCCCTATAAGACGACGGCTGATGGGGAAGCACCACTTCGTCCGATGCGACGATTACTATCAGTCGCAGGTCAGGAACGTTTTCATACCGTCCAACCGTTACCGGACGCCTTCCCGCATTCGCTCTATTTTGAGATGATCGCGACGAGTGTAGACGGAAAAGAGACAATCCAGCGCTTGACGTCATCAAGCGATAACGCATCCTTATTTTCTAAGAACCGTGACTTTTAGTATACTGAAGACGAAAAAAGGGGGAGAAGAACATGTGGATCGTCATGAACCAGTTACATGTCGTCAAAGGTGCGGCAGATCAGGTCGCAGCGCGTTTTAAGACGACGAAAGGAATTGAACGGATGGAAGGGTTCCACCGGATGCAAGTCCTCGTTGATATCAGTCAGGAAGAAGAAGACATCGTCACGATCATGACAACGTGGTCGAATCAAGCAGCATTTCATGCATGGCAAGAGAGTCAAGCGTACAAAGGCGTGCACCATAAGCGGGATAACGGAACGTCCGAAGTTAAACCGCTTGTGACGTCGAATACCGTTACGGAATATGCGATCGTCGCTGATCACAGTGCCGTCGTGGAATAAATACTAACACCCCTGAGAAGATTTCTCTCAGGGGTGTTGTTTGTAATGATAGATTAGATTGTTTTTCCGTAATCTGGGTATACTTTAACAAACTAGATGAAACGAGGTGACACCGCATGGTCTATCGTAAACCTGTCGTCTCTAGCCTGTCCGTCCTCTGTGGTATGATCCTGCTCTTTGGTTTCTTGACGAGCGGTGGCTTCATTTATCTCTACTTCTTCGTCTTACTATTCGCTTGCGTGTCCTTCTTACGTGAACCGTTGACGCGTAAAGAGTGGTTACGCGAGGGGATTGCTTTCATCTTCTGGTGTTCCTTGATTTATTTGTTGCAACATCTCGCCTTCATGGCGTGAATCATTTTTCATATTGTTCGAACAAAGGAAGAAGGATGTCACGACCTGTCGCCGATAGGTGAATCGACACTTCACGCTTCGGATCTTTTAAATAAACATCGGTCTTTTTGACACGCTTATCGAGATAAACTTCGTATTGTTGTCCTTTCACTCCATCTCGGAACGTCAAGTATTTCCACTTCGCCCGTTTTCCTCGTACGTCAGCCTGTTCACTTGTCTTGATTGCTTTTTTTAATTTCCCGGATTCATCACTGGTCATCATGATCATATGGTCCCAATCGAGACCTTTCTCCGAAATACGATTTCCTTGATCATCTTCTTCAAAACGGACATGCGAGAACTGTCTTTGATGGATCAACGTCATTTCTTCATTATCCACAACTAGATCATCTGTTGTTTGATTCGGTTCTTGGAGTTCAGTTGGTTGTTCAGTCGTGTGTCGAATCGATAATTCGTAGCGGAATTCGCGTCCGTTTTTCTCCGTTGCGATGACCGTTCCATAATGCTCGGGTGTTCCGTCACCCGGAATGAACCGGACCTTTCCTGGATGTTTCATTGAATGGATCGGGTGTTCCGCACGCCGTCCACCATACAACTGTGGTATTCGAACCGAAACGTCGTATGTCGAACCGAATTGTTGATTGTAGACGAGATAGAGATCGACATCACGGGTGAACGGTGTCAAAGAATTCGTATATACGAAAGACGTCGTACGTGTATCTTTTTTTGTGACATCCGTCGCCTCGATGACGAGGTAACCTGATCCTGGAAGTTCTAATGTTCGAGCAGAATGATTTGCAATCTTCTCATCAGGATTAAACCAGTCGTCTTTTTTTAATACAGTAGGCTTCACATTAAAGTTCTTCCGTTGTTGAGTCAGAGCAGTCTTCTTGAAGACATCGTCTTTCTTTGCTAACGGATAGTACCCGCCTTTAAACGATGTCTGACAATATAAATACGTCTTTTTTCCAGCTTTCACGTAACGAACGGTTTGACCTTCATAATCCTCGAACGGATTCGTCATCATGACGGAATAGATATCGCCGACAGCGTAATCGGTAGGTGCATCGCTCACTTTAGACGCGCACGTTTTTTGGATGACAGTTCGTTCTTTAGCTGACAAGGTGCGAGATTCTTTTTCGTTGAATTGCCCTCCGTCATACATTTGCGATAAGTAACCCCATTTGAAATTCGGCGCATCGCTTTGACAACCGCTTAAGGCTAGCGTTGCACCGAGTGTGAGTCCGATCCAGTAACGTTTGTTCATTGATTAAGCACCTCACTAAGTGCTTCACTGGTCGTACTTGACAGCTTCGCACCATTCTTTGATCCTGGTTTAACGACATAGATTTCAAGTTTTTTGGCGCGTTTGCGTTCATACAACTCAAACATCTGGCTTTTCCCTTCGCGCATCAACGTCAATTTTTTCTGCTTTAGTTTTGTGCCTTGCGGCTCCATCACTTCGGTCTCTTTTAATTCCTGAGCGATTTTTTTCGCTAGCTTGTCAGGAATCGCTGAGACGAACTTATAATCGCTATCAACAAGCTGTTTCGGTGATTGATGGATGAAACCGACATAACCGGGTTGATTTGTATTGATAAAAGCATATTTGAAATTTGAAGGTTTTTTATATGACTTATTGAGACGCATATAGATTGGCGTTTCCTGGACAACTTTATCTTTTTCTAGTTTTTGAACGGTAGCAAAGTGAATCATTTGATCGGGTGAGAGGACATCAGGTAATTCTTTACGTTCAATCTGGTAGGATTGCCCTTGCGCATACTCTTGAATGACTGAAGAGTTTCCCTCGCGTGTTCCGCTTACTGTGAGATCAATTATGGCGGACTGCATCCCGTTTTTTGGGCTGTGACGGAAAGAGATATTCAAGTCGGATCTGGACAGCGACTCGGTCGTCTCGAAGAATGTGCGTTCTTTTCCGTCTTCTTCTCCAAAAATAATGAATTGACCTTCCGGTGGTAAGGACAGTTGATAGGACGGGAAGAGATAACGTCCGAGCGTTTTTAATTCTTTCTGATCTTCGTTTTCCTGTTTTTGTTGATCCGTGATTTCTTTTGGAACAGGTTTAAAGCGAATGACTGTCGATTTAGCTTTAAACGGTTGTTTTGACCAATCGACGAATGGATAATCACTTCGCTTGATCTGATGAACCGTATAATCTGCGTGGCGAATCGGCTGACAGGCCAGATAGTCCTTTTTTTCGTCTGACAGGAAACGGACGTGTTGGAACTCGCGTCCTTGAACACTCTGGGGCAGGAAGTATAAGTCAAATCCTTCGTGTTGCACATACCGATCAGGCAAGCGCTTCATATCAGGTTTTTGCTGACAAACCTTCAACAAAGCAGCGATTTGTTTTTTCGGGAGATCCGGTATCTCTTGCCCATCAAAGGTAGTCGAAATACCGCCCCAGTAATTGGCGTCATATGTAAGATCTAAGTATTGTTCTTTACCACATCCTGCAAGTAGAACTGCACCTGCGAGAATACCGGTATGTATATAGCGTCTCATGAAAAACCCCCTTCATCTTAATGACTATATTTTACCATAATTTCAAGAATAGACAGAATTTTCTATAACACTTTAACATCAAGATGTTTGACATCTCTTGACTCGGGAATAATAGATGCATGCACGGTCAATCTATTACTATGGGGGTTTTATGATGGGTACATTCATTCAAGCAGTTGATGGCACGAAGATTTACGTCGAGGATGTCGGGTCGGGTCAACCGGTCGTCTTTTTACACGGCTGGCCGGCAAACAACAACATGTTCGAGTATCAAAAGAATCTGCTCGTCGAAGAAGGATACCGTTACGTCGGGATCGATTATCGCGGTTATGGCAAATCAGATGCGCCGGCAACGGGATACGATTATAAGACGATGGCGTCCGACATTAATGAAGTCATCGAACAGTTGAAATTAACGAACGTCACGTTGCTTGGCTTCTCGATGGGAGGAGGAATCGCCTTGTCCTATCTCTTGCAATACGGGGATTCAAAAGTCAGTAAACTTGTCCTCGCTGGAGCCGCAGCCCCTGTCTTTACACAACGCGACGGCTATCCATACGGGATGACAAAAGAAGAAGTCGATGCGTTGATTGCCGACACGAAACAAGATCGTCCGTCAATGCTTAAAGGATTCGGGGAAATCTTCTTTGCGAAGGAACATCCAGAACCACTTCAACAATGGTTCCATGGACTTAGTATCGCCGCTTCGTCCCACGGTACGATTCAGTCAGCAATTGCCTTACGTGATGAGGACTTGCGTGGAAAACTCGAAAACATCAAAGTCGATACGTTAATCATCCATGGTAAAAAAGACCAAGTCTGTCCGTTCGAGTTCGCGGAAGAAATGCAAAAGGGAATCCCACATGCACGACTTGAAGTCTTCGAAGAGAGTGGGCACGGTATGTTGCTTGATGAACAAGAGAAGTTCAACGAAACGTTACTGTCGTATGTTAAAGGAAATCAAACCGTCTAATCCAACAAGCCATGGACACCTGTCCATGGCTTGTTTTTGTGTACAAAAAAAGTATGCGCCGGCGCATACTTTTA
Organism: Exiguobacterium abrahamii; assembly: GCF_015645365.1. Lineage (NCBI taxonomy): Bacteria > Bacillati > Bacillota > Bacilli > Caryophanales > Exiguobacterium > Exiguobacterium abrahamii. Next base: position 1,265,174 of record NZ_JADOYC010000001.1, read on the forward strand.
AGGACGATACTTCCGCATGAACCGTTGATCGATCCAGCGCTTCAGGTACCAACCAAGTCGATTAGTTGAGTACGATTTACCATACAGGGAAACCGCATGACGTGGTCCCATCGATAAAATCGTCAAGTAGTTCGTTTGCGGACGATACGTTTTCAGTGCCTCTTCCTGGACGTACCGCAAGAGGTTTTCCAGTAAGATCGGTGCTTGCCGGACAGCTGTGACGCCGTTCTTTGGAATATCGGGATAAGCGACGAGGGTCGCCGCGTCACCCGCAGCAAACAGACTTGGATGATTGAGCGCTTGCAACTGCTCATTGACGAGTAGGAACCCGTCTTCCGTGAAGAGCTTACTGTCTGCAAACAATACAGGTGCTTTCGCACCCGTCAAGCGGATGATCGCATCTGACTCGATTGGTGGGTGATGCTTGAAGCGGAGTAGTGGTTCATCATCTATTGGACGTTCCCGGATCCAATATACATCGAGTTCTTTTAACCGTCTCGCAATCGCTTCCGCTGCAGGGTGCCCTGAAAGTAACTCTGGATCCGTGATCAGTGTAATCGGCACATCCGCCACTTTCAAGGACGCCGCCATCTCGACGGCCGCTGCACCGCTTCCAATCAAGACTGGACGCTTTGCTTGTTGCAGACGCTTTAATGTATCCGGTAACCGGTAGTTCGGTTTGATCGATAATCGTGTCGTATCTTCCGACCAATCGAACGAGCCGATATTCGTCGAGACGACGTCATAGGTATAGTGTCTGCCGGATGCACCGAAGACGACTTTTTCAACGGGGTCGATTTTGATGACGGTCTCCTCGATGAATTGTTTATCATAGGCGCGACATAAGGCGGCGACGTCGATACGGATCTCATCAATGTCGTATGTTCCGTCAGCAAGTCCGGAGTACATGCCCGAGTAATATTGGTACGTCGAGGCGCTTAAAATCAGCCACTCGACGTCTTCTGTCGGTCCGTGTGTAATGCAATGCAGGTGAGCGTGTCCTGCACCAATCAAGAGGATTCGTTTCATGTTGTTCTCCTTCAATCTGTCTTGCTAGAATGTACCCGGATACGGGTGGCGGTAATCATAACCAAAAGACAAGACTGATGAACAGGAGGATGACCCCGAGGTAGATCATATCCTCGCGCTGAACGACTGGCACTTCATAATATGTCCGTTCCGCTGAAAAATGACGGGCTTCCATGGCGATTGCCATCCGTTCTGCCCGCTGGATCGATCGCGAGAAGAGCGGTAAGCCGATCGATAGTAACGCATCACCAGGAAAGCGACTGTGCACGTTTCGAATCATCCGTACTTGCCGCAAGACTCGGACTTCTTCGACCAGTTGCGGCAAAAAGCGAATTCCGGCAAGGAACCCATACGCGAAGCGAGGCGACACCTTTGCCTGGTGAATCAAGCTCATCACGAACCGGGTCGCATCGGTCGTCGTGACGAAAGCGAAACTCAAGCAGACGAACGTCGCCATCCGTAAGGCAAGTAACCAGCCATGTACGACACTTTCCGACGTGACATGAAACCAACCGAACGACCAGAGCGTGTTCGTACCTTTGCCAAACGCCGCCATCATCCAGAACGTCAATAAGAATAATAGACTGTAAGGTGCGAGCCGTTTCAAGAATTCGACAGGACCCCATCCGGAGAGAATTAGCAAGGCGATAGCAAAACTCAGGAACACCAACGTCTTGATCCAGTCATTCGTTGCAATTAAGGCAAACATGATCAAAAACAATCCGCTCCCCTTGATGACAGGATTGAGTTTAGCGAACGGTGACGCGTTTGTTTGCATTGCGCTTCACCTCCTGGAATTGGTAAGAAAGTGGACGTTGCAGCTGACAGCGTTCGAGTAACGGAACGTCAGCGAATAACTCGCTCGGACGCCCGTCAAAAGCAATACGACCTTGCTCCATGACGAGGACACGATCCGCGTATCGGGCGACGAGTTCCATATCGTGTGTTGCCATGACGAGCGTCGTTCCGTTTTGTTGTTCCGTCAACAACTGTTCCATGAGCCGCCGCGTCGTCAATCCATCCTGTCCGAACGTCGGTTCATCGAGCAACAACACATCCTTCGACTGCCCGAGCATCGTCGCGACGCTGAGCCGTCGTTGTTGCCCCGTACTAAGCGCAAGCGGTGACTGCTGTTTGACGGATGCGAGTTCCAGCCGTTCGAGCAACGTCGTGCGCTCGTCACTCGTCGCTTCCCGGTGACTCCAGTCAATTTCCGCTTCGACCGTCAGCTTGAGAAACTGCAGATCCGGTTGTTGGAAGACATAGCCGACGTGCTCATAAAAGCGTCGCCGGGAGTAACGCTGAGCTGAACGTTCCTGGAACCGATATGTTCCTTGATGCGAGAGCAACCGACCGAGTGTTGCAAGCAACGTACTTTTCCCGGAGCCGTTTGCCCCGAGCAGCATCACCCATTCTCCTGTCTGCAGGGAAAATGTCGCATCGGTCAGCGGGTAAGGGGCTTTCGTCGATAATGCAGTGACGTGTAACAAGGCAGTGCCTGCTGTAGCGACTGAGGGAAGCACGTGAAGTCGCGCTGCTTGTGGTCCATCTATGGGTAACGTCTCTAACGTGTACGGATACAAAGAGGGAACAGCAATCCCTTTCGATTGAAGCTCTGTATACGCCTGCGGGAACAAATCCTGCGGATGCGCCGTTGCAGTCACCGATCCGTCCTCAAGTAAGACGATCTGATCGACATATGGCAAACAGACATCGAGTTGGTGTTCGATCAAGACGATCGTTAAATCATGTTCTTTCTGAATCCGAAAGATCAACGCCATCAGCTCGTGTTGCCCGATCGGGTCAATCTGAGCTGTTGGTTCATCGAGTAATAAGATCGTCGGCTCGAGCGCCAGGACCGCAGCGAGCGCGAGGCGTTGTTTCATCCCCCCGGATAGACTCGCGATTGGTGTCGAGAAGGGGAGAGGGAGACCAACAAGTGCGAGTAAGCGTTCAATGCGTTCCTCCATCTCTGCGCGTGGAATCGACCGGTTTTCTAAGCTAAAAGCGATTTCGCGTCCGATCGTTTCCATGCAGAACTGTTCTTCTGGGTTTTGGAACAGCACTCCGACCGAACCGGACCGGGTAACGGTTCCCGTCTGTTCGACTTCAATCGTCTCTGGTGTCAGTCCGGCTAGGGCATGAAGCAGTGTCGTCTTGCCACTCCCGCTTCGTCCGAGCAGAAGGGTCGTCCCGTGCTCGATCGTCAGCGATACATGATCGAGCACCGACTTCATCTGACCGGGGAAGCGGATGCTGAGATCATCGACAGTAATCATGCGACTTCCCGTTTCGTACGTCCTGCCGCAAACCCGTTCAAGACACCGGTCGCAACAAGGCGACGGACGAGAATCGCTGCAAGCAAGCCGCCCAGTAATGCGCCACTAATTAATTGTAAGCCAGTTGTCGCAAGCAACGTCGTCGTCGTGTAGTAACCGAATCCGTTCGCGATCAGACTATAGACGATGCTACCAATCGCGGCTCCAACACCCGATAACATCAATGTCCAGGTGTCATAACGGCGATAACGCGTCATCGCAAAGACGAGTTCCGCACCAAGCCCTTGGCAGACCCCGATCAGTAGAGCCGATAAACCAAAGTGACTACCCGTGAACAGTTCGACGGCTGCCGCGACGATTTCCGCGATGAGGGCGGCACCTGGTTTTTGAATGATTGCCGCGACGAGCGGGCTCGCGATGATCCAGATCCCAAACATCCAGTTGGCACCGACTGGTCCGAAGATTGCCGACATCGGTAACCAGAGTGTTGACCAACCGAGATAGATGACGCCGCAAGCGACGGCGAGCATCATCATGACCATGATTTCTTTCATTTTCCAGTGTTGCATCGTGTTCGTCCTCCTTTAAGTGGGGGAGACACCAAAAAAGACCGCCCTCCGTAAAAAGAGAGCGGTCCTCAGAAAAACTGCGCGCAGCAGGAGTCATTGGATGTGATCGCTCCACTTTCCTACGCTAGTATGAACTAGATCAGGTTCGAAGGGTCCGAAGTGAATCGTCTCAGCCAAATGGGCTCCCCTAGTGGATATGGTAATAGATGATACGCTGTTCACTTTAGGCAATCTTCTGTCTATTGTCAAGACACAAAAAAAACGATACGCCACAAAGGGCGTATCGTTAAACGACTTATTTGTTATCTTCGTTCTCTTCTTTTGCTTCTTCTGAAGACTCTTCCGTAGCTTCCGCTTCGTTGTCTTCACCAGCTTCCGCTTGCGCCTCAGCTTCTGCTTCTTCGATTTCCTCAAGATCCTGCTCGAGTGTAGATTCGACGACAGCTGCGACTTGAATGTCGCCTTCTGTGACGATACGGAAATCTTTTTGTTCCGGAAGATCAGCTACAGAAATCGAATCGCCGATTTCGAGGTTCGTGACGTCGATTTCGACGTTCTCTGGTAATTTATCTGGTGTTGCTGCGACTGTTACTTTAAAGAGTGTCTGTGACAGGAATCCGCCGACTTTAGCGCCAGCTGCTTCACCAACGAGTACGACGTCTGCTTCGACTTCTGTCTCTTCATCCATTTTAACGGCGATGAATTCAACGTGATCGACAGTTGGTGTGAAGACATCCATATCACGACGGTTGATCAAGACGTTAATATTTTTACCGTCGAGTTTCAGTGAAATCAAGACGTTCTCACCGTTTTCTCGAACGATTTTAAGCAATTCTTTTTCTTCAAATGCGATCGGTGTACTTTCCACTTTGTAACCATACACGACACCAAGAGCTTTTCCTTCATGACGTAATTGTTTACGGAGTGAGCGTGGACGTACCTCACGTTTTTCGGCTGTTAATTTAACTGACATGTTCATTTCCCCCTTGAATTTGGTATAGCCCTCAAAAGGTAATGAATGTAGGAGCAGGACAAGTCCTGAACAATTTAAATATGCTAAGACAATCGGTTTCAGACTCTTTTGAATCTGACGCTTTCGTGACTTTGCATTTCTCTCCCAGGTCATTACGCTGATATTGAGAAACATGTGTGAGTAAGTCACCGTTTGATGCGGTGCTAGTGAGTTTATACCCCTATGTTTTAAATCCTTAAACCTCTATTTTTTATTTTTTAAAGTCGAAAGACCTCCAAACCGCTTGAAATCAAGGGTTAAGAGGTCTTTCGTTTTTTTCATTTTTTTACGGTGATGCGTTGGTTTTCACGGACTAATACACGGATGAGACGTTCGATGTGCCGCATCGTCGTATGTCCCATCGTTGAAATTTGGAGCCATTGATTATGGACGAGATAGTCGCTTTCATACTGGACGTGATAGCCCTGGATCCGGAGAGCGTCTCCTAAAGTGGTTGCCGACGGATGGACGATCGTCAGAATTCCCGGCGCTTGTGCTTCTTGCGTCGCAAGCAGGTTAAAACCAGTCGCGCGAACGGCCTGTTCGAGATAAGTCATCTTGATGGCGGCTTGATCGAGATCAAGGGCATCGAGCGCTGCCTGACAAGCCAGCAACAAGTTCGATGAGCCGGAAAAGGCGACGCCTTCCGCATAAAGTCCGAGATCCAGATAACGTGGAATACGTGGAGAAGGTAGGACGCGATCTACGTGACCGATGAACGCAAGACCCGGTAAACCACCAATTGCTTTTCCGGAGACGGTCGTGACGAATCTGCAGCCGGCATACGAGAAACGCCCGGTTCCGACGGCGCTGATCGCATCGACGATGAGTGCGGTTTGTTGATCCAGCAGTGCTTTTACCGCATCGAGATCGTAGAGAACGCCCGTAGACGTCTCACAATGTGTCAACCAGATCCAGTCGTATTCCGTTTGATGCAGTTGACTCGCGAGTTGTTCCAAGTCGATCGGGTGACCGGGTGGAAGCGAGTGGACATCAAAGGACTTTCCAGCCCGTGCCGCGTGATCGATCAAGCGTTGACCGAACTCACCACCGTTTAGGATCAACCCATGTCCACTCAGTTGTTGTGCGACGATATCGTTGGCGAGCGTACCACTGCCGACAGCCATCGAGACATGTGTCAAATCCAGCAACTGACACATTCGGTCCCGTAAATTTTGATCGAGCTGACGCATCGATGCCGTCCGATGCGGGCGCGGTGCTTGTTGCGCCGCTTGGCGGACTGTTGGTGCAACCTCGACCGGACCGGCTAGAAAATGCAGAGGACGTAAAACGTCCGCGATGACGGACCGTTCGTATGTTGCGCGTGACAACAACATCGGTACGAACTGGGCATCGCCACTACCGAGCGTCGCTGCGATTGGTGTGAAGCCGAACCGCGCATATAGTTTAGCTTCCCGCGTCGTACCACTGATATAGACATGATCAATCGTTTCCCGTTCCAAGTAGACCATCAAAAAGCGCATCAATTGCATGAACGTACGACTATTGCGGTATTCGGGACGAACGCTGAGTAAACGGATTTCCGCTGGGTCCGTCAGTGTCTCATCTAACATCACACCCTTTTCTTCAAGCGAAAAAGGACGATGCTTTCGAATAGCAATCATCGCGACGAGTCGATCGTCTTCCTTGCCGATCAGATAGGTATTTTGATCATGAAACCGGTCAATCCGTTTCCGTTCGGTGTTCGGTTGATGTTGCGGAATCTCTTCCGTGAAGGTGAGGTAGTTCAGTTCATGGATTGCTTCCGCGTCCGAAGCGGTGGCAATGGAAAAGTCGATCATGAGACGTCCTCCTTATGTAATGACTGGCTTGTGAAGTGCATCATGAGCCCACAGGACAAGTAGACTTACGGCAACGGTACACAAGATATTGATGGGTCCCGCGTCAAAGTAGATGGGGAGTAACGGGAGCAGAACAACCGGAATCAGCCCTGCTTTGACGCTATCTTTCGTTACGAGATAAGACAGACCGAGTATGCCTAGTCCGGCAAGATATGCCCATGGCGTGATGGCGAAGACGATTCCGGAAAATACGGCATACCCTTTACCGCCGCGTCGCGGATGAAACAATGGAAACAAGTGACCGATGAGCACGGCAAGAGCGACTGGATAAAATGCGTCTGTGATCTGTAGTGCAAGAACCGTCTTCGTGGCATCAAACAGATACACGAATAAAAAGGCCGGGAGCCCACCGGCACGATGGGCGTTGCGGGCACCGATGTTTCCGGAACCGACCTGAGCCAAATCGGTACGACTGACGTACTTCCAGAGCGTACCGCCAAGAATACTGCCGATAAGGTAACCAAGCAGGAGATCAAGGATCACCGATGTTCCTCCTTTGTTTCTACGAGATGAACGAGTTCTTTGACGGTCAAGGCACCACTGTCTGGAGCCGTCAGGACGGCATCGACCATCTGGGCTTTTCGATCTTGTAATTCCGTCATCTTTTCTTCGATCGTCCCGCGTGTCAGCAGTTTGATGACCGTCACGTCGGACTGTTGTCCAAGCCGGTGGGCGCGATCGGCAGCTTGCTGTTCGACGGCCGGATTCCACCAGCTGTCAAAGAGGATGACGGTATCAGCAGACGCGAGATTCAGTCCTGTTCCACCGGCTTTCAGGGAAATCAAGAAGAGATCGACTTCACCGTCATTGAACCGGTCGCATAACGTTACCCGGTCTTCAAGCGGTGTCTCACCCGTCAACAGGAAGTGGGGGAGATGACGTTGCGCGAGATCCGAGCGAATGCGCTCGAGCATTTGCGTATACTGCGAGAAAATCAAGATTCGCTTTCCGGCGGCCCGTTTTTCGGCAATCAGTGAGAGCAGACGCGTTCGTTTTGTTGCTTCCCCTGTGTATCCCTCGACGAATAAACCTGGATCGTTGCAAATTTGCCGCAAACGCGTTAACCCAGCCAGTAACTTCAAACGATCTTCGCGTTTCGTCTCGTCTAAGTGTTGCAGCGTCTCCAGTTGCAATTTGGCAAGATACGACGCATATAAGCGTTTTTGGTTCGGACCGAGCTCGACATAATGATGCTCGATCTGTTTCTTCGGTAAATCCTGTAAGACATCTTGTTTCTCACGCCGTAATAAGAACGGTTGGATGAACTGTTGCATGTCATCAAACGACCATTTCTCAAACGTCATTAGATCCGGCAGTAGCTCTGGAAACAGGACATGGAAGATCGACCAGATATCACGCGGCCGATTCTCGAGCGGTGTGCCCGTTAAGGCGAACCGTCGTTTTGCTTGCAGGTGCCGCAGTTGACTGACTGTTTGCGACTGCGGATTCTTCAAGTGCTGTGCTTCATCAAAGAAGACGACGTCATATACAGGGTGGCGACGGACGTCGGTCCGAAGCGTCGTATAGGAGACGATCGTCACCGTATCGTCAGGTAAGTGCTCCAGTTCGCGGAGTCGGCTGGCTTGAGAACCGGTGACGACATGAACCGGTCGATTGGGTAAAAAGCGTTTCAGTTCTGCTTCCCAGTTGCGGAGCAGTGACGCCGGCGCGACGATGAGCGCACGACGGTCAGGAATCGTCGCGATATAACCAATCGCTTGAATCGTCTTCCCAAGCCCCATCTCATCGGCTAGGATCCCGTGACATCCTTGTGCGTCCAAATTCTTCAGAAACTGGATGCCCGTCCGTTGATACGGATAGAGTCGTGACTCTAACGAATTCGGCAAGTCGAGCCGGAATCCTTGTCCCGATTTTAATTCAAGCCATTTCTCGAGCAAATCAGCGTGAAGATGGAGGACGGAGGCGCCAATCAGATGCTTCATGTTCCGGACGGCAGGTAAGACGATTCGTCCATCGCGTAAGTCGCGTTCACTTGCTTCCATCTGGGCGAGAACCCGTTGCAACTGCTGAAAGGCCCGTGTCTCTAAAGATACGAACTGTCCCGATTTCAAGCGATGATAGCGTTTTTGTAAGACGAGCGACTTCAGGACACGTTTCAGCTCATCTTCCGGAATCCCGTCCATCGAAAAGTTGAACACGAGCCAATCGAGACGGTCCGTTACGTCGACTTCGATCCGCGGATGGAACGGACCTTTAGGTAAAGTCGTCCGGATCGCTTGTGTTGCAAATAACTCCAGTTGACCGAGCGCAACCCGTTCGTCAAACAGACTCCGCAGAAAGGCATACTGTGCGGCGTCACGCGTGATGATGTAGCGCATGTCACGTGGCGTTGCTTGGAATTCACGTAAGAAGCGTAAGACACTTTGTTCCGTTACTTGATCGCGCCCAGCGTAAATCGTCTCGTCGAGCGGATTCAGCTGAATCCCTTGATAATCGAACAACACGCGGACTTCGACTTCCTGAGCCGTTCGGTCAAGATGCAACTTGACGATCGGCGTTCCGGATACGATTCGTTCCTGCAAATCAGGACTGAACGAAACATCGGCGACTCGCTGCAAATACTCTATCTGTCCAAGCAAACGATCGAAGTAGGGCAGGGACAGTTGATGCTGTTGATTGTCCGTCAATCGTTTAAGCGTCACGACGGGTCCGGTCAGTTCGAAATGAATCGCTACCCGACGATCCGGTGTGAGACTGCGTAAATAATGGCGCGCGCCGGCGTCATCGACTTGAATCGCCGAGAACGGACGAATCTGCGGTGACAGCGGCGCCGGTGTACCGTGCGCCTGCACATGATGCATCGCCAGTAAAACGGCGACGATATGTCCACAAAACGATGTATCCATCGCAAGAGACGGACAGTTGCATCCGGCGTCGACACCGTGCGCCTTGACGCGAACCGTCACCGTGAATCGTTCCTCACCGTCGACGCTCGCTTCGATCAGCTCGTCACCCATCCGGTAATTGTGCAATGTGACCTTGCGGGCGGCGACATACTTCTTTCCCCGTCGAAAGGCGTAGGCATCAGACATCTGTTTGATTTTGCGTTCACTGAGCCCGTAATTCATGTTATTCCCCCTATAGTTGACATAATATGATTATCGTTCACCATCAAATAAATCGACGGCGCGTTTTTTCTCGGAATCACCGATATGGGCATAGACTTGTGTCGTTGCGACGGATTCGTGACCGAGTAGCTGCTGGATCGTCAGGACATCGACCCCACCGGTCGCAAGTCGTGTCGCGAACGTATGCCGCAATTTATGTGGTGTAATTTTTTTGCGTTCTAAAAAGGGCAGGACCGGCTTCAATCGTTCCGTGTGCCGCTGCAAAATATGCTGGACTGCCCGTGGGCTGAGTGGTTTCCCATGTTTTTGGAAGACAGGCACGGCGCCGCTCGTTGGCATCTGATAATGAATCGCATATTTACGTAAGGCGATCCGGGCTGGTTTTGCGAGCGGAATCAGTCGTTCTTTGTTACCTTTCCCGATGACGCGGAGCGTGTTTTCGTGGAAATCAACATCGTTCCAGACGAGTTGGGTCATCTCACTGAGGCGCATCCCGCTGTAGCCGAGCAGTTGGAACAACGTCACGTCGCGGACGCGGTCTCGTTCATAATGTGATGCTTCCCGGGCATTCATCTCGACGTTTGACGGTAACAACTGAATCAATTCATCCCATTCGCGTTTCGTCAGATAAACCGGTTCCCGTTTTGCTTGTTTCGGACGATTGACTTTGGCAACTGGATTTTCCGACAACTGCCCTGTATCGACCAAATAACGGAACAACGACTGTAATGCTGATAACTTCCGGTTGATGACGCTTGATGCATTTTGTTTCGTTAAGGCAAGGTATTCAGCGTAAGCTTCGATTCCTGCTGCATCGATTTCGACGAACGCTTCGAGTGGAATATCCCGCGCCGTTACTTCTTCACCTGACGCTGCAGCGACAAATTGAAAGAACGCTTCGTAGTCGTAAACGTAGCGGCGCATCGTCGCTAACGAGAAATGTTTTGCTGCTAACTGATCCAAATAGGACTGAATGAAGCGTGGCATCCGCTCATAACCCGGAATCGCTGGTGCTGTAGCTGAAACGGTCGTTTTATGTATCGTTTTTCCTAGGTTTTTAAATAAACTCATCCGACAATCACCCCTCTAGTGGTAGTATACCAAACGTTGGTACATCAGACACTTGTTTGCGTGAAATAGTTATTTCACGCAACGTTAAATTGTCAGACAGGGAGCGCTCAGTTGCATCGACAACGCATCAGACGGGTCGTTGGTCAACTCGATGCACGTGAGAATTTAATCTATTTTTATCGTTTTTGAGCTACAATATTCTCTTTAATGACAATAATATTATTATGTCAACTTAATCATCAAAAAAGAATGAATATTCAATTTCGCTCTCAGTTGCATTGAGAAGTTGTTCGACGGGTCATCGGTCGACTCATTTGATTTCAAGACGATTTCTGAAAAACGTCGAAAACGCGCTCGATTTCGCATACTTCATCTTGGTTCGGGTATAGAGTGTTAGGTAAGAGTTATTTTCATAAGGGGGAGTTCTAGATGATTACCGATCAACAAGCACGTCAATATTTGAAGGATGCGAAACGGATCGCCGTCGTCGGCATCTCGAGTGATTCTGGAAAAACGGCGAACTGGATTGCGGATTACTTAGTCCAGCACGGATACGAAGTCATTCCGGTCAATCCGACGTTAAATGAGTGGAACGGTCAAAAAGTCTACCCGAGTGTCGCAAGCATTCCAGGACACATCGATATCGTCGACGTTTTCCGTCGGTCTGAGTTTTTAGCGGATGTCGCGAAAGATGCTGTCGCTCACGGCGATGTCGGGATGATTTGGAATCAGCTCGGTCTCTCAAGTGTCGAAGCCGAGAGCCTCGCACTTGGCGCTGGAATTCCATATATTGAGAATCGTTGCATCAAAATCGAGCATCAATATCTGTGAGTCATCGCATGATTTCAGGCATCTTCACCCGTTCGTGAAGGTGTCTTTTTTCATGCGCTTTACAGGTTATGCTTGTCAGGAAGCAAGAAGATGCCTACAATTAGAGACAGACTACTTGAAATGACGAACGAACGTTTGTGAAAACGACGTCGTCATTTCGAATTTTGAGGTGAAATGAATGGCGACAGACTTAAATAACTACAATGATGATGCCATACAGGTGCTCGAAGGACTCGAAGCAGTCCGGAAACGCCCAGGTATGTATATCGGTTCAACCGATCACCGTGGACTTCACCATCTCGTCTACGAGATCGTCGATAACGCGATCGATGAGGCTCTCGCAGGATTTGGGGAACAAATTGACGTTACGATCCATAAAGATAATGCGATCACCGTCCGTGACCATGGACGTGGGATGCCAACGGGGATGCATGCATCGGGAAAGCCGACTGCTGAAGTCATCTTCACCGTTCTACACGCCGGTGGTAAGTTCGGTCAAGGTGGCTATAAGACGTCCGGTGGCTTACACGGCGTCGGGGCGTCGGTCGTTAACGCCTTATCAACGGATTTGAAAGTAACGATCTTCCGTGACGGGAAACAATATGAGCAAACGTTCGAAAACGGCGGGATGCCGAAGACGACGTTGCTTGAAACGGGTACGACGCGTCAAAAAGGAACGAGCGTTTACTTTAAACCAGATGGCTCGATCTTCAGTACGTTGACATACAACTACGATACGCTCGCAGAACGCTTACGCGAATCCGCTTTCTTGCTGAAAGGTCTGAAGATTACGCTGACGGACGAACGGTCCGATAAACAGGATATCTTCCAGTACCAAGACGGTGTCAGCGAATTCGTCCAGTACTTGAATGATGATAAAGATACACTTCATCCGACGGTTGCGTTCGAAGGGACGGAAAACGAGATCGAAGTCGATATCGCCTTCCAGTTCACGGATGCCTACTCGGAAAACGTCCTGTCGTTCGTCAATAACGTCCGGACACGCGACGGTGGAACACACGAAGTCGGTGCAAAGACGGCAATGACACGGGTCATGAATGAATATGCCCGGAAGAACACGCTCTTGAAGGAAAAGGATAAGAACCTTGACGGAAACGATATCCGTGAAGGCTTGACGATGATCGTCTCGATCCGGATTCCGGAAGAATTCCTCCAATTCGAAGGGCAAACGAAGTCGAAACTCGGTTCGCCGGAAGCACGGACGAGCTGTGACGCTGTCATCAGCCGTCGTCTTTCGACGTACTTGGAAGAAAACCCACAAACGGCGACGCTGTTGATCAAAAAAGCGATCCGCGCAGCACAAGCGCGTGAAGCAGCGCGCAAAGCCCGCGAAGAAGCACGAAACGGGAAAAAGAAGAAACGTTCGAGCATCTTGAACGGAAAACTGACGCCTGCTGCTTCAAAAAACGCGGATAAGAATGAATTGTTCCTCGTCGAGGGTGATTCTGCCGGTGGTTCCGCGAAACAAGGACGGAACCGGACGTTCCAAGCGATTCTTCCACTCCGTGGGAAGGTCTTGAACACGGAAAAAGCGAAACTCGCTGACATCATGAAGAATGAAGAGATCAACACGATCATTCACGCGATTGGTGGCGGTGTCGGAGCCGATTTCGACTTGTCGGATTGTAATTTCGACAAAGTCATCATCATGACCGATGCCGATACCGATGGCGCGCACATCCAAGTCTTGCTATTGACGTTCTTCTTCCGCTACATGCGTCCGTTGATTGACGCTGGGAAGGTCTTCGTTGCCTTACCACCGCTCTACCGCGTCTCCAAAGGGAAAGGCAAATCGGAGAAATTCGAATATGTCTGGGACGAAGAGACGCTCAAGAAAACGACGAAGAAGTTCGGTAAAGGTTATATGATCCAGCGGTACAAAGGACTTGGGGAGATGAATGCACCACAGCTCTGGGAAACGACGATGGATCCTGAGACACGGACGTTGATTCGGGTCACGATCGACGATGCTGCTGTCGCTGAAAAACGCGTTTCAGTCCTCATGGGCGATAACGTTGGTCACCGCCGGACGTGGATCGAGGACAATGTCGCCTTCGGTCTCGCGGAAGACCTCTCGATCATCGAGAATGAGCACGTGACGAAAGAGAGTGTGAACGAACATGTCTAATCTACAAAACATCCTGAACCTGTCGCTCGAGCAAGTCGTCGGCGACCGGTTTGGTCGTTATTCGAAATATATCATCCAAGATCGTGCCTTACCGGATGCCCGGGATGGTCTGAAACCGGTTCAACGCCGCATCTTGTATGCGATGCATACGGAAGGCAACCTGTTCGACCGGGCCTACCGGAAATCAGCGAAGACAGTCGGTGTCGTCATCGGTAACTATCACCCGCACGGTGATTCATCGGTCTATGAAGCAATGGTCCGCTTGAGCCAAGAGTGGAAGCTTCGTTACCCGCTGATTGATATGCAAGGGAACAACGGGTCAATCGACGGTGATAGCGCGGCAGCGATGCGGTATACGGAAGCCCGTCTTTCGAAAGTCTCGAGCTTGATTCTCGACGGGATCAACAAACAAACCGTCGATTACACGCTCAACTTCGATGATACGACGGAAGAACCGCTCGTCTTACCGTCACTCCTACCGAACTTGTTGATGAACGGTTCGACGGGGATTTCCGCTGGTTACGCAACTGAGATTCCACCGCACCACGCGGGAGAAGTCCTCGATGCTGCGATTGGTCGGATCTCAGGGACGGTCCAGAACGTCGATGACTTGTTGACGCACATGCAAGGTCCGGATTTCCCGACGGGTGGTGTCGTCCAAGGGCTTGATGGCATCAAGAAGGCGTTCGAGACAGGACGCGGGAAAGTCATCATCCGCTCGCGCTCAACGATTGAGACACTGCGGGGCGGTCGTCAGCAAATCGTCATCACGGAGCTCCCGTATGAGGTCAATAAAGCCAATCTTGTCAAACGAATGGAAGAACTCCGTCTTGATAAAAAAGTCGAAGGGGTTGCTGAAGTCCGTGATGAGACCGACCGCGACGGCTTACGGGTCGTCATCGAGTTGAAGAAGGAAGCGGACGCAGAAGGTGTCTTACACTTCTACCTCAAACAGACTGACTTACAAATTGCCTATAACTACAACATGGTCGCAATCCATGAACGGACACCGCGGCAAATGGGCGTCTTGACGTTGCTTGATGCCTATCTTGCACACGTCAAGGAAGTCGTCATCCGCCGGACAGCGTTTGATCTCGAACAAGCGAAACGTCGTCAGGAAGTCGTTTCTGCCTTGATGACAGCAATCTCTGTCCTCGATGAGACGCTTGCCTTGATCCGTTCTGCGTCGAACAAAGCGGACGCGAAAGACAAGCTGATCACGCGCTTCAACTTCACGGACCGTCAAGCGGAAGCCGTCGTCATGCTCCAGCTGTACCGGTTAACGAATACCGATATCGTCGAGTTGCAGGAAGAAGCTGCGAAACTCGAGAAGGAAATCGCTCGTCTTGAGAAGATCCTTAACGATGAAAAGACACGGAATCGTCTGATCATCAAGGAATTGACAGTTTTGAAGGAGCAAGTCGCGGACAAACGTCGCTCGACGATTGAAGCGGAAGTTGAAGAACTGAAGCTGAAGACGGAAGTCATGATCGCTGTCGAAGAAACGATGGTCTTCCTGTCGAAAAATGGTTACGTCAAACGCTCGTCACTCCGTTCATTCGGTGCCTCGAACGACTTGCCGGACTTGAAGGAACAGGATCGTCCGTTGCTCCAAGGGCAAGCGATGACGACCGACCACTTGATCGTCTGGACCGTTCGCGGGAATTACTTGCTGATTCCGGTCCACCAATTACCGGATACGAAATGGAAGGATGGCGGTCAACACGTCGCGAACCTCGTCCCACTCGAACCGGGCGACCGGGTCCTCTCAGCGGATCTCGTCCGTTCGTTCGACGAAGCACACCATTGCTTGTTCGTCACCCGTCAAGGGATGGTCAAACGTTCGAAACTAAGTGACTACAACGCCCAGCGGAAGTCAAAACCGCTCCAAGGCGTCCGTCTGAAGGCAGACGACGAAGTCTTGTACGCGCAGGTCTCAACGGGTCAAACGGAGCTGTTCCTTGCGACACAGAACGGTTTCGGGCTTTGGTTCACGGAAGATGACGTTCCGGTCGTTGGTGTCCGGGCTGCTGGTGTTAAAGCGATCAACCTGAAGGATCAGGACGTCGTCGCGGGTGCGATCGGCTTCAAGGAAGCGCCACAGATCGTCCTCTTGACGCAACGCGGTGCCTTGAAGAAGATGCGTCTCGCGGATCAGTTCCAAGTCTCGAGCCGTGCGCTCCGTGGTTTACAGTTGCTGCGTGATTTGAAATCAAAACCACACCAAGTCGCAGCATTGATCGATGTCACGCAGGCGAAGGAATTGGTTCTTAGCGGCAAAGAACAGGAGAAAACGATCCAAATCGGTTCGTTATCGTTCCTCGACCGCTTATCGAACGGTTCATTTGCCTACGATGAAGAGAAATTCGGTCCCTTGCTCGACTGGTATACACGATAAGACGAGGCTCCTCCGGATAACGGGGGAGCTTTTTTAGATCTAGTGGGGTAGGAGAAGGGGATTTTGAGACGAACGCTCCGAATTTTGAGATTTATCGCTATAAATATCGTTTACAAATTGAAACACTGACCAATAACGGCTACAATAGAGGAAATAGTCAGGTCACGATTCGTCACGAACAAGCGTCGGGTCACGCGTCTCCGCAGCTTTGCTTATAGCGTCAATTGATCAAGCAGCTACGGGACCGTCCCTTTAGCTGCTTGTTGTGCAATCTGCCGACCTTGGAGAGGTGATGAAGATGAAATTCAGACGTCGCGAAAAAGTAGCAATCTATATCACTCGGGAAAAACCTAACGGATGGGAACTACTTGTTTTTCATCCACAATCGGCTCCAGAGAGTGATTGGCAGATCCCCGCAGGTACGATCGAAGATGCTGAAATCGCTAAGGAAGCGGCTGTCCGTGAGACGCTTGAGGAAAGTGGTCTCTCGTTAGCATCCGTTCAGTACATCGGCGAAGAAGAGATGCGGTACCCAGAGCGAATGCGGGTCCATTACACGTATTTCTACCATGCGCACATCGAATGCCAAGAGAACCGCTGGACGCATTGTGTGGCTGGTGACGGTCAGGATTGCGGTGATTTCTTTGATTTCGCGTGGTTGCCACTTGAACGGATCACGCAACTCGAACGCCGCCATCATATTTTCTTGGATCGTTTGATTCATCGATTGGAACGGACACGTCCGTATGATTGTCGAAAACACGGTTAATCCCGTGTTTTTTTGTTTTGTCTCACTATCTTAAGTTTACCTTGATTATGAGACAAAATCTTATAACTATTGATAATATATGTTATGTTAACTTAAATAAAAAAATCATTTTTTGATCAGATGCATGCATCCCCCCTGTCATCTAAAAATCGGTCTATCGTCCTGTTGGTCTTCCTCTTCATTCTTTGTTACTCTAATAACAGTAACACCGTGAATGTTACCTTTTTATCGGTAACAAATAAAATGTTTCCATGATTGTGGCAACAAATGAACAGGAGGAATCGTCATGCAGGCTGTTGCCTTGTCGTTTGATGTCAAAGGCTCCCGCGATTATCCGAGCAAAGAAGCGTTACTTCAAACGCTCCGAGAACTCGCGAACGATCTGAATACGGCATTTCCTGCGAGTATCGTTCCGTTCCAAATCAAATCCGGTGATAGTTTACTAGCGGTATTTGCGGATTATCCGGTTAGTTATCCGGTCGTGCTGCACTTATTGAATCAAGAATTGCCGGGTTACATCGGGATCGGATTTGGTCAATATGAGACGATTTCAACGACACAAGCAGAAGAAGCCAATGGTAGTGCGATCATTCATGCCTTTGAAGCACAGGAAGTGGCGAAGACACTTCCGTCACGGATCGCCTTTGCTGGACCGCCCTACTTACCGACCGCCCTGCTGAATGGCTATCTCGAGATGCTGTATCCAGCGTATTTCGGGAAGACGGACCGCCAGATTGAACTGCACCGGTTGATGGATCAATATCCGGATGATACGTATGAAGAGATCGGTCTGAAGATGGGCTTTAAGGAACAAGATGCCCGCGCGAATGTCGCCAAACTCGTCTCCCGCTCGCAGCGTAAGCAACGCAAGCGACTTGAAGCTGCCTTGGCACAGGCACTGGAGCAATTCCAAGTCTGGGAGGCGATTCGGTGACTGTCTTACTTAGCCTTATCCTTGTCCACCTACTTGCTGATTTTCCATTACAGACGAGACGGATGGCGCAACTGAAACATCGACACCGACGCATCTTGGTCCAACATCTTGCCGTCCATGCGGTTCTGATGCTCCTTGTCCTTGCGTTCTTCGTCATTCGAGGGCAGTTGACCCTCGACATCGCCGGATGGCTTGGAGGGAGCATTCTCGTGTTTCACGCCCTACTCGATGCTTCCCCGCTTAAACGTCGCGTCAAGCAAGCAGCGGCGTACTGGATCGATCAAGCGTTACATATCGCTGTCGTCATTGCCTTGACATGGGTGTTTGTTCCGATCGATTGGTCGTTGTCGTTCTCGCGACCGGAACAAATTCTGTGGATTCTATGTTTTAGTTTAGTGACGACGGAGTTGCTCGGTCATGGGATTGCTTTGATGCTCGCACCATTCGCTCCGCGCTTGATCGAAGCGCATTTCGAGCGGAAAGTGACACGTAAGGAGCAACTCGACGGCGTTTCGCGGACTGTCACACATGAAGTCGAAGATTCTGCCCGCAGTTATACGACGGAATTGAACGGGATCGGGCGTTATATTGGTCTCGTCGAACGGGCGATCATCACCCTGCTCGTCGTCACGAACGCAACCGGAGCCATCGGCTTCATCATTGCTTTGAAGGCACTGGCCCGTTTTAAACAGTTTGAAGATCGCCGCTTTGCGGAATATTATATCATCGGGAGCTTGCTCAGTATCTTAGGTGCGATTTTATGTGGACTGGCGATTCGCGTCGCGCTCTAAACGATGAATGAAAGTGAGGGAGACGGTTTGGACCGTCGCACGAAGCATGAAACAAATTGGATTAGTGAGACATCACCGGGTGACGGAAGGATACCCGACGAAAGGCTGGATCAGCGCCAGCGACATTGAAAAATGGATTGAACGCTATGATACGTCAGACATCGATATTCAACCGGTCGAGCTCGGTCAGATCGACTGGACGGTCTGTTATGCCAGTAGCATGCCACGCGCTGTACAGACGGCGAAGAGCGTCTACGATCAAGAGATCATCGTGACGGATCTACTGCGGGAAGTACCGTTTCCGACGATTCGCTCGAATCTCCGGTTACCGTTTCTTGGCTGGGCGGTCCTCGGTCGACTGGCAGCCCCGTTCAGCAAACGGATTCAAGCGGAAATCAAGGATGCGAATGAACGGATCGAGGTCCTGTTGAATCAATTGATGTTCGAGGATGATGAACGGGTCTTACTTGTTGGGCACGGCGGCATGATGATTCTGATGCGGGCTGCCTTGAAGCGTCGCGGTTACCGGGGACCCCGGTTCGGTCATCCGCGCAACGGTATGCTCTATCTGTTCGAGAAAGAGGAACCGACATGTTGAAATGGGGCTCAACGATTCTGTTAGCACTCTGCCTGATCGTCATCTTCTACACGACCCGGGATGAAGAGCCCCCTGCCTCAACGGCGGGACAAATGGAGGTCTATGGTTTTGATGTCGGTCAAGGAGATAGCACGTTCATCCGGACGAAGGAAGACGCGATCTTGATTGACGGTGGGAATAACGGTAAAGGCGAGGATGTCGTCCGCTACCTGCAAGAACTGGGTGTCAAACGCTTAACAGCAGTTATCGCGACACATCCGGACGCCGATCATATCGGTGGACTCGATACCGTCCTCGATGCCTTTCCAGTCGACAGCGTCTATGCCCCGCGTGTCACGCATACGACGGAGACGTACCGCGATTTCCTTCTAGCCGTCAAACGCGAAGGAGTGACGATCAAGTCGGTTAAGGCGGGTCTTGAGATACCGAGTACAGCCGCACGCTTTACGTTCCTTGCACCCCTAACGGACAGGACACAGGATCTTAACAGTTGGAGTGCCGTCCTGCGGGTCGAACATGGACAGGATCGGTTCCTCTTCATGGGCGACGCACCAATCCGGACGGAACGACAATTGCTTGAGTCGGACGAAGATCTCCGCGCCGATGTCCTGAAACTGGGGCATCACGGAGCAGACACATCGTCCTCCCTGCCCTTCCTACAAGCCGTTAATCCGAAGCGAGCGTTGATCTCAGCCGGGCAGGATAATGCTTACCGTCACCCGCGTCCCTCCGTTTTACAGGAACTGAAAGCAGAACAGATCACGATTGACCGAACCGATCAAAGTGGAACGATTCAGTATATCTCGACCGGTGACGGTATCAAGGAATCGAACCGGACCGATTTACGACCGGAATAACGAGACGTGGAGGTGCATCAGATGCGATTGACCCTAGCTGATTTTGAAGACGATCTAGCGATTTGCGAAACCGACGACCGTGAGACGATCACATTACCGAAAAGTCGTTTGCCGCGCCAGGCGACGATCGGCGACCGACTCGACTGGAGTGGGCGTTCGATTCGGATCTTACGCGATGAGACGAATGCACGTAAAAAAGAGATCACCGAGTTGATGGATGATCTCTTTGAAAAATGATGGGACTTCCTCAGTACGCTGAGGGAGTCTTTTTTTAACCGAGTAGACTGATGACGAGACCAGCGATGATGCCTGCTGTGAATAAAGTACCTAATGTATAAGCGAGTAGTCGTAACCCGATCGGGAGCCGACGAATCGCGGCAAAGGCTCGGCGATTCGGGGGTCCCCCAGCGACGATACGTTGGTAATCATCGAGCGGACTATGGGCGATGTCATGTCGATTGATTGGAGTAGTAGCGGATTCCGTAGTATGGCGTTTCATGAGTCCATTCCCCCTTCTCTTAACAACCTTATATATTTTATTCGCTAAGTGACTTCATAATCCTTTTTTCAATTTTTTTGATATTTCACGAAACTTTTGGATGAAACTGGTAGTATAAAAGATAGACGTATTTCTTTATGCGTGATTCCTGGAAAATCACTAGCGGTTTTTTCTGAATTTTCGTACACTTTAGAAATACGATGCATCTTAAAGGGGGAATCATCTATGTTTCAAACGTTACGTACATCACTCAAACAATCTGTCCTTGGTCAGGACGATGTGATTGATCATTTATTGATGGGCTTGCTTGCTGAAGGCCATGTGTTGCTCGAAGATCGCCCGGGGACCGGTAAGACGACACTAGCAAAAGCACTGGCGCAGACACTCGAAGCGAAGTTCTCACGTATTCAATGTACAGCGGATACGTTACCGACCGATCTACTTGGGATGGAGCTGTTCAACCCGCTGACAGGATCGTTTGAACAACGGTTTGGTCCGCTGTTCGCGAACATCGTCCTCGTCGATGAGATTAACCGGACGACGCCACGAACACAATCAGCATTGCTCGAGGCAATGGCGGAAGGACAAGTGACGATCGGGGATACGTCTTATACGTTACCGCAACACTTTCTTGTCATCGCGACACAAAATCCGTTTGATGGACACGGTACATTCCCGCTGCCGCATGCCCAACTTGACCGTTTCTTGTTCAAGTTGTCGTTCGCTCCGCTGACACGTCAGGCGGAGAAGGCATTATTACGTGGAGCACACTTAACAGCTGCCGAACTACAAATTCCACTCGAACAACTCAATGACTGGAAAGAGGAAGTCACCGCCGTCTCGATCGACGATAGCGTCGAAAACTACTTACTCGACGTCTGTGACGCACTCCGCGTCCATCGTGACGTTGAGATCGGACCGAGTCCACGAGCGACGCTCGCACTCTTAAAAGCAGCAAAAGCACGGGCCTGGATGCAGGAGCGGACGTACGTCACACCAGAGGACGTCAAGCACTTGGCAACGCCATTGCTTGCCCACCGTCTCGTCTTGACGCTCGAAGCGACGCTGAAGCTCTCGAACGAACGACTCGTCGAGCAGGTTCTCGATTCACTCACTGTTCCGACTGAGGTGTAATCATGCAATTGATCATACCAAAAGGCTTTAACCTCATCATTCTTACGATGACAGGTGCAAGTGGCGTCATCGTCGGGCTCTATGGTCCTGTCTGGATCGCGGCTTTACTACTCGCCTATACACTATATGGCTGGGTGATGCCGTATTATCTCGAATACGTTGCAAAGCGGCTTCGCGTCCGCCTCCTTGAGACCGTTCGCGCTTTTCGAGAGGAAACGATCCAGATACCGTTCGAGTTATCGAACCCAACGAAGTTACCACTCGGTCGCATCACGATCTCTGGGTTGCTCGGGGATCAGATCAAGCTTCCTGATGCGAGTAGTCAATTTTGGCGTCAACACTTATATGTCAGCAAACAGACGATCGTGCCATTTTCAATCGATGTCATTGCCGCTCACCGGGGAACGATTCGGATTCAGTCGTTTGACGTCATGATCTCGGATCCGTTTCATTTGATCACAATCTATGTGACGCTTGATATCCAAGAGCTGGGTCATGTCTTCCCTGACTTTGCACCAGCGTCGGTCGAGTGGAATGAGCGGATGATTCCCGGTGAGACGATTGATCGCTCGAGTCCGTTCACCGATCGCTCGAGTTTCCACTCCGTCGTTCCCTACTCCGGAGATGCGAAGTCGATCTACTGGTCCGCTTATGCGAAGACGAATGAGCTGTACTCGTATCAATATGACCGGAAACGTAACCATGATTATGCCGTCATCGTTGATGGCTTGTCCGCAGACGGACTCGCCCTCCGCTCGGACTTCGAGAAACTGTTATCGCGTGCCGCGACGATCATCCGTGAACTCGAGAAACAAGGAGCTTCCTACAGTCTCTGGATTTCGATGGTCAACCGATCCGGGCAGTGGTATCATGTTCCGTCTGGGACGGGAAAACATCAATTCCTACGGACGATGGAATGCCTTGCCCGGCTTTCCGAATACGATCTACCGCTCGAACGCCGGTACTTCACGAAACGATTGCAACGTAGTGTACCGTCGACGACGGCGGAGATCCATCTCGGTCACCGGCAGAAAGGAGTGAGCGCATGATTCTCTGGTGGATATTCCTTGCGAGTCTGTTACCGGTTCCGTTCTATCTCGCGGTCGCTCTTCCGGCACTTGCCTTCGTGCCGCATCGTTCGCTTCGCATCGGATTACAGCTACTCGTAGCGGGCTCCTTATATTTCCTCTCTCCCGTAGCTAGCGTCTTAGCGCTCGTCTTCGTCGCCTGGTCCGCGTTTCTTGATACGGTCGATTCGGCGTGGCGATACGCTACGAGTGCGATGGTCATCGGCGTCGTGATGGTATTGTTTCCGGGAGTGACACCACCGATTGGCGCCTTTTTACTTCTGCTCTTCGTCGTCGCGTATCCATTCGTCGTCACGTACATGACAGAATGGCGGCGTATCTTCCCGACGGTCGCGCTCGTACTTAGCGCGGGGTTGATCATCGCTGTCATCTTCCGGCTTACGAAAGAAGCGCTCATCGGATCCGTCACGAGTGCGATTCGTCCACTATTTGAAGCATTTGGTTCATTGTTCCTTTGGACGGAGCCACTTGGTCGGGAAGCGGACACGATGACGAACCGGGCAATGGGACTTGAAAACATTAAAGGCGTCAAAGAAGTGAAGCAAGCAACGGTCCAGGCAGGAACACCGGATTGGATTTGGATTGCGACGACGCTTCTGACTGTCATCTTAGTTGCAGTTACACTTTATGTCATCCGGAAGCGGAAAGTCATAGCCATCGAAAGAGAGCAAACCGTCAAGCACTCCAAGCAGGCACGGGCGCATGTGCCAAAGCGGCATAGTCATCATCCGTTTCTGAAGATTGCCTCACAACTCGAGCAAGCCTTCCCAAGACGCCATGAAGAGACGACGCTTGAATGGCTGACACGGATCGAGTTCCCGGATGCGTCATCAAACGCGCGTCTGATTGACGGAATCGAGTTCAGTCCAAGTGAA
This sequence comes from Exiguobacterium abrahamii, assembly GCF_015645365.1. Taxonomy (NCBI): domain Bacteria; kingdom Bacillati; phylum Bacillota; class Bacilli; order Caryophanales; genus Exiguobacterium; species Exiguobacterium abrahamii. The sequence continues at coordinate 1,289,008 of NZ_JADOYC010000001.1, forward strand.
CCGGCTTACGACATTCAGACGTTTCGCCGTCAAGTACGGGAACAAATCGAACGCTAACGAAAAGCCCCTGCTCATGGAGCGGGGGCTTCCTCGTCGCATAATGTGCGGATCAATTGGTTGCGTGGTGTCGTCGCGAGTCCCCAGTCGCAAATCGCATCAAGTAAGGGAATCAAGGAGATTCCTTTTTCGCTCAAGGCATATTCGACACGGGGTGGAATCTCTGGGTAGATGGTCCGCGTAATCAAGCCATCTTGTTCGAGTTGCTTCAGTTGCTGTGTCAGCGTCTTCGGTGAGACGTCCTGGATATAACGCTCGAGTGTATTAAACCGCACCGCACCTTCCTCATGCAGCTCGTACAAGATCATCACTTTCCACTTGCCTTGAATCTGACGCATCGTCGCATCGAACTCATTTAAATACGGCATACCGTCCCCTCCCTTACCAAAAGGTAACCGACTGACCTAAAAGTGCGTACTTCTCGGATTGGGTTCCCTCTGTTATCTTCAATCTATCATACCAAATAATAAGGAGACGATATCATGAAAACAGGATTCATTGCCATCACAGGTGCTACGTCAGGAATCGGGCATGCGATTGCGCGAACGTTCATTCAAAAAGGGTACCGCGTCTTATTACTCGGACGCCGCATTGACCGTCTTGAAAGCCTTGCTTCAGACGATGTCTTGGTTCGCCAAGTCGCAGCCACCGACCGAGCAGCCCTCGATGCTGCTTTAGCAGACGCGACGGAAGCGTTCGGACCGGTCGAAGCCATCATTAATAATGCAGGACGGATGTTACTCGGTCAAATCGAGACACAAGACGCGGAAGAATGGGAAGAGATGTTTGATGTCAACGCACTCGGTGTCTTACACGGCATGCAAGCCGTCCTTCCGTCGATGGTGGAGCGCAAGACCGGCACAATCATCAACATCAGCTCGATTGCCGGTAAAAAGACGTTCGCCGACCACGCCGCGTACGTCGGCACGAAATTCGCCGTCCACGCGATGAGTGAGAACGTTCGAAGTGAAGTCGCGTCTCACGGTGTCCGCGTCATGACGATCGCACCAGGAGTCGTCGAGACGGAATTACTCGGTCATACGACAAGTGACGCGATCAAGGACGGCTACAACGAATGGAAACAGTCGATTGATGGTGGACTCGATCCGCAAGTCGTCGCGGATACCGTCTTATTCGTCTTCGAGCAACCACAACATGTCAACATCCGGGAAATCGTTTTAGCTCCGACGAAGCAACTCGATTGACGAATAATAAACCGAAGCGCTCGGGAAGTGGATGTACTTCCGAGCGCTTCGGTCTATTTTCATATACGTGTTACTTTGTCAGATGACTCTGTTCAATCGTTTGAAAGATCGATTGATAGATCTGCAGTTGCTCTGACCGATTCGGTCGTTCGATCCCCTCACCGAACAACCAGGTCGTCTCTTGTGTATCGTCATAGAGCATACCAGCCGCAAACGTCGGATTCGGCACCGAGATGCTTTCCTCATAAGAGAGACTCGGATCAAGAAACGGTTCGACGGATTTCTGAGAGCCGATGAAGAAAAACGGAATATGTGCCTTCCGGTAGACGGTGGCATAGTCGCGTCCCGATGCCTGATGTAAGTACTCCGGCATGACCATGACGGCATCGTAGCGTCGTAAATCTCCTTTGATCTCGTGCAGATCAATCGAGTGGAAGTCCGGAGATTGCGTAAGTACTGGAGGCGTTCCGACGACGGCGATGGTAAGATCGATGGTACTGGCTTTTGGCGTCAACGTCGGTTTTTTCATCATAGATACGGTAAGCAATAGACTGAGTGCGAGTAAAGTCATGACGGTTCTCTGTTTCATCTGTCCCTCCATGATTTCCTGATATTAGGTCTTTCACCTAGTTCCTTTATACCATAAAAATGGGTGACGTTATGTTTTTGTACAATAGGGAAATCGTGCGAATAAAGTATCAACAGAATCCAATAAAAAAAGACTCCCTGATTGGAGTCTTCTTACTTTTCAGCATCGATTTTTGAAGCCTTGCGTGCAATGACGACAATAAAGACGATGGCACCGACAGGAATCACGAGCGGCATCCAGTCGAGGATATACTGTGCGTTCATCGTATCCCCCCTTACCTAGCAAGCTATAAGCGTAGCATATGCCAATTGCTTAGGAGTTGCAAGTCACAGTCGGGGCAGAAGCGCGTTGGCAACTGAGTAATAGATTAAGATACTCGTCGAGAGCGTGTAGCCGATGAATAATAGTGGTGTGAACTTAGGCTTCATGCGTCGTTCAATCAAGCGTAGTGAGCCGATGGTGACGACAAGAGCGACGACCGGACTGAATCCGAACACGACGATATCTAAGGATGTCACGACATCTTCTGGAAACACGAGATGAAAGACAAAAAGTGAGAATAAGTACCACGATGTATAGGATAGACAAACGAAGAAGAGGAAAGCAGCTAGTTTCCGCATCCCGTTTGATTGGCTTTTTTCCATCTGTTGCATGTCGTTCCTCCTACATAAGTATCAGATATCCTTAATAGTAACTGGAACTATTCGCTTAAAATATTCAAATATGAATATCCGACAAAAAACGACAAAAAGTTTTTTTCTCGACAATTAAAAAAAGCAAGATCCACGGTCAAGTGAACCTTGCTTCAGCCCTTAAAGAGCAGGTGTTTCGACTTGGTACATCGTCGCAAGACCTGCCACCTTGTTCTTGAATGTCTCCCGGCGTTCGACAGGTGCGATGATCTCCGCCTGGTTGCCGAATTGAATCAGCCACATCATGAACCCGTCGGAAAAGAGCGCATCGACCTTGACCTCGAACCAGAGGTCATCGAGGCGACGGCAGCGGATATCTGTCCCGAACCGGTCGACGACGGTTGGCATCAGACTCTCCTGGAATTTAAGCGTCAATTGCTCGTTCTCTCCCCCGTACATGTTGAACATGTTACTTAAGTAACTCGGCTCGACATGAACCGGTTCTTCCATCGGTTCGAACGCTTTACAATCGACGATTCGGTCGACCCGGTACGTCCGGATCTCTTTGATCCGCTCATCGCGTCCAATCAAATAGTAATTTCCGTTATCCATCAACAGGTGAGCCGGAGAAACGAGGTAATGCTCGCCATCCTTCCGTAACTCGAACTTCCGCGTCCGTTCATTGAACTTTCCTTGGTACTGGAAACTGATGACGAACCCATCGCTGATGGCTTTCTGGATCGTATCAATCGAGCGCGACGTCATTCCTTTTGGTTTTTTGACAGTATGTAGCACCGGTTGGAGTGACTCCGCCATCTTGTCACTCGTCAACGACTGAATCGTCTGAACGAGCGACGTCGTCTCACTTTCCGAGATGAACTTCGCACTGGCGATGGCATCGACGAGCAATCGGAGCTGATGATGCTCAAAAGGACGACTGACGAGATGATACGGAATGGCAAGTCCATTCTTCGTCTCTTCCGCCACGACGTCAAAACCTGATTTGGCAAGTGCCGCAATATCATCCTTCAACGATTTTCGGGATAGCTTCTCGATCAGTCCTCGTTTCGAGAGTTCCATGCTCAATTCCTCAAGCGTTAACGTATGGTCTTCATCCGACTGACGTTCGAAGATTTCTCGTACAGCAAGTAAGCGGTCACGGTTCGTTAATTTTTCGTTAGACACTACGCATCCTCATTTCCTAAGTCACAATAGTTTGGTTATACTTTACAGTATACATGAAAACGAATATGAAATTAACAATAAAATGGTAAAAATTAAGAGATAGGAGAATTTGGATGCATTATATCGCAGAATGGAATGGTCAGCGCTTTGATTACCGGGATAGCGGGAGCGGTCCCGTCATTCTTTTGATTCATGGCACGCAGTCGGATTACCGAGAAGTCTACCATGTCGAGAAGTTAATCACGGCAGGATATCGTGTCATCGTACCGTCACGTCCGGGATACGGAAGAACGCCACTTCAGCTCGCAGATAGTCCAGAGACGCTTGCGACGTTCTACGCTGGCTGGCTGGCTTCCCGACAGATTAAACAGTACACCGTTTACGGCATCTCTGCCGGCGGACCGACGGCAATCGCGCTTGCGGGAATGGATCCAGGCGTCCATGCTCTCGTTTTAGCGTGTGCGATGACGCACCGGATCTCGCTGCCGTATCATCGTCTTCTGATCCAACCGGTCTTACAACGTCCCCTGCAGTTCATCCAATGGGGGCTTTGGACGTATGTGAAGGATAAGATGCGCAAGTTTCCTGAAGAAGCTGCGGTGCGGATGGTCGAGATGACGAGTCTGTTACCACGCGAAACGATCCGTACCCACATTAGTGAGACGGATGCGTCATTATTATATGAGGTTGGTCTCCAAAATGGTCCTGGACGAGGTGTCTTGTTTGATATCACACAAGACATCGAACGAGAACGGCTTGAAGCCGTCACGTGTCCCGTCTTGATCGTCCATTCGAAGTCAGACCGTGCTGTTCCGTTCGAGCATGCGGAACATGCACGACGGAGCATTCCTCACGCGCAGTTCATTGAATCGAAAAGTCCCGGTCACCTGATTTGGATCGGTCCATCCGCACGTCGGGATGAACGGATGATCGAACGGTTCATCGCCTTCAATCAGATGACTTGAAGACGGAGCCGCATTTTTAGCTTCTCATCATCCTCTTCGATTGCGATCAGACCACGACGCGTCAATTCACCAATCGCACGACGTGTCCGGTCTTGATTAAGTCGGGCACAGCGGGCAATCTCAGCGATGCCCATTCGGCACGACAGTTGGTTCGCCTTAATCTTTGAGGAAGGCTTCGCGACGGAGCGTTGTAAGAGACGCCAAAAGACGTGACGGGCATCCTCTGATAAAGCATAGGCATTTTTCTCGATCACCGGTGGCATGTAACGAACGTCTTCTCGAATCCGGCGAATCAGATAGAGACTAAGCCATTCTTCGAGCTCCGCTTGAATTCGTGAGAATTCGAACCACCAAAGCTGCTCGAGTGCCTCTTCTTCTTTCGTCGCCAGTTGCCAGCTAGCAGGAATCTCATCAAACTCTTCCTCGAGCCAGTCTTCGTAGTCGAGTGCCGTCTCATACAAGACTTGTGACGGAATCTGCTCGAGTGACGTCCGATGTTTATAGATATCAAAGCTCATCCGTCGAAAATGTTCGACGGATGCAGCCACTTGGCTCAAATGAATTAATTGTTTCGTAATGAGTCGCGCCAGTCCATCCATCTCGAGGTGGATGGCATATAAGTGTTTTTCTAGCGCAATGAGCGTACTTCTCTCCATTCGACCGTTCCTCCCCTATTTGTTTTTCGTCTTCTTGTCTTTTTCCGCAAAACCCTTATTCAAAACCAATTGTGAGCATATCGGTGTATTGACAGTGCAGTTTGGAATAGAATAGAACAATCGAATTCAAAAGGAGATGCACGTTATGTATACGATTTTTGGTAGCTCACGCAAAGGAAACAGTGAATGGCTCGGGGAACAAGCATTGAAAGACATCTCTCATGTTGCTGTCGATTTGGCAAACGTCTCGATTCAGCCGATTGAAGACCGCCGTCATCATGGAGGCTTTTTGCCGATTGGCGATGACTATCGTCGGATCGTCGAAGAAATGCTTGAACACGATGACATCCTGTTCATCACTCCGATTTATTGGTACTCGATGTCGACAAAGATGAAATTATTCATCGACCGATTCAGCGAGTCACTGCGCGACGAAGAGCTTGACTTCAAACGTCGGATGGCGGGGAAACGATTCCACTTGATCGCAGTCGGAGGAGATAATCCACGCGTTAAAGGACAAGCGCTCGTCACGCAGTTCGAGCATATCGCATCGTTCCTTGGCGCAACGCTTGAGACAGCGATTCTTGCCGAAGGGAATGCACCGGGAGAGGTCGAGCACGATCAAGAAGCGGTTGCGGCAATCGCGGCGTTTCGTGAAAAAATGTCAGGAGCACGTGTTTAAGCACTGTTCGTGAAGGGAAATAACTGAAGCAGAGCGCACGACGATCTAGCGTACGACTCAATTCAGGAGGTGGTCAGCCATGTTCGCATCTAAAAAACGATCGAATCGCAAGTGGAAACAACTGACTTCACGCCAGCATATCCTTCATCTTGAGCATCTGTATCAATCACGCGAAGAGACGATCGTTCGTGATCGCCTCTCCTTACAACACATCATGGAACGTGCCGTCCGGACCGGACAGACAGTCCACGTCCGATTGAAACAACTCGATACGGTATCCGGTTCGATCCAAGCGATTTTTCATGACCGCGGAACGATCGAACTCGTCACATCGACAGGTATGCGCCGCATGGTGCGAGCGTCAGACGTCATCGATATCGAGTGGAAGACAACTTAACAGCAAATAACCCCTTCTCGACTAGAGGAGGGGTTTTGGTTTACATGAGCCCTTTGCCACCGAGTGGTTGATCTGTCAGTACAAATCGTAAACGTCGTCCATAACCCATACATTAAGAAGTACCTGATAACGGTCGGACTTCCGCGCGCCACCCGTAAGCTTCCCCTTCTGCGACTTGGGTCGTCGGGTGAAGGGAAGCCAGTTCCATCGCCTGATCGAAATCACGTGCTTCAAAGACGATTAAACTGCCGATCTGCTCCCCATGCGTTCGATCCGGTTCTACTTTTTTCTGTACGACCCCATCCTGCCAGTAAAATGCTTGTGTCGTAAGACCAGGGTGCCACTCTGATAGGACGTTGACTTGTTCATTGAAGGTGATCATCAATTCATCACAACGGGACATCAACGCATCGATTTCTTCCTTCGATAAAGCATCCATCCGTTCTGCGTCATAATAGCCGGTATATAAAAATTGCATCGTCTTTCCTCCTCTCATTTTTCCCATTCCCTTCCATGATCAGACTAAACAAAAACCTCCTGTCTCTAAACTAAGAAACAGGAGGTTTACGTATCATTCATCTTTTAACTTCACGTTTTGGTCCGCTGGTAACGTCGTCGTCGTTTCCTCGTCTTCGAGTTTCGGTACGCCAGCACCATAATCGGTTGCTTCATCCGTCACGTACGACGCCGCGAACGCTGGATTCAGTAAATCGGATTTCGAACCGACGATGACGATCCGACCGTGTCGGACTTCATCTTCTAAGTCCTCAGCGACATCCTTCGTCATGCCAAGCTCGGACAACTGCGCGATCCGGTCATTTCGGTTACTCCGGACGGCTGATAATAACGTCTCGAAGAACGACTTCTTTGTCACGCGGTACGGTAACGTCTGTGTGTCATTCGCGATCCGTTCCGCGAGTTCTTCATCTTTCGCAAAGATATAAATCTGTTTATTCGAATAGCCACTTGATTTGAGGCTCGTCACTTCTGCGTCGACAGCGGTCATGTTTCGTACGATGCGTGTTTCAAGCATAAAAATCCCTCTCTTTCATGCAGCAAGCTGCTGATAAGAAGTTATACCCGAAACATAATAGTTGAAACCTGAAATTGAAAAATGGATTAAGCAGCAGTCTGGATTGAAGACGCACGCCGCTTTTGCCAAATTGTAAACAAGGCAATCAGAATCATCAGGACGATTTGCGGGAGAAGCGTCTCGAGCGTCGGATAAAAGCCAATCCACCCGGCAGTTCCGAGTCCATTGATCGGATGAATCGGTAAGACGTTCGTCAGCTGCAACGCGTGCAGACTCGTACCAAGAATCTTGAACGCCATTAGATAGATTAACCACGACGCGACTTGGAACAGGCGATGAATCGGTAAACGGACACCAATCTGAATGACCGCATACGAGACGAGTCCGATGATGACGATCGCAAGACCAATCCCGGATAACAAAGCAGTTTTCGTCATCGCTGGTGCCATTCCGATATAAAATAACAACGTCTCGGCGCCTTCTCGGAAGATCGTCAAGAAGCTGACGAAGAACAAGGACGTCGTCGAAAGCGTCGACAAAAAGTGTTTTCGTTTGGCGACGGCGCTTTTCGAGTGCAACCAGTAGCCGACGAACAACATGACAACGACCGCGACGATGCCCGTGTAGCCTTCGATTTGTTCCCGACCTGTCGCTGCGAACGAGGCCTGAAAAACGGTCTGGAGAATGAGCGCTAACAGACCGCTTGCGATCAGACCAAGCCCGGCGCCTGCCCAAACCTTCCCTTCTTGTTTCGATCGACTTTTCCGCGCGAAGGCAACAAGCGCACTGACGATCAATAATGCTTCGAGACCTTCCCGCAGCATGACGAGCATTGCGTCAACAAACGTATAATGCGTCTTCGTTTGTAATTGTGCAATAGCATTCTCAAACGACTGGAGTTCTTGTGCCGTTTTTTCCCGAGTTTCCGGCGTCAGTCGGGCAAGTAACAGTGGTACGTCTGATTCAAGCTGGGAATAGAGCCCTTCATTACGTGTCCGGACCTCACCTTCCGCTCGCGGCCAAGTCTTCAGAAATGCTTCTAGCGCTTCTTTTGCTTCCGGCAGATCATTTGCCGTAAGTGCGGTTTGTGCCTTTTCAAGTGGCGTCAACAGCGACTGCAGTCCCGTTTTCTTTGCCTGGACCTGCTTTCCGTCGAGGAAAGACTGGACAGCCGTATCGAACTGATCAAGTGCGGCTTTCCATTCCTTCGTATCCGCGGAATCACGCGCCGCCGCGATCCGGATCGACGCGAGCGCCATCTCGATATTGCCATAGTGACCGACACTGTCATTGCGAACAAGACTCTCGTGCGTCGCCCATGCGGTCAACAATCGTTGCTCCGCTGCCGGACGGTCGCTCGCTTTGACCTGCCGCATTTCTTTCGTCAACGAAAGCAATTGCTTCACCTTTGCTTTCGCGACCGGATCCGTCTTCGGTTTCGTTGCTTCTTCTTGATTCCGGACGGCAGCAGAGAGTGCTGTCAGTTGCTCGCGGACTTCCGGAAACGTTGCCGACCGTTTCGCATCGACCTGTTTGACGGCTTTCGTGATTGCCGCTTGTTGATCAGGTAAATCTTGAGCAGCTTGTCCTAGTTCATCGATTGCTTGATTCAGTGCTGCGCGATCTTCACTTGCGACGGCAGACAGGGCTTGTCCGATTGCGACATAAAGATCATCCGTCGATGCAGCATGGACGGGCACCGCGTGTTGACCGGCTATAAGGAGTACAAGTACAAGGACGAGATTACGCAAATAACGCATCACCGATGTAGCCTCCTTTCGAGATTCCACCGAAGCAGGCGAAGATGGCACTTCCGCGGTGCGTGATGTATTCATTCAATCGGTCCTGTGCGGCAAGACGACGCTGAATCTCGATGAATTGTTTCGGTGAACGCTGATACGATAAAAAGAGTAGTCCAGCATCAAGGGCACCTGTCTTTTCATCGATACCATCCTGATACGAGTAGGAACGGCGTAAGATCGCTGTCTTTCCGTCCCCGTGCGCGACAGCGGTATGCGAGTCAACCGGTAAGGCGGCTTCGCCACGAGCTTGTCGTTTCGCTGGTGTGACGGAAGCAAACTCGTCGTTTGAACCGAGCGGTGCCCCAGAAGCGCGCTCGCGTCCGAAGGTCCGTTCTTGCTCTTTTAGAATCGTCCGGTCCCAGACTTCAAGATGCATCTGAATGCGACGGACGACGAGGAACGAGCCGTTCGTCAACCACGGCGTTCCGTCTTGCCACTGGCAAAAGAGTGCTTCTTTTCGGACCTGTTTCTTCGAGACGTCAGGATTTCCCGTACCGTCCTTGAAGCCGAACAGATTGCGCGGTGTCCCGCCAGAGGCATCTGCTGCTTTACTGCGCTGGAAACCAGCTTGGGACCAACGCATCGCGACCGTTCCGCGACCGACACGGACGAGGTTACGGATCGCATGGAAGACGACTTGCGCATCATCACCGCACACTTGGACGACGAGGTCGCCTCCGCTCCATTTTTCGTCCAAACGATCGAGATCGAACGTCGGCAACGCTTTAAGGGCATCCGGTCGTTTATGGCGGATGCCGAAGCGACCATCAAACAGACTCGGACCGCATCCGAACGTAAACGTCAAGTGACCGGCAGATAAACCATCCGCTTCCCCCGTATCTTCCGGTGGCACGTAACGGGAGTCGGAATCGCCGTATGGTAACCCAGCAGCGAGTCGGGCACATAACCGCGTCCAGCGTTTTAATAAATCAACCAGTTCGTCACGTCGCTCCGTCTTGATATCAAACGCCACGATTTGGACGTGATTTTGTGGGGGCGTCAGAATTCCCGCTTGATACGTCCCGTAGAACGGCTCTTGGTCACTGGCTTCAACAGTCAATGTCCGTGGAAGGAACTTCTCAAGACCACTGGCATAAAGGGCAGCTCCGAGACTCGTCAAACCCGCGACCTTCAGGACGTCACGCCGCGTGACACCTTCTTGGATTGGTTTCATGCTTATCCCTCCAGTACGATGCCCATCTTCGAGAGCGGTTCCGCGAGTTCATTGATGGCGACACTCATCTGTTTGACGTCTTGCTTCGAGAGACTCGTATAGAGGACATAGCCGTCACCCTGTTTCTTCGCATCGAGTAACGCGTGGACATCCTTGAAGCGAGCCGCAATCTCTTTTGATAACGCCGCATCTTGTTTTTTCAGCGCCGGGTTCAACAATTCGTAAATTTTTTCAGCCCCTTCGACGTTTGCCGCGAAGTCATATAAATCAGTATGCGAATAACGGTCTTCTTCGCCTGTCACTTTTGACGTCGAGACCTCGTTCAATAGATCCGTCGCCCCCGTGACGAGTAATTCTGGTGTCACCTCGACCGTCTCGACCTTTGCCCGCAGTAAGTGGACGTCCTTCATCAATTGTTTCGCGTACGCTTCATAACCTTTTGTCGTTCCCTTTTCAAATAACCCTTGCTCGATCCGGTGATAACCGCCCCACTCCGACGCTTTCACGTCGCCTGCTCGCGCATCGATCTTCGGATCAAGGTCACCGAATACTTCCGCGATTGGTTCTGCGCGTTCGTAATACATCCGTGTTGGTGCGTACAATGCTTTCGCTTCTTCAAGCTTCCCCGCTTGTACGGCATCCGTGAACTTTTCCGTCTCGCGGACGAACGTATCGATTTCGTTGATCGCATACGTCCGGTAATCCGTAACGACCTGTTCAAAATTCTCTTTTTTCGGTGCTGGTGTCTCCGCTTGTTTCGCTTCACTGCAACCTGCTAAAACGACGGCGAGCGCCCCTGTCATCAATAATGCTTGTTTCATGTATGGTTCCCCCTGTTACTAATTAAGTCAGTTCCTTAAATAGTATAGACGACAATGATAATCGTTATCAATAAAAATTTTTACGCAATAAAAAAAGCTTGAACCGGTTCATTTCAACCGATTCAAGCGCTGTGTCAGGCTTGTTCTTTGCGTTTTTTGAAGTACGTCCGTGAAATGATGAACGTGACGATTCCGAAGCTAATGAAGACGAATGCTTTTTGGAATAAGCTCAGGAACGACAAATCGAATAGTAAAAGCTTGACGGCACTGATCGTCAGTAACAACAACCCGGACAATCGCCACGTCGACGACGTCCGCATCCGACCGATTGCGACAAGGACGAGTGCGAGGACGATATAGGCAGCGGACAACGTCGTACTACGCGCCGTCTCTTCAAGACCGCGGTAGAATGGTAACTCCATGATGATCAACGTATAGGTCGTAAAGACACCGATCGCGGCTAAGACGAGGACAAGTTGCCATGACCCTTTCCAAACCGGATCACGATGTGTCTGAACGAGGAGCAAGACGAATGCCGTCGAAGCAATGACCATCGCGAGCACCGTCAGCGCATACGACAGGCCTATGCTTTGATAAGATTCATAATCAACGACGGCTGAAAAGATAAAGACGACATACAACCCGACGTTAAACAACCGTTGATGCGGCATTCTCGCCCGTGGAACGAACCAAAATGCGGCGATCAACCCGGCAATCAAGAAGTAGCGCAGTTGATACGTCCAGCTGAGGGCATCTGCCGGAATCAAGAGGACGGCGACGAGTAAGGCGACGTGACCGACGCCGTTTTGAGCGGGATCCTTTAATCGATCCGCAAGCACGTAGGCAATTCCGGCGAACAGAATCGCTACAAGCGTCCCGAACGACCAATCGAGGATCAGCAACGTCAGTAAGACGACAATCCCGGCAAGCCAGCTTGGCACGTTTGGCTGAAACTGGATCCGTCGTCCGACGAACGATGTCGCACCGTAACCGAAGAATGTCGCAAGTAAGAGAGACCATTCATCAAGTCGTGGTACCTGTTCATCAAGCCAGTAGAGCTCTAACGAGAGTAGACCGAACGCGAGTGCGATCGTAAAGATCACCCAAGCGAAGACAAACGCTTTTTTGGCCTTCAGTCGGTCAACCGCAAAGAAGATCGCTGCGAACAAGACGACTTCGTATAATAAGAAGAGTGGTAAGTTCGGGTCGTCCGATAATTGTAGATATGGTAATAAGAAACCGGTGATGGATACAAGGACGAGTAAGGCTTGCGATCGCATCCAGAGCATCAAACCGTACGCGATGAAGACGACGACGAGCTCAAGTAAGAAGGCTAAAGACGGTGGATAGAATTGATATAAGGCCATCCCGGCGAACAGTGCCGCCAACGCGACGATCGTACCGGTCGCGACGAGTCCGACCCCGAGCTCACGTCGTTTCTTCTCATACTGGTATTCTCCGAGAGCGATGACGAGTAGACCAATCAAGACCCCACTTCCGATGCGGACAGGCGGACTGATCAGACCGGCAACCGAGGCGTAGGAGAAAAGGAATAAAGCCCCGAGTGCAGCGAATATCGCTCCAATCCGGGGTAACCAGACGGTCGCGATGACCTGTTCCCATTCTTCGCGGGAGCGTTTTTCCTTAAATGTTGGTGGAGGAACAACCGGTTTTCGTTTCGTATAAGCAGGGCGCGGAGCTGGGCGAGCGACTGTACTTACTTCTGGTTCGCTCGGTTCAGGTGCGACAGGCGAAGTGTGCTGTCCTTCAAGGGCAGCTACTCGTTGTCGTAACGCCGCGACCTCCTGCTCGAGACGCGTGATCCGTGGATCTTCCATCTCTTCACTTCCTTTCATGGATACATTGTCATTCTTTTACACACCTAGCAGGTGAACTCCTTCATTTTACAGTAGATTTCGTATCGATATGCCTGAAAATGACAAAAATCCGGTCGCGTGGGAGCGACCGGATGAGGGTTTAACGAACAGATAACGCATATTGTCCCGTTTGATTGAAAACGGATGTGAACTGCGAGCGACTGACACTGTACTTGCCGCGGTATGGGTCCGAGACGTAGAACGAACCACTTGAGACACCTGTCACGAGCATGACGTGATAGTTCCGGTAACCTGTGAATGTTTTACCGTCCGGTTTGATCCAAGAGAAGTAGCCATATGGATTCTTGAAATCGACCGTTGCCCAGACGATGACCGGGTTACCGCTACGAATCTCACTCTCAATTTTCGAGACGCCTTGTTTCGAGATATCGACGGCACCACTGCGGTATTTTTTCGCGAGTGGTAGGATCCCTTTCGGATAGATGCCCCAGTTCTTGTAGTAGTCGAGCGTTCCGGCTGGATTCCCCGTGAACATTTTTTCCGGATCTGCCCAGTAATACTTTCCGTTCTTATACGTCGCGTTCTTCATGCTTTTCGGCATTTGATTGTAGAGTGACGCAGCAGAGACGGCTTTTTTCTTGTATTCGAGTGCCATCTTCAACGAGACGAACTCACAGCCAGATGGATACCCGAGTGAATATTGGTTGTAGTACGGGACGTTCAGCTTCTTCGTCGTCGTCGATGGTTTCGACTTCGAGACGTATTGTGTCGAGATATAGCGGTAGCTTCCCTTATAGAGAATCCGTGTCCAGCTCCCTGACGTGCCGTACGTCGCGACGGCAACCCCTTTGTTCAGCTGCCCTACGACCTTATACTTCGTTCCGGCACCCGTCCGGACGTTGAGCGTGCCGACCGTCGTATACTTCGTACCCGTCGACGTGTATTTCGACGAGGACGATTTGACGTAGTTCTTGTGTATGTAGCCTGTGCGGGATTTGTAGCTGATTTTATACCAGCTGCCGGACGTTCCCTTTGATGTGTAGACATTCCCTTTGTAGACGTTACCGAGAATCTTACTCGATGTCGACGGTTTTTCGCGGACGCGTAAGACATCCGTCGTAACGGTCAACTTCGTCGCGGCCTCAGCGATCAACGAAGGGCTGAGTACCCCAACGATGACAGCCGCTACGAGCAAAGCGGATAAGAATCGTTTCATGATAGACCCCCTATGTTTTGATTTGGTGAGACATTCCCTTATTCCCAACTTTTTGAAAAAATAATCAACATTTCTTTAGAAAAATCTGAAAAATCAGGAATACACCTGTTCTTTTATATCAAAAAAACCCGACCGTGCCTATGGGCACAGTCGAGTTGTCATCAACCTGCAATCAAATTAAAATTTAATTTTGGATCGTCAAGATATAAGGAGACGGTTGCGCAAAAGCTTGTTCGAGCAGGTGGGCAACAAACAAGGTATCCTCTTCTTTCACCGGGAGCGGTGCATCTTCGACGATACTGCGGTAAAAGGCGCGATACATTTTACCGTAATCGCCAACAGGACTCGGGATCCGGACGTCTTGCAGATGACCGTGTTCATCATGATAGATCAAACGCCCATAATCGTCTTCTGAATCCTCACCGAACCCCTCTTCTCCTGGGAAGTAGTTCGCTTTCAAATCGAGCTCTTGCCGGTCGACGTGTTGCTTGATGAACGTACCGTTCGTGCCGTGTAACATCCACCGGGGTGCTGGGGCGAGCGCGACGTGACTCGTCCGGACGCTGACCTTCAGCTCCGGATAATAGAGATCGATTGCAAACGCGTCGTCTGGATTGTGCGGCAGGCGAATACTGCGCACGTCAAAGGCGACCTTGTCCGGTTTTCCGAACAAGGCGATGATTTGGTCGAGCGTATGGACGCCGAGTCCGTAGAGCGCACCGTTCTCGTGACGTGCATCAGCTGAAGCCGCTTCCGGGCGGAATAGATCAAATTGCGAGACGACCTCGACGAGACGACCAAGTTTTCCGGAACGGATGATTTGCGCGACGACTTGGAAGTCGCTGTCGTAACGTCGATTTTGATAGGCGAGAATTTTGACGCCTTGTGCATGTGCTTCTGCAAATAGACGCTTCGTCTCCTCTTCCGTCACCGTAAATGGCTTTTCGACGAGAACGTGCTTTTGATGTTGCAGCGCGAGCAATGCGTATTCGAAATGAGTCGCCGGTGGTGTATTGATGACGACGACATCAAGTGCCGGGTCAGCAAGCATTTCGGACAAATCCGTCGTAAAACGGGCATCCGGCAGTCGATCCTGATAAGAGGCGAACAGCTCCGGTTTTTCCTTCCGATTGTAAATCCAGGTGACGTGATAGTTGTCCTCGATCATCACGTACGGTAAATGGTAACGGGTCGTACTTTTGCCAAAGCCGATGAAGCCGATATTCAATCGCATCCGATCACTCCTTGAACCGTTCTTTTTCTATTACCATACCAAACGAAACGACCGTTGTCTTGATTGAACCGCTTCAGGCTGTCGCTTCGATGCGTTCATACTCATAAATCGAGAAGCCGTCCCGTGTTCCTTGAAGGACGAATCCGAATGACGTGTAATACGCGTTGAGAAACTCGTTTGAAGCGACACAATCGAGTCGTAGGATTTCTCCTTCATCCTCCGTCACAGCAATCGCGTGTTCCAGCAGTTTCCGACCGACCCCGCGTCCTTTGGCGCGGTCGCTGACGACGATTCGATGGATATACAGACCTTCTACATCATCCCACAAGGATTGATCCCATTCGAGCGAAGGAAGCAGGGCAACGGAACCAAGCAGCTCGTTCTGATCCTCAAAGACATATAAGCGACCTGCTTCTAAATCTCGCGCGACGAGTTGCTCGATGTCTTGCTCCAGATAAGCAGACCACTGGCTACTGCCACTGGCTTTGAGGGAGAGCGCTTTTTGCTCAAGTAGGGTTGCGATGTTTCGAACGTCTTTTGATGTAGCTTGTCGTATCATGTTATTCCTCCTGTTACAAAAAAATTCTTCTCTATCCTAACGAATGTACAGCGAGAAGAAAACCTTTTTGCTTCAAGATTTCATCGTTCCCCATTATTTTGTGATTTTTTTCATATTCCACAATTTTATTTCAATGTAACGTATCCTTTAGGAGTGATCTGACCCCCAGTCGTCACAACGGTTAAACGACCGGCTTCCCACGAGCCGGTCGTTTTTTGTCGTTCAGGCGAGTTCAACCCAGCGACGCGACAAATTCCGTGCTTGCGCCCGGTACTCGTCGTCCTCGACGATCGGATTGCTGAGTCGTGGAGCGGAGTCCGCATAGTAGCCGCCGTTATCGAGCGGATCGTCGGTCGTTGCGAGATAGAGTGCCGTCTTTGCGCCGTATTCCGGTGTATAGAGTTTTCCGGTCCAGTATCCGACTTGCGCGACTGGCTTGAGTAACGTCTTCATCACTTTCCCGTACTTGCCGCGATAGAACAGATCCGTATTGACGATCCCCGGGTGGACGCTGACGAACGTGATTCGGTCACCGTGCTTCTCAGCCAGTTCACGCATATGAATCATTTGCAGGAGCTTGGATTCGCGGTAAGAACGCATCGGGCTATAGTGTTCTTTTTTGACGTGGGCGATCGCTTCGAGTTCGACGTCGGTCCGAATCAAGCCGCCTTCACCTGCGAGCGACGAAATCGAGATGACGCGCGGGTTGTTCCCTTTCTCAAGTAACGGCAATAAGCGCTCGATCAAATAGAAATGACTCAAGTAGTTGACCTGGAATTGTGATTCGAAGCCGTCCTTCGTGACATGATACGGCGGTACCATGACACCGGCGTTTAAAATCAAGCGGTCGATACGACCGACTAAATCAAACAGACGATCCGCGAAGCGACGGACGGAGTCCAGTTGATCGAGTTGAACGATCTCGATTTCCAGGTGCGTATGCGATACACCATGTTCCCGCAGTAGTTGCACGAGTGCCGTCGCTTTTTTCTGCGAACGGACGGTAGCGATGACCCGATCTCCTCGCTCCAATAATTCTTGAATCGTGACCATCCCCATACCGGAGTTGGCACCTGTGACGATACAGATGTTCATCCCTTTTCCTCCTTGTGTTCCATTTTGAACGCAACTAGTTCTGTTTCTAGTTTTCCTTTTTCTTTTCGTTTGTACACCTCGTTTTGACGTTATTTTTCGAAATTTTCAAAAAGTAACGTATACTAATAGGAGAACATGTCATCACGAAAGAGGTGGTCGGATGGAAGAAGGGACGATCTTATTCGTCGCAGGAACGTTACTATTGATTGCGATCATCACGACGAAGTTTGCCGTCCGGTTGAATGTACCGACGTTGATCCTGTTCGTCGTCGTCGGGATCGTGGCAGGGTCAGATGTCACAGGAATCATCAACTTTGGTGATTTCGAGCAAGCCCGTCTCTTTGGGACGATGGCGCTCGTCCTGATTCTGTTTGACGGTGGCTTGCATACGAAATGGGCACACTTCCGGAAAATTCTCCCCGCTGCCCTGTCGCTTGCGACCGTCGGGGTCCTTGCAACGACCGGGATCATTGCCATCGTTGCGTATCTACTACTTGATTTTTCTTGGCCGGTCGCGCTGTTGATCGGCGCGCTCGTCGGCTCGACTGATGCGGCGGCTGTCTTTTCCCTGCTCAGTGGACGACCGGTTGATGCCAAAGTCAAACATACGCTTGAAGCGGAGTCCGGAACGAATGATCCGATGGCCGTCTTCCTGACGATCTTGTTCACATCGTTTGCGTTAGCGCCGGAATCGTTCTCGATCGGTGCGGGTATTCTTTCCTTCATCTACGAGATGGGACTCGGGACACTAGTTGGTCTTGCGATCGGGTATCTCGTCACGCAACTGCTGAACCGGATCGAGTTGCCATCGTCCGCCTTGTATCCAACGCTTCTGTTCAGTGGAGCGCTCTTCTCGTATGGTCTCGCGACGATATTACATGCGAGTGGATTCCTTGCGGTTTACTTGACCGGAATCTGGATCAACAACCATGACATGGTCTACCGCGAGACGCTCAAACGATTTAGTGGCAGCTTGTCGCATTTAGCAGAGATCGGCATGTTCATCATGCTCGGATTGCTCGTCTTTCCAAAACAATTGCTCGATCCCCGGACATTGTTCGTCTCGGCTGTCATCGTTTTGACGTTGATCCTGCTCGCTCGTCCACTTGCGGTCGTCTTGTCGTTGCTGCCGTTTCGATACACGGTCAAAGAACAGAGTGTCATCACGGCAGCCGGATTACGGGGTGCCGTTCCGATCATTCTCGCGACCTATCCGCTTTCGAGTGGTCTTTCTGAAGCGCCGCTTCTTTTCAATATCGTCTTCTTCACCGTCATGACGTCTGCTCTTTTGCAAGGAACGGCCTTGCCGTGGATCGTCCGGCGAATGGGGCTAGAGACACAGCCCGACACGACGGTCGAACCGTTCTTGAAATTCATGACCGTCACCCATCCACAAGCGGAAATCATCGAGGTCAGGGTCTCGACAAACAGTGTGATTGCCGGGAAGACACTGCAGGATATCGAGATGCCGCAAGATGTACTTGTCGTCGCTATCATTCGTGAAGATGAAATTCTGACGCCGCGTGGTCAGACACGTGTCCTCGTAGACGATCAACTGTTGATTTTGACACCTAAACAAGCGGATCAGGACGTTCGACGGCTGATCGCGTCGCTCGGGTTATAGGTCGCTCTTTACACATCCTCCAGGAGGGTGTGTTTTTTGATATAGATTGGTATACTCAAAAAGGAAAATAAAGGAGGAACCTTGATGTTGAAACGATTACTTGCCGTCATCTTGACCACCACCCTCGTTTGTACCGTCCTAGCATACATATCCTATACGCCGATTACTGAGAGGGAAGCAAATACGATGTATGAATCGCTTAGTTCGACGTTCATTTCCTATACCTTATTCGCGTTACCCATCATCTTGCTGTCCGGCTTCTTACTCGACTTCATCATCGGCATGATCATCAACCGGTCATCGACGACATTAGCGTATGTGCCGACAGTCCTCGGTTACGGAGTGTACGGCATCGTGATCGCGAGTCTTCTGATTCTCTTGACGACGAAGGACGCATTTGACCTGCCGCTTTCTTTTACGATCGCTGCTCTGACAGCAATGATTTATTACAGTCTGTCCGTCGTCTTTAATCGATTGTCACAGCACGCGCACTAAAAAACGAACAGGCACGTCTGCTTACTCGCGGACGTGCCTGTTCGTTTTATTCTGCTTCCGTTCGTTCAATCGTGACGACACCCGGCGGACGATGCGGGAAGGTCAACGTCAGACCGGCAAAGCGACAACTATCATCTTCGTTCGGTGCCCGGTGCACCCACTCGATCGTCTCTTGTCGTGCTAGCGCGTGGCGGATCCGGTTATCGGCTTGTGTACGCGAGATGCCGCGGCAATCGACGTTCGTGATATACGTCGCTTCGTCCGACTCGATCTGTTGCCAAATCCCGAGGATCAGTTGACCAATCGGACTGACGGATTGACCATCCGGTTCTTCACTGCTGACGGCATCATCGAGCATTTCAATGACAGCGTCACACGTCTCACCGGAAGCAAGCAATCGCGTCGACCCTTGTTGTAGAATCCGGTATCGCGTCACGCCGTTCTCGAGCCACAAGCGCTGTGCGAATGGATTGACCGGAACACCGTGGAAAAATGTCTGCGTCCCGCGCCAAGCAAAACCAAATGATGGGTCGTACGCCCGAATCGTTGCCATGGCGCGATCATGGAACTTAGCAATCGTCTGTCGTTCCGTTTCCAGTAAAGTCCGGATCGCGTTATCGTCTTCTAACGATACCGTCTTTGGTGTCACGGTGAATAATTCCGACTCCGGTAAGCGGTGTGGGGACAAAATCGTTCCGTCGAAACGATAATCGTTCGCCGGACGTCCGGTACGCCCGACGGATAAGCGCCACGTCCGTTCTTCTGGCATGAAGGCATAACTTTGATGGGCGAAAGGTGGTGCGACGAACAGTCCCGGGAACGGATCGAACGTTTCGACCCGAAGAACGTCACCGTCATACCAACACTCTTCGATCAAACGGACGAGCCGGCCAACGGGTGCATTACGGTCCGTCAGGTAACGACCGGTATTTGCATGAAATCCGAGTAGGAACTCGCGCTCTTCTTCTTGGAACGTCACCATCAAGAGTTGGAACAACGACGCAATCTGCTGCTCAACGAGTTGTGGCTCCTCCTCCGTCTTTGCCTCGAAGGCGACCATCTTCCAGCCGGACCGCTCATACAGATGGATCGTCACCGGAAAGAACAAGAAGGCACCATGTGTCGCTTCGAGCTTGACCATGTCCTGCGATGCTAATCGTTCCGTCAGTAGGGAAAAGCCCATTCGTTCGAAATGATCTTGCAGTCGTCGTTTCCAATGTGTGAACTCCACGCAATCCTCTCCTCTCGCGAATTATGCGCCGCGCTTTCGTAACGGATTCTTTGACCAGTAGATGTAGAGACCAACGAGTCCCGCGATGCCGATGATATAAGACGGCGTGCCGCTGACTTGAATCAAGACGTCCGGTGCCGGGAAGACCGTCACGAGCAGTGCCTTGTAGGTCGAAAACAAAATGAAGCTGATGACGAATTGAATCCACACCCGCGGTTTGACTTGTTTAAGCTTCGGTGCCGTGATGACTTGTGACATCGCGTCGATCAAGAACAGAGCGATGATTGAGAAGAATAAGTAATCAATCAAAGCGAATTGGAATAATCCATCGATTCCTTCGATGAAGATGAACATCAGGATCGACGAGACATAGTTTCGCGTCCAGCGTTTTTGTGTCTCCATCCGGTGTCGTTGTGGTAATTCAGCGATCATCTGATCGAGGCGTGCTTCGACCGATAGACCATGAATCTCTTCGAACGGTCGTTGTTTCCGCTGGGCTTCATAGATATCTGCCCGCAGACGGTCTTCAATCTCCGTCCGGTCCGGTTCTGCGACATTCAGATTCAAGCGTGGTAAAACGGTTTCTAATAGACGTGTGTTGGCTTTCGTTAATTTCAATCGATTTCCCCCTTTTTCATGTTTAAGTATACTGGGTTTTTGGGAAAAATACGTAGTGGAAGTAAAAGATTGCTTGACGAAACGATGAAGAATGTTCAGAATTATTAAAATATAGTGTCGGAATCAGACAGAAAGGACGTGTCGGACCATGCGTCAAACATTGACGAGCGCCGCC
Source organism: Exiguobacterium abrahamii (assembly GCF_015645365.1). NCBI lineage: Bacteria > Bacillati > Bacillota > Bacilli > Caryophanales > Exiguobacterium > Exiguobacterium abrahamii. The sequence goes on from NZ_JADOYC010000001.1 coordinate 1,310,291, forward strand.
TTAATCACCTTGCTGACAAGTGCGGGCATCGCCTTCCCGTTGGCTGAAGCGAAGTCACCCGTGGACCAAGAACCGGTCGAACTCGATCAACCACAAGAACAAACGCCTGAAACAGAATAATAATAACCCGCGCTCATGCTTGAGCGCGGGTTATTTCATGTATCACTAGGTTGGGTGACACATTCGTCAATCGTGACGGTCCATGTAACGACCGTCGTACTGTCACGAACACCCTGTGCCTCGATTGTCGAGAGAAGTTCTTTGACACCACCTGATCGTAAAGATTCCTCCAACTGTCTCGCGTCAGCATATGGGGTTCCCGGGCACTCAAGCAACCCATCCGTCGTCATGAACAACTGATTCTCGCCTTGCCGCAACTCGCGGACGCCACGCGTATAACTCGGGACCGGTAACGCAAACGTGTTCGCGCGTCCAATCCATTCATAAAACTGCCGCTGGTTCAAAGCGGCTTGTCCCATCTTCATCAAATCGGGGTGAAACAGATACAAGACGACGTCACCGACCGAGAACCACCAGATGAAACGTCCTTTCCGGACGGTGATCAGACACGCCGTCTCCCCTTGCAACGTCGCACACGCCGCTAAAAAGTCCGGATCTTGAAAGAAATCCAGCACGGTCGTCTCGATTCGTCGGAATGCGTCCGTAAGTGGTGCATCAAGATCAGTCCGAATGTGCGACTCGTGTCGTGCCAACTGCTGTAAAACAAGTGCCGCACTATCTGCTGTCTTATGAGCGTCTAAGACGACGGTCATCTCCCAATCGTCGCCGATCAAGATGGCAGCCCCGTCTTCATTTTTATATTGACCGCTTCTTGAGCAGCCTCCGAATCGCCCGAGCGTTATCCGACCAATCTGGTCGATCTGCTTCGTGTCGACGAATGGTTCGTCGTATCCGACCCAGAAGTAGGATGGATGTGTCGTCTGCATGCTTTAGTCTTCCCTTCTTTACATCTCCCGCAAGTACGGTTGCAAGAATAAGCGTAATCGTTTTTCGTAGTTATCCGGGTCCATCGTATACGTCTCGTCATGACCGGCATCACGAACCGGATACAATTGTTTTAATCCTGTTTTTGCTTGATACAGTTCATACATCATCCGAACCGGGACGAGTTCGTCCTTCATTCCATGAATGAACATCGTCGGAACCCGACTCTTCGTTGCTTGACGCGTCACCGAGACGTCGCCATAAAAGAAATCTTGCTCGCCTTTGTTCCACATGCTCGCGACCGTCAGAGACGGCAGTGCCGGGTAACGGATCTGTTCGTCCGCAAGTAGACTGAACCAGTCGTCGAGTCGGGCGTAAGCTCCTTCAGCGACGACCGCCCGGACTTGTGTTGGTACGGTCTCGCCAGAAGCGAGTAAGACGGTCGCTGCGCCGACACCGAGTCCGTGATAGACGATCCGTGTATCGTCTTCGTTTTCAGCAAGCAGGCGCTTCGTCCATTCCAAGACATCCAGTCGATCGAGCCAACCGTAATTCCGGACGCCACCGCTTCGATCCTGTCCACGCCGTTCGATGAGTAAGACATTGAAATCAGCTTCATGGTAATAGCGGGCAAGCGCATAAACACCGGTCTGTGAAAACATCATTTCATCCGGGACGAGGAGGACCGTCTGTTTACTACCGTCAACCGGTAGATAACGCCCGAAGCGGACGATCCCGTCTTTCGACCATTGCTGCGTCTCGCTCGTTTGTTTGAACCATGTCTCGTCTTTCGACACCTGTCCGTCCGTTCTTGTCGTCTTCAGAATCGGAGAAGCATCCGACTGACCAATCAATGTTTCTTGCATCCGGTATCCATCATAGATGATGAACAGTAGCAGACACGTGACGAGCAACACGATGCCGATTCCCCATTTGCGCATGTGCTTCGCTTCCTTTCCGACAGTGAGTCTTTCCTTATTCGTCGTCGGTTTTCACTTCCCCTGCTAACGGGGTCGAAAGGAATGATTGTTTATACCAGCGCTGTAAGGTATCGATATCCGTTCGTTCAAAATAGAGCGCGTTAAAGGCAGTATTGCCCCGTAATTGAATCTCGATCCGGGCAATCTCCTTTGCTTCGAGCCAGCGGGAGACGGACCAGGTCAATTCCTCAATCTTCAGACGTGGTGTATAGACGGTCTCTTTTTGGACCCATTGTTTGCGTAACATCAAGAGATCGTGTCCGGTGCCGAAACGTGTTTTTCGATAGCCGCTGCGTACAGCGAGATAATAGAACGGTAACCAAATGAACAGAAGTAAGATCAAGAAGCGCCAGGAAGAATCAAGGACGATGATGACGACACTGCTTAGTGCCGTAAACAACAGCGCATAACCGAGTAACGGCCAACGAACCCGGTAGCGAAAGCCGATCGGTGCGACTTCATGCTGCGGGTGGAACTGACGAAAGCGCGGCAGATACGTCGCTAGGAACGGATCAATCTCGTTCGTCCGGATGAACGGATGGAGCAACAGTCGTTCTTTCTCACCAGTCGCCGAGATGATGTGCAAGGACAGGCTCGCCCGTCCGATCAACCGCTGAATCCAGCTTTCCTGAATGACGAGGGCTTGAATCTTGTCGGCATGAAACGCGACCTCGGTCCGGTTCAACATTCCGTACCCGATCAACAATCGGTTGTGTTGCAAGACGGCACGGTAGGAACCGTATTTCAAGATATAGACGATGATCGAGCCGATGTAGATGACGAGTAAGACGAGGACACCAAGCCCCGTCAAGACGAACAACGATAAATGCGCGAGCTCCGAGAACAGTCGATCGACATACCGTTCAATGAACTGATCGATGAATTGATAGGCGGTCCCGATCCCGACGAGCGCCAGTCCGACGCGTCCTGACAAGGCACCGGCTAATGCCAAATCACGGACCGGGATCGTATAGGCGACTTCCTCCTGTTGTTCTTCGACGACGAGTTGCCCCTCATTTTTGATCGACGATTTCAGTTCTTTCGCAAAATCAAGACGGATCCCTTTTAGTTCGACTTCTGGTGTTCCGCTCTCGGACGATGTCTCAACGGTCAACGTCGCAAGACGCAACAGTCGTTCGATGACATTTTGCTGGATGCCGATCGACTCGATCCGTTTACGTTGCGTCGTCCGTTCACTTTTTTGGAAAATCCCTTTGCGGACCCGGATCGTCTCGGCATCAATCGTGAACGTATAAAAATACCAGGAGGCGATCCCGTATAAGAGGACGAACACAATCCCAACACTGATCCCGATCCACGTATAGGTGTTGATCTCGCCTTTGCGGATTGCATTAAAAATCAAGGCGGCGAATGGAATCAGGAGCGAGCGGATGATCGAGATACTCGACATCACGATGAACAGCGGGTGAACACGCCGGGTCATAACGATTCCTCCTCCCGCTCCTCGAGTTTCGCGAAGCGTTCGACTTGTGTGCGTAGCGCGTCTCCTTGCGCACGATCGAGTCGTGACAACGTGACGAAGCCGGATGCCGTTCGAATATCCAGTGTGATCAAATCATAGCGACGCAGGATCGGTCCCGTTTGGCTATCGATCAATTGCACCTTGACGAGCGGCACGGTGACTTCGCGGCGGAAAAAGATCCCGTTGCGGACGACGAGAAATTCCTCATCAATGCGATAACGCATATACTTCAAGCGAAGAACGGGTATGTAGACGATACGGGGAATGAAATAGATCAGCCAAAGCAGACCGACGATACCCATCCACCAGGGTGTCAGGTCGAGCCACATGACTTGGGTGATTGTCGTTCCGATTAAAATGACGGCGATCAAGCCGTGTAACGGCAACAATCCGAGCCGTTCTGCTCGAATCGATCGTTCTGGCAATGTATGCCATTGTACAGTAGACATCAAAAAACACTTCCTTTCGTTTCCATTTACGGTTAAAAACGTTGCTTGGTTTCAGACAGCGGTTGACATTTTGTTTGATTTCATCGCATATATAGAAGTGAAGAACTGTAACACCAAGGAGGAACCATGTTAACTTTTGAAGAAAAACTACGAATTATCGAGACCTTCCCACAGCTCGTCCGCAAAGATGTCTCGCTAAAGCGCGTCAATTTCCAATTCCCGGACAGTCAGTATGAGAAGAAGAATCTCGTCTATCATTTGCATCCGAACGGAAATGGCTTCGTCTATGCCGCTGGTCTACCAGGTTATGAAACGGACGAAAAAGGATTCGTCAACATCCGTGAATTCTCAGAGCCTGCTTTAATTCTCTTATTAGAAGATGCAATCAAAGCACTCTCGACGGTCCAATCGGTCGAAACACTCGAAGAAACATGGGTCAACGATAATCAGTTTGAATTGACGTTGCTCAATGAAGATATCGACACGTGGCTCGTCTATGCTGGTGATCTTTTAGACGGTGCATTCAACTCGTATAAGGAAGCAGCGAACTATCTTGAAGAAGAAGGTTTCCGCCGTAAATAAGACAATGAGCGATCCGGTTAATCCGGGTCGCTCATTTTCATGACGAGACGATTCAGTGCCGCTTTGATGACGCGTAAATCTTCTTCGTCAACGTCGAGTGTTTGGACGAGATCAAGCGGAACGGTCTCTGCTTGTTTCCGTAACGCACGACCAGAATCTGTCAAAAAGATCTGAATGTGCCGTTCGTCTTCCGGCTTACGGACGCGTCGCAACAGATCTGCCGCTTCGAGTTTCTTCAGTAACGGCGTCAACGTTCCCGAATCAAGATGGAGCCGTTCACCGATGGCTTTCAGCGATTGTCCCTCCTCCTCCCAGACGACGAGCATGACGAGGTATTGCGGATACGTCAGACCAAGTGGTTCAAGTAACGGACGGTAACGACGCGTGATCTCACGCGAAATCGCATAAAACGGAAAACAGAGTTGTTCATCTAAAGCTAATGGGTTCATAAAAAAATTCCTCCTATCGTGAGCAAACGAGTTGCATTTCGATTTAAATTGTATACAATCTAATTGTAAGCTACTTATTTGAATCTAACAACGAAAGGGAGTTACACACATGAAACCAATGTTCACATCATCTGCAACAGCTGTCGGAGGTCGCGACGGACGCGTCGTATCGGAGGACGGTATTCTTGACGTCGCCCTCGCAATGCCGGTACCAGGATCGAAAAAACAAGCAACGAACCCAGAACAACTCTTTGCTGCAGGATATTCTGCTTGCTTCGACTCTGCATTAAATCTTGTTGCTCGTAAACAAGGCATCAAACATGATGGCAGTGAAGTCACAGCACACGTGACACTAAACGAAGCAGCTGACGGATTCACACTTTCCGTCGAACTCGATGTTCTCGTCCGCGGAATCTCGGAAGAAGCGGCAGCTGAACTTGCGAAAGTCGCACATACGGTCTGCCCTTACTCGCGTGCAACTGCTGGAAACATCCAAGTCGACGTCTATACACGTACGACTGACGCAGAATAAGTGTAGCATTTCTAGCCAGCCTGAGGTTTACTCTCGGCTGGTTTTTATTTTTTATAATTATTTCGGTAGTTGAAATAATTATATTCTAGATGATGAACGGTTGCTCTCACGAAAAGAACAACCGCTCTTTTTTCATAGTTGATGGACCGATAAGATAACGAGTTCCCCGGATACGGTGACATAATAGGCATCCTCGAACCGATAGCGTTCATTGTGTTCTGCGTCATAGACCGTGACCATTGGTTCCGCGTCGTCTCCGATCGCTTCGTGTAGATAAAAGCGTCCACGTAAGACACGTTCGAACGGCTCTTTATCGAGGAATCGGGCACCGTTGCGTAAGTTGATCACTTCATGATGGTGCTCGGACCGGTCATTGACGATGAAGATCGTCGACTCGACGTCATCGTACGTAAAGTCGAGCGGTTCATAGTCACTCCACTGAATCCGGGCAACCTCTTCGACACTCGCTTCCGTATCAATCCGGTAAAAGATTTCTTCGTTTAGACGGTCGGTATAGGCACTGAAGATCAGATGCCCTTCCTGTTCCCCGAGATACTGGACGGTATCCCCTTCCCCTTCTAACTTCAATAAGGTTGCGAACGATAAGTGCTCAACACCACGTTCGATTTCTTCAATCAAGGTCGGCAGTGGAGCGATCAACAGACTTTCTGAGTGATCGATCGGATCTTCCGGTGAGATGACACCACTCTCAAGGGCGTCATAGAACGAGAACTCATCGAGCCGAGCGTTACAGACGATGTACTCCTTGTCTTCGAGCGTGACGAGAAAGAAATAGAGTTCCCGGTAATTCTCCGTCATCCCGTAGAGCCGCGGATCGCGAATCGTCTGCCGCGATTCGTCCTTGACGTCATATAAAAACGCGGACGTCGTATCCGTCGTCTGTAAAAATACGAGATAGTTCTCATTGAGCACCCAGTAGAGCGTCAAATCCCCTTCGACATAAAACGACGCAATCTGCTCCCGTTTACCGGACAAGAGATCGATGACGAGCACTTCCGTCTCCCCGCCCTGCTCTTGCGTATGTTCATTTAAACAATAGACTCTTCCGTGCCGCACGAACGGCCGGGTTGGTCCGTGATCCGTCAAGGCTTCTGGCGTTAGATCGACCTGTTCTTGATCTTCAAGATCATATCGGCTGATGTGGTAACGGGCGTCATCGAGACGACGTCGAAAATAGATCGACGATGGTGTGACATGCAAGACATCCATATGATCGGCGGGTAAAGCACGGGCATCTACTATTTCCATGATTAATCTCCTCCCGGACACGTACTACTTGTCTTTTTCCCACGAATCGTACTGCTTCAAACAGGGTCTTGCTGTGCGTTTAACGAAGCAGAGTGCTACAATATGGCTAGATGACTACAGGATGAGGAAGGTGCGAAACGGTGCAATCACAAGATTTAAATACGATGATGCTCGAATATGTCAACGATAAGGAAGAATATGATGCCTACGCCGACAAGTTGAAGATGCTCTTGTCCGAGTTGCTCGACGCGGCAGGCATCAAATACCACTCGATCGTCGCCCGGACGAAGGACTCCGAGAGTCTGTATCAAAAAGTCTTACGGCAACCGAACAAATACCGTTCACTCAAGGACGTCCATGACTTGACCGGGATCCGGATCGTCACTTATTTCCATGACGACGTCCGGGAAGCGGCACGCATCATCGAGAATGAGTTCGCGATCGATCGTGATCAATCGGTCGATAAGTCGACGTTACTCGATACGACGGAATTCGGTTATCTCTCGGTCCACTTCGTCGCTTCACTGAGCGATCAGCGGCTTGCTCTGAGCGAGTATGGACGTTTTAAGGACTACACGGCTGAGATCCAGATTCGCTCGATCCTGCAACATGCGTGGGCGGAGATCGAACATGATCTCGGATATAAAAATCCGAACAGTGTCCCAGCAGAAGTCCGGCGCAGCTTCAGTCGGGTCGCAGGATTACTCGAGATCGCCGATCAGGAGTTCGTCAACATCAAGAAACAGTTGAAACAATTTGAAGACGAGACCGTCCAACAAATCTTGTCTGACCCCCATCAAGTCCGGATCACGGCAGATAACTTAAACTACTTCATCGATCACTCCCCGGTCATCAACGAGCTCGATAAACGACTTGTTACATCGCAAATGATGCTCGATTCCGATCAACAGTTGATCAACGAACTGATCCGGATGTTCCATTATGTCGATATCCGGACGTACGGAGAATTGATTGAAGCCGTGACGACGCACAGTCCGCTCGCCTTACGCTGTGCGAAGGTCATGCCGAATCCGTTCCTGCCCCGTCAAGGTATCGGCATCGCTTATATCTGTATGGCGCTGACGATCGCTGGCGAAGATACACACCGAATCGACTACTTCTTCCGCCGCTTCTACCCAGAACTGCGCAACGTCGAAGAAATCGTCGCCCAAGTCGCCCGCGTCGTCGAAACAGATGATTCAAGAGAAAAATATTGATTAAACTAAAATTTTTCACTATACTAAATCACGAGTGAAAGAAACTACGGTATAGAAAGAGTGAACGATACATGGCAACTACACTAGAAGTAGCACAACGCGATCAGTTGATCGTTGATACAGAAAAAGGATTACGGATGAACTACCGCGCGATCAAGAAGGACGTGCGTAGCATGTTCACGACGTACTTGACACGCAATGAGTTCTTCATCTTGAAGTCCCTTTGTGCGAACAGTCCGCAAATCGCCTCTGCCCTCTCGCAAGAGTTCCAATTCTCAGCGAGCATGATCACGGCATTAGCAGACGAATTGACGAAAAAAGAGTTGATCTCGCGCGAGCGAAGCGAACTCGATCGTCGTGTCGTCGAACTCCGCGCCACTCCAAAAGGCATCGAGCTCTATGAAAAACTCGAATCGATGAAGATGGATTACCTCGCAGACGTCTTCGAGGATTTCTCGGATCAGGAACTCGAACTGTTCCGGACGCTCTTGACGAAGCTTGAAAAAACAATCTAAACTGTTCAATCGAACGGATCCGGTCAGGACGACCGGGTCCGTTTTTTAATTTATTCAGGAGGAGGAAACACGATGTTTGATTTCGAATCGGTGCAACAGTTGCGACAGACGGGGCAATATGAAGCAGCGAAGGCTGTCGTTCTTCAATATGTCGAGACGGCACCTAACGACCCGACCGTTCTCTATCAGATGGCGTGGTGTCATGATAGTCTCGGTGAGGAGCAGGCTGCAGTTCCTTATTATGAACAAGCACTAGCCCTCGGTCTTACAGGTGAGGACCGCTTGCAGGCATATATCGGACTCGGCAGTACCTACCGCGTCATCGGTCAGTTCGAAGTTGCGTCAGACGTGTTCCATCGTGCGCTCCGTGAATTCCCGGACGCCCATGCCCTGCAAGCCTTCCTCGCGATGACGGAGTACAATCTCGGTCAAGCCGATCAGGCAGTCGGTCGGTTGCTGAAAAGTCTTGCTACGACGTCGTCGGACGCCTCGATCCAGACATTTAACCGAGCAATCCGTTATTATGCCGATCATTTGGACGAGATCGTCAAAGAATGAACGGCAACGGTTGACGAGTGCTCGTTTTGCACAGCATAATGTAACAGCCAAGCGGACTCGCTTTTGGCAGGAAAGGAAGTTAAGGATGTCATCAAAAAAAGTATGGACAGTAGAAGGTTACGAAGAACAAGGGCAAGAAAAACACGGCAAGGCAAACAAGTCAGAGACCTATACGAATGAAGCCGATGCTAAGAAAGCTGCTAAAAAGATGGCGGATCAGAATGATCATCTCGACGTCTACGTCATTTATACGAGTACGGTAAACGGTAAAACAGAAGAACGATTCTTCAATTCGAACGGCAAGTATAGTGAAGAAGGCTTCGAGTGGTAATCTCTATTTTCAGCTTAAGATTCACCGATAAAAACAACGGGTTCGTCTCTTCTTAAAAAGAAACGAACCCGTTGTTTTTTAGTCATCACGTTGCCCTTCATACCAAAGCGGGATATCCCGCTGAAAGCCAGCATGATCCTGAATGATTCGCTGGACACGTCGTTGCATCGCTTGCATTCCATCTGCATCGAACCGCTTCGCCCAGACGAGTGCTGAAAAGACGACCATCGCCATGTAAAGACTATACATTCGCCAAAAGTCGGACGGTACTTCGTTCTCGAAATACCCATCAATCATGTGACGGGCAAATAGCGGACTCGTCTCGACCTGAAACAGACCACATTTGACGAAGTCATGCCACGGATCGCCATAATCATGGTTCCCGTAATCAAGGAAGGCGGAAAGATGCCCATCCTCGACAAGGAGATTATCGAGATGAACGTCATCATGTTGCAACCGGTTGGGACGTGTCTGAAGTAATGGAATCCGCTCGCTAATGAATCGATCAAGACGCTCGATCCACGTCGGATCAAGCAACCCATCAATCGCTGCGCGGTAGCGGTCATGTTTCGCCTGGCAACGTTCGCTCCAAGACGTCATTTCGCTCGGTGCAGTGACGTCATGAATGCGTCTCAACGCTTGCCCTGTCTCCTGACCGAGTCGGGGTGCTAATTCCGGTGACTCCTCGAGTACGCTTCGAACAGTTTGTCCGGGTAGGTACGGATAGATGCCGTAAGCGGTCGTTGCGGTCCGTCCGGTCGCTAGCGGTAAGGCATGAGACAATCCCGCTTGTTTTGGAATCGCTAAAGCGGCTTCTCGTTCAAACTGACGACTAGACGGATCCGTCACGACCTTGACGATGTAGTGCGCTGTTGCCGTCTTGACGGACCAGACGGCTTGGCGCGATCGACCAGATAACTGTCTTTCACTCACAACGTGCGTGAGTAAGGGATGCAAAGGTAGCATGAAGACTCCTTTCTGACATCAAAAAGAGGACGCATCTTGCGTCCTCTTCGTCATGCCTGTGGAATGTAGCCAGCAATGATCTCAAGCAGATCAGCATACGCTGTCTCAAAATCGATGTTTTCAATCATATAATCATAATGATCGCGGTCTTTCCACGCTTCCTCGTAATCGACGAGTCGCGCTTCAAACTCCGGTGTATCCCCGCGCATCAACAGTCGTTCCTTCATCAAGTCGGGTGGAACCGAGACGAAAATCGTGATCACCTGGTCGCCAAACAAACGCTTGAAGTTCGCCGCCCCTTTCGGATCAATGTCCTTAATGACGATTTGATCCTGTTCGAGGACATCGACATACGCTTGACGCGGTGTTCCGTACCACGCCCGGTGGACGTGGGCGTATTCGATGAAGCCGTCGTCTTGGATCAATTGTTGGAACGTCTTGACGTCGACGAAATGATAGCTTGCTCCATCAATCTCCGTCGGTCGTTTCGGTCGGGTCGTCACCGACGGGATGAACCGGACGTGCGCGTATTCCGTCCGCAGACGTTTGATCAGGGAGGACTTTCCGCTGCCCGATCCACCAATCAAGAGAATGATTTTACCTGACATCGTTTTCCCCCTGTTGTTGTGTCGTGAAGTAACCTGTAAAGCGAAGAGCGAACTGTTCGAGTTCACTATCGACGACTGTTCCGTAAATCGGTCGGATGACGATTAAATAGCGTTCGTACGAGATGATCCGGGATGTTTCGTTTCGTGTCATCTGGACTTGTTCTTCCGGATAACTCTCGACATAATACCAATCGACCGCAATTCGTTCATCGGATGGGGTCTCATAAATCCAGGTCACCGTCGTTCCATCCGCAGGAAGGGTGCTTTTCAAGGTGAAGCGCTGAATCTGCTTCAGTTCCCGTTTCGCTGACGCAAGTCCTGCCTGATAATCGGCAGGGCGCATTGGTGTCGTCGTCACTTGCTTCGGTTTTGGTTCCGGCAAGCGGGCAAAGCCAAGCTGAAGTCCGACGAATAAAGCGACGAGCGACAAACTGATGACGAATACGTATTCCTTGCGCATCCCTTCCTCCTCCTCATCCTTCGAGTGTATCGCGCATCCCTTTTGGGTCATTGACGATGACGGCGTCGACGCCGATTGCTTGCATCTGCCGGACATCCTCGACCGTCTTCGGAGTATAGACCCGGACCGTGACGTCTTGCGCGTGAGCGAACGCGACGTCCGCTTCCGTCACCCGTCGGTAATCGGGATGAATCCCGGTCGCACCGATCCGGAGAGCTTGTTCTTCCGGATGATAGATTGGATACGGATAGAGAATCGCCGTCTCGACGCTTGGGTCGAGCTTCCGGATCAAGGCAACCGAATAATGGTTGAACGAACTGAATAACAGCCGGTCAGTCGCGATGCCGTGCGCAGCGCAACGTTCAAGGACATACGCTTCAAGCCCGTCATAGCGGATCGTATCCGTCTTCAGCTCGATGTTGAGCCGGAGCGTCGCTGGTGCGAGGATTGCAAGGACTTCGTCAAGCGTCGGAATCTTCGTCTTGATCGGTTCCCCTTTGAATCGTGCTCCAGCATCCAGCGCCTGCAATTCGGCTACCGTCATGTCGATGACGCGCCCCTTCCCGTTCGTCGTCCGGTTGACGGTCTCATCGTGAATGATGACACCGACGCCGTCCTTTGAGAAATGGACATCGAATTCGACCCCATCGATGTCGTTTTCGATCGCAGCAGCAATCGCTTCAAGCGTATTCTCTGGAAAACGGTCACTGACACCACGGTGTGCGAACCATAACATCAGAGTGCCTCGACGACACGTGTGTATTTCTTCGTCAAGTAGTTGACGAGTGGTGCAACCGAGATCGATTGCCCCGTTGCTGCTTCGATCAGTTCAGCCGGTGTCTTCGATTTCCCGTGACGGTGGATATTTTCTTTCAGCCAGCCTTTGATTGGGGCGAGTGTTCCCGCTGCGATCAGACCATCGACGTTATCGACGTCACGACGAAGCGCTTCGTTCAGCTGTGCCGCATAGACGAGACCGAGCGCGTAACTTGGGAAGTAACCGAACGAGCCACCTGACCAATGGACGTCCTGTAAGACGCCTTTTGCGTCACTCGGCACATCCACACCGAGATACTCTTTATAAAGACGGTTCCATTCTTGCGGGAGATCCTTGACTTCGAGCTCTTTCGTCATCAAGCGTTTTTCGAGCTCATAGCGGATGATGATGTGAAGCGCATACGTCAATTCATCGGCTTCGATCCGAATCAGTGACGGTTTGACTTCATTGACCGCGGCATAGAAACGTTCGAACGGGACGTCAGCCAGTGATGGGATCGCTTGTTGTAAGCCATGATAGCGTGCTTCAAGGAAGCCTTGGTTACGTCCGATGAAGTTCTCAAAGAACAGCGATTGTGATTCGTGAATCCCCATCGAAGCGCCGTCCCCGAGACCGAGTGAATCGAGTTCCGGTTCGATGCCTTGCTCATACGTCGCGTGTCCGGCTTCATGCATCGTGCCGAAGACAGAGTTCCGGTAGTCGTTCTCATCGTATTTCGTCGTGATGCGTGCGTCCTTCCGGTTGATTGTCGTCTGGAACGGATGGACCGTCTCATCCAAGCGTCCAGACGTGAAGTCATAGCCGATATCGCGGAGCCACTCTTGGTTCAAGGCGATCTGTGTCTCGCGGTCCGCTGACCAATCAAGTGTCGGGAAGTCTTTTCCTTCGAGCTGACCGAGCAAACCGATGATCGCTTGACGGAGTTCAGCGAACAACGGATCAAGTGTCGCGACCGTCATCCCCGGCTCATAATCATGGAGCAGTGCGTCATATGGGTGCGCGTCATAGCCCCAATACTCGACGAACTGGCGCTCCATCGCGACGATTTTCTCGAGGTATGGTTCGAACATCGACCAATCGTTTGCGTCCTTCGCCTTTTCCCAGACGCTTTCTGCCTCAGAGATCAACGTGATGAACGTTTGGTACTCGGCTTCAGGAATCTTCGAGTCGCGATCGAATGCTTCTTTTGCTTTTGCGAACGAGATCGCTTCGATACCCGTCAGCGTCTCTTGCTCCATCGCTGCCAGTAATTGTTGGTATGTTTCGCCTGTCCGACGACGGAAGCTCTCCGTCGAGAGGAATCCGATCGACGCAGAACGGTTCGCTGCGCCTTGATCCGGCATGTATGTCCGCATATCCCAGTAAAGTAATGCGACGGCTTCTTCGTATGCGCGAAGACCATCGAAATGGTCGCGCCATTGTTGTGTCGTTGACATGATTAAAAACCCCCTTAAAGTATGTAACAGTGTAGCATTTTTAGCATATCACATAATGTTCAAAACTTTCACACACAAGCGATTTTTGAAACTTTTCCTGTCAGATGAGCGTATAATGGGTATAAGAAATGAAGGAGGAAAGGAAGTGACACCATTGAAAACTGACGCTGAGTTAGCGCAATTGATCCAATTGAAAGAAACAGGCTTCGTTTGTACGATCGAGCATCTTCCGAGTGAACTTGACTTAATCGGGACAGGACGAAGTGCGTTCGTCTTTCGTATCCGCGGCACGGATCGCGTCATCAAGAAATTTTACCCGTCGTTTCGATCGCTCGCTGATCTCGAAGGGAGCATCTACGCACAGCTGACTGATTTTCCGACGTATGCGCAAGTCTATGAATATGGTGCCGATTATATCGTGCTTGAATACATTGAAGGTCAAACGTTATTTGAATGTCTCGTCAGCGGGACGTTCATCCCGGAATCCGTCTTAACGACAGTCGATACGGCTTTAGCACAAGCGCGGTCCGTCGGTTTGAACCCGTCAGACATCCATTTACGCAATATCCTTTTGACCGCTAACGGAACACGGATCATCGACGTCGCTCGGTTCCGTCAAACGGAACCGTGTACACAATGGGATGATTTGAAGAAGGCGTATCATTATGTATATGCAAAACCGTTCTTCCCGAAAAAGTTGAGCGAGACGTTCCTTAATACGATTGCTGACGTTTATAAAGGGCGATTGTTCGAATCGATCCGCAAGACCGGTTAACGTAAAACGCGATGTGCCTCTTCGTGAGGAAACATCGCGTTTTACATTGGTTATTGAACGATCCGTGAGACAGCCTCCGCAAAACGAAACGTATTTTTACCAGCTCCTTTTGCGGCATATAGCGCATGATCTGCCTGTTGAATGATTGTGTTGAGCTCATCGGTTTCATCATCGAACATCACGATCCCGATACTGGTTGAGACAGCATATGGTGTCTGCCATGTTCCAAGTTTTCGAAGGATCTGCTGCGCAATCCCTTCGTACTCCCATCGTGTTATCTGTTGAGTGAAGCGAATCAAGAATTCGTCTCCTCCGATCCGGACAGAAAACGCGTCATCATGAGCGTGTGTACAGTCTTGTAACCGTTTTGCGACATCGAACAAGACTTTGTCGCCGGTCTCATGTCCATAGACGTCATTCACTTGCTTGAATCCATCGAGATCAAGATAAAATAGCGCACCGAAATGTTGCCGTTCTGTATCCCACTGTCTCGTCAAATAACGTCGATTATACAACTGTGTTAGCGTGTCCTTCCAAGCAAACTGTTCGAGCTCTAGGTAATACGAGAACAGTTTTGCGATCCGTTGAAGAAGTTGAATGCTCTTCTCCTCGAATTGACTTGCTTCATCATGGACAGCGCACAACGTACCAAAGGTTTGACCATTCGTTAAGCTGATCGGAATCCCGAGCTAGGACTCGATCTGTAACACTTTTAATGTGTCCTGCATATCTTCTAAGCGTTCGTCATCGCTGACGGACTCATACCAGATGGGCTCGTTCTGTTCAAAATTGATGTGACGACATAGTGTCTGTTCCATCTCGAACACCTGTCCTGCCCGAATCTCGATTCGTCGATGATTGTTCGAGAGCCGTAAAATCATTAGTTGGTCTTCTTCGATTGTCGTTAAATACAACAATTGATCAGGTAGAATCCCTTTTGCTAATTCCAATACATCATCTGCCAGTTCGTCAAAATTTCGATACAATGTCATTTCTTGCAACGTATCACACCTCATTTGTTATGTAAGTCATATGTTTCACGAAGCAACCCATAGATCGCACAATCCTTATACTCTCCTGCCGCGTTGCGAATCATCGCTCGTACCGTTCCTTCTTGTATCATGCCAACCTTCTGCATGATCCGTCCGGAAGCTGGATTGTCGATATTATGGGCGGCAGAAATCTTATGGATCTGCATCTCTTGAAAACCGAAGGCAAGGACAGCAGCTAACGCCTCACTACCGTATCCGTTGTTCCACCAGTCGAATCCGATGCAATAGCCGACCTCACAGTGATCCGTTGCCGCATCGAAAGCGAATAGATCGATGACACCGATCAACGTTCCACTGCGCTTCTCTTCCATTCCCCAGTAGCAAAAGGTGTCCTCTTCGTAAGAAGCGAGGATTTCCGTTACGCGTGCCTTCGTTTGCGCCATCGTCTCGTGTGGTCCCTTGATTAAATGGCGCATGACACGATCGTCCGATAACCAGTTCTGAAACATAGCTTCCGTGTCAGCCAGTTGGATCTTCCGTAATCGTAGTCGTTCAGTATGTAATACTGGACTTCCTTGAAATTGAATCATAATAGCTCCTTTTTGAATTAGGTATTTGAAATAAAATCATTTCGAATAAACAAGTCGAAAGACGATCATACTGGCGACGGCTAAGAGACGTTCATTCGTGTCACAGTCAAAGACGAGTTGTGCCCCGTGCCGTGACCCCGTCGCGATGCAGTCCCCATTTTGATAGACGTTAATCGTTCTCTTGACCGTCGAGGACCGAATCTGATACTCCTGATCGGCATACGAGACGAGTAACACTTCTTGCAGTCGTAATTGTTGTCGCAGTGCCGCATCGGTGCGAATCGTTCCGACATCGCGTCCATCTTTGCGAATCACAAAATGTGTCGTATTGCGAAGCCACTCCGTCTTCGTCTCTTTAATTTGTAGTTGTTCCCCGTCTCCTTCGAACGTCACGTCGAGAAAAAATGATTCGAACTTTTCGAAGCGCACAAGGATTGCCTGCCACCATGTGGCGTAACGACGTGAGAACGTTAGCCATCGTTCATGCGCGAGAAAGACCGTATTCGTCTTTCGGCTCGCCCGGTCCGCTAAGCGAACGGACACTCCTTCATCCAGTCCGCGATAGTGTAAATCACGCCGGATTTGCCACCATTCGACTCCACCAATCACGAAAGCGACGCCCGTTAAACCGAGTAATCCGTACAACTCACGTGGAGCGAGTTCACCTGTCATCAAATAATGTCCAATCAATGCGAAAAAACATAAAACAATCAGTAGTAGACTCTGAACCATAAACCATTCACACCTCCACTTTCATTTTTCCATAAAACGACAAAAAAATCCTCCTTTCCCGTAGAAAGGAGGGATCACTTATAAGGTTGCTGCGACTTCTTGTAAGTCATCCGCCGTCTCAGCAATCGCTTCTGCAATCTTACGCATGCCTTCGATCGTTCCGGCGACATCCTTCGTATCGGTCGATAGTTCATGAATTTGCCGCGAGACCGCATCCGTCTGTTCCGAAATCCGTGAGAAGGCACGGACGACTTGTTGCATCTCCGTCGTCGTTCGGACAACCGCCGTCTCCGTCGTTCCCATCCGCTCTGAGACGACGAGCATCTTTTGTGTGATTTCTTGGGCAATCCGTGACGTCTCGGCTGCCGACTGTTTACTCTCTTCAGCGAGTTTCCGAATTTCTTGCGCCACGACGGTAAACCCGCGGCCCATCTCCCCGGCACGCGCCGCTTCGATCGAGGCGTTCAAACTGAGCAGGTTCGTCTGATCAGAAATCGTCGTCACCATCCCGGCGATTCGCTCGATTTCCTGCGACAGACGAGACAGTTCAGCGACTTGTTCGGTCGTTCGTGATAAATCTGCGACAACCTCCTGGAAGCGTCGTGTCTCCTCTTCGACAAGGACGACACCTGCTTCTGCTTCACCGACCGCTTCTGTCAACTGAATTGAAATCGCGTCTGTCGTCGTCGAGACATGTTTGGCGTGCCGTTCGATTTCTTGAAAGTTCGCTGACGACTCCTCACTCATCGCAGCAAGTTCTTCCGTTGATTTTTGAACGCCATCTCCGACGTGACGTTTGGCTGTCGCAATCGCTTGACGCTCCTCATCGATTTGATCCTCATACATCGTCATGACGATCTGTTGCTCGAGGTTGAAGAGTTTCCCCGCTGCCCGCATGATCCGGACACGTTCGACTCCCGGCCAGTCACTGCCGTCAATCTGTTCACTGAGGACGTTCCAGACTTTTTGGAAGGCGGCGATATACCATTTATTATGCAGCCCGATTTGAACATGTCGTTCGGCGATCCGGCGCCGGGCTTCGATGTAGTCCATCGTCACCTGACCATCGAACATTTGTAAGATGTGCCGAGCGAGAGTGCCTTTCAATCGTTCGAGCGTCGAATGCTGTTCAATCAAATGTCGGAGAGATGGAACACGAACCAGCTCCTCGTAGAACGCGTCGACCATGCTCGGCATCCAACGGGATACATCTTCGCGGATGACCCGGACAATCTGTAAATCGACTGCTTCTAGACCGATTAAACGTAATTGTTCATGTAAGGATGTCGGAACATTCAACACGACATGAGCGCGTTCGCCTTCGATGCGCGCATCGAAGGACGGTGATGTTGATTTCGCGAACCATTTCATATGCTTCTCTCCCTCATTCATAGATGGACTTCATTCTCTTTATCGTCATCTATAAATGACATTTGAATGGCTATCATTCGAAAATCCAACAATTTCATGTGGAACATCCCGTCATGATTGGTACTTTAAATGTGCGACACTCGCCCATTTCCTCAAGCATTCTAGGTAAGCACCCTTCAAAAAATGGAAAATTTGACCGATACCTATATAACACTTCTCGCTTTTTAACTTAAGGAGGTCCGTTCAACTCATGTGGCGTTACTTCTCTTTCATCGTCTTTCCTGTATTCCTCGTTTTCTATGGTTGGATTCGTTTTGGACCTGCTGAAGAATGGGCACACCTGATCGGAATCAACGTCTTTCATATGATGGCGGGTCTGATTGCCGCCTATTGGATGATTCGCGCACGCATTGAACAGCGCAATCCACACCTCCGTTTTCTAAGTTTTTTGTTCGCGGGTCTTTTATTACACGTTCTCGGGAGTGGTCTATGGCTGTTCCTTCAATTGACAGACGGACGGGTCGATGCACCGATTGCCTCGACCATTCTTTGGTGTTTGTCTTATTTCAGCTATGTCTTAGCGCTAATCACAAAGATGCGTAGCATCGGATTGAACTTTTCGAATAAGAACTACATCTTCAATTTAGTCGTGTTCATGACGACGGCTTTCGTCATGAGCGACTATTATTTATTGCAACCCTATTTTGAGATCCTGAATCCCTCGCTCGAGCGAACGATCTCCACCTTCGGATTTCTCATTGCTGATGTGTTACTCCTCTTTTTCAGTGCGATTTTGTATTACCATGTTCGTCATAATCAAGGAAAACCGCATCACCGTTTTCTCGTCGTTGGTTTTTTGTTTCAAGTGTGCGGCGATATCATACTTACCGTCTTTACGTTTAACAATAGTCCGTTTCTTGAACATCTCGTCGATGTTTTCTGGATCATTGCGCTTCTGTCCATCGGGTGGAGTGGTCATCTAGAAGGAAGACAGCATCCGCAACAAGAACGACTCTTTCGTTCTCAACGAACGGTAACGGAACGCGATTTCATCTTGCCTTATGTCAGCATCGGTTTACTGACAGGGTTCGTCTTATCGACTTATGACTGGTACCTCAATATTCTATCGAGCGGTTGGCTGCTCTTGTTCTCTCTTGTTCTTGGTCGGCAAATCTTTACATTAAGGAACAACAACCGCTTGCTAAACGAAGTCTCATTCATCGCTTACCATGATTCACTGACACAGCTTCCGAATCGGCAACTCTTCATCGAACGGCTAACGAACGACTTACCGCGTTCTTTTGCGGCCGTCTCGCTGGATTTACATCGTTTGACGATCGTCAATGATACGATGGGGCATGCGACGGGTGACCGTGTCTTGATTGAGACGGCGAATCGACTTCGGCTGTTGCGTCACGATGACCTGGAGATCTACCGGATCGGTGGGGATGAGTTCGCGCTCATCCTTCCATACGCGACAAATGATTCGTTGACCGCTCTTGAAAAGGCTGTATTACACCAGTTCGAGCGTCCATTCCGAATTCGTGGTTATTCGATTCCAGTCACCATCCATGCTGGTAGTTGTCTCGTCGAAGACACTTCCTTGCACCAGAACATTCTTCCTTGTCTTGATACGGCACTTCTTCAAGCGAAACAACAAGGACCGATGCACTGCGTCCGGTATGATGAACGACTCCATCAATGGTTCAATCGGAAGATCCAGCTAGAAATGGATTTGCCCGCAGCGATCGAGAACGATCAATTCCAACTAGTCTATCAGCCAAAAGTCGATCTGATGACAAACCGTCCGATCGGTATGGAAGCACTCGTTCGCTGGCATCATCCAGTCTTTGGTTTGATTTCTCCCGTCGAATTCATCTCGATCGCTGAAGAGAGCGGTCACATCATCGCTCTTGGACGCTGGATTCTAAAGACGGCATGCCGCAGGACATTTGCCTGGCATGAGCAAGGCTATCCGCTCATCGTCGCCGTCAACATTTCCGTTCCCCAGTTCAAGGATCAACATTTCCTGAACATGATTGAAGAGACCTTGTCTGAGACGAACTTATCTCCAGCTTATCTGGAACTCGAAATTACCGAGAGCATCTTACAAGACGTCACAGATAGCAGCAAGATGTTACATTCGTTGCGCGATCAGGGAATTCACTGTGCCATCGATGACTTCGGAACCGGTTTTTCTTCTTTATCCATCCTGCATCAACTGCCAGTTCATGCACTGAAGATTGATAAATCATTCGTCGACGATTGTCCGGAAACAACGGGTGGAGCTGCTTTACTCCCACATATCATCGCAATGGGACAAACGATTGGTCTGACGATGATTGCAGAAGGTGTCGAAAACGAGGCGCAGCACTCGTATCTTAAATCCGTCGGCTGTCACATCGGTCAGGGGTATTACTATGCGCGTCCTTTATCGGAAGAAGCTTTTTCTCTGTATTTGAAGGAACGGTTACCGTTAACCGAATCCAATCTCCCTTCCGCGCAATAAAGAAGACCCGTCTGCTTAGTAGATTGAACTACTAAGCAAAACGGGTCTTTCTGTTAGCTTGACGGCAAGGTCAACTTGACATCCTGAATCTGATATTGGGCAGAACGCAAGATTTCAAGCGTAAACGCCTCATCTGTGACGATCGTTCCCTCTTCAAAAGCAGCCGTCCGTGATTGGATATACCCACCGATCGTGTCGACCGCCTCTGCTTCAGTGAACCGAAGACCAAATCGTTCTTCGATCTCAACTAATAGGACAGTACCCGCTAAGCGGTACGAGCCGTCCGGTAACTGTTCGATTTCGGCTTGCTCCGCTTCATCGAATTCATCGCGGATATCACCGACGATTTCCTCCAAAATATCCTCCATCGTGATCAAACCGGACGTCCCACCATACTCGTCGATGACGAGAGCGATGTGTGACCGTGTCTGCTTCATCTTCAAGAGTGTTTCTTGCAGCGGTGTCAATTCCGAGACGACCGGTAACGGTTTAAGGAACGATGCAAGTTCTTGTTCGTCTTGTACCGCGTGATGGGCGAGCACTTCCTTGACGTTGATATAACCACTAATCCGGTCCTTATCCGTTCCTTCACTGACCGGGTAACGCGTATACGGATTGTCAGACATCGTCTGTAAAAGATTTTCCCAACTCATCTCGTCCGAAATGACCATCATATTCATCCGTGGCACCATGATGTCGCGCGTGACACGCTCATCAAACGCAAAGACGTTTTGCATCAAGGCGAGTTCCGATTGATTGATCTCACCACTTTGAAAACTTTGTGCCATGATGATCTTCAACTCTTCTTCGGAATGGGCTTGTTCGTGACCGGCTGGTTTCACACCGAACGTCCGTAAGAGGACACGGGCCGAACCGTTCATGATCCAGATGAACGGATACATGATTTTTCCGAATATATAGAGTGAAGGAGCTAGCAGTAACGTCATCCGTTCCGCATACTGGATCGCAAGCGTCTTCGGTGCGAGCTCTCCGATGACGACGTGGAGAAACGTCACGAAGATGAAAGCGATACTGTATGAGAGAATTGTTGACAGCGCAACGGCGACACCGAGTTCATCAAAGACTGGTGTCAACAATTTCTCGACGGTCGGTTTCCCGAGTGCACCCAGACCAAGTGCAGTGATCGTGATACCGAGCTGACAGGCCGACAAATAATAATCGAGATCTCCTGCGACCTTCTTCGCAAGTACTGCTCCCTTTTTTCCTTCTTGCACCATCTGGTCGAGACGTGACATCCGGACTTTGACGACAGCAAATTCCGAACCGACGAAAAACGCGGTCAAACCAATCAATACGACGAGCAACAACAAATTTAGTGTTAAGACGATGTCCAACTTGTATCCCCCTAAAAGCGGGGGATCACCTCCTTTTGATTTTAAACTGTACAGTATAACGTGACACTTGATAAGAGTGTACGATTCTTTTTCTTCAAACGCAACCAATATCACTTCGTTGAAGTTCAGACGACCATTAATCATGTACCTGTAATACTAGGTTTCTCTTATTTAGTTACCGGTTATATAAGAGCTATGCGCGTAAGAAACTTGAGATGAAGCTTTTACATTCATGAACATCTCGAACTTGAAAGACCAATTCGGGGAGAGGTAGTGCTTATTATGGAAAAGACAAACAGAGGCTTTTCGTCGCATTTCCGAGCGGAAGCGGACGGAGCAGGTCGTAACATCTCATGGAGCTCGATTTTTGCAGGTATGGTATCATTTCTATCTTTATTGATCTTATTTAGTTTAATCGGTTCAGCGATCGGACTCGGCGTCACGGACGTCACGTCGAATAACCCATTCGATGGTGTTGGAACGGGCTTAATCATCTGGGCAATCCTTTCATTGCTCATCTCGCTGTTCGTTGCCGGATTCGTCTCCGGTGTGACGTCGGCACGTGCCGGTCTCGTCCACGGTTTCTTGACATGGTCGACGAGCGTCATCTTACTGTTCGCTCTCTTGACGTTCACGACGGTCAATACGTTACAATCGGTCGGCTCACTACTCGGTACGGTCGGTGGTGCGGCTGGTAACGGTATCGGATCTGTTGCTTCGACGGCGCAAGACGCTGCGACGAAAGGATTCGATTCGATTACGAAAAACGTGTCCCAAGTTGATACGAAAGAACTTGAAGGGAACGTCGACGAAATCTTAAAAGATACGGACATCAAAGAGTTGCAACCAGGTTACTTGCAGAACGAACTTGACGCTGTTCAAGAAGACGTCACGGCTGCTGGTAAGGAAGCAATCACGAAACCAGAGAACTTCGATACGATCGTCCAGGATCTTGGTGATTCGTTGACAGCACGAGCTGAAAAAATCGAGAAATCAGTCGATGAAGATAAAATCGCTGATGCTGTTGCGAAAAACACCGATTTGACAGGTGCTGAAGCGGAAGAAGCGACGCAAAACATCGTTGATGGTCTTAACACGGCAACAAAAGAAACGACGCAACAAATTGAGACTGCTAAACAAACGCTTGATGAGACATCCGCTGACCTCAAGAAAACAGTCCAAGATGTCCGCGAGCAAACAGAACAAGCGACACAAACGGCGTCAAAAGTTTCAATCTGGGCGTTCGTCGGACTGCTTCTGACTCTTATCTTTACGTCATTCGCAGGAATCGTCGGCTCACGCGTTGCAACACGCGGTCGTGTCATGAATAAATAATGATTCTTCCTTAACTGATTCCGCCATCACGGAGTCAGTTTTTTTGTGCGGTAAGACAATCTGATTGACTACATTTGAAATTTGCTGTTACAGTGTTACCTAACGACCGTTAGGAAGGTGATTTATCTGAAAGCCCAACAATTGTTACAGACGAGCATCCATCATTTTGCTGCGCACGGCTATGAAGGGGCATCGTTGCAAGAGATCGCGACAGAGGTTGGCATAAAAAAGCCATCGATCTATGCGCACTATAAAGGGAAGGACGACCTGTTCCTGCAAGCGACGACGTACGCCTTGCAAGAACAAAAGCGCCGCTTTGCGACGTATTTCACGAGTACGCGGCAGCAGCCGCTCGAGCAATCGCTGCACGGCTTCTTCGATTGGTTCATTTCGGAACAGCAAGACGATATCCTGATGCGATTCATCCTTCGGGCTGCCTATTTTCCACCGGAGAAGCTCGAACAAGAAATGACGGACCGCTTCAATCCGTTTTTCGATTCACTGCACGATCTATTGACGCGATTACTACGCGAACGAGACCGAACGGAACAGATTCTCTATTCGACGGATTACAAAAGTGCCGCTCTCGCCTATCTGACAGTTGCTGAAGGCACGTTAACAGAACTCGTCTACAACGGTGTCAACGCGTTTCATGCTCGACAGCAAGCCGTCTGGCCGATCGTTTGGCGTGGTATGTCAAAAACGATTTAATTCTATTGAGGTGAACTATGCAAAACAATACATTGATTTTAAGTACACTCCTGCTCAACTTATTCATCGCCTTTTTAGGCATCGGACTCGTCATTCCCGTCACACCGACGATCATGAACGAGTTGAACATCTCCGGGGCTACAGTCGGATACATGGTTTCCACCTTCGCCTTTGCACAATTGATTCTTTCACCACTCGCGGGACGTGCCGTCGACAAGTACGGACGTAAACCGATGATCATCATTGGTTTGTTCATCTTCAGTATGTCCGAGCTCTTATTCGGTCTCGGTCAAAGCGTCGAAGTCCTGTTCGCGTCACGGATTCTCGGTGGTGTCAGTGCGGCTTTCATCATGCCAGCCGTCACGGCATTCATCGCTGACATCACGACGAACGAGACTCGTCCGAAAGCGCTCGGATATATGTCTGCTGCCATCTCGACCGGTTTCATCATCGGACCGGGTATCGGTGGGTTCCTCGCTGACCTCGGCTCGCGGACGCCGTTCTTCTTTGCTGCTGCGTTCGGTTTGACAGCGATGGTGTTATCCGTCTTTACACTTAAGGAACCGGAACGTCACTACGAGACAACGACGGTCAAACAACAGACCGGTTTCCGGAAAGTCTTCAGTCCGCTCTATTTCATCGCTTTTCTTGTCCTGTTGATTTCGTCGTTCGGTCTCGCCTCGTTCGAGTCGTTATTCGCCTTGTTCGTCGACCGGAAGTTCGGCTTCACAGCGAAGGACATTGCGCTTGCAATTTCTCTCGGTGCGATCGTCGGCGTCATCGTCCAAGTCGGACTGTTCGATCGTTTGACACGCTGGTTCGGCGAGATTCGCTTGATTCGGTACAGCTTGATCGGTTCGACACTGCTCGTCGTCTTGATGACGTTCGTGACGAACTATCTCTCGATCATTCTCGTGACGATGGTCGTCTTCGTCGGGTTCGACTTGATGCGACCTGCTGTCACGACTTATCTTTCGAAGATTGCCGGAGATGAACAGGGGTTCGTCGGCGGAATGAACTCGATGTTTACGAGCATCGGCAACATCCTTGGACCGATCGTTGGTGGACTACTCTTTGACGTCAATTTGAACTATCCGTTCTATTTCGCGACAGTCATGCTCGCAGTCGGCATTTTACTGACGTATTTCTGGCGTGCACCACGCGCTCAAGCCACCGAAGCAGATCGATTGTCTTCTTAAAAAACAGCCCCGTTTCCATCACTGGAAGCGGGGCTGTTTTTATGTCAGTAACAATTCCTTTAATCGACCGGGCGACGTTACGGTATACGTCGCAACGGTCTGACTCGTATGTTCGCTTATCAAACACGTCTTGATACCGGCACGATGTCCGGCTAAGACATCGAGTTCCCGGTCTCCAATCATGATCGTCTCGTCTCGTGCCATCTGGTGCCGATTGATCAAGTACGTGACAGCTTCCGGATCCGGTTTTCGGGCGAATCCATCCGGTGCCGTCAACACGTCTTGAAAATGATGCGTCAACCCATGTTTTGCAAGCAACGCATGAATCGATGTTCCGCGATGGGTGACGATATGATGCGTCGCACCTCTCGTCGATAACGCCTCTAGCAGTTCACGGATTCCGAGAAACGGTTCAGACTGTTCTTGTTCGATGATCATCTTTTGTTGCTTGTAGTTCAGGATGAACGCTTCGGACACACCAAACGCCTCATACGTCGTTTTTGCCGAGATCGCCATCAGTTCTGCTACTTGCTCGCGTTCAACCGTTCGCCCCTCACGCTCGAGTAATTCCACGAACACATCGACTAACACCGGATATGTATCAAACAAGGTGCCATCAAAATCCCAAATGAAGTGTTTCAACATCTGTCTCTTCCTCTCCCGCTCTCTTGACGCCGACAAAGACGGCTTGCCCGTCCATCTCGACTTTCCATTTGCTGTGATCAAGACCTTCGCCAGAAATACGGATTCCGACCTGACCGGGTCGACCCATCTCGTGTCCTTGTTCGACGATGATCGCAGTTTCCGTTTCAAGTGGCTGGATGAATTTTCGGTAATAGACGCCCATCACACCACTCGCCGTTCCCGTAACCGGATCTTCGATGCTTCCTGCTCCCGTTGCTGAGAAGTGACGTCCGTGCATCGTCGCTTGTCGGTCATATGTATCGAAACAAATCGGATGAATCGAGGCTTGTGGGAAGTCGGTCAACACGGTGGCAAAGCGTTGGTTATCCGGCACCATCCGGTGAAAGTCCTCAAGTCGACGAATCGGGAGGAGCAGTGTCAAGTTCCCAGTACTGCCATATACGATTGGCCATCGGTCATCGAGATGTGTCAATTCGAGACCGATCGCGGCTAGAACGTGCTTTATGTCACCGTCAAACTGATGTAATTGTGGTTGTCCTTGTTGCAAGCGAAACATGCCGTTCGCTAAACGCATCACAGGCAAGATGCCTGACTTTGTCTCGATTTGAGATGTTGGAGATAAACGGATCTTTGAATCGAGTGCTGTCAATGCGGCAATCGTGCCATGGCCGCATAAATCCATTTCCCGTTCCGGTGCAAAGTAGCGCATGCGGTAGTCCGCTTGCTCGGATGACAAGACAAACGTCGTCTCGGTAAAGCCGTTCAACCGAGCGATTCGTTGCATTTCCGGCTCAGTCAATTGATTGGCGTCTAAGACGACCCCAGCTGGATTACCGCTTCCTGGCGTCGATGTAAACACATCATAATGTAGCGTCTCGATCATTTTTCTCTTCCTCTCTTTTCTAAATAACGTTCAACGGATCGTAATGCGCCTTCTAAGTGTCCACCATGACTCGGATCGGTCTCTGTCCCAATCAGTGAAATCGCTGCATGCTCCACTCCGAGATTGATGGTATGATACGCCGGGAAATCCACGAGAGGTGCTGCATCAGCTCGTGTTGCTGTCCAACTATCCGTCGACCAGTCTTTATACGCCCAACCAATCGACTGACGCGCTTGTTCACCGAACAGACGAACCAGCTGCGCGAGTACCGTTTCCTTGATTTCCGCCTCGGTCAATAACTGTCGTTCACGTGCCGGCGTCCGGAAAAAACCGAACAGCGCTCCCGGTCCATCTTGTGGGGAAGCGTCATGAATCTCCTGCACCATCCCAGTCCAGCTGATTGCCTGACCGGACCAGCCCGAATCACGCCAAAACGGTCTCTCGTAAAGAACAAGACATTTTGCTTGCTGCGCCATCCAAGTCGGTAATGCTTCAAGTTCATCCAGGACTGCTTCAGGTAAAGCTGGCACATACGATAATGTTGCCGCTAGACGTGGTGGTAGTGCGAGAACGATCTCATCGAACGGTTGACTTTTCCTTCCTGAACTGACGAGAATCCGGTTCGTGACATCAATCTGACTGATCGGAGACTTGAGTCGAATCGTTCCCGGTGTGAGTCGTGCAGCAAGTGCCGTAGCAACAGAGCGGATTCCGTCACGAAGGCGAAGCGCCGTCGGTTGATTCGCAACCAAATGCGACTCGACTCCGTCAGCTCGTTCGAGTCGAAGCGCTCCCGTCGCATATTGTTCGAGTGTCGGTAAGTCTAATCGATGGATCAAATCGACCATCAGTGGTTCGCTGTCCGGCCAAAACCAAGTCGGTCCAAGATCAAACGCATATGATTGTCCTGCTAGGTTGAAATCGATCGTCTCGATTCTCCCGCCGATTCGGTCACGTGCTTCATAGATCGTCACGTCGTGTCCAAGCTTCTGCATACGCGTCGCGAGATACAAACCACTGATTCCTGCTCCAATGATGGCAACGTTCATTTCACTTCATCCTCTCGATTTGAGATGCTTGTTTTAGTATACCGGAACACGCAAAAAAACAAGGACGTGACGTCCTTGCCTTAGGATGATTGCATTTGCTGCCAGTCGTCTTCTTCACCAATTGATTGAACCCATTCGATCGGAACATACAAGGATCGGGCAATCGCTTCGTCCGTCTTACCCAGTTTTCGCAACAGATGTACGATCCGAATCCTTCGTTCGAGCTCCCGGTCATCCGGTATCAGTTCAGGCATCATCTTCTCTTCTCCTCTCCACTGAATCGGCGATGGCGTTTTCAACAGAATACCCGATAATTATCTGAATATTCCGATTGATGTGCAGAAGCAAGGATTTTTGATAAAGTTCAGGGATAGATAACAGAAAGGAATCCCTCGCTTTTTGTAGAAACATATTGAATAGGCGCAACAGTAGGATTTCTTGCGTCAACCAAACAGAATAGGAGTATGCATATGATTAAACGTCAAGCACTATTTCGTCTGTCGATCGGCTTGCTGCTGATGGGTGTCTTTGGCGGTATCCTGTTAGATGCCATCGGCTTATTTCCGCACGCGACAGCTTACTTATTAAGCATCCCGATTGCTTCGAATAGCACGGAGTTTTGGCTAGGATGGATCTTATCCGGTATGACGATCACTGGGCTGATCACGCTTTTCTTATCCTTACGTCATCATCAGAGATTGGCGACATTCGCTTGTCTCACGGCTGTCATTTTGACACCTTACGTATTTTAATGTTCACGTGGGCTTCAGATGACTGATCCCAAAAAATGACGAGTCTTTTCACGCCCTTTCCTCAGGCGAGACACAAGCCAGTTTTCCCGCTCCGTTCGAGCAGGAAAACGGGTCTTGTTTGTCTCTGACAGCGCAAAATCGCGCTTTTTCCTGTAGGAGTGGCGTGTAATGCGTCATTTTTTTATATCCGGAAGAAGGATCAGAGAAGCGTTTTGTTCACTCCATATCGCTTCCTAGGGAAAAACAAGCAAGAGCGAACCTGCAGCGACGCGATGCTTGCCCTAGTAAAACGATTCGAGATGAACAAAAAAGCGCTATCCTTTTCGTTAATAAAAATTTACGCTTTGTCTTCAGTCTGAGGAGTTGACTTTTGAGTCAGCTCCATTTTTTACATACATGACGTAAAGTCTACTTTACAAAATGTAAAACCGGCTTTACAATGTAAACAACTGGAAAGGAGGTCGTCAGATGAAACTGACGAACCATGTCCGCCTCTATCGTCAACAGCACAAGTGGACACAAGAGCAGTTCGCGGAACGAATTGGTGTGACACGACAAACTGTCATCTCACTTGAAAAAGGGAGCTATACGCCGTCGCTCTTACTCGCGATGCAGATTGCCCGCGTCTTTGATTGCCCGATCGAGGAACTATTTCAATTAGAGGAGGAATCCTGATGAAACGTGTCGTCACTCAATCTTTACTTAATTGTTGTCTCTACTTTTTAGCTGCTTATCTCATTAGTGCCATTCATGCGAATCTGCAGTTATTTCAAGATGATCCTGTATCCGGTACGGGATTGTCGCTGAAATTAGATGTAATGGGTGTCCTTCCAGTGCTAGTGATTGCGATTGTCCTGTCGATCGTCAGCTATTTCTTACGAGAAGACCGTTCGCGTTCGTTTGCGACAGCAGAATTTTCCGACTCCGACGAACGTGAGGCACTGATCACCGGTAAAGCGACTCGAGCAGCGTACGTTGCTTTTATGATCAGCCTTCCCGTTCTAATGATTGCCTTTTTGTTTGAGCAACCATTACTCCAACTGTATCCAGCGTTTCCGTTTTATGCGATTGCCCTTGTCTTATCGATCGGAACACTGACGTACATGTCGGCTTGGATCGTGCACGTCCGGCGTTAACATCATTTGTTAAACACATCATGAAGGGTGATTCATAAATTATTCTCTACAAAGATAAGGGTGGCAGAATAATCATCTGTCACTCTTATCTTTGTAAAAAATGGCGCGTCACACGAAACTTCGATAGAAAAAATGCAAAAAGACGAATCATTCTTTTTTGAGTTATTCCTTCGTATTGTTCTGACCCTAATTGATTTCATTTCTTCTCTCCTTAAATTTACAAATGATACCATTCCTGCCATAATGATAGCATATTCCATCTAGAACGGAGGATTACATATGCAGACGATGCACCACTCGTTCGATACACAACGGTACCAGATTCGACCGGCTCGACTCAGTGACGCTGAAGCCCTCGCTGAACTCCGCCAAACACTTGATTCGGAAACGGAATACTTCGACCGGATGCCTGGTGAGGACGTGATGACCGCGACGGATTTCGCAGATCAGTTACACGATTCCTCGGTTCCGGATCGTATCCTCGTCGTCGAGCGCGAGGGACGCCTCATCGCCTACGCCCGATGTCGTGGTTTTCATTTAAAACGTTTCGCGCACAAGGCATCATTTGGACTCGGTGTACTTCAATCCGACTGGGGGCAAGGAATCGGTACCCAACTGCTGGAACGAATGATTGCTTGGGCAAAAGCGCAATCCCTGCAAAAAATTCAGCTAGAAGTCGTCGAGACGAACCTCGGCGCCATTCGCCTCTATCAGCGACATGGATTTCAAGAAGAAGGACGACTGCGTCATGACCGGTTACTATCGGACGGTTGCTTTTACGATACGGTGTTGATGGGCTTACAGCTATGAGTCTTTCATTGTCAATTGCGACATATAACATCTGGCATCACCCGCACAAACGACAAGAACGGTTCGAGGCGTTATGCGCGGAGATCAAGCAACACCAACCGGACATTCTCCTCCTGCAAGAAGTCATGTCGACGTTTCATCCGGATGAACCTTTCATTTCGATCGCCGAGCACCTCGCAGAGGCGACCGGTTATCCGTATATGATGATGGATCCTTATATGGATTCACCAGATGAAGGACTTGCCATTCTGACGAAATTGCCGTTTGAACGAACGGATTCGAGTGCCGCTGCGACAGCAAACATCAACCACCACTGTGCAATTCGGATCCCGTTTTCGATTGACGGTATTCGTTTTGCCGTGACGAACATTCATTTCAATTGGCGTGCTTCAGACATTCGACTCGATCAACTTCGATTCGTCAACGAATGGATTGCCTCACAGACGGATGACACGACGATTGAGTTCTTAGGCGGCGACTTTAATGATGGTCCACACTCTGCGTTGCATCACGCTGCGCTTAAGGAGTGGGTCGATCTTGCTGGCAGTTTTGCCGCTCGTACAGGACAAATCGCCGCCGCGACGCTTGATTCCGTGACGAATCCGTACGCAAGGAAGAATGACGGCATTACAAGCCCCGTTCGATATGATTGGTTACTCTGTCAGCGTTCGCTTTCGCAGGTGACCTTACAGCACGTCCAACTGATCGGAAATCATCGACTGCCGCATCACCTTGTACCGAGCGATCATTACGGTGTCCTCGCTCATGTAACGCTACACTAAGACAACAGGTCTACACCTCATACGGGCGCAGACCTGTTGTTTATTTTTTATATTCTTTTTCGGTTCCGTCTGAGAATTCGATTTCAACCTCTAAGCGGGAAGCATCTTGAATCGCAAACACACGCTCAACCTCACTGATGACCTCTTTTTCAGATGTATCCGCATCAATCTTTAAGTTCTTGAACTTCGCGTCGAGTTCCGTCATCGCGTCGTCTCCTTGCTTTTGCTCCCCTTTATAGCGATATTCCGCTTCCGTTCCGTCATTATCCCGATCATAACTAATATCAATGGCATCGTTATCCCCTTCAACGTCCGCTTCAATCGACAGACTGTTGAAGCCATAATCCGTGTCGGCATTTTTCGTTACCGTATCCTTGTCTTGCATCGTATCGTCGGTCGTGTTCGAATTCGTTGATCCTTCTTCGACCTTGTCCGTCGACGCTTCGTCATTTCCGCAACCCGCAAGCATTAAACTCATCGCGAACAACGTTGCGACACCGTATCCTGTTAAACGTTGTTTTTTCATTCCATCACATTCCCTTCTGCTGGAATCGGATGCTCCTTTAACATCTTGGCAAAATGATATAGGTTGGCAGCTAAAAACTGTGCGTGTCGCTTCGTAAAGTCGTTGTTCCGTCCTGCTTCGATGTACGATGGTCCTGGTCCCGCTTCACCGACCCAGTAAGCATCGACGTTCGGCGGAATCGTAAAGCCGATATGCGACAGACCGTACAAGATGGAGGCAGACGCATGTTTAGCTCCATCTTCATTCCCCGTGACGATGACGCCACCGACTTTGTTGTAGTAGATCGCTTGTCCAAGATCGTTCGTCAGGCCGCTCCCTCCGTACAATCGTTCAATGACTTGCGTCGCAACACTACTTTTTTCACCCAGCCAGAGCGGTGTTCCGATGACAACGATGTCCGCCCGTTTCACCTTTTCGAAAATCACGGGCCATTCATCCCCGTTGCCTTCGTCTTCCGTGACGCCGAACGCCACTTGGTGATCGACGATGCGGACAATTTCTGAAGTGACGTCCTCTTGTTTCCAATATGCGATCACGTCACGGATTAGCGCCTCCGTATTCGATGGTTCACGTGATGCTTTTAAGGTGCAGTTCAAGAATAAGGCGTGCAACATCCATCCATCCTCCTCCGTCATTTTAAGTAACATCATTCGTCTTTAGTACTTTCCTTCTTCCATCGACGGATAAACTAAAAAAACCTCGCTTCAGCGAAGGCAGGTCATGACGGAATGTCTGAATTTATTTAGTTAAGCCCTATGACATTGAAGCTGATAGTGTGTCATCGATTGTTCCTCTCCAAGTGTGTCGAAATGTTGTCAAACCGTTGATAGACCGCACATCAAGAGCGTTTCGACGTGGTGTCTGAAGACTGTATCGTCAGTAAAATAAAAGTATGAAAGGTCGTGTCCACTTACGAAAAGGAGTCGAAATAACATGGAAGACGTCAACCTTCTCGTTCTTGCGACCCAGTATATGTTCTGGGTCGGATTCGTCGGAATGGCCGCCGGTACGCTCTATTTTCTCGTCGAACGAAATTCCCTCGCCCCGGAATACCGCTCGACCGCAACAGTCGCTGCACTCGTCACGTTCGTCGCTGCGATTCATTATTATTTCATGAAGCAAGCTGTCGGGGAATCCGGTTTGTTGTCAGAGATCGATGGCTTTCCGACCGAAATCCGCTACATCGACTGGCTTGTGACGACGCCTCTCTTACTGATCAAGTTTCCGCTGTTGCTCGGTTTAAAAGGTGGGAAAGGACGTTCCCTTCTAACGAAACTCGTCATCGCCGACATCATCATGATCATCGGTGGATACATCGGCGAGTCGTCCATCAATCTGGCGGGTGGCTTCACACAACTCGGTCTTTGGGCATACGTCGTCGGTTGTATCGCATGGTTTTATATCATTTATCTCTTGTTCACGAACGTCACGAAAGCTGCTGAAGATAAGCCTGCACCGATTCGTAAAGCCTTGTTGCAAATGCGCTTGTTCATCTTGATTGGATGGGCGATCTATCCGGTCGGTTACGCCGTCACCTTGTTCGCACCCGGCATCGAGGTGCAACTCGTCCGCGAATTGATCTATAACTTTGCGGACCTGATCAACAAGGTCGGATTCGGTCTGATTGCCTTCTTCGCTGTCAAGACGATGTCCGCAACACAAAAATTGAAATCCACTTAATCAAAAGACCGGATGTTTTGAGCATCCGGTCTTTATTTGAACTGATGTTGTTGTTCATAGGAGATATCTTCATTTTTAATGACATAACCCGCTAACTCAATATCATTTTCACGGAATTTCAACATATAGATCATGTTTGGTTCATTCGCGAATTCGACTTCAATCATATACGGATTTGCTGACGATTCGTATGAAAACTTCTGTGGTCTTATCGTGTATGCTTCTCCTGGAAACTGGCGTGCTAGCTCTACTTTAGCGAGCTTAGTATTCTCAGCAATCTGTTGATTGACGAGCGTCGGTCGGATGTACCAAAAGGAACTGCACCCGATTGCCACCAAACCAAGTAAAATCAAGCCATACCGCTTCCATCGCTGCGGCAGGAATATCACGCCGCAACCGATTACGAGTAGTGTAAAAACGATCGTCATCCCTTCGATTATGAAATTTGGTACCATCTCATTCACTCCTTTCGTTCTATCCTCGACTAGAAAACCGTGGTATGATCAATTCCTATGACAAAAAATAGGAGGTAGTGTATGCGAAAGATCATCTTGATTGGTTCCGGTGGGTCCGGTAAATCGACGCTTGCCCGCGAGATGGGCAAAAAACTCAGCTATCCTGTTGATCACCTCGACAGCTTATTATGGCGTCCGAACTGGGAAGCGGTTTCGCGTGAGGAACAACGTCAGATTCAACAAACACTCATATCGCGTGACACATGGATCATCGACGGCAACTACGGTGGAACGCTTGACTTACGAATCAATGCCGCCGATACGATCATCTTCCTTGATCTACCGCGGACACTCTGTCTGTACCGGGCATTAAAACGGACGTGGCGCTACCGCAAGACCGGTCGACCGGATATGGCGGCAGGCTGTCCCGAGAAACTATCGTTCGATTTTTTGAAATGGATTTGGCGTTTCCCAATCGATAAACGACCGAATATCCTCTCAACGCTTACAGCGACGTCCGATAAACAAGTCATCCATCTGACGTCCCGTCGTGCTGTCAAACAATTTCTTCAATCACTTTCATAACATCTATCTGCTGCTTTATATCATTCTTACTTAACCTGTACATACGACGCCACACGCTTACTCCCCTGCTTGTTTTCCATTCATTACCACAAATAAAAAAACGACCATGATGAATTACCTCATGGTCGTCGTTCAATATCTTACACGGTGAATCTG
Organism: Exiguobacterium abrahamii; assembly: GCF_015645365.1. Taxonomy (NCBI): domain Bacteria; kingdom Bacillati; phylum Bacillota; class Bacilli; order Caryophanales; genus Exiguobacterium; species Exiguobacterium abrahamii. The sequence goes on from NZ_JADOYC010000001.1 coordinate 1,344,877, forward strand.
CCTGTGACTTGTTTTAAATCATCCGCCATCGTCGCGAGTGATTGGGACGCGGATGAGATTTCTTCCATCGACGCCATCTGCTCCTCGGTCGACGCGGAGATGTTTTGTGTTCCGGCAGCAGTCCCTTCCGTCACTGCTTGAATCGTTCGCATGACGGAGGCAATCTGCTCACTCGCTGCCGCCATTTCCTGTACGGCACCGGACACTTCTTCGACGTGCCCTGTCACGTCGGTGATCGCTGTCTCGATTTCTGAGAAGGAGGCACCTGCTTGATCGACGACGGCAATCCCGTTCGTCATCTCGGTCGAAACCTTCTCCATCGAGGCGACCGATGCTTCCGTCTCTTGTTGAATGACCCGAATCAACGACTCAATCTGTTTTGCCGAGACCGCCGACTGCTCCGCGAGCGTCTTGACTTCCGCAGCGACGACGGCGAATCCGCGCCCTTGTTCACCGGCGCGAGCTGCCTCGATTGCTGCGTTTAATGCGAGCAAGTTCGTCTGTGCCGCGACACCTTTGATCGAATCCGTGATTTGTCCAATTTCCTGCGATCGGTTACCAAGACCGTCAATGACGTGGCTCAGTCGAGAAACGTCTTCTTGAATCCGTCCCATTTGGGTACCGAGTGTTCCGACGACTTGACCACCGAGAGCGACTTTTTCCATCGCATCCGCAGTGCGTTCCGTCATTTGTTGGGCATTACCGGCGACGTAACGGACCGACGTCGTCAATTCTTCGATCGTCCGTGAGGCATCCGATACTTGATGCAACTGTTGACTAGCACCACTTGCCATCTCTTCCATCGTCACGGCGACCATTTCCGTCGCTTTCGTCGTCGATTCCGCATTGACGCTAAGTTCATCCGACGCAACAGCGACGCGGTCAGCTGTACCGGTTAGTTCAAGCACGACTTGTTGCTGTGACGCAATCATTTCATTGAAGGACGTCGTCAACTGTCCAAGCTCGTCTTTTGAGTCGTATGTTCCACGGACGGTCAAGTCCCCGTTCCCTGATTGATCCATCCATCCCTGCAATTGACGAATCGGACGCGTGATGAGACGTGTAATGTACATGGCAAGTCCTGCAAACAAGAGAACCGCGAGTAAAAAGATGCCGAGCATTAAGTAAAAGGCCGTTTGTTTTTCTGCTTGATTCTGAGCGTCTAGCGTCTTTGCTTGTTTTGTCATCGAAGCCATCAACGACTTCGCAGAATCCGCAACATTATCCCGGACTTGTTCCAGGCCTTGCGTGTATGCCGTATAGGCTTCTTCGGTTTCGTTGCGCGTCGCCGCATCCTGGACGATCGTCATCGAATTATCATAGGCGAGGACATTATCCTTTAATTCTTCGAGCTGTTTCTTCTCTTGCGCATTAAAGTGTCCTGCTTTTTCGATTTTCGTGACTGATGCGCGAATCTGTTCCTGACGCGTATCGATGTCAGCTTGCAGTTCCGTGACCCGTGCCTCGTCCTTCGTTAACATCATCTCGACTAAAAAAGAATCAAGCGCGCGTGTATCAATCCGGATTTGAGCCACTTCCTGGATCGGTATTAAGTTTTCTTGATACATCGCTCGGGAAGCATTCGACATCTGATTCAAGAAATAGAGTCCTGCTCCCGCAATCAAAAGCATCGCAACGACGGCTGTTGCGATCAAAGCTTGTATCTTCCGTCTAACTGACATGTGTTTCATTCCATCCCCTCCCGTTTTGTTATCGGTTTAAGAATGAAAAAGTTGACTATTTTTTCAATATTCCCATACTTTAGATATGCTTAAGTAAAGACTTGCCATACGACATTCTCCCTCGCGTTCGATATAATCAGCATACAGCAGTTGAAGAAAGGATGAATCGTATGCAACGTGTAGCCAATGAGATCACACAATTCCGCGGCAGTCATTATGAGTTCGGTCGCGAACAAGGGCGTTACGTCAAACGAAACCAGTTGCTCCATAACCGGGAGGACAACTGGAAGATCCGTGTTCCGCGCTTTCAAGTCGATCCGGTCGAGACGAAGGAGATGTTTCTCCGCTACGCCCCGCATATTTGGGACGAGCTACTCGGACTTCAGGACGAACTTGAACTTTCACTGCCGGATACGTTACTGCATTTTGGGCACTACCGGGTCGAAGGACCGAAAAGTGGTTGTTCGATCATGACCGGTAATAATTTCCTCGTCCGCAATTACGACTATCATCCGATGACATACGATGGTCGATTTTCCGTCTTTCAACCGAATGATGGCGGATCAGCAATTATCGGCCCCGCTTCACGGGTAACAGGTCGGATGGACGGGATGAATGAACATGGGCTTGCGATGGGCTATAACTTCATCAACCGTCGCCGTCCGGGCGACGGGTTCGTCAGTTTCATGATCGGGCGGATCATCCTCGAGATGTGTACGTCGGTCGACGATGCGATCTCACTCGTCAAGGAGATTCCGCATCGCGGATCGTTCACGTACGTCGTCCATGATAAATCGGCGCGTTCGTTCGTCATCGAGGCGACGGCACGCGACGTCCAAGTGCGGGAATCGAACATGTGCACCAATCACTTCGATTTGTTGCAACACGAAAACCGCTATCATCTGGACGACTCGAAACGTCGGATGATGGAGCTAAAGACGCATCAACACATGATTCAAGATGCGGAATCCGCTTTCCGACTACTGAACGATACCGATAAAGGTGTCTTTGCAGATTTATACGCCCAGTGGGCGGGAACGATCCATACGTCTGCCTACTTCCCGGAAGAATTGAAGGTCTGGTTCGCGCTCGGTGGTGATCAGGAACCGGTCACGTTCGACTTTGCCGACTGGCTCGCTGGCAATGACTTCACAGCAAGCGAGATCACAGGAGAACTGGAGACAAACATTCAGTTCGCGAATACCTTACAGACGTGGCGTTAAACGAAAAAGCTTCCTCCTGCTTGCGCAAGAGGAAGTTTTTTAATGGCTGTCATCGAGACGTTTCGACATATGATAATCCGTCTTCTCGTACCCAAGCGATTCATACACATGAATCGCTCGTTCGTTATGCGCGAAGACGTGTAAGGAAATCTTCTTGACGTTCATCCGCTTCAACATCACTTCCAGTAATCGGAGCGCTTCCTTGCCGTATCCTTGGTTTTGCTTTTCAGACGTAATCTTGACGTCGAAGATGAAAGCGCAACGTCCGCGTGATTCTTCTGTCACATGGACCCAGACCATTCCAAGATCGTTCCCTGTCTCGTCACGAAACGTAAATAAGTAGTGATCCTTCGTCTTCAGACCTTCTGGCAACAATGTTGCGAACTCTGCTGTTGCCTTCTCGAGCGACTCGTTCTCCGACCACGTACCGGCGCGACACTTCTCTGCCGCATACTCCTCGATTGCGACCGGTAAGTAAGCGTCATACGTCGCTTGACTCATTTGCTCGATGCGCATGCTGCCACCTCCTGCGTTTTCGTCCAGTCCCGTCGTAACATCGCATAGACCTGCAGGTCGTGATACGTCCCGTACAATTTTTCAGCGTCCCGTAAGACGCCTTCTTCCGTGAAGCCGAGTCGTTCCGGAATTCGTCTGCTTCGGACGTTTTCAGTCGCACACTCGATGACGACCCGGTTCATGCCGAGCGTCTCGAAACAATAGTTCGTGACGAACCGGACGACGTCCGTCATGATGCCTTTTCGAAGGCCCTTTTCTCCTAGATAATAGCCGATCGACGTTTGCCCGAGATGCCGATTAATCTCATGTAAACTGATCGTTCCGACGAGCTCGTCCTGAAGATAGATGCCACACGTAAAGCCGTTGCCATCGGCGAACTGTTGCAGCCATGCTGGAATGACGATCTCCTGATATGTACTTGCCTCTGTTGCACCATCGACCCAACCAAGCCATTCGCGAAGATGGTTGCGATTGGCATCGACGAGGGCGAATAATTCTTCCGCATGGTGCCGTTCAAACAATTGAAGCGCTACGTGATCGGATACTTGTAACCTGAACATGACCTCTCCCCTTTCTAGTATCTGTTGTTTGACGTTACGTCGTCGTTTCCCTGCTTGACGTCACGTTCCATTCCATTCGTCTCGAGCGGACAGCCATTCCAAGTGTCTCGTAAAAGGCAATCGCTTCCTGGTTGGCGTCATCGACACCGAGTTCGATTTTGTCACAACCAATCGTTTCCGCGTGCGCGTAAGCGGCTTGCATCAATCGTCTCCCGACGCCTTGTTTTTGATACGTATCCGCAACGACGAGACTGATGACGCGTAAGTAATGCTTATCGAAGACGAAGCCGCTTCCTTCGACGATGTCTTCCTTTAGGACGATCACACCGGCAAGTCCGTCGTGTTCTGCAACGAGTAATGCATAATCCGGATTTTCGAGTTGCGACAAAAATAAGTCTTCCGGAACCGGCATCTCGTGCGGACGGTAATGATCAGGTCGTAAGGCGACGTGTTGATCGTGGATTTGCTGGAACAATGGAATCAATGCCTGAAAATCGTCAGGACGGGCAGTACGGATATTCATTAGAAGTTCGCTCCCTATTCGTTTTGTAGTATATTAACATATTATTCCACTTATCATAATCTTTTTTTCATCCTAACTAAAAAGTCGAACCCTCTCATTAAGAAGTTTCGACTTTGATATGTGCGATTAAATGATTTTCGTGAATTCGTGTGCCGTTTCTGTCAAATGGGTCGCTGATCCTTGAACACCATGGAAACGTTCGACCGTCTCAGAGACGATATTCATACTCGCTTGAGTATCTGTATTCGCCTGTGTCATCGCGCTTGCGATACGATCCAACTCATCGTTCATTCGCAGTGTCGTTTGACGCACATCAACTACTGCCTTTTCAACAAGCTTCGAAAGATTTCTCACTTCGGTTGCTACGACATCAAAACCTTTCCCATGTTCACCAGCTCGTGCTGCTTCAATTGATGCGTTCAACGATAACATATTCGTTTGTGACGCGATAGCTTTGATCGTTTCTGTGATCCGTGAAATATTGGCTGCTTGTTGTTGTAAACGTTCGACTGTTTGATGATTTTCATGCGTCGTCATTGCCAAATGAGTAATCGTTTCGCGTAAGCTTTCGCTTCCCTGCTCCCCTTGTTTTGAACGTTCCCCTAGCTCGTGAGCGATTACATCAAATGATGTTGCATATTCTTGAATCATTAGCTGCCGACTTGTAATATCCGCTGCAATTTTTAAGACCCCGACGACTTCTTGTCCGTCGTAAATCGGCATATATGTCGCCTCTAGCCAGATGGACTGTCCGTGAGCATCAATCCGTTCGATTTTATCTGCCGCACTGAATCCACTGAACAGCTTTTGCCAAAATGCCTGATATCGATCACTCATCGCAAATTCTGTCGTACAAAACAAATGATGTTGCATCCCGATCATCTCTTCTTTCTTGTACTTCATCGTCTTCGCGAACAGATCATTGACATCGACAACACGACGTTGCCGATCAAATCGAATCATCGCAACGTTGTTACGCAAAGCAGATAATACACCATCGGAGCCAAGATCGACATTCACAGGGGTTGTCATGGTAGTTACTCCTTTCGCCACTCACATCTGCCTTACACCATGTGCAACATCTCTAGTTCAGACTGTATGAAATCAAGATTCTTGATAATTCTTTTATTATGGTTAGATAGCCATTCGTATGGAAATCGAAACCTAAAATTCTTAAATATTCCAAGTATAGACCTCTTTTTCAAACTTGTTTTCTTCCCTGAATCTGCTATACTCGAATCGATACTTATTAAAATGATTTAATAAGTGGTATGAATAGGAGGCGCTTCCTTGACTGAACTCACTTCACGTACACGTCACGCTTTTTTAGTCGAGCAATTGGATACGATCCCTGCGATTCGTCACGTTTTGGATGTCAGTTTTCCGACTGCGAGCAAACAGATCGATCAGATGATCGCTGCACAGGAAATTGAAGAGACACCACTTGAATTGGTTCGCGGAGGGCGTCCGGCAAAACGGTATCGCTATCGCACGGATCACTTCCACGGACTTGCTCTTTATCTCGAACGCACGTATCTGCAGTATCGCATCCACGACGTCGGTGGACATCTGATCGCAACGGGTCGCCTGAACTTCGATTCGTCGGATCATGGATCTATTTTATTGAAAACGCTGACAACATTACTCGACGATCATCCATCTATTCAAACGCTTGCGATTGGTGTTGCTGGTGCCGTTGATACAACCGGCACAATCCTGTTCGCCCCGGATTATCCGACGCTAGACGATCGCCCTTTGCAACAAGAACTGACGGAACGGTTCGGGCGACCCGTCATCGTCGAAAATGATATGAACGCGGCGGTTCGTGCCCAAGCTTCTGATAACGAGACGACCGTCTACGTGTATCTCGGGACGAACGGACCGGGCGCCGGCGTCGCCGTTTCCGGTCATGTCATCCGCGGAGCACATCACTTCGCTGGAGAGATCTCGTTCATCCCGTTTGACGACAAGCGAAATGTCGGTCAAGTCCTCGCAACGACTGCATCACACTCTGACGACTGGTATGAAGCGTTATGTCGAATCATTCTCTCGTTTAGCGTCACTTTGAATCCAGATGTCATCTTGTTTACAGCGTCCGATGTCTCGGATGACGGATTAGCACGGTTGACAGAACGATGCGCCAAGCGCTTTCCGCTCGACAAATTACCTCAATTGAGGCAAGGCGACTGGGAAACTGATTATTTAGATGGTCTGATGCAACTGAGCATCCAGTCATTCATTGAACAAATTCCGTTAGGAGGTCTCGCCTGATGACCCGTTTACTATTACCTTTGATTTATCTCGCTTTCATCAGTCTTGGTCTGCCGGATGCATTACTCGGTACAGCGTGGCCTGTGATGCGGCTCGATCTCGACGCACCGCTCGACATGGCAGGTTGGCTCTTCATGACGATCGCTGCCGGAACGATCGTTTCGAGTCTGTTTAGCGGTCGCTTGATCGAACGTTATTCAACGGGTCCGATCACGGCAGCTTCTGCTGGTTTGACGGCACTGGCATTGATCGGTTTTTTCGTTGCTCCGTCCTTGATTTGGCTCTTCGTCCTTGCAATCCCGCTTGGACTCGGTGCTGGAGTCGTCGACGCGGCGTTAAACCACTTCGTTGCCACCCATTATCAAGCACATCATATGAACTGGCTCCATTGCTTCTGGGGCATCGGTGCGACGGCTGGTCCGCTCATCATGGCTGGTGTATTGCTCGATTCCGGCTGGCGTTTAGGTTACCTCGTCGTCGGCGCATTGCAACTCGTCTTGATGATTGTCTTAATCGTCAGCTTACCCCTCTGGAAGCGGGCTCCGAAACAGGTGTCTGAACAGGTTCAGACCGTGAATACGTCTTCTGGAAAACCACGCGGATTGGTCGCCGCTCTCGCAGCGTTTTGCTTTTATTGCGGCGCCGAGGCGGTCGTCGGGCTGTGGGGCAGTAGTTATCTTGTCCAAGTCCGGTCCTTTTCCGTAACATCAGCAGCGACGTGGATTTCCGTCTACTATGGAAGCATCACTGCGGGGCGCTTCATCAGTGGTTTTCTATCGCTACGCTGGTCGAATCGTCGTTTGATTCGTGTCGGTCAATGGACGGCATTCGTCGGAGCCGCCTGTTTCATCCTCGCACCCGCTGCCTGGATGCCGCTTGGTTTCGTACTTGTCGGGCTTGGTCTCGCACCGATTTACCCGGCAATGCTCCATGAGACGCCGGTTCGCTTCGGAGAAGCTGCGGCGCAACGGCTGATGGGGGTACAAATGGCATTCGCTTATACCGGTAGTACCTTCATGCCGCCATTATTCGGCTGGCTGGCGACGTCCTACTCCTTATCATTGTTCCATTGGTTTACGATCAGTCTCATCTTCTTGATGCTGGTCGCTACGGAAGGGTTGAACCGGATGTTATTCAGACAGCGATTGGCAAAAGCGTCTTGAAAAAAGGAGGAGTGGAGATGAAGATTGAACATATCGCCCTCTGGGTGGCAGACTTGGAAGGAATGCGTCAATTCTACGAAACACATTTTGATGCTACGGCAGGCGAGCGGTATCATAATCCGACGAAAGGGTTCACGTCGTATTTCCTGACGTTCTCGAGTGGTGCGCGTCTTGAGTTGATGCAACGGACGGATATCACGGAACGGACGATGAATGCGCTCGGGTATGCCCACTTCGCCTTTTCGCTCGGCAGCAAACAAGCGGTCGACGAATGGACAGCTCGGTTACAAGACGCAGGTGTACAACATCTTGATGGTCCCCGGACGACGGGTGACGGGTATTATGAAAGTACGATCGCGGACCCGGAAGGTAATGTGATCGAGTTGACAATCTAAGGATGAAACGAAACAATCCCTCATTCTGATTAGAGTGAGGGATTGTTTGTCGGTCGATGACTGTTCAATTGTTTTCTGCTTGTTGGTATGTCTCTTGACGAGCAGACTTTCGACGATTGATCAATCGTTCAAATACGAGAAGAGACCCTACTGGGTAGAACAATAAGAAGATTACTTTCAATAGAATCTCCGTATCCATCCACGCTGAAAATGGTGGCAAGATGCCAAATAGAAGAAGAATTACTAACGTCAGAACTCCTCCTAACAGCAGATGGAGAACGATTGACCATCTACGCTTATGTTTTTGCTGACTCACGATATATTCAATCCCTAATGATAACGGTGTCCCGATCCCTAAAAAAATCAAACTCGTAAAAAAGACCGTTACGACATAGACCTCGATCAGAACGAAGATCGTCATGAACAGATTTTCTTCAACACTCCCAAGGTTTACTGGATTCATCAGTAAATAGATGAACCCAAAATGAAGACTCATCAACAGAATTGCCTTCATTTTCTGCAATACTCGCTTTTTCATAGGTGTTTACCCCTTTCGAAAAATAGTAAAAGACAGTAAACGCCTCTATGAACTGAGGTTTCTACTGTCTTTATCGTTCGATTCACCTATCTTAACATAACGTATAGTTCTGTAAAACATTGACACCACTTCAATTAACAGATCATATAATGCACCAGTTGATTTGAAATAAAGGGGTATTTCGTTAAACCTCTGCATGATAAGAATTTAATGTGTCCTATATTCAAGCGTCTATTGAAAACTCTTTATATCCCAACATTTGTAATGATATGATTAAAACAATCCAAATTATGGCTATATATTCTGCTTATCAAAGGAGACTCATACATGCGAAAGCACCTGGGATGGATTTCGATCGGCATCGTCGTTTTCATCTTCCTTACTGTCAAGCTCTTACCGTTCAATGGTTTTTGGGGTACGAATTATATGATAGCTGGACTATTGCTTGCGCTAGTGTGCGCCATCATAAGTCTTAGAAATACAGGAAAAATCCTCGCGTTAACATTGCTCACCTCTCTATTGGTACTTTTTATTTTTTCAGTGATTGGTTTCTTGGCACTAGCTTGAGTATTTCTAAATGCGATTAAATTCGATTAGCTGATATCATGACGATATTTCTTCTTGAACATGTCATACGTTGCTAAATCACCGAACAAAAGGAAACAACCGCGATCATCATAGATATTCAAAACGATATTTCGATCCACGTTCACGAAAAAGACTTCCGGATAGTATGTATACGTTTGACGAAATCTTGGTTGCAGCGTCGGGAAATCCTGATGGCAGATTGCTTTGATTAAACGCTTATAATCTAATGCGTTTTTGTTCGGTAATAACACGGCATATTCAGATATCTGCTCTTCTTCATCTATCATTTTCTCTACGAACTTTATGTTGTATTGATCTTCTCTTCTTTTTAAGTGACGGAATACTTTCGTCGCTGACTTTTGATATTTACCGCGCTCCCTTCTCACATGCACGACGAAATAAAGAGGCTCCTCTTCTCGGAATAGATCCTCAAACAATTCGTTTGATTTTTGGTATGCCTGTTTGAAGTATTCCTCGTTGATTTCATCTGAATCTTTCTTTAACTGATACAGGTCCTTCACTAAGTCTACGTGAATTACGAAATCCTTCTCGACAAAGGAACGATCAAATAAGTTCACCTTCCCAAAATGTTGTTGCAAGTATTGTTCGAAGTTCATTCCAAAGCTCCTTTATTCTGATGAGGACAGATGTATTGTTTTGAGTAACTATTGCAGGACGGATTAATTTAATGATCGATACAACAATTGTAGAAAGGAGGATGAGAAGATGATCATTGATACATTATCGAATCATCCTGAACAATTAAAAGTGGTTACCACAATGATTCATACCGAATTCGTTCAAAAGAAAAAAGGGGCGACACGCTATGAACAAATAAAAGCCTTTTTAGACAAAAAGCCAAGTGTACCGTATCCTGTGACATTCGTTGCCTTAGATGATGTCACGTGTATCGGAACCGTCTCCCTCTTTGAAAATGACTTGAACGAACGACCAGCCTATACGCCTTGGCTCGCTTCTTTATTCGTTGAAAAAGTCTATCGGAATCAAGGAATCGCGCAACAACTCATCAATCAATTAATCGTCTACGCCAAATCACGGCAGATCACAACAATCTATTTAAAAACAGAAAACGCTTCAGCATATTATAAAAAATTAGGATGGACATTGGTCGAGACGATCGAGACGACGGAGTTACCCATACACATTTTTTCATACACGATTGATGAGGGTTGATATCTTCATATAAACGACGAAAGTCATTTGATGTTAATCGTCTTAAAGGATTTCTCATTATGGTTTAAATGATGGAGGTCTTGTTGACGTGAACAAAATTATCTCTTTTTCTTGAATCGGTCATTCGTGTTCGAATAGACGACTGCGAATACAATAAGAATGAATAGTAACATGACGCCTAAACTAAACAAAGATTGATATTCAAACAGCTCGCTCCCAGCAATCAACAGGATGCTAAAACAAACGCCGTACATGATCTTACCCATGAATTGACATAGGGCGACTTCGTCATAATCTTGTTTCTTACTTTCAGACAACGTATTATATCCTGCAAGCAATGATGCGCCTTTTCCTTTCGATAGAACGATAGCAAACACCAGCAGAGGGATAAGAATTACAAAATAAACAATGGATTCGCTCACGACCATCCGCTTTTTTCTCCCGTTTTAAAGTATGACGTGTGTTAATTCATTAACGCTTTTACATTCCTTCAAGTTTCATAATTTTTTTGAATTACCCTCTTGATAATATGTTTGTCCCTTTTACTATCATTCTTAAGTTGAATGATTGACTCATTTTTCTGATTTTTCTGTTTTTTGTAGCTCACTTTCTTAATCTTCAATTATAATTAGGTAATGATTGGATTTTTTACTTACATATAGAATAAAAAATGTTCTTTCAAAGGAGGATTCATCCATGACTGAATCGGTACACATCCATAGCTACACGTCACCTCAATTGATAGTTAATGCAAGGTCCATCATAAGACAGTACATCTTACTCCAGGAGGGGTTTGCCGATGCTTAAGTTCATCTGGAATTCCTGGTGGCGCAACAAAGAGCGATTCATCCTGCTACTTGTCGGTGTTCTGATCGTCAGTACTGGACTGAGCTATTTGATCGGAACGACGCAAGCCAATAACGGAACCGTCGTCGATGAGCTACAAAAACGTTGGGGCTCCTCTTACGATATCGTCGTCCGACCAGAAGGCAGCCGGAGCGTGACGGAAGACTTGAAGTTACTCGAGCCAAACTACATGAGCGGTCTCGATGGCGGCATCACGCGCAAACAATACGAGACGATCAAAAATATGACTGACGTCGAGGTCGCTGCCCCCATCGCGATGATTGGGTATAATCAAACAGTTTCAAGTATCGGTACGCATACGATCGATCAAGAAGGGATTTATAAACTGACGATCAAAGACACGCAAGATACCGGGTTACAGAACGAATCCTCGAGTGGCGTCACCTTCTTAGCAGCAGGATGGGAACCTACAGGAGATGCCAAAAAATCAGGTGTGTCGCCCCTCCCACTTGGAAAGCAGCCTCTTTTTGAGTATGGGAGTCAAGTCATGATTGCGGGGGTTGATCCCGAAGCAGAAGCTGCACTCGTCGGCTTGGATCAAGCGACGACCAAAGGAACCTATAGTAACTACTTTTCAAAAGATGATCAAGTCACCTCGTTTGGTGAAGACGGTGTCCAAATTCCGATCCTGTTGAACAATCGTGAATACGTGGACGCGTCACGCATCTACACGTACGAAAAAGTCGAGCTGCCGTCGAAAGAAACATCCATTAACGATCTGGTACAACAGGTCGAACAAAAAGGCGGAAAAAAATACTTAGACTCCTTACCGACAAGTGGTGCGAAACGTTATACGATCACGACACAAGATGTCCAGAAAAAACTCGTCAATGATATTTTGAAACATACGTTACCGACTGCTGAAGAGACGAACAGCAATTCCTTTACGTGGATTGCCTTAAAACCGTCTCCGATCGACTACCGCTCAATCAAAAGTCCGTACGCATCACGTTGGCCGTTCACCTATCAAGTCCAACCGAAACAAGTCGAGCAAGATTCCTTACTCGCTAAACGCAGCATGTACCGGGAAGCGCGCATGTTTGGAAAAGATAGCGTGGATTGGCCCAAAGTCAACTTGAACTATATCGGGGTCTTCGATCCGAAGAAATTGAATATCTCGAAAGACCCGCTGACGGAACTGCCGATGGAGACGTACTTCCCGTCAAAAGCCCAGTGGGTGATGGATAAGAATGAACGTCCGGTCAATCCGGTTCGAGACGTTAAACCAACAAATGATCCATATGATTTCCTGACGAAACCACCTTCGATGCTGACGACGCTCGATGCTGCGTTTAAAATTCGTGGTGCCAAAGCGATTTCTGCCATCCGCGTCAACGTTAAAGGTGTCGAGACGATGAATGCTGCTAGCGAGAAAAAGCTCCAACAGGTGGCAACAGAAATCGAACAGAAGACAGGTCTAATCACGGACGTGACCCTCGGCTCGTCACCGCAACTCGCCTTGACCTATTTACCGGGTCTAAAAGACGAATCAGCGCTCGGCTGGGTTCAACAACCGTGGATCAAGCTCGGCTCGTCGATTGCGATCTTCCAGGAAGCAAAAGTCGGGATGAGCGGCATCATCGCAAGTGTCATCGCTGTTGCGCTCGTCTATGTCTTCAGCTCGAACATCATCCTGCTGTATGCACGAAAGAAAGAATTCGCGATTTTACTATCACTCGGTTGGCGCCCGCGTCAGCTGTCAAAACTACTGTTCCTCGAAGCCACGCTGCTTGGAACACTCGTCGTCTTGATTGCCTGGACGATTCTTGGTTCGTTCTGGGTCACGACGGACAACCCGATTGCAATCAGTCGAATTTTATTGATTGGTCTTGCTGGTTTACTCATTTACTGGGGTGGAACGCTCGTGCCGATGACGCTCATCCGTCAGATCAAACCATACGAAAGCATGCGTTCCGGTGAAGTCTCAAAAGGTCGCCGTTTCGTTCGTGCGCGTAGCGTGCTTGGGATGAGCATCAATCAGCTCGTCACGTACTGGCAACGGACATTGCTTTCGGTCGTCGCGATCGCTTTACCGACGAGTCTGTTCATCTTCTTCCTCTTCATCACGTTCCGACTGAAAGGCGTCTTGTACGCAACGTGGCTCGGCGAATATGTCGCGCTTGAAGTCGGGACGATGCATTACGTCGCGATGGGTGTCGCTTTACTGATTGCCATCCTGACGACGACAGAAATCATGTGGCAAAACGTCAATGAACGCAAAAGTCAGCTTGCTGTCCTTAAAGCAACAGGCTGGCAAGACGGTCAAGTTCGTTTACTCGTACTAAGTGAAGGCATGATGACAGGACTCTGCGCTGGCGTGATTGGTCTTTTGACAGCACTTGGGATGATCGGCTTCGTTTACGGACAATTCCCGGTCCAAGAGCTTGGTTTCCTCAGCATTATGCTCTTGATTCCGGTGATCACCGGCGTGTTAGGTGCCTTGCTCCCTGCCGAGCGTGCCGTCCGGATTACACCGAATGCTGCACTTGGAAGTATAGTAGAGAACACACAGGCGACAGAACGGCGTTTCAAATGGGCACTTGGATCCATCGCCGCTTCCTTGTGTATCGGAGTGGCAAGCCTATTCTTGTTCGCCTCAACGGAATCCTCAACGACTACAACACAGAGTGCACCTCAGCAACAAACAAGCGGACAAAAAATAAAAAACTTGGCTTCTGAAACGAAAGCGTCAACCGACAGGAAAACTGACAATCAGAAAGCACTTAAAAAACTAATGAATAAAGGAGTCATCCAAACGTACCCAGGTGATCCAGAAGCAACTTCTGAACTGTTCTATGCTAAATCACTCATTCCAACACCGAAAGAACTCAATCTAAAGGAAAAGAGCGGTTATCGGTTCGTTACGGTTCCTGTTGTCATGTACGATCCCGACAATAGAGTAAAAGGCGCTTATGCTATTTACCGACCAGGCACCTTTACATTGACGTCGCTCGACGGAAAAGAATATGAAACCGTTGATTACGTCAATCATAATAAGAAAGCATTCAGAAACAGTTATCAGTATCTCCCACCATATAAGTCAACCATTGATTTAGTCTATCAAGTTCCTGATGATCAGAAGGTATTCGTTCTCTTTGCTGCGGATGATGCGTTTCCAAAGGATACGACAGTGAAGATTGAACTCGATTAATATGCCGTAATATGAATCTAGCCCGGATCACATAAATGAGAGTCACCTCGGTTTCATCATCGAAACCGAGGCGACTCTCATTTTTCTCTAAAAAACGCTATGTATCTTTGTAACTCACAATGTATCGTGAACGCGCATCCGTTCTAGTTCTTTTTCTTGATTCTCTTTAAGCTTCTTTCGACCACGCGACCATTGTTCCCACAGTGAAATCATGCCGACTCCTAAAATCAATACATAGGCTAAAAAACTATTGTATCTACCATCAAAGTAACGCCATGTCAGGAAAATCACTAAAATGATTGGCATGATGATACCGAGATACGGATTATGACGACTCGATAAAAAATATTGTATTCCTAAACAGATACTGATAATTAGAGCAGAAATGAAAAAGTTCATTGATTGTTACCCCTCTCAAGTCGATATTTTTCGATGATTTTTTTGGCATCTTCAATCGTGATCCGGTCTTCGATGGCCATTTGTTTAATGTATGCGATGAACGGTTCATTCTCGATTTTCTCATTCACTTCGATTTTCTGAATGATCCGATCGACGCGAATCCGGACTGTGGGATAGGAGACATCATAATGTTTCGCCAGTTCTTTCAAAGAACCCGAGCTTATGATGAATTTTTTAACGAATTCCATCTCTTCCAATTCTAGAGATAAAACCCAATCTGGAACATCATCTTTTTTCATTTACCATTTCCCTCCCATGTCACCATAATAGCATCCAATTAAATAAAGTTAAAGTATTTTTGATATTAATTAAATATTTAACCAATAAATAATTAAAATATATTCATTATTTCGCTTGTCATAGTGATTCGAGTCATGGTAGTTTAGGATTGTCAAATCGGAAAAATAAGGAAAAGGAGTGTTTTACTTGAAAAGAACAACGGAATACATATTTGCTGTCATCGGTATCGTCTTGTTTGGATCATTATGTTTAGGTGGGTTTCTATTGTCTGGATCGATTGCGGATCACGCTGGCATGAAGGAGTTGGTCGATCAATTCATCCAGGATGAGAACATTACGGATGTCACGTCTACCCAAATCCTCACATCCTTCCAACAATTCTTCTTGTACCTTGGTGCCGTCTCTCTTTTATGTACGATAGGCGGAATCGTCTCGATCGTCCGGATTCGCAAAAACGGTTCAGCAGGAAAGATGTTGATCATTACTGCAATTCTCGGTGGGATCTTCACATTACTCGCCGGTGTCTTTGGTTCAATCGCTTATTTGATCGCCGGTATCACTAACGTCACGAAGAATAAAAAGATAGCACGGCAATACTAAACTCAAACAGAAAGGTGTGTCGATATGTTCGCGATTACACTTCGAGAATTTAAATCGCTTTTCCAAAGTATTCGAGCCATCCTGATCATCGTCGTCTTGTTCGGTGTGACGATTGGTTCTGCTAAACTCGTCAGCCAGTTCAAAGGACAACTCAGTGATCTCGGTCTGGGTGACAACGCCTATATCATCGGTTTGATGCTGCTTTTGTTCTTAGCATCTCCTTTATTCGTGACGAGTATTTCTCATAGTAGCGTCAATAAAGAGATTGAATCGAAGACGATTCGTTTTCTCGCGACGAAAACATCTCGTGAAAACATCATTTTCGGAAAGTTTTTAGGCAACGTCTCGTTTTGGGTCCTCTGTCTGACAGTTGCCCTCTTGTTGATCGTTCCATTTTCAAAATCGTTCCCGATCGTCGATTTGATCCAAAGCATCATCTTCGTCTCTTACTTCATCGGTCTGTCGCTGTTTCTTTCAACAGTCGTCAACAGCTCTGCAATGACGATGTTCGTCGGTATCTTCATCTCGATCGCGCTTCCGGTCATTGGGATGTGGAGTCTTATTTCGAAGAATGTCATCGTTGATACGTTGTCTTACTTGACGCCCTATTATTACTACACGCAAGAAAACACTGCATACACGTATCTTGTCTTGATCCATATCGCCGTCTTCGTCATCGCGAGCTTGATGATCTTTAAAAGGAGAGATTTATGATGCTAGCCCT
Organism: Exiguobacterium abrahamii; assembly: GCF_015645365.1. Classification (NCBI taxonomy): domain Bacteria; kingdom Bacillati; phylum Bacillota; class Bacilli; order Caryophanales; genus Exiguobacterium; species Exiguobacterium abrahamii. The sequence continues at coordinate 1,361,571 of NZ_JADOYC010000001.1, forward strand.
TCGCGCAACCAATCTAACGAAACAGTACGGCAATAAGACCGTCGTCAACCAGTTGAATCTCGAAATCAAACAAGGGGCCATCTTCGGCTTCCTTGGTCAAAATGGCGCCGGTAAATCAACATTCATCAACATGATCACGGGTCTTGTCCGTCCGACATCCGGAACGTTCGAGTTACTCGGAGCACCGAACGATTCCTTGAAGGACGTCCGAACTCGAATCGGCGTCCTGCCGGATTACTCGACCTTTTACGAAAACTTCACGGCGCTCGATCACTTGAAGTATTTCAGCAAAGTCCTCGGTCTGAAGACGACGACGGACGAGTTAAAACAACTCCTCCGTGATGTCCAACTTGAAGACGCCATCGATGTAAAAACGAAGAACTTCTCGTTCGGGATGAAAAAAAAGCTCGGGATCGCCCAAGCCCTGATTAATCGACCGGAAATCCTGTTTTTAGATGAACCGACGTCTGGCGTTGATGCCAACTCGATTCTCGGGATTCATACGTTGATCCGCAAGATCGCAGCAGACGGAACAACGATTTTCTTAACGTCTCATAACTTGGACGAGGTCGAAAAACTGTGTACGGAGATTGCGATCATGCAGGACGGAACGATTCAGACGCAAGGCACGATGGAGGAGTTACGGGAACAACATGAAAAGAACATCACCGTTCACGTAAAACATGCGTTGCTCGACAATGATACACAACAACATCTGCAGACCAAGTTGTCGACACTTGCGAAAGACGTCAACGTCTCCTCTACTCACTCGACGTTCATCGTCCAAAGTGAACACGATATTGCTACGATCAACAGCTACCTCGTCTCGCAACACGTTAACGTGTATCGACTCGAAGTCGAGGAAGCGTCGTTGGAAGAGATCTTCTTGAATTTAGGTATGGAAAAACGTACCGCTTGATACTCTCACTAAATAACCTTTTCAATCCATTACCCCCTCATTTCACAACGAAATGAAGGGGTGTTTCATTTTCTTAGCGTCCTCTTACTCATCGAAGAACAGGTGAAAAACGTTATCTATTTTTTAATAATTGTCAATATATGATAAAATTAAATTCCAATTATCATAATGAAGGAGTATTCGATGAAACATTCTTTATTTCGACGAAGAGACTACGTGGAGCTGAGTCTCCTCTACATCATTTGTTTTTCTATCAATACAGCATTGTCAATCGCACAAACGTTAAACTTGGAACGTTATCCGGTATTTAAATCCTTCATTGAAAATATCTTAGATGTCAAACTGATCGTGATTGTGTTCTCGACATTACTCGTATTGATTTTTCAGTATCAATTTGTAAGACAACGAAAAATTGAAATCTTGTGTCGTATTCTTGTTGGAGACACTAAACAACAAATCGCATTCCGCTATATGCTCCACCATTTACTCATTTTATGCTGTTGCTTCATGTTTTCACTCGTTCTTCATATGTCTTTGCAGGTACACATCGCGAGTAGCCTGTTACTCGTTTTTATCTTTGTCTTCTACATCATTCTATTCACAAGTTGGGTGAATCAAAAATGAAACTTTTCCGTTATTTCTTCAGGAATATCTTCTTAAAAAGATGGCTTCTCGTATTCGGTATGGTTATTTTGCTTTTTGCAGCGAACTACCTGACATTCTCTACCGTTCGTTCAATCATCAGTACATATCAGGGATATCAAGAAATGACCGCCTTACATGATCGAAACGCTTTCGTAGCGAACTTAGATCCTGATAGTAATCCCGACTTTGACAGCATCGACATCGAAGATACTCAAAAAATTTATCAATACTTAGATCAAAATTTCGACTACGTTCTCCATTCGGATGGGTTCGTCGTTCCATTAAAGAATAAGCAGGACATGGAAGTTCAATTCAACTACATAAACGAAGCCGCTTATCAGTTAAGAGATTTTCCATTATCTAAAGGAAAACCTCTCCAATTTGAGGAGACAAGGAAACAAGATCACTTATCTGTCTTGATTGGTCCCGGTCTAGCGGAATCGTATTCTCTCGGTTCTACGATCCAAACGATCAATCCCGTTACGAACAAACCTGTCCTGTTACATGTACAAGGCATATTAAAGAAAAATATCTATCGGTCTAGCTTCTATGCTCCGAATTCGAAGCATTACTATAACTTTGCAGTGTTTGTTCCCGTTGATTCAGTGTTTATTCAAAATGCCGGTCTTGACCTCCACGTCAATGCTTTGATGGATCTCGTACTGCTCGATTCATCCGAGAAAAAAATGAACCAGCTAAAAATACTTATTCAACAAAATACAGGTATGACATTCAACTTCTACACACAAAAAGAAAATGACGCATTTTTTAAGGAACACTACAGCAGCTCGCTGATGCTCATGAGTCTGCTATCTGTCGCGTTGCTATTTCTTGTTCTCCTGTCAAGCATTTGGATCAGCTTCGTCAGTGTTCGCCTGATGATCAAGGATATCACGATCCATCTACTCGTCGGACTAAGTTACGCCACTCTCCGAAAAATATTCTATCGTTACTTCGCAATTCTATTTTTCGTCAACCTAGTCGTCTTAATGTCTTCAGTTGCTTATAGCCGTCATCTATTTTGGACGACCAAAGAGTCCGCTTTCGTCACGTATGGATTCCTCGGTTTAATCGATATCGATTGGGTTGCTTTAGCAGCAGTTCTTGTGATCGATATCATCATCGGTACGATCATCGTCGAACTGACGATGAAAAAAATAAAGCAGATTCCAATCTCAATAGGAGTGTTAGAATGAGTAATTGCATTCATCTTGAAATTCAACAGAAGACGTTTCCGAAATCGAACTTTTCAATACTGAAAAACTTCACCTTGACGGTTCAATCCGGTGAAAAACTGGCGATCGTCGGTCCGTCCGGCGTGGGCAAAACATCTTTACTGAATATACTCGGACTACTTGATACGCACTATGAAGGCACCTATACACTTTTCGATTCATCTACGGCTGACTTGACCACAAAACAGTTGGCCACATGGCGAAATCAAAAAATCGGATTCGTCCTCCAAGAATCCGCTTTGATCCCTTCGTTGACTATTGAAGATAATATTAAGTTACCTCTCTTATATGCTAATTTAGAGAAAGACCCAACGACGCTTGCGTACGTAAAGGAAGTCGTGCATCGCATTGGGATCGCTTCAATCTTAAAGAAGAAACCACATGAATGTTCGGGTGGTCAACGCTCACGAGCCGTCTTCGCAAGAGCCGTGATCATGAAACCTGATATCATCTTAGCAGACGAACCTACTGCTTCTTTAGATACCGAGAATAAAGAAAAGATCATGAATCTACTCTTTGACTTGAATCAAACAGTCCAGACGACAATCATCACAGTTACGCATGACCTAGATGTCGCGAATCGACATGATCGAATGATTACGCTTCAAGAACTCGGCTAACACAAAAAAAGACTCTCTGACCAAAAGACAGATGCTGCACATTTGTCCTTGGTTTCCGAGAGTCTTTTTTTATTTAATCTATTCAAGCTGCCTTCTCTCTCCGTAAGAGATACAGGAAGTACGGTACACCGATGATCGCCGTGATCAATCCGGCTGGCACTTCAAGCGGCGGATGAATCCCGCGACCGAGCGCATCAGCGACGACGAGTAATCCGCCGCCGAGTAACAGCGCCATCGGTAAGACGGCGAGATGTTTATGTCCGACGAGACGCCGTGCCATATGTGGAGCAATCAGACCGATGAAGCCGATCGCACCGACCGTTGCGACGGCAACACCGGCTAGGATGACGGCGAGCGCCAAGAAGACGTGCCGCGTCCGCTGAATTGGTAAGCCGAGACCGATGCTGACTTCCTCACTAAGTGATAAAACATCGAGTTGACGGTGTCGATAGAAGAGGATCGCACCGATCACGACGAGCACAGGCGCTAAGATCAACACTTCCTGCCACCCTTTCCCGAACAGACTTCCAGCAAGCCAGACGAGTGAATCGTTCGTCTGAAGTGGAAATTTAATCAACAGGTATTCTGTTCCCGAGGCACAGATCGCACTAACGGCGATACCAAGTAACGCAAACGAACTGCGGGAGACGTTTCCCCCTCGCTCAAGCATCATCAACGCCAGCATGACGAGTGCTGCTCCGATGAAGGCGGCGATCGGTGTCAACAAGAGCGGACCATCCGGCACGAGGGCGATCGTCAAAACAGCGAACAGAGACGCTCCGTTCGTCACTCCGATTACGTCCGGTGAGATCAATGGATTACGGATGACGCTTTGTAAGATGACCCCGGCAAGAGCGAAACTCGCTCCTGCTAAAAAGGCGAGGACCGTTCGCGGCAGCCGGTAATTTTGGACGATGAAGGCATCCTTTCCACTAAAGAACGACTGCCAGAGTTCCGTTAACGACAATTGAATCGAACCGACCGACAGTAAGGCGAAGCTTGTGACAAGGACGATTACTGCGACAAGTAGAATCCGACGCATCTCTCTCATCGTAATCCACCTTTCATTTGGCGGCGTGCCAGGATAAGGAAGAAAGGTGCCCCGAGCAATGATGTCACGATGCCGACTGGTGATTCATACGGATAGGCAATGAAGCGCGCCAGGACATCGGCGTACGTCAACAACAGACCACCGATGACGGCAGAGACGGGTAAGACGATTCGGTAGTCCTCGCCAACGAGTCGACGTGTGATATGCGGCACCATCAGACCGATGAAGCCAATTGCTCCGGCAACGGCAACCGTTACCCCTGCGAGTAACACGACACTGATGCCGGCAAGCAGACGGATCCGCGTCACTTTTTGTCCGAGTCCGACCGCGACGTCTTGCCCGAGTTGGAAAACGGCGAGCGACTTCGCGAGACTTGCCGCAAGAATCAAACCGGCGAGCGACCACGGGAGGACGATCCGGAGCTCGAGCCAGCTTGCATCACTGAGCGAACCAGACAACCAGTACAAGACGTTCGTGATTCGATCATTGAATAAAATCAAGCCTTTCGTTAGCGACGTCAACAAGAGATGAATCGCCATCCCGACGAGGGCAAGTTTTAACGCCGTCATCCCGCGAATCGAAGCGAACGAAAAGACGAGCACGCCACCGAGTAAGGCACCGGCAAAAGCGAAGTAAAGCAAGTTCGCCGTTCCGAGTGACGGAAAGATGAGCAGGCTTAAGACGACGAGAAACGACGCACCCGCATTGACCCCAAAGACTTGTGGTGAAGCGAGCGGGTTCCGCGTCACAGCTTGCATGATCGCTCCAGCGACGGCAAGGTTTGCTCCGAGCAACAATCCGAGTAAGAGACGCGGCAAGCGCAGATTCGTCAGGACGAGTCCCGCTTTAGAGGTCGTGCCACTGATCCACTCCTGCACTAAGTGGACCGGATTCATCTGTGTGATACCAAAGAACAAGCTACTATAAACGGCCAAGCAACTGAGTAAGATAAGTACGAAAATCAGACGTTTCCGCTGCACCGGATCTTTCCCCTTTCATCAAGACGAAAAGCCAGATTGCTCCGGCTTTTTGTCGTTCGTTATTTCTGTTTGAGCAATTGAATTGCTTCGTCAACGATTTGTTCAGCAGCGTCCAGACCACGGTAACGCGTCCAGAGGTCTCGATTGACTTCGTAGACTTCTCCGTTTTTGACCGCTGTGATCTGATTCCAGAGCGGATTATCCTTCCACTCTTTCAGTAACTTCGGATCAGCTTCCGCCATGAAGATGACGTCCGGATCCCACTTGACCATCTGCTCTAACGTGATCGTCACAGTCGGTTCCGCTGTTTTCGTAACGGCATTCTCGATACCGATCTTCTCGAGCAACTCACCGTCAAACGACGTCTCACCGTGTGCTGTCAGTGAATCGGCGCGGAAGACACCGACCATGACTTTCCGGTCATCTTTTGGATCAACCTTCTTCTTCGCTGCCTGCAAGCGCTCTTCATGCAGGGCAAGGCGATCGTCCATCTGTTTCGTTTTGCCGACCGCTTCCGCAATCGTCTTAAACGAATCGATGTTCTCTTCATACGTCGCATTGCGACTCTTCAAGATGATCGTCGGTGCGATTTCTTGTAATTGCTTATAAATTCCTTTATGACGGTTGAAGTCGCCGATGATCAAGTCCGGTTGCAAGGAACTGATCACTTCAAGGTTTGGTTGTTGGCGTGTACCGACTTCCGTGAACGAGATGTCTTTTCCGAGTAATCCAGAAACATCCGTCTTGTTTTCTTGTGCGATCCCGACCGGTGTGATGCCGAGTTCATCTAATGCATCAACGAACGAGAATTCGAGCGCGACGACTTTCTTCGGCTTTTCCGGTACTTTCGTTTTTCCTGCTTCGTGCGTGATCGTCCGCGTCTTTTCGTTCGATTGCTCTGCTTGACCTGAACAAGCTGCAAGCATCAAACTGCTCAACACGAGGAGCGTCAACGCTGTCATCCAAGTTTTCCGTCTCATGGTGAGACCTCCTTTAATTCGTGATTCGACATTGAGAATCATTCTTAATTAATCCTGTCTCAGCATATCAAAGATTTCCATTGAACAAAAGGGAAATCCTTATTTTCAGATAATATAGACTGAAATCCACATTTTCTGAAGGAATATGGGATAATCAGGTAGTGAACAAAGGAGGGACCAGAGATGGATTGGATGAAAGACTTAGAACAGCGAATTGAGTTTCAGCTCGATGCAATCACATTTGATCAATTACCTGACTTACTCGAAGCCTTCGCCTACCAGTTACCGTTCGAGAATACGACCGTCCTTGAGAAGCGCATGCGTCCGTTTAGCGACGAGCGCTTCATCGAGACATTTCTGACAGAACGACGCGGTGGTGTCTGTTATGACTTAAACGGACTGCTGCACCGGGTCCTGCAGGAACTGAACTGTCCCGTTCGACTCGTTCAAGCGACTGTCTACGATATGAAGTCAGATGCCTGGTCAGCGACCGGACCGACCCATGTCGCGGTCATTTGGAATGAAACACACCTGCTTGATACCGGCTTCGGCGTCAATTTACCACTCGTTCCTGTTCCGTTGAGTGGAGAGACCGTTCATTCCGCTAGCGGCAGTTACCGGATCATCAATAATGACACACTTGAGATGAAGCGAACGGGACAAGCGGAGTTTGTGACTGGATACCGGTTCGATCGCGAGACATCCATTACAACAGATGACTTATCGAAGATGGAACAGATCATCCAGCAGAGCGACGCTTCGCCGTTCAATAAAGGTCGCCTTGTCGCGATGCGGACGCCGCGCGGACAAAAGACGTTGACCGAGCGGACGTTACGGATTGAAGAAACGACGACGACCGAGTTACCGGTCGCAGGTCCCGCCCAATTCGAGATGCTGTACAACACACACTTTTTAGGACGGGAGTCGTAAACCATGGATCGTTATACACTTTGTTTAATCCGCCACGCAGACCACTTTTTACTCGTCAATCGGCAAAAACGTCCGGCGATGGGCATGTGGAATGGTGTCGGTGGTAAGATCGAACCGGGCGAGACACCGGAAGCTGCCGTCATCCGCGAGACGTTTGAAGAGACAGGCATCACGCTCACCTCAGTGACATCAAAAGGCATCGTTCGCTTACATGGGGAAGAGACCTCTGGTATGTACCTCTACCTGGCTGATTTAGAAGATCGTCCGTTTCCAACACCGGTCATGACAGTTGAAGGAATCCTCGATTGGAAATCACTCGACTGGATTTTAGGCGACGATAACATGGGCATCATCAGCAACCTCCGGCACTACCTACCGATTGCTCTGTCGACCGAGCACCCATTACTGCATGACTTCCATTACGATGGCCATACGATCACGGCATACGAGACACATGAATTGATTGAGACATAACACAACATCCCCGCTCGTCCTTTTGGATAGGCGGGGATGTGTCGTTAGAATAGATGTAAGCCCGTCACAATGACAGCGACGATGACGATGCCCGGTAACAAGTTCGCGACGCGGATCTTCGTGATTCCGGCGAGATTGAGACCGATCGCTGCAATCATCACTCCACCGGTCGCCGTCATCTCCAAGATGAATTCTTGCAGCGCGGCGTCGGGAATGAACTTCGTGATCGCAACGGCACTCAGTGCAATCGCCCCTTGATAGAGGAAGACGGGAATCGCCGAGAACATGACGCCGATTCCGAGCGTTGAACTGAGGACGAGCGCCGTGAAGCCGTCAATCAATCCCTTCGTATAGAGGACGTCGTGATCCTGACGTAGTCCACCGTCGAGCGCACCGAGAACACCCATCGCTCCAATGACGAAAATCAACGTCGCGGTAACGAAGCCTTCGGCGATATTCGATGGTCGACCGCGACTGATCTTACGCTCGAGCCATGCCCCCATCCGGTCGAGCTTCTCATCGAGGCGGAACCATTCTCCGATCGCACCTCCGAGAACGAGACTACCGATGACGATCAAGAAGTTCGTGCTTTTCATCCCCATCTGGATCCCGAGCACGACGACGGCTAGACCAATCGCTTGCAAGACCGTCTCCTTCATCCGTTCCGGAATCCGGTGGAACATCAATCCGAGCAACGTCCCGATGATGATCAGGACGGTATTGACGAGTGTACCTGTTAAAACCATCTGACAGCCTACTTTCTCAATTGATTTTTCGTTTCGCAGGACGGACGACCGTCCGCTCCGCCTGATTCAGGCTATGCAACGTCATCCCGAGCATGACGAGGATGATCCCGAATGTCGCGAGTCCCGTCGGTAGTGCCGCATGGAGAAACAAAATCTCCCCGAGAACGGTAAAGACGATCTCAAACGACTGGGTCGCCTCGATCGCGGCTAACCGGACCGGTTCCGTCCGGACGAGTGACGTCGCGTAGAAGAAGAGCGATGTCGCGATGACGCCTGAGAATAAGGCGACGAAGCCGGACTGGGTCACTTGACTGACACTTGGTAAGCCGACTTGTATGTAAGCAATTACGGAAAGCACGATCCAAAACGGTAGACTCGCGATCGTCATTCCAAGGATCCGTTCAAAGACATCGAGCTCATCCCCATACCGTTCCATCATCTTCCGGTTACCAAGCGGATAGGCAATCGCAGCGACGAGCACCGGCAAGGCACCGAACAGTAAGGATTGTAGCGATAGACTTCCTGCGACGGATAACTGCATGACGACGACCCCAAGGACGATCAAGACGGAATACTTAAGGGCCGACCACGGAATCCGTTGCTTGAACAACGGTGCAAGCAGCGGTCCGGCTAGGATCGTCAATTGCCACGTTCCGGCAATCAGCCAGCCCGGCGCATGATCGGCTGCAAGACAAATGCTACCGTAAAACAGTCCGAAACCGATCGTTCCGTACAGTAACCAAAAACCGAAGTCGGCTCGCAGTGCCTGTAAGACGCGACCAATTCCCCGACGCATCAAGACGATGACGACGAAGAACGGCAACATCAAGAAGAAGCGAAGCGACGCACTGTAGATCCAGTGCCCCCCTGCTCCTTGCATCGATTGATTCAAGATGAAGGTGACGGCAAAGAACATCGCCGCCAAGATCCCATAAATGATTGGTCGCATCAGCGCTCCTCCTTTAATGTCGAGACGAGTAAACGTCCGAGCCCGTTCCAGTTATGTTCCGTCTTCTGGACGAGCTGCTCGACATCCCGTTGTTGACATGCAATCAAAATCGCCGCATGATCGGCAATCGATTGACGACCGAGTCGATCGAACTGGGCGTATTCGAGCCGGCGGATCAGCGGCGTCAATCGGCGAATCGTTTCCCGTAGCTGAGCGTTCTGGCTGCGCTGCACGAAGACATCGTGAAAGGCATCGTCTAGCGTCAGTGCCGTCTCCGTCTCCTGTTGATCGATTGCCATCGTGAACTGTTGGTGAATCGTCTGAAGCTCCGTCAAATCGTCTTCCGTCAAGAGTGGTCCCGCTAGACGCGCTGCTAGTCCGTGCAGCGTCGCGATGATCGGATAGGTTTGCTGTGCCTGTTCAGCGTCAAGCTCCGTCACGATCGTCCGCGAGCCCCGTTTCGCAAAAATCAATCCTTCCTCCTCGAGTCGTTTCAAGGCTTCTCGGACCGGTGTTCGGCTGACTCCGAACATTTCCGCGAGCGCTTGATCGTTCACCTTCTCACCTGGGGCGAGGCGTAAGGTGATGATGTGATGCTGTAAACGTCGATACACTTCCTCACTGAGAGGAAGTCGTGCAATGACTAAATCATCTGTAAGTTTCATATAAGTAATATATTACATATTAATCATCGATACTACCTTTGTTCCAAATAAAAACTCCCCGTCAAAAAACGGAGAGTCAACTATTCAAACGTTACGTGGATTCATCGGTCCATTCAGATGGCTGAGATCATGTCGTTTCAACAAGATTAATTGAATGACGATCGCAACGAGAAGATAGACTTGCGCCAAAAGAACCGTAATTCCTAAATTAACATTCACGACATCCGCAGCGATGCTCGCGAAATCCCACAACGCATGGAAAATGATTAATGGCCAGAGGTTATTCAGCTTCAGTGCGATGATCGCTAAGAACACACCAAAGACGAATGTGTTCGCAAGTTGGAACAACATCGCTGCCGGTGGAATCAAGGCGATCAAATTAAGCAAGTGGAAAGATGAGAACAGAAGCGCACTGATAAGGACGGCACGATACGGATGTTCGTTCGGTTTGAGATAGCGTAAGATGATGCCCCGAAACAAGACTTCCTCATTGAAACCGACGAATAAGGTCGTCAGGAAGACGATTCCGACAAGTTGGAGTGCCGATGATGATATCGAGGACGTGAACAACGCATTGACGATCAATCCGACTTGAACGAGAACGATCAGCAGTAACGGAATGTACCAGATCAGACCCCGCGACTGCAATTTCGAAAACCCGACGGCAGCAAACGTGGCATGACGACGAATGTACCAGACGAGAAAAATCGCTGTTGCGACTTCACCGAAGATCGCGATACGTAACAACTCCGGTTCACCATAACGAATGCCGAAACCAAACGCAGAGACAGCCATGACGATACCCATGATGATGAAGACGACGGTCGCCGAGACGACAGTATTCCGCTTATCCACGATCAATACCTCCCTTTTCTAAACAAGCGACGTATCTACTTTATGATTTGTTTACCTTTTTTTCAGGGAAATGAATCTTTTTTCCTCCAGCTACCTTGCAATACAAAATAGCTTGGTATATCATTACCTTGTAATACCAAGTAGCGAAAGGATGATGCGGATGTCATCGACGCAAATGTTAAAGGGGATTCTCGACGGTTGTTTACTTGCACTGATCGCGGAAGAAGAGATTTATGGTTATGAGCTGGCGACGAAACTGAAAGCATACGGTTTCGCTGACATCAGCGAAGGAACAATCTATCCCTTATTGATCCGGATGCAGAAACTGGGCTGGATCGAAGCGACTTCACGCGTCTCTCCGTCCGGTCCAAAACGGAAGTATTATTCGATCACGACGAGCGGTGCAGAAGAACTCACCGCATTCAAGGAAAGATGGGAACACCTTTCGACAAGTGTTGAAAGTATTTTAAAGGAGGATGATTGAGATGACCCTATCAACGGAATCAACCCGATTTTTGGAAGACTTGAAGGTCTACCTGCTTGCTTCAGGTAAAAATGAACAAGCGACGAACGAGATAGTCCTTGAACTCGAAGACCATCTGATTGAAGCAGAACGCGATGGCAAATCAGTTCGCGCGATCACAGGTGACAGTCCGGCTGACTACATCCAGTCGATTTCGAAAGAGATGGCGTTCGATCCGAAAGAAGCATTTTGGATCGTCATACAAGTCTTTCTCGGTGCATCGAGTTTTCTCTATCTCCAAAATCTGCTGAATGGAACAACGACATTCAGCATCTTGCTAGTTGGTGGCTTCCTGCTGATTAGCGCTGTTTATTTGACGACCCTGGCATTGTTATTCCGTCAAGACGCCTTACGCGATACTGCTCGACCACGTCTCCTGCGCTACGGAATTCATGGGAGTGTTCATCTTCTTCTGATCGTCGGACTATTGATCGTCAACGGACTCATTGATTCGCCCAAAATCACGTTATCTCCGAGCGTCGGGTGGTTAATTGGTGCCCTTCTAATTGCCTGGATTCTAATCACGGCATGGAAGACGAAGACATGGATTTTACCGATTGCAGTGTTCGTCTTTTTCGTGCCTCAACTGCTGCTTTTGTTTGTATTTAATTTGTCAGAGATTACCGCTGTCCTCGTGAGTTATGTTCTGACCTCGATTACGATTGCAGTTACTTTTATCCGTTCATCTAAAAACAGTCAGGCAGATTAATCACTTAATCATTAAGTAGAAAATAAGACAAAGCAGCGATGTTCTCCTACCTTGAGAACGTCGCTGCTTTGTCTTATGACTTTTCACATATTGATTTATTTTGGGTGGATCAATGATTTACACTCGTCTTTTTAATGTAAAAATCACACCACCTAAAACAATGAACGTTAGAGGAATAAGTAATCCTAATATATTTCGATAATCGACAAACGTCAGGTCAGCGTAATTTCGATGATAGATTTCTAACAGTAACCAACCAATCGGAAAAATCGGAAAAGTATACGTATATGCGCTTGAAACAATTCGTCTTCCCCGCTCATCTTTTCCTTCCTCACCGAAAATAAACGGTAGCGATACGAATAAGCTCAATAGAAAAATCGGTATTACTATTATGTTTATAATCACCCTTTTCCCTCACCTTCTCGTTCATATTGAAATACTTCGTTAATATCCTTATTAAATAAATATGCAATTTCAAACGCCAGAATCAACGAAGGGCTGTAGCGACTTCCTTCTAAAGAAATAATGGTTTGTCTACTGACTCCGACCTTCTCTGCCAATTCTTTTTGTGACCATCCTTTTTCAGCTCTTAAGATCGCTAATCGATTCTTAATGAATCCATCACTTTTAATTCCCAAACCATCTCTCCTTTCATCAGTTCTATATTTATTACCATAAATAAACAGTAAAGTTTTTTTGACTTAAAGTAAAGTTTTTTTTACACATCAAATCAAATAAAAAGCGAAATTCTCAGATTAAGAGAAGTTCGCTGATTACTTGTGTCAGTTTCAATTACGTGTTCGTTATTTCACGCTTTGCTTCATACCGCTCACGCGTCCAGTTGTAGACATGGCTCGTCACGGTCCGTCCGTCAATTCGTTCTAAGACGAATGGTCGGTCAAGAACAGGCGTAAACCCGAGTTTCTCAACGACACGGCGTGATTGGTCATTGAAATCAAAGTGACCACACCAAACGATATCGATCGGCAGTTCCCGGAAGATGAAATCGAGCATCGCTTCAACGATTTCCGGCATCCGCCCTTCTCCCCAGTAGTTAGGCGCGAGGACATAGCCGATCTCGACTTGACGATCATGGGTGATCGATTCGTCCGGTCGACGATTGAAGTGAAAACCGAAGCTCCCGATCACTCTCCTAGTTTCCTTATCGGTCACGGCATATTCACCAGGTGACGCTTGGAAAATGCCGATCACTTCTTGGCTTTCGTCAAGTGACGCGTGCGGTGCCCAACCTGCTTTTGGTCCGACATTCGGATCCTTGGCGTAAGCATACAATGCTTCCGCATCCTCATCCTGCCAACGGCGTAACAGGTGCCGTGGCGTTTCGATAGTATCTGGTAAGTTCATCTGTATTCCCCCTTATTAAGATACGTTTCGCTCTCGTTCGACAGATTCCTTCATAAACAGACTCGTATAGACTAATCCAAATCCCGTCAAGAGGATCAATCCGAGGTATACACTCATCATCGACGGGATCAAGAAGGTCCCGACGAGAATCGTCGATCGAGAAAGTAAATCGGCTCCAGCAAACGACGTTCCCGCGAACGCTGAGTACGCCCCACGTTGATCGGCTGGCATCATGTTCGCTTTTTGAGTGTTCAAGACCGGAGAGTAGAGCAACTCGCCAATCGTTGCGATGAAGATGAAGACCATCAGTGCCGTCATGCTGTTGGCACTCGTCACGACGACGTAACCGATAGTATACAGCATCAGACCCGCAGCGAGCGTCCGGCGCGGAGACAAGCGCTTCGCTAATCGCTGGACGATGAACGTCAACGTAACGACGAGTAACGTATTTTCGATGTTGATGATACTCATCATTCGAACCCCGTTGATCGACCTCCCGGCAAATGATAACGGTTCAAACGAATCGGCGAGTCGGACGGCGACATAACTGCCCATCGAAAACTCAGCCGCTAAGATACACATCGAACCGAAGACAACCTTAACGAACGGACGGTCCCGCCAAGCGAGTTGATAGCTCGTGAAGATATCCGTGAGGACACCACGAAGTTTTTGACGTTGCCACGTCCTTGGTGTGTCGTCAAGAAACAGGTAGTATGCAATTGGTAAAACGGACGACGTGAAGCTCAAGATCCAGAACAACAGCAATTGATTACTGACGTAGAGCCAGCCTCCGAGTGCTGTACCGATGGCGATCGAGAGATTGATCAGCCAGTAGTCGAGCGCATAAACCGCTTGGCGGTTTTCCTTCGTCGTTGCATCGATGATGATTGCGCTCATTGCCGGCCGACCAAGATTACTCGTCACCGAGAAGACAGCGTAAATGACCATGAACAATAACATCCAGTCGAGTGTCAATGAAATCGTCATCGTGATGAACGTCAGCGCTGTGAGCGCAGAAGTCGTGACGAGCAGACGTTTGCGGGAAAAGCGGTCGGCAAGATATCCGCCGAGTAGATTCGTGATGAAGCTGACGAAGACCATCGCGATCAAAAATGCACCGGCGATGACCTCGTTGAATGCCCGGACGAACAAGAGGGCCATGAACGGCATGATGGAGAACGAGACAGCCCGGTTGAAAAACGATGTGATGAGACGTACTTTAATTGTTTTAGGTATTTATTTCCATTTCATATTGTCACCTTCCATTCTCTACCTGTATCATAAACAAGACAAGACACAGGAAAAATGGACGTCATTTAAAAAAGATGTCCCCTTTTAAGGAGGAGAAGGACGATGGATGCTTATCTTTTTATGTTATGGAAGACTTGCCGAAATGGACACTACTCGATTGCGACGCTTGCCGACGCCATCCATCTCAGTCCTAAACAAACGAAACGATATCTCAATAAATGGCAGGAAGACGGCTGGATTGGTTACACGAGTGGTCGCGGACGAGGCAACTTAAGTGAACTCGTCTGGTTGCGCCACGTTGAACGGGAGTATGCGAAACGGATGCTCGAGCGGATCGACCGTGACTCGATCGAATCGGTGACGGAGGAACTGACATGGGACTGGTCGCCAGCGCAAGCCGGACGCTTCATGCGACAACTGGAACGAAAATTCGGCTATACACAGACGACGTCTGATGCGTTATTGATTCCGCGAAAACGGAACTTCCTGACGACCCATCCGTTAGAAGCAGCGGATATCCATAGTGCCCATCTCGTCCAGAACGTCTTCAACCGGCTGTTTACGATCGATGTCGACGGCAATATTCAAGGTGAACTCGCCCATCATTATATTTGGAACGGTCCGACGCTCAGTCTCTTTTTACGGAAGGACGTCCGCTTTCATGACGGCTCACTCCTGACGAGTAAGGAAGTGACGAAGAGTCTGCGTGCTTTAATCGCCTACCCGGCTTACGCTTATTCCTACCGGCACGTAAAACAGATCGTCTCGAACGGTCCGTACCGGGTCGATCTCACACTCGATCAGCGCCGGAGTTCAATTTTGCCGCAACTTGCCTCGATACATACTAGCATCATCAAGGATGGCATTGGGACAGGACCGTTCCAACTAACGCAACATGACGACAAGAAAACCGTTCTGACGGCGTTCCCGAATTACTTTGGCATCCGCGCTCTGCTCGACCGGATTGAGTTCATCCAGATGCCGGAACAATATGACCCGGTCTATCGGACATCAGCATCTGACTCTAGTCCGATCGATACGATCGCGACACAATCCGGATTCGGTCTCGTCTTGCTCCATCCACGCGCCGGTGGTCCGTTTGAATCAAAAGCCGCGCGACATTATATCCACCGGCTCGTCGCGGAAGTTCGTGGTGGCATTCACGACTTCCATGAACGGGCACAACCGAACGATTGTGGTTTTCTTGAGTCCTATAGTCAACCCTATACTGTACCGGATGGTCCTGCCGTCTTTTTCACACAACCGATCCGAATCAAGTTGACCGATTTTACGGACAAGGTGACACGCTGGCTCTGTCAGCGATTTGATCAAGACGGGATTCCGTATGAGTTCGTCGAGGTCGGCTTTGAAGAGAGCATTACGGATTTTCATGTCTACGATACGATTGATCTCGCCATCCATGCCGAAGTGTTCGAGCGAAATATCCAGTACGCCTTTTATCAGTTCATGACAAACACGTTCTCACCACCGATCCGACTGTTTCAGCAGATGCCAGAGATGTTGAAATCGATCGAACAATATGACGCGACACCGTTCGAAGACTGGCTCCCGATCCACCAATCGATCGAGCGTTACTTGATCGATGAATCGTATTTCATCCCGTTCTATCACGATACACGACTGATTCCGTATCCGATCGAGCTGCAAAACATCACGATCGACTCGTTCGGTTACTTTGATTTCTCGAAGCTCTGGATTTCCAACCAATCGTGACGAATCGTTGACGAAATCTTGACCTGCTTGTGACAAAACGCACGGTATTCTTTAATCTAGTATTTTAAATATTGTATTAAAGGTGAGGCTGCGAAATACTAAGACTGTCTTCATTACTTAGTGAAAAGGAAGTGGTCTTATGTTATCAACCTCTACCATTCAAATCGTTCAATCGACTGTTCCCGTCCTTGCGTCGCACGGTGCCGCGATCACGAAAGTTTTTTATCAGCGCTTGTTTCAAGCTCATCCGGAACTGAAACACGTCTTCAATCAATCGAATCAACGGAGCGACCGCCAATCGCAAGCACTCGCGACCGCCGTGTATGCCGCTGCTGCTCACATCGATCGACTCGAGACGTTAAAACCGGTCTTATTACCCGTGCTCCATAAACACCGTAGTCTACAAATCAAACCGGAGATGTATCCCATCGTCGGACACGAATTGCTCGGGGCGATGCAAGATGTCTTAGGAGAAGCCGCAACGCCAGACATCTTGCACGCGTGGGGAGAAGCATACGGAGAGATTGCCAATCTGTTCATCACGCTCGAAGCCGAACTTTACGCACAGGATGAACAAGCGAAAGATTTTTCCGGTTATCAGACAGTCGAGATTTCGGATGTCGAGGAACAAGCGGATGGGATTCGCGCCTTGACCTTCCGCACGGACGGTCCACTCCCCGCTTATCAAGCCGGGCAATACATCACGGTACGGATTCAAGATCAAGACGGCTTATGGCACAACCGTCAATACAGTCTGACGACTGCATCGAACACGGAAACTTATACAATTGGTGTCAAACGAGAAGGCATCGTCTCGGACTACTTACATGCAGCGCAAGTCGGTGACACGGTATTGATTAGTGCGCCGGCTGGTGCTTTTACACTCGATGCATC
Organism: Exiguobacterium abrahamii; assembly: GCF_015645365.1. Classification (NCBI taxonomy): domain Bacteria; kingdom Bacillati; phylum Bacillota; class Bacilli; order Caryophanales; genus Exiguobacterium; species Exiguobacterium abrahamii. The sequence goes on from NZ_JADOYC010000001.1 coordinate 1,379,096, forward strand.
AGGCGAACCCGTCGTGCTGATTGCTGGTGGCATCGGAATCACACCGATGCTTGCGATGGCTGACGAAGCGTTAGCTGCTGGTCGACAGGTAACGTTCCATCACGCCGTCCAAGACGAACGCAATCGTCCATTTACGGAACAACTTGCCTTGCTTGAGCAGCGTGGTGCACGCGTCATTCGTTACGCCGAACATCAGGCAACGGATCAGACAGGTCGCCTGCCGAAAGACGTTATCGCAAGCATTACGGATCTGACATACGTCTGTGGTCCGGAAGCGATGATTCAATATGTGATCGAACACTTCACGGCGTCACCAGACAAACTGCATTACGAAATTTTCGGACCGGCACTTGCCTTTGCGGCAGAAACACCGGTAACGCAGTAAAAAAACATCCCGCTTTCTTTGACACATGTCAAGGAGAGCGGGATGTTTGATTAGAGGGGCAATCGTTCTGACAACAGGCGGACCAAGACGACGTCCGTCGCCATTCGGTTGTCCCGGCGTGGTTCATCGACCGGTTCGATCGTCCAGTTTTTTGCGTGAAGCGTATTCAAGGCACGCGCTAAGTCGTACATCGAATAGCGATCGTTACCGTTCAACTGATAGAGACCTGCTTCCTGTTCGAGTAAAATCGTAACGAGCGCTTCAGCCGTATCTTCAAGCACCGAACTCGACGGATACCAATGCCGACTCGCTCGTATGACGCCGTGCTGTTTCATCTCGTTCGTGAAGTAGTCGACCATATTGTTCGAACCAGCTTCCGTCCCGATCTGCCAGCCGATCCGGACGATCTTCGCTTGTGGATTGAGTGCTTGAATTGCTTGCTCGCAAGCAATCTTGTAGGCACCATACTCGTCGGTCGCGTCCGGTACTGCGTCCTTGTCGATCGGTGCCGGCACGTCGTCCGAGAAGACAGACACCGTACTCGTGAAGAAGAACGGAATGTCATATTCTTGGCACAAACGGACGAGCGCTTCCGTCCAACTGACTGACCCCATCCCGATATGTAAGAAATAATCCGGTCGTTCCGTTTCTAAAAACGTGCGCATCGCGGATTCGTCAGTCGTCGAGACTTTCGTTCGGTCCCAGGCGACTGTCTCGATGTCGTGCTTTGCTAAGACATCCGCAACGACGGGTGCTACCGTACCGTTCATACCTGTAATGATTGCCTTCATGTTGATGCTTCCCCCTTATCTTCGATCGAAAATCATAAAACCCTTGCTACTTCAGTTTACACGGGAAGTATTGATTTAACGAATCTGAGGTCATTCTCCTAGACCATGCATGCCTCAAATGAAAAAAGCGTCCGCTATCCGATCTAACATCGGTAAGCAGACGCACTATTTAGTTCATGATTACTCCGAAACGCCTTCCGTTTCCATACGGCGCCACAGTACATTCAAGAAGACCGTCATCCCACTGATCGGAATCAAAAACAATAACGCCGTGATCCATAAACTATCCATCGACTCCACTCCTCATCGTTCATTTCTATCTCTAGTGTACAGAAGCGCGAAACCGCTTACCTCCACCTCAAGGCGGATATTTCATCCGACCTTGTCCTGTCGTTCCTCAGCAAAGGAAACGGTACGATGAAGGAGCAACCAGATACTGGTCATCACAAGACCACTTAAGGCAAAGAACAGGAAAACGAATGAGATGCTGAAGAACGACGTCAAGTACGACGACAGACCGTAACAGAGCGCAGAACACGCCGTTGACGCTGCGACCATCGCCGTCCGGACCCGGCCGAGTAAGTGCGTAGGTGTCGAGCGTTGCAACAAGGTCGAGAACGGAATCCCGAACAGTGTCAGCGCCATCCCGAGTAAGATGAATCCACCAACAGCCACTGGGACGAATGAGACATAAGCGACGATTGCAATCGCAAGACCTTGCAGGACGACGGCAAAACGAAACAGCTTATCCTGTCGGACGGAGGCGACCCATTTTCCGTAAAGGAGCGACATCGCGATTCCCCCGATCACCGTCGCCAGCTCGAGTGCAGAAAACGTCTGGGCATTTCCCGACAAGACATCCTTGGCATATGGCGCAAGTAAGGTATTCATCGGTGTGATCATCCAGTTTGCAAGGATTGCACAACCAAGGATCCATTTTAAGCGACCGTCACGCACGACGTGACCAATCCCTTCGAGCAACGCTTCGCGGTACGACCCTTGACGTACACCTTCTGCAACTTGCCCTGACATATGTCGAACGAGTAACCAGGCGACGAGATGTAGACCAAGATCAAGCCATAAGATGCTCGCAATCGAGAAATGGGCGATCATCATCCCACCGAGTAAAAATCCGCTCAGCGTACCGATCCGCTCAATCGTAGCAAGATACGCATTCGCTTGCGGCAATTGGTCATCTTCGACCAAGTCAACGACCCATGTGAAGACGGCATTGCCACCAATGATTTGCAGAATCGTCTGCACGACGAGTAAGCCGAGTAACCATGGCAAGACGATGTCCGTCAGACCGATTCCCGCTAACGTGATCCCAAGCGCCAGCAAGCGAATGAGTAATGATGTTTGATACAACGATGCACTGACGAACCGGTCGATCCACGGTCCAACGAACGTTGAGACGAGAAAACGAATCAAAAAGACACCGGTCGCTAGCAAGGCGACACCGGAAGCACTGATCTGTTCCGCACTTACCCAGTAGATCGCGATATAGACGAAACTCGTCCCGATGGTCGATAACAAATCCGAGACATACATAAAACGAAACGCACGTGACATGATGTTTTATCCCTTTCCTAAAACGACTTCTTGTTCATCTTACAATTTTTCTCAATTGCTGCCCATTCTTTTTTCGTCATCACATCGTCATCGTCTGTTAAGGCATTCTTACCCGTCTGTAACAGAGCCGACATGTTCATTCGCTATACTAAAACGCATAGGGAGGTGAAGATCCATGAAAACGCAAACGCGTTATGACTATGAAACCGAACAGGAACAGGTCGACGTCCCATCCGAGGCACGTCTAGGCTACTACTTTCTTTTAATCGTCCTGCCGCTTGGTCTCGCGCATCTTGTCCAGTCGCTTGCTCCTTCGCCGGATCAACACCACTCGTCCGTATTGACGGGTTTGACGTTCTTATCCATCGTCTTATTCATGTACTTAGGTAACCGAGCGGCTGGAAATGCCAAAACGACCTTTTTCGGATACTCGATGTTCTTGAGTATCAGTCTGTTCGCGACGTTGTTTCTACCAACGGTGCCGATCATTTGAGCATAAGCAAACGAGCACCCGTCCGACTTGGACGCGTGCTCGTTTTTTTTAATGCGTATGCGATTCGTGTTTTCCGTCACAATACAACGTATTGCCATGTGCGTGCTGATCCGTCTCGACCTGGATCGTTGCGTGGTTAATCCCGACGTGTTTCAAATCGTGATCAATCTGTTCGCGAATCGACTCTGACTCCCGGACAGTCATGTCGTCCTTGACGACGACGTGACACGATAATGCGTTATACCCACTCGTGATCGACCAGATGTGTAGATCATGCAGCCCGAGGACGGCTTCGTTCGTCTGAATCGTCGAAACGACCTCATCGATGTCGACGTCGCTCGGCGTTCCTTCCATCAGGACGTGAACGGATGCCTTCGTCACGTAATAACCACTCCGTAAGACGAGGATCGCGACGATGATACTTGCCAGTGGATCCGCCCATCCCCAACCGAAGAACATAATCAGAAGAGCAGCTGCAATCGCACCGACCGATCCAAACATATCGCTTAAGACATGCAGATAGGCACCACGCATGTTGAGGTTGTGTTCATGTCCACCGCCGCGTGTCATGATCCAGGCAACGAGAATGTTGACGAGCAATCCGAGGACACTGATGATCAGCATCCCGGTCGTTGCGACAGCGGGTGGATCGATGAAGCGTTGAATCGCTTCAATGAAAATATAGAGAGCGATGACGATTAACGTCACGCCATTTATGATGGCGGCTAAGATTTCAAAGCGTTTTGAACCGAACGTCTTATTCGCATCCGGTGCTTGACTCGAGAACTGGAAGGCTAACAGGGCGATCGCAAGTGAAATCGAATCACTTAACATGTGTCCTGCGTCCGATAACAACGCGAGACTGTTCGTCCAAATTCCGCCGATGACCTCGACGATCATGAACGCGGTGATGATCAGGAACGACAGGCCCAGTACCTTTTTATTGTCGGTATGATGATGTTGGTGATGATGATCATGTGCCATGACGTTGCCTCCTTTTGCCTTACATTCAAACGTCTATTTGAATTATAACGTGCATCCGTTCTGTGGTCAACGGGCTCATCTATTATATCCCACGCCTTTACTCTCCTAAAACGACTCATCTGACTAAACAAAAAAACGATGGCAACTTACCATCGCTTTTTCCATATCCTTTTTTAAATAAACGACCGAAAATCCTCTGTTTGCTGCTCGAGTTGTCGTGCGACCTCTTCGATCGCAGTAAAGCGTTGCATCGTTTCTTTTACCGTCGCAAGGCTCGACGCGACTTCGAGATGGGACGCTTCAATCTTTTTCATCATCGCCATGATTTGACGGTTCATCGTTTCCGTATTCGTGCGTACTTCGACGACTGCACTGCCGACTAAATCCGATAAGTTTTTGACTTCACTGGCAACAACGGTAAAGCCTTTACCGTGCTCCCCAGCCCGTGCTGCTTCGATTGCCGCGTTCAGAGACAACAGGTTCGTCCGGGCCGCAATCTCCTTGATCGTATCAGCGATCTTCGTGATCTCGATGGCTTGGTCATACAGCGTTTCGAACGTCTGTTGGTTTTCTGCCGTTTCACTCGCGATCGTGGTCATCGTCTCTTGAAGCTGGTTGCCCTCTTTCGATCCATGAACCGATTGCAGATTCAATCCCTCAGCAAGCGTCTGGAAGCTTTTCGCATATCCTTGTACACGATCGATCCGGTCCGTGATGTTACTCGCGATCTTGACGACACCGACGACCTCTTCTCCTTCAAAGATTGGCATGTAGGTTGCTTCAAGCCACAAGATGTCGCCCCGGGCATCGACTCGTTTGATTTTATTCGCTGTACTAAAGCCCGAAAACAAGCGTGTCCAAAAGTCTTGATACTCACGGCTGTTCGCGAATTCTGGTGTACAAAACGTATGGTGCTGTAAGCCAATCATCTCGTCCCGTTTATACTTCATCGTTTTCGCAAACAAGTCATTGACGTCGACGACACGTCGTTGGCGATCAAAATAGATCATCGCGACGTTTGCTTCAAGGCTCGACAAAATCGCTGGCGAGCGTAGCGGTCTCGGTAAGGTTTCATTCATAGTGTCATTAACTCCTTCTATGTATCATTCATGTACTAAGACAGTTTTTCAAGAGAACAATCTGTACCTATCTATCGTCATCAATTGACCTTTTTTATAGATGAATCAGCGATTATCCAAGTTGATTTTTCGCGAAAACGAGATCATTTCAATAAAAATATTATGACAGTTACAAACGATACACTACGGCATTGTCAAAAAGCGTAGTAGATGCTACATTTAATTATGTAGTAAATACTACAATTTTAAGGAGGAAATAAAAATGACACATAATAAGCCCCCTCTATTTTCGAAAGGACAAGCCATCCTCTTAGTTGTGCTCGGTGTAGCATTCTGGTTCGTCGGTGCCCTGTCAGTCAGATTCGGATCTGGAATCGGTATGTTCGAAAACGCTGGAAACGTGATTGCCTTCCTGATTGGTTTGCCAGTCTCGTGGATTTCCGTCATCATCATAAAAAAAGTCGCTCGTTTAAATGCTGAACAGATGGTGCCGGGTGTCAGTCTCGGACTGTTAGTGGCGACGTTCTTAGACGGAATCGTTCTAACGTGGGGCACATCGCTGTATGGAACGGATCCCTTACTCGTCGGACGTGGGGCAGCATGGATTCTTTGGGGGGTCTTCGCCTTTCTTGCTGCTGCTTTCATCGAGGCGAGACGAATGGGATATAAAATGTTCTAAGGCGATGAAATGTGTTCTACAGGACGACAAATAACACAAATAGACCATTGGACTCGTCACTCGTCCAACGGTCTATTTGTGAAAAGCAGGTGAATTCCAGTGCGTCGGTGAAAAAGATAATAATCGGAATCGTATCGTGATTACCTTGAAGATTTAGTTCGGTGGGGTCATATTTAAAAAGAACGATGGACTTCAAATGAAATCAATCGTTCTTCGTTTGCGCTTCGATTTTCTCGTTCCGAGCAGCCTCAAAGTTGCGATAAATCGTAAATCCTACTAAACCAATCAACCAGATAATGCCATACCCGAGTTCCCAATCGAATCCAAAATACAAGATTGACGATGTGATGACGACAATGAGAACTAACCGAATGCTCGATAAATGATACTTACTCATGATTTCCCTCCTTTTCTACCGCCACCGAAGTAGATGTATGTCACGAAAAGAATCAACGTCCACGTAAAAACCGCGAATATGATTTTAAATAGGCCGTCAGGCAGTATTTTTGAGATGTATAACAGGGTCATTAGGATTGAAAACGTTAAATGGTTATTTCTCATTTGTGTGGAGAGCTTATTCCAATTGAGCAGGACAAGTATTACCGCGACGGGTGCGAGGAGCGCCGTTAGGAAGAAGAACAGAACGTTCCTCATATAGTACGGTATCTCGTCTTTGTTTTTTCCCATCACATATCTCTCCTCATCTTCAATATAGAATACCTAGCTTCTCTATTCATTTCATCGGAACGGATGTGATTGTATGAAAAAAGAAGTACGTCCACTCATCTATACACTTATCGTTCTCGTCATCTTGATAGCTGCCTATCCGACTTACCTCTTCGTTTCTAAAACGATGACCGAAATCAAGATTGAACGAATGTTAGTTGAATCAGGATACGACCAAAATATTTCAAAAAAGGAAACGGTCTTTGAGTCGAAGACCGGAAGATACGTGCTGGAAATCAAATACACGAATGAACCAGACTATACATACAACTATGAAATCGTCGAAGATCATGTACTGACGACTGTATACGACCAGCATCATGTTGAAGTGACTGGCTCCGTTCAACATGAATTGAAGTAGACATCGTACTTTAAATAACAATCGAGCCCATTCAGCGATCGCACGAATGGACTCGATTTATGTACCTCTTAACATTCTTCTTTGATGTTCAGTGATTCTGCCGAGCGAATCGTAATTTGTTTTGTAGCATCATCGATGGATATGACACAATCCCATGTCGGCTTTAACTGAAGGACATCATTTCGATCCAACCACAAGACCGCAGTCAGTTCGATGAAGTCCCCCATCACTACCATTTTTCTCGCCTTCTCATCAACGACAGCATACAGTTCATCATCTAAGTTGATTTTCCAGTCAAAAAATTCACTGACGCTCATACGTTATCTCTCCCAATCCTTCATACGTTCTCTAGATCATTCCGCCGTAGAAAACGTAATCTTCCATTTTTTCCGCGCAATCAATACTACGATCAGCGAAGCCAACAAAGATATTTTCAGCGTCGTATCACTAATGAGCTGTAGCCCGTAATGCAGTGAAAAGAGCGTCGTGAGCAAGAGAACGACGAGTCCTAAGAACATCATGTTTTTCATTCGATCACCTCTTTTCCAATGGTCGTCTGACGTTACTTTCAATACTCTGACAAGTTCCGTCCAACTTGATTCCCCTTGTTTTTAAATTCCGATATGTTTAAACTAATACAATAACACAAAAAAAGGAAGTCATTCATGATAAAAAAATCCATAAAATACTTTTTATTGTCATTGATGTTACTTGTTATCATCTTGAATCTCTTGAATGGTCGAGTGATTGAAAATGAGCGATTAACGTTAGTCGTGAACATCGCTATCGTGCTGATGGCGTTATTTTTTATCAGTTTGAGGTTCTTCAAACGAAAAAGTAAATAGGATGCTTATAGCTCTAAAAAAAGTATGTAAAGGTGGTTAACTCGTGGGACAATTCATGATTTTTGGTGCCTTGATGAATCTTCTGATCATTGGCGCAGTCGTCTATGTCGTATGGAAATTAGCAAAAAAACTCTTTAAAAAATAAATGACGGATGTCCTTTTTTGATTCATTCTTGAAATTCGTGTCGATCATGATTACATAAGCAAGGTCCCTTTCTCATTCGAAAAAGGGACCTTGTTCTATTTTATCCTGCGTAGTTGAACAACGGACCACGCAATTCAAACTCATACGTCTCACCGTCGACGATGCCGACGATCGCGTCACTTTCGATCAACTGATGCAGGAAGCCTGCCATCTCAGCCGCCGTATGGTACTTCTTGACGTTCTTGCTGTAGTCGAATCCTGCTTCGCCGCGCGAACGATCCGCAAACTCTGTCTCAGTCGCAGCTGGTGCCAGTACTTTCGCCCGGAGTTTTGCCCCGCCTTTTTGCAGTTCTTGCGCTAGCCCTTCCGTATAGGCACTGACATAGAACTTCGTCGCGCAATACGTGACCGCGTTCGGAACGATCCGGTAGCCACCTGCTGACGAGATATTGACGAGTGTCGTTCCTTCAACGTCATGATGATCGCGGACGAACAGACTCGATAGAATCGTCAGCGCCTCGATGTTCAAGCGAAGCATTTTCTCGATTTTCCCGAGCTCAATGTCCTGGACGAGATCAAAATCGCCGAATCCGGCATTGTTGATCCACGTCTCGATGTTGAGTTCCTTTAGTCCCTCATATAAATCATGGACATTTTGGTTATCTGCGAGATCGACCGACTTGAGGATGACATCACTATCTGGTGAGATTTGTTTGACTTCATCCCGAAGTTTTTCGAGTTCTGACGTCCGTCGCGCGACGAGAACGAGTGATTTCCCTTTTCCTGCGAGTAGTTTTGCTGTCTCATATCCAATTCCTGAACTTGCTCCTGTAATGACCGTGTACTTCATGTAGCATATCCCCTTTTTGATTTGGTATAGTGAGAGTCTAATCCTTAGAGTGAACTCTAAGTCAAGCAGAAAGGTGAGATGTATGTATACGATTTCTGAAATCAGTCGATTGACCGATACGAGTGCCCATACGATTCGCTATTACGAGAAAGAAGGGCTACTGTTTCCGAAGCGCCAAAACGGTCAACGTCGATACGACGACCAAGATGTGACATGGCTTCGGTTCGTTCTCCGCTTGCGCGAAACGCATATGCCGATCGAGCAAATCCGTTCTTACGTGACGCTGTTTCTTGCTCACGGCGAGCAGGATACGACGCAAGAACGGCTCGCATTGCTTGAAGCCCACCATGCGAACGTCTTAGCACAACTGGCAGCATTACAAGAAACGGAGCGAATGATCGCAGAAAAAGTCGACACTTATCGTCGCCTCCATCCTATGATTCCCGCTCCTGATGTTGTTCAATCCTCTGAGAACGCCTCCGTCAATTGACGGTAGACCGTTTCACGTTCGTCAGGCGTCAACGCAAGAAAACTATCGCCGATATTGACTTCCGTCGCGCAGCCGCCATCTTTCTCAACGAGATAGCCAGCGATACCCACTTTTCCGTGCGACTGGATTTCAATCAATTTTTCTTCGACGACTGCTTTTTCTGCCTTGAAGTAGAGATGAAACATGTTCGAGACCGGCTCTAGGGGACGAGTCGAGATGCCTGAGATTGCATTCAAACTGCTCGCAAGCTCCTTTGCGGATGCATGGTACTCTGCCATGCGGTCTTTTCGTTGTTCATAATAAAAATCGGCAGACAGAATATACGGATATAGACTGATCAAGTCACCGCCGTAGCGACGTTTCCAGATTCGTGCTTCTTGGCAAAACGATTCTGGTCCAGCTAAGATTGCTCCTGCGACGCCGCCGAGTCCCTTATAAAAAGAGATATAGACACTGTCAAACAGTTGCGCAATGTCCTTTGCTTCTGCCTCATAATACGGTAAGACCTCAAGTAAACGGGCACCGTCCAAGTGAAGACGGATATTCTGTTTGCGGGCATACGCACAGATGACTTCGAGTTCTTCACGCGACGGAAGCAATCCGCCGAGTTCGCGTTGCGGCAGTTCGAGTAACAGACAACTGACGTCCGGCAAAGCTTTGACGTCGTCTATCGACATCAACCGATCGGCTTCTCCGACTAATACTGGTTCGATCCCGTGCAATTTTTTTAAACCGTCCTGTTCGTGAATCTCGAGATGACAGAGCGGGTGATAAGCGACCTTGCGATTGTCCTGTTCATCCGACCAGATACGTAGCGCAATCTGTTGCGCCATCGTGCCACTCGGGAAAAAGACTGCATCGTCGTGCCCGAGTAAGTCTACCATCTTGCGCTCGAACGTCTTGATTAATTCGCCATTGCCATAAATATCACTTGGTTGATCAGCCGAGACATTTCGGAGCGCTTCTTGTAACACGCCAACCGTCCGACTCCCATGTCCATCTAAACGTTTCGTCGTCTTTTGGTAACTCGATCGTAAATCCATCTCGTTCCTTCCCTTCTAAATCAATGACTATTTTTTGAAAAAATCAAAATATTCCCTCTCCACTTTTGCTATACTGTGTAACGAAAGTCTGTTAAACGTACTCGTCAAAGGAGGTGTCCCTATCGTGCAAACGCTTCGCACTCGCCTATTGTTTCTTATTCCACTCGTCTGTCTACTACTACTTACTGTGCAACACTTCGTCCCGTCGCTCTATACGTCACTGCTTGGACGAATCGATCCAGCAACGAATACATATTGCGTCGACCGTTGTGGTCCAAAGGAATCGATTTTCGATACGATCGAAGAAGGAACGTCTTATGGCGAAAGCACGGTCACGATGAGCGAAGCCGATCCGCCAGCTCGATGGTTCCGGACAGGATTCGATTCTTCAGTAACGACACCTCCTTATCTTCTCATACTATGTCTCATTCTCCTGTTTTGCAGCTGGTTTTTCTGGCATTATCTCCAGTGGTTGCGTCGACCTCGTATCGATCCATCAGAGTATGTGCTTCCGCCACGCTTCCCGATTTTTATTTATGAGACAAAAGACCTGCCTGCTGACTCGATTCGAAAACAACTCGCTCACTTTAATACACAATTGCCGCTTTCCTTACAGCGCCGGACCCACGAGACGGTAACGGAATGGTTCGACCGAATTGCGTTCCCTTCTCCCGTTGATCCGCTCTACTTCGAAGTGCGGTATGGGAAAGTGCCTGTCATCTCGACGCATCAATTGACCTTCTTCGTTCAAGCGATGGAGCAGTACCTTCGAAAATGCCAAGTCCGATCATCGATCTCTTGAATTCTTCCGCCCTGCTCATTGAAGCTTGGCGGTTTTTTAACGAAATCAGTTTGGATGACATATTGAAAGAAGGTTTCAAGTGTTTTTAAAATTTGGATTGACTATTTTTCAAAATCAGACGATTAGTTGCCAGAAAACTGGGTAATATAGACTATAGTAGAGAAAAAGTCGTTCAACCAGGAGAGTGAGGTGAGAGAAGATGATCAGTGCACAAGAAGCCTATTACATCAAGAAGGAATTGAATGAAAAATTCGAGGATCCACGGATTTCCTGTGATTTTTCAATCTTTTCACTTGAACCGTTCCAACTTCTCTTGCACGTCCAAGAAGATGTCGATGAACTCAGTACTGAAACACGCTATGGCTTAAGTCGCAAGATTCGGTCCCAGCTTAAACAACTTGATGCACGTGTCGGTGGTGTTCCCGTCAAAGCGGTCTATGTCATATCGGCCCCTCTCATTTCCGATCGATCGTATTGCGTCATCTTACAATGAAAAAAATCCCTCGCGTAAAGTAACGCGGGGGATTTCCATGTTCATCGGTTGGTAAAACCATCGATTTTCCAACCGTTCTTTAAAAAAGTATGCTCCTTGGACCAGTAGATAATCGCATATTCTCGATTGATGTGTTCCCGCTCCGTTATCGCATGCTCGATTTCCGCATCAAAATCACAATAGGCATATACAGCATTCGATCGATCGGCAATCCTCTGCATATCCTCCATGAAAATCGTCTCTTGCTGATCGAGTGACCACGCAGTTAAATTCTCTTCTTGGAAACCGAATCGAAAACCAAAGCAGTCAGGCTCTTTTTCAATCGTCATTCGAACCGGTACTGTTATTAAACCATGATACGCTGAGAAGACGAGCGAGGCATTCCCGTATTGATGATTCAGTAATGGACGCCAGTCTTTCGGAAGACCCTTTTCCTCATTCCAATGTGATCCATCGATATCCGTCGCGTAACTGTATCTGAGACATCGTATATCTGAATGAAACGCATCCAAGACCATTCGAACAGCGTGTTCCATATCTTGCGTTTTTTCAAAAACAAATCCTACCTGTATCAGCATTCTTCATTCCCATCTGATTATGCATTACCCTGCCATGTCACCGATTTGGTTCCGACCATTCTCTTTCGCCCGATATAACGCTTGATCGGCTTGGTCGATCACCTCTTTTTCCGTCGTTTCTGCTCCGGGTACAAGCGACGTCAAGCCAAGACTGACACTGACCCGGCAAAGTGGTTCATAGCGTTCATGTACGATATTCAAGTCGAGAATGTCCTGTCGGATGCGTTCTGCAATGCGCCGGGTTTCTTCTGCTCCACGCGGCAACAAGACTGTGAATTCCTCTCCACCGTACCGTGCGACTTGTCCATGCCGTACTTGACGCTTCAAGACGCGGGCGACTTCTTTTAAACATTCATCCCCTTTTAAATGACCATACGTATCATTATACGACTTAAAAGCATCGACATCGATCAAAATCAGGGAGAGTGGTGTCTGGTGTTGTTTGGCTTCTTCGAGGAGTTGCTCGAGTCGTTCATCGAACGCCCGTCGATTCGGGATGCCGGTCAAGGCGTCGTGAAGCGAACGATGAATCAAGGCTTGTTTACTGCGTTCCATCCGAAACGTCTGGATGAAGGCAATCAAGACAAGAACGGCAATGCTTGCGACAACGACGATGACCCATTTCGCAGCACTCGACGCTTGCTCGGAACGATTCGTTGCTTCGGCGATGATTCGGTTGACGTCCGTCCGTAGACGGGCATCGATCGGACGAAATGTCTCGATATATTGCATCCCTTGATAACGCTTTGCCTCAGCGGCTGCTTGATCCCCGTTTCGAACGAGTGCCAGTTGGGCATCATAAAATCGGATGGCCGTCTCGATCCGGGGAATCGCTTCCGTTCGGACGAGCTTTCGCATGATCGGATGATTCTCATCGAGTTGATTGAGTCGCTTGACCGTTTGATCAAGCCGATCAATCGTCCGCTCATACTGGGCTAGATCCGCCTCGTTCGGTGAGAGGATGTAACTGCGAACGACCAGTTCAAGATTGAGTAACGCCGGAAACAACTCCGCTGCTTCCGTTGAGATTGGAATTGCCTCGTTTAAGATGCGTGCATTCTCTCGTTCGATTTTCAGGAAAGCTTGATAGCTCCAAACGCTTGTAAATAAAAGCGCACAGAGTGCCAAAAACAAATAGCGCTGCAACGTTGACCATTTCACAAAAAGACCGACCTTTCTTTCTCTTTCTAATTGACTAAAGTCTATCCCTTCTATCGGTGTCTTGAAATCAAACTGTTAGTCGTTTGTATGAAATAATGCCCGTTGCCGACACATTCCAAACGCTTCCAGCTTTCTTAATCGGTCAAGGATGTGTTTTCCAACTGTTCCTGTGCCTGCCTTCGTCTCATTGCCCGCTCAGTCACGTCATTATTCTTCCACCAAGCGACGAGTAGACCAACTAGTCCGACTAGACCCGTCACGAATCGCTCGACGTCACTTGCCGACACTGGCAATGCTGTAAAACCGAGCGTCGGTAAGAGTAACTCAAGAAAAACATAGAGCGGAATCAAGAGACGGATCCACGCCTGAAATCGAATCATGGTGACACCGGAAAGAGGCGACGCCATGTTTGCGGACCAACGATTCCGTCAGCGACTAGACGACATGTCTGTTGGAACGTTCGAACGGCGTGCGTCAATCGGGCATCAAAGATTCCTGTCACCACAAGACCCAAGCGTTTTTCAATGGCTCGGACGAGTTCCGGTGCTTGGATTTTTTCCCGGAGATATTGACCTTGTTTTGGCACGTGATGGCGCGCTAGACTGACATGATCGTACAGTTCAAAGTGTGGGTAGTCTGGAAAACGAGACCAATCGCCTCCCCAGTCCATTCCGCGTCGTTTCATCGCGCGAACGATTCGTCGGAGTCGCGCATCTGGCGGAGAAAGGAACAATGCCCCATCCTGATAGAGAAAGACGTCGATTGCGACACCGAAGTTATGGTTTGATTGTCCGCCGCGGGCTTGCGTCACGATGGGTCCTGGCGTCGTCCGTCCTTTTGCATACAACGCATTCTGTTCCGCGATGCTCCGAAAGCTTTGCGCTATACCGAGCTTGATTCCATGCGGATAAAGCTCTCGTATCACGTCACGCGTGATCCGGACGACAGACGGATGCATGCCAGGAACGGATAGTTTTTGATTGGCACGTCGGAGTAATTCTTCTAGCTGCATCAGGCTCCCTCCCTTGTCAGTGCTTGTAATAGTTCAGCAATTTCGGCGTCGTCAGGTATGCTCTGGTTCTTCTTCTGGTGTGCTTCATATGCTCGTTGTGCTGCTTTTTCTTGTTCCACCCAGTTCGGTAATTGAAATAATGAAGTGTCTCTCCTTGAGCGTTTGGTTATTCGTTTCTGCCGTTCAGCTGGCAATCCGGTCGCAAGACGCTTGACGACTTGCTCGATGTAACCGAATTGATGACTGTTCGCTCGCGCCGCTTCTTCGATCGCATACTGGATGCGCTCGATCGGATGGTCTGTTGCCAGCTGTAGCAATTCCTGCTCGATTCGTGGTGTCGCCTTGCCGAGATTCATCTCGTATTGCTGCACCAGCTCCTTTTTTAAAATCGTATTCTTCAAGACTTCTTCTTCGGAGGCAACAGAAACCTCGGGGGCAGTCGTCACTTGACTCGCCGGGGACGGCGTCTCGACACGGGGCAGGACACGGTAAGCATTCGACGTCTGTCCCCCGTGTTTCGTGAACCGTTCGACTTTTTCGATCCGACCGCTTGCGATCAAGGACTGGATACATGACTTGACCGTCGATTTACTGCACGGAACAGCGTCGGCGATCGTCTGATAGGACGGAAATGCTTGACCATCCTGACCACTGAAGCTTTCAAGGATCAGATAGATCATCTTTTCATGGACGGACGCAAATGCCGTCCCGCTCCGTAAGAGCGTATGGGGAACCGGGAGATATGGGGCTTGCATGGTGATTCCTCCTTTCTAGGACATATGACAGGCAGAGGTCGAGGATTGTTCGAAAAAAATACATGCGAACCAATCAGATGATGCTGCTTGGTTTGACCAACACTCCTGACGATTCGTCTTTATGACATTGCAGACATAAAAAAGCGCTCTCCGTTAACGAAGAGCGCTCCTGTTCATTTCAAGACATCCCAATTCGAAAAGTGTCGTGCCTCGAGATCGAGTTGCTGTTCCTCGATCCAGCGAAACGCTTCGAGTACGAGCGGTGACGCGTTATCAATCGAGACGTCACTCGCCTTGACCCAGCGCGCACCGAGCGAGTCTTGTCCGACGAATTGTTCGGGGATACTCAGCGTTCCACCCGTCTGTCGGACGAGATAAAAGACGGCGATGTGATGGACTTCGTCGAACTCGCGCCAATCCCACGGAAGCTTGAAGTCCGCGACGCCGATCTGTCGTTCGAGTGCCACTTCGAGCCCGGTCTCTTCCGTGAATTCCCGGCGCATCGCCGTAGCGAGCGTCTCTCCTTCTTCGAGGCTTCCCCCTGGTAAGTCATAGCGATTGATATACGGTCCACCATTCTTGTCGATGACGAGTAAGGCATCCTCCTTCATCAATAATCCATAGACACCAAATGCCCGGTGGCAACGAATCGTCTTCATGTGTCATTCCCCCTTCTCTTCATCTGCAGGACGGTCGGGATGAATGGATCCAAAAAGCCGTCAAACGGAAACTGTTGCTGCGCGATTCGTTGTTGTAGGTTCAGTAACGATGCACGGGCTCGTTCAATCACATCAGGCGGATAATCGTACAATTGTTGGTTCTCTAAAAATTCGTCCTCGTCGACTACCGTCCATACTCCCTCGCGATGGACGAGATCGAGATCCAGATCAATGAACGATAAGCTATTTCCTTGAAGAACCGGCGGTAAGCAAATGTTACAGTAGTACGTCACCTCTCCCGTCCGCTCTAAATCGAGACCGACCGTAAAATCCGCATCAAGCGGATAGAATTCGAGACTATAATTGTCATATGTATAAACCGCTTCGCGACGATGATGCAAAAGTGTCCGCCCGGGCGTATTCGCGACGAGCAGATAGTTTTCCGTCTGTTCAAGGACATAGCCGTCCCATGAATAGTGCGGACGTCCATCAAATTTTCGCGCTTCTATCGTGACATGCTTCGGTTCCATTCTCACCCCACCCCTTCCCTAAAGCTCTCTAATTTTACCAAATAAATTTGTTTGAGCAAGACTTTACCTGAATCTTTAAAATTTTGAGACTCTCTCGTTGACATCCTTTAACAAACTGCTATCGTGAAAGTATCATACTCAAGGATGTGGAACCGATGTTCATTGCCGAGTTGTTATTAAATGCTTGTATCGCCTTCACCGGCTTTTATTTGATCGCCAAAATCATCTATAGTCAACGTCTTGCGTCAAGTAGCTTGAAATCCCTCATCGTCGGTCTCGCGACCGGGCTGCTCGGGGTACTGTTGATGTTTAAGGGGATTGCCGTCAACGAGTCGTTACGGATGGATTTGCGTCATTTACCGCTTGTTTTGCTCGCTTTTTATGGCGTCCGATCGCCCCTGATCATCGCAACGTTAATCATCGGCTGCTCCCGTTTCTACTTCGGCTGGACACCCCAAGCGATCGTCGCGTTTCTTGCAGTCCTTGGTATCAGCACCGGGATGTACTTCATCCATAAACGGTTGCTCCATCGACCATTCCTGCAAAATCTCATCATGAACGTCTGGGCGTTGTTCATGATCTCGATTGCTGTCTCGATCAATCTCGGCTTTAGTGACGCCGCTCTTCGTTTGCTCGCTTCGACATGGACGATTGGACTGGCGGTCGGGCTCTTATCGAGTCTGTTGACGATTGATTTTCAGTTGCTCAACGAACAGGTGCAGCGCTACAAACAATCAGCGGAACTCGATCATTTGACGGGACTGTACAATCGCCGTGTTTGGGATGAACGGACAGCACTTCTCGAAGAAGAAGGACGTGTCTACAATGTGCTCGCACTCGACATCGACCACTTCAAGCATGTCAACGATACATACGGGCATGCGAACGGGGATCTCGTCTTACAACAGTTCGCACGGATCTTACAGGAAGAAACGCGTCCGCATGATATCACGGCGCGCATCGGGGGAGAGGAATTCATGGTCCTCGTCTATGATTTGACGCCTTCGAAAGTCGCGAAGGTCGCCAACCGAATCCGGGAGCGAATCGCGAACACGCGCTTTCAGCTCGACGGCTTTCCCGCAATCTCGATCACAGCGTCCGTCGGCATCGCCCATGGGAAACACGTCGCTGCCCAGCGGATGAATATCCTTGCCGACGAAGCGTTATATGCCGCCAAGGAACAAGGGCGGAACCGTGTCATTCTGTACGAGGTCGATGCTGAGGCGGCGATGACGACGCAAGACCGCGAACCGGTCCGTTCTTAATCTTTATCATACCCATTCGATTATTGAGTAGACTGCGCTGGGTGATGCAAAAACAGCTCATCCATCCATAAGGAGTGAAGCAATGAAATCCGATTTTGAATTCATGACGACATCAGAAGCCATTCTATTCGTCAGTTCCTTGTTCATGTGGCTGTACATCGGGCGTCATTTCGTCATAATCACGTCGTTTGATGACTTATTTTTAACGCAATCGTGGTGGTTACTACTTCCGCTCATCACCTTCATCCTATTCTTACGCTCGTTCGTCGTACGACGCTTGATCCTCCATCATCGTCAAGCAGACGAGGACGACATATCACGCAATGCTTAATCCATGCAAAAGAGGACTTACCATGAAACCGGTAAGTCCTCTTTCTTTACGCTTGATCGATTCGACGAAACTGTAAGCCACGTGCTTTCCACTCCGGCAAGAGTTCTTTCAGCACCGCAATTGTCTGCACGGGTGCTTGTGGATCTGCACCGAACGTATCCCCATTATCGTGGAGCAAGATGATGTCTCCTTCTGACACATTTGATAGCAGCCGTTTGATTTTTGCCTTTCCGCCCTCTAGCTTCCAGTCCTCTGCCATCTTCGACCAGAGAATCATGTTGTAAGAAGGAGGACAGAGGACATCTCCAGCATTAAGCGCACCCCACGGTGGACGGTAGACCGTCGGACGTTCGCCCGTGATCCGTTCAATGACTGTAGCCGTCCGCTCGATACCTGTCCGGACGGTCGACGGTCGCATCGACCAGTTCGGACGATGGATATAATTGTGGATCCCGACTTGATGCCCTTCTTCGTGCATCCGGCGAATGAGGTCCGGATGTGCTTCTGCTTTATGACCCACGACGAAAAACGTCGCATGAATCCCTTCTTGTTGTAAAAGATCAAGCAGTTCTGCCGTATAGACAGGATCTGGACCATCATCGAACGTCAAGGCGACGGATCGTGAGTCCAGTGATTTCGTCACGCGCCATCCAAAGACGCGTGACGCCATATACGGAACGACCGTATAGGCGAGTGTCGCGAGAACTCCCGCTGTGACAAGACGTGAACGCATGTAAACTAACTCCCTTATTATCCATTTACTTTTTGACGACGATCTTGCAGGCAACCCTCAATCCGTTCAGCGAAAAATCGCTGATCGGCCATGACACGATCATTTTGATACTGTGTGACTGCCTGTTGCCAAGCATGCATGACGTCCGGGTTCTCAAGCGTCCGACGGATGACGTCCGCGAGTGAATCCGTTTGATTAAAGGAGAACGCAAGCCCCTTCTCCATCAAATACGTACGATTAATCTCTTCTTGCCCCGGTAGGACGTGTTGAATGAACAGCGGTACACGTTTTTCGAACGCTTCGCTAACCGTCACGCCACCCGGCTTCGTGACGATCGCATCCATCCGTTCGTACAATTGATTCATCTCATCTCGTGAATCGATATAGGCGAGTGGATGGATATGTGGATGACGTCGAGTGGCTAACCGTTTATAAAGCGTCTGATTGTTCCCGCACAAGACATGAAAATCTGCTTCCGCACACTGTTCGATTTGCGTCAGCAACGTCTCGAGTTGACCGAGTCCACCGTTTCCGCCCGCAACCAGAATTTGTTTGCGCGACTGCGTCGAACGAATGATCGAACCACCAGAAATGGCTGGATGGACAGGGATTCCCGTCACGAACAACCGCTCTTCTGGTACAGCATGGTGCGCGTGTAATTCCCGCCTCGCCTCACGATTTGGCAACAGATGATACTCGATATGCGTCTTTCCCCAAACGCGACTAACGAATAGATCGGTATAGGCATTGATGACGGGGACATCACAAAGGTTTCGTTCCTTCAATTGATTCAAGAGATAGGACGGAAACGCATGCGTACAGATGATGACATCCGGTTGTTCCGTTCGGATGATTCGTAACATCTGTTGTTGGAAATAATGCGACGTCCATCCTCTTGAGCGCGCGTTACTCGATCGTCCGGCAATATGCCGATGGTAAAAACGACTATAACCGTTTGAGAAATGTCGGATCCAGTTCAGATAAAACTTCGATGTCACCCATTCTGCGAACGGGCTGATCGTACTGAGTAACTCTACTTCCTTGACTTCAACATCTGGTCCCTGCAATCGTTCGGCAATGGCTTCCGCGACGAGATGATGACCGGATCGCATCCTTAAAAAAGGAAAGATCACTATTTTTTGCATCGTATGTCCACTCCTTCAAACTATCCGCAAAAATCCTTTAAAAAGAAGTATCGTTTAGTCTTCTTTTCCCGCTTGGTTTTTCCCTAAAACGACGCGTTTTTCGAGCCGTTTACGCTTGATCCATTTGACGAGTACACCGAGCAGAAACAATACGAGTAAGGCGAGTCCGAAATACGGTACGACTTCCGGCTTGATATGAAACGTCTTTCCGGCAAAGTGACCGAGTAAGACGAAAGGAACGACCCATAGCGCGGAACCAAGTGCCGACACAAAGAAATACCGACCGAACGGAATTCGCTTCATGCCTGCAAAATATGGATTGATTTGCCGCACGCCCGGAATATAAAGACCGGCGATGATCGTCCGATTAATCCGTTCCATATAGCCGTTCGACACCCGCTCCCAGCGTTCTCTCGTCAATCCGATGAAACGACCGTATCGTAAGACGGTCGGTCCGAAGAAGCGCCCCGCGCCATATGCCGTCAACATACCGACGAACGTCCCGGCGTATGCCGTTAAGATTGAGTAAATCAAACGTTCTTCGTTCCGACCACTTAAGATTCCAATCAGGACGAGTAGCGATTCTTCCGGTGCCGGAATCCCGACGATGCCAAAAAATAAAAAGATGAAAATAACGCCATATCCATAGGCATCGAGATACTGGTTGACCGTATCCATGTTCATGTTGTCACGTCCTCTACTGCTGTCTCTCTGTAATGTTTCATCGTCTTCTGACTATGTATTCGTTCCTGTTCATGCAATTCCTTTTTTAGAAAAATTAAAACCCGTTTTCAGCTAAAAATTGACCTATTCTCGTATCTCTCCTCGTGACAGTTCTTAGCATTTAGGAGATGATGAAGAGAGTGAAGTATATTTTTAAGGATAGAAGGAGGATGACGATGAAAGAGACAAAACAGCTGACGATTTGCCCGCTCTCGACCGAGAGTATTCCACTCGTTAATGATGCCAACGAACCGTTCCCAATCATCGGACGTATTGTTCCGCAGTTCTCCAGCACCACTTGGTCCTACACGGAAGAACTTTATGAAACAGCTACCGAGACCCATTTCCCGGACGACCGTCTCGATTGGTCTACTTATATTGATCATCAAGATCGTATCGTCCTACTCGCCTTCTCCGGCACTTCTTGTATCGGTCAGATCCGTCTCGTTCGTGACTGGAACCGTTTCGCCTACATCGAGAACATCGCCGTCAAACAAACGTTTCGTAAACTAGGCGTTGGACACCAACTGCTCGCCGCTGCGACGAAGTGGGCACAGCAACGCGAGTTGATTGGTCTGTCCCTTGAAGCACAGGACGATAATCTGATAGCTTGCCGGTTTTACGCGCGAGAAGGCTTCGTGCTTGGCGGTGTCGATAGCCTAAAACAATCCGCCAATCCACACATCGATCTGACGCTGTATTGGTACAAACTATTTTGAGCAACAAACGGAAAGGACTTATTTCATGGTATCGATCGTAAAGAGCAGTTTCATTTCTGCGATATTGTTTGCTTTCTTGTACGCACTGATTGCTGGGCTTGAGATGGGGGATCCAGCAATCTACGGCACGTCCTTCACCGACTTCTTCCTGATTGGTCTACTGTTTGCCGGTCCTGTCATCCTGATCGGTGCACTCTTGACAGAAGGGCTTCCGCGCCTGTTATTCCGTTCGACTATCTCATTCGCACAACGGATCATCCTCAATCAAGTCGTCGCGTTGTTCGCGAGTATCGTCCTCTATCTACTTGTGCAACCCAATCCATTTTCGTTCTATTTTGTCTTGTTCTGTTCTGGAGTAGCATTGGTGTATCTTCTCGTCTCCGAATCAGCGCGGAAGTATCCGGCATTCCTCCCCTATCTATTCGGGTGGCTCGGTCGGACCGTCCTCAGCTTCTTTTTGTTTCTTAACTTGTTTGGTACGATGACGATGAGGATTCCGTTTCTGTCTTATGCGGAGCAGTTGGTCAATGAACAGTTAGATGCTGTCATGCTACTGTTCTTCAGCAGCATCGCGATGGCTGACATGCTGTTAGCTGTCCATTTCACGAAGCGTTCGCTACCGTGGAAGACACATCTCCTCGTTCATCAAGGCACGGTCTTCGTGTTTGCTGGCGCGTTCATTTTGTTCACTTCGCTTCCTTCGGTATTTTTCACCGGAAACGTAGTCGCTGCCTTTTTATATGTGATGGTCACCCGCCTATTCATCGTCATGAAAACCGGGAAGGAGGAACACCATGATCCGTCTGTCATTTCGACTACTGATGACTAACTGGATTTTTTTAATGCTGTATCAACATCTCCCATCGTCACCACGCCTTATGCCCGAGACGGACGCTGGGTATTATTCAGGTGTTTTTGAGACATTGCTGTCGTTTGCGATCATCATCACGGTCGGCGGCATCTTAACGGACGCGATTCGTTACTTCGGCTTCCGAACGCGTCCACTTTCTTTTGCATCACATCTCTTCCTGAATCAAGGCATCGCCTTACTTATTGGTGGCATCTTATTAATCGTTTTCAATGGTCTGTTTCAACCGCTCTATTTTCAAGCGATTGCGAGTAGCGCCGCCTTCCTCTATTATTTAATGACACGTTTGACATTACTATACAAAAACGATTCAGTTGTTTGAAATCAGCCACATTCTTACATTTTTGTTAGGTAAGAATGACAAGCTAGGCATTATACTGAATGTATCGTTCAGTAAAGGAGACATGCCACATGTTTCGTCAAAAATCACTTTTGTACTTACTCATTTTTTTGTCCTTCGGTTTCGCCTTCGACACGATCACTGGATCGTCCCTCATTCCGTTCGTTGAACCCCTTCATGAATTGATTGCCTCACTTGCGCTGACGATCACGACCGCCTGTTTGTCACTGTTCTTTCTGTTCTACCATGGCGTTCGTCCGCATCTTGAATTACTGATCGTCCTCCCCTTTTTGATTTTGACGAGCGGCATTACGTTCTTGTTCGTCTTCTTGAACGCAATGACTGTCATTTAACGTCACCAAAAAGCCCGTCTTCTTCAAGGAGACGGGCTTTGGTCGGCAATATGTAGATCACGGTTTGGCGTTAAGCTCCAGCAACGGATCACTTTCACTCGGCCAATTGATTTGTCCCTCGTAATGATCCTCGATCGTCGCGACCGGTTTCGAACGTTCGAACCGAGACGGTTGCGTCGATGTCGTAAAGACGATCAAGACAGCTAACAGACTGATGATACTAAAAACTCGTCGCATCATGATTTATACTCCTTTAGTCGTTTCTATTCTCATATTAAACAAACCATGCTATTATGCCATCCGTCCTCCGCCGTATCTCTCACTCCGCCCACTAAAAAAGACCGACTACGTAAGTCGGTCTGACACCATCACCCTTGTTCGCCAACGACCGAGAACCGCTCGTTGAGATGTTGCGCGTTTTCTAGCTCATCGACTACAGCGATGGTGTAATCCGCGTAACTGATGTAGCTTTCCCCTTTTGCGTTTAGAATCATCTGCTCGCCGCCGACTGTATACGTTCCTGTGCGTTGACCGCTTGGATCAAAGAATCCAGCGGGGCTGAGATACGTCCACGTCACGTCGTGTTGCCCTTGCAGTTCGATCAAGTTTTTTCCCATGTTCGAGGCTGTCGGATAATACGCTTCCGGGAAATCCGGTGTTTCCATGACGCGTACTGTATGCTCGGCATCGACGAATAGGCTTCCCGCACCACCGACGACGAATAGTCGTGTCTTGCTTCCTGCTAACACATTGATTAAATGACGCCCGACTTCGATATGCTTCGTCTCCTCACCCGGTGCTGCATTAAACGCGTTGACGATGGCGTCAAATCCGTTCAGATCGTCTTTTGTCAGTGCGAGTACATCGCGCTCGAGAATCGTGACGTCTGCCGTCACTTTTGCCGCGTTACGGACGATTGCCGTGACGTCATGTCCACGTTTGATTGCTTCTTGTACAATCAACTGCCCTGCTTTTCCTGTTGCGCCGATGATTCCGATGTTCATGATGATTCCTCCTTTTGATATGTAACTAATGTGATTACATGTAACCAATATAGTTACAAATACTTCGTTTGTCAACTGTGTTGTTCCTATTCCCCGTTTCTTGCCAAATGAACGATACAGCGTATAATGAGAGAACAATATTTTTAAGAAGGAGGGTCATCCGTTGGCCATCAGTACTCGTTTTTCCGTCGGCATCCATATTCTCTCGTTGATTGCGACCGACGAGAAGATGACATCCGACTTGATTGCTGGCAGCGTCAATACGAATCCGGTCGTCATCCGTAAGATCATGAGCATGTTGAAGAAAGCTGATTTGATCGCGGTCCGCCCGGGTGTCGCCGGTGCGCGACTCGCCCGCCCGTTGTCTACTATCACGCTGCTTGACGTCTATCACGCCGTCGCTGTCGTGCCGGACAAGGAATTGTTCGGCGTCCATGCCGCACCGAATCCAGATTGCCCGGTCGGACGAAACATCCAATCGACGGTCACACCCATCTTCGAGCTTGCGCAATCTGCTCTTGAGAAGGTACTCGCTCACGTCACACTGGATGATATCGTCAGTGAAATCGAACAAAAAGAAGCATCGTCCTCATAAGGGCGATGTTTTTTGTCATATATACATTGCATATGTCATCTATATATGACATACTAGCTAAGGGAATATTTGTAAAGGAGTGGATGGATATGTCTACATCGTTGAGTCCGATGAAACAACTTCGCATGCAGCAAGGCTTAACACAAGGTCAACTAGCAGAGAGAGTACATGTCACACGACAGACGATCGCCTTGATTGAAGCGAATAAGTTCAATCCGAGTCTTCGACTTTGTTTAGACATCGCACACGCCTTAGAAACGGATTTAAATACATTATTTTGGGAGGAACAGCATGAGTAAGTGGTTAGAATTCTTTGGTATTAAAAAAGAAACGGATGAACGAGTCCAACAACAAGGGACAAAAGTGTTTTTTGAAGCAGGCATCTTCGTCCTCTTCTTAGCTTTACTTGATATCGTCATTCGTGGAGTGGTTTTAGAACGTCCGATTGTAGAGTGGGGATTTAGCTTTTTCATAATTGGAGGATATCTTGTATACGGCATTATTCGAATGGCATTCGCTGGAGTGTACGATCAAGATATTTATGATGAGACGTCCTTTAAGAAGAAAATGAGAAAACATACGTTAGAACATTTGTTGACCAGCCTTTTCTTATCCATCATCACGACGGTTCATGATGGTATGCCACATGATCTAATAGGATGGATGGAGATCCCCGTTAAGTTTTGTTGTGCGTTCCTAGCGATGCAGTTGGTAGAATGGGTCTTGTCTCGTATCTCACTTCGAAAAATTAAGAGAGAACTTCAGTAATACATAATGAAACGCATCGTCCTATAAAGGATGATGCGTTTTGCATTACATGAACCATTGATACAGTAGATATCCTCCACCGAGGACGACAAGCACCGCGAGCATCTCCAGACCACGCATCCCGTCGTTTTGCCCACGGGGTACGGCACTACCGAGACCTTGATCGACACCATCGCGGAGATGATTGAGTGGTTGTTTCTTTTCTTGTTTGAAGCGAGACATATAAACGACCACCTTTTTACATATTGTACCATTCCATCCTCACCTTGCAGTACATTCTGACAAAAAAATACGTGGTAGTTCTGATCCTACATTCAATTCGTTTCTCTATTCATTTCGAAGCAATTTCATGAACCCCATCTTTTCAACGATCAAAACATCCTGCTCGAAGCGTTTGATAGAATGTTTTGATGCTTGTTCGTCCAACGCATTCGGATGACCAAAGCATACATTTAGTATCGAATTAAGTTTCTCTGCCTCACCGCCGATGAAGTAGTGAGACATATAGGTGTTGTCCTCAGAAGCGATGACGACGAATGTCGCCATATCAAGCACTCCTTCGACGCTTTCTGCTGTCAGGAGTTTGTCTTTCACAGATGCATTCTGAAAGTCATACGATTCGATGGAGGCAATCCTACCTATTAACAGATTAAGAATTGATTTTCGGTAAATACAATAGACGCCAACGATCGTTTCAATGGGTGGAACGAACGGATCTTCGAGGATTGTGATCCATCGCTCATCCTGTTGATTCAGGCGGATGGCATGTAAGTGATTGACCAATAATTGATCAATGACGTTCACGTTCGTTGGTTGGATCGATTTAAAGTCATGTTCAGACAAGTCTTCTCCCCCCGCTCGTTTAGTCGATGATCGTATCCTTCCCTTCTGCGCGTAACCGCTGCAGCGATGCTTTCATCGTCTCAATCTCTTCATCTGTATGCCGCTCCCACGTTCCGAGTTCAGCAATGATCTTCACGGGTTCCGTCGAACGATACGACCGAGTCGGATTGCCTGGGAACCGCTTGTTCGTCAAGTTCGGATCATCCTCATACGCTCCGAGTGGCTCGACGAGGTAGATATGCTCCGGAGCGTCAGATTGCGCGAGCTCCGCGCCCCACTTCGCTGCATCAAGTGTTGCCGTGAAATAGGCGTGCTGGAGCGGTCGTTCACGAAAATTCGACGCGTGCCCTGGTTTCAATTCGTCACCGATTTGCAACGTGGCTTTTGTGCCATGGAAAAACGGACCTTCGACTGGTTTCATACGCTCGCCTCCTGACTGGATACATTCAGTATAGACAGTCGCTTCATTCAGGTGTAGTCTGTTTTAAAATGAAATTTCACGGTATACTTAGAGCAAAGAAAGATCTATTTGTCGTCAGATTGTAACTCGTTTTTTGTCTAGCCATCAGGCATGATGGGTATAGTCATTTTACATACCTATAGGAGGTCATCCGTTCAACGTGAAGTTCTTTAAAGCTTTAGCGAAAACCGAAGAGGCTGTCTGGATCCCAGAAGCCGAGTGGCAAACCGTTTGTGAGCAAGAAGGACTGACCGTGCCGCATCATCCGCAGGAACAATTCGTTGGTCTCGCGTACAACAATCAACGGCAAGTCGTTGAAGTCACGCGTAACGTGCGTCCCCCGGCACTCAGTTATTACGTCACGATCCTTGAACCACCCAATAGTCGATCCCTCATCTCAAAACGTTCATTTTTAACCGTGCTTCATGAACGAACGGAGCGCACGTCCCTCACCGAATACGGTACATTCTGTTTACTTGAAATCAACGTTCGGGAAGAAGGACTCGGCGAGCGTGGTCTGTTACTTGAGTCGTTGATTCATGACATCGAAAAAAAGTATACCCATTACGCGATTCGTGGTGATTATGCGAAGATCACCCTACAAGGACGCGTCTCAGATCACTGTTTTACGAAATATGGATTCCAGTTAACCGATTCCTATCTCACGCTCTCAAATGGGATTCCGTCCTGAACCGACCTGACTTGTTCAGGTCATTTTTTGTACAGTTCTTAGGCAATGATGGGAAGTGATGGGTTTGCGTTCAAACTAGTAGCACTACATATTTTTAATATGGTATGGTAAAAGTAATTCATCAGCAGTACATTCTACATTTAAGAGGTTCCCCCATGACAATAATGACAGAGACATATCCCATGACATGCTGGCAGACGATTTCGACGTATCATAATCAACAAATCAAGCGCGTCAATGCTTTTTTGAAACAATGGGATCTCTCCCATACGAACCTTGAAGTATTGCGTTGCCTACAGACGACCTCATGCACGAGCCAGAAGGAAATCGCTGAACGGATCCAGGTGACCGATGGCACGATTTCACACGGAATCAAACGTTTATTTGATCAGCAACTCATCACCCGCAAGCGCCAATGGAAGACGAACTATTTGCTCTTGACGGAAAAAGGAACAGCCATTCTGCAAGAAGTATTGCCTGCCTACGAACGTTTTCAACAGGAACAATTCGCCGCTTTGACGGCTCGACAACAGGAAGAATTAATCCGTTTCTTCGATAAGCTCAACCCTGCATGACAGAAGAGGAGGAAAAATCATGACCTTCACATTCGAATCTTCAATGCAACACTGGAACGCCATCCAGCGGATCCATTCTCGTTATTCGAAAGAAGTCAACGATGTATTGAAACCAAAAGGACTCTCGAAGTCCCAATTCGATTTATTGATGACCCTGTATCATCAAGAGAGTGCGACGCAAAAATCACTTGAACGCACGCTTGAACTTTCTAGCGGTGCCATTTCGCAAACGGTCAAGAAGTTGCTCGCGGAACACCTCGTCATCCGAAAACGAATCAACCGGGAAAAGCGGATTCTCTTGACGGAAGATGGTGCAGCGCTGATTCAAACGTCAGCTCCCGAGATCGAAGAGATTGATGATCGTTATTTCCGCGCCTTTACATCAAAGGACCACGAGACGTTCGACCAATTGCTCCATAAGATGCAAAGCGATCATTTTTAAATGCGCGTAATCGTTATAACAAAAGAGTCCTTCTCTCTTCTGAAAGCACAGTAGAGAGAAGGACTCTTTCATTGTTCAAATGGGAACGTATTCCTTTTATCTGAATCCGACAATAACGATTTATTTCGAGTCCACCATGCAATCAAGCTTGCCACTAATAAGATGCTTGCCCAGTAAATCAAGAAAGTATTGCTGTTAAAGAACTGACTGTTCATATAGGGCGAAGGTACCGACGTAATACTTGTTAAGTAACTTTCATCGATCGTTCCATTCTCCGCCCTAACTTGTTGTTTAACGAAAACTTGATACTGGCTGAATTGCTCGACTTGATAGAAGATGCCACACACAAGATAGATCATCGTACAGATCGATAAACCAATTAGGAATAAAAAACGTAACTGCGCTGCTCTCATCCATTGCACCACGAGACTGATTCCAAATGGAAAAATCAATAGGAGTAGCAGGAGCGGTATAAGCCCTAGATTACCATTGCCGCTGCTTGATTGCGGATACACTTGCGTCGAGCGACCCAAGGATACAAGAAGTCCACTAAAGATGCTCAATGCCACTACCAATCGGTCTACTCTTACGACTCTCATCTCACTACACTCCTCCTTTGAATAATGTTTATATTCCTTCCGTCTTCCCTCTTCATTATACAAAATCAAGACACTTAAAATTTCCTTTTTCAGGAATCAAGGGAACGGATTATTTTTCTTAACCTGATTTTTAACCATCATCCATTGCTGTACACAGTTGACATCGCTGATCTTTCAACTATGCAAAATCTTTACGAACGAGCTGATAAAAACATCCAAAAAGAACCTTGAAGCGTCGCAACACTTCAAGGTTCTTCTTCTTTCATGATCCCGTACTCGCAAATGCCTTCAGTCCGAACAACCAGAAACGATAAGCGATCAAACAGGCGATGATCGCGACGAGTGGTGTCGCAACAGCCATTACGCTGTAGCCTCTTCCGTCAAAGAAATACATCGCCGGATAAAAGGCAGTAAAGCCGAAGGGGATGATGTAAGTCAAGACGAACATCAACACCTTCGAGTAGATCGTCATCGGGTAACGGGCAAAATCACTCAAACTGAAAACTGCTGAGACGATCGGTAAACTGTCGACCATCCAAAACGAGAACGTCGCAAAAAACAGATTGATCGCGATATAGAGCAATCCGCTCGAAAAAACAAGTACGATCAGCATCAAGACATCACCAAAGCTCCAGATCATGTCGAGGTGATCGGAAGCAACATAGAGCACCCCACCACCAATCAACAGTTGGCCGAACCCGTCTTGTTGGACGCGCTCAGCGATGATTTGAAACAACGGATTGACGGGGCGCATCAACAACCGATCCAGATTCCCGGTCCGGATGTACTGCCAGCCGATTGTCCACAAGTTATCAAAGAAGATATGATGTAAGGCTCGTCCCAAAAAAGCGATTCCGTAAATGAATAGAATCTCGTAAAAGTCCCAGCCGTTTAGCGTCTCGATATGCTGAAAGACGACCGACAGGAAAAAGAGTGAGGCGAACTGTTGACCAAAGACCGACAAGACACCGATCAGGAAATCAATCCGGTATTCCATCATGACCTTAAAATGACTTTTGGCATATAGCCAGTAGAGTTTTATGTATCGTTTCATCCGCCGAACACCGTCACTTTCCGGATCGCGAGCGCGAACGTGATTCGCAAGATGACGAAGAATCCGATCAACCATCCGATTTGAATCAGTAACGCTTGCAGGATGCCGCTTGCGCCAATCTCTCCCGTATAGATCGCAACCGGGACGTAGACGAGTGAAGCGAACGGTAAGTACAGACTGATCGTCTGAAACCAGTCCGGGAACAGCGTCAACGGTACGATTGCACCGGACATGATCGTGATGACGGCGTCCTGTAAGACGGATAGTCCCCAAATGTTGACGGTATAGAAGGCAAAGATGCCGACGAGCAGATCAATCAATGTCGCGAGCAACACGGCACAAAGGACACTACCAACGAAGGCGATGCCAGCCAACCACGACTGTGGTCGATCCACGCCGATGAACAAGATCGAGACGAGGACGAGTGGCAGGATCGAGCGGAACAAGACCGAGACTTTTGAGCCGATGTCTTGGGCGAGTAGTTTATCGAGCAAGTGATACGGACGGAGCAACTCGATTGCGATTGCCCCTTGTTTGATCATTCGGGCGAGATCGCGTCCGGCACCCCCGCGGAACTGATCGATCATCGTCGCAAGCACAGCATACGTCAGCATCGTTGACAGCGAGATACCGGAAACATCGGTCTTATTATCATACACGGCTTGCCAGAAGAAATAGAGGATGAACAGACGCATCGTCACGCTAAACATGCTTGCCCAGTACCAGGCCGTGTAGGCGAGATCAACCTTGATTTGGGACCGCATCAACGCGGTATATTTGCTAATTCTCATGCACTGATCCCCGCTTGGTAGAGCTTGCGGATTAACGTCTCCATCTTCGGGACGGACACGGAGACGTCCCGAACGGCGTACAGCGAAACGATTTCCTTGATGACTTGACCGCTTGACAGTTCTCGGTCGTCAAAGGCGAGCTCGTACGTTAGCTCATCCGTCTCAAACAGGATCACACGATTGATCAACGCTGTCGGTAAAGCGAACGGCACCGGTTCTTCGAGCGTGATTCGAAGTGTCCGCTCGTGACTGAACGATGCCTTCAACTGATCGATCGTATCGTCATAGATGATTTTGCCGTCGTCGATGACGATCACCCGGTCACAGACTTCCTCGATGTCCTGCATGTCGTGCGTCGTCAAGATGACGGTCGTCCCCCAGCGATCACTCATCTCGCGGATGAAGTGACGGATCGTCTCCTTGATCTCGATATCAAGCCCGATCGTCGGTTCGTCGAGATAGACGACTTTTGGTCGATGCAGGAAGGCTGCGGCTAGTTCACAGCGCATCTTTTGTCCGAGCGACAGTTGTCGGACCGGTACGTCTAGGAGCGGTGCGAGATCGAGCTTCTCCCGAAACCACGCGAGTGTCTCGGCAAACTCGGACGTCGGTACTTGATAGATTTCCTTCAACAGCTCAAACGATTCTTGGACCGGAATGTCCCAGAACAGTTGTGTCCGCTGACCGAAGACGGCTCCAATTTGCGATGCGTTCTTGACGCGGTCGGCATGTGGATCAAGTCCGAATACCCGGACGTTCCCCGCGTCCGGACGCAAGACTCCAGCGAGCATCTTGATCGTCGTTGATTTCCCGGCACCGTTAAAACCAATATAGCCGACCCGTTCTCCTGGTGCGATCGTCAAATCAATCGCTTTGACCGCCTCTTTCGTCCGGTACGTCCGGTGAAACAACGCTTTGATCGCTCCGCGTAATCCCGGTTCCCGTTGTAGGATTTGATAGTGTTTCGTTAGTCCTGTTGCTTTGACGGCATATGGTTGCATATATTCTCCCCCTTTTTGTGCAAACGCTTTCCGAAAACGTAGTATACCAGAAAAATCCAAGATTCTTCCATCTCTTTTGAAAATTTTTCTCGATATTCTGACGCTGTCGCGTAATAATAGAAAAAAAGGAGTGGTCTGACCATGCTATTACGCCATATGACACATCGGCATCACATGAAATCAATCGTGACACGCGGTGGATTGTCACCGACATTCCAAATCGATGCACCAACAGGATGGATCGCCTTTGAAGTCGATCCTCCAAGCGTAGCGTATCAAACGCATTTTCATCAATTAAAAAATGATTGGCAGGATGGAGATGTCGTTACGCTCGAATTCGATGGGGAGCGGATGCAAGCAGCAGGCTTCGAGATTCTGCAATCAACAGAAGACGTCCGCAGTCACCAGGCAGAGAGATTAGGCGTATCGATCGAGGAAATCGGCTCGTATGCCTTCGTTCGCAATTTTGTCTCACTTGATTATCTAGTCGAGTCTTCGCGTGAGAAAATCTCAGAGTATTATTGACTTAGTTGAAGAAATCTCATCTTTTTTAAAAAATACGGAAATCAAGATATTTTCATACATCTTTAGGGTATGATTGGCTATATAGAATAAATATTCACTGAATGAAACATTTTTTTGCAGTTATTTTTCAGAACTCATTTCGAGAGGAACACGAACATGTGGAATACGCTGAACCATCTTATCCTCAACGTCGCTCTGACCTTTTTCTTCGTGCTCATCTCCCTGTTCTTTTTTAAGCGATTTCAGTTTCGAAACACGCTTGACAGCTGGCTGAAGAAAAATCTGTTAGTACTGATTCTTGCGACAGGTGCCGGCTACTGGGTCATCCATAATGCCATCACCTATGAGGGATTCCGTTTCGATTTGTCGATCACCTTAATCGTCATCGCTTTCATCTATGGAGGCATCAGTAGCGGCTTCATCACGACCCTCGTCTTCGCTTCCCTTCAAACGTTCGTTTTTGATTCCGCTCATGCCTATTGGCTGATCGGTACGTATCTGATCGTCAGCATCGTTGTCTTGTACTTACAAAATGAAGCACCGGATCGATTCATCTCGTTTCCAATCATCTTCACGATTGCACTCATTCTCTGTTTACCATACATTCAACATGTTCAACCGAATGACGTGACAGCGATGACGATCTTTCTCATCGGGAATGGTTGCGCCGGTCTCCTCTTGCACAGCATCTTGCATCAAGTCCGTTGGCACTTCAATCAAGTCCGGATGCATCGGCGTCTCGCCTTGACTGATACATTGACAGGGCTTGATAATCGACGTCGCCTAGAAGAGACCGTCCAACGGTACAAATCCCAACAGACAGACTTTTCAATCATGATCATCGATGTCGATCATTTCAAACAGGTCAATGATACTTACGGTCATGACCGCGGCGATCATATTTTACGGCAAATCAGCTCTTTGCTAGCATCATATTGTCCCCCAACTTGTGTGCTCGGACGATTCGGCGGTGAAGAGTTCATGATGCTGTTGCCGGAGCATTCGTTGCCGGAGACGCGTCGACTCGCGGAACAAATCTGTGAAGCCAGTGCCAAACGGACGTATGAGTTATCAGCGACGGAACCGCTGCAAGTGACATTATCGATTGGGGTGTCTCGCCAAACGCATCAACCGTCTGAGACCCATAATTTTCTGCAGACGATCCAGCAGGCAGACGCTGCCCTCTATCAAGCGAAGAAGAGTGGTCGGAATTGTGTCTTTCATCATGACCCGTTACGTTAAAGAAAAAAGTGCCCCCTCGCGTGACGTGGAGGAGGCACTGCTATCTGAAATGGAGGAACGAACGTGGAAATCACGCATGTCTTACGCTTTACCGATCGCGATGGCTTTCGACAGTGGTTGACGAACCACGCAGATCACGCGACCTTCTGCTGGGTGATTCTCAGTCGAAAACAAGCCGGAGAAGGTCTACTTTATCTCGATGCTGTCGAAGAGGCACTTTGCTTCGGCTGGATTGATGGCATTACAAAGAAGACCGAAGACGGTGAACTGGCGCAACGATTCACCCCGCGTCGAAAAAACAGCAACTGGACCGAACTGAACAAGGAACGGGTCCGTCGCTTAGAGCGCCTCGGCATGATGCAACCGTCCGGACGACAGGTTCTACCAGACATGCGCACTGATGCATTCGTCATCGATGACACGATCCAGACGCGTCTACAAGAAGACCCGATCGTCTATGAACAGTTTAATGACTTCCCGGAGCTCTATCGACGGATTCGGATTGATACGATTCAAAGTGTACGTAAGGATCCCGTTCTCTATGAAAAACGTCTGCAGACATTGATTGAAAAAACGAAACTAAATCAGATGTACGGTCAGTGGAATGACGGGGGTCGTCTTTTACTCGAAGATGTTCCGGAGACGGAATCAGAGGCTAGTCGGTCAGACCGCTAAGAAAATCTCTTCTAATGATTGACGTTCGATCTGCACCTCGTAGACTTTGACGTCTTGTTTCGCAAGCATGACGAGTAACTCTGGAATATCCTCTTCCGTTGATAAATCCAGCCGTGTACAATCATCGGTTTGCGACAAAAGTCGAGCGTATGCTGGCAGATGCGATGGCTCTAATCGTGGAACAGTCCGAATACGGATTTGAATCTCCTGACTCATTGCTTCTTGTAAGGACGCAACGGTTCCACAGCGGACGATTCTTCCCTCCGTCATGATGGCGACACGATCACACATCTTTTCGATCTCATTCAAGTTATGCGAGGTCAAGAAGATCGTTTTTCCGTCCGCTTTTAATGCAAGCAACAATCGCTGGATCTCGATCGCCGATTCTGGATCAAGACCGGACGTCGGTTCATCTAAAAAGAGTAATTCCGGATTTCCGGTGAGCGCTTGTGCGATGCTGATCTTTTTCTTCATCCCGAACGAAAAGCTCCCAATCTTTTGTCGCTCGGTCCCGCTTAATCCGACTTGTTGAAGCAATCGTCCAATTTCTCGCTTCGTGATGCGAACTCCTGATAATCCTGCCATGTAGTTAAGAAACGCACGTGCCGTCATATCATGATACAGATTCGATGTATCCGGCATGACCCCAATCCGTTGTTTGATGGCATCCAGTCGATCAGCGGGTTCACCGAGAAGTGCGACGGTTCCGCCTGTCGCTTGTGTGATTCCGGTCATAATCTGAATGAACGTCGATTTCCCAGCACCATTACGACCTAAAAAACCAAAGATTTCTCCTCGTTCAACCGTCAAATTCACCTCTCGTAAGACTTCCTTCGCACCGAACGATTTCTTCAATCCTATTACTTCAATCGCACTCATATTACAAATCCTTTCGCTTTAACGTGAGATAGGAGATCGTCAAAAACAATCCACTCCATAAAACAGGTAACAGTAATAACGTTCCAGACATGATGACAGCGTGATACGGCAAGATGTATTGAAACGGTATCAGATACCATTTATCCGAGAACGCTGACCAGAGACCGATGATCGGGACGATAATCCCAAGAAAAATACCGAGAAACATCGTCAAACCAGGTTTTGTAATCATCGTAGATAAAAAGATGTTGAAACTCGTGATATATAGGATGACGATCAGAATCGTCAGATAATCGATCCAGAACCATTGCTGCGCGTAGAACGAGACAATCAGGAAATTGATCGTAAGCGTCGCGCACCAGAATAACAATGATCCGAGAAACTTCTCCAAAACGATTCGCAGACGCGACGTCTTCGTGACCAGTAAACGAATCGTCCGCGTCTCGATTTCACGATTGATGATGTCATGTGATAACGCAGCCACGAACAGAAAACCGAAGAACAGGATGAAGAACTTAATGCTTGAAGTATAGGCAGACGGTTGATTAACACCAGCAAGCAGTTCCGGATGCCTCGTCAAATACGATGCTGTGAAGACGGACGTGATCGTCAGAAAAAGAATCAATAGAATCGCTTTGATGCTTTTGAAGCTGCTCGTGAATTCTTGTTTTACGATTGGAAACATGACAGACTCCTTCGGACATATTTTTGATTAACGCAAGCGTTCTTTTACTTTCGTAACAAGGACACCGAGTCCATATAAGGTAACGGCTGTTAAGAGCATCGTAATGATGGTTTCCATGTGAATTCTCCTTTACGCGAATGACGTGTTATCTTACTCTACGCTACTCTTTGAAGAAAGTTTCCTTATTTTTCAATTTCCAACATTCTCCTCATGGTACAGTAAAAGAAAAAAGGAGACGGCAAATGAAACGTTATACGATCACCTGTCAGCAACAATCCGTTCATATTACGGAATGGGGAAACGAACAGCTTCCGACGATCGTCTGCTTCCATGGACTCGGCAGTACGAGTCTCAGCTTCATCGAAATCGCTGAAGCGCTCGCGGACGAATTCCGTCTGATTGCGATGGATTTACCCGGTCACGGCAAAACACCAGCTTTCTCAGATCCCCTACACTATCGCATGAAACCCTTTACGGACTGGATCGACGAAGTCTTACACATCCTTGATGTCAAGCGGTTCTATGCCTTGTCGCACTCGTGGGGAAGTGTTCTCTCGCTCTATTATTTGATTGAACATGCAGACCGTGTGCTTGGCACGATCCTAATTGACGGCGGCTATCACAGTAAACGGCTCTACGGTCGTTCCGTAGAGGAAGAAGTCGCCTTTTATGAACAAGATTTCGAGGATTCCGTTTCAACATGGGACGAATTTTTGGACATTGTCGTTTATGCCCCAAACGCCCGTCGCTCCCCCTCCCTTGATCAAGCCGGAGTCGATCTTCTTCGGATGGAGGAAGGACGATTCCACTGGCATGCGCGAGGAGCGACGGCTGCTGCGATCGTACGCGCGCTTCACCACGAGGATGTTCTTGATTTCCTCCCGGACGTTCCACCAGCGGACATTCAGTTGTACGTTGCTACGTTACCGGCGGATCAAGCATCGATCCGTCAGCAGGCGACGAACCGATTACATGAGATGACGCAAGCGACGGTCCACTTCGTCCCGGAGACAGGACATCTATTACACTGGGATCGCCCTGACGTCATCATCGAAGCGATTCGTCATTACTGGACGTCCGGAAAAAGATTGTCTTCCATTTGAAAAATGGTTTATTATGGAATTAGAGTAAAAAGGAGGGGTTCATATGTTAAAACGGTTAACGTTCGTTTGTGTGACCTTATGCGTCGCGATCGTCGCTACCCTTGTCGCTGCACGCCACTCAACTGGAAACACCATTTCGTTTGAAGAGCCGTTATCGGTTTACCTCGCGATTGGACTAATCATCTTCTTATTCTTACCACCGCTCGTCCTATCATTTTTCGAACATCCTGTCCTGAAGATCATCAATGTCGTCTATCAATCCTTAATCGTCTTCAGTTTCGTCGGACTGATTCCCGTCGGCTTCTTGATTCCGAACGGATCCTCGACGATCATCGTCGCTGTCCTTGGAACGGTCGCAAGTCTTGCTAGTGTCATCGTGACAGTGCGAAGTCACTCGATGTTCACTAACTATTCTTCTGACGTACGTTAATCTATCTTTCAAACTGCTTCCGCCATCATGGTGGAAGTAGTTTTTATTTTTATGTATAAATTTATTTATCGATAAGCTCATTTTTATTAATTTGTTTTTTGATTCAAGCGGGCGTATTCTAATCACGTAGCCAATCGGCAAACGAAAAAGGAGGAACACATCATGAGTAAACACGTCTTAATGGTCGTCACGAACGCGAAAGAAATGAAGGAAGGTCACGCAACAGGACTTTGGTTGTCTGAGTTCGCGGAAGCTTACATCGAATTCAAAAACGCAGGATATACAGTAACGGTCGCAAGTCCGAACGGCGGCGAATCACCAATCGACGCACGGAGCCTTGAAGATGAAGTCCCAGCTGAGATCCAAGCGACAGCTCCACTCTTGAAAGAGACACTTGATTTGAAAGCAATCCAGGATTTCTCAGCATTCGATGCAATCTTCATGCCAGGTGGACACGGTACGATGTTCGACTTGCCACAAAGTGATGCCTTGAACAACGCCCTTCGGACATTGTTTGAAGCGAACAAGACGGTCGCTGCGGTCTGCCACGGACCCGCTGGACTCGTCAGTGCGACACTCTCAGACGGAATACCACTCGTCGCTGGAAAGACGATCGCAACGTTCACGGATGAAGAAGAACGCGCGACAGGCCTTGACGTCTACATGCCATTCTTGCTTGAGACACGTCTTCGTGAACTTGGTGCGAACATCATCACGGCTGACAACTTCACGGAAAACGTCCAAGTCGACGGAAACCTTGTCACGGGTCAAAATCCACAATCTACGATTGCGGTCGCAAAAGCCGTCATCAATACACTTAACTAATCGAAACAAGGGATCCTTTGGATGAAGGATCTCTTTTCATAGGAGGTTCTATCGATGATTCAACTGATTGCCCGGATTGAAGCGCATCCGAATCAAGGCGAACAGCTCGCTTCTATCATCGAAGGTGTGATCGCCCCTTCGCGTGCCGAGGCAGGCTGCCTGACGTATCAGACACATCGCGCTATCGATGCTCCGAACGTCTTCTACTTTTATGAACAATGGCGTGATCAAGACGCCTTCGATCAGCATGTCGCCTCACCGCACTATCAAGCTTATCGAGCAGACAGTGTCCATCTCGTCGCTGATCGTGCATTGACGTTCTTAAATGACGTATCGAAGTAATGTATATTTCATACAAAAAAGTCCAATCCTCAAGCATTTGCTTGTGGATTGGACTTTTTTTCATACAATTCAACCTAACGCCTTAATCACCTGTTGCAAAACCGGATCATGACGCGAGTCCGTTCGATAGGCGACGTATAACTGATTCGTCGCGAATCGTTCCGGTGCAATCCGTTGTACCCGTCCAGCACTGACCGCTGTCTCGACGAGATAATCAGGCAGGACGCTGATCCCGTGTCCTGCTTCGATCGCTTTTAGTATCGCATCAACGTTCGGTAAGATCATTTCCGGACGAATGCCAGGTCGTTCTCCGAACTGCGTCTGATAGTACCGACGAATGATCGGCAGCTCGAGTCCGTAACTGATCCAGCGCTGACGGTCCATCCATTCCTTTAGATCCGCTTCCGGAACTTCGTAGTCAGTCGGAGCGATCAAATGAAAGCGTTCGTCAGCAATCGGGACGTACTGGACGCCCGGCTCATCGATCCGCTTCGTTGCGATGATGAAGTCGAGCTCATTCGTAAGCAAGCGTTGCAACAAGGGAACCGTCAAATCAAAGACTACCGTGAACTGTGCGACGTCGAGCGGTAGCTTCGGTACGATCCCATGCGTGACGAATTCCGTCGGTCCCCCGAACTTCAAGACCGGACGAGGTTGCTCCCCTGCTTCGTACTTCATCTCAAGCGATAACTCCTCGAGCCGATCAATCAATCCGACGACTTGTGTATAGAGGGCTGTTCCCGCGTCCGTCGGAATCATTTGCCGTGGCGCACGGATGAACAAGGATGTCTCCAGTTCTGCTTCTAGTGCCGCGATATGCTGGCTGACCGCCGGTTGCGTCAAAAAACGAATTCTTGCCGCTGCCGAGACGGAACGCTGTTGGTAAACGTGAATGAAACTGCGATACCATTCAAAATCAATCATATGGTTTCTCCTTTTGCTAGGTCTTCTTAAAAAGTATAGATTCATTCAATCCATAAGACAAATAACGAATAATTTAGTAAGTCATAAATTTATTTATCGGACAATATAAGACGATTTCCGTAGTATTTCGTGAATTGTTGAACGCCAAGACAGACAAGTAGGATCAGTGGAAAGAACTGCAACGGGAATAGAAAGAGAAGAAGCGTAGCGGTCACGAGTGGCTGACGCAAGACGACAGTACAACTTGCCGTGACGACAAGTGTCACGATCAATCCAGGCATGAACGGACTTAATTGGCTGAGACAGAATGCCATGACAGTGCTCGAAAAAATTAACGGGAATATCTTTCCGCCTTTCCAACCGCAGGAAAAACAAAGATGCGTCAATCCCACCTTTCCAATCGCAAGCAACAATAAGGCGCCGATTGCCCAGGAGGATCCTTCTTTCGTAAAATCGAAGATGTCATGTTCACCAGAAAACAATAAGTAAGGGGAAATCATGGATGCAAGACCAATCGCGATTCCCGCGATAAGTGCTAAAAGGATTGGATTTCCGACGCGGGAAACCATCCAGTTCGTCACTCGCTCCGTCCATAGGAAGAAGAGTCCGAACGCAATCCCGAGGAGAATCGCCGGAAGGATGAACCAGATGACGGTCGCATTCCACGTAATCGGTGGTATCTTGATTGCGAACACGCGGTCATGGGGTACGAGGTGCATGATGAAACGAAAACAGGCAAAAGCGACGAGCGTACAAATGCCGTAATAAAAGATGCGTTGTATCTTTTGCCAGCGTGACGTTGCTTGCTGCATCGGTTCCTCCTCGATGGCTTCAGAGACACTGACAAACGGGGCATGAAAAATCGTCGCTAGCATCGCGGCGTATCCCGTCTGCAAGAAACTTTGCCGCTCCGGCTCCGTCAACCTTAGCCGGTCACCGATCCACGTCACCATTCCTCCTAAGATGCTGATCAACGCAGCTTCCGGTCCTAAACTCGCTCCACACGTCAGCACGATCCATGCAGCAACTGCGTTTTTCCAAAGGGCACCGCGATAAGGCACACGACCTTCTTGCTTGAAGTTAGCGAGCGTCTCATGCATCGTCTTCGGGTAATCGCCCACTGACTTTTGAATCAGACCCACACCAATACCGCCGAGTAGACCGACACCGAGTCCATAGAAAGATACATCGAGTACAGACGGTAACCACTCCCACGCAAAATGAATCGATGCGTTGATGCCACTTAAAAACAAGGCAGCCGTCAATCCGACGATTGCTCCGAGGATCAGACAATGCAAGAAGTGCGCCAGATGCGGTTTCATTTCTGCTCCTCCTTCTTCTTCTTGTCCCGGTGATATTGTTTTAATGCCATATTGAAGTTCACGATGAC
Organism: Exiguobacterium abrahamii; assembly: GCF_015645365.1. Lineage (NCBI taxonomy): Bacteria > Bacillati > Bacillota > Bacilli > Caryophanales > Exiguobacterium > Exiguobacterium abrahamii. The sequence goes on from NZ_JADOYC010000001.1 coordinate 1,419,849, forward strand.
GGCACTGAGAACTCCGACGCCAAGCATGACGTACACGATCGAAAACAATTTACCGAACGCTGTCTGTGGGACGAGATCCCCGTATCCGACCGTCGCGAGTGTCATGACGGAGAAATAAAAAGCATCTAGAATACTGAACTCTTCGACATTGTGATAGAAGACCGTCCCAATCAAGAAAAGTGCGCCGACCATGATCATCAATGCCTTTTGTTCTTCTTGCTTGAATAAGATACGGATGACATGAAAAAAATTTCGGATCAAGATAAAGAACGCTAGCATGCTCTTTCCTCCTCAGCTCCGTCATCACTTCACACGTTCATTGAACAATTTCTCTAGTTGGTCAGGATCAAGTTGATTCAAATCAGGGATCTGGATCAAGGTCAGTTTGACATGCGATAAATCATAGTCGTCGAGTGACTGTTCCAAAAGTTCTCGTTCATGTGCATCATAGCGTTTGCCTAACGTCGTCACCGTTAGTTGCTGGCGTTTCTCGTCATAGCTATGCTGAACGACGAACGTCTCTTGAAATGTTTCCTCGACATAACGGTCAAGATTCGTCTCAAACAGACTATCCTGACTGAGCAGATAAGCTGTATAGACACTTGGTATGCTGATGAGACAGGCTAGCGCAATTAAGGAACGATTGATTCGTTTTGATGACTGAATCCGTAAACTCTGATCTGTCCGTAAGAGCCATTTGACACCAAGGAACGTCGCGATCAAAATAAAACTACAGTTGATCAAGAATAGATAACTGGCACCAAGCGCGTAGGTCATGTTCTGATTCGCAATGGCGTAACCGACCGTACAGACCGGTGGCATCAAGGCGGTAGCAATCGCGACACCAGGAACGATATTATTCGCTCCTTTCTTGCGTAAACCGATCCATCCCGCGACTCCCCCAGCAAAGGCGATCAGCACGTCCCAAATCGTCGGGAACGTCCGTGCGATCAGTTCATCACTCGCTGCCGTCAAAGGCGAAAAATAGAAATAGACGGTCGATGTCACGATGCTGATCGTCAACTGGACGAGCAACAGTCGGAGTGCTTTCTTGAATAGAGGTATATCCGAGATCCCTAACGCCATACCGAGACCAAGAATCGGATTCATCAGCGGTGAAACCAACATCGCTCCGATGATGACAGCGGTCGAATTCAAGTTCAATCCAATCGAGGCGATGAAAATCGCACACATCAAGATGACCGCATTGCTCGACCGAATCGTCAGCTCCTGATCGATTTTGTTTCTCGTCTCTTGCAGATCATAGACCGATGCTTCCATGAAGGATCCACCTTTCCACCGTCGATCAATACGAGTCGCACCATTCAAGTCATTGGTTTTTATTTACCCACTTTTAGTGTGTTCGTCTTATTTCCCGTATGAAAAATAAAAAAATCCCTTTAACGAAAGGTACATTGCTCATGAAAAAATTCCGCGGCAAACGCCGTTATTTTAAAAATCTCGAACTGGAATTCAACAGTTTTTCTTCTCCAGCCTATATTGATTCAGACGTCTGGTTTAACGACTGGCACGAGCACCCTGACTTTTATGGACATGGCAACGCGAGTCTGCGTATTCGTAAAGCACATCTTCGGATTGCGTTGAGCGCTATGCAGGACATGCGACAAAAACTAGAGGAAAAACAGATTGAACATCAGCTTTACATAACGATTGTTCTCGAGGATGCTTCACAAGACGCACTTCATGTCCACACGCCGAATCCGGACGGCACCCCTTTCCCACTCGAGCGGATTCAGTCGTTCCCTCTCGCTTCACACATTCCGACCTGGGTAACGGAACTCTTTCCGGGCAACCGGTATACGATTCATCAATCACAGGAAGAATTCATCGATTACACGGAAGAGACACCTGTCAGCTCGACCGTCACCTTTTTTTACATCTTGCCTAACCGTTAACGATACGACAACGAGCTATCCTTTCCATCACAGGAAGAGGATAGCTCGTTTTGTTCGGTTTCTCTTATGGTAGCAAGACGACCTTACCTAATTTGCCAGCTTGTTTGAAGTACGATTGGGCTTCTCGCGCTTCAGCGAGCGGGAACGTCCGGTCGATGACGGGCTGAATCGTCTGCGTCCGAACGGCCTCCAGTAATTTCTCATAATCATGGCGATTGCCAAGGACGGATCCTTGGAGACGGATATGTTTTAAATAAAGCGTCCGAAAATCGAGCGACGTCACCTGTCCCCCGGACGATCCGGAAATGCAGTACGTTCCGCCACGCTTCAGCAGATCCAGTCCTCGTTTGAACACCGCATCGCCGACGACGTCGAGAATCGCATCGACCGGATCGACTTCTTGCATGACCTGCTGATCCCAATCCGGCTCACGGTAGGAAACGACCAAGTCCGCCCCGAGTTTTTGCAATTGATCCGTCAGCTTCAAGTCACCGACGAGTGCGACGACACGGGCACCGAAGACACGTTTCGCAATCTGGACGTTGAGTGAACCGACACCGCCGCTGGCTCCTGTTACGAGTACCGTCTGTCCTTGTTGTAAGTCAAGTTGTTCGACCATGTGCCACGCCGTCAATCCACTGACCGAGAAGACCGCACTGTCCGTATAGGAAGCAAGCGGCATGTCGTAACAGAGTTCGAGCGGCCAGCAGACATACTCCGCGTATCCGCCGTTATACTCGGAGCCGATGAACGATAAGTCCTCAGCACTTTGTTCGTCAGCGATTTCTCCACTTGCCGTGAACGGGAACAAGACGACGTCGCGACCGATTTCCGTCTCGGCGACACCGTCTCCGACCGCGACGATCCGTCCGCTGATGTCTGAGCCGGGAATCCGTGGGAACTTGACACCTTCTGCTTTCCAGCCGGATTCACTCTCTGCACCATAGGCGCCTTCCCGCATCCAGATTTCTGTATTATTCAAGGCGCAGGCTTTGATTTCAATCAACACCTCGCCTTGTTTCGGTTGTGGTGTCTCTTGATCGATATAGGCGAGCTGCTCAAGCCCACCATGCCCCGTTACGGTGACTGCCTTCATGTTTTTGCCTCACTTTCTTTCCCTCATATGATATCTCTCTTCTTTACCCATCTATCCTGATTTTAATATCCTGCTTCCGTAACCCGCTGTCTCCTCCTATAGAACGATTCGTCCTCGTTTAATATCTAGATATAATATGGATACGAATTCACGTCTGGAGGAACGATGTATGAAAAAACGATTAATCTTTATAGGGACTTTAGCAACCATCACGGTGCTGGGTATTTCTTGGTCGAGAGGTGGCGCAGACCCCGTCATGAAAGACAACTATCAACCTATCCAAAAAGATACGATGTATCGAGGACAGGTCGCTTGGCCACAAGAAACGCGCGATCGTTCGATTGCCGGGGAAGCGAGCGGTGTCGCTGTTGCTCCGAACGGTGACGTCTACTATTTACACCGGGGTAGTAATTCATATGGCGATGACACCTACATCACAGAACCGACATTGATCGTGCTCGACGGGAAGACGATGCAGGTGAAGAAACGGTTAGGCGCAGGACTATTCAAGTCACCGCACGGTCTCGAAGTCGATGACAAAAACAACATCTGGATTACCGACATCAGCCTGAACCAAGTCTTCAAGCTCGACCCGTCAGGCAAAGTCTTGCAAACGTTCGGAAACACATATGGTCCGTTCACGGAAGTCGGTCTGCGCATCCGAAACGTCTTGCCAAGCATCCCGCTACAGCTGGATGAAAAGACGTTCGCTCGTCCGACAGACGTCACCGTTTTCAAGGACGGCTCGTTCGCCGTATCTGACGGCTACCGGAATAGTCGCATCGTCATGTTCGATCAAAAAGGAACAGTCAAATGGGAAGTCAATGAACTCGGTAAACAAGACGGACAGTTCAATCTGCCGCATGGGATCAGTAGCGACGATGAGATGAATCTCTATGTGGCGGACCGGGACAACGCCCGGGTTCAAGTCTTTAATCGAAATGGCAAACACATCGATACATGGTCGTCAAAAGAACTCGGTCGACCGTACGGGATCGAAGTCGGTGCGAACGGTAAAGTCTACGTCGCCGATGGCGGAAACTATCTAAATGGACAAAAAAAGAACGCGCAGAGTCAAATCGTCATCTTGAACAAACAAGGAAAGATCGAGAAACGATTCGGTGTATGGGGCAAAGAAGCGGGACAACTCCGGATTGCGCACGACATCGCGGTCGGTTCGGACGGAACGGTTTATGTCGCGGAACTAATGAATGAGCGACTTCAAGTGTTTTCCAAGTGATGAAATATACCTCGCCTTAATACGTCAGCAGCCTGTCTCGTTATTAAATCGAGACAGGCTGCTTCGTTTAAGACCCTTCCTGAAAATCACGACGTGCATATCCGACTTGACCGATGACAACAAGTAGACATGCTACTACGAGCAGGACACCGAACAGTATTCCATCGAAGTCTTCCGTCGGTACTTTCGGAATCAATCCTTGGATCGCCGTATACTCCACCCATTTTGGTAAGTCGATGATTCCACCGAAATACCCAATAAAGAAGGAATAGGTCACGTATACATAGGTTAACTTGCTCCACGTTGGTCGCCACCCGATGAAAAGAGCAGCCAACCCAAGAAACAGGAGAACTGATGGCAGATAGTTGATTCCGGCAATGAAAAAGTCAGTGAATGTCATGGTCGCGTCCGGTCCCATTACTGAAATGGCAGTAAAACCTAGACTACTGATGACGATGAATATCGAGATGAGAGATGACGCGACAGCTAAACCAATCGTATTCCAGTACAGTTGTTGTCTTGAGACTTTCGTCGCGAACAACGGACTCAAGCGCCGACGGTCCTCTTCGGTGTATAACCGGTTCATGAGCGTAATCGGTAGAATCGCAACGAGGACCATCATGATCATCATGATCGTGCCGGTAAAGGATTCTTCAATCGTAGCACCTGAAACCGTGAACATCTGCTGGATGGTTGCATTGCTGTCAATGAATGTCTGCATGTCTCCATAAATCGAACCATAAGCAAGAGCCATGATTAGAAAAGCGACCATCCATGCGATGATGCTTCCGCGACTAATCCGAATCAACAGACCACGGATCGATAACAAGGATCGATTGGCTGTAGCACGTCCCTCTTTTTCAGGCAGATACCCAGCGCCCATGTCCCGATGATTTTCAAGAACTAGAGCCACGGTCATCAAAATGAGGCTCACTCCGATCGCCATTACGAGAAACAGCCAATTGTTCTCCGTGAATGGATAGGTCAAATACGTCCATCCCAGCGGATTGAGCACTGATAGTTGGTCATTCGATACATCCGTACCGGCGCGACCTAAATAAAGAAGACCAATCCATCCGATCATACCTGCCGTCGCACTAGAAGACGACGGCATGATTTGAGCAATCAGTAAGGCAAACGTTGCACCTAAGATCCCTGCAGCCCCAACCGAAAGACCAAATAAAGCTGCACCCGCATTTGAAAACGTCTCGACTTGAAAAGCAATCAACGCACCGCTGATCAGTATCGAAATACTAAGATTGATTAAAATCACTTCAATTAGAATAGCGAGTGAATTGGCTTGTCGTCCGATTTGAAAAGAACGCATCAACTCCGTCAGCCCTAAATCTTCTTCCTTCCGTGTGTGTTGAATGACATGGAGTGACGATAAGACCATCGACAATAATGCACAGAAGATGAGCATTTGATGTGAGAACATGGCGCCTAGCGTATAGTCCGCTATTGAAACAGGCGTCGTACCAATCATCGAGATCATCGCTGGATTTTTCAAGGTTTCATATAATCCACGCAGACTATCCCCTTTCGCCATCTCTTCGAAAGAAGGAATAAAGCCGACCGTAAATAAGGTCACACCGAGCGTCCATATTATGATTTTTTTGCTATCCCGTCTGAGATACTGAGACAACAGGATCTGCCAACAGGTAAACTGAAATCGCATTCGTCTTCCTCCTTTTTATCATGTGCAGCACGTAGTATATACCGTCGTCATTTTTCGTAATGGCGCATGAACAGGTCCTCTAGTGATGGAGGCACTGCTTCTAAATAAACTACTTCCAGTTTTACCGCCTCTGTAAGAACCGCATTCATGCGAGAAGAATCCATTGAAAATACTGCCTGATTTATATTGCGCTGCGTGAAGTCATGAACACCGTCCAAGTTTTTAATCAATGAAAGATCCTGTTTCGTCTCTAACGTGATGACCGATCGTGTCAAATGTCTCAGTTCTTGCAACGTTCCCGTCTCAACGATTTCGCCTTTTCGAATGATGACGACACGATCCGCTAGTCGTTCGACTTCGCTGAGAATGTGTGATGACAATAAAATCGATTTTCCAGCTTGTTTGATTTTTTCTACCTCTTCTTGAAAAACAGATTCCATCAACGGATCAAGACCGGATGTTGGTTCATCGAAGATGTAGAGATCGGAATCGACTGCTAACGCGGCAATCAAACCGACTTTTTGCCGATTTCCTTTCGAATAACTTTTCGCCTTCTTTTTTGGATCAAGTTCAAAGCGATCGATTAAAGCATCACGCTTCGTTTGGTCTCCACCACCGTGTAACTTCATGAATAGATCAATGATTTCTCCACCCGTCAGATTCCCCCATAATGCGACGTCCCCTGGCACATATGAGATTCTTTTATGGATCTCAACACTATCGCGCCAGACATCCTTCCCGAAGATTTCCGCCTTTCCCGCATCTCGTTTGATGATCCCAAGCAACGTCCGAATTGTCGTTGATTTTCCTGCACCGTTCGGACCGATGAAGCCAATCACTTCACCTCGTTGAGCCGAGAACGTGATGTCGGATAAAGCTTGAAATTTCGAGAATTTCTTTTTAACTCCTTTTAGTTCAATAATCGGGTTCATGTTTCTTCCTTCCTCTCTTCATCTCTAAATTCAGACTTAAAACAAACTAAATCAATAAGTGTAGTTTTAAACTAAAGTAAACAGTTTAAATAAAATACTAATTAATCTATTTTAGTTCATTTTATATTTTTTATTTTTATCTGTAAAGATAATAATGTACTGAAATTAATTTGATAGTCCATTTCTAATCCATTACACTAGAAGGAGAAGTATTTTTTATAAGAGGTGAGACAAATGAATGGTTTTGAAAAACGAACAGAAGAAAAGAAAAAACAGATTCTCGATACAGCGTTTCGCTTGATGAATCAACAAGATGGTCATAAGACAATGACAGTCGATGAACTTGCCAAACAGGCAAATGTCGCTAAAACGACGATTTTCAAATACTTCGGTAATAAAGAGGCATTGGTCCAAGAAGTGTACAAACGGTTCATTACGGAGATGAGTACATCCGTAGAAGTCATCTTATCCAAAAATGAGTCTTTCGAAAAAACGCTTCTTGAGATCAGCTTCAATAAATTACGATTTCTGAAGGATCTCGATGAATCGTTTTATCTTGAGATGATGCAACAAATCACAACAAAACAGGATGATGGTTTGTCAGTATTAATGGAGAAATTCGCAAGTGATAGTCACGCGATGATGCTTGATTTATTTCACCGTGGTCGTAAGGAGAAGAAGATCGACTTGAAGTATTCCGATGAGTTTTTGCTACTCTATTTCCAAACACTTGCGGAAGGTCTGTCACATCCCCAGATTTACGAGCAACTCTTACCTTACACGTCGAATTTCTCAGAAGTGATCATCAAAGGAATCTCACCTCGATAAATACGATTTGACTTGAGAGTGATAGAACCTGAGTAGGAAACGACATCGCCTACGGTTTTTGAAAAAATGAATGACCTCAATTGAAAAGGCAGTAATGTTGCCTTTCTATATTTTGGTAAAATAAAGAAAATCCATTGGGGGTGTCTCATGAAACGTGGTCTAACATTAGCCGTCCTACTGATCCTCGTCGTTTGCGTCATCGTTTTCGAACCGTTCCGTGGCGCGCCACCGAATCCCGAAGTCGAGGCAAACGGAAAGGATGTTCCGACCGTCCAGGGGTCTTACTGCTGGGATAGCTTACTTCGCAGTCAATGTGTCGATAAGACGTACCGTGACGGTCTTGACCTAGCAAAAGGGAAAACGCCAGTTACCGTCTCTGCTGGAGCACCCGTCCGTGTCGAATTATCCGGTGATCTTAAAAGCGTAAAACTATCACAGTGGGACGATCAAAAACAGGAATCCCCTGTCGCTTTGAAAAAAGATCAGTTCAACGCCCCGACAGAACCTGGTCTCTATGCGTACGAACTAAACTCGCGCTGGGGACAAGGAGACGGACAATTCGGATTCTTACTGAAAGTGCAGTGAAACAATAACCCCCTTGACGTACGATGACGTCAAGGGGGTTATTTCATCCTGCTTGGTGATAAAGTTGCAAAATGCCAAAGACAGTCAAGATCATATACCCTGTCCCGATGAACAGAAAGACCGGGCGAATCAATTGATCCTTCGGTTGGCGCGTGATGCCTTCGAAGAAACCACCGGTGATGAAACCAAGAATCAAGATTCCAAGATACATCAATAAGAACGTCAGGATACGACCTCCAAGACCAGTCTGCAACAAGACTGGCGAGAGCCAGATCAATATCCCAATAAAACTAACAAGCCCAAGAATTCCGATCACGATCCCGTATAGCGGTCGTACTGTATTCAGACGCTTGAAAAAACGTTGTCGCTCAACGAGCATCATCGCCGACAGACATGTCAGTAAGAACACTACCAAAAAGTAGAGCGTTTGTGAGATTGGCTCCGTCATCGAGAAGAGTGGCGTGCTGAGTACGACAAGTAGTGGCAATACGCTAAGTATAAAGAATTTCACTGTCATTCTCCTTTCAGTGAATCAATATAAAAGGTGTTTCTGAATCACTTATGACTTAGCGTATCATACAAATCATTCCAGGATTTTCCCATTTGATTCGTTCTGATTATGAAAATCCGTTTCCTTACGATCGATGGAGTTCTTGAAATCGATCAATCATGCGCACAAGGGAACGATTGATGATGTCCAGTTCCATTTCGTCAAGAATCGTCGTCATCTCCTCCGCCAATTGCTCTTCAATCTCATCCATCGTTCGCAAGTAGGCTACCCCATTCGTATCGAGTTGGATGAAACTTTCCCTTAAGTTTGCTGGATTCTTTCGACGCTTGATGAATGTACGTTCTTCCAAGATTTTCAGTACTTGACTGACCGCACTCTTCGAGATTCCCATCGTTCGTGCGATTTCCGTCGACGTCCAGGAGTCTTTTCGTTTGAACAATAGCAGTAGCTGTTCCTGTTGTTGACTCAAAGCGAACGGATTCAACGCTGCGAAAAACTTCGCCAGCTGAAGATCTAGTTCATCGATACGCCGATACATCGTCAAGATGTCCTGTTTTTTAGATCCTTCCATTGTTTTCCTCCTGTCATGAAATGTTCCGAAAATCTCGACTTCTGCGATAGAGTAACAGACCACAGATGACACCCATCACTGCGAACGCAATCAGCAGAAACTGAATTGGAATTTCGATCGCGACTAACAGTGATAAGACCGCGAACGCAATCGGTTCTAGACCGGAAGCGGCAAGCGCCATGATGCTCATGACGCGTCCGATCTTATCCGGATCACTCCGCTCCTGTAAAATCGTCACGGTCGGCAGATAAACGAGCATCAACAAAAATCCACTCATCGCCGCCGTGAAAGCAAGTAACGGAATCGATGTCACCTGGGTGTACAGCAAGAAAGCACCTAACGTCAAAAACAGCGTACGAAAGACGAACCGACCGCGATGAATCGACCTTAGAAACAACACGACGACACTGGCAACAAATGTCCCGACAGCAAGGCCACCTTCGATGAGACTGAGATCCGCTGCTGATCCTTTCGCTGCGCCGACGAGAATCGGGATGCTCATGATCAACGGTCCCATGACGAATAGATTGACGATGGCAATCGACAACGTACCAGCACGTAAGACGGGCGTCTCTTTGACATACCGAATCCCTTCGCGTAAGTCGCGTAAGACCTGACGAATCGAGAGGACGGCGATATCCGGAATAGGATCGCGAATCAGCCGCGGTAGGACCAGTAGGGCTGCAATAAAGATTAAGATCATCGCTGTCCCGAAGCTCAGTCCAAATCCCCCTTGCGTCAGCAGAAGTCCTGCGAGAAACGGACCGATGACGAACATCAATTCGAGTGATCCTTGAAATAAGGAATTCGCCCGCTGTAATTGCGACGCAGGAACGAGAGACGGCAACAAGGACGATAAAGCAGGATAAGACATGCCATCCAAAATGCCAAACACGACAGAAATCAAAAAGAGTGTCCCGACCGAGTACGCATCAGCGTAATGTAAGAGCACGACACCAAGCATCAAGAACGCCTGTCCGAGATTCGTCCAAAAGAGAAGACGGCTCTTCTGGAATCGATCGGCGAACACGCCACCAAACACCATCATGATGACCCGGGGCAACGACACGGCTGTTAATATCAGACCAAGCAAGGCGGGCTGTCGCAAGACATCAATCGTCAACCACGACACACTCAAGAAGAAGATCGCAAAGCCGAGCGTTAATGTCATACCGGACAACCACATGAAGACAAAGCGTTGATTCCTCAGCACTGCCATGAATCAGACTCCCTTTCCTTTATAGTTAAGTTAACTAAACTATATGAAGCGACCGATCGCTTGTCAACGGAGCAATCGGTTAACGAGGCTGATTCAAAAGTCAGTCTCTATAAAAATAAGGATGGCAGAATGATGATCTGCCACCCTTACCGCATTCTTTTTTACGTCAGTCGCAACTAATCATGCTTTTTCGATGACACGACGGACAATCCGGAAAAAGACCGCGTGCGGCAAGAATCGTTTCAATCGAATTAAGTTCGCTGCGTTCTTGCCGACGGGATATCGCATCTTTTTCGAGTCATCCATCACGGCACGGTGAATCGCACCCGCGACGACTTCCGGTCCTTCAGCTTCTTCTCCTGCTGCGTTCGAATTTTTGAGCGCCGTTTTCATATAGTCGGCATAATCCACGATGTTCGTTTGCACGAGATCTTGCGACCGTCCGTAGAAGTCGGTCTTGATCGGTCCTGGTTCGATCAGTTTGACGGCGATCCCGAGCGGAGCAAGCTCATAATGTAGCGATTCCATGAATCCCTCAACAGCCCATTTCGAGCTGTGGTACAGACTATAGATTGGAAACGTGACTTGTCCTCCGACGGATGTCACAGTCACGATCTTCCCCTTTCGTTGTTTTCGAAAGAGTGGCAATGCCTGACGCGTCACGTTCATGACACCGAAGACGTTCGTATCGAATTGACGTTTGATTTGCTCCGCTGTCGCCTCCTCGAAGATCCCGACCGCACCGTACCCTGCATTGTTCAACAGGACGTCAATCGTACCGAAATCGTTCGTGATGGCTTCAAAGGTTAGACGAATGCTCCTCTCGTCCGTGACATCCAGTGCATACAAGCGAACTCCCGGTAATGAGGCGAGGTCACTTGACGTCTCCGGCTTTCGCATCGTCGCTGCGACATGCCATCCTTCCTGACTGAACCGTTCGACGGTTGCCCGACCGATTCCGCTAGATGCTCCTGTGATGACGATCGTTTTCTTTTGTTTCATTGTGAATTCTCCTTTGTTGTTTGACTTAGCGTGCAAAATAACGTTTTGCGATGGTCATTTTTTTCGACGTGTACGGCGCGTAGCGTAACGATGGATCTAGTTTCGTCGACGTTTTGACGATGCTCTTCGCATGCGAGAACGTCTCAAAGGTGTGTCTGCCGTGATACGCCCCCATCCCGCTACCACCGACTCCACCAAACGGCAGTTCAGCGTTCATCAGATGCACCATGCCATTGTTGATACATCCTCCTCCGAACTCGACGTGCTCCAAGAAGTAGGATTCCATCTCCGTTGATTCCGTATAGAGATATAAGGCGAGTGGATAACGATTGCGACGAATGATCGAGACAGCTTGTTCCGGTGAGCTGAACGATACGATCGGAAGTAACGGACCGAAGATTTCTTCATGCATGATGTCGTCCTCAAGCGATACGGCGTCAAGCAACGTTGGCTCCACGTAGCGATCCGCTAAATCGATTCGTCCTCCGTGAACGATCGTGCCTTGTTGCATCAGACGATGCAGAGCGTGTACGCGGCGCTCATTGATGATGCGTCCATAACTTTCACTCAATTGTGGATCCGCTCCAAAAGCACGTCTGATTTCTACTTTTAGCAACTGGATCAACGCATCCTTGACTGTCTCTTCAACGAGCAGATAATCCGGACAGACACACGTTTGACCGGCATTGAAGAATTTCGACCAGACGATCCGTTTCGCTGCTACTTGGAGATTCGCACTCTTATCGACGATGACGGGACTCTTCCCACCAAGCTCAAGTGTCGTCGGTACCAGTTTGGCAGCCGTCTTCATGGCGATATGTCGTCCGACACCCGGGCTTCCCGTAAAGAAGACATGGTCGAAGCGGAATCGGTCGAGTAACTGGTCACCGACGACTGCCCCATCACCGAGGACGACACTGATATAGTCTGGATCGAACGTCGTTGCGATGAGCTCTGCAATCAAACCCGACGTATGCGGTGTCAAATCCGACGGTTTCAAGACGATGCAATTTCCGGCTGCGATTGCGCCGATGACGGGTGCAAGCAACAGCTGGAACGGGTAATTCCATGGTCCGATGATTAAGACGACACCGAGCGGATCGTGTCGGATGAAGCTCTTTGACGGCTGCAGGACGAGTGGTGTTGCGACTCGCTTCGGCTCCATCCAGCGCGCTAATTGTTTTTTCGCTTCACGTAGCTCTTGATAGAGCACGCCGATTTCTGACGTGTAGGCTTCAAATGTCGGTTTTCCTAAATCCTTTGCTAATGCTACGAGAATCCGTTCTTCGTTTGATCGGACTAACTGTTCCAGCCGTTCGAGCTGACGTAACCGAAAATCGATCGTCTTTGTTTTCCCCGCGTCAAAGAACGCACGTTTCCCACTATAGACTTCTTCGGTTACGGCTTGATCTTGTAAAATCATGGTTGGGTGTTGCATCGTTCATCGCTCACTTTCTTTATGTTCTTTCGTTTAAACATTTAAACGTTTAATGTAAAATCAAACTCTCTTCTCATGTGTGAGAAAAGAGCCTCGGTCAGCGTAGGATACAATCTTCTTCGATAGCCGCCGTCAATGTTTTCAAGACGTTGACCGCTTCTTGTAAAGTCAGATAATAGTAGTTCTCCGTACCGACTTTCTCAGAAGCGACGATTCCTGCTGCCCGCAATACTTTCAGGTGATGCGAAATCGCTGGTCGAGATAACGAAATTTTTTCATCCAATTGACTGACGTTCAAACGATCGTACCGTGCCAATTCAATGATGATCGCTTGACGATTGACATCCGATAAGACTTGAAAAATCGGAATCGCATCTTGAAAATACCCTACTGCTGCGTCTAGAGCTTGTACATCCTGTTCGTTTTTTCTCATAGCGCCTCCGTTTAAACGTTTAAACATTTAAATTCATGCTCCTAGTTTACAATCCTTTCTTTCCGTTGTCAACTGATTCATTTCATATTCTTATTTACAGGTTCAGGAAACTCATGATAGGATGGTAAAAATTGCATGATTCAAACGCGTCGAAGAGAACAGTACGTCATCTCGGCTTTTCCTAGAGAGCTCCGATTGGTGGAAAGGAGCATCAGCCATTGACCGAACCAAGCCTCTGAGCAGCACGGTGGAACCGAATCGGGGATATCGTGACGGGTGCTCCCGTTATCGAGCTCAGGTATTTGCCGTTTAAAAACGGTCGTACCGATGAAGGCGATACCGGTGACGGTCTCGCGAACAGGGGTGGCACCACGACACGCACAGTCTCGTCCCCAAGACCAACGTCTTGGAGGTGGGATTTTTTTATTGGCTTAAAAAACAATAAAAAGGAGTGTGTCATATGTCGAATTGGAAATACCCTGGATTGCTATTACTTGGTGTCGGTGTCTCGAACATCGGCGCTTGGGTCTACTTCATCGCCTTGAATTTAATTGTCCTTGAACGAACGGGATCAGCGTTCGCCGTCTCCGTTCTCTATATTTTATTGCCGATCTCCGCGCTGTTGACGAGCCTCTGGTCCGGTAGTGTCGTCGATCGGATCAATCAGCGTCGCTTGCTCGTCATGCTTGACGTCGCCCGTGCCGGGCTCGTCTTTTCACTGACACTGATCGATTCGTTGTATGTCCTCTATGCGATTGTCTTTATCCTGAACATCGGCAACACGCTGTTTGAGACATCATCATTGATCTACATGACGAAACTCGTCCCGGAGACGAGTCGTCAACGGTTCAATGCGTTGAAGAACTTTATTCAGTCGGCAGGCTTTATTCTCGGACCGTCGATTGCTGGATTCTTATTTTTAATCGGTTCCCCGGAGACGGCAATCGTCCTGAACGCAGGAGCGCTGTTGTGTTCTGCTGCCTTACTGTCCGTCTTGCCTGACGTCCGCCAGGCGACTCCAGCGACGTCCTTCTCACTCCAAGTGATTCTCTCGGACTGGAAAGAGACGTTTCAGTTTGCACGGACTCGGCGCTACATCACGCTCGTCTACGCCTTCTATGCGCTGATGATCGTCCTGATGAGCGGACTCGATTCGCTTGAAGCCTCGTTTGCGACGATCGTCCTACATTTGGATGAGAGCACGTATGGATTTCTCGTCAGTATCGCCGGAATCGGCATCATCTGTGGTTCTGCAATCAATGCGACCTTCACGCATCGCTTGTCGCTCCGCTTCTTGATTCAATTTGGAGCACTGCTGACACCAATCGGTTATGTAATCTTTGCCACAGCGGCGTCATTCCTGACGGCAGCGATCGGCTTTTTCTTGCTGACGTTCGCCCTTGCGTTTGCGAACACCGGCTTCATGACGTTCGCTCAAACGCACATTCCGGTCGAAACGATGGGACGATTCCTCAGTAGTATCCATGTCGTGCAGTCAGCTGGTGTCATTCTCTTGACGGCGTTGATCGGTTTCTATGCGGAGACCTCGATTCGCTTGACGTATACCGTCGCTGCAGTCAGCTTCCTGTTCATCGGTGGATGGATCGTTTGGACCGTCCAGGATCGAACGAAACGGCATTATTATACGACGGAAACAGACGAAGCGATCAAGCTTTCGTCATGAGAAAGGAAGGTATTCATGCACCTGACCGCAAAACGAATTTTCCTCCGTCCGCTTGACGTGACCGATGCACACGTCTTATTCGAACAAACCCAGGATGAGACATTACGTTTCCTGACTTGTACGACGGCGACGTTTTCGCTCGAGCAGATCGAACGACACATTCTTTCGATTCAAGCTGATCCATCGCGCTTCGATTTCGCTATCTGTTTGAATTCCGGTGAAATGATTGGTGAATGTTCGATTTTAGACATTGAGGCAGAGTTGAAACAAGCAGGCTTTCGTATTATGATGCGTGCCCTCCCGTGGACCAGTCAAGGATACGGGACAGAGGCGATCGCGTGTATCATCCGGTTTTGTTTCGAGGAACTTCGACTTCATCAACTTAAACTTGAAGTGTTTTCGCATAATGAGCGAGCCATCGCTGCCTATAAAAAAGTTGGCTTTGACATCGTAGAAACGATTCCTGATGCTGTATCCTTTGAAGGGCGTTCGTTCGACGAGATCATCATGCGGAAATGTAGCCCACTCTATACTTAAAAGAATCACTCCTGATGTAGCACCTCCTTCGTGAGGTGCTTTTTCTAATTGATTAAAAACGAACATATCGAATTAACAGATTTTTTAGTCAATTCACTATTATTTGTATATAATGGAAAAATAAAAAGAAATATATGGATATGTACATAAGTGATAAGGAGGTCACATTACACCATTTTCTTCAAATCAAACGAAAGCGAGGGATAGTACATGCTGAGATTCATCTGGAATTCCTGGTGGCGCAATAAGGAGCGGTTCATCTTGCTCCTCGTCGGCGTCCTGATCGTCAGTACCGGACTGAGTTACTTGATCGGTACGACGCAAGCGAACAACGGAACGGTCGTCGATGAACTGCAAAAACACTGGGGCTCATCGTATGATATCGTCGTCCGTCCGGAAGGCAGCCGGAGTGTGACGGAAGAATTGAACCTGCTCGAACCGAACTATATGAGTGGACTCGACGGTGGGATCACCCGCAAGCAGTACGAGACAATCAAGCAGATTGCTGACGTCGAAGTCGCAGCACCAATCGCGATGATTGGTTATACATCGACATCGAGTAGCGTCGGTACCCATACGATTCAAGAAGAAGGGATTTACCGCTTGAAAATCAAGGATTCTCAAAATACGGGACTCCAAAACGAATCTTATACCATGACAACGTTTCTTGCTGCTGGCTGGGAACCAATGGGTGATGCAACGCGCACAGGCGTCTCTCCTTTAAAACTTGGTGAACAACCCCTCTATGACTACGGCTCAGAAGTCATGATTGCCGGAATCGATCCTGCTGCTGAAGACCAGCTCGTCGGTTTGAAAAAAGCGACTACTACCGGAACGTATAGCCGTTTCTTCAGCGAAACGGATCTTCCCGCTTCGTACGGTGATCAAGCGACGCAGATTCCGATTCTATTGAACTCTCGCGAATACGTCGATGCGATGCGTACCTATACATATGAAAAGGTAGAGCTTCCGTTCACTGCAACCGGCGTTGCAGACATGGTCCAAAAGATTGAACAAAAAGGTGGGAAAGCATACCTGAGTAAACTACCAGTAGGAGAGCCTACCTCCTATTCGATCACGACTCAAGACGTCCAAAAAAAGTTGGTGGACGGTATCCTTAAAAACACCTTGTCAACAGACGAGGCGAACAATAGTGATTCACTGTCTTCCATTACTTTGAAACCTTCACCGATTGAATACAAAACGATTAAAAGTCCGTATGGTTCCCGTTGGCCCTTTACCTACCAAGTCCAACCAAAAGAAGTCGCCAAGGAATCCTTGCTCTTCAAACGAAGCATGTATCGCGAAGCACGTGAATTCGAAGGTGGTTTTAAAGGCTGGAAACAAGTCCATCTCAACTATATCGGTGTCTTTAACCCACGGAAGCTCGATGTTTCAAAGGATCCGTTAACTGAACTTCCAATGGAAACTTACTTCCCGGCAAAAGCACAGTGGGTCATGGATCAAAATGATCGTCCGGTCAATCCAGTCCGTGACGTCAAGCCCGCCAACGACTCCTATGACTTCCTGACGAAACCACCATCGATGCTGACGACGCTCGACGCTGCCTTTAAGTTACGCGGGGATAAAGCAATTTCTGCGATTCGCGTCAACGTCAAAGGGGTCGAGACGATGAACGCAACAAGTGAGAAAAAATTGCAAGCTGTCGCACAAGAAATCGAGGATAAGACGGGTTTAATCACGGACGTCACACTCGGTTCCTCCCCGCAACTCGCCTTGACGTATTTACCCGGTCTAAAAGGAGAATCGGCACTCGGTTGGGTCCAGCAACCGTGGATCAAACTCGGGTCGTCGATCGCAATTTTCCAAGAGGCGAAAGTCGGAATGAGTGGCATCATCGCGAGCGTCATCGCTGTCGCGCTCATCTACGTCTTCAGTTCGAACATCATCTTGCTCTATGCCCGAAAAAAAGAATTCGCGATTTTACTCGCGCTCGGATGGCGTTCACGGCAGCTATCGAGACTCCTCTTCCTAGAAGCAACACTTCTTGGAACGCTGGTCGCACTCATCGCCTGGGTGATTCTTGGATCATTTTGGATAACAGCGGATCACCCGATTGCTCTCGGACGCATCATCTTGATCGGATTGTCCGGGCTTTTGATCTACTGGGGCGGTACGATCGTTCCGACGTTACTCATCAGACGCATTCAACCATTTGAAAGCATGCGCTCTGGCGAAGTCTCAAAAGGACGTCGTTTCGTCCGGGCACAAAGTGTTCTTGGAATGAGCATCAACCAACTCGCGACTTACTGGCAACGCACGCTTCTGTCCATCATCGCAATTGCCTTACCGACGAGCTTGTTCATCTTCTTCTTATTCATCACGTTCCGACTGAAAGGCGTCTTATATGCAACCTGGCTCGGTGAATACGTTGCGCTCGAAGTCGGTACGATGCACTATGTCGCAATGGGCGTCGCCTTACTCATCGCCATCCTGACGACGACCGAGATTATGTGGCAAAACGTCAACGAACGAAAGAATCAACTCGCTGTCCTTAAAGCGACAGGCTGGCGCAACGGTCAAATCCGACTTCTCGTCTTAAGCGAGGGTGTGATGACTGGACTCTTCGCTGGAATCGTCGGTCTACTTGTTGCCTTAGGAATGATTGGCTTCGTCTATAATCAGTTCCCATCCAGTGAACTCGGTTTCTTAAGTCTTATGCTCCTGATTCCGGTGACGACTGGTGTGTTTGGTGCCTTGCTTCCTGCCCAGCGTGCTGTGCGGATCACGCCGAACGCAGCCATCGGTGGCGTAAACGATAATCAACAATTGACCGAACGTCGCTTCAAATGGGCACTCGGTAGCATCGCTGCTACGCTCGTCATTGGAACGACGAGTTTATTCCTCCTCGCTGCACCTGAAACGAGAACGGCTCAAAAAGAAATAACGACACCAAAAGTACAAACGACCGGACAAAAATTAAAAAATCTCGCTCAAGATCCTGACGATAAGAAACATACTGCCGCAGACAACACGGCACTGGAGCAATTGATGAACGCAGGCGCTATTCAGACGTACCCGGGTGACCCGGCGGCGAAGAATTATGACTTCTCTGTTAAAAAGCTCGTCTCAACACCAAAAGAGTTAAAGCTCAAGGAGAAGTCAGGATATCGTTTCGTGACGATTCCAGTTTTCCTTCATAACCGGGATGAATTAGCTGCAGATTCGTTTTCGTCGTATCGACCACAAACCTTCTCTTTGATTGCTCTTGACGGAAAAGAGTTCACTCCCGTCGATTATGTCAATCACAATAAAACGGCTTGGATAAATGCATTTAAATACATCAATTCGAAAAAATCGTGGGTCGATCTTGTTTACCAAGTACCAGTTGATCAAAAAGTGTTCGTCTTGCTTGCAAAAGATGAGGCCGTCGAAAAAACGACGACCGTCAAGATCACGCTCGACGATATCAAAAAAGCGAATGCGTCCGCTACTAATCCTTCAACAGAGGAAACGGAAAAATTAAAAACATTGATGAGGCGAGGTGTCACGCAAACAACTCCCGGGAATCCGAAACATCAATTTGATAGTTTTCATGTCGAGGCATTGATTGACACACCAAAAGAACTGAATCTAAAGCAACGTGCTGGTTATCGTTTCTTGACGATCCCTGTCGTCATGCAAGATACAGGGGATGATCTGGGAGGATTCATCACTTATCGTCCCAGTCGGTATGCCTTGACAGACTTGCAAGGAACCGATTATGAACCGGTCGATTATGTGAATCGCAATGAGAAAGCCTGGAAAAACGGCTTTCAATATTTCGCACCGTACAAGTCACGAGTGGAGTTGGTTTATCAAGTACCAATCGATCAGAAGCGATTCGTTCTGTTCGCTTCTGATCCAGCCTTTCCCAAACCAACGACCGTCAAAATTGATCTGACGAAACAATAATTTAAACACTAGGAGGAACTTGACATGGATCGTCCAATCATTGAAAGGAATCGAGGTCTTGTCGATGCTTAAATTCATTTGGAATTCCTGGTGGCGCAACAAGGAACGCTTTATCTTGCTCCTCGTCGGCGTCCTGATCGTCAGTACCGGACTGAGTTACTTGATCGGTACGACACAAGCCAACAACGGAACGGTCGTCGATGAACTGCAAAAACGCTGGGGCTCATCGTACGATATCGTCGTTCGTCCGGAAGGCAGCCGGAGCGTGACAGAAGACTTAAACCTACTTGAGCCGAACTACATGAGTGGGCTTGACGGCGGGATCACCCGCAAACAATACGAGACAATCAAGCAGATTGCTGACGTAGAAGTCGCAGCACCGATTGCGATGATTGGGAACTACAATACGAATGCTGAAACGGATACCTATAATTTCAAAGAACCGGGCATTTACAAAATTTCGTTTACGGATATGCAAGATACCGGGCTAAAGAAAGAAACAGAATCTTATTCATTCTTTGCCGGAGCCGGTTGGTTCCCTCCTGAGAGTGACGGATTGAATCGAGATGTTTCACCGCAAGAATTAGGCGAGTTTCCCATCTACGGTTACGGGAGCGCAGTGATGCTTGCCGGGATTGACCCGGAAGCAGAAGCACAACTCGTTGGACTCGATCAGGCAACCAAAAAGGCTACGCATAGTCGTTATTTCACGAAGGACGATGTCGTGAACGATTATGGTGACGGTGTTTGGGACATCCCATTGATCATGAACAGTCAGGAATACGTCAATGCTTCGCGGACCTATCGCTACGAGAAAGTCGATATCCCGCTCGTCAAAGATTCAATGGTTGAAACGGTGCGCAGTATCATGAAAAAAGGTGGCGAATCCTATCTCAAGACGCTTCCTGTTAAAGATACGAAGGAATACTATATTTCGACAGAGCAAGCATCAAAGCAACTTATTAAGAACATTCTAGAAGATAAGGTTCCGGAAAAAGCAAATGGTAGCTTTGACTGGATGTTTTTAAAGCCATCGTCTGTCGAGTATCAAACGATTGCCAGTCCCTTTGCCAAACGTTGGCCGTTCACCTATCAAGTAACACCTCAAGAAGTCGATAAGGACGCCCTCATTTCGAAACGATCGATGTATCGAAAAGCGCGTCTCTTCGGTGACAACACGGGTAACCTTGATAAAGTACCGAAAATGCATTTGAACTACATTGGTGTCTTTGATCCAAAAAAATTGAACATCTCGAAGGACCCATTGACGGAATTACCGATGGAGACCTACTTCCCGGCAAAAGCCCAATGGGTCATGGACAAGAATGAAAAACCGGTCAATCCAGTCCGGGAAGTCAAGCCGACGAACGATCCGTATGACTTCTTGACGAAACCACCATCGATGCTGACGACGCTTGACGCCGCCTTTAAGTTACGTGGTGATAAAGCCATCTCCGCCATTCGTGTCAACGTCAAAGGTGTCGAGACGATGAACGCGACGAGTGAGAAAAAGTTGAAAGCTGTTGCTCAAGAGATCGAGGACAAGACCGGTCTGATCACCGACGTCACGCTTGGCTCCTCGCCACAGCTCGCGCTGACATACCTCCCTGGATTAAAAGGTGAATCGGCACTCGGTTGGATCCAGCAACCGTGGATCAAACTCGGTTCATCGATGGCCATCTTCCAAGAAGCGAAAGTCGGCATGAGCGGCATCATCGCCAGTGTCATCGCCGTTGCACTCGTGTATGTCTTCAGTTCAAACATCATCTTACTTTATGCCCGCAAGAAGGAATTCGCGATCTTACTGTCGCTCGGTTGGCGTCCACGTCAGCTCTCGAAGCTTCTGTTCCTGGAAGCGACACTACTCGGCACACTCGTCGCCTTGATTTCTTGGACGATCCTCGGTTCGTTCTGGCTGACGACGGATCATCCGATTGCCTTATCACGGATCATCTTGATCGGACTTGCTGGTCTATTGATTTACTGGGGCGGTACGCTCGTTCCGATGACGCTCATCCGCCGGATTCAACCATTCGAAAGTATGCGTTCTGGTGAAGTTTCAAAAGGTCGTCGCTTCGTCCGGGCACAAAGTGTCCTTGGGATGAGCATCAACCAACTTGCAACGTATTGGCAACGGACGATCCTCTCGACAATCGCGATCGCCTTGCCGACGAGTCTGTTCATTTTCTTCCTATTCATCACCTTCCGACTGAAAGGTGTCTTGTATGCGACATGGCTCGGCGAATACGTTGCACTCGAAGTCGGCACGATGCATTATGTTGCGATGGGTGTCGCTTTACTTATCGCCATCCTGACGACGACGGAGATCATGTGGCAAAACGTCAACGAACGAAAGAGTCAGCTTGCCGTCTTGAAGGCAACTGGTTGGCGGAACGGTCAAATCCGTACGCTCGTCTTAAGTGAAGGATTGATGACGGGACTGTTCGCTGGAATCATCGGCTTACTGATCGCTCTTGCGATGATCGGCTTCGTCTATAACCAGTTCCCAACAGGTGAGCTTGGTTTCTTGAGTGTCATGTTGTTGATTCCTGCCATCACGGGAGTTCTCGGTGCCCTCTTACCCGCTCAACGCGCCGTCAGCATTACACCAAATGCTGCGATTGGAAGTGTCGCAACGAATACGAAAGCGACGGAACGACGTTTCCGACTCGCCTTATCCGCAGTTGGTGGTGCCCTTGTCGTTGGTGTCGCTTCCCTGTTCTTCTTTGCTACGACAGAAGAAGGTCCTACGTCCACGAAACCGGTACAAACAGCTGCACCAACGGTCAAGACGACAGGAACGAAATTGGCAGATGTAAAAGACAAGAAAAAGAAAGCGTCCTCTACGAAAAAAGTCAATTCGAGCAAGCTCGATCAACTAATGAATCGTGGAGTCGTTCAAACCTATCCGGGAGATCCTAAAACAAAAAGCAATATTTTCCGCGTTGATAAACTTCTCCTATCACCTCCAAAGGAGTTGAAATTACCAAATCTTGATGATGAACAATATGTTACCGTTCCCGTCATCCTTGAGAACTACAAGGATAAAGACGCAGATGGCGGATATGGTATTTATAAGCCAAATCTATTCACGTTAGAGGATACAAGCGGTAATGTATACGAAGCTGTCGATTATGAGAACCGGAATCCAGACGCTTGGAAGGACGGCTATCGCTATTTCCCACCTTTCGTTTCTCGCGTCGATCTTGTGTTCCGTGTTCCAAGTGATAAAAATACGTATGTTCTTCTCGCGACAAGCGAAGCCATTGCGAAGCCGACGACCGTCAAAATCGAAGTCGATGCTGTAGATGTTACATCAACCACCGTGAAGACCGGACAAAAGAAACAGTCAAAGAAAAAGAATACAGACGCCATCGAAGAACTGATGAATAAAGGTGGTCTTCAGACTTATGCTGGTGATAAAAATTTAATGAAAGAACGTGGGTTCATGGTCAGTTCGGCGAAACGTGTTCCACTTAAGAATCTTCCGAAAGATAAACAAGCCGTATCTGTCAGACTTGAGATGCAGGTAAAGGGTGAAGATTCAGCTGACTCTTATATCGACTATAAACCCTCTTCTTTCCCATTGATTGATCGTCACAAGAAAAACTACACGCCTGAAGAAACGATTAATCTGAACAAAAAAGCCTATTCAGAAAGCTTAGGTTATTACGCTCCGTTACACTCCAAAATTGATGTCATCTACATCGTACCTAAAAATGAAAATACCTTCGTCATGAACGTAAAAACAGGATTCACTGGTTTTCTCTACACCGTTAAAATCAAATTATGATTATTACTTAATCACTGGCTGTCATATGACGGTCAGTGATTTTTCTATTTATACCGAAATTAATTTCTTAACGTTCTACTTTTGGTAAGATGAAATACAGGAAAAGAATTGGAAGTAAACTACTTAAACGAGGACCTGCTATGACCTATTTCATGTATCTATTTTGTTTGATCGTCTGGGGACTGAACTTCATTGCTGTCAAAATCCAAGGAACACCTGTCGGCCTTGGAAGTATCCCTGACCTATCGATTAGCGATGACCGCTGTTCTTTTCATTCTATTCGCGCTATTCGTTAAACGAACGAACAAACCTACCGCGTCGGACATGCCTTTCATCGTCGTATTCGGTGTCTGTAACTTCGCTCTGAGTTACTTATGTCTCTATTACGCGACGATGTTAAGCTCTGCCGCCATCGTGACGTTGATTTTCTCACTCAAGGTCATTCTGACACCAATCGCTCTGCGCTTGTTTTTAAAAGAGACCCTCCATGCGCGCGTTTGGATTGGCGGATGTTTTGGTATCATCGGCGTCGGTGTCCTGATTGTTCCGAGTCTAGGCAGCATCCATGGAATGACCGATTTAAAAGGTGTCTTGATTGCTCTAGTCGGCACGCTATTGACTTCAGTGGGTGACGCCAGTTCAGCGCGGAACGCCAAGCAACGAATCAACCCGGTTCACGCCAACGCGATTGGATTCACTGTCGCGAGTCTACTGATGGGCGCCATCGTCTGGTTCCAAGGAACACCACTTACGGTCCCGACAACCGTCACCTATCTTTCTGCTTTGCTGTATTTAACCGTGATCGCATCATTTCTTGCATGGCTGTTTTATTTGAAACTCGTCGAACGAATCGGTGGTGCGAAGAGCGGCTATATGGTGGCACTATTTCCGCTAATTGGCGGTGTTGCTTCCGTATTGATCGGTGAATCGACGCTGTCTCTTCCTTTAATCATCGGATGTCTGTTTAGTTGCATCGGGGCTTCGGTTGCTCTAGGGATTCGTCCGTCTCGGCAACGAAATAAGGTATTCAGCTAATGTCAATTCATGAACCGGAGTGATGAACATGTCTTCTCAAATCAGATGTACGTATGATTTTTTAAATTCACCGAACGCTATTTCAAATGCTTCAGCAAGGGACATCCCCACCATTCTATCGATTGAAGCAAATGTCAAAATCATCATTGATCATGCACTATATTTTGAAACATCGTTAGCCATCTTCGAGTTTTATAAATCGTTGTATCGGTGGAAAAGATTGGTGACGCCTTCATGTACTCCTGCCTTTTATTATTATTCGGTGGAGTTTGATCATGATGAGGAAGGAGCAATCGTATCGATGGTCCCTTCTGCTGATCAAGGAAGGATTCAATCGATTTGGGGCGATGAACGGATGAACATTGTTTTTCCGCTCGACACCTTAGTGACGTGTTTGTCTGATTTAGAAAGGCAACTGAGATTCGATCTTGAAGCGTACTTCGAGATTCAGCTGGATGCCTTCATCCGTCACATTCCCTATTCGTCACCAAAACGCTAATAGAATAAGGAGACTTCTATATGCCTGACTTATCCCAGTTCCAGATCGAGCTTGATATCAGGAAGCCAACACCCTATTTTCAGTCAACACCAGAACGCCGTATCCGCTTTTTAATGGAAGACCTAACTGCCTCGCAGTTGAAAGAAATTCTTCAGACGATTTTTCAAGAAGACAGACCGATCCATCTTCTATTCGTCGCTGCGTACATTCATCGTTTTCGTCGTTATTCAGCAAAGGCACGAGTTGGCTCGTCGATTACGATTCGAAACTGGAAAGAGTATATCGTGGAAGATAAAGGAGCTCATACGGGTGTCGTCTATGCACATGTGAAAGATATAGAACTCAATGAGATCATTTCCTATTGCACAAATGTCTATCGAGGGCACACATCAGCTTACATCGTCTTCCATGACTCGGATTTCCTTTTGTATGTGTCGACGGATGTAGTGGATATCATTGGCGATGCGACTGCGATTAAGTCACTCAAAGAAACATATGTTGATCTTTACGACCGATTTTACGATGATTTCGATCATACGCTACGTCACTAAATGATATTACGCTTTGAATCCACTATTTATATTGCCATAAAGGATAGAAGATCAGGTCTTTCTGAACTTCTATCCTTTTTTGACGTTTTGAATCATGAGTCAATAATATGAAAACTCTATGAAACTACATCCTCCAGTAGAAGGGATTCCATTATTTCTTGTGGAAAAATATTCTAGTAGTTTTATCAATTAATCTTGTTATGCTTATTGTTTGCAAAATTCGCTGACAAGTTAGAAGGAGGTTAACGAAGTGGGACCAACCAATGACATGTGGGTGTGGATATTGACCTACGCTTTCTTTTTCATCACGCTTATCAGTGCAATCTACGTCGCGATCAAGCATCCATCTTTGAGAAAAGCGTCAATCCGAGCGGTGGTAGCGATCTTTTTCCTGTATGCATTATTCATTTGGAACTCTTTGTACCGTCTTGACATTACAGAATTTAGACATTTTTACGAAGGATTGACGACACTGCGACCGTGGGCATGGATGTGTGTCTTCTTATTCGCCTACACATTAAAGTGGTGGTATCTCGCCTTTCTTCATACCCGTCGTCCGAGTCCCTCTTCACATGAGGTACAGCAATGAACTACATTTCTGAAAACCTTCGAAGGAGCTACCTGATATGAAAGTACAGCGATTCGCAGCCGTTTTTTGTCTTTCGACCATCGTTTGGACGACAGCGGGTTGTACCGTGATGGAAGAAGAAGCAACACCGCGTGTATCACAAAAAAATGTCGCGTCACCTGAACAAGTAAACACGTCCTTGAAGAAAGCAACGACCGACTCCAAGAATCAACAAGCAATCGAATTAGAGAAGCAAACGGAGCGCGTCACGTTAGGTCAAACGAAAACGTACGACCTTTCTTCATTACTGAGCAAACACCGTCTCTCGATCGATCCGCAGTATTTCTATCAAAACCAGATCTTCTACTTTGACCTACAAGAAAATAAGAGCACCATTTATACATACGATACGAAACGACAGCACAACAAAATCGTCCATGCGACGAAGCATGCAATCCCGATGATGACAGGTACAGGTGCGTTTTTACTATGGGTCGAAACGGAAGAGCCGACAAAAACCGGTGTGAAATGGTCGATTCGTCAACTAAACATTACGACGAATCAGATGACGACGCTTGATACTGGCGAAAGTCGCTTTGATACGTCCCCTCCGAGAATCGATGTCACGTCAACTCGTGCGTCCTGGATTACGCAAGGAGCGACTGCACAAAAAACGGTTTCCACGTTAAAGTCGTATTCGTTAAAAACCGGAAAAATCACACCACTCCATTCCTTCATCTTAAAAACAGGAAAGGTACGAGACGGTCTATTCACATACGAGCACCGCGATAGCGATGACGGCGTGACCTTATACACGTCTCATTTTAACAACGGAAAGAACGTCCGTGTGCTTGAGACGCTGGATGGTGCCTACAAAAAAGAAATATCCGGATTAATTGATTTCAGTCGCAGTGGCACCTACTTCGCTTTCGGAACAGAAGGCGACGCCATGTTCCAACCCATCGGATTGGACGAAAGGACGCTAAACTATTCCGCTTCCAGTGCCCAGACGACGATCGGCGGCATTCAGTTCCTCTCAAACACTCAAGTCGTCTTCCGCGAAGGCATCCATCAGTTGATGTATGCGGACTTAAAAGCGAAGACCGTCGCTCCTTTGACGGACTTCGAAGAGTTGGTATCCCCTCCTCTACTACAAGATGGAAAACTCACTTACTCCATCACGAACGATAAAAAATCTACGTTGCATGTCGTAAAGCTTCTCCTGTCTAATTAAACGATCATGATCTTAATCTAACGAAAGAAAGTCGTTTTCCGGTACTCTGTACGGATGACGACTTTCTTTCTTACATGCTCTTTTGTACTCTTAAGAAGAATAGAGGCTAACAAGTTCTTTCATAACGCTTCTACATCAGCTATTGAGGCAGCAGAGTGAAACTAAAGTCTAAGACAAACGTATCTTAATCGATCCGTGAGGAGAATGAATATGAACATCCGACAATTGTCCGTCCATGAAGATCCACCGATGGAGCTTTTGCTAGCAGCAGACCCGTCTCAGAAGTTAGTCAAAAGCTATGTAAAAAGAGGTTATTGTTTTGTCGCTGAAAGGAATGAGCAATGGATTGGTGTATATGTACTTCTTCCGACAAGACCCCAAACGATTGAAATCGTAAATATCGCAGTGGACGAGTTGTATCAAGGAAAAGGTGTCGGAAAAAATCTTTTACGACATGCGATTCGCACAGCGAAAACACTGGGCTATATGACCATTGAAATCGGAACAGGCAATTCAAGCATTGGACAGCTAGCACTTTACCAAAAATGTGGATTCCGAATTGTTGGAGTCGATCTGAACTTCTTCTTGAGACACTATGAAGAGGAGATCATCGAAAACGGAATCCGTTGCACGGATATGATTCGGTTATCCCAAGACATATAAGAATTTCAGCATTCTTTTCGAAAAGTATATTCCGCTACTTCATAGTAAAACTCGAACGATTATGGATAAAATATCATTAGGCTATAAGCGTTATATAGGATTGCAAAAAATGGATTCATACTCCATAATATGAACATACGTTCTTATTATAAGGAGGTCCACCATGCAACACCTTCAAAAAGAAATGACTCATCCGGTATCGTTATCTACTATGAATCCGCTTATTTATCTCTCCATCGATTCATCCGTTATTCTTCACAATGATTCTCCCGTTTCGACGACTTATAAAATGGAAGTCATGTTATTCATCGCTTTACGGGAGAGATTATCCTTAAAACTGCTTCCTCTCCATCACTCCGGTGGCGCTGCAGAACTTGTCTACATAGAAGAAGTCGACTTCGAGAGTCGGCAGTTGGCGCTCTTTCATATGAACGATTCGTCATTGTCCTATCATCACTACGTCGCAAACGATTACTTACTCTCCCAACAGCCTCAACTATTACTAAACTTGGTGTAAAACTAATAAAATTCATTTATATGACGCGTTCAGAACGTTCACATATGTTTTTTAATACTTTATATCTATCACTACATAATTTAAAGACACACTATCACTATTTTTAAGTCACCAAACAATCTTCCCATTTTCTTAACAAAAGGATGTTTTTATTCCTTTCTGAAACATTGTGATGAAAATCCACGGTTCTAATTGGAATTAATTTTACAGATACATTACTTAATGGCATAATAATGGTAACCTTTTCATGAGGAGGAGATCCATTTGAAAAAACAACTTGCTTTTGCCGGTTCTTTTGCGCTCTCAGCTATCACGATCGTCATCATTCTTAAATTAGTTGGAGTCGATCTCTAAAGCAATCACTCAAATGATGTAGATTTTCAAATTAATGATTCAATCGCTGTTATGATGCATCGTCTTTCGATCATCTGTAACAGCTTTTCTAGGTTTAATGCTATGGAACGATCGGAAGTGATGAATTGAAAAAAGTCGGAATGAACGTTTTGGTTGCCTTACTCCTATTAGGAGGACTGCTGTTTTACTTAGACGTCCGATACGATGAACGATTCGAGCAGCACGTCAGCACAAAAGTCGAAACCTATGTCGCGAAAAAATACGGTCCAGCTCATGTCGTCTCACTCCACTCTGCTTATGACGACAAACACCGCGATAAAGAGAAACGCTATAAGATTGCCGTAAAAGTACAGGGGCAAGGACTTCAAAAAGAGGAATACTTGCTATATCGTCTTCAAGACGACCGAGTCGTCGAGATGGGCACGACGACCAGTTTGCCGAAGCGAAACTAGAGTTCACGATGATAACTTGTTTCGCACTACATAACATGAAAAGTCAGCCGATTCCTTTTTACATGGAATCAGCTGACTTTTTTATTTAATCTGTTTTATGACTCCGAAATACCGTAAGCCAGTAACAGCAAATAGGACATCATACACAACGTAATAAGATGGATACCAACGATTAGCCATCTAAGTATTCGATGCTTCGTTTTGTACCCTGTGAATACGCCGACTAACGGAACGATAAACAGAAGCAGGATATAGACAGTTCCAAACCCTTTCAGACTGACTCCGCTCTTCATCAGAAAAAATAAGAAACAAAAACAGATGAATGCAGCTAACGAAAAAATACTGTAACGATTCATAAGCCCTCCTCCACTACAAACACAGCTTAGCGTCTTACCGTCTGAAGATTAAAGTATTCCGATAGTGGCACGATCCGCCCCTGTTCATGCCAGTTCCGATATGCTTCAAAAACACGTAAGACGTCCCCGTCATATCGTTCCTCGATGAGATGGTGGATCGCGAGAAAGCTCCGCCAATAATCAAACATGATACTCGACAGACTACCGGCATAGGAGGCACTCCCAAATTCATCAATCGAGCGCGCTCCATACTCCTCCTGAAAGAGCTCGACCAGCTCTGTCTCGATTGTCGTAATTCGCTTGAATGCTTCGTCCGACAACAAATGCTTCCGGGGTAGATACTCACACATTCCCTCTTCGAACCAGATCCCGTCTGCTCTCTCATCGTCGAATTCATCAACGAACAAATCCAAGTGATGCGTCAGTTCATGACCAGCAATCGTCAAGACGTGATCTTCCGCGAGTGTTTCGTAGAACGCTCGAATATGCGGTACGTCCTTCCCGTCGAGTTGGGATAAAAATAACGTTCGCCACTCTGTAACATCTGGTGATATGTAGATCAAGTCCTTATTCGTAAATGCTGGAATCGGAATGTCCGAGAAGACGGTCGTCGCGAGTTCCGCTGACGTCCAAATAATTCCTTTCGGCACGTCGATCAGTTGATACGTCTCTTGTAAGATCGTTTGATACTCGTCTAACCGTGCTTGAAAGCGATGCGTGACCGCTTCGTATTTGTCATAGTCCGTTTTTGTCTCAAACGCATGAATCTGTTTCATCATCTCTATATCCCCCATCCTTAAAATAGCCTATTTCATTTTAACATATATTGGATAATGACTAAAAAACTACCTTTCACAGGTGGTTATAAATTGTAGATAAACCCTTCTTTCGTTAGTTTAAGAGATAACATTTGGAGATTCGTACGAATAACGGTATTATAGACACATCAAGTCTGTAATTAAGGTGAGAATATGAAATTATCAAAAGCAACCAATTATGCACTTCATACGATGTTATTTTTAGCTGTAAATCAGCCTCATGATCATATTGGTGTAGCCTCGTTAGCCAAGCAACAAGGCGTTTCACCCACATACCTCTCGAAGATTTTAACTAAGCTAGTCAAAACGGGTATGGTGATCTCGACTACTGGAGCTACAGGTGGATACAAATTAAAACCAAGTTGGGAAGAGATTTCATTGCTTGATGTCATCATTGCAATTGAAGGCGTACCATCCATGTCTGACGCTTGTCTGAATGACAATCCGAACTGCTTGATTCTGAAATCACTCGAGGCTGCTGAACACAAATTTTTAGATTCATTAAGACACACGCTTATTAGTGACTTATCTACTCAAGTTAATGAGACATCATCCATATGAAACAATGTGATGTCTTATGCTTTAATTACAGACACTATGACTCTTTAATATCTGTTATCTAAAAGGAGGAAACGTTCATGAACGTATATGATTGCATCGTGATTGGCGGAGGTGCCGCCGGATCAGCTGCTGCCCTAACATTAGGAAGAGCTCGAAGAAATATTGTAATTTTCGATGATGCTACAAATCGAAATCGTGTCACACAAGAATCACATGGTTATCTAACTCGAGATGGAATTACACCGTCAGAGTTTAGGGAGATCGGATTAAAAGAGCTACAAGCATATCCGTCCATTACGATTTGCAACGAAAAAGTCATCGAAGTAAAACAAGATAATCAGAATCATCTGTTTGAAGTTTCAACTGGTCAGCATCGTTATACAACTGAAACACTACTACTCGCAACCGGAATTCAAGAAGAATTCCCCCTGGAGGCAATCAAGGAGTATTACGGAAAAAGTTTGTTTAGTTGCCCCTATTGCGATGGCTGGGAGATGCGAGACTTACCCTTAGCCGTCATTGCCGAAGATCCAGCTTTTGCTCACCATTTAGCAAAACTCGTTTTCAATTGGTCAAAAGATTTAGTTGTTTTTACAAATGGTTTTGAACTATCTGAAGACGTTCGGAACGATTTAGATCGTAACCATATTCAAGCATACACAACAAAAATTAAACGCCTACATGGAAAGGCAGGTATTCTAGAACATATTGAATTAGAAGATGGAACAATGGTTGCAAGACAAGGTGGATTCGTCGTTCCTAAATTCCATCGTTCAAACGATTTGGCTCAACAATTACGATGTACATTCGATGAGAGTGGAGCCATCGTAACGGATGGAACTGGTCATACATCCGTTGAAGGGGTATACGTTGCCGGAGAGACTGAAAAAAGCGGTCCTTCTTCTTTATTGCTGGCAGCCGCTGATGGCTCCCGTGCAGCTGCAAGCATCAATTTCGATTTATCATCTAAACGTTTTTAGGACTTCAACAAGAATACTTCCTGTATCATCTTTAAGATGATACAGGCGTTGAATGACCCGTTTACTAAAGTGAAACTAAATCAAAAGCCTTCCCGATTCAATCGGGAAGGTCTTTTTTGAATGATATTATTTATGCTGAACGATATCGTAGTTCATTCGTTTTTTTGTATGTTATACATTTTTCTCGAGCAATGAACACTCAAAAACAATGGCTTCCAAGCTACTGAATCATTATATTTCTTCTGCAATTAACACGACGACGTTACCGAATTTTTGCCCAGCGTCGACATAACGATGGGCTTCGACGATCTCATCAAGGGAATAGATATGGTCGATGACGGCTTTGAATCGTCCCGCTTCAAACAGTTCATTTAAATAGTGTAGATCCTCTTTCCGTTCTTTCGCCACACCTTGTCCCGCGACAGATGCAAAGGCACCGTTTTGTTTGACGTGTCGTTTCGCTTGCGTCTTATTGATCTTTCCGGATGCATCGAAGACGGCATCGTACTTCAGCAACAATCCATCGTAACCATCCTTTGTATAATCGATGACGTGATCGGCACCGAGCGCTTTGACCCGCTCCGTGTTTCGTCCACTACAGACAGCCGTCACCTGCAGCCCTTTTGCTTTGGCGATCTGAACGGCAGCCGTCCCGACAGCGCCCGACGCACCGTAAATCAAGATTGTCTTCATCTGATCGATTTGGAGTTTCCGGAAGAAATGAAGCGACGTCGTACCACCGAACGGGAGACAGACGGCTTCCGTGTACGATGCGTGCTGCGGCATTTTTGCAATGCAACGTTTCTCAGACACGCACGCATATTCGGCGTATCCACCGAAGCCAAATCCCGTCAAGGCATGGACACGGTCTCCGACTTGAAACTGCTTGACGTCCTGACCGACTTCGACGACTTCACCGGCAAGAACGACGCCAAGGATCGGTTGTCGCGGTCGCTTAAAGCCGACAGCTAGACGCATTGGAAGTTTTCCTAACAGCGGAACATCGAGCGAACGCATGCGACGATCTCCGGAATGGACAGCAGATGCATGTACTTTAATCAGTAGATCGTTTGATTTTGGAACCGGGCGTGGTACCTCTGTGATGTGCAAGACGTCCGGGGATCCGTAGCGGGTACAGATGGCTGCCTTCATCGTAATGCCTCCTCATATCGAGATGATGGTATTCCCTTAATCATACGCCGATTTCGATCTAAATTCCTGTCGTTTTGGAGTAAGAAAGATTTTTTAATTCGCATCAATCAGTATCACAACTGGTAAAATTTATATAATAATACGATTTCATCTAACCCTACTAACTGACGAAAGCAGGTGCCTGGTTCATGCCGACACGTCGTTGGCTTTTTGCTTTTATTCTATTCCTTTGTATACCGCTTAGTGCCTGTACACACGAGAACGATGCACGTATCGTCGAGAAAATTACAGGGGATACGTTATTCGTCGCTCCGAGTGAACAAAAGCCGGACGAGCAGTATGCATTGACAGAGATTCGCGTCACAACGGACACGATCGTGTATGGCAAAACGGATAACACGGCTGCCATTCAGACGGGTGATACGATTCAAGTGACGTTTGCAAAGAACTCGATTGTCGCGACCGAGATCCGTCGAACGAAAAACTAAGAAAGAGGGGTTCTCCATGATAGTCCAAGTACTTCGCCATCTACGCAATATTTTCATGATTACTACTGCGATTTTTGGTTCATCCTATTTTTTTCAAAAGAATATCGGTAATGATCTCATTGGCTTCTTGTACATCGGAATCATAGGTGCGATTGGGTTTTTCATTACCCTCGGACTACTCTGGTATCTTAAACGAAAAGAAACGCACGGTTTTTAATACGTTTGTCAAAGGAGACACGTTTATAATGGGACATACGGAAAAATCACACCTCATTCAGTTGAAAGTACTCTTCGCGCTTCTGATCACGCTTTCGATGATGGGTGCTATTTTCGCACCTCATTCTGTCGACGCGACGACAAAGGAATATACGTCGTACAAAAAACTAAAACTCGGCATGACCGCGACAGACGTCGCAAAGTCGCTCTATGGAAAATCGTTTAAGAAATACATAAAGAAAGAACATGGCGTCACGACACTCAATCACAGTGTAGTATTGAGTGAAATCAAAGACGACTATGCTTTATACGCTTTCTCATTTTATCCGTACGATGAAAAAAACGATCATTGGTCTTTACAGCGCATGCATCTGATCTTCAAAACGAAACAAAAAGGTCACACGTTATATCTTGCGCAAAAGGAATACACCCCTAAAACGCCTTCGAAAAAACGACTCTTGCCAGGAAAGAAATTTAAACCAGGCATGACGATAGCTGAATTCGATCATATTCTTTCAGGTAAAGGGCTAGGTGTCATGACGGCTCACCGCACAGAAGATTACTCTGAGATCGGAAAAGCCTATGATGACAATACAGTCGAATATCCAGAAAAACAGACATCACTCTTTTACTCGTATCGAAATCCAACGGGTGATGATTGGATGATCGTTGAATTTAAGTATGATTTCGATCAAAAGAGATATATCGCTCAAAAATAACGAGTATTCATCTTCGGATGAATACTTTTTTTACTTTTAATTGAAATTGATTGAATCTTTTTACAGATCGTTTCGTAAAAATCTGTATACACGAAAGGAGCTCGACACACATGTATGATTTGTTATTGGCCGTTGGTATTTGTCTCGTTGGCTATTGGTTCTACTATGTCTTCTTACTCGGATTCAAAAAAGGAAATATCGTCATGACGTTTAACGAGCGGTTCATTCATCATGAAGACCACATTCAAGCTGTAAAGCGAAGATTAAAGGATGACGGTCGACACTTCGAGTATCTTGGCAATCGCAAATTCATCGTCGATGGAAAACCGTACCTGTTCATGGAACGGACGGTTCCAGGGGACTTTGGTCCTCTGCAACAGACGATTCTAAAAGGTCAACGTAAAGCGTTCTAACCAAAACACCGCTCCTTCTGTCGATGACAGAGAGAGCGGTGCTCGTTTCATTCAAATGTTATTCAGGTGTATGTACATCTAACGCATCGATGACACGTCGAATCGCGAGTAACGAATGCTCTAAATCGATCCAGACCTTAAAGTAATACTCGAAAAAGACACCTTGGTTCCGCATCCGTTCTAATGTATTGATGGGATCTCCATCAATCGTAAAGTCAAGGCTCGTATAGTTCGAGTATGAATCGCTGAAACCTCCGTCTTCCTCATCGTAATCTTCTTCAAAGTATTTCTCCATCCGTTTCTCATTTTGTACATCTATTTCACGATAAAAGGCTCGTGCTGAGTCTTTTGGAATATTTTCATGAAACTTCTCGCCCGTATCATACTTCTCTTGATGATACCATTCCCATAAAACGACCCACTTTATGACCAATTCATCAATCAAGTAATGACCAAGCGCCCGGTCCATTCGGCAAAAGTTAAACCGAAACGTCCGTTCACCAAAGTTCGTCTTCAAATCAAGGACGACTTTGATATCATTGGTTTCCGGCGGATGACCGAAAAATAAGATGCCATGCTCGAATCCTTGTGCAAACTCCTCGATTGACTGGCGTCTACCTGCTTTATCCTCAAAACTAACGGTAATCGAATCAAATTGAACGATTGGTTGTTCCATCTGTCTACCCCTATTCTGTATATGATGTACTCAAAAAAGCGAGCCTCGAGCGAGACTCACTTTTGTTCGTCATGACGAGACGACTTCTCCACCCGTCAAAT
Source organism: Exiguobacterium abrahamii (assembly GCF_015645365.1). Taxonomy (NCBI): domain Bacteria; kingdom Bacillati; phylum Bacillota; class Bacilli; order Caryophanales; genus Exiguobacterium; species Exiguobacterium abrahamii. The sequence continues at coordinate 1,455,580 of NZ_JADOYC010000001.1, forward strand.
CGATATGTCCTTCTCCCCATGCGCACATCGCGTCAAGAATCGGCTTCAGCGACCAGCCGTACTCGGATAACGAATAGACGACTTTCGGTGGGACTTGTTCAAAGACCGTCCGGATGATGACGCCGTCTTCTTCTAACTCCCGCAATTGTTGCGTCAGCATTTTTTGCGTGATTGTCGGCATTAGCTTGCGGAGCTCACTCGTCCGACGCTCGCCTTTGATCAAATGACACATGATGACGACCTTCCACTTTCCACCGATGACTTCAAGTGTTGCTTCGACCGGGATATTGTATGGCATATATGTTCCATCCTTTCGTGATTCCGTTAAGGGCATAGGTACTTTTTAGTGCCTATCGTACTTGAAAGTGCGTACTTCCCAAGCAGATTAGCTGGCTATATGATAGCAATTGTCAACGGAAAGTACAACCTCCTTTTAGACCTTGCATCTAAATGAAGGAGTAGAGTACTTTTTAGTGCCTATCGCACTTTAAAGTACGTACTTCCCGAAATGAAACACCCCGGTTATGCTGGGGTCATGTCAATCGGATCATGTTTGGTCGGGCCCACCGGACACGATCCCCACTGAAATCATCTTTAGGAGGAATCCCCATGAATCAATTAAACTCACAGATCCAGGAGGAACAGGTCCCAAGAAACGGCGGACTTGCCCTACTTGCCTTAGCCATCAGCGCATTTGGGATCGGTACGACGGAATTCGTTCCCGTCGGACTGCTCGCAGCAATCGCTGGTGACTTAAATATCGGTATCACACTCGCTGGTCTCATCATCTCTGGTTACGCGATCGGTGTCGCCGTCGGTGCTCCGATCTTGACAGCACTAACGAACCGGATGAATCGGAAAACGTTACTGATGGCATTGATGGTCGTCTTCATCGCTGGTAACCTCGTGTCCGCGATTTCACCGACGTTTGAATTGTTGATCGTCGCTCGTTTCATCACCGCCTTCTCGCACGGTGTTTTCTTCTCAATCGGTGCGACGATTGCCGTCCAGCTCGTACCGGAGCATAAAAAAGCGAGTGCCATCGCCTTGATGTTCACGGGTCTGACAATCGCAACGGTCACAGGTGTACCACTCGGAACATTCATCGGTCAATCATTCGGCTGGCGCGCGACGTTCTTCGCGGTTGCTGCACTCGGTATCATTGCGATCATCGCAAGCTTCTTCTTGATTCCAAAAGACTTGAAACAATCACCACCTGCTAAGTTCTCCGACATGTTCAAATTGTTGACGAACGGACGCTTGATGCTCGGCTTCTTGATCACTGCCCTCGGTTACGGTGGAACGTTCGTCGCCTTTACGTACTTGACACCGATCATGCAGGACGTCACGAAAATCAGTCCGAGCTTAATCAGTATCATTCTGCTCGTCTACGGAATTGCGGTTGCGATCGGAAACACGGTCGGCGGAAAACTTGCGAACGGTAATCCGATTAAAGCGTTGTTCTATATGTTCATCATCCATGCCATCGTCATGATCGCCCTCTCGTTCATGATTCCGTTCAAAGTTGCCGGTATCATCGGGATCATCTTAATGGGACTCCTAGCGTTCATGAACGTCCCTGGACTCCAGCTCTACATCGTCCAGTTGGCTGAAAAATATGTCCCAGCAGCAGTCGATGTGGCGTCTGCTTTGAATATCGCAGCCTTCAACATCGGGATCGCACTCGGAGCAACGATTGGTGGTCTCGTCACCGATACGATCGGTCTCGTCCACACGCCATGGGTCGGCGGGATCATGGTCATTCTTGCCGTCATCTTGACAGGTGTCTCGCGTCGTCTCGAACATCAATAAGGAGGACTACTATGTTTTACGATCATAATAGTTATCAGCGGATGTACCGGGAGGGCGAGCTCACGCTCGGTCTCCACGTCCCGCTCGAGAATTTCAAGATGCGAACACCGACGCTTGCCAATCAAGTCGAGCTCGCACAAAAAGCAGAGAACTATGGTTTTACGACACTCTGGTTACGCGACGTTTTATTAAAGGATCCTTATTTTCTTGATCCGGCTGTCGGACAGATTCATGACATGCTGATATACGGGACGCATCTCCTCAGCCAAACGAAACAGATCGCCCTCGGAACGTCAGCACTCGTCTTGCCGCTCCGTCATCCGTTACGCTCTGCGAAGGAAGTCGCGACGATTGATGCGTTGTTCCCGGAACGTTTGATTCTCGGTGTCTCGTCCGGTGACCGGCAAGCCGACTTCCATGGACTCGGTGTCGATCATCCGAGCCGTGGTGCTCAGTTCAAGGAAGCACTGCAAGTGATGGAACAAGCTTTATACGAAGACTATCCGCAAATCGATTCGACGTATGGGGAAGTCCGTGGTGCGACACTCGTGCCACGCCCGAAGAAACGAATCCCGACGATGATCACGGGTTTCGCACAGCAGGATACGGACTGGCTCGCAAAAAACGGCGACGGCTGGATGTATTATCCGCAAGGACCGTTCGAACAAGCACGTGCCATCGAACAATGGCGGGCCGCGAGTCAAGCAGCCGGTAATACAACGTTTCGCCCGTTTTCGATGCCGATGCATCTTGATTTATCCGCGAATCCGAACGAGGAAGCGACACCGATTCGACTCGGTTTTCGGATCGGACGCAATCGACTGATCGAGTTGCTGGAATTGTATCGTGAGCTTGGCGTCAATCATCTGTTCTTCGCCCTATTCGACGGTGAGCGATCAGCGGAAGATGTCATCGATGAACTCGGAACGTACGTCGTACCGCATTTCCCTCCCTTATCATGATGACTTATATAATTAAAAGTAATATACATGAAACCCAGTCCCTTCTCGGAACTGGGTTTTATGTCGTTTCATTGCACATCACTTCGAATACATTCTTCCACTTTCGGGGATTGTTTTTTAACCAATTGCACATTCCGAACATTTATTTCTTTACTTTTGAGTTCTCATGACCTTATAATAAATTCAAGATAACAATTACCTTAAAGGAGGAAGCGCTGTTGACACTACTCATTGCTTTTCTAGCCATCGTTTTCATCATGCTCGCCCTTGACCTTGGAGTCTTCCATCGTAAGGCACATGAAGTTTCGCTTCGGGAGGCCTGGACGTGGACGTTCGTCTGGATCGCGATTGCGATTGCCTTCGGGGGCTGGCTCTACTTCGATCAAGGTAGCTCCGCTGCAATCGAATATACGAGCGTTTATTTCATCGAGAAGGCTCTCGCGATCGATAACGTCTTCGTCTTCTCGCTCGTCTTCGCGTACTTCGCGATTCCATTGAAGTACCAGCACAAAGTCTTATTCTGGGGTATTCTTGGTGCAATCTTCTTCCGCGTCATCTTCATCGTCGCTGGTGTTTCGTTGCTTGAGAACTTCGCTTGGGTCTACTACATCTTCGGAGCGTTCCTCGTCTACACGGGTTGGATGATGTACAAGAACATCGGTCAAGAGACGTCGCTCGAAGAAAACAAAACGATTCGTTGGCTAGAGAAACGTTTACCGATCACGCAAGACATCTCGTCTGGTAAGTTCGCAAAACGAATTGATGGGAAACTGTTCTTCACGCCGCTCTTGATTGCTCTACTCTTCATTGAAGTATCGGATATCGTCTTCGCCGTCGACTCCGTTGCAGCAAGCTTCGCGTACTCGCGTGATCCGTTCATCATCTTCTATGCGAACATCATGGCGATCCTCGGACTCCGGAGTCTCTACTTCGTCCTCGCGAACTTGATCGATCGTTTCTACTATTTGAAACACGGTCTCAGCTTCATGCTCGTCTTTATCGGAGCGAAGATGATTCTCGGTGATGTCTACAAAATGCCGATCTGGATGTCGCTCGGTACGATCGTTCTCGTCATCTTGATTAGCGTCTTCTACAGCTTCTACAAGACGAAGCCAGGAAAATAATCGATCGTAATGCAACAGGGAGTGGATCCGTTGATCCACTCCCTGTTTGTGTTAGCCGACCTGTTCGAGCCGACCTTGATTGATGCGGTAGACGGCGTCACAAAGTACATCGATGTCCTGTTGATTGTGACTCGTCAAGATGATCGTCTTCCCTTCTTTTTTGAACGACAACAAAAGTTCCCGCAGACGCAAGACACTATCGTGATCGAGTGCATTGAATGCCTCATCCAAGATCAAAATGTCCTGCTGTTCCATGATAGCTTGCGCGATTGCGAGCTTTTGTTTCATTCCGAGCGAATATTGTTTGACCTTCTGACGATTACCAGGCTGTAAGCCGACGGTCCGCATCGCTTGTTCGATGTCAGCATCTGTAATCACTTTTCGGATTGCTGCGAGTTGCTTTAAGTTCTCAAACCCTGATTTATGGGCGATGTAACCCGGTCGATCGATGATGACGCCGACGTTTTCCGGAAAGCGTCGTGTCGGACCAAGCTGTTCATTCCGGACGGTGATCGTTCCCGCGTCCGGATGAATGAAGCCGCAAATCATCTTGAATAAGACGGACTTTCCTGAACCATTCGGTCCCGTGATGCCAACGATGTCTCCTTTTTGAATCGTCAAATCGACGTCTGCGAATAACGGATTGCCTTGATACCCTTTCGTGACCTGCTCGAGCTTGATCATTTCCATGATACGTCCTCCTTATATTCGTATGCTTTTTTGAAACAGAACATATAACCAGACAAGTGAAAGCCCAACGTAGATCAACAAAACGATCAAGAGGTGTGTCAGACTAAACGACTGCAATTGGGCGAATCCATTCAATCCGGACGGAAAGATGCCATACCGATTGAAGTTCGGCAGTAAGAAAACCGATAAGACGCCGAACAAACCGAGCATCGCGTATCCATCTGGGAATTGCCACAGCAAGATGAAGCTGAAAAGAGAATAAAGCATTAATTGCAGCATCGAGATGCCAAACAGTTGCAGCAACAATTGCATCGTTGAAATCGATAAAAGGCTTGTCGAAAGCGACAGCGATACGCCTTGCAGCATTCCGATTACCATCGTTCCGAGGATCAGAAGTGAGAGAGCAAGTATATAAAAACGCCCTTCCCTTACGAAGACATGCAGTGCCCATTTCTCGAGTCGTTGGTAACGCATCCACGTGTATGGTCCGATTGCCGTCATTTGATCCTGCAGACGCAATTGACTTAAGTAAGCGAGTCCGAAGAAAAGGATCAGATGCGACACGAGTTGGAGAAACGAACTGTCCTCCGCACTGACACCGTAAAACACGACGACGAACAGATCACCAATCGTTTGCAGCTCAGTTGACGCTCGACTACTACTGAGGAAGATGTACAGACTAGCAACCATCGCATAGACGAGATACGGCAATAATTCTTTTATCGAAGTCAGTAGCTGACGGAGCGATTGAATCCATTGGACCGACAAATAAATCAGTGCGATCACGAGACTGAGGATAACGAGTGCCATCAAAGGATGCATTATATTGGATACAGCCCCGACAGAGAAATACACAGCGGGTGAAAAGAACTCCCCTACTCCAAACGATGATTTAAAACTAAAGATACACCAGATCACTACCCCTGCCGCCTGAAGCAACAAGCCATTACGCTTTTCGTGCAATAGAAACATAAGACACATCAATCCATGTAGGACAATGCTCGTAAGCAACCACAGAATCGGTTGTAAGAAAATCACTGACAGGGGTGAATGGAAAGTCGCAATGAGATAATGACTGATGCTACCACTCGTTGCGAGTTGACTATATGGACTCCACTGCAACGTAAACGATTGATCGCTAGCACTAAGAAGACTCAGCAACAAAACGAATCCAAACAGTGTCAGAACAGCGCGTACATACCGTTTTGTCGAGTAGTAAACCCAGTTCCGAAATGAGCCAACCCGAATCAAAATCGTCGGTTCATACTGCTGTCCAATCGTTCGAAACGAGAGGAACAGCAGTAACGGCATCAGGAAAAAGAGGATTAGGTACATATCATTTTGAATCGCAAATGTGATGTCCCACGCGTTGACGTTTTTACCGAATTCTTGTGCTTCGGACAGAACTTCTTGCCGTCTATACCATGCGACGTAGCTGATCACGAGGAGGAATAGACTGTTCAGTACAATCGAAATGTTTTGTGTCCTCTTCATGATTGGAAGATCCACTCCGGTTTCGGTCGAATCATCGTTAGATAGAGCGTGATGTTAACGACGATCAAAATAGCAAACGGCACGAACACCGTCCAAAGCGGTTGTTCCGTGATATTGAACGGAAAGACCGTACTGATGGGCGAGAACTGTGGTGCTTGCATGATACCCGCGACGAAATTAAAAATATGATAAGCGACGAATGGTAACGAAATTGCGAGATAGACTTGTTCGAGCGCCAAAATCAACAGATAAGCAAGCGTCGCATACGCGGCTCCGTTGAGTCCAATCCAAGCAGCATAGAGGACGGCATAGAGTAACGGATGAATGTCCGCCAAGAACGAAAATGCATTTGAGGTCTCATATGTCTTTTCGCTGAGAGACGTAAAATTGACTAGACCGAAAAACGGTTCGATATAATGAATGAGGACGAACGTCACGATTGTCATTAAAAAGAACACGAGTCCTGTCAGCATCGCATTGACGAAACCGACCGCAAGCAGATAATCCTTTAGACTCGCACGTGTTCGGACATATGTAAGATAGTTATCCTTGTATTCAGCGATGAAGATTGGCAAGAAAATTAGGACCGCTAGTACCGGAAACAGCATCGGGATCGTTCCTGATAGCGTCTCCTCGAACACTTCGATCGGTAAGAAGAACTGATAGCCTTCATAAATGAAACTGAATTGAAGCACTGGTAACCCGAGAATGATCAAAAGATATAACACGCATCGTTTCACCGTGAATGCTTGCGACCAAATGAGCATGATTTGCTGCAACATATGACCCCTCCTATTTTCGTAATGCCCAAAACCAATAACCCAGGACGTTAAAGAATACGACTGAGACGATACTTAATAGATGCAATCGTCCTGCATGATGGAGCTTGATGATGCTCCAAATGACCGATGTCACGAGATAGATCGTCATGCCGATCAACATGAGCACAGCACCGAATTTCGTGACGTCAAAGCTTTCTGTCGTCGTCAGGTGCTGTTCGTCAATCAGATACATGCCGTGTGAAATGAACAACTCCGGTAACCATATCGATTTATGAATGGTGAAATCACGTGAGGACGCCGTGTCTTGTCCGGAAATCGATACTAGCAATAGATGATCTTCTAAAATACGTTCATACGCTTCAATCGAGCGTTCATTACCATAAAAGGCATCCGCATAGGCGAGTGACTGATGCTGGCTCAACATCATCGTGCCGATAAAGCATAGTATCGTTGCAGCAGCGATGCTGATCCCGATTCGAAGCAACCACGAAGCGAACGTCCGCTCTTTTCGATAGACCCACGTCAAGAGCTGATCGACATGTTCCTTGCTACCGTAGCGATACATGGCAAGCTTCGTCGCTTCCTCTTCCGAATAACCTTGAATCATCAAGTCTCGCATCGATTGTTCGAGATGGCTACGCGTCTCTTCCATGACGTCAATGATTTCCGGATCCGTCACATCCGCATCTTGATACAAGTTGCGGACGAAATGATCGAGCTTATTCAAGCGCACCGTCTCCCTCTTCAAGAAACTTCGGGAGTAGTTGCTTCAGAAAACGCCATTCGCGTCTTTTTTTCGCAAGAAGGATTTTTCCTTCAGGCGTCAGCGTATAATATTTACGCCGTCCGCCGCCCGCTGCTTCGTCACTCCAATAGGATATGACGAACCCTTTTTTCTCGAGTCGTTTGAGTGACAGATAGAGTGTCGCCTCTTTCAGTTCAAACTGCTCGTCTGACGTTTGCCGGATCGTCTTCGCGATTTCATACCCGTATCGGTCTTGTTCGTTCAACAACGACAAGATGATCGTGTCGACGTGCCCCTTTAATAATTCTTTATCGATTTCCACCCCGTACAACCCCTTCCTTATTCTGGATGTATCAGCACCTTAACGATAAACCAAATTACTCTGTATTGCAAAGTACTTTATACAACTTATGGAAATGAATCAATGAAAAAGCACGCTCCTGTTCAAGAGCGTGCTCGGTCGGTTCAGTTCAATAAGTCGTTTACTTTCTTCGAATCTTCGATAAAAGGCTTCGTGAATGCCTTCAGCGCTTTCTCATTATCGTACGCCGTAAAGTCTTTTCCATACCAATCGCGCAGCTGTTGTTTCGTAAAGTGATACGAAGCATCCTCGATCGTCATGTTGACGTGGTCGACATTCGGAATCAATGTGAACAGTGCTGTTGCATTGTAGATTGCCGTACGATTACTTTTTTGTTCGACCTGTCCTTCTTCATATCCAGCATAACGTAACGTGAGTTGATACGGTTTATCCTTCGTCGACAGTTCCATTTTCTTCAACTGATCGCCATGCGGTAGCTGTTGGACGATGTCTCGTACGTTACTGTTATCTCCTAAATATGTACCTTGTTGATCAAATACATCGGTTTGTGTTGCCGCTGTTCCGCAACCACTGAGTATTAGCATGCCGCTCGCTAGAGCAATGGCGCTCATTCTCTTTCTCATCATACTCTCTCCTTTTATCAGACCGATTATACCTAATAAACGTAATCAAACAAAGAAAAGTTTCAAAATAAAGGAAATCAGCGTTTTAGAGTATTCGATGACTTTGATTTTATGTAGAGAAAGCTGTACCCAGTACCTATACTTGCAGCAATCAAAAGCTTAATAAGACAAAAACGAGTGAACCCTTCAAAAGCATATCCTTTTATCTTTTGAGTTAGAGTAGTTTCCGTAATCCAATCAATCGTATATCCGGCGCTGAAGGATAAAAGTAAGCTAAGACAGATAACATAGGTTATCCGCCTTGAATGCGTTATAATTTTCGCTCAAATTGTTTTCTCTTAAAAAGAAATCCGAGATACGGTAGCCCAGTAGCAATTAAGCAAATTGTAACTATGAATTGTAATACTGATATTAGATCGGTAATAGTGTCTGACCAATCTAAAAATAATAACATCGTGAATACTATCCAAATAATGAATGTTGGTTGTACTAGCCGCTTTATTTCATTTTCTTTGAACGAGTACTTCTCATAGGATGTTTCTATGTCTGAGTAAATAGGCCGTGCCATTAAACTTCCTTTGAAAATATGAACTTCTCCCTTATTTGATGCTACATGTTCCCATCCGCTTGCTGAAAAGAGTTCAAAATAATCTTCGTCAGGCTGTTTTCGATAGTCTAGACTATACTTCACTTCTTTCGGTTCGCCTTTAAAAAATGTGTAGCCGAGAGTATCAAACTTTTCTAAATGCCAGCCTTCGGCAGCCAAACGTGACAGCTTATTCATTTCTTTGTCTTCCGTTAATGCGAGCCCCCAACTTGCCATGTATTTTCGGTTCATGAGTTATTCTCTCCCTCTAGTATAAAGTGTGCATCCTCAACCATTGCCTGTCTGCGTAATACATCTTCTTTTAACAATTTTAGTCCTGCTTCTGTAATCAAATAACTTTTTTTCTTTCCGTCACCTTCCAACGGCTCAATCAATGATGCTTTGACTAACTTTTTAATTACCGTGTACATCGAAGCAGGACCGATTTGCATTCGACCATTCGTCAATTCTTCTACGAATTGCATAACCAAGTACCCATGTCTCGCTTCTGTAAGCGCAAGTAAAATGTAAAATGCACTATCAGTTAATTCTCCAAGTTCAATTGTGTCATTTCTCGGCAAAATGATCCCCCTTTTATATCATTCATTGATATAGTTCTTAAATACATATTATATCGTTTTATGATATATGTCAATGAATGATATATAGTCACTATTAGGATGTTTTTGGTCCACGCTAACTTAAATTTATGAATAATTACAGATGGTTGAAATGTACCAGTTTTGTCATGATTTTTAACAAATAGCATAAATAATATTGAGAATTTCCTATATAATGTTAATTACTATGTTACCCTAATATCATTCGACTCGCTCGAAAATAAAGCTATATCTATTTACGGAGGTCTTTGATGTTACATCTATCTGCCTACCTACTCATTACGATTCTTTTATTCGCCCTACTGACATGCGGATTTGTTTTTGTGATACGCCGGTTCATCAGAAAAATCAAATCGTAACTTATACAACCCGGTCTCTCAGACGAGAGAAGCCGGGTTGTTGTTCGTTTCATAGAGTTGTCGGATACGATGCACGATGCCGTTTGCCGTTTCCGGTACAGGTGGCATCCATAGACCCGTCACCGGACCGTAGACGACGGGATTGATTGCCACCTCGTACCCACCATACGGGTGTTCTTCCGCAGTCGGCAAGTAACCGATGTAACCGTTCGTATATCCTCCAAAAAAGGCGAGTTCCGTTTGACGGGTTTGCTTTATCTGTAGCGCTGTCTCACAGAACGGCTCCATCGGGATGCCTGAGAACGAACCCTCATTTAGTTCAAACAATTGAACTTCGACCGGGATGGTGAGTGTCGTTCCCGATTGCTCTTGAACGTACGCCAACCAGCGTGCTGCGCTGATGCCCCATGTCTGTTCAGCGTAAGTTGCCATGTCTTGCAATACGTTCGTAGCCGGTACTTCAGTTAAGCGCATCGGATAAATTACTGACTGAATCCGGTGGTGCGTTAACGGTTGAAACGACACTTCTGGAATCGTCGTTAAGACGTGTCCACTTAAAGCAAACGCCATCTTCTGTAGACTTGCTAGGTCACCGCGATATTTCGCATTGACGTTTCCCGTCGCCCCTTGGACGATCACGACTGGACAGCCGAGTGCCTGTTCGAGGATCGTTCGAGCGACGCCCGGATAATCACCGGATAAGACGACACTGTCTGATTTCAAGACGTTCGGATGCGCTGTACAGAAAACGAAGGCTCCGGCAAGACTCGCATCATCGACACGGCGAACCAACAGTGTCCCGATTCGGTCATCCGTCGCACCCGTAGGATTCGTTCCCATCACCGCGTGACCATTTATTTTCTCTCGTCGATTGACACCAAGTTTCCCGGACGTCACACCCCAACCCATCTCGACCGGTTGCATCGCTTCGCTTGCTTTGACGGCAGAAACGATCGCTTGTTGCGTCAAGATCGTTTTGTAGGCGACGGTCAACGGTTCAGTTCCCGCTGTCGCTGGTCCCGAATGCGTATGCGTATAGACGACCGTGATCTGTTCCTTCGAGACGTCTAGCCGGTCGGCGATACCTTCACGGATGGTATCGGTATCTGCGACGAGCAACCCGATGTTATCGATGCTGACAAAAATCGATGTCGTCTGCTCACTTTCGAAGATGCTCGCTGTGACATATAGCGGATCGTGTATGCTTGCGACACCTTCTTCTCGGTGATAACCGATGAAGGCGGCACCGAGCGGCGGATTGATTACTTCCTGATGTATTCCAAAACGACTCATGTCTAACGTTCCCCCTTGAGTAACACACTATTTCTTCCATATACTAACATTAACTACAGTAGAGGAGGACATGCAGATGGCGATTCGTTGGAAGGAAGAGATGATTCAGTTCGAGACATTTCGTGAAGCCGAAGTTTGGGCGGACTCGATCACGAATGAGATTCATGGGCGATCAATCACTGGATATTGCACCCCTGACTTTAAAGTCGCGACGAGTCTTGCATTTTATTTAGCGGAAAACCCAGACTATCGCGTACGCTCGGCAACGGTTCACCTCGATGAAGAAATCTATTATCAAGTCTGGGTCGAGATACTCGATTCACTTTGACTTCATGAATTGGTCGAGGACGATTTCCTGAAACGCACGTGTCACGGGTGAGCCCCACTTCGACTGCTTCGTGAGCAGATGGGCATACATCGGTTCAAACGTCTCATCATGTTGAATGATTTTTATCGCACCTGCTTCCACTTCATCTGCTACCGTCACATACGGTAACACAGCAAAACCCAGACCGTTCATCACCATCTTCTTGATTGCCCCGATACTCCACAATTCCTGTGTCTGAAACGAGATGTCTTGGTTTCTGACGCACGCCTCAAACATCATTCGGTAACTGCATCCGTCTTCATTCGTCAGATAGACGTATGTGTCCGCGGAAGATCGAATCGCGTCAAAATGATCCGGCATCGTCGGATGACCAATGATGACGATCTTCTCTTCTGTCAAAACATCATGCGTACATCGTTCAGCGGAAAACATTGGATACAGCATCAAGGCGACATCGACCCGTCCATGTAAGAGTTCATCTTGATTTTCCTTACAAGTTCCATTCGATAAGATGATGTTGACATTCGGATATGCTGTCATGAACGTCTGTAAGACGGAACCAAGACGAGAGATCGTCAGTGACTCTGGCGCTGCGACCTTCAAGACGCCTTCAAAGGGATCCTGTTGTTGAATCGACTTGATTTTCTCATGTGTCGCTAGTAAGTCTTCAGCCAGCGGGATGATTTCCTGACCTAAAGGTGTAAGCTGAAGTGTACGATTGGCATAGAAAAACAAAGCACCGCCTACTTCTTGCTCGAGCAGTTGCATATGGGACGTGATCGTCGATTGCGTGTAACGGAGTTCACTTGCAGCTGCCGTATAACTCCCTGTCTCAATGATCTTCAAGAAGCTGATTAAATGACGAATTTCCATTCTAAGACTCTCCTTTCATCATTCCATCGATAAAACTGATGGAATGATTTTTTATTTCAATTTTATTTATCGATCTTGACATCTTACACTAGAATTCAAGTATTCGATAGAATGAAAAAGGAGTTTTCTCATGAATGTTGTTGCTTTTTTATCTTATGTCATCATTACGTCCATCACACCTGGACCAAGTAATCTGTTAGTCATGCATGAATCGAGCCACTTCGGTTTTCGTGGTGCTTGGCGATTTAATACCGGAATCCTACTAGGGTTCATGATACTCGGATTGATCAGCGCATTAGGGACGACGCTTTTACAAGCGACCTTACCTATGATTGAACCAATTCTGCAGTGGCTCGGTGCCGCATACCTCGTCTACCTTGCCTATAAGATTGGTTTCCCGAAACAGACAGCCAGTCAGATCGACACCGTGCCAGCGACATTTTTATCCGGTCTGTTGTTCCAACTCATCAACGTCAAAAGTATTCTCTTTTTCTTAACGGCTTTATCAACGTTCATTCTGCCCCACAGTACGTCTACTGTAGAAATCGTTCTATATACGTCGTACGCTATCATCCTTGGTTGGATCGCCTTATTGCTTTGGGCAGGAAGTGGCTCGTTGTTTCGTTCGTTATTTCAAAGATACGATGTCGCATTTCGTATCGTTATGTGTACGTTGATTTTGTATTCTGCCGTCACGATCTTTTGATCGAGATATGCGTTAAAGGACCACGACTTCTTAATAGAAGAAATCGTGGTCCTTTAGATACACTGTATTTACAGTTTGTCGAATGATTCAGTTTTAGTTTCGTTCTGCGACGATTTCAGAAAATAATCGTGTTCCATTTCCGACGTTATCGAATGGATTTTCTTTGATGATCGTCAAGAAACTCTCCTCTGGTGCTTTAGTAATCTCACTTGCTTTCGTAACAAGTTCTTTGACTAACGCTGCTTTTTGTTCTTTCGTGACCGGTCCGATTTCGATTGTAATGAGTGGCATATTTTTCGTCCCCTTTTTCTTTAACTGATTTAGTTTGTTTTGTGGTTAGAGATAACTGACGTTGTCGTCATGAAAATGTCGTTCCTTGACGGAAGGATCATCTGTAGATCCAATCGCTAAGGCAATAAAAGGTGAAAAATTATCAGGAATTTTCAGATCGTGTCGTAATGCTGCTTCTGCATTTAATGCGTAAATGACACCGTTCATCGTGACAGAGTTCAGCCCTAAACTCGTCGCAGCAATCGACACGTTTTGAAGCGCCAATGCCGCATCCAATTGCTCTGCCTGATATTTGTTATGCGGAGCAGAGACAATTAGTAAGGTCGGTGCTCCGTAAAACGGTTGAGGAACGGGTATGATGCTCGAAACAGCGGTTGATAAGGTATCCAGTAATGCTGGATTTTGAATAACTGTGATATGCCGGGCTGAATCCGAATCCGGAAGACCCCCTCCACTGATTGGTGCAGCATTTGCCGCATGAATCAACTGCTTCAATTCTTCTTCTTTGATTTGCTCGGTCGTAAAATGACGTATACTTTTTCTTTTTATGATTGCGTCCATAGCGTTCATGGTGTTGCCTCCTTTTCGATCACCGGCATCCATCGATTGGCGTCGGTGTATGCTATAATCCTAGTACCAAAAAAGAACGTCGACAAGAATGCAGTTTTTTATGAGTCACTTAGAAAAAACTGAGTAAGGAGTGAAAAACATCGTCATGCCAACGAATGAACCATTAAAAGAATTAAAGATTTGTCCGGTCAAAACAAGCTTGGACATCATCGGTGGAAAGTGGAAGCCATACATTATTAGAACCCTATTTTTAAACGGAGTCGTCCGGTACAACGAATTAAAACGTGAAATTCCTGGCATCACAGATATGATGCTTTCCCAGTCCTTAAAAGAGCTAGAACGGGATTTTGTCATCGATCGCGTTCAGTATAACGTCATCCCTCCTCGCGTCGAATATTCGTTGACGGAGAATGGAATGGGACTTTCGATTGCTGTTCAAGAGTTAGCAAAATGGGGTAACATCCAACTCGATCGTAATGTCTGACTAGAAAAGATGCTGCTATATAAACAGGCTCTCTATCGACGCGATTGTTCGTGTCGATAGAGAGCCTTTCATTTCATCAAATACAGACGTTACTTCCCCTTAATGATTCATTGTCGCGAATCGTACAGTGTGACCATTGCTTCAACCGCAGCATCCATCCGATTTTGTAAACCAATCTTATTCAAAACGACGAGCCCCTCAGTAAAGGCAAAGAGCAACGCAGTTTGCTGTTCGACATCTTCCCCCTCTGTTGGTACATAGATCTGTTTAATCCAATCGTCGAACGATTCTCCAATCGTCCGCGTGATCGACGTATACGGTTCCCCCTGACTCGTTGCGAGGTGGGTGATCTCGAACCAAAGATTCAAATATGGCTTGATTCGTGGCTCATCGATCGCTTGTCGCAGAAAACGGACGAATGCCGTGAACTCGAGTTTTAAATCTGGCTGCTGCAGTAAATCAATCAGTTCTTGGCTGATCGCAGTCAACACCGCGGTCTCGATGTCTTGTTTATCCTTGAAATAATGCATCAGCATCCGGTCACTCGTCCCGGCAGCGGTCGCCATCTTCTTCAGACTCATCTCCTTGATGCTTGATGCTAACGTCGCTTTTGCGATGTGATGCGTATAATCCTGTCGCTTCTGTTCAAACTTATCCATATCCGATCGACTCCTTCCCTTTCCATCATACTCGATTTTAAGAAACGGGCACTACGCAAAAAAAGCATCCACGAAGGATGCTTCATTTTAAAAAGCGATTGATGATCTTCTTAAAAGCAAGATCCAGTCGGACGTTTTCGTCTTTCGTCAGCTGTTTCGCTTCTTCAAAGACAGCTGCTGCTTCCTCGAATTTATTCTCGTAAATCAAGATCGTCATTTTCCCACGCTCCGGTCCGACGCGCTCACTCGACGTCTCACGTTCTCGTACCATCGCTTCAGCTGCTTGATCCACGCGCTCGATCCGGTCTTGCTTACTGATTTTTTTCTTGATCAGTTTTCGTTCGAGTTCTTGTACGTATGGAAGTGATTTAATCAACATCAAAGCCGGATCAATCGGTCCATATTGGGCGACGAACGCCTCCATTTGCTGTCGCTCGTAATCCATGACTTCTTGATAGAGTGGTTTGCTTTCCTTCGCTAATGCCTGCTCGACCTTGACGAGTCGTTTGACTTCTTTTTTCATTGCGACCATTCGTTTATCGAACGCTTTTTTCTCAGACGATGTATCGACTGCTTTTAGATCGACTCGCATCGCTCTGATTTTTCTTGACTCCTTCACGTTATCTGAATCGTATTTTTCTACTTTCGGATTATACTGCTCGACCGCAGTCCGATATGCTTCGTTTTGATAATAAGAAGGAATTTTGATTGGGGATTTGGAGCTAAGATCCGATAAGATGTTGCCGTACTTCGTGATGACCTTCAATTGATCGGCACGGTATTTTTTATAATCGAACGCTTTTTTCGTCTGTACCACTTTTGCTTCAACAAGACTGCTTCCACTTCCGATACTCGCTCCACTCATCAATACGGCTACAGCCGCACTACAGGCGAAGATTGTTCGCAATCGCTTTACCTTCATATGTTCGCTCCGTCCCTTCTCGTCATCCACCGTTCCTTTTTCCGTATTATACCAAATTGAACAGCATCACATTTCGTTATTTGACGGATCAGGGTAATAACTTTCCTTTTACATATCCTCGATTGACGTTTAATTGTAGTAAATGCTACATTTATTTGTAGTAAACACTACACTTATAAGGAGGATCCTTCATGAAAGAATCTCAAGCTTCATTTGTAGACACCATCCCGAAACCTTTATTGCTCGTCATTACGATCGCGTTCGCTGTTTTAACTGCGTTTTCGATAATCGACTTTGGTGTACTTGGCATCTTTGCGGAAGCGACACAAAATACGGCGACACTCCAGATTTTCGTCGACCTGATTCTCTGCGCCCTCTTCATCATCGTTTGGCTCCGTCATGATACACGTCGTACGGGACGAAGTTTTCCGCTTTGGGCAATCATCACCCTCGCGATTGGTGCGTTCGGACCTCTACTCTATTTATTGACTCGAAAATCATGACGTTCTGACACGTGCCGCATCTTCGGTACGTGTTTTTCTTAAGACAAACTTAAGAAAGCGACTCCGACTATCAACAGAATTCGACCGTATCCTAAGAGGTAGATTACACATTAAAGGAGTTTTACCTCATGAAGAAGGCCATCTTTGATACGATCGTCCACTTAAATGCTCGACCAGTTGTTGCGAACACACTAAAACGGTTTGCAATGAGTCGCTTTAGTAAACTACTCATCCGACCTTTCATTCGCACCTATCACATTCAGACGGATCAAGCGCTGAAGTCCGTTGATTCGTTTACCTCGCTGCACGATTGTTTCGTACGCGAGTTACGTTCCGGTATGCGACCCATCGCAAAGGCGCCGGATGCCTTCGTCAGTCCGAGTGACGCCGTCCTCTCCATCGTCCCGGCGTTAACGCAAGATAGTCGGTTTACGATCAAAGGACAAGACTATACCGTTGCTGAGCTGATTGGCTCAAGCGAACGCGCCCAGGATTACGCGAACGGTGTCGCCTTAATTTTCTATTTGAGTCCGACCGACTACCACCGTGTCCACTCGCCAGTCACGGGCGAAATCACGACGAGTTATACACTGGGGCGAGAATCGGCACCCGTCAATGACATGGGGCTACAATTCAGCAAACGTCCGCTAACACGTAATTATCGCCGCGTCACGCGTTTGCAAGTCGATCACCGCGCGATCGAGCACGTCATGGTCGGTGCGCTGAACGTCAATACGATCGTTCAGACACATCAAGGACGACTGCTGGAGCGTGGTGCAGAGTTCGGCTACTTCTCGTTCGGTTCGACCGTCATCCTCGTTTTGCCACCGGACACTGTCGAACTCGCACCAGGCATTGAACGTCGCGTCAAGATGGGTGAGCAGATCGGACGCTGGATCCCGTAAAAATGGATTCCCTTTTTGTTAAGATTCCTGACTAAGAAAAACATTTGAATTTGCTAGACTAAAGGAAACCACTGTTCAATGGGATGGCGACCGTGAAGAGCAGTTGACGTTCACGTGTATCGACATGCAATAACATACAAAAATGAGAAAGAGGTTATATCATGAAAAAAGTCGTTTTATCATTCGCTTTCTCAATTATGGCTGTATGGATATTAGTTGCTTGTAATAACGAAGAGAATATGCAAAGTACTAGTGAAAAACCGACGGCATCCGAAGTATTGAGCGAAGATGCTAAAGCAGACATTTTTCAATTCAATGATACGATCTACCAATCAGATGTAGCATGGGCAGAGAAAACCGAAGTCACTCAGAAGGAAAAAGTCGGTGAAATTAAAAGAAGAAGTTCGGATAGAGACGATTTTGATAATGGGACTGCTACGAAACTCTCTCAGGGTACC
This sequence comes from Exiguobacterium abrahamii, assembly GCF_015645365.1. Classification (NCBI taxonomy): domain Bacteria; kingdom Bacillati; phylum Bacillota; class Bacilli; order Caryophanales; genus Exiguobacterium; species Exiguobacterium abrahamii. The sequence goes on from NZ_JADOYC010000001.1 coordinate 1,473,691, forward strand.
GCCCTATACTCTACTAAAGAAAGAAATGAGATTTTGCTAGTGAGCTTCAACGGGAAATTAAAAAAGTACGTTGCTTTAGGAGAAGGTTAATTTGTCTATAAGAAAAGGCATCCTCAGCTGGGATGCCTTTTTCTTATTTAGATCATGATGATAGAAAAACTAATCAGCCGTTGACGACCTTTTCAGATACAGCTTCATTCATCGACTGACGATTGATTGACAGCTGTTCGCCTTCTTTCAAACGTTTTCTGTAATCAGCTGTCGCTGTAAATAGAACGTCTGTTGACGAGTTGAGCGCTGTTTCAAATGAATCTTGCAATACACCGATGACGAAACCAACAGCAACGACTTGCATTGCAACGTCATTCGGAATCCCGAATAAACTACATGCGAGCGGAATCAAGAGCAGCGATCCGCCAGCGACACCAGATGCGCCACACGCACAGACAGCAGCAAGAACACTTAAGATGATAGCTGTCGGAATATCGACTTGAATGCCAAGTGTATTGACGGCAGCAAGTGTCAGAACCGTAATCGTGATCGCCGCCCCCGCCATGTTGATCGTTGCACCAAGCGGAATTGAAATCCCGTAAGTCTCTTTATCGAGACCGAGCCTCTTAGACAATTCCATGTTGACTGGAATATTCGCTGCAGAACTTCGTGTGAAGAAGGCCGTGATCCCACTCTCACGTAGACATTTAAAGACGAGCGGATATGGGTTTTGACGAACATTGATGTAGACGATTAACGGATTGACGATCAGTGCCATGACAAGCATCGTACTGATCAGTAACCCTAGTAAGCTCACGTAATCAACAAGTGACGAGAGACCGTTCTCCGTAATCGAACCGATGACAAGCCCCATGATACCGAGCGGAGCAAGCTTGATGATCCAACCAACCATTTTCGCAAGTCCATCTGAGAAGTTCGAGATGAACGTTTTCGTTGAATCTGACGCGTTTTTAAGCGCTAGCCCTAAAACGATCGCCCATGTCAGAATGCCGATGTAGTTTGCTTGGACTAATGCATTGACCGGATTATCGACCATGTTGAGGACGAGTGTCTTCAGCACTTCGACTGCGTTACCCGGTGCTGTCAGTTCCTCTGTGCTCTCTTTGAGTGTAATCGTGACCGGGAACAGGAAGCTGATGACGACCGCAATTGCCCCGGCTAAGAACGTACCGAGCAGATATAAAACGATGATTGATTTCATGTTCGTTTGCTGACCTTTTTTGTGTTGCACAATCGAAGCCATAACTAGGAAAAAGACCAAAATCGGCGCGACTGCCTTTAGTGAGGAAACAAATAATGTTCCAAAGATGGTCAAAGAACTCGCTACTTCAGGAATCGTGACGGCTAAAATAATCCCTACGATCAAGCCAATCGCGATTTGTTTCACTAAACTGATTTGGTTCCACATCTTCAACAATTTCATACGTTCCCCTCCAGGCTTACAAAAAATAAGTTATTTAGAATTCGAAAAACGATGACTTCTCTCTTCTACTCAAAAGGATGAATAGTCTAGTCATTCACTTTTCTAAAAATTCTCGCAGTTTGTTGTGTTCTATTTTTGCATAAATCGTGTGAAATAAAAACTAGTTTTTTGCAAGAAATATGATTCCTTTTCCTGGATGTTAAGTGAGCATACGAATGCAATCGATTGCATAATTACAAAAAAAGTAGAAGAAGATGCGTTCCTTCTCCTACTTCATTATGTAAACTAAAATGTTTCACAGATGTTGATTGACCTTTATTCTCTCTTCAGCAGTCTTCTCGAATTTAGTATTGACAGGTATCGTTAACGCTCTAAGTGTCGGATGAATTAAGAAATAGCCGGCAAAGCCAAAATAGCCGATACCAGAGATCAATAAGATTGCTGTACTAGAAGACCATTCTCCGAAAATCCCTCCCGCAAAATATCCAAGTGGACTTAACGACCCTAACAGTGAAGAGAGAAACGAAAAACCTGTTCCTAAATAGTCCGACGGAAGATTGACTTGGATGAGCGTATACAGATATATGCTGTTCACACCGATTCCAATCCAAGCGATTCCAAATAAAACGATGGGAAGCACCCCAGCATCATTTACTAAAAACGCACCAATCCAAAACAGACCGGATAGGAGCGCTGCAATCGGCATGACACGATTAAGAGCAAACGTCTCCAAGCGACTTGATATCAATGTTCCGATCATCGTTCCAAGTGAAATTGCTGCTAACCAAAACCCGTACTCTGCTGATGTCTCAGAAATGATTGGTAACACCGCAAGTCCCATCGTCGCAAGAAAATTCATCCCGATGATGCCATAAATGATGGTCAGTAATTTCTTTTGTTGCTTGACAACATATAATCCTTCTTTGAAGTCTCGCTTATACTGGTTCCAAAAGTTTCGTAAGGAAATGGGTTGTTCTTTTTGCGAAGTTGGCACTTTGAGTACGATCAAAAATAAGAACCCGATCCCTAGCAATACGAGACTATTCGCAGCGAATACGATTCCGACGCCGACAAACAAAATCACGATACCTGCTAACGCATCCGCAATCAAATCAAGTGTTTGATAAGAAAAGGCGAACACTGAATTGACTTTCGTCAACTGATCATTTGATGCCAGTCGCTCGATGAGTGTATTTTCGGTGGGATACGAGATTTCCGCTAATGTTAAGGCTAAAAACAGAATAACGAGCAGTAATGGAATCCAGAGCGTCTCGTTAAAATAAAGCAAGGTGATGATTCCGACCAAAACGGCTTGCCCGACGCCTGAGAAAAAGAGGAGTTTCTTTTTCGAATAACGATCAATGATCGGACCGTACAAAAATTGAAGCGTCACAGGTAACACAGCAATCGTACTCGTTAATCCGACCAGAAATGGCGAATTCGTCGTCGTCTTGACGAACCAAACGATGGCAATCATATAAAAGCTGTCTGATATGTTCATCAGAATTCTACCAAGTAACAAGATGACTAGTTGTTTGTTCAATCGCCTTCCCCTCTCTCCAATAGTTAAATTTTATTGAACTTTATTGTAGCGTAAAGGACTTGAAGAAAAATGTAAAGCGATAAGTTCAATTTAATTTAACTAGATCCTTGAAAAAATGCTTCTTCGTAAATAGAGCCTTTACGAAAAAGCACGTTTACTACTATGTAGAAGATGTCCTTGCGTCGTACATAAAAACGATTCCTTCTTTGATCTGTTCCGATTCAACACGATTTCGCCTCTAATCCTTCTATCGTCCGCTTGAATTTCGGATGATTCTCGAAGCAAACGTTGAAATTCTAAAATCAGCGTTCTAAAACGGTTCATCACGAATTTTCACTTCTCAAGAGATCATTGTTTTTTTGCGTTTGACGATCAACAGAACAATCACGAACAGAAACTCAAGGATTGTAAAGATGCCGACGAAGAAATAGACGACTAACACCTGACTGATCCCATCGACTGCGATCGTGTAAAACCACAGTAATGAAATGCCCGTCGTATAAAGAAGATTGATGATCGTTCCGCTAATCAAGCTAGATTTCAAACTTTTCTTACTCCGCGCCTGACTCACGATGATGATGATGGCACCGATCACCCAGACGATGAGTATGAGTTCAAGGATAGTCTTATCGTTCCATTGTACATCCATGATCTACTCTCCTTTTCAATAGGCTGATAAAATGCGATTGACACCTATATTTTACAGCAATACAGACTCTTCCAGCCTTCCGAAAGTTGAGTGAATGAGTTTTTAAAGATCCAAATCAGGATAGTCCTTCATTTTCCTAACCCGAATACTTTCCTCCTGACCGATTTGATCGGTCTCTTTCAAGCGGTGCTGAACGACGAGCAGCACTAGTACAATCGCGGAAATCACACAAATCGTCGCACAGTACGGTTGCGCGACGCGCTCGAACTCTAACGCTGATAGCACCTGCAAGATCGTCAATCCCGCGAGCATCCCGTGGAAATATCGTTGATAGCCGCGCGGTATTCCTGGCTGTCCGAACGTCTCATACCAGACGTATAAGCCGAGTCCGAACGCGAGTCCGTTCAGGATCGGCGAAGGAAGAAAGAAGAGCATAATGCCGAGACCGAGCATCAACCAAGCGTATCGGATCGCAGGCTTAAAGAAAGCAGGATCGAGCTGCGCTTCCTCTTCCTCGATGACGGGCGCTGCTTTCTCCGCTTCAGTCAACGGTCGAAAACCAAGTGCTTCTTTCGCTTCCGCTAACTCAAGCATTCGTTTCTTCATCCCGAAATAAAACGGAAAACGTTCTTTGACGACCTCCCCTTCATCCGTTCGACCATCCGCTTGCTCTTGCACGGATACCTGATACAGCGTGCGCCCCATCCGGTAACTGACCCAGTAGTCGGTCGTTTGACCATTATTACGCTTGAGTTCAATCACCTTCGTTTGTTGATTCGTCATGATATATGATTCCTTTCGTCGCAAATTCCTGTAATTGCTCTGTCGCATACAACAGGAGAATGAATCCTGAGATGAGACAGACTGCTCCGTTAATCGATAGATTGATCGGTGATAAATAGTTTTTCGATGAGCCCGCTAAGGCGAACATGAAAAGTGCTCCTGACCAGCGATACGTGCGAGCACGTGCAGATTTCCCTTCGAGATGCATCGGCCAGAAAATCATCAGAACGACGAGTGTTATGTATCCTGGGATTGGCAAGATATCAGTCAGCGTCAGTAATCCACTGAACAAGATCAATAGAGCGCTTAAAATACGCAACTTTATGATGCGTCGGTCGGCTCGAAAATCCATCGCTTCAGACAGAGCAAAAGGTGACCGGATGTAACCATCGTCTAATTTTTCACGAACCCACGTTTTTTTCTGACGATACGCGAGGAACGGATTTTTAAAAACAATCCGCTTCGTTGCGGACTCTTCATTCCTTTCCATCATATCCTCGCTATCGATTGCCTGCTCTTTTCGGGCAACACCTTCCCGGCAGAATAAAGTGCGCCCCTCTTGGTGAAAGACGATGTGATGCACACGATCGTCGACTTGTTTCACTAATTGAATCATGATTTGTGCTCCCTCTATCTTGCTTTCTAAATACCTACAGATCTCACCATGCTGCGCTGACCATGTATAGTATGAACAGTCCACCTAGAACACAGACGTAACCGTAATGTCTGACGGTCAACGAACAAAATAGAATGACGCCAATTGACAAAATGATACTGAGTACGAATGAATCCACCGTGTCGACGCTATCCCCGTGTCCTTCTAACGGCGTCTTTTTCGCATGCTTCGAGCGGATGAAATAGATGCCTAACGTCAACAAGAATATCCCGACACCAAGTCCAAGAAACGGTATTACCATAGACGTCTCCTCCGACATATGTATTCTTTGAATATGTTTATTTCATGAAGTTATTATACAACTAATAATTACGATATTTTCCTTTATTAAGTTTCATTGAAAAATTTTCTATGTATGATTTTTTTATATCTTCTTTTTTACAAAAGGAGCGCAGAACTATGTACGCTTCCATCGCACCAGCCTGCACTCCTATTTCGCATGATGTATTCACTTTTTTTATGTAAGATTCTTATCCGAAAAATCAGGTCATGGACCTGTACCACAAGAGACCGCGTACTTTTTTTCACTCACTTTCTTCGAATAACAAACAAAAGGAGTTCCGCCCGTTTCACTTTTCCAATGGTACCAAAACATATGGTAACGCTCCGCTTGCGGATCTTGTTCCGTAATGATTGCAAAGTAACTTTGATAGAAATAGCCATCTTTATAAAGTTCGTGTCTTAGAGCGCCTCTTGGCGAAGCATCCGTAAACAGAACCGGTGATAGGATCGGCATGAGTAGTACGATGATGGCTAGCGTTCCGAAACAGATCAGGACTATTTTCTTTCTGTTCTTTTTCTTAGAATTCGATTTACCCATCTTTTTCAACCTTTCCTTTTTTGGTTTTTTTTGTTATATAGTAACATTATCCATACAACAGAAAGAGGTTTTGATATTGAAGAAAACTATTTTATTATCACTCTCTTTAGGTGTACTTCTATCTTCTGGCTTTTTGATCAGTAACGCAATAGCGACTTCTAATATTTCACAGGAAAAAACTGAAAGCACGATCTCAAAGGAGCAAGCCCTCACGTTTTTCACGAAAGTCCTGGAGCAACAAAAAGCTGATTTTTTAAACAATACGCCGTTAGCACACACCAATCAATCGAGATTATCTTCACGCGACGAGGCTGTATTAATTTTTCTATCTAGTACAAAAGTGGATAAACAACAGCTACATTCATTTAGTTATAAGATTTCTAACGTAAAAGTGTACTCCGAAAATCAACGAAATTATGCTGAAGCTTATGTAACACGAACTTTCAAATTCGGAAGTGGGCTTGAAACGGGTTTAGGTGATACATTAGTGCTTGAAATCCAATCAAGTCCAGATGATTTAAAAGGATCATCTCACACCATTTCCTCGAGTAAATCAACGAGTGAAGTAAATGAGAAGGTCTCTGTTGATGAATTTTTAGAGAAGTATGAAGCAGAGGCAGAAAAATAAAATAACGTACAGCTACGCCTAGGAAAAAACTACATCGGATATTTTGCTAACGTCCTGCTTTACAACACGAGTAATGCTCAGTACTAGTTGATATAGTCATACGAGTTCACTTCTTTTGAATAGAGTACAACTTATGCTATATTTCGTTTTGGTAATTCTTTTAACGAAGGAATCAGTCTTTGTATTTTAATTTTATGGATGAAGGAGTTATCGTGTTGAGTAAATTTAGCATCCCTGTCGAAGCTGCTTTAAAAGTAATCGGCGGGAAATGGAAAGTCGTCATCTTGTGCCACTTGTTTAAAGATAAGTACCGGACAAGTGAGTTAAAACGTCTCATGCCGAATGTCTCTCAAAAAATGCTGGTCCAGCAATTAAGAGAATTAGAACAGGACGGTGTCATTCGACGGGTCATCTATCACCAAGCTCCACCTAAGGTCGAATATGAGTTAACGGACTATGGACGATCGTTAAAATCGACCATGGATGTCTTATGTGACTGGGGAGAGCAGCATCTCCAAAACGAACACTTGAAGAATAGCTGTTAATTTTTCTGTACTTCCCTAAACAGCCTTGCATTTTCGAATGCAGGGCTGTTTGCTGTTTGATTTTTTTTACTTCCCTCGCCCCTGTGATTTAGGAAAAGTCACTTTTTGGTGACTATGGAACTTTAAAGTGCCGTCTTCTTATTTCTTATTGCTCCCGATATGATGATGTCACACAAACAGCATGATTTTTTTGCTGTAATTTTGATAAAGGAGCTAGATGAATATGAAAATCTCTACAGTACGGTTAAACAATGGCGTGGACATGCCACAAGTCGGATATGGCGTATTTCGTGTCGAGGACGGTGCGGATCTCGAGCAAGCGGTCGTGACTGCAATTCGTGAAGGCTATCGCAGCATCGATACTGCAGCCATCTATGGTAACGAACAAAGTGTCGGCAGAGGCATTGCGAAAGCTATCGAAGAAGGACTCGTAACACGCGAAGAACTATTCGTGACATCAAAAGTCTGGAATGCACATGGATCATATGAAGAAACACTTGCTGCTTACGCAGAATCCTTAGAAAAAATGCAGTTGGAGTACCTCGATCTCTACTTGATCCATTGGCCGGGGAAAGCCAAGTATCAATCTCCTTGGAAAGCACTTGAAGAATTGGTTCAAACGGACAAGGTCCGCGCGATTGGTGTGAGTAATTTTCAAATCCACCATCTCGAAGACTTACTGCAACATGCATCCATCATACCTGTCGTCAATCAAATCGAACTCCATCCGAAGCTAACTCAGTCAGAGTTACGTCAATTCTGTAGCGAACATGGGATTCAAATTGAAGCCTGGTCACCGCTTATGAATGCGGAACTTCTAGAAAATGAGATCGTTCAGGAGCTCGCTACACAATACAAGAAATCAGCTGCTCAAATCATTCTACGATGGGATATTCAGCAGGATATCATCACGATTCCTAAGTCCATGACGCCTTCACGGATGCAAGAAAATCTACGTATTACTGATTTCGAAATCCTTCCAGATGATATGGAACGATTAAACCAATTGAATGAAAATCTTCGGAGTGGACCGGATCCAGATACGTTTGACTTTTAATCAACATGGACACTTTATCCAATCTGAAAAGGAGCTTACCGATGTCGATTGAAGACTTGCTACAACAAACACAACAGGAAGAACATACTTTACGTTTTAAGCGATTCTCACACGATGATATCTTTCCGTGATGAATAAATTATTCGATTCGGTCATTATCGAGTGAAAAGCAGGTGCTTTTGCTGATCGAGTCCTAAAAAATGTGAAGTCCCATATAATGAACCAATGGATGATGCGAAAATCACACATGTCGCAAAATTGATTCAAACTGATGAAGCTACTTACGAGGACATTGTAGGCAGTAGTCCCCAAAAAGACATTCCCCGCTGGAGTAACTACAATTTAGGACACGATGTCCTAGACCATTATTTTAAATTACATCCAGATTCTAAAATAGAGGAATAGTCTTTTAAAGGTGAAGCTGACCTTTTAAACGGATACAAATACCAAAAGTTACTTCAGTGAGAAAACTATATTTTTGATACATTCTATAAAAAACATACAGATGAAATAACAATAACAGTTCATGGTCGTAGGGAAATTTTCTCTATCGATCTCAATAACATCTTGAGATAAATCAATATCTATGAAAAAAAGAATCAAGGTACAGATGCTCTAAACAGATCCGTACCTTGATCTTTCTTCAATTTAAAACATTTTTTGTCTTCTTGTAATAGATACGTAGCGCCGTTTGATGTATATCCTGTTGTCTGAAACGAGGAGGATAAAAGAAATTATCATGATCATCGCTTTCCTAAACATGGTCAAAATAAAGATATATGACTATGTTTAATTCAATTTGAACATGATTTTATTCACTTATTTAGATCTAATCGTACTCATTTATGATATTTACAAGTTGAATTTCATCACTTCAAAAAATTTTTAATAAGGTTCATCGCCATTCCTATCTACTAAAACCTTAATCTATATTACAATGTCTTACAAAGGAGCTGATACTCATGAGTACTATTTCCGTACGTCTTGATGATCAGGATATACGACTCATCAAGGAATATGCGAAGGCAAAGAATATCACGATTTCTACACTTGTACGCGATGCCGTCTTCGATCGCATCGAAGATGAGATTGATTTACAACTCTATTATGATTCCATAGCAGCAGATCGTAAAAACTCAGAAGCAATCACTTTCGACGAAACGATGAAGGAACTTGATTTAGAATGACGGCACATACAATAGAGTTTGAGCGCGGAGCTCAAAGGTCTTTTAAGAAGATTAATCCCCAACAGGCTCGGATCATCATGTCCTGGATCAAGAAGAATCTGGTCGGGACGGATGATCCGCGTCTTCATGTTAAAGGGCTGGTCTCGAATCGCTCTGGCGAATGACGTTATTACATTGACAACTATCGTCTAATTGCTGACATCCAGGACGAGAAAAATCGTGATCTTAATTCTTGAAATCTGTCTTCGTTGTAAAATCTATAATAAGAAATCTATTGCTCATGTACGAGTAAAAATATGAGTTTTTGATTGTGTCTGTCTAACAATCGTTATGTATACAAAAATGAGTATTCTTCCACAAACGTTTAATTGATTGTAATGCTTAATATCTATTAACTAATCTTTTTATTAATGTGTTTCAAATAGCTAAGTATATATAAAAATAAATAAGATAAACATAGATTCACTCATTTAAGCTAGCTTCTTCTCGCACCAATCAAAGCTGATCATTAATCATTTTTAACTTGTTTGGTATCTGCTCTCCTCTCGCTTGATCCATGACCTTAAATATCTATAATACATTCATGTTCTCAAATCATCACTGCTTCATTTATCTCTACATAATGAACGAAACTATTCTATTGAAGTTATAAGATAACGTTACTGATTCATTGTGAAAAAGTTGTCAATGAAATATTCTTGAAAAATCAAACCCTGATAATAATTGTTTTTACAGATTTTAAATTTATTATTTATTAATTCATACTTCAATATAACCAATAAAAAAATAGATAGGAATGATCAAATGAATCAAGATAAACTTTTAAATATTTTAGTTGATAAAAATATTGATATTACAAAAAAAGCTTTTACATTCTTAATCAAAGGAACATGGGGTATCGGAAAGACTTTTTTATGGAATGAATTTGTAGAGAGAAAAAATGGAACAGGTAAATTAAAATTTATAAAATTTTCTTTGTTTGGTGTCGAATCAATCGAGCAATTAGAAAGACAATTAAAAACTGGATTTATAGAAAATGATTCAAGAATAAGGGAGGCTGTCAGGCAATCTTATAACGTTTTCAACAAAAAAATAGCAGCTGGACAAATTGATGTTTCCCGATTTTTTAATTTTTCTATTAACACAGTCATTTGCTTTGATGACCTAGAAAGAAAATCAGATAAATTAAGCTTAAAAGATATTATGGGTTTTATTGAAAATATATCACTCAATTCAACAGTTTTTATATTATTAAATGAAGATGCTATAAAAGACGACACATATTATAAAAACTTTTTAGCATATAAGGAAAAAATTATTGATTATGAATATGAATTGACTGATGTAAGCGATCAAATGTGTAATAATGTTTTATCGTATTCAAGCTTGAAGAAAGAATATAAGAATGAAATGATTCGCGTATTTCAGTTACATAAACAAAGTAATTATCGAATTCTAATAAAAATAGAAAGATTAGTTCAAGGCATATTAAATGAATTAAAAAACTTAAATGTCAGTATAGTTAGTTTATGTAGCAGTGTAATTATAGAAGAACATAATGAAAACGTTACTATTAATGAAAATATTTATAAAGAAAATGACATAAAGGTATCAATTTTTATTTTGAGAGAAAAAATAAAAACGTATTTAAAAACAAATGAATTGAACTTTGAGGATTTTAACAGCGTTTTAAACCCAATATCTCATGAGAATTCTGAGAATAACAAATTAAATACACAATTAATTGATTATATTGAGAAAATGGAATATGCATTCTTAAAAGATGACGAGTACTTAAAAGAAACATATTCTAACATTATTGATTTTATAGAAAATCATTCTAATATATCTTTTAACGTAAAATTGATTATGGATTTATGGATGCTAACAAAAAGTTATGGAACAAAATACGAATCTATTATCAATTCTGATTTAAAAAAAGTAGATGAACGTTTCATAAAGCTTATAGAATTTTCGATTAGCGAAATGAATATCGCAGAGCTATATAGTTTTAACCAAGATTTATCTCTGAAATTCCCTTATTCCGAGCAAAAAGTATTCACAGATGAGATAATAAAAAAACTACAAGTAAAAGTTTTGCATGAAATTAAATTGAACAACCTAAAGGCTTTTGTTGATGCTTTTGAAAACAAGTTGTATGAAAAAGCAGCGAATATTTTAAAGGGGCAACCAAATTTGATTTTAGATAAATTAGAAATTTATCATTTACTATCACAGAAAAATGTAAGTCTTGAATTATACGGTTTTTTGAAACAAACTACTTCAAACATTATGGATGAGAATATAAAAACTAAAATTAGAGAACACTTAAAAAAACTCAAGAATGAAGTTTCTGATAATGTTACTAGAGATAGATTCATTACTTTACTGTCTGACTTAAGATAAAAATAACAAATAGTTCTTGATATAAAATTTACGATTAGAAGTTGCTTTATCAATGGCAGAATGTATAGTTACAGCATTCACGTGAAATTGTACAGATCAGGCTTTGTAATCGAAATGTACCAACTCGGTTATACACGTAAAAAGTTCAAGCCAGTATACTATCTGAAGTGAGTTGGATAGATGAGAAGACTATCGAGAAGAGAGCAGATAACTATTCTTAGAGGGAGAATAGAGATATAAGTCAAGAAGTAGGATGTTTAGACAGACATAGGGATATGAGACACATATAAAAACACCTTGAGTAGGATGCCAGTACACCATATTATTTCAGTGACAGGTAGCCTAATTTTTCTTGGATTCATTCTTCGTTTTAGTAATTTAAGTAATAAGTAACGAGTTCAGCGAGCTCATGGTCTCTTAGTGAATTAAGCTTGACGTACTGAAACTCTTCAGACTTTAAATTAGAGTGGAACGATTCGATAACTGCGCTGTCCCAAAAGTTTCCTCTACGAGACATGTGCTGCTTGTTAGGTGATTCCTTTTAACGAATTCTTGAAAGGCGGGAGATATTAGTCACCCACTTTTGATTTGGTCTACTTGCTGTGAAGTCACGCTCGAGAAGATTAGGTGTCGTTATGATTCGCTCACCTTGAGACTTCCATCTTCGCTTCAATTTGTCTGATTTGATCTGGATTGAAGGTGCGTCTGTTCATGAATAGTTCTCCCGTCTAAATTGAATAGGTACAGTATATCGATATCTTTAAACACAAAAAACCCCGAATGGGGTCTTTTATCAAGTGTCCACCATTCAGGGTTCAGTTCATAAATGTGTACCACTACGAAGGTGTTTTATATTGTCTAAAAATTTAGGTTAGTCTGCTCCTATATCGTTTTTTAACGGTATAGTGCGATAAATATTTTATTTTAATATGTTAGGTAAATAAATATATTTGTTTTGATTCAACTTCTTAAATTGCTTTAAAGCTTTATTTGGTTTGTTTTTCAATTTTTCTTTACTTATTAACAAAGCTATCGCTCCAGAAACTTTTGGAGCGGCATAAGATACACCAGCATCTTGGTAGTAGCCTCCATCCATACCAGTCGTCAGTATCAATTCTTTCTCAAACCATCCTTCCTCCATCCATTTCTCTTGTCCATATTGATTTAAGTAACTGAAGTCTCCTCCTGCTGCGTAATAGTCAATAAAACCTTTACCATAGTTGCTAAATATAGATTGAGTATTTAATGGACCAATAGATCCTACAGAGACTACTTTCGATAATTGAGCAGGCATATCATAAATTTTTACTTTTTTGTTTTTTGATGATTCCTCTAAATCATTTCCAAGCAAAGTAAATAATTCTTTCATATCATTCTGATTTCTAACGTTCACTCCAGCATTACCTGCAGCAGCCACCACGATACTCCCTTTTTTATATGCATAATCTACAGCTTTTTTATAGGCTTTATACTCTTTTAGATCATTTGTTCCATCTTTGTATTGACCAGAAACTAACATATATTCTCCAAGACTTAAATTAATTACATCAGCATCATCGTTTGCAGCCTCAATAATTGCTTTTAATATCCATTCTGTCTTAGCAGACTTTTCCCCAAAAACGCGATAACTACGAATACCAATTCCAGGAGCGACTCCGTGTAACTTCCCATTAGCCGAAATTTGACCAGCGACACCTGTACCATGTCCCATGCGATCTTTATAATCATTTTCATTTCCAATTTCGGTACTTTCGGTTCCATTATATCCACCGACAGGAACTAAATTCTTTGATCCTTTGACAACACTATCTTTTAAATCTTGGTGCTCGTCATTTATACCTGAATCAATTATAGCGACTACTGTTCCCTTATTCGCCTGATGCAATGAGTAGCTCAATTTGTCTCCTGTAACTTGCTTCATATCCCATTGAGCTTCCCAGAGTGAAAATGTTTCTTCGTTTAATGATGAATTTTCTTCTCTAGCAATTGGTTTTAATGAAGAAGAAGAAAAAACACTTTCAATAAATTTGCTTTCCTTTAATTTTGAGTGCGAATCTTGAACAACTATTAATTTTAATTCAGGAATTTGATAAGTAACTTTTAATGCTTTGTCTTTTATGACTTGCTGCATTGATTCTTTTGAAACACTTTCTTTGAAGATAATTACTTTTTCGTTATTATTACTAAGAGCATCCGCAGACACGTTAGAAGGTATTCCATATAAACTACCTACTAAGACTGACAGGATGGTTACTCTTTTCATCATGTTCAGATTCCCCCATTTTTAAATATAGTCTATAGTATCGCTGTCTATTGTTAATCAATTCAGAGTGTGTTCCACTCTCAACAATTCTTCCCTCATGTAATACAACGATTTTATCAGCACTTTGAACTGTATTTAATCGATGAGCAATGATTAGTTTACCTACTTTTAAATTTTCAATGTTTTCCTTTATTAAGTGCTCGGTGATATTATCAAGACTGCTAGTCGCCTCGTCAAAAACAATTAGCTTAGGCTTTTTTAAGAGTGCTCGAGCGATAATCAATCTTTGTCTTTGTCCTCCTGAAAGATTACCACCCCCCTCGGAAATGATCGTCTCAAACTTTAATGGAGTTTTTATGATGTCATCATAGATCATTGCCATTTGGGCCGCTTCTTCAATTTCCCTCTCCTCTACTTCAGCACCCATTCCAATATTTTCTTTGAAAGTTCCATTAAAAAGCTCTGCCTCTTGTAGAACTGATCCAATCTGCTTTCTTAAAGTAGGAAGATGATACTTTTCAATAGCGACATCATCAATCAAAATCTCACCTTTAGTCACTCGATGTAAACCTAATAGTAGTTTAGCAATTGTACTTTTCCCAGATCCAGAAGGACCTACAATTGCGACTGTTTCTCCTGGCTTTATTGTGAAAGAGACATCTTTTATAGTATTTTCTACAAATTGATTATGAGAAAATGAAACATTTTTGAATTCAATCTTTCCCATTTTTAACTCTTCATATACTAAACCTAGATTTGTTTCTTGTTCCTTCTTAGTTTTTATTACATCTACTAACCGTGTAAAGTATGCTCTTAAAGAGACTATCTGTGTATAGTGGTTACTCATTGAAATGATTGGTGCGATGAACGATACTGCGATTGAACTAGAGGCAATGACTGTCCCAACTGTTATATCTCCTCTTAAATAAAGCATTGTTCCCATCCATAAAATCAATAACGGAATCATTACTTGAATTCCAGATGTAATAGTGTACACAATACCTTCCCAAATGTTTAATCTTTGACTGCTCTTTAATTGTGTATCATAATTTATACTCCACTTACCCAAGAGTTCTTCTTCAATCCCTAACACTTTAATATCCATAGCATTGTGAACGATTTCAGTAACCTGTGATTGAACCTTAACTTTATCTCGTATACTAGTGTCTACCAGTTTTCTTACGATTTTTGAATTGAAAAATAGGCTTATCATCAGGATGATAGACAGTATCAGTAAAAAAACTGCCAGTATTTTTGAGAAAGTCATTAAAATGAAAAAGTATGTGATGATCAACATGGCATCAATGATTATAGAGATAAACGTAGTCGAAAGAATGTCTCTTATGTAAAAATTAGAGTTTGCTCGAAATAAGATATCTCCATTGGATCGATTATCAAAAAAGGAATGAGGTAATCTAACCAATGTATTCATGAAATCAGTCATGATTGATTTATCAATACTTGTCTCAGCCTTTGCTAAAATAAACGACCTTACTCCTGTGAAGAATAAATAAGTAATGAATATCCCTAGTATCGTTATACCGACAACATTCATTAAGGACTCTTCTTTGTTGATTAGTAAATGATCAGTAGTCCATTTAGTTACTAAAGGGATAGTTAATAATACTATTTGAAGAAGGATCGTCAATGCTAACAAATGGAAGACTGTCTTTTTGTGTTTGCTGAAATAATGAAATAAAATATTCGATTCTTCAATTGACCTTTTTTGGAACGTTGACGAGGGTGAAAACATGATGGCAAATCCACTCATTTTAGTTATGAAGTCTATTTTTTTTAACCTCATACGGCCTTTCGCAGGATCTACAATGTGGAAAATGTCATTACGTATTTTTTCTAAAATTACGAAATGGTTTCCTTCCCAATGAAGTATGGCGGGTAAAATCAAATTTTCAATACCACTTTCATCTATTTGAACAGCTCGACTCATCATTTTTTTATTATCTGCAATTTGTGTTAAGTTCAGAAACGAATAACCACCACGTGGACTAGGAAACTCATCGCGTATTTCATTTAGTGTTATTTGATAATCATGATAATTGAGTATCATGGCGACACAAGCTAAACCACATTCACTAAATTCCATTTGTTGAATAAATTTAACTTTTTTCATGCCGATACTCCTTTTTGATTATAAATTAAGCGCTTTTAATAAGATCATTTGTTGATGAGGATCAACCATTTCTTTGTAAACTTCATTTTTTGAAATACAAATTTTTTTATAGTCACTACTATTTTGTTTGAGTATGTTTAATGAAATACTATACATGCATTTTCCATACCAAAAATTTATTTCTTTTAACTGTTCAATGTATTCTTCGTTCATTTCTTTTTGAATCAGGCTTTTTATTAATGAATTATAAAAGCCTAGTATTTTTTGTTGTATTTCCGAAGAAACAATTTTTTGAGCGAATATTAAAGAAGTACTTGCCTCATCATAATTTTTTTTATTTATGTGATAATGAGCCTTTAAAATTGCAATTGAGAATACCTCATCATCATTAGATGCTGCAGTCACTTTTTTTTCTAACCAAAGAAACTCATCTTCTTGAATATCTTCTATCGCCTTATAATAGAGGTACTGTACAGTATAGTCATCTACTACTTCAGCATTACTTTTCTTCATTAGAGAAACAATTTCTCCTCCATCAGTACCTTCTACCGGTATAAGTGTGATTATCCCAATTATTAAATTCAGGATTAAAAAATAAGAATAAGAGTCACTAGAGGTAAGTTGAATATTAGGCTCAATTGCTCGATAACTTAACATAATCACTGCAACAACTAAGTTAATTAAAGGACCTCCAATATAGTTCAATAACAGCTTTCTTTTAAGATTTTTTATATCTTTTTTAGATTTAAAGTACATTTTGGTTGTCCCTAGTGCTAAAAATACATTTTCGTTTATCATAATTTTTATTTTTCCATTCACTTGAATTGCTATCAGGAACCACCATGTTAAAAAATGTAATTGAGCATGTTGTATCAATCCCGCTACTAAGTGACCTATTTCATGAATAGCGATAACAACCATCATAAATAGGAATAGTTGAAGTATCAAAAGATACAAAGAATCGTTTTGATACTTGTAAAAGAATGTACACACACTGACCATTATTAAACTTAGTGTTATCGGATGTAAGAGTAGATACCTAGATTTAAGCATACGATTCAAAGTACTCCTCAAGCGTGTCGCAATCAAATAAATGATTTTCAACCCAATATTTATGTTCAAAGTGTTGTTGTTCATATTGACTTAAAATAATTTTCAACGTATTGAATGTAGTTTCTTGATAATCAGTCGGAGTAAATTTATAGCTAGAATCAAGAACATGCAACATTGAATCGACAGTCTCTTCTACATAAGTATCAGCTAAAAAACTTTCTGTTTTAATAAAATTTGTTTTGTGAATAACTGACGCTCCCATAAAACTTAACGTTTTTTCCAGATAATCTGTAACGAATGTTGCTCCATTACTTTCAGCTGTTGAAATTACAATCCCAGCTTTTTTTACAAGCGTATATAGATGTGCCCAATATGATAAGCGATCGATTAAAACTTTCATATCCGAAGAAACATTGTGTGAATATACAGGACTTGCCAAAACTATATAATCGGCTTCTTTCATTTTTCTTTTTAACATTTCTCCATCGTCAGGTTTATCTTTTAATTCACTTGGACACTGGCCAAGATTAAAACACTGCCTACACCCTGTAGAAGGATTTAATTGAGTGTTTAATGGCGAATATATATCAATCTGAAGCTCAATTTCTTTAGAACAAAGAGTTTTAAATCGAGAAATAATTTGATTTGTCAAATCAAATATTCGTGAATCTTTATTTCGTGAACCAACGTAGACAAATATTTTTTTCAACATGATTTTTTCCTCCTTCAACTCAAAATACTTGGTACTTCATCTGGATTGATCAGTCTTAAAAGTTGGTACCCTATGCCAGAAGTTCCAGTAAATAAACTAATGTCTTCAAAATTGCTATTATGCATTAACTTATACTCGTTATTATTATTTTTAAGCTTCAAAACCGCCATGCCAATACTTCTACCTTTTTCAAACGTATCTGATGACGTCAAGAAATATTCTACGAGACTCATATTCCCATGACAAATTGAATCATTATTCATCAATGTTTTATTTTCTAACCGAATGTAGTTATTTACAAATACTTTATGCCCCTGCATTTCTTGGTCAAACACTTCATTTTTTGTCATATCGATCCCTAAACAACCTGTGCACCAATGAAGACTTTTGCTAGATTGTAGACTTTCTGGAATATCAATATTAGAAAGAAGCGAGTTAGCAAAGTCATTGTATTTTTTGATTTGAGTCAAATTAAATAATCTCTTAATAATTACAATTTTTCCAAACTCGCCATGACCAAAACTCGGATCTTTGATTGGGACGTTTTTATTTACTAAGAAATCACCACATTTTATTGCCAATTCTAATACTCTTGACATTTTTGTATGTTCATAAAGACGTATCAAACTTCCAATTAGGCTAGTAATCCCGTTAAGATAATCTAATTCAACAATTGAATCGCTCTTATCATTCAAAATTTCTTCTATTTTAGAACAGTATTGAATAATTAATTTTAAAATCTTAGCATTGTCATCTTTGAAATCATTCATATACGAAAATGCGTGCAGATAGGCTGGATACCCTGAAAGTCCAAGCTTATAATCAAATACTAATTCTGGATTACATTGCGCCAATAGTTTTTGGTAAAACTCTTCGTACTTTTTGATACCCGTTTGATTATATAAGTGATAATAAAACAGTAAAATTCCAGAGGAACCATTATAAAAATCATCCGAACTCGGAGTCAGCGACCAGACATCATCATCTGATTGATTACTCGGAATAATCCAGCTTACATGGTCCAAATCAATTGCTTTTTCAATTATGCTGTCTGCAATCTCATAAATTTCATTCAATACGATCTGTTCATTCCACTCAAATGATAATTTCGAAAACGGTTCAGAAATTGTCTCTAGCGCAGATAATTCTTTTTTTCTAACACTTGAGAAATCACCGAAGTGTAATTGTATGACTGAAAGTTGATGCTGCAATTCGCTTTCAGACACTTCATTGAAAGTGGTTAAAAGATATTCATAGGGCGTATAGTCATAATAGTTCTCAATCATCATGCTTTTATTCCCTTCAATATGAAGAGAATTAGTAACATTAAAAAATACTGGAATATCGTTAAATATCATATCTCGAGTTTCTGAATCAATAATTGATTTATCGGCATATGGAAATACCCACATGTTCTCGAGTGCTTTTTCTCTATCCAACATATCCATCAACATTTGAGGATGCTGCATGTGCATGAGAATAGTGGCATACTGGTTTGTGTCTCTAAAAAGAACTCTTACTTTTAAATTTTTGAATTTCTCTAATACTTTAGAGTTTAAGAGTTCAGCTTTATTTTTTATAATCATTTCATACACTGCTTGAAAACCAGTTAGTATTTGAATTTTATAATGTTTATAGTCTATTTCTACAATGTCATTTTCAAGAGTTGGTAAATTTTTTGATCCTTTTAAAATAAACTCTTTATATTCATATCGCATTTCGTCAGTTCCCTGATTTACTGGCTGTAAGACCTTATAATCTAACTTGCTTTCTCTTCCATTTAATGCACTTAAATCTAGTTTTTCAGTTTTCAGTCCATTCGTTGGTAAGAACAGTGTTCTCGTTACATTTTTAAAATTGCGATCTCTAATTTCTTTAAGTGTCAGTTCTTCTTCTTGACCGAATAAAGGATTTTGTCTTTGAATTAATGTTTCTAGATCAATAATGACTGGATGCGAACCATGCGAGATCAGATTCTCCATGTGAATATCCGTTCCATTTAAAATCTGGAAAATTGCCATAAGCTGTCCAAAGCGATGATAGAAATCTTCTATTTCTTCTATAGATTCGCAATATTTTTGCTCAATAAATAACTCATACGAGTATGTATTTTTATTTAACGTGGGCAATGTCTTTAGACTTTTAAAGCTAGGATAATTTAATCCGTTCATATAATTTATGAAATCATTAAATACTTTATTCACTTTCAAATCTTTAGGCTTATAAACAATTTTTGTTGAATTTAATAATTCTAATACTGTTACAGTTCTTCCCTCTTGGTGCGTATCCCCTTCACCAAACTTCATCCCAATGATTTTTAAATCTCCTGTTCGAAATTCGCACATTAATTCTTTTTGATCTTTGACAATACGGTTCACTAATTCATTAACATGGTCAATAAAGAATAATGAGCGCGAAGATAATAATCTTGTAATAACCATGTACTTATCGAAAAATCCATTCAATTTTTTTATTTGATCGAAAGATTTAACAAAATACATATAACGCTCTTCAGGTGATTCTCCAATTAATAAGCCTTGCTCTTTTTCAAGGTTCAACTCTAATACAAGTGTTTTATGAACAATTTCTGACAACTCATTTGTTATGTATAGAATTACCTGTTCGAAAACAGATGTAGAAAAAATATCTTTTGATGAATCTTCAAAAAATAGTTGTTTTAAATCACTTTTAATATTTTCTATAAATGGACGGATTACATTCGAAAAATTATCATATGTTTCATTTGAATCTAAAATATTCTTTATCCCACGATCGTAAAATTTATACCAATCTGACTCAGTAGCAACTTTTTGATATTTTTCTTGCAATTCAAATTCTGGTTGATAACAAATCGCATGAGAAAAAATATTTTTGTTTAATTTTTTTGTTTTCAGCATTTCGTTGAACGTATTCTCAGAAATAATAGACATCTCTTGTCTCCATTTTAACAATGATGGATGAACATTTGAGATATCTGTTCTTTGTAAGATTTCATACCTTTCTTTGATAGTTAAAGCTTTAAAAAGATTTTTCATTTTAGTGCCTCCATTCTATCCTCAAATTAAAAACTTAGAAGTGAGCGACCGAAGCCGCTCACGCTATTCTTATTTTTTATTATCTTTTCCGCACTTTAATCCTGCAGAAGCTAAGTAACTGCCGACAAAAGTAAGTAAAGCAGAACAAACCATTGATGACCTAACGTCTACATCAGTAGATCCACCAAAAATTTCATTCATCTCTTCTTCGGACAATTCTTTAAGGCTTGTTCCTACAGCATCAAGACTTTTAAGGTTTTCCATCAGAACCTCCAAGTATTAGTAGTTTTTAGTTTTATCCTAAGCAATCTTTATTGTGACTTACAATTCCACTGATTGCAGATGCTCCTGCACCAATACAAGCTTTTGTACTTTTTACAATTGAACGAGCTACAAGAGAAATTACTGGAGTCCAACGCGGATCTACATCTGAAGCACCATAAATCTCAGACATCTTTTCAGTATCCAACGATTTCATTCCCTCGCCACATGTTGCATTCATAAGCATGATTTCTTTTTCAGTCATTTTTACATCCACCTTTTAAAATATATTTTCATTTCAAATGTGAAATATTACGTCTAATGTTTCACAACGAATTGAATATGTTCATGTTAACAAACCAAAAATGGAATAAAACCCCTCTAAATGGAATTGATAAATACGTCCTATAAGGATTCTTAATTCAACTTATTTTGTTTGAGAGTTTTTGTAATTCTCACTTTCATTGCGGCTGTAAGCATTCTTAAACATTTAATAAAGTAGCTAATTTAGTTAGTTTTTAAATAAATAAGTTCAAAAGAACTAGTTTTATATTTTCGTTTTTTATTAAGCGTTTACAAAAATATCTAGCGACTCTCTAAATAAAGAAATCATTAGACATTTGATTAGTCAGCTAGCAACCAATAAGTTAGCTTCTGGTTTTTTATATATTTAATTCTTGTCTTATAAATAACTAAATTAAAATTTAGCTCAGACTGAATACAAAGCGTAATTTTTCTCTTAACGAGAAAGAGAAGCGTCGTATGCGTTGAACCCGCTACCGCGGATTAAAAAAAACGACGCTTCAAGCGATGCTTACTTTCATTGCTCTGAACCTCAAAAAGCTTGAGAATCGGTCCTGAGATTCCTCTAGGAATCCATGTTTCTTTGACATTTTAGTGATCAATACATACAATAAGTCCCCATTTCAATCACGAAATGAGGGATTGTCTACAATCAGAATTTAGCTTTTTCATTTTCTATACTTTGGCCATAACTTTCATTTTTTCACATTAAATTTGAGTAAAAATCCTACTTTTTTCATACTAACTAAACTGACATATATACTTGATGAATTGATAAAAGGACGTAAGACTACAACCAATCAGCTATTTGAAGAATTTATTGTACTCACCGAACGAGAGGAAATTGATTCTAAACTCAGCGAGAAGGATGCGGTATTAGAAGCATCCCTTAAGCAGATCACGCTTCTTTTTCAAAAATTTGCTATATATCTTGAGGCGTTACAATATGAAAATCAACGTATTCAATCACGTCATCTAGAGACAGTCAATAAATTAGAGTCAGAAGTGCTACAAGCAATAGAAAATTAAAAAGCAGAATATGTAAACAAAATCTCTAATCATAAGAAATAACTCCAAGACATGACTAAAAAATTGGAACAAACAGCGAATGCATTGCTTCAAGCAAGAGATCAACAAAAAAAGCTGGAAGTAACTAAAGTCACCTAATAAAAAAGATAAGTATTTCATTTGGAAGGAAATAGCACTTAACTTGAGGAAGAACGCGATTAATCGATTGAATTGATGAACAATAAGAAGAAAATCGAAAACTGTCCATCGTCAATCAAATTTTATTCCGAGATGACACTTGCACAAGTCCATGTCATCGCAGATATCGTCTACGCACAAGAGTGAATCATCTAAAACAAAGCCGCTGTGATTGAACTGAACCAAAAAAGTTAGACAATAAATAATTTGTCAGGCGACCTTGAGGACCTGAGTCCGGTATTCAACCGGGCTCAGGTTTTTTAGTCGTCTCTTGATACGACGATGGTTATAGTACTCGATGTAACGCTCGAGCTCACATTTGAAGTGATCCATGTCATCGAACTCCTTGAGATACAGGAGCTCTGACTTGAGCACGGCGAAGAAGCTTTCGATGGCTGCGTTGTCGAGACAGTTGCCCTTACGGGACATGCTTTGTGTAATGCCGTGCTCGTGGAGCGTACCAGTGAACGCTCTGTATTGATAATGCCACCCTTGATCGGAATGAAGGATTGGGCGCGCCTCTCCGTCGAGCTTCCCGATTGCCTGATCTAACATTTCGCCAACGAATCGATATGTAGGACGGTCCGATAGGGTATAGGCGATGATCTCACGGTTTCCCAAGTCCATCATCGGAGAAAGGTAGAGCTTCTCCCCGAACAGGTGAAATTCAGTGACGTCAGTCACCCATTTCTGGTTCAGACCGGTGGCCTTGAAGTCACGTTGAAGAAGATTCGGTGCGACCTTTCCGACCCGTCCTTTATAGGAGCGGTATCGCTTCATGCGGACGAGACATTTGAGACCGAGTTCGTTCATGAGACGGCGCATGGTCTTCGGATCGTGCCGGAAGCCCTGGCGTTCGAGAAGTGCGTGGATGCGACGATAGCCACATCGTCCCTCGTGTTCGTGGAAGAGGGCATGGATGGCCGCCTTCACTTCCGCATACTTGTCTTCGCCCGTCAGGCGCGTCCGCCAATAGTAATAAACGCTTCGTGCCATACCGAGCACGCGGAGGAGTCCCGGAACGGGATAGATTGATCGCAATTCATCGATTACTTGTGCCTTGATCCGGTTCGTCGCGCATTCTCTTCTTGAACCAAGGCTTTCAATTTTTTTAACGCAGCGTTCTCCATCTCGAGATACTCGATCCGTTCTTTGAGCTTCTCGACTTCTGTCATCTCTTCAAATTCCTTCTTCTTGCGTCTCGCCATCGGGGCACGTCCTTTCGGTCTGGCGACCAGACCTGCGGTCCCTTCCCGATCATACGTCGATCGCCATCTCGAGATCATCCCCGGGGAGGAAATTCGGTATTTTACGGCCGTCTCTCTATTGGACAGCTTATTAGTCGCCATGTCGTTTAATACCTCCAGTTTAAATGCCAGCGAGTGTGTTGTATAGGAAGGATCGAAGATCGTTTCCCCCCAACGCTCATAGAGACGTGACCACTCACGGACCAGGTTATGCGCTATCCCGAATTCTTTCGCCACACCTCGGTATCCGTCTCGTCCTGTTAGATAACGCTCAGCGACTTGGACTTTAAACGCCTTTGTATATTTGACCATAAAAAACACCCCATAAAAGTTGGATTTTATGTCCAACTTTTATGGGGCAGTTCATGATCAGCGGTTTTTAGTTTTTACTCTGTTTTCGTGATTAAAATATGGGTTCTTTCAGGAATCTCAATGTCTTCTAACTGATCAAGTTCTAAAGACAGTGTCATACTTTTCTCTTGCGGATAGGACTCTTCCCCAATCCAACATGTATACAGTTCAAACGATTCACCTTCGTCTAAGAAGTCGTTCATGAACGTAAATAGATAACGTAGCTTTTCCTTTGACTCTTTTGAAATGCTGGAATCAAAATGTTCAACGATCTCGATTCCCCAATGACTCGAAATCTCGTACACATACCATTTATGAAACTGTCTCGGTTTTACTTCATACAGACAGTCTTGATCCGCAAAACAGGGTCCTATATACAAGGGAAGTGTTTCATCTTCTTCATCCAAATTGAAATATTTTTCAGGAATTTGTCTCTCCATACAGATATATGACGCTAAGGTCATTACGCATCCTCCTTATGTTTGATACTTCTATCGTTACTTGAAAGATGTCTCTACATTGTCTATTTTTCCAAAATGTGCGATCTTTCCATTCGTACAAAAGTGATCGAGCATGCCAAATCGATTCGTTGCATCGCGCGTCACGATGAAGTTATAAGCCATCGTTAACGAGAATTCAGACACGAAGTCCTCCAGCGTTTGTTTTGAAGAACGCGAATACTTCCCTGTCATCACTTCTTTTCGATTCAGCAAGTACAACAGACGGTCTTCAAATACCGTTTGCCAATTGGTATCGTGCAACGTCATCACGTGAATCGAATCATCATTTTTTAAGACACCTCGACCACAAAAGACGACCTCGACCGGAAACGTGGCGTATGGTAAGACCGCATCGAAAAAGTTCTCATATTCAGTTCCTACGTCATCAAGGCTCTCATATGCAGTTCCATACATCGAGACACAATCGTTCGTGACCCGGACGATTCCTTGTCCTTGTTTTTCGACGATGAGTGTCACCTCTGCTTCAGTCGCCATTTCCTGCTGTTCGATGACAAGATGTTCGAGAAATCTTTCAAGCTGTGAGGCGTCAGTCATGATGAAATGGGGCTGGACCATCCAATCCGAAAAATCGTCGATGTTTGGATTCTGTTTGAGTGGTCGTTCTAGTAACTTTACTTCAAACGGATACGCATGCTGATTTACCTGAAGGCGGACGAGATCTTGCCAATCGTCGCGTGGTAGCAGTTCTCGGAACACATCAATCCATTCGTTTTGTTGAAAGGTCAATTTCACCTCAATCACCCTCTTCGGATTTCATTCATAAAAATGTCTGTCCCTTGGAACGCAGAAATCATATCTTCTCCAAACACCGTGATACTACCCTCCCACGGATGACCGAGGTAACCCCAGCGGAAATCGCGAGCGATGAAAAAGGAATAGTCGCCATCTGGAACGGCTAGAATCATCCAGTCTCCTTCTTCATTTCGAAGAAACGGACATCTTGGGTCAATCCAGTATCCTTGATGATTCCAATCGAGTGCCATAACGCGTTCTCCGTCAACGGTCAGCTCAGTCAGAATACGTTTTAGCTCCCGCTCGATCTCTTCTCGTTTCTCATAATCCACTTCGTATGTAATGAACGGACTTGGGGCATTTAAGGATGGAAAAACCGTCGTACTAGGCGAGAATTGAAATTGTTGATCGATGACGTGCCATACCTTTTCGTCCTCCGCTTGCGTCATCGGAATCCAGCTCCACGGTTTCCCCTCACCAATCAAATCAAACGTCGCTCCTTCAGGATAAAGAACGGTGTACACTTCTCCTTCTTGTACTGCAATTTTTGGTTCGTCTTGTATATCGCGTGCTTTCATTTCTTCAAAGATCAGTGCGACGGCTGCTTCGACATCAAGGACATAGTAAAAGATATTTGTCGTACCACTACCAATATCTCCTCCTTCGCAGTATCCGTTCCCCATATGAAGCAAACCATAATGGATTACTTCTTCCATCATGTGACGTCGCTCAAGTGCTGCTTCTTCCTGACCTTTCTCATAAGAAAACTGAACAACCAGTCCGGTATAATAGGTCTCGTTCAGCTCGCGGTAACCTTGCCGTTCTAACTCCTCAACCAGCTGCAAAATTTGTACACCTAATCGTTTGAAGCGAGAAACGC
This sequence comes from Exiguobacterium abrahamii, assembly GCF_015645365.1. Taxonomy (NCBI): domain Bacteria; kingdom Bacillati; phylum Bacillota; class Bacilli; order Caryophanales; genus Exiguobacterium; species Exiguobacterium abrahamii. Next base: position 1,500,115 of record NZ_JADOYC010000001.1, read on the forward strand.
GCATCTGTTTTACGTCTTCTGCTTTCACCCACGCTCCAACGATTCCTTGATGCTGCACGATGGTGCGTCCTTCCGTATAAATCGTTTGGTAGAGCATATCTGAGCCGTTTTGTTTTGTCAGCTGTATCATATGACTTCTCCTTAGACTCATTATATTTTCAGTTTCGTCACTCTTTTCTTTATTCACTCCCACTGACACGATACGCTTTGATACGTTTCAAACTGTAGATACACGAGTTGATTCGCATTAAGATGAGAGATACTGAGTGTGTGCTGTGATGGTTGCGTATAAGGCAATTCGAATCTGACACCTTCGACTTTTTTCAATAAAAAGTAAGCCCAGTGCCGATCGTATTCATTCTCAGACAAAGCCTCCCATAACGCATCTTCACAATGATTCGCCTCGTAGGTATACAATTTCATAATCGTATTCTCCGCTATCACGGGTAACTCCGCGAATATGGGAGGGTTCGGAATTCGCGGTTTCTGAATGACCAAGGTATAGCCATCTTTCAGAAGACGATCCAATTGTTCGCGGCTATCCGGACTCTCCTCTTCGATGACGGAAGCCGGGAGTTCTCTGATGCGGATCGGTAACCCCACCTCATATTCAAAGGGATCTTCGAGTGCGAGTAAGTCTTCACGGGAATAGATTATTTTCATGAGATCATCCTCACATTCTTTTATGGAGTGCTTTAAGGTTACACGCGCGCCATGCATCACGGACGATATCTTGGAAAGTCGTCGCTTGGCGTTTGAGTTTAAGTGTCCGGTAGTCGAAGCAATATACGGCTTCGTCTGGACGCTCTTTCAATACCGCATAGTATTCATCTTGTCTAAACGACGATCCAAAAAAGAAATACTTGTCACGGATCGCATCGAACTCGGTTAATGCGTATTCCTCGAGACTAACGGAGAGATTGCCTTGGATCTCATGTGATAATCCGTTCCAGCTCGTCAACGGAATACCGTATAAGTTCAACTCTTCGGCAAAACGCACACCGTTACAAACCCGTAAAATCTCTTTATACCAGTCTGGAATCGCGAAATGATCAATCTCAAACGCTTGAATACGCGCTTCTGGACAGGGACTCTCCACTGCCACTTGATAGTTTTGGATGGAGGATAAATAGTCATACAGATGCAGTTTGTGCTCCACCTTCTGACCTTCGATCGGAATACTGTACTTCAAGGATTTTTGATCGTTCACATAAAATAATCGCATCGCCTGAAGGATACTCGTAAGAAAGGCATCGTCAGGCAAAGCAGTGTTCTGATGATTCAGTCGTGGTACGTCGACGTCTTCCAGCGATATTTCTTCCTCGTCATCATGTTCTTCAAAAGCTTCATGTTCTCCGAGGGCGATCGCGATACCTGTCACGTTCCCGTCTTCTCGGCGGACGAGGACTTCATAGTGTCCGTCCCCCATCAACTGAACGGCAACGCCGAACGGAAACAGGAATATCTCGTCTTCCATCATTTCGTCTGAAATCGCGATATAGAACGGGTCGATTTCTTCGTCGAACTCTAGCGTATTTCGAATCTCCCAATCGATTGCTTCCCGTCTCCCGTAATCCGCTGTGTTCATGACGACGAGCTGCGCTGAATCGACGATGACTAGATCGGATAACGGCTCGAAATCGGATGGAGCCATCTTCGTTTCTTCATTCATTGTTAGGTAAAGCAAATTAATTGATTCGTACTCATCTTCGTCATAGAAGACCGTCCAAATCGAACCTTGTTCAACTGGAATTGTCACGTTGTATTCTACATCCGGCTCAAGGAAAGCCGGATCCGAGACGATCAAATTCCCTTTGTGACTTGTAAACGTGCCTAGCTTTTTCATGATGTATACCTCTTTCTTAAATATAACGGGGAGGACATTTCCAACTTGCTAATGCCATTGGATTAATCAAACTTAATCCTTAGATTCTTGTTGCATCCTCCACTCCATGAATCCGGTGATTTGCTCTTGCCGGAAACGAATCCAATCCGTTAAGGTTTGATTCATCTTCTTCCATTCGTTAATACATGTCGATTTCAAAACCGCATCATCGAGTTGCTCGATTAGTAACCAAGCTTCTGTTAAGGTTGCTGCATCCTCTTCTATTTCTCCTAAATACAAGTCTTCATCAAGATGGTGGAAAGAATACCAAAGTCCATACAAGTGATGATCAATCATTCTCTCGATCGCTAACTGCTCCCGTCTTCCCCCTCGCGTAATCGCTTCTTGTAAGTAGATGTAACGGTCATCTTCATCAAAGAAAAGACCATACCAGCGATACGGTCGGACGTCATCCGACATCTCTTTCATCCACTTCTTCAAAGTCGGTTTTAGAAGACGTTCTTTTAGCGGATGAATCAAGAGGAACGAAGCGTCTGTCTCTCCTTCACAGGTAGATGATAACCAACTCACAAACGTCCGCTGTCGCTCGAAGTTCCACGTATTCGCTTCTTCAATGAATCTATCCATATGTACTAACCACTCTTTGCGTAAGCCACGATTTTTGGCAAGAAGAGCGGTGTGAAGACGTGGTAGATCAGAAACGATAGGGTCTTGTAATAACTTATTTAGAAGCGACATGTTGCATCTCCTTTTAAAAATGTCATTTCTCTACTTTCATTTGTTGTCTCGTTTTTCGAAGATGAAACCATAATAGTATTCCTGTACTTATCGAAAGAACCGGGAAAAGATACGGGATATACGATTCCTGCTGATGAATCACGTGCATGAAAAAGTAACTAATGAAGCAGACAATTCGAAGCCATGTAGAAAGATAGCCTTTACCGATAAAAGCTAAAAACATCAAGGGAATACCCATTCCAAATACTACAATTGGTAAGACAGAGAACGGTGTCACGAACTGAAACAGACCAAGTCCCACCAGAAGATAGGCGAAGCAGGACGTCCGTCGTCGAAACTTCTCGCGTTCCTTTCGTCCAGGTTGTATCCCGTAAATATCATCCTGCTTGTATCCTTCCGCTTGTTTCTCGGCAATCAGTTCCTCCATCCGTCGTTTCGCTTGACGCCTCGTCGAGTACTGTTCTTCCTTCTCATCGCTGACATCTTGATCCAACTTCCATTGTTCGGTGACACCGTGATAGATCTGGATTGTTCGACCATCACGATACAAGTACCAAAAGTACGTAATGCCATCCACCTGTTTACTGAGTGTCTGAATCATGTTAACCCTCTAGATCTGCTAGGACATCTTCTGGATCCAACTCAAGTCCGACGAGCTCCGGTCCCCAATCCAAGCCACAATACAGACCGTCGTCAATCATGTTCGGTAACCAGCCATTCATGTACAAATCCAGGTCTAAGCGAATCAGATGATAGTCCGACCATTCCTTCGTCTGCAGTGCTTTTGCCGCCGCTTCCGTCGAAAAGAATAACAAGACGTCTGTCTCGTCTTGATTCGATGGACAATACGCCCAGCCCGACTGTTCAAATTTTGATAGACCATAGACAGCTCCCGTTTCAAGAACCGTCTCTAAGAAAAGTTCTGCTTGTTCCGCACTCTGTTCCATTTGTTGTTCCTTTTCAACGAACGCATTCAACGTCGGTGCTACTGGAAACAACTCTTGTTCTTCGTGGTCCCACAAGACGATCGTCTCTGTGTCCGGTAACTGATATCCGAGTTCGTCACCTGTTCCGTCCGCCGCAATCCGCAAGAACCCTTCTGGGTACTCTTCTGCATCCGTCGTGTTGACACGAACAAGGTCGTCCCATGTCCGCTTGATATACTGCTCGTCCTTGATCGGATGAAACTCCCATTCGCCGATGCTGAATTTATTTTCGTGCTTGTACCTACTTCGTAGTTCTTTCGGAAGCTTAAAGCCGAGTTCTGCTTCTACCTCTTGTAATCTCTCTTCTGTGACGCCTGGTAAACCGATTTGATATGCCATCTATATGACTCCTTTGATCTTAAATTAAATTATTTGTAGGTATTTAGTGCATAATCCATCTGATAATCCGTTGGTAAGATCGCTTTTAGCTGATCGACGGTTTGAAAGGCATCTCCATTCGAAAACCACATGAAACCGAGCGCATCATGCGATGGAAGGATAAACGGCAATCCATCACGTGCATCAACTACATGCGTGTATTTCGCTTCTTGAAAGATCCCTCTCCCAGAAGTCTTCAACTCAAACGTATGTCGTGCAAACGTGATGAGGAACGTTTCACTATAAGCAGCTCGAAAGAAGGACTCTTTTAAGACGAAACGCAGATCATTCGCATTCAGCACTTCGATACAACAGTAAAAACTGGTACGTCGCTGATCGCCTTCGTACCGTGGATGTTCATGGCATACGAATGGTCGCGAATTTAAACGCTCTAAGAGGTCCATCTCATCTTCTCTAATCTCATCAAAATTAGTCGTGATATATAAAGGAAAATGATTGAAGCGAACCAGCGTGTCATATAATACTTCCTCCGTCAATTCACTGGTAAAGCTACTTACTGTATGGTCATAACACATGATTTCGTAAATAGTTTGCAATGGACCAAGCACGTTGATTTCGGATGTCTGAAGCATACGTTGGATACTCTTCGACTGAAAAGAATATTCGTCGATTGTCAGCTCGTTCATACTGTTCCTCCTAACTGTGTCGTCATCGTTCAATTTTTCCGATTAAAATTCTTTCCTGCGGGATAAAGTCCGGTCAAACGTCTGCCGTAATGAACTTTTGCCTGCCCCATTCGGATTTTCTTCAGATTAAACTGGTCCTTAAAATAATCAATGACGGGTTCAACGATATAGGACGGCTCCAAGATATGAAGGACGAATTCGATCGCTTCTAAACCATATTCATCTTCAACAAAATACCCGTTGCCGATTTCAAAAAGAAATTCATTGAGGTCTTCTTCAATGCTCGAACGATGCTCAAAGATGACGTCATACTCTGTATCCTGACAAAAGATCTCGACGACAACTTCGTGGTAATCCGCTTCTTGAACGACCGAGTATCCGTCCTTTTCTTTCTCAGCTATGAGTTCTCGAATGTAGGCATCCAGATTAAAAAAGCGCGAGAACTTTTGCTCGCTCATTGGTTCTTTCAATCTCTCTCCCATGATGCCGTGAAACGTGTAGAGTGTCCGTCCATCCTTTTCAAACAGCCAAAAATGATTTTGACCGTTCATTGGTTTGATGAGTTGCATGACTTCCCTCCCGTTCTTATAGATCCGCGAACATTTCTCCATTGAGCTGGCGAATCACCGTATCGTTCGGTAACTGTTGTCGTAGTCGTTTCGCCCAGTCCGTCCGAAGATCATAAGCGAAGTGTTCTTCGTTCGATAGCAGATAAAGCATTGTTCCATCATGACCGACAATCACGACGGTCGTCTCTTCCGGATAAACGAACCGATCTTCTAAGACACGTGTTTTTCGGTACGTCGTTTCGACCTCTTGTTGAATCGACAAGCGATCGGAATACGAAAACATGAACAGTTCGTTCATCGATGCAACTCCATAAGCGTGTTCAAGGATGAGTTCGAGCATCCTAGCATTTTCAATCTTTACCGTGAAAAAATGACTCTCACTTGTCGATGTTCGTTTTCCACGTAACCAACCGTTCGATTGTTTCTGCCTAGACAAGACATGTGAAGTGAACGACATATGATGTTGCGAGAAAAAAGCCCTGCTGTCTTTGTCTTCCTCTTCAAAAGCAAAAAAGGTCGCGTAGATCGGAAAACGATTTTGATGATTTAGAAAATCAAACAGGAAAGTCTCATTTTGATCTGTATCGCCTTGTTCTCCCGATTCAACACTCATGTGATACGCTTTCGCTAGCGGTCCATTTAGTACGAATGGTCGTTGGATATCGTCTTCAAAAAGGGCGTCGGTAATTTCGCATTCGCAAACGAATACCTCCCTGTTAAAAATCGATTCTTCAATTTCTTCATTGTCTCCCACGAGCGGATGTCGTTTTAAATTAAGCAGCTGCATCTCAGTTTCATATAACATCTCATTAAATTCCTCAGCACCGTATTGTTCGATGTAAGCGACTTCCGAAGCAAAGATGGGTACGAACCAGACTGGTAACACCGTCTCCGGTTCCCCGAATGCCGCGTTCCCTTTATAGACTTGAAATGATTCTTCAAAGTAGAACGGTGTCGTCACGTATAGGGCAGCGAAGCCGTACTTCGATAACAACCCATCCGGCATCGGTAAATACTCGCCTAAATCATAAGCGTGTCCAGTCTTTAATGCTTCCAACGTCAAGCGATAGATCAATTCAATTAAATCCGACTCGGCATCTTGTTGCATGACAGATAGCATCACTTCTTGATGGATAACGGCACCGTTCTCGAATTGCAATGGGTGATGTAATAATCCAAGTGATGTCACGGTATTCGCATTCGCAAACGGTGCATTTTGAAATTGCAACAATTGAATCGCATGATCTTGTAATTCTTCCATCTCAAGGTGACCAGTACTTTCACCACAATGGGCTTCTAAGTGTTCTATGTAATTCATATTTTTATATCCTCATTTCATGACATTAAAAAATGTCATTTTCAATAAATATCTTCTACCATATATTATATATTTCATAATACAATTTTGGGATTTTTTATTTTTTCCTAGCGGAGGGTATCGTGACATCTAAAAACGACAAAAATGACTCCGATTCAATACCGAAGCCATCTCATAGCAATGTAAAAAAATAAAGCGACTTTTTAAAATGTTCATCCGTTAGGCTTCACTCACATGTATCGTTTTCGTTTGTAGGACTTTCCTTCGATCCATATCCAAATCCGAATTGATAGGTAAACATCAATTATGCCAATGATTAACGCAACGACAATCATGAGAACACCATTATTACCAGAAACGAATAGAGGGGATAAAATTGTAAAAGTAATACTCAAAAGAATTGGCAATGTGATACCCATCCAAACAGAATTAAACATTATTGCCTTCCACATTCATATCATCCTTTTATGTGTAATAGTTGGTCTAAGTGTAGCATCTAGTGAGCAGAAGAAAAGAATTGCATGTTAAGAGCGACTCTATGTCGCAATCACTTGGAAAAAAATGATGCTTTCTTTAAGCCTTTATTTTTTGTTGCTTAACCAAAACAGAGTCATCATTCTTCCGATAAATTTTCGTTCGTAATCTATCTCCCACTGTGTTTATGATGATGTCGATCGTATTCTCATTTTCCCAATACAATTCATATCCATATAAAGAGATAGGGTTCAATATACTTCTTAACGGTATAATGACTGATTGCGGTAATTCAAATATACATCCATCATATAGGCTTTTCCGAGACTTCATATCAGTAATCACTAGAAACAAATTTAGGTTAACAGGTGTCAATTTTGCTTTTAGAGTAGCTCTCATTGTTTTCGTTTTGTTATTTTTCCTGCCTATGTTCTGTACGAATATAAAGTTCTGTTCATACACGTAATTTTCTATTTTATTTAATTCATCATCGGTTATACATTCTCGGAATATTGAATGTCTAATTCCTTCTACTAAAGTACTCAACGTTTCTTTTAAAAAATCTAAATTCTTTTTTGACTTTAATTCCTCCATCTTAGTTTCTTTAAAATAATATTCGCGTCCTTCACCATTTTCACTTCTGATTTTTAGTTTTTCTTCTTCTGTTAAACTTTCATAAAAAATAACATAAAGCGAACTGTATTTCGGAAATTGTACCTTTAATTTTTTCAACATCCTTTGAAACATAAAGATCAATGGTTCATTTTTTGGATCAAAATAGTTAATATCCAACTCATTATTTGCATTTTTCTCAATATATAACACTTCGAGTTCTAACATGATTTTCACCTCTCTTAAAAGCTGTAATGATATGATGGTTTCAACTTATATCTTAAGGCACTTTTTACTGATCTAGACGAAAAATATGCCTCAATTGGATTGAACGGATGTATAAGTACGGATAATTCCTTTTAATTTTTTTTTCGAGATCTCTATATATCAAAATCCAATTCAGTTGATATATTCCATTTTGATTACAATTCAAAATTAACACGTTTATATGTAAGCGTTATCATTATACTGTAAACGATACTAATTCTTTGTTTAGGAGTTGAATCGAATGGATACGGTCATCAGTCATTATTCGAAATTCAAATGCCCACGTTGTCGTGAGAAATTCAAGGATGAGATTCTCATTGAAGATTTACATAGTGTATCGCACGAGGAGCGGCGCTTAGGTGTTGAAATCCAATATGACTTCTCTTCGGAAGTCGCTTGCCCGAACTGCCACCACCAATGGCTCATCGAAGGAAACGTCTGGGAGTATCCTGAAGGCGTCATCGATGCGATTGAACTATAATATGCCTACTCTAAGGCACTTCCCTATTTCTCAAGTACGTTACATATGAAGCGTTGCCTTGATGTACACTATCGGTAATACAAAACATGTACTTCGGAGGTGTTCGCATTTGAAAGTGAAACTTTTATCTTTCCTCCTTTTTTCGATCGTCTTCCTAGCAGGATGTAGCGATTACGATCAAGACGGAAATACGACAAGCGAGAAAGCAAAACAGAAATACGATGCAGCTATCAATCAAGTCATTAAATCTGAAAATCAATACTTGAAGAAACAACAGGTTGATCGACAACTAAAGCGAAATTCTGGAGAAACGGGCGTCATCGTCTATGAGGATCAAGATTTAATCGAAATCTATTACGACCAATCATCTAGAGGAGAAAGAGCCATTTATCAGAAAGACGGATCCACTTACGCGCGGAAGACGTATACGAAACGAATCAGCCGTAAAATCGATGACTCTGAAAAAAAATATCTTGAGAACATTGGAATCAAGTAATTTCAATTTTTTATGACCGCGCTTAAATGGTCGATGACTCCCTTCTTTGATCGGGTCATCGTCCTTTTTTGTATGTTCTCACCTTTCTTACGCTTGAGAGCATCCATTTTGTGGTACAGTTCAAATGGTATTTTTTAAAATATTTTCTTTAAGGTGGGAATTACTGTTGGGTAAAATTGTTTCAATTATCATTCCTGTATACAATAAAGCGACGTATCTCTCGACGTGTATCGCGTCGATTCAGGCACTCACGCTTGACCATTCAACGATGGAAGCGATTTTCGTTGATGACGGTTCGACCGACGAGTCGCTATCGATTCTTCAAACGGCTGCAGAAACGATGGATTTCATTCGCATCATTGAACTCCCTGAAAATACGGGAAGTCCTGCCCATCCGCGAAACGTCGGAATCGAAGAAGCGACAGGTAGATACGTCACGTTCTTAGATGCTGATGACCGTCTCGATCCGGTCGGATTCCCTCAGCTCGTCGCACAAGCCGCTTCGAACGATACCGATATCGCATTCGGTCAAACGATCAAACATACCGACACGTCGATTCAAAAAGTCGGGCGGTTCGCATCGTTCACGACTACCAATCAGCTCGTGCCATATGAAATCGACAAAGTATTTCGCGCGGTTGGACCTCCGGGGAAAATCCTGAAGCGCTCCGTCTTGATCGAGCATAACATCCGGTTCAGCCCGATGCAGTTCGGTGAAGATAAACTTTTCTTCTTCGAAGCTATCTCCAAATGTCAGACGGCTTCAATGAATCCGGCACCTGTCTATCACGTCAACCGATTTGCGATGAATGATTCGTTAGTCGGACAGACGAGCATCTTCGAGAAGACGACTTTTAATTTACAGGTGCTTGAGAAAACGCTTGAACTGGATATTCCGACAGTCGCCAAGACCCATGCCTTGAGCCGTCTGATCGAGATGGATTTCCTCTCCCGTCTGTTCAACAATAAACGGTTCCTCGAGCATCCGCAACAGCAGACCTTCTTTGATTTATTCGGTGAAATGATCACCATCTTTGAACGTCATGGTGCAGATCCAGCCGATTTCATTTTCGATGACATCTTCCAAAAGCAGTACGCTTTGCTGCAGCAACAAGATTATGACAGCTTCGTCACCTTCATCACGCTACTCGTCCAAAAACATAAAGCCCGGCGCTATGTATCGGAGAACCGTCTTTATTATAGAATGCCGGAATCACTACACCATCTCGGACCTGTCCTTGAGCCGTTCTTTGCCACGTATGCAGGCACGCGTCTCGTTGATGGTGTCTTCTATGAAGTCGTACAATTATTCAAAGACGACACGGCTTCGGTCGATCAAGTTCTCTTAATCGCGCCTAACGATGAAGCAACGGAAACCGCCGTTCCGTTCCAGATCGAAGGGACTGAATTATTCATTTCGACGGAGGCACTCGAACGACATTCACATCCATTCCAATTGATGCTGATCCATGACGACTATCATCCGTTCGTCGTCCGGATGACGTTACCGAGTAGTGTCAATGGGATGCATCTGCATTACCAGCAACTTAATGTCGAATTTCGTCCAGCGGAATCCAGATCACCTGTACAGAAAATCGACGCGACGAAGTATCATATCGATGCACCGACGCAAGTCGTTGTACTCGAGAAGGCTTTCTTGTATGACGATCTGGAATTCGAGCATAAGCAGACAGCACTTGAAGTCGGGCAATTGCTGGCGATTTCCGATCTTCAGTTGACACTGGCCGGCACACCACGACTCGTCACGGTTGACGGTGCTTACGTCACGGCAAACAAAAAATACGTCCATCTTCCGCCTATGATTGATGACGAGACGTACCTGACTGATCTTCCGACAACAGTCCAGATTTTGAAGACATGTAAACAGTATGCTGATCGTGACTTTAAAAACGAACTACCAACGAAAAATACACCGGATACGGTTCTTTCGATTGAGAAGATCGTTCTGTCATCCAAAGGCACCCCACGCTTGAAAACGGCTCAGGATACGTACATCACAGCCAATCGTTCATTCGTTCAACCCATTCATGAAGCTTAACGATACGCCTAGGGACATCTTCATTTCATCCTTAGGTTCCTTATTATTCCAACTAAGGAGATGCCCTATGAAACGAGATTTGTTTTTTACAGAATGTACGAGCGAGAAAGCCCACTCCTTTAGGGGTGGGATGATAGCAAGTTCGGGGACGGGGTGTCTTCAGACACCGCATGTCCTCGACGGTTCTTCCTGAACCTGATCCAAATCGGTTCATCGTCGTCTCGCGCATTCAAATCAAAAAGGATGTCGCTGCCAGTATCCGTATCATGCGGAAGATCGTCGACCAGCATCCGAATGCTTTCCTTGATTTCTATGGCTTCGGTTACAACGATCAGCTCGAAAAGGATTTCCACGCGTTGATCAAGGAACTGTCACTGACGAAACAGATCCGGTTCAACGGATTCATCACGAACATTCAAGACGCCTATCATGGCGCCGTCGCAACGATCTTCACGTCGCAATCCGAAGGGTTCGGGATGGCGATCCTTGAGAGCATGGGGCACGGTGTTCCGGTCATCGCCTATGACATCTGTTATGGTCCGCGTGAAATCATCGCGCACGGGACGACCGGTTATATCGTTCCACCTGGTGACATGTCAGCTTTTGCAGCAGCAGCAATCCACTTGATGGAGCAGCCCGCTCTACGCCGTCAAATGGGGGAAGCCGCCCTGCACTCGATCAACCGGTTTTCTGATGAGCTCTTTACGACAAACTGGTTAACGCTTTTGAGTGAGCTCGACTAATCGGTTATTGACCTTCTCCTCTGTGAGAAGGTTTTTTTCGTCTATCCACCAAAGTCCGTATTGTTTTTCAAAATTTGGGATGTTTTAGCTATTGATTGTGATAGAATGCTAATGGAAGATAACGCTTTCATAAAATATCACCTAGTAGGAGGTCCCTTGATTCCATGCTGTTTAAATCTGTTCTCCGGGTGCTCCAATTCGGGCACACTGTACTTCCGAAGAAACCAAAGAAACTTAAACGATCGGTGTTAAAAGAGTCGTTACAGATTCAATCCTCACCGACAGACTATACGCTATCCGGTCAATTGAACGATCCGTTGCTGACGATCACGTCCTTACTCATTCGCGATCGTTTGCAAGAGACGGTCCTTGAAGTGCCGAACCAACAGCCCGATCATCGCTTCTCTTTCCAACTGCCGCATACGCTCGTCTCTCAGCTGAGTCAACATGCTGCTCAGATGCAGGATGCGGACGTTCCGACAGTCGAAGAGGATGGTCTCGTTGAAATCGAGTCTGTCGAAGCCTATCAAGAGACTGCCTATCCAGTCGGTCGTTTTTCACTCTGGCTGACGTTTACGAAAAAAGTCGAACACCTCACACCAGAACAATTACACAAATGGGAGTCTGACGGCTTACCGAGTCATGCTACGCTCGATGCATCCGTCTTCACCCGTGAGATTTTGTTAGGACGTTTCCTTGACACGCAGATTCCCGCGCCGGTCGCGCCATTGATGGATGAGACGTCCAACGATTTCGTCCAGTTGTATACGGATTTAAAAGGCAACCTGCGTCTATTGTTGAATAAAGAACCGCAGATGAAGCCGAAGATTCAGATTGATGCGGTCCGCAATGAGACGAAAGCGACGACAATCATCAGCGGGAAAGCCTTTACCCGTCACGCGTTCATCAAGACGGGACGATTGCTCCTCGTGCACCGGGAAAGTGGCAATCAAGTTCCGGTCCCGATCGATTGGTTGTACCAAAATGAGACAAGTGCGAAAAAATTCGGATTGTATCGTTATCACTACACGGCGACGATCCACTGGTCGCAACTCTATCAAGCAGCGCAATTACAAGAAGGGGTGTATGACGCCTTCGTCGCACTCGACTTCTATCACCGGTCGGAACCAAAATTACACCGTCTCGGTCGCGCCCGGTACATCACGCGTCAACTGACACCGGAAGCGTTAGGGAAAGATGATACGTCGACGATGCACATCATCCCGTACTACACGGTCGGTCACCGGAATCTATCGTTTGAGATGACCGAGTTTACGAATGAAAATTACGCCTATCTGAATCACCTGATGACGTTCGCCCCGCTCTACCGGCTGTTTGCCGAGAAGAACACGTGGCTTGTCGGAGAACGTCCCTATAAAGCGCAGGACAACGGATATCACTTCTTCAAGTACATGCGCGAAACCTATCCGGAGCGACCGGTCTATTACGTCATCGATCCGACGTCGAACGAATACGCACAAGTCGCTCCGCTCGGAAACGTCTTGCCGATCAAATCGAAGGAACACATCTATCACTCGTTGATGGCGAAAAAGGTCATCGGGACACATCATGCGGAATACTTGTATCCGCTCCGGTCCGAACCGTTCAAACGGAAGATGCGGGCGGATCGTGTCTTCATCCAACACGGGGTTCTCGGAACGAAGAACATGAATGACCAATACGGGAAATTCGCCGCTGCCTTCGATACGGATCTGTTCCTCGTCAGTTCCGAGCGTGAGAAACGACTTGTCACACAAGACATGGGCTACGCTGAGCGAGAGGTCAAAATCACCGGTTTGTCTCGTTTTGATGCCCTCTTGAACGACGACGTTCCAGTCAAACGTCAGATGCTCGTCATTCCGACGTGGCGCTCGTGGTTACAGACGCCACTCCAGTTCTTCGAATCGGAATATTATCAGCAGTACCAAGCGTTCCTATCGAGTGAGCGTCTGCATGCATACGCAAAACAACATCGTCTCGAGATCGTCCTTTGCCTGCACCCGAACATGCAGCAATACTCGAGTCACTTCGAGAACTTACCGATCACGGTCATCCATCAGGGCGAACGTGATGTCCAAGGGTTGTTAAAAGAGAGCCTCTTGCTTGTCACCGACTACTCGAGTGTTGCCTTTGACTTCAGTTTCTTGAAGCGACCGGTCCATTACCTGCAATTCGATCCGAAACGCTTCATCGGTCCGCTCGGTTCGTATCTCGATCTCGAGAACGAATTACCGGGTCGGATTTCAAAGACGATCGATGACTTGTTCGAGGATCTCGATGCGACGGCACGCCGTCATTTTGAGATGGATGACGAATTCAAACGCCGCGCTGACGTCTTCCTGACGAAAACGGATACTACCTATTCCGATCAGGTCTATCAAACGATCGCGAACTATACGAAGCAGACGAGTCTTTTAGAGAAGATTCAGACGAACGAAGCGGCGAACATCCTCTTTAAGATCTATCGTCGGAGCCGCTTCTACTTCCCGACGATGAAGGCAGGATATCGACTCATGCAACGCGTCTTACCGGTCGACCAGAAACTTGTCGTCTTCGAGAGCGGTCTCGGTAAACATTACGCGGACAGCCCGCGTTACATTTACGAAGAACTGAAGAAGCAAGCACTCGGCTATAAAGTCGTCTGGATCTATAACAAAAAGCTCTATCTGAGTGATCCGAACGCAAAAGTCGTCAAACGCCTGTCTCCCGCCTACTTCTATTACATGGCGACGGCGAAGTTCTGGGTCAACAATCAGAACTTCCCGCACTACATGACGCGGCGGAAAGAGACGACGTACATTCAGACGTGGCACGGCACACCGCTGAAGAAGATGTTGTTTGACTTAGATGAGATCCATGGACGGGATGAAGGCTACGTCGAACGAGTGACGAATTCGATCGCGCAATGGAGCGTCCTCTTGTCTCCGAGTCCTTATGCGACGAACATCTTTAGAAGTGCATTCCAGTATAGCGGTCCTGTCGTCGAATCCGGTTATCCGCGAAATGATCTCTTCTTTACGGCGAATGATGAAGCAACAATTGAACGGATCCGGACACAGCTGCAACTGCCGGAAGGCAAAAAAGTCATCTTGTATGCACCGACCTTCCGCGATCATCAATCGCTCGGGAAAGGGAAGTTCTACTTCGATTATCCGTTTGATTTCGACCGGGTCGCGGAAGCGTTAGGCGATGAGTACGTCTTCTTGATTCGGACGCACGTGCTCGTCACGAAAAAGCCGAAGATTCCGGCACAGCACCGGGAACAATTTATCGACGTGACGGCCTATCCGGATATTCAAGAACTGTATTTGATCACGGATCTGTTGATCACGGACTATTCTTCCGTCTTCTTCGACTTCGCGAATATGAATCGACCGATGATGTTCTATGCGTATGACCTTGATCTCTACCGGGATACGCTGCGCGGATTCTATCTCGATTACTACAACGATCTTCCGGGACCTATCTTAGAGACGGAAGAGGCTTTGCTTCACGCCTTATCGGACATTCCGCGTCTGACGAAAATATATCAAGCGCAACTCGATACGTTCCGTGCAACGTACGGTCCGATGGAGGACGGCTTCGCCGCTTCCCGTGTCGTCGATGCGTACTTCGGGACGAATCCACAGGTTCGCACGGAAGCACTCGAATTACGTGAGCAACCGGACGGCAGTTATTCTGTTTAATTGTTTCAATCTGTTGAATAAACGCTCCCTCTCAAAACAGACGGTTTCATTCTTTCAACCGTTTATTTTGAAGGGAGTTTTTCTGTGTTTTCGTTCAGCCCTTCTGCATAGTTCATACGTTAAGTGATGCTAAGAATAGGAAAACGGCTTGAGTCCAGTAGAATTAAGGACTCAAGCCGTTTCATTACGTTGCTTATTCGTTTGACGGGAAAATCGAGCATTTACGTAGTCGATCGGATGATATTAGCTATTGACCTCAATGGTGTCTTGAATAATGTAGTAGAGAAAATCGGAGAACGATTTGAATGCATCACGATCATCATAGTCTTCTTCCGGTACGTTCACTTCTCGATACACTACTTTAGGCTCACCATTCACTATATGTTTGAAATCAATACACGCATAAAATTCCTCAAGGTCGTCAAAATAAAAAGCCACTAGATGTTTTGAAAGAGCATGCTCAAATTCTGTTGGATGATACAATTCGAGATTCGTTTTTACTAATTCCTCATTGAACATCGTAAAAAACTGGTTGTCTCCAAAGATACCCCCTCCGAATTCTTTCAAAAAAGTCACGTAACTTTCAGGTAAGGTGACGTTTAACTCTTTTTCAATCACCTCGACTTCAGCGTCCGAAATCCCTTCTCCAAACTCAGATAACTCTGGATGTGCATGGATCAACGCTTTTGCTTCGGAATAAATATTCTTATGCTTTGTCTTGATCGCACTCACCTTTTCGATTGGAATAGAGGATTCGTCCTCTATATCCTCTAAATACGTTGACACGCCACTATCACACACTTCAAATAATCTTTCCGTGAAGGAATCTGCATAATATGGTTCATCACTTGGATAAAAACATACTTTTGCCTCTTGATCATTGTAGGTCAAGGCTTGTAAGTCTAGACAAATGAGCGATGAACTAAAATCTTCCATTTGTATTCCGATTAAATGTGAAGGAACTTCACTTTGAGATTTGCTACGGAGTTCCTCGTTATATTTTTCAAGTCTAAATACAAGATCTAACTGGTTGTTTGATGGACTGATTCCCCAGATCTCTTCATCATGCGTAGCCAGATAACTAAACTTTTTTAGAAATTCTTTGTACATTGGCGGAAACGTGATCTGAAGACGATGTTCGACTTCAAGAATCTCATTTTCCGTTGACCCATTCCCCACTATGAAAGCTTGTGGGTATTTTTCGATTAGTTTTAAGCACCGATTGAACTTTGCCTTAATATTTGCCATGGTTTCTTTCATTGCCTCCTCGTTAAGCTTCACGACACGCTCTCAATTTCTATTGGTTCGTGTTAGCTGTTGTACTCGCTAATTTGTCCGCGAGCACTTCGTCGAGCTTTTTCTTGAACATCGGAGCAAAGCTTTCCGCATACGTATTCGTCATATGGCTGTTGTCACGATAGATGACGACATTGCCGATGACGGGGCGATACTCACCTTTGACATGGAAGTAACGCGTCAAATCCAGCTTATGGAGCGACTGATTCGTTTTTTCGAACTGTTTCCAGTACGCCTCATCCGTTTGGTTCGGTTGTGTATTCATCTGTTTCGTCGTATCCGCGATGCTTGTCGTCTCGAGCGCCTCGAGTACGTTGAAGTCATACCGTGGATTATCCCGGAGTGCTAGACCATCGATCCCATACTCGTCCTTGACGAACTGCATCTGGTCGACCATTTGTTGATGGATGCTGTCTTTTGAAGCATCCGCTGCTGTTACGTGTGAGATGATCAAATCGACGTCAGCATCCTTCAAATAGTTCAAGACGTTCTGGTTCCAGATTCCTTTTAAGGAGTCCGGTTCATAGCCGGTCGAAAAACGTGTTCCTGACCGCGTCAGATTGAGTAAACGGATGTCCGTTCCTTTGATCGCTTCATGTAATGCACCGAACCATTGCTCCGAGTGCGAGCTCCCGACGAGCGCAATCGTCGCTTTATAATCCTTCGTCTTTCCATATTCGCCGACTTTCGCTTCCGTCTTTTGCAGCCCTTGGTTGCTACCATCCGTATGGACGAGCGGTAAGTCATTGAAGACGTTCGCATAAGACGGGAACGGATCTTGCTTCGGTACAGGCAGTGTCTGTTCGATCGCTAAAGCACCCGGATACTTATTCTTGCTGACCGCTCGTTTCAGCTCTTGCTCTTCCATATAAGCGAGTCCGAGTAAGGATCCAATCAACAAAACGTTGACCATCAACAGCGCACCTAGCTTCTTGAACGCTGTCCGATTGACGGTCGAAGTCCGAATCGGTTTCTCAACCCATTCCGTCATCAAGTAGGATAAACCGATCGATGCAACGATAATCAGTGTACCGACGAGCAGACCTGGCGTTTGTTGAACATTGTAGCGATAGAACTCAAGCAACACCCAGTGCCAAAGATAAATCCCGAACGCGATTCCGCCGAGTTTGACCATCGGCTTTGATCCGAGGAATCGTTTTAATCCGAATCGTGTCTCTTGCGTTCCTGATAACACGATCATCAAAGCACATGTCATCGGCCAGAGTGCGATATAGCCAGGGAACATTTGCGAGACGTTAAACAGAACACCAGTCGTCAGCAAGCCAAGCAAACCGACCCAGCCGATGATCGTCGCTATCCACTTCGGAACACGAATCGCCGATAAGTTCACACATAACAGACTACCTAAGGCAAATTCCCAGACCCGCGTCGGCGTAATGAAATACGCCCACGGCTGATTGGCTTCTGTCAGGTAGATCGAGTACGCGAGTGACGTGACGAATAGGAATCCAAGCAACCCATTTAAAACGGTTTTAATCGATCGAATCTGATACTTGTTCATCATCCATAAGATGAACGAGAATAAGACGAACCAAATCATATAAAACTGCCACTGGATCGATAGCGCCCAAAAATGTTCAACGGGTGACTTCATCTGGGTCGCGTCCAAGTAATCCGTACTCGAGACGGCGAGTTGCCAGTTTTGATAAAAGAACATCGAGGCGACGACTTCACGAATTGTTTTCCCGAGAATGGATGCCGGTAATAAAAATGTGCTTAGTACTAACACGACGCCTAAGATGAACAAAACGGATGGCAAGAGTCGTTTCAGCAACTTTGTGACGTACGGCAGGAATTTGAACTCCCCTGTCCGGTTGATCGTCGAGATGATCGATGTCGTGATCAAAAAACCAGAGATGACGAAGAAGACATCGACACCTCCTGAGACACGATTGAACCAAATATGATAGATTGCGACGAGTAAGGCAGCTACCGTGCGTAACCCTTCGATTTCCGGGCGAAACCGGCTTTCAATATCAATCCGTTTCTGACCCGGTTGACCAGATACTTTCCATTCCTGCATGCTTCTATGTCCCTCCATCTACTTCTACACCTACGAATCCTGACGATTGCAGCGCATTTCTTGTACAGTTCGGTATGTACTCACCATTTTAAGAAAACGTTTCCATTCACTATGATAGAACATATTTCAAAAAATACAATGCTACTGAACTATATTGCCGCAAGAAACTTGGAAAATATGTAAAAGAAGTGCACTGATGAAAGATTACGTTAGAAACCGGTATAAGTAGTCGGCAAATATCCGTTGCATGACTTTTAATTGGTGTATTATAAAGTTAATTTAAAAAAATGAGTTTTTGGAGTGATAATAATGGAAGATAAGGAAGAAAAAGCACCTTATTATTTAAGAAGAATCCCCTTCTTTATTATTTCTTATTTATTTGCACCTTTAGCTTACATCTTACTTTTCATCAAATGGCGTACATTAGATTCTTCCGTACGAGATGCACGACTAATTGTCGCATCACTATTTTTACTACTCTTCATCGTTGATTTTTTTCCAACTGGTATTTATCAAAACATCGTACTTGCTACCGCCATCACAATAGGTTTATTTATTACCTTTGTTGGATTAGGTGGCGGAACAAAATAGCTCGTTAACCGTACACCCGGATTTAAGAACGTCGTTTTGTTCCGAATCTTATCAATCCATTTCATTTTCTATTATATATTTCCATTTTAAATGTTCATTATTGAAGTACTTAAACAAACTATTTACGAGAAAAGATGATGAAGATGTGGACGTGAATCGAGGATAAGCTGTACAAACGAAAACATTGCATGTGAAAACGCAGATTTTTCGTTCGATGATGAACGAGATATCTGCATTTTTTATAAGAATCGTACCAAATAATCAGAAAAAATTTTCGTCATGACTTTCGGTGTGTTCTCGATATAGATCCGCATCTGTTCGACGTTTGCTTCGACAGCATTTTCTTCTTTCTCTTCGGTCGGAAAATCGGAGATGCCTTTGATGATGATACATTCGACTGCATTTTTCTGACAGATGTACGCGATAGCCCCCGCTTCCGTATCGGCAATCGTCAATCCGTTATCCCGCAGTTCGATATAGTCTCGCCACATGACGACAGCACGGTCTGCTGTTCCGATCGTTCCGAGATGAAAGTCGTTGCCATACTTCGATACATCGAGATCGACGGCGAACGAGGGTTTGATCAGTGGTTCAATCTCTTTGACCGTGCAATCATATTGAACGGCACGATCCGAAACGATGATGTCAAGTACGTCGTACCTCGGGTCAATCCCGGCACACGTTCCGGCAACGATGACCTTCGTCAATGAGAAACGGAGGATCATATATTGATTCGCTCCGATACCGTTTACTTTTCGAACGCCCGTGCTGTAAAACAGAAGTGTCTTCCCGTTTATCTCACGCGTGAAGTATTCACCATACGGATAAGTGATTCTTTCCTCAGGCGAGACATGAAAATACGCCAGTGTCGCGTCAAACTCCCATGTGGTGGCGATGCTGATTCCGATCATGTCGTATTCCTCCTTTTAAGTTTTGCTACCCAATGTATGTTTTATTTTACGATAACTTATTCTGTTTTAAACTGATTTTTCCCAGAAGATAGCAATTATTATCAAAAAGCGTTTACCGTTCGAGTCTATAATAAAGAGGTAAACAAAACAGAAAAGGAGTCCTGCCGATGATTCTCGATATATTGACGTCCATTGTTGCGGAAATATTGCATAGTCAGATGTACTCGCCTTCTACGAAGCGCTCGGAATTACCTGAACGATGACTGTCATTGATGTCATTCTTAAAGATATTGAAGCGCACCTATTTGATGATTGGCTGGTGGAACAACTAGCAGAGCGCCATCACTACTCCACTTTTCATTTCGGACGACTCTTTAAACGGCAAGTCGGTCAGACGATTGGGGAATATGTCCGTTTACGCCGTTTGTCGGTCAGCGCCACTCTTTTAAGAGACGGCGTCGACTTACTCGAGGTTGCATTGATGTGTGGGTATCAGTCACAAGAAGCCTATACGCGGGCGTTCAAAGGGTTATATCATTTACCTCCACGAAAATATGTAAAGCTGATGGAACTAATGACGAATAAGGAGATGATTCAAATGGAAGAACAGCATATAGAAGGTTGGTTCTTAAGCGGTAGTCATGCCGGATCCTATACGCTTAAGACCGATTCAGAGATTGTCCATCAAGGACGTAGCTCTGGAAAAATCAGTTTTACGTCTGACACGGAAGAAGCGGGCATGTTCGGGACGATGATGCAAAGCATACAAGCTACTGCTTATCGAGAGAAGCGAATCATGGTCGCGGGTTTTTTGCGAACGGAAGCAGTCGAAAGGGCAGCCATCTGGTTTCGTGTTGATGATGTTCATGGTGACCCGGTACAGTTTGATAACATGACGAATCGTGGATTGACCGGTGACCAGGACTGGACGTATTGTGCCTGTGTTCTTGATGTTCCCCTCGAAGCTGCATCGCTTCACTTCGGTGTATTACTAGAAGGAAGCGGAACCGTTTGGGCAGATTCATTCACCTGTCATGAAGTTCAGACATCTATTCCATCTACAAATCAATTACATCAGGAGATTCTTCCGTTACATCCGACAAATTTGTCGTTCGATGTGATCTTTTAGTGAGAATACAAAAGATCCAACGTAGAAGAACCGTTTATCGGTCTTCTGCGTTGAATCATTTTTTTTTGCTCACATCATGACAACGCATCAATCTCTTTTTGGCGCAAGATCTCCGCAATCTGATGGTGTTCGTTATCCAGTGCCGCATCACGCGCTGTCCGTCCGTCTTCATTTCGATGCAGTGGATCGGCTCCATAAGAGAGCAATAACCGGACGACCCGTTCATAGCCGTAAGCACTCGCTAATGCGAGGACTGCCGTATCGCCATCCGCGACGTTTTCCGCTTCGATGTCAGCTCCTGCCTTTAGAAGCACTTTGACCGCTTTCGGATGATTATTCCCGACTGCGAGATACAGCGGAGTGAATCCATCTAATCCGACAGCATCGACTTCTGCTCCTGCCTCCAGCAATAGCTGGACTTTTTTCGACTTACCTTCCTGCGCAGCATAATGTAGCGGTGTCACACCTTCCCCGTCATCGGTCCGTTGATGTAACAACTCGACGTTCTGCGCTAGTTTCCGTAAGACTTTTTTATTGCCGCCCCGACCCGCTACTAAATGAAGCGCTGAGAATCCGTGTTCATCTAAATCAAGATGAGCGCCTCGCTTGATCAAAAGTAACGCAATGTCGGTCTTTTGATCATAAAGCGCAATGTGCAACGGTGACATCCCGTCCTGATTGGGAAGGTTGACATCTGCGCCATGATCGAGCAACAATTCGACGATCCGTAGGTACCCTTCCTGAATCGCCCAATGAAGCGCCGCAAATCCTTCTTCATCCAGTTCGTTCAGATCGTCACCACGTTCGATGCAGCGCATTACTTGTTTTCGTTTGCCCAAAAAAGCAGCATCTTGGATGGATCGTTTCGTCATGTCCGTTCGCCCCTCACCTGTTCCGTCGTTGTTCTCATTTTACAACAACAATCAGTTGTCATGCGCAAAAACGCCTTCGAACATCTGATGTCTTTTGTACCAAGTTCAGTTCGTCACTCATGACATTTATCAATTTTAGGGAGATCGTTAGAATTAAAAGAAAAATAATCATGATCAGAGCATAGATAAACATCGTGAAAATAATGGATTCGTCATATCGTAATATATTTCACTTGATCACTTTGTATAGAAGAAAGCCCATATTATGAAGCACATGTGGGCTTTCTTCTATCGTGTACTCAGCAATAGAACAATTGAATACTTTATTGATTTGATGTGTTTTTTTTGAGAGATTTTTTAGAAAAAACACCTTCCGTTATTAGGAAAATGACAGCAATTGCCACAGACTTTATTCCATATTCGACCCATGTATCCGTCGACTTCGGCATTCCTTCAAAAAACATTAGAAAAATAAGAAAAAACATTGCTGCGAAAACACTTTCTAAAATTTGATTTTTCATCTTTCTGTATCACCTCTCAATTCTCCATACTTTATTTTACTTTTATAAAAGTAAAACATTTCAATTTTACTATATTTATATAATTACATTTATTTTTTACCAATTCAACTTAAAAAAAGGTTTATCCTATTTTTAACGAGGAGGCAATTACGTTCTACCTAACAATTTATGGAACGAAATCAACAATTTCTCGTTTGATTTGGATGAATTGAGAAAAAGTATCACATAAGCAATTTTTTCGCTCAAAATCGCCTTCTAGAGAAAAATAAGCAGGAGTAGCTGTGCGAAGCTTGACCCTGATAAATGATTCGAGACGAACGAAAAAGCGCAATCCTTCTCAATTAGAGAAAAATTGCACTTTGTCTTCAGTCTGAATCGACTAACTTCAGGTGGTCTTTCGTGTATCTCTTACTTTTCACTCGACTTATCCTGCAGGGAGCGCTCTACCAAAAGCACGAAAACGACTGCTGTTAGGACGCCAAGCACGCCTGGTAACACGGAAACGATTGGATCACTGAAAAATGCCGTTGGGATGAGTGCTGTCATTCCCCACTTCACACCCTTCAAGATCGCAAGCGATAGGAGTAAGATCAGGAAGATTGTTTTCTTTTCGACACCTGTGAAAAATTGTCGTTCTGCTTTTTTATCAGTCCTCATACCGAGCCACGTTAACATATGTAGCACCTCTCTTCTCCTTTTTTCTACGTTTCGACTAGACGGATTGGTTTCATGAATTACAAAAAAACCACTCTGAATCATGTCAGAGTGGTCCATCATGTTAAATGTCTAGTGTCTTGATGAAAGCTTTCAGCTCGTCACGCATCTCTGCATCTTTCAAGGCATACTCAATCGTCGTCTTGACGAAACCGAGTTTCTCTCCGACGTCATAACGGTTACCCTCGAAATCATACGCATAGACTTGGCTATCCGCATTCAATCGCTCAATCGCATCCGTTAATTGAATCTCACCGCCTGCCCCTTCTCCTTGATTCGCTAGATAATCAAAGATATCCGGTGTCAGCACGTAACGTCCCATGATCGCGAGGTTCGATGGTGCTGTGCCTGGAGCCGGTTTTTCGACGAATTTCTTCACGTCATACAGTCGTCCGTTTTGTGAAACAGGATCGATGATGCCGTAACGATGCGTATCTTCCGGACGGACTTCTTGTACACCGATGACTGATTTTTCCGTCTGCTCGTAGACGTCCATCAATTGTTTGATTGCCGGATCATCCGACTCGACGATATCGTCCCCGAGTAAGACTGCGAACGGTTCGTTCCCGATGAATTGTTTTGCCGTCAAAATGGCGTGACCGAGACCTTTTTGTTCTTTTTGGCGGACATAGAAGATGTTCGCGAGGTTCGTCGAGAATTGAACCTTCTCGAGTAATTCCGTCTTCCCGGAGTTCTCGAGCGTGATCTCGAGTTCTTTTTGGTTATCGAAATGATCTTCGATGGCCCGTTTGTGTTTCCCTGTGACGATGATGATATCTTCGATGCCGGCTTTTGCCGCTTCTTCGACGATATACTGGATCGTCGGTTTATC
The DNA here is from genome assembly GCF_015645365.1 of Exiguobacterium abrahamii. Classification (NCBI taxonomy): domain Bacteria; kingdom Bacillati; phylum Bacillota; class Bacilli; order Caryophanales; genus Exiguobacterium; species Exiguobacterium abrahamii. The sequence goes on from NZ_JADOYC010000001.1 coordinate 1,524,325, forward strand.
GAGAATCGGTAACATCTCTTTTGGCATGGCTTTTGTCGCAGGCAAGAAACGTGTCCCGAGTCCTGCTGCTGGAATAATGGCTTTCGTGATTTTCTTCATAACGTTCATCCTCTTCATCGTTCAAGTAGTAGGTTTAGTTGCTTAATTCTTCTAGTAATCGTCCATAGTTCTTTACAGCCGTCTCGAGGTACAGCGATGGCTTCGTCTCGACGCGCTCGAGTGGTCGTTCGACGAGTTGCACCATCGCGGCAGCAAAAGCTTCCATGTCGTTCGCTGGAACAAGGTAGCCGTTCTCGCCGTGGGCGATGATTTCGCGTGGTCCGTATTTGACGTCATAAGAAATGACTGGACATCCGACATTGATACTTTCCATGACCGTCAGTCCAAATCCTTCAAATTCACTCGTCAACAGTGAGGCTTTCGATTCCCGGAACACTTCTGCCGGATTCGACGTGAAGCCGTGGATTTCGATATCGTCCTGTAAGCCGAGTTCCTCGATCAAACTCTCCATCATCGCCAGTTGCCCTTGTTCATCCATGCCGTAGAGCACAAGCTTCGTCGCGTGACCGGATTGTTTGAAGATCGCATAACTCTTGATCAAATGATCCATCTGTTTTTGCAAACCGAATCGACCGATGAAACAGAATTGATCCTTGACCTGTTCGCGTCGTTGCGTTTGTTCTGGGACGATAAAGTGCGGAATGATGGAAATCTTCTCTTCCGGGATGTTATACCGCTCCAAAATGTCTTCTTTTTGGTGATTCGTCAGACTGATGAAACGTGTCACTTTATCGGATTCCGAGAACATCGTCGTATATGATCCTTTGACGGTCGAACCATCCAAGTGTGAGTTGTGGATGACCATGACTCGTTTGACATCTGCTTTGATGTTGAGAATCGAGCGGTCCAGTAAACGCGCATCGACGAACAAGACATCACCGTCTTTAAACAATCGATTGAAGTAATACTCAAATAAGTCCTTCTCTTTTTTGAACGCTTTGTACATTCTGCCGTTGCGGTATAACTGAATCAAGATGAGCTTCGGGCGCGCCATTTCATTGTAGAACTTCTTACAATAGACATTGCCTTCCGAATCATATAGCTCTTCCATCATCTTTCCATGATGGACCGGCGAATAAATCGTCTTCCGGTGCAATTGACCGTAGACGTTATATTCCCAGCGCTCGACTTTTTTACGGGAAGCGTTCGTCATGAAATCCTCGAATTCGACGACTTGCGTTTCCGGGTAAAATTTACGGTAGAGGACATACTCATCTTCCTCATCATAATAACGAACGGCGTCACTGCCTTTTTTCTCGACACTTTTCAATCCTTCGATTTCACGCGCTGTTTCTTTGATGATCGGTTTGTTACGAAAACGAGTCGTTGGAATACTTAACAATTTGTAATCTGATAGCCAATCGTAGATATTTTCAAATTGTACTTTCGGACCGACCTTCTCTTCTGTTCGGAACAATTCGTAGACTTCCATATAGTTTGCATTATAGTTCGTCGTAACAATTGTTGAACCGGCGCCAAGTTCTTGTTCCATGAGCGCAATCCGACTCAATAACGACTTCGTTCTACCACCGTGTTTTGGTGGTAATGTCGATGTTACCGTATACAGCATCTGTCATTACTCCCCTTCACCCTTCAAGATTGATCCCTGTTTTTTTCTGTGAGTTCAACCTCTATATATAGCCGACTTTGCTTTTTCATAAACCTCTTGCGATACTAGTCGCATTTACCAATACAGTTTCTATTTATCTCCTTTTTTATGAACAAAGTCAATCGATTTTGTATAATATCCAATCATTGTCATGGTTCTGCAACCAATGATCTGTCGAAGATACGGTAACGTCTGTCTTTTCCCAATATCCTTCAGCAGTAGACTATACTGCAGTGGTTTCAATCAATCTACATCTTTGCAGAAATCGGAAGATATTGTATGGTAAGTGATGTAGTTTAAGAACGACTGAATCAGAGTATGAAAGGAAGCCACGCACCAATGAAAATCACCTGTCGTGATCATACGTTTTTGATCGAGAATCTTCCGCATCAAAGCCTACAGTTAGCGATCAATGAACAACTGATACCACTCCAAAAAATAGAGACAGCCTTTGTGCTATCGATTGATACATTGCTCGATATCTTCAAAAAAAAGAATCATCCGGTTAAATTCGTCGATGAATCCGGAACACCAATCTCGTTCAAACATCTTTCGGAGCCACTAGTCCTCGCACCGAATAGTTACATCAAACAAGGGAAACATTCCTATTTCATTTTCATCGACCAAGACGATGAGCTCAGTCTGATCTATAACAAAAAACCGTCCATCATGAATTTTTATGATCAAGACGTCCTATTTGAGGGCATCACTCGTCAAGACGACGTCCTTCTATTGAAGTTTTCGTTTCACTCGAAGTATTTCGAAGTGGAACAGCCGAGTTGTTTCATTAAATTCAGACATCTGGAACAAAAAATCGCCCTGCCGATTAATCGCTTCAGCGTCACACCAGTTGATGCCCGTCGCTTCAAGACAGAGGTCGAAGCCGTGATCGAACCAGAACTTGTCAATCAATTGCTTGGTGACCAGTATGACTACGAAACCCTTAATGTAAATATCTACGACCTATTGTTCGGATTTTCGATTCGTGAGATGCCGATTTCTGGTTTTACACCTCGGATTCGCCACTTTAAAAATCACCCAGAACTCTTGAACGATGAGCACTGGTTGCCGTTTAATGAGCAATACGATGTGCTGGTCCGCCCCTATTCAACCGTGTCGGAACGTCTTGCGATGCGTCTAATCCCGGTACCAGTCGAGACAGTCGAGTATTACGCGGACCCTCAACCGTTACTTGGACTGGATCCAAATAAGAAGACGATTATCTGTTTTGAATATCCGGATAAAGCACAAGATAACGGGATGATTTTCTTCAAGTATCTCGTCGACCAGCATCAGAAGCGCTTCAATATCTTCTACATCATCAGTCGGTCGAGTCCAGACCTCAAAAATCTTGTCGGATATGAGAACCATATCGTGTTCTACAAATCACCAGAGAACATCGAGGTCGTCCAAGCAGCAGACATTCTCTGTCATACGCATTCTTCAAGTTATGCCTTACCATTCGCTACCTATCACACCGAGGCGATGATGCAAACGAAACAAAAGCTGTTCTTGCAACACGGTGTCATCGGGTCAAAAGATGTCAGTCATCTTTATGGAAAAAAGATGCCTCATCCATTTACCGACTTATTCGTCGTCTCCTCGGAGCGGGAGAAACAACTCATCGCTCGAGATTACGGTTTTCATCCTGACGAAATCATCGTGACGGGTCTCGCCCGATTCGATCAATTGATCACGGAACGATCACGTTGGCTCAAGCGATATAAAAACCGGAAAAAGCTGTTGATCATGCCGACGTGGCGACCGAAACTCGATACGTATCCAGACGAACAGTTCATGGAAAGCGACTATTATCAGGAGTTTCAAGCGTTGATCACGGACGAACGGTTGAAAGGCTTAGTGATGGACAACAAAATTGAAGTCTCGTTCTATCTTCATCGCAATTTCCAAAAATTCAGCTACTTGTTCCACTCGGACTTCGTCGATGTCATCAGTCAGGATGCGTTTACAGTCAAGGAGCTACTTGAAAATCATCATGTGTTGATCACGGATTATTCGAGTGTCGGTCTCGATTTTTCCTTGATGCACAAAAAGGTCATCTACTACCGCCCACCTGTCTTAGTTGGCGAAGATAACGCCGGCGAATCGACGGATTTGTTACCAGGAGACGTCATCGAAACAAGAGACGCCTTGATGGAGTCACTACGCGAATCGAAGATGCCTAAAAAGTTCAAACGTCATCTCAGTCACATCTATGCGTTTGACGATACGAAAGCAAGTAAACGGATTTTCGAAGCGATGCAACATCATTTTCAGCTATAACAAATGGAGCTGACTCAAAAAAGAATGACGCGTCTTTTCACGCCCTTTCCTCAGGCGAGACACAAGCCAGTTTTCCTGCTTCATTTAAGCAGGAAAGCGGGTCTTGTTTGTCTCTGACAGCGCATAAATGCGCTTTTCCTGTAGGAGTGGCGTGTGACGCGTCTTTTTTACGAGAAAAGGGTGGCAGATCATCATTCTGCCACCCTTTTCTTTGTAGAGACCAACTTTTGAGTCAGCTCTTTTTTTCATCGACGAAATTCCAATGAGACCCCCTCGGCAATCTGGGAGGACTGTTTTAACAACTCCCGCTTGACTGGATCAATCCAGTAATACTGAATCCGCTCACCAAACGTAACGTGAACGCAAAGCGTCTCTACGTGTTCGCCTGACTCAGTCATCAATAGATCGTACCGCAGAGGTTGCACCTGAACCGGCACCTCACGTCCGGAAACGGCACTGAAGCCGCTAAACGAGAGCGTCGAATCAACAGCCAGTGGTAATACTTGCAACAACAATTCGATTGAAAATAGATCAACAGTTTCAGCATGAATCGACAGGACAGACTTTTCATGTCCTCGCGTAATCACGACTTCATCCGCTCGATACAAGGCATGCACAGTTTGAACACCAGCTTGGTACTCGACGAATTTGAGTGGCGCATAACTTTCTGCATCCATCGTCAGGCGGATCGTTCGATTGCCGATTTTTTCTGACACCAATTCTTGCTCCCGTACCAAGATGGATTGATGTGCTGTTTTTTCTAACCGAATCGTTTCGTAGGTCTGTCCAATCTGAACCGATTCTCCTTGTTCTATCCAGTAGACCTGTTTTTCGTCTTGTCCCTCGATGAGGGGATACGTCAGCTCATTCAAGTTCATATTTCGCTCCCCCTTCCTAAGATTCCAGTGACAGACAACTGATGAATTGCTGCTTGTCGGACTTGCTCCGGCGTTTTCGCTGTCGTATCAATCGAATAGACCGGAAACTGTTTATACCAGTTTTCTTCGAGTGCCCAAAGCGGTTGATGTTGTTCAAAAGATTGACGAGTTCTTGTCTGATCAGCGTCCCGACGCGTTTGTAAGAGTTGGTTTGACGCGCGTAAATAAAGAATCTGGTCGGACCGACATTCTCTTAATGCTTCAAGTTCCGTCTTTAAACGAGATTCCATATCCCAGTCATGCCCATGTACCTGTGGATAGTGAAGCGTATAAAATTCAAGATCTTCTGGACCACGATCTAATATGATGTGTCCATCAGGAAAATGGAGAAATCGTTCGATTTCCGCTTGAATGAACAGGCGCTGATTCTCAACGAATCCGTCTTCGGTACGGATGTCTAATCCGAGCTCTTTTCGTTTTTGAACGATCGGATATGGATTTTCATAATAGATATGCAACTCCGGGTAAGCGTCTTTGAGCGCTTGCGCTAATGTCGTCTTCCCGGAAGCCATTGCCCCTTGAATCGAGATGATGGTTCTCATGAATGGCGTTCCTCCTACTTGTATATACTTTAAGTATTAAAAAAATAGGCGCCGAGGTCTGGATGACTGATCAATTCCTCTAAACGACTTTGTTCAGCATCTGATACTTGCTCAAGCGTCCTAAGAATCGCCATGAGTCGTAACCAGTCTGCAAGGTTCGATAGCTGGATTGACGAAACAGCTTGATAGCGGTCGAGGTATTCTCGACAGACGTATCGTCGCATCTCGTCCGGCACTACTGTTCCACCCGCAGTCCGTAGCAAGAGCAACGTCCGCGCGACATCCGCGATCGGTGGACCTGTCGTCGCATCATGCCAATCAATGACGACGAACGTTTCATCTACTGACACGAGGATGTTCTGAAAATGGAAGTCCCCGTGAAGCAATCCTTGCTGTTGGGGAATGTGAAGCTTCTCTAACAGTCGTTCCGCCTTCAAGCGCAACGCAGGTGGCAGATGATGTACTATTTGTTGGATGACATCGTGCCATTCAGGAGCTACACGCGATTGTTGCTGATGAATCTGTTGATGCAATGTCGCGAAGGCGTTAAGAAAGTCCGTTATTCGGGAGGGTTCAAATAACTCTAACAATTCATTGCCATCGATCCGTTGCATCTCAATGAACGGCGAATCTTCTAATTCAACGGCATATACATTTGGCGTCGGGACAACCGTCCGCTCGAGTTCTTCGAGCATACGAAATTCCTGTATGATTCGTTGTTTTTCAATCGATTCATGGAAGTATTTACGGACTCTCTCGTCAGAGATCGTCGTTACAGTAGCGGTAGAACCTTTTTTTACGTTAATCATCACGACATTCTCTCCCATCTCTTAGTTCGTTAGGTCGTTTCGCGAATCATCAAGGAAGGCTCGAGTAACGCACTTTTGTTACTGTTATTTTTAAGTTCATCATTCCATAACCGCTCTGCCGCTAGTCGCCCAAGCCCCGCGACTGGTTGCCGGATCGTCGTCAATCCAAGCGCTCTGGCAATTGGTACATCATCAAACCCCGTAATCGCGATATCCTCTGGTACTCGAATGCCATCCTTGCGAAATTGATGGATGAGACCTACTGCGACTTCGTCATTGCCGACGATGATGGCATCTGGCAAGTCTATCGTTAGAAGCTGACCTGCTAGTGCTTGTCCGTCTTCGAAAGAATAGCACCGATCCGCGTACCATTGAATTTCATGATGGAGCGTAGACGCCTTGAGATATTGATCGAACGTCTTCCGTCTGACTCTTCCGACTCCGCTATCTGGATTTCCAAGACAGAGACCGACTGTTGTTGCTCCTCGTTCTTCAACATGTTGTAGCAACATCGTCATTGCTTTTCCATGATTAAAAGAGATCGACGGCACGCTACCCTGATGGTCTTCGCAGGCAACGACTGGTCCAAGCGTCCGCATCGTTTTAAGTAACTGCGGCTGACTGATGGCGCCAATGATCAATCCGTCAATCCGCTTATCGCGAAGGTATTGCACACTCGCTTCTTCTTTTGCTGGATCGTGTTCCGTCTGGATGACAAGGAGTGTGTGGTTTCGTTCCATGCACACTTGACCGATCCCCTCGATTAATTGATGAAAAAACGGATGACCGACACGCGGCACGAGGACACCAATCGTATTCGTCTTACCGCGTGAGAGGTTGATCGCATTTCCGTTTGGACTATATTCCAGTCGCTCCATCACGTCTAAGATGATTCGTCGCTTTTCTTTTGATACATGCTTATGACCGTTTAAGACACGGGATACCGTCGACTTCGAGACGCCCGCTTGTTTAGCGATGTCCGAGATGTTCGCCATGCTGTTCCTCCTTCTTTTGTTCCCATCGTTCTAAGCCGTTTAATGCCTCCGCTACACCGTCCTCGTCATGATTACTGGAAAGGTATGTCGCTCTGCTTTTGACAGATGCTTCAGCGTTTCCCATGGCAATCGATGTTCCCGCCACTTCGAACATCGGTAGATCGTTTTGATTGTCACCGATTGCAATGATGTCCTCGAGTGTCATCCTGTACGCTCTTGCGATGTCTTGAACGGCGGTCCCTTTCGTCACGCCGTTTGCCATGACTTCTAAGTTATAGGCACCTGAACGTGTCACGGAACAGATCTTCAGCTGCAGGAGTTGTTGTTCGAGGTGTTCGAGTCGCCATCTGTCAGGTGAGACGAACATGAATTTGATGACGTCCAGTTGATCGATTGCGATTTTGTCAACTTCCTCAACACCGTATTGCGTTAATTGAGCCTGAATCGCTTCTTGAAACGCAAGATCTCCGCCTTGAAGAGCAGCAAGCGAAAAGCGCGGTAACAAGATGTTGTCTTGTAGATAAATATGTATGAATACGTTTGTAGATCGTACGATCTCCCAAATCGTTCGACTGCTGGAACGATTCAAAAAATACCGTCTACCTTGTCCCACCTCGACCTCTGCCCCGTTCGCACCAATGACCGGACAATTCAGCCCATGTTGCGCTAGAATCCGTCGCGCATCAAAGGCAGCTCGCCCGGTGACGATGATGACGATATCTCCTTTATCCTGCCGTTTCTTGATGGCTGCCTGATTTCCCGCAGAAATCCCGTGTTCCTTATTCAATAACGTTCCATCTAAATCAATCGCAAAGCATCGCATCGCGTTTCCTCCTTTTCGTGTCCTCTTGATGCTACAGGCTGAAACGCGTCCCAGTGCAACAAAAAATCTTGAATGAATAGTTCATTCAAGATTTTTTGTTTTTTATCCTTTGCTTCCAATGGAGAGGTGATGTGCTGTCCGTTGTTTTTGAACATACTCCATCAAGATCGGTCGTTCCGGTGGATTGAGGTTTTCTGGTAGCTGATCCATAGCGAAAAAGCGTAATTCTGCGACTTCTGACGGATCCCGAACCACTTCACCCGTATACGTCGTACACAGAAATGCCGAAATCACATTATAGACTTCATCCCCATGCGGATACTTATAGTAAAACGCATCACCCGAATAGACGTTCAATAATTCGAGATGCTCCGCTTCAAGACCGGTCTCTTCCCTTAATTCTCGTTTTGCTGTCTCTACGAGCGTCTCCCCGATCTCAAGCGCTCCACCAGCGAGTCCCCAGCAACCGTTATCTTGCCGAAGTTGTAATAAGACTTCTTGTTTATCGTTGACGACGATGACACACGCCCCTGCCATGACGAGTGGTCGTGTGCCGACGAGTTTGCGTAATTCTGTGATGTATCCCATGTCATTCAGTCCTTTTCCATTTAAATCACTTTCGTTCGGACGCGCATCCGTTTGAGTCCCGTCAATAGGAGACACAACAAGATGATTCCCGAAACGAACAGTACGTATGTATGAATCGTAAAGAGGGAACGGAAATCGATCAGTGCCACATTCTGCTGCATCTCAATCCAACTACTTAGTATGATTCCACTGATTGCAAGTAAGATGAGTACGCCGACCTGTCGACGTGTCAGCGAGACATACGTCAAAACGCGCATGCCTTCACGGATCACGAATGGTAGGAGAACGAGGAGTGCTGCGACCGGTAAGATGACCGGGTCACCGCCTTGCTGAATCGGCATCGACCGGGTCAAATAGCCAAACAGAAAAAAGAAACCACATACGAACAACAATAATCCGAACGCGATACTCGCATTCACCGCTTTATTCATCTTACTTCCCTCACTTTTTAGAATAATGAATTATGAAGAAACGGCACTTTGATGCCATACGCCCGCTGCATCTAGCCGGACCCGATGTCTGCCGTCGAGTTCCATCTCGATCGGACTGATCTTCGCCGTCTTCGGTGAGAACAACCATGTCCGACCTTCTGGGACGAGCAAGATATGCGTTCCATCCGCGACTGGTCCGAGGAAGTTGAGTGACGCGCCATTGAGCGGACGTTCCCGTCGCTCGAGAACACCGATCTCCGCTAGCTGCTCACCGACTTCAAGCACATCTTTCACCGTCAGACTCATCTCACCGATTCCGAGGATGTCCGATACATCAAACGTCAGTTCCGCTTTAGATGGATTGATTTGATGCCGCGCAATCAGCTCCAAGACGTTCTCATCCGGGTCATAAAAGTAACAGGAATGTGAATCCGTGAAGTCAAAATAAATCTCGTCCTGTCCATCTTCGATCAAGAGTGGTGTCCGTTCTACGAGCCACGCTTTTCCTTGTTGGAAGACGTTTTCCGGAATGTTGAACGCCATATGATACTGCGTATCAACATCGTCCGTCTGTCGATATGTCAGTTGATCGGTACCGATTTGCATCGTAAACGAGTCGTCCGTTTCCGAGACGAGCGGGAATCCGATCTGTTTTATGTAAAAAGCCTTCATTGCCTGTAGATGGCGTGTCACAAGAGTGGTTTTTGAAATGTTCAAGCTGATGACCTTCCTTCATTTGCAGTAAAATTTATCAAAAAGCGATATGCTTTATTTTACCACTAATGGTAAAATCATGACGAATGGAAAGTCTGATTTTTCAGATATATTTGTACCTGAGAGGATGTTTTGATGAAATTATTAATCGCCCAACCGAAACGCGAGACCGGGCTCGAGCAATTCGAACGTGAAATCGCCGCTTATCCTGAAGTCGACCTGATTGTCTACCCGGAAGGCTATTGTACGGTCTCAGAACTCGAACGCGTGCAACATCTTGCCAAGCAGTTCGAAACAGCCATCGTCCTTGGTTACAAAGATGAAGCGAATCTCGATCGCGCTGTCATCATCGATGCGACCGGGACGATTCTGCTTGATCGCGCCAAAACACCAGAAGCTGGACCGCTTTATACACCATCAACAGCAAACGACGGGTCGTTCCGCTATGGATACGTCCTCTGTCGCGAAATCTTTTTAGGAAAAGACGGACTACGCGAGGAATCCGGACTTGATCTCATCTTCAACCCGATTGGCGTCGGCATGTTCAGCGAGGAACAGTACGTTGAGTGGTCCGGTGAAGCGCGTATCATCAGTCAGGCGCAACAAGCACTCATGATCGGAACGAGTCATGCCGATGGTTCGTACCGCAACTGTGGTTTTTCGATTCCGATTGCCTACATCTTTGACGAGACTGGTAAGCCGTTGCTGTTGTCTCATAACGATACGCGGACACGTCTGTTTGATACGGTCACGCGTCACGTCGAAGTCGTCGGTACACCCTCTTTATCGTAAACGAACACACGCTTCTTCCGGTCAGAAGAAGCGTGCCATTCCTTCAGGAGGTGCTCTTATGTCTCAAACAGGTCGTGCGTCATTCTTTTAGAAACGATACTTCTATGTCTTCTTTCCTTTGTTCCTCTTCGGCGTTAGTCACGAATCGTACTTGGTCGATAATCCGTCAGCCAACCTCGAGGACATCGGTGAGTTCGTCTTCTTTTGCCTTTATCTGTTTAACTTTGCCGTTCTTGCCGCTTTTTTGACGAATCTGTGGTGGTTCTTCCTTCCGACAAAACCCGCTCATTCCGAAACTGATTTTTGATAAGAAACGAGTGTCGCCCGTTCGTTGAGCGGTTGACTGACACCCGTCAATTGATAGCCCATCTTCTCATAGAAGTAACAGTTACGTGTCTCTTCGCGAATCGTCCGCAGTTCCCATGTCGTTGCAGCCGGATACGCTGCTTCAACGAGCTGTAATGCGCGTTGGGAGATTCCTTCACCTTGACGGGCTGGATCTAAGAACATCGGACTGATCGCGTAGCGACTCGGTGCTTTCGCAACGACACAAATCCCGCCAACGACAACATCGTCGACGATGATTTGATGAAACGTACTGCTCGGATGCGTGATCCGGTGAATGACACGATCGATCGATTCGTTCGCCGGATTCGTTGCAAAATCTTGATACCGCTCGAGCGTCTCTGAAAACGCCTCGATTTGAAGCGTATGAAGCTTTGCAGCGTCTGCAAGAGACGCTGTCTTTAATTGAATGTCCAATAATACTCTTCCTCTCTTAACGGAACCATTCCCAAAATGGCGTGCCTTGCGCGACGATCAAGTAGTCGAGCCATCGCTCGAAACCGAACGGCATCGCGTCTTCCTCCCATTCCTCGAAATTTAGAAATTCCCCACTCCAAATCCGATTTCCTGCCGGTCGATTCATCTCGTAGACGATCCACTCCCCGTCTGGTCCTGCACCGATCGCTAAGAAGTTTTCGGGACATTCCCACATCTCGCTATACGTCAGGCAATCTTCGATCGAAAAGAGTTCGAATCCATCGTTGTAGGATAACGTTTCGTGTTGAAAGAGCTTCGCCCCGTTATGTTGACGCAAGAACGCCTGATAGTCGTCTGCCGTCCAGTCAGGTAACAGCGCGAGCTGTTCGTCCGTTGCTCCTCGGTTAAAGATGAAACGTTCTCGTGCTACTTCCCCTTCTTCCTTTTGGACCTCTAACAAACCGTCGACGAGTCGACCTTTTAATGCTTCTAATGCAATCATGTTCTTCTCCTTAACAATATTCTTTCGTTGGTGTGAACGAGACACCGACATCGTGTCCGCCTAGCTGAACATCCCCTGCTTTCTGTAGCGGTTCAGTTCGCACGGAGGATAAGGCAAGGTGTTTGAATAACAAAGGCTCAAACGTCTCGACGATCGGTTGGAACGTCGCATCGACCGATAAGACGAGATCGATTCGGGCGTCCCGCGATAACGCTTGTGCCTTTCGTTCCGACTGGATATAGCGGACGAGCTCCCGCATCCAACGTTCCTGCTCCAGTGCTTCCGTGATCCGCGTATCGAGCGTCACGGTGAGTCCACCACTCGTCGCAGCAGCAAAGCCCGTCTGGACGATTGGTTCGACGATGACGTCCGCTTGACGCACCTCGACTTCATCGCCTGATGTGGTCCGGTAGATCAATCTTCCGGTCTCGAGCAAGTCGGAAGTCTCCTGTGCAGACAATTGTTGTAGCCATTGGTGGATCGCGTTCGCTTGCTGTGCGAATTTCGCTCCGGCTGCGCGGAAGTTCAGTTTCAGACGGAACCGTGTCGTTGCTTGCGTCGTCGGGACGATTTGGACGTCTTTTACATTCAGTTCCTCTTGGATGATTGCCGTATAGTCCGACCACGAAAAGGTTTCACTCGATTGGACGCCTAAGCTAGCAAGCGGTTGTTTGACTTTTAAGGCATGCGTATTACGTACTTGTCGTCCTAACTCGACGACAGAGACAACCTGTGCCATTTCGTATTCCAGATCAGGTCGGAGCATCGATTGATCGGCAACCGGATAATCCGCTACATGTACGCTCATTCCTGTTAATCGCTGATAGACATCATCAGCAAGGTATGGGGTGAACGGTGCGAGTAGTCGTGCCGTCGTCGAAAGTGCGAAGTGGAGCGTCATGTACGCGGCTTGTTTCTCTTGCGACCAGTCAGCTTGCCAGAAACGTTCCCGCGAACGGCGGATGTACCAGTTACTGATCTCATCGACGAGTTGCGCAAGACTCCGCGCTGCTTGAGTCAATTGATAATCGTCCATCGCATTCGTCACGTCTTGCGTCGTCTGATGGACACGCGAGAGCAACCATTCGTCAAGACGCGTCCGTTTTTGCGGACGAGAGCCATCAAATCCGTCCAGCTTGGCATACGTCAGATAGAACTGGACGGCATGATCCAGTGTATCGACTAGTTTTGATTTTGCTTCTTGGACGATCCGCGCAGCAAACCGTTTCGCACTCCACGGACTGCTGTCGACGAGTAGCGCCCAGCGTAGGCTATCAGCACCATATGCTTCGATTAACGCCACCGGGTCGAGGGCATTTCCACGACTCTTCGACATTTTCTGCCCGTTCTCATCGAGGACGTGCCCGAGTGCGAGGACGCGCTTATAGGCAGGCTGTCCCGTAAAGAGTGTCGAGATCGCTTGCAAGCTGTAGAACCAGCCCCGCGTCTGATCGATGCCTTCGATGACGACATCGGCTGGATAGCGGTTAAGCGTCTGCGTCCGTGACGGATAATGCTGTTGCGCGAACGGCATCGCTCCGCTATCAAACCAGACATCGATGACTTCTGGTGTCCGGTGCATCACTCCCTGACACGTCGGACACGAGACCGATAACGCATCGACGTATGGTTTATGCAACTCGACGGATTCCGTCGATGTCGTCCGGTGCAACAAGTCAGCCTTGTTTTTTGGAACGAACGTCGTGTCACACGCTTCACACTCCCAGACGTTCAGTGGTGTACCCCAGTAGCGATTACGACTGATGTTCCAGTCGACGAGTTGCTCGAGGAACTTTCCGAACCGCCCTTCCTTGACGTGATCGGGGTACCACGTCACAGAAGCATTGTTCGCAAGGAGTTGTTCCTTGACGGCCGTCGTCTCGATGAACCAGTTGTCTTGTGCGTAATAGAGCAGTGGTGAGTCACATCGCCAACAATGCGGATAGCTGTGCGTATAGCGTTTTTTCGCAAACAAGCGTCCCCGTTCAGCGAGCAGCTGGATGATCGCGACGTCTGACTCCTTGACGAATCGACCAACGAGTGGTGGAACGGCATCCGTGTAACACCCAGCAGCATCGACGACGTTAACGAACGACAGACCGTTTTCCCGGACGACCCGGTAATCTTCTTCCCCGTATGCTGGAGCAAGATGGACAAGTCCGGTTCCGCTCGTTGCTTGGACGAAGGACGCCCCGACGACCGTATGACCATTCTCTGGCGTCACGAAATCAAACGGTGGTTCATAACGCAAACCGACGAGTTCCGCACCGAGCTGTTCGGATACGACCTCGACGGATTCTGAGAACAGTTCAGCGACTAACGCTTTAGCGACAATGAATCGCTCTCCTTCGAACGCTACCGTGACATACGTCAATTCCGGATGAACCGCCACCGCGACGTTTGCCGGTAACGTCCACGGTGTCGTCGTCCACGCTAGTAGAAATGTCTGTTCCATGCCGACGATCGGGAGTTTGACCGTCGCCGATAAGTCCGTCACGTCCTGATAGCCTTGCGCGACTTCATGGGAACTGAGTGACGTCTGACAGCTCGGACAATACGGTGATACACGATGTCCTTTCGTCAACCAGCCTTTGTCATGGATCGTCCCAAGGATATGCCAGACGCTCTCGATATACTCGTCATCCATCGTCACGTAAGGATCATCCATGTCGACCCAGTAGCCGAGTTTTTCCGTGAAGGCACGCCACTGTGTTTCATAAGAGAAGACGCTTTCCTTACAGCGTGCGATGAATGCTTCGACACCATAGTCTTCGATCGCTTGTTTGCCGGAGATGCCGAGTTGTTTCTCGACCCCGAGTTCGACCGGTAGTCCATGTGTATCCCAGCCGGCTTTTCGTTCGACCCGGAATCCTTGCATCGTCTTATAGCGGGCGACGGTATCCTTGACGGTTCGTCCAAGTGCATGACCGACGTGGGGTAAGCCGTTCGCGGTCGGCGGTCCTTCGTAGAATACGAATTCCGCTTCCGTGCGTTGCTCAATCGATCGTGCGAAGACTTGGTCTTGTTTCCACCTGTTTCGGACACGCGCTTCGCGTTGTTGTACGGTTTCTGCTTGGTTTAGTGATGTCATCTCTTGTTCGCTCCTTTGTCGGTAACTAAGGGAATACAAAAAAGTCCGCCCCCTTTGACAGGGACGGACTTCACCGCGATACCACCCATATTCCGTCGAGAATACTTATTCTCGACAGCACTTAGTTGCACACTATCATGCGCATTCCATGTAACGGTGGACACCCGGTCACGCTTACTGAATGGTTCAGCGTGACTTCTCAGAGAGGATCTTCATGATTGATCTGGCTCCCGGTTCTCAGCAATCCCGGTTTTCTGTAAGGCAGAGGGACAATCATTACTCTTTCTCGTCAACGAAATGATATGCTCTTGTTGTGGAGAATCTTACCATATGCCTTAAACACTGCACAACAACTTTTTACATTTTCTTGCAAAGGAGTTTTTTGAATGTTACATACTTTCCCAACGCTTAAAACGAACCGCCTTGTCTTACGCGAAGTGTTACCCGAAGATGCTACGAGTGTCCTCGCTTATTTATCAGACGAACACGTCGTCAAACAGATGGGACTCGCTCCGTTCCAATCAGAAGCAGACGCGCTTGAAGAGATTGACTGGTACGCCTCGATTCGTCGCGAAGGCACGGGCATCCGGTTCGGGATCACGTTACAGGAAGACGATGTCATCATCGGCAGTTGCGGATTCTTGAATCAGTCGGCACGCCATCAGCGGGCAGAACTCGGGTTTGAGTTGAGTCCAGCTCATCAGGGACAGGGCATCGCGAAAGAAGCCGCGCTTGCGGTCATCGCATATGGGTTTGAGGAGCTCTCTTTAAATCGTATCGAAGCACTTGTCTTACCAGCAAACACCGCTTCGCAACGATTGCTCGAACGGCTTGGTTTTCAGCGTGAAGGGTTGCTTCGTCAATATGAAAACTCGCGTAGTCAGTTCGATGATTTGTATATGTACTCGATTTTGCGGAGTGATTGGTCGTCTTAAAAAGATAATCTGTGAAATATCAAAAGTCGTTTAGATGGGTAAATCCGTCTAAACGACTTTTATACCGTTTTATCGATAAGATCTTGCTTTTAAAAATTCTATGATCGGCAACAGTGTCAGTCCGATCGCGAACAAGACGATCAATAACAGATTCGTTGATCCATGTAAAAAGTAATCGAGACAGATGAATCCAAAGATCAGGACAATCAGAATTTTGTAGCTAACGAGACCGCTTTCCGTCGTAATCTTTTTGCCGAGTTCATCTTCTGGCACAGGACGCTCGTCTTCTCCTGATCGTGCCCACGTAAAATACGAGAAGAACATGATCAACAAAATCGCCAATTGAACGATGGAGAAGAACGTTACGTTGTTTTCGATGATCATACTAATGATGGTAAGACTCGCCACTATCACGAGCGTTACTAAAAATAAACCCGTTTTTTTCTTAGACATCCCATTCCTCCTGTTCTGAAATGAACAGATGATCGACTTGTGTCTGCAAGACTTTGGCGATATGAAACGCTAATTGTAAAGTCGGATCATACTTGTTGTTTTCAATCGCATTGATCGTCTGCCGACTGACCTGACAACGGTCAGCCAGTTCTTGTTGCGATAATTTTGCCTCTAGACGTCGCTCTTTGATGTGGTTTCTCATGTTCATTCCTCCACGACGTGTCAAATTCTTTTTACATCTTTACTGTAATGAACTTCCATCCTCATGTCAAAACCATTTGACATGAGGATCATTAAAAAACACGTTCTGATGATCAGAACGTGTCGTATATGATAGCTCAACCTCGTGGTGGAAATGGATCATGTCCGTAAGAATCTTTTTCGCGAATCTGCCCTTCTTTGTTATGAATCACGAGTTCTGTCTTCTGTTTTTTCGCAATGCGACGCCCTTCAGCGATCGCTTCTTTCTGTGTAGCAAATCGTTTGGTTGCTCGAGTCGCACCAGCAGCTTTCACTTGATAGCCACCTTTAGGATGTGGCGTGACATGTTGCTCTCGTTTCATCCAACTCCTCCTCTCATACGTGTCAGCTAGATACGTTCACGTCACATTGATGACTATCTTGATGTCCCTGTTTCAACAGTATCTTCGATTGGCAACGTAGACATGTCATCAATCGGAAGGTTGCTTTTTTCGTGCTGACCGCGTGTCTTCGTAATTCATTCTCATATACATGTCTTGCCTTGATTCGATGGTCGACTTCACTTTCCATCCCAATCCCTCTTCCCTCAACTTATATTTTTTTCTAACTATTATGTGCCCTGAATCATTCTTGATAAATCCTTTTTTAAGAAAATCAATCTTTCTGCGGGCAGCTTCATAAAATATCGTCAAAAGGTCCTGTTTAATATGTATTTTACCGACCGATAAATGAATTACAGATAGAAAATATGAGTTGAGAGGACTAGTTGAACGTGAAGAACACAACCAAGAACCATTCCATCCGAACGCGCCTTTTAGTAATGATTAGTTTGATTTTGATTGCCTTTTTTGTTTTTAGTAGTCTAGCTTTATACTTCAATACGAAACAAACGGCAGTCTCAACATTGAAAGCGACCGCTGAAAAGGACGCACTGCGCATCAGTAAAACGTTCGATACGGCAGCTTACAGCGAATTTCTACAATCGCCTGTCGCGTCCGAACAATACGAAACGTTACGAACAGAACTCGATACGTTACGTAAGCAAAATGGACTCTTATATACATACACAGCACGGATCGACCAAAATAAGGTTCGATTATTAATCGATGGTTTACCAAAAGATAAGGCTGCAAAAATCAATGCCCCGGCAAGTGGCGCAACTGTTGCCGATATGCAGGACGTCCTAAAGGGCAAAACACATACGACCGACGTGATTGACGATCCAATTTACGGCCAGTACATCAGTGTCTACGTTCCGCTGAAGGATTCGACCGGGAAAATCATCGGTATCCTTGGAACCGACATCGCGGCGAAGGAAGTCGATGCCCTGACGACCGATCTATTGCAACAAAACGCTCCGATTTTCATCGGGTTGATGCTCCTACTGTTGACGATAACCCTTATCTTGCTTTACATCGTACTCGGTCGAAAGTTACGTCCGCTCGAGACGTTACAGAAAGTCGCTGCCTTGATTGCCGACGGACGACTGGATCAGGCAAAACAAACGTTGACCGATTTGACGATTGCTTCGAAAGACGAAATCTATGCGCTTGCGATCTCGATTCGTGATATGAACGAGATGCTGCGGACGATGATTGTCGACATCAAACAGACGGCTACTCTCGTCTCAACGACGAGTCAATCAATTGACCAAAGTACGTCGGAAGTACTCGACGGTTCCGAACAAATCGCTCATACGATGTCGGAAATCGCGACTGGGACGGAAAGTCAGACCCAAGTCACGCTCTCATTGAATGATGAGATGAATCGGTTCGCAACATTGATCGAGACGACGAATCAGTCTGGTGTCGAAATTCAAGGAACAACGGAGCAGATGGCAACACTGACACGAGTCGGACGGGAGCAAATGTCCGCTTCCGTCGAACAGATGCGTCACATTCATCAGCACGTCACGCAATCTGCTGAACAGATTGATCTACTGAAACAGCAATCATCAGATATCCAAACGCTCGTCGGCATCATCCGCGGTATTTCTGAGCAAACGAATCTACTCGCCCTGAATGCCGCAATCGAAGCGGCACGGGCTGGTGAACAAGGAAAAGGATTCGCTGTCGTTGCGACTGAGGTCAAGAATCTTTCTAGCCATGTCGCTAGCAGTGTCAGCGAAATCGCAACGATTGTCACGTCGATCGAAGCCAGTGCGCAGCAGATGCAACATAGTTTCAAGACGACGGTCGAAGCAACAGCAGCCGGTGAACAGATCGTCCTCGATACGGATACGACGTTCGAACGGTTGACGGATCAAGTCACGCATGTCTCATCAGCAACACAGCAGATGACGCAACAGATGGAAGACGTCTTGCAGGCAGAACGATTCATTCGCAATGCCTTGACGGAAATTGCCGCTGTCGCGGAAGAACATACGGCGAGTAACGAGGAAGTTGCCGCTGCGTCTGAACAAATGATCGCGACGATCACGACGCTGCATACGCTCGTCGGTGATTTAAACGCACGAACAGAACATTTAGAACAGGAAGCCCGTCGCTTCGAGATTTAATCTTTCATTTGTTCTTTTCTGGTTCTCACTCTATACTGGTGTGAACTTACATATGAAGGAGTCGAACCAGATGGCCCATTATGATGTCATCATCGTCGGTGCCGGATCCATGGGGATGGCAGCCGGCTACTATCTCTCACGAACCGATCAAAACATCTTACTATTAGACGCTCACAATCCACCGCATGATCAAGCGAGCCACCACGGCGAGACCCGAATCATTCGCCATGCCTACGGGGAAGGTGAAGCTTATGTGCCGCTCGCCTTAGCCGCGCAACGCTTATGGTACGAGTTGGAACAGATCAGCGGTCGGAGTCTGTTTCTGAACACCGGAGTCTTAAACGCTGGTCACCGCTCGTCCCGTTCGATGCAGACGATCATCAGGAGTGCAGCGCAGTATGATTTACCGCTTGAGGTCCTGACAGCTGACGAAATCAGAACCCGCTGGTCCGGTTTAACGATGCCCGACGAGTATATCGGTTGTTTTGAACCGACGTCCGGTGTGTTGAAGTGCGAGGATTGTATTGAAGCATACCGCGATCTTGCTGTCGCGAACGGTGTCGACATCCGGACGAATGCGAAAGTGACGACGCTTACCTCCCACGCCACTGGAGTTGACGTAACGGTCGGATCAGACACCTATTCGGCTGACGCATTAATCGTCGCAGCCGGTGCCTGGTCTGGTCCGTTGCTCGAACAGACTGGACTCGCCTTACCGCTGCGACCGGTCCGCAAGACGTTCGCCTGGTTCGAAGCAACGGAAGAGATATTCAACGACGCGGTGTTCCCTGCCTTCGCCTTTGATACACCCGCCGGTTATTATTACGGTTTTCCAAGCATTGCTCAAGCCGGCCTGAAAATCGGACGCCACGACGGTGGCATTCCCGTTGATCCGAATCAACCACGCCGTCCATTCGGTCAAGAGACGGGTGATCTGGCTGATTTACGACAGTTCACGAATACGTTCATTCCCTCGATCGATACTTTAGCTCACGGCAAAGCGTGTCTCTATACGATGACGCCAGATGAGGATTTCATTATCGATTTGCATCCGGACTATCCGCACATCGCAATCGCCGCTGGCTTTTCGGGTCACGGATTCAAGTTCAGTAGCTTAGTCGGAAAAGTACTCAGTGAATTGATCATGCAACGATCGACGACTGAACCGATCGGACCGTTCGCGATTAAACGTTTTACGAAATAAGGCTTATGAAACAATAAAGACCGGCAACGAAAAATCGTTGTCGGTCTTCTGTATCAACGGTATGATGTCACACCGATTCATTCGATTCCTGCTGATTTTTTGCAAATAGCTTTTCACGCTGTTTTTTCTCATCTTCAGTCCACCAGCCATGGATCAATAAGACGAGTCCAAGAATCAACGCACTCATCGGGAAATATGTTAAGTAATACTCACCAAGGTTTTCTCCTAGAAATTCTGGAGATAATTCAATATACGCTCGGAACATCTGAACGATGAAGAATAAGAAAAAACTTGTAATCAGGGCATATGTACCGTAGCGATAACTTGTATTTTTCATATGAAGGCTCCTTTCTAAACATACTCTAATATAAATCATTCAAGGAACATATCAAATTTCCTCTTTTTACATTATCATTTTTAAGAATGTTTCCAAAAGCATGATAAGATAGTTTTAGAATCGATTGAACGAAGGAGTGGAATACGTCGTGAACTTTAACTTATTCAAAAATCATGTCCGGTTTAAGATTGCACTCGAATTGATTGATCGCGAAGACGGCTTATCAATCATGCAACTGAATCAACGTTTAACGGATGTACCGCAGTCTACTTTGTACCGGCAAGTCAATGCGATGATGGACGATCAGTTGTTGAAGGTCGTCGCCGTCCAGCGTGTTGGAAAAGTCGAAGAGAAGATCTATGCCTTGAACACAAGCGGTTACCAGATCAGCGAAGCGGACTGGAACAGTGCGACGTACGATGAAAAAGTGAATTTCGTCTCGTTCTACTTCATGTATGTCTTGCAGCAGTACCAGACGTACTTCGAACAGACCGTTCTAACGCAAGGTCAGGACCACTCGACGTTCTCGATCGCGAAATTGCAACTGACGGATGAAACCTTCAATGATTTTCAACAGGACATGCGGACACTGCTCGAAAAATATCATCACCTGGAGACAGAAGACCAGGCAACTGAACGGACCGTCTCACTCGTCATCTTGCCGTAGACACTCTCCGAATTCAGGAGGGTGTTTTTTTATCAGTAGATCTTTTATTGACTTTTCTATTTTCATTATTGATAATGGTAATAGAAAAGGAGGGTTTTTATGAACACAGATTTCTCTGCCTTATCACACATCGACTGGGAACGATTCCTGCCCCTATTATTGATTTACATCTCCATCAACCTGATTCTACTTAGCTGCGCCTGTATCGATTGGTTCAGACGGAAGGACCGGATCGCGACACCGACTACTTGGTTATTGATCATTCTCCTCGTCCAGCCGATTGGCTCGATTCTCTACTTCGTCCTCGGAAGGAGGATGACAGCATGATTCAGATTTCTCATCTCCAGCTTTCACTTCAACGACGTCTTATCCTAGACGATATTTCCTTTACGATTCACGAACATGAATGTCTTGGACTGATTGGTCCGAATGGTGCCGGAAAAACGACACTCCTGAAATGTCTGAGCGGCATGATCGAGAGTGACCGTGGTTCGATCACGATGTCTTCGCGCTCCATCCGTCAAGAGCAGCAATCGATCGGCTACTTATCACAACAAACAGATTTCAAGTCTTGGATGACGTGCGAACAATCACTACGTTTTTTCGGACGCTTGTCGGGGCTTGATCGCGCAACGTTAAATAAGCGGATTCCAGCCGTTCTACATGAAGTTGGACTCCACGACCAACAAACAGAAGTCGTCGAACGCCTGTCCGGCGGCATGCGCCAACGTCTCGGAATCGCCCAAGCCATCTTACATGAACCGACATTTTTGATTCTTGACGAACCAGCTTCCGCCCTAGATCCGAGTGGTCGACATGATATCAATCAATTGATCCTCCGCTTAAAGAAACGGATGACGATCATCGTCTCAACGCACCTGTTAGAAGACGCAAAGACGTGTTGCGATCGCTTCCTCGTCATTAAGCACGGAAAATTGCTGGGGCCGCTCGATAATCAACGCAACGTGGATCAATATCGGATTCAAGTCGAGACGCTTACAGCTGCCCCTTCGTTTTCTGCGACACGATTTCCACGAGTCGAGATTGATCGAATCAACCCGTGCTGCTATCAGTTCTCCGCACAGCAGCCGCTTGATCTCTCACAGTTAGCGATCACTCTGATTCAACAGGGATGGTCGATTGCTTCGATTGCCTATCAACCGATCGGACTTGAGGAACGGTTCCTCGACATGGTGGCAGACGTATGAGGACCTTCTATACACTGACATGGACCGAGTGGTTGGAAGCATGGAAAGAATGGAAGATCGTTTGGTTACCGCTGTTCTTCATTGCCCTCGGTGTGACCCAACCATTGCTGTTGATGTATATGGATGTCTTGCTCGCACACGTCGGAAATGCAGAAGGAATCATCGTTGATCCGGATCGTCCTGCTCCGCAACCGCTTGACGTCTTCAGCGCAACAATCCATGGGCAATTCAATCAGCTTGGCTTGATCGTCCTGATCATGAGCTTCATGGGACTGCTCGCTTCAGACCGACAAACCGGTATGCAGGATTTCATTCTGACGCGCCCTGTCTCTCGGACTGTCTATCTCCTGTCGAAATGGTTCAGTCACGGGATGATTAGTTTATTCGGGATGCTGATTGGGGCCCTCACGTCCTACTGTTTGACCGTCTATTGGTTCGGATTTCTCTCACCGATGCTTGCACTACGTATCATCCTCGATTTTAGTCTTTGGACGTTATTCGTCGTCAGTCTGACACTACTGATCAGCACCTTCTTGCGACGTGCTGTTCCGATTGGTATCCTGTCGCTCGTCGTTTCCTTACTACTTGTTGCACTACCTTCGCTAATGCCAGACGTATTATTTTTCACGCCTGGGGCGCTACTGTCGCTCCCATCGCACACGTCGTTTTTTTCTTCGTCCCATCTGATTGGTGTCGCTTCTTGTCTCGTTTGGATTCTTCTCATACTCGGCTGGTCAGCTCTTCGGTTCCGAAAAACGGCTTATTGATCCTCTTTTACAACAAAAAAGGATAACGGAGCCGTTCAGCCGTCCGTTATCCTTTGTTTGCTTGTGTCTTTCGAATCGTTCGTTGCCTTGGATGCACGGCAAGTTTTGCTTGGCGCATCCGTTCGACGGCAGGATCCGTCGCAGCATCGAACGCTGCTAAACTTGGGTAATGCCCGACGAGACGTCCCTGCTCCAAAATCGCAAAGCTGTCACAGAGTTGTTCGGCAGCTTTAATGTCATGGGTGATGAAGACATATGTTAGACCGTGCAGCCGCTTCAAGTCAGCTAACAGTGCGAGAATCAATCGTTTGTTGACCATGTCGAGGCTACTGACTGCTTCGTCTAACACGATCAGACGTGGTTCAGCAGCAATCGCTCGCGCAATCGCGATCCGCTGCAGTTGCCCGCCACTGAACTGCGCCGGATATTTCGTCAAATCCGATGCCTTAAGTCCGACTTGTTCAATAAGCGTGACGAGACGCTGTTGCCGTGCTTCACCCTTTAAACGAATGAAGTTATCAAGCGGTTCGGCGATAATATCGGCCGCCGTCAGCTTTGGATTGACAGCAGCAAACGAGTCCTGGAAGACGACCTGAACATCTCCTTGAAACGGTCGTTTTGTCGCATGCCGGTCGATACCGTTGAACCAGATCGTACCGCTTGACGGGCGTTCGAGCCCAAGCAACAGTCGTCCGAGCGTACTTTTCCCGGCACCACTCGACCCAAGTAGTCCGAGACAACGTCCCGCTTCAAGCGTCAACGACACATCATGTAAGACGGTCTGTGCTGGTCGAAACCGGCGTTTATAGACGTGTGAGACTTGATCGATCTGTAGTAAACTCATCCGAACGCCTCCCTTCCTAGATGCTGTGCAAGAAGGGACTGTGTATACGGATGTTGCGGTCGATCAAACAATTCAAAAACATCTGCTTGCTCAACGATCCGTCCTTGCTGCATGACGAGGACATCGTCTGCAAGTTCAGCGATCACACCGAGATCATGTGAGATGAGCAAGATTGCCGTTCCGTAAGTCGCCCGCATCCGTTCGAGTAATTCAAGAACCGTCTTTTGATTAAAGACATCGAGTGCCGTCGTCGGTTCATCGGCAATCAAGACGCTTGGGCGCAGGGCAACAGCTAAGGCGATCATGATCCGTTGCAACATCCCTCCACTCAGCTCGAACGGATAAGCTTTGAGCAACCGGGCGGCATCCGTCAGATTGACTTCTTCGAGTGCCGTCATCGCTTGTTGTTTCGCTTCACGTTTTGAACAACGTGTATGGGTCTGAATCGTCTCGATCATCTGGTGCCCGATCGAATAGACCGGTGTGAAGGCACTCATCGGATTTTGCATGATGAACGCAATCTCACCGCCCCGAATCGTTCGCACAGCGCGTTCTGATAAGGATTGAATTGATGTTCCGTTCAGTCGAATATCGCCAGTGACGTCTGTTGTCTGTGGATTAAGTAGACGCATTAAAGCGAGACTCGTCACTGTTTTCCCACAGCCACTCTCTCCGACAAGACCAAGAATCTGTCCAGCTTGAATCGAGAACGTCACACCTTCGATCAATGTTACTGGTTGTTTCGTATGGACGGTCAGACCGTCGACAGCTAAGATCGGTTCGATACGGGCACCTCCTCTCATTTCATCGTTTTTGACACACCGAATCGTTCTGCTAACTGTTCTCCTACTAGGTTAAAGCTGATGATGACAAGCATGATCGCAAGTCCCGGATAAATCATCAATTCCGGATTCGTCCGGATGTACGATTTTCCTTCGTGAATCATCGCTCCCCACTCGGCAGTTGGTGACTGAACACCAAGCCCGAGGAACGACATCGCCGAGATATCCATGATCGCCCAGCCCATCTCAAGCGTTCCGATGACGAGCAGCGGCGGTAAGATGTTCGGCAGGATGTGCGTCCGAATGATCTTCCACGAAGACGAACCATTGACGCGAGCAGCGGCGATGAACGCTTCCGTCTTCAGCGTCATGACCATTCCGCGGAACATCCGCGCGTAGTAGACCCACTGGACGAGCATCAAGGCGATGATGACCTGCTTGAGACCTGGACCGAAGAGACCGACGAGACCGAGGACGAGAATCAGACTCGGAAATGCCATTACACCGTCACACAGGCGCATCAAGAGCTGGTCGACCCAACCACCACGGTAACCGGCAAGTGTTCCGACGAACAGTCCAATCGCAAGTGAGGCGATGAAGATCAACACGGCACAACCGAGTGAAATCCGCGCGCCGTAAATCAAGCGCGATAAGAGACAGCGTCCGAGCTGGTCGGTTCCGAGCGGATAGGCTGACGACGGACCATGGAGCTTTTGCGTCAAGTCGACGAGGTTCGGATCATGCGGCGCGATCCATGGCGCGAACAACGCAATGCCTGCCATACCGATTAAGACGAATGCACAAAGATAAAGAAACGGCGTATACCGCGACCGGATCATCGTTGCTGGAAGTGGAGTATTCATACCGTACCTCCTTTTTTCGCTAGGCGTGGATCGAGCACGGCTTGAATGATGTCGACGAGCAAACTACTACCGATGAAAACGAGGGCAGCGAGAAAGACGTAGCCTTGGATGACCGGCATATCCCGGTCAAAGATTGCTTCAATGAAGTAGCGACCGAATCCTGGCCACGAGAAGACGGTCTCGACGATGATCGTTCCCGTCAGCAACTTTCCGAGGTTCATTCCAAGACCCGTGATCATCGGCGGAATCGCCATCCGAAGAACGTGTTTCCCAAGAATCCGTCCTTCCTTTAATCCACGTGTCCGGGCAAACAAGACATACGGTTCGTTCAATGCTTCAATCACACTGCCACGGAGCAATCGTGTATACAAGGCAATCAACGGAAAGGCGAGCGTCAATGCCGGTAAGATCAAGTGCATCACACTTCCCGTCCCCCCGACCGGAAACCAATCCAGCTTTACGGCAAAGAAGAAGATAAACAGATACCCAAGCCAAAACGACGGGATTGAAGCCCCGATGAAGGCGATTGCCCGACTGAGATGATCAAAGAATCCATTCTTCTTGATCCCAGCAAGGAATCCGAGCGGAATACTGACGACGAGTGCGAGCAGTAGACTCGTTAATGCCAGCTCGACCGTCGGTGGTAAGCGGAGCAAGACATCTTCAAGGACCGGTTTTCCGGAAAGATACGATGTGCCGAAATCGAGCTGCGCCAAGCGGATGACGGCATCGAAGTATTGTTGGTAGAACGGTTGATCGAGTCCGAATTCTGCTCGTTTGGCAGCGAGTAGTTCATCCGTCGGTTGGATATGAGCAGCGGACAGATAGGCCTGTGCCGGATCAACCGGTGACAAATGAATCAACCCTGTCAGAATCAAGACCGCCAGTAACAAAATCGGGATGACGGATAATATGCGTTTGACGAGGAAGACCCCCATGTCATCCCTCCTTTACTTAATGCCGATCCGGGCAAATGGACTCTCATCCCGGTTCGCCGGGAACTGGAAGTTCGTCACGTCCGACTGATAGATTGCCATCTTCTTCAAGTACGAAATCGGAATCAATGCCCCTTGATCTTGGAGTGATGGCAGAATGTCGGCGTACATCTTCTGACGCTTCGTCTCGTCTGTCGTTTTTAAGACATCTTTGATCTCTTGTAAGAGTTGTTCTTTATTCGGATATGCCGAAATCGCTTCTTTGAAGCCGAAGCCATCCGTATCAATCAGGTTCACGAACGTATGCGGATCATACGGTGCACCGAAGTTGCTGTAGAAGTTGATGTCAAATCGGTTGTCTTTGAAGCGCTGGACTTGATCTGGCAGTTCGACGGCTTCCGTCTTCAGCTCGACGCCGATTTTCGACCATTCCGACTGGAGTGTTTCGGCCATCGCCTTTTGGACCTGCTCGGCCGCATCATACATCATCCCGATTTGCAGCGGTTGCCCGTCCTTGACGCGAACCTTTTCACCTTTCGGCAGTTTCCAACCTGCTTCATCAAGGAGACGATTCGCTTCCTTGACGTCATAATCCCGTTGCTTCACTTTCAGGTTCGACGTGTACGGCATGTTCGGTGGCAACAGGTAGTCAGCTGGTGCTTCTATTCCCGACGTGATCCCTTCGACGAGAGCAGCTTTATCGAACCCGTGCTGGAGCGCCTGGCGGACGCGTTCGTCAGACAGACGCTTATTTTTCGTATTCAAGACGAGGAGACGCGTCGCGACTGGTTCGGACATCTCTGTCTTGTAGGATTTATCCGTCTTTAACTGATTGAAGGCATCGATGCTGATCGCCCCTTCACCGTAAATCAGATCAACTTGTCCTTTTTCGAGTGCTAAGACACGTGTCTCCGCATCCGGGATGATGTCGACCTTGATGTGATCGATGTTCGGTTTCGGACCCCAGTAGTTTTTATTGACCTTAAACGTCGCATACTGATCCGGTTTGTATTCGTCGAGCATCCATGGACCTGTCCCGACTTCCTTTTTGACACCCTTCGACGTATCGCCGTTTTCCGGGAATCCCGCTTCTCCGAGGAAACGGACCGGGCGGACGACCGCGAGTTCCTGAATCGTCGGGTAATAGGCTTCGGATAATGTCAGGCGGAACGTCTTCGCATCGACAGCTTCTGTCTTCTCGATTTTCGTGATGAAGCCAAGCCAGCTATGTAAGGCTTTTTGTTTGAGGATCGCGTCAAAGTTCTTTTTGACGATCGCTGCGTCAAACGTCGAACCGTCCGAAAACTTGACACCGTCACGGAGCGTAAACGTATACGTTTTTCCGTCTTCAGAAATCTTCCAAGACGAGGCTAAGTATGGCTCGAGCTTTCCACCTTCTCCGTAGTGGACGAGTGGCTCATAGATCATCGACTGTGCGAACAGTTGTGATGGATTGTAGACGTGCGGGTTCATCGTTCCGACGTCGCGTGGCCACGCGAGCGTCAATGTATCTTTATCTTTTCGCTCTCCTGTCGACTCGCCCGGGTTCGAGCAGCCGATCAATAATGATGTCAAAGACAGGATCGAGACGGTAGAAATCAGTAATTTTTTACGGTTAACGTTCATGGTAGACA
Organism: Exiguobacterium abrahamii; assembly: GCF_015645365.1. Taxonomy (NCBI): domain Bacteria; kingdom Bacillati; phylum Bacillota; class Bacilli; order Caryophanales; genus Exiguobacterium; species Exiguobacterium abrahamii. The sequence continues at coordinate 1,552,612 of NZ_JADOYC010000001.1, forward strand.
GAACTCCCAACTTGTATTGATAATCATTTTCAATTGTAAGAGGGAAAGGGAAGGATTGTCAATGGATAATCCAGCTTTTAACTGGACGTAAAGGCGCTTTTTGACAGGATTTCCACGCTTAACTGAGCAACGTTCCGTGTATGCCTCTTGTTTGTCAATAATTGTAATCAACTGCGTTAACCGGTATCCTAGTTTGTATGTTGCGTTTCTTGTCTGACGAAATGATTCGCACGGAAAGGATGATGGTATGTCACGACTAGTTTCCTCCGTCTCACTTGTATTTCTCAGTATTCTCTTAGTTCTCCCATTGCTAATGATCGATGGACTGATTTTATACGTTGGCGATATGTCCTACGACTCGTTCGTTGGTTGTCTGGTGTTTCTTTTATGTTTCTATCTCGCTAGTCTGGTCGTCAGCGTCGTCTTCGACGGGATGATGCGTGCGCTCGGCGGACTGTTTAAGCGTCGTCTCTCGAACATACTGTTTGCTGTCGTAAACGGTTCCGTCAGTTTGAGCGTCTTACTCTGGATGGACCTCTACGTGGAGTCCGTTACAATCTCGCTTGCGACGAAAGTCGTGCTGGTATCTGTACATACGGTATTGTTTTACCTGATTCATCAATCGAGCGATTCGACTACTCCGTCTTCCGAAGACAATGCACAATATGAGCCCATCGTTAAAGACGCCATCCGCTTGTTAGAAGATGTCGATCCCGTGACATGCGTCGAACAGTTATGTCTCAAGTACCCCGAGCTTCCGAAAAAAGATATCATTCGGATCGTTTATCGTCTTCATGGCAACTAAAAAGACCTGATCGTTTCTGAGAAGATTCAGAAGCGTCAGGTCTTTTGATATTCGTTCATTTCTTCGCCATCTCATAGAACTGATACGTATTCTTCCCAGACGACTTAGCGGCATATAGCGCAACATCCGCCTGTTGTAATAAGGCCTGCAACTCTGGACGGAACGCAGTGTCATACATCACGATCCCGATACTCGTCGACACGCGGTAGTCCGTTTCCCACTCACTTAACACAGTGACGATCCGCTCTGCGAGTCGTTCCCACCCTGCCCTTGAATCCGAATGACCGAAATGGAGGATGAATTCATCACCGCCTAGCCGTACGGCCATCGCATCATCTTGTTCGCGGACGAACTGTCGCAAGCGTTGTGCGACTTCTTGCAGGACGATGTCCCCCGTCTCGTGTCCATAGACGTCGTTGACCTGCTTAAAGCCATCGAGATCAAGGAAGAAGACGGCTCCTGTCTGCCCGGGATGCTCCTCGAACTGCTTCGTTAAGTACCGCCGATTATGCAGTCCTGTCAACGCGTCCTTCCAAGCATGACGCTCAAGCTCCAAATAGTACAAGAAGAGTCGAACGATTCGTTGCAACAGCTGAACATTCTTCTGTTCATACAAGCTGACCCGATTGTTGATCGCACATAATGTGCCAAACGTCTCCCCGCTCGTCAAGACGATTGGAATACCCAAGTAGGACCGGACGTGAGCGTCCTCCAAACCCTTTCGCCAGTCGCCGAGTTGTTCCGCGTTCGGAATATCTTCGAGCACGACCGGCTGTCTCGTCTCAAAATCAATCAGCTTGCATAACGATTGGTTCAATTCAATCTGCATGCCTTCCACCATCGGGATATCTGCTTTGTCGTTCGCAATCTTCAACATCCGTTGTTGTCCTGCTTCGATTGCTGATAAATATAGCATCTGGTCCGGTAGAATCTCTTTTGCGAAATCGAGGACATCATCCGCCAATTCATCAAAATTTTGATACATCTTCAAGTCTTCAAATGGTTGATTCATACAGCACCTCATTTCGAAGTCATCTTCTGCAGCGTCTCTGATTTGAAAAACGAAAATGTTACATTTATTACCACTTTCTCTTTTGACTATTATTCAAACCTGTTTTTGTAAAAAACATTCGATGGTCCTATTTCTAGTCCTAATTGAGAAAGATTATCATTTTTTTATTTTCGTATAGTTTATAGAAGGTAAAAATTCGGACAGCCATTTGACTGGAAATGAGCATTGCGTCTTCTAAAATCGTCTGCTATCATTCTCGGTGAACATGACAATGATAATCATTATCACTTATTGAGAACAGATGACTCGGATAGAACTACATAATCCATCTGCTACTTAATCCGTGATTCATGCGTTATCAATTTAAACAAGAGGAGCTGAATCATCATGGGGAAATGGAAAACACCACTCGTCGTGAGTTCGCTTGCTGTCTTACTGGCCGCATGCGGGAACGCAGGAGAAGCAGACACAAAGAAAGACGCGGAAGCACCGAAGACGGTCAAAATCAAGGATGCACACGGAACGGTCAACGTCCCGGTTGATCCGAAGAAGGTCGTCGCACTCGACAACCGGACATTCGAGACGCTTGCCGCATGGGACGTCGAACTCGCAGCAGCACCAGTCGGACTGCTCCCGGCTGAGTCACCGTATGCAAAAGATAAGGATATCGTCGATGTCGGCATGCACTTCGAACCGAATCTCGAAGCAATCGCTGGTGTTAATCCGGACGTTGTCATCGTCGGGCAGCGCTTCGCTGATCATTATGAAGACATCAAAAAACTCGTTCCGAACGCCGCTGTCATCGACCTTGACATCACTTTACCGGAAGACTCCGGTACACCAGGTGAGCTACTCGTCAAAGGACTTGAAGATACGACAGAGACACTCGGACAAATCTTTGATAAAAAACAAGAAGCGGATCAGCTCGTGACGACGCTTGAGCAATCGATCAAAGACGTCAAAAAATCATATAACGGACAGGACAGCATCATGTCGGTCATCGTCTCAGGTGGCGATATCGGTTTCTCGGCTCCGATGAGTGGACGTGTCTTCGGACCAATGTATGATTTGTTCGACTGGAAACCAGCCCTCGAAGTCAAACAAAAATCGGGCAACGACCAAGGGGATGAAGTCTCGGTCGAAGCAATCGCTCAAAGTAACCCGGACTGGTTACTTGTCCTTGATCGTGACGCACCACTTGGAAACGCAGAAGGTGCCGTACCGGCGCAAGACGTCATCGACCGTGCACCTGCCCTGCAGAAAACAAAAGCAATCAAAGACGACAACATCGTCTACGCACCGAAAGACACGTATTTGAATGAATCGATCCAGACGTACTCGGAATTCTTCACTGACATCGCGAAAGCGTTCGAGAAGTAATGGCACACGCACAGCAACAAATGAATGGAAGTGTTGAGCCACCCGCTCGACCTTCCTTTTCTGTCGTTTGGACGAAGCCGTTCGTCTTGACCTTATGTCTCGTCTTAGCGCTCGCGACGGCGTCTCTCTTCACGGGTGTCTACGAACTACGGAGTGCCGCGAACGATTTTGATATGTTCTGGATCACACGTGTTCCACGGACACTTGCCTTGATGCTGACCGGTGCTGCGATGGCGATGGCTGGACTCGTCATGCAACTGATCACGCAAAACCGCCTCGTTGAACCGACGACGACAGGAACGATCGAATGGGCGGGACTCGGACTGTTAGCCGTCTACTTACTCGTTCCGGCACCGTCATTGATGATGCGGATGAGCGGTGCTATTCTTTTTGCGTTCATCGGAACGATGGTCTTCTTCTGGTTTCTCCGTTCAGTCCGATTGCGATCATCGTTGATTGTTCCAATCATCGGACTGATGCTCGGAGCCGTCATCTCCGCTATTTCGACGTTCCTCGGGTTGTTCTTCCGTGCCAGCCAAGCGATCGAAGGCTGGTTCGTCGGCTCGTTCGCGTCCGTCCAGATCGGTCGCTACGAATACCTCTGGATCATCATCGGTGTCACGGTCTGTATCTTCTTTCTCGCGAGTCGCTTGACGCTCGTCGGACTCGGTGAAGACATTGCGACGAGTCTTGGCGTCAACTACAATCGATTGATGCTGATCGCGACCGGGCTGATTGCCCTATCCGTCGGTGTCGTCGCGACCGTCATCGGCAATCTGCCCTTCCTTGGCTTGATCGTTCCGAACATCGTCTCGATGTTTCGCGGTGACGATCTCCGTAGTAATCTGCCGTGGGTCTGTCTGATTGGGATGGCGACGATTCTAATCAGTGATTTGATTTCACGCACGATCATCCGTCCGTTTGAGCTACCGGTCTCGTTGATTCTCGGAACGGTCGGGGCAGCCGTCTTCATCATCATTCTGTTACGTCGACGGAAGACTGGAGGTGTCAGATGAGTACCGCGATTAGACAACAAGAACATACACGAATTCAACCGAGCGTTACACGTGAAACCAATCGCCGAGCGTCTGCGTTTCAGTCGAAACGACTCGAGCGCCGCTACTGGATTCTCCTCATTCTGTTCCTCAGCGGCGGAGTGCTCAGTACGATTGGTCTCTTGCTCTACAACAATCCGGTTCCGTTTGATTCTCCGTCCTTTTGGCCGGTCGTCGAACGCCGGATCACCGCAGTCATCACGATGGCGATTGCGGCAATTTGCCAAAGTCTCGCGACCGTCGCCTTTCATTCGGTCACGAGCAACCGGATCATCACACCATCCCTGCTTGGTTTTGATGCTCTCTACTCGACGATCCAGACATCGATGATCTTTTTCTTCGGTGCGGGAGCACTCGTCGGCTTTACCGGCACGAGCGCCTTTTTGACACAGGTCGCGATCATGCTCGCGATGAGCCTCTTATTATACGGATGGTTGTTGTCCGGAAAATACGCGAACCTGCAGCTGATGTTGCTCGTCGGGATCATTCTCGGCACGGGTCTGAACTCGCTGTCGTCATTCATGCGAAAGATGCTTGCACCGTCCGAATTCGATATCTTACAAGCACGATTATTCGGTTCGGTCACGAATGCCGACGCATCTTACTTCCCGATTGTCATTCCGGTCGTCCTCATCGTTGGTCTGTTGCTCTACTTCTCGTCAAGACGACTCAACGTCGTCGCACTCGGTAAAGAGGTCGCGACATCGTTCGGCGTCAATCATCGTGGCAGTGTCATCTACTTCTTGATTCTGATTTCACTCCTGATGTCGATGTCGACGGCATTGATTGGACCGTTGACGTTCTTCGGCTTTTTAGTGGCGACACTCAGTTATCAGGTCGCTGCGACGTACGATCATAAATACGTCTTCCCGATGGCATTCGCAATTGGTTTCTTCGTTTTGACGACTGCCTATTTCTTCATGTATCACATTTTCAACACGCCAAGCGTCGTCTCCGTCATCATTGAACTGTTCGGCGGACTGATATTCCTTATCGTGTTGCTTAGAAAGAGGTCTCTATGATATCACTTGAACAAGTTAAAAAATCGTATACGGATGAGGTCCGAATCGGTCCAATCGACTTAACGATTCCTAAAGGCGGATTCACGGCGTTGATCGGTCCAAACGGTGCCGGTAAGTCGACGACGTTGATGATGATCGGTCGTTTGCTTGATCTCGATGCCGGACAGATCGAAGTCGCTGGTATGGATGTCACGAGTAGCAAATCGAAAGACTTGGCGAAGATCATCACCATCCTGCGACAGGAAAATCATTTCGTGACCCGGCTGACGGTCCGCCAGCTCGTCGGCTTCGGACGTTTCCCCTACTCAAAAGGTCGCTTGACGGCTGACGATGAGACGATCATCTCGAAATACATCGATTTTCTCGAGTTGACATCGCTTGAGAACCGCTACCTCGACGAATTATCGGGCGGACAGCGGCAACGGGCATATGTCGCGATGGTACTCTGTCAGGAAACGGAATACATTCTACTCGACGAACCCCTCAATAATCTTGATATCGCCCGCTCGGTCCAGATGATGGGTTACCTGCGACACGTCGCTGATACGTTCGGACGGACGATCATTACCGTCTTGCACGATATCAATTTTGCTGCGAAATACGCAGACCACATTTGTGCGATGAAGGACGGACAAATCGCCGCCTTCGGAACGGTCGCCGAAGTCATGGATGAAGCGCTATTATCCGAGATCTTCGAGACTCACCTTGAGATCATCGAAGGTCCATACGGTCCGATTGCTGTCTATTGATACTTTATATAGAAATGAGGAATGAATGATGCAGATCGATTGGCTACCACTAGAACAGGTAACGCAAGAAGGCGAACACACTTACACGTTTCACTTGAAACGTCCAGATGGTTTCGTTTGGGAAGAGGGCGCCCATACGCATATCGCGCTAGAAGGGTTTAATGCAGGCGAAAAGCCGAACCGCAGTCTGATTCGGCACATGTCGATCTCGACGCTCCCTCATGAAGAAACGATCGGCATCACGACGCGGATTAAACCAGAATGTTCCGTCTTTAAGGAGACACTTCGGCAGCTGAAAATGGGTGAGAAGATTGCTTTGTTTAAGACGCATTCGAACATTCCACTACGTCGGGAAAATCGTACGGTGTACTTACTGTCAGCCGGCGTCGGTTTGGCAACGTTTCGTCCGATCATCCTGCAATATCAGGCTGACAGAAGAGGCATTCCGCACATGCACTCGTTAAACGTCGATTCTGCGCGTACTGAACTATTCAAAACTCAGCTTCCTTCGCACGAGCAGTTTAGCCCGGCTTATGTCGAGAGTCGCGCTGCTTACTACGATGCTGTCAAAGCGATGACAGAGGATAAGGAAGGGTTGTTCTACATCGTTGGCAGTGATGAGTTTCTTCGAGACACAATTGACGTGTTGCAGGCTGCTAACATTCCGGCAGCACAGATCATGATTGATAAACGTCAGGACCAGCGAGATACGTTTTTAGCATAAGGTACCAATGATTAGACTTCAGCATTGACTGGAGTCTTTTTGTTTTCTCAAAATAAAGAATTGGTATGTTATCTGTAAATATTTGTTATGATAAGTGCATCAACTGACTTTCGGAGGGTTGCTTATGAATTTTGTATTTGATCTCGACGGCACAATCTGTTTTAAAGGAAAACCGATGTCTCAAGACATCGTACAGGCGCTTCATGCAGTCGAGGACGACGGACACCGTGTGATTTTTGCTTCAGCACGTCCTATCCGTGACATGCTACCCGTCATTCATCCTTCATTCCACGACCATATCTTAATCGGCGGAAACGGATCGTTGGTCGCATCGGAACAAACAATCGTTCAGTCCAAATCGTTCGACGATCGTGAGCTTTCCCTTATTACGGGATTACTCGACAAGCATAAAGCCACATATTTAATCGATAGTGACTGGAATTATACATATAATGGACCACAAGACCATCCTATCCTGAACAATCTAGATCCGGCTAAGACGGCACAAAACGTTCCGCTAGCTCACCATGATCGAATCATAAAAATACTTATTTTGAGTGCCAATAATCTGAAATCCTTAGAAAACGAGCTACTTCGAATGGATGTCGTTGTTCATTATCATGGATCGGAACAAGTATTGGACATTAGTCCGACCAGCATCAATAAACGGACTGCTTTACAAACACTCGGTATCGAGAACGAGGGATACATTGCTTTTGGGAATGACGCGAATGATATCGAGCTATTCAAAGGAGCACAGTATGCGGTCATGATCGGAAGCCATAAATCACTCCGTTTTTACGCAGATCACACCATTGACTCCACCAGTCCTTTAGAATCTCACATAGTCGAACAAATCAGGCATCTAAGCCAAAAATACGTCTATTCCACGTCGTATTCCTAAATAACGCCTGGTGAAATTTTCGGATCAATAGTTACTCATCCGAAGAGGAATACGATGGGTAAGAATAATCCGCTCATCAAGAGCATTCCTACCAGGACAGCGATACTCGATTTAAAAACCGACAGCGTTTGTTCCTCTAGTGGCTTGAGCCGTTTCACAGGAATGAACATGGTCAATGAAGCAACGACTAATGCAAGCGGCTCAAGAATCGTTCGACTCACGGAAAAGAAAATATCGATCATTAAAAAGACATGTAACACAAAGAAAAATCCCATTAAGCGAATGATCATTGCTTTATTCATATGTACTCCTTCATGGCTGCTATAAATTTGGTTTGTTTCATGAAACAGAATGCCCTCTAATTATAGCGCTTCACAGAATAATTTTGGAAACGCATTCAAATAACTGGTGATTTGGTATCGTTGTAAGTCATACTGACAGTAGATATTAGAAAAGGAGTGTTGAAGATGGAATACAAAAAAGGACTCGAAGGCGTCATTGCCGCTGAAACACAAATCGGTTTAGTCGATGGAACGTTAGGTCACCTTATCTATCGCGGACACTGGGCAAAGGAACTCGCATTATCCTATTCATTCGAAGAAGTGGCGTATTTCATCTGGAATGGTGAATTCCCGACTGAATCGGAACTTTTGACGTTCAAAGAACAGATGACGAGCTACCGTGAACTTCCTTCTTACGTTAAGACGATTCTCGATACATTGCCGAACGAGATGGATGTCATGAGTACGATGCGAACAGCAATCTCGGCACTTGGTACACCCGCTTTCGCTTGGCCACCGACAATTGATCAAGCGATGCACATAACAGCACTCTTACCAACAATCATCGCCTATAAATATCAAAAAAATCAAGGTGCTGACTTCATCGAACCGAATCCGGAACTTGATCACGTCGCGAATTACATCTATATGATCAAAGGACAATTGCCGAGTGAAGTTGAGATCAAAGCGCTGACGGCGTATCTGATCCTAACGATTGAACACGGCATGAATGCTTCAACGTTCGCTTCTCGTGTCGTCGTCTCGACGGAATCGGAAATGATCTCTGGCGTCTGTGCCGCGATTGGTTCCATGAAAGGACCGCTTCATGGTGGTGCTCCGTCAGAAGTCATTGAGATGATTGATGAGATCGGAACGATCGACAATATCGAACCGTGGATCCGGAACAAGTTAGAGAAAGGCGAAAAACTGATGGGCTTTGGTCACCGCGTCTACAAAACACGCGATCCGCGTTCAGAAGCCTTAAAAGTCGTCTCAAAAGATCTCGCGCAAGAGAGCGATTGGTTCAACCTGATTACACAAATGGAGCAAACAGCAATCGATTTACTCGAGGAATACAAACCGGGTAGAAAACTGTATACGAACGTTGAATTCTTCGCGGCAGCCGTCTTAAAAGGACTCGACATTCCGAAAGAACTGTTCACACCGACGTTCACCTCTAGCCGTATCATCGGCTGGACGGCACACATCCTCGAACAATCGCAAGACAACCGGATCTTCAGACCACAATCGTCCTATACAGGACAGATGCCGGAACACGCAGCTAAGTTTTGATTAGTCTCTAGTTACAATCAAAAAATGAGGCTGACTCAAAAAAGAATGACGCGTCTTTTCACGCCCTTTCCTCAGGCGAGACACAAGCCAGTTTTCCTGCTCCGTTGAAGCAGGAAAGCGGGTCTTGTTCGTCTCTGACAGCGCATAAATGCGCTTGTTCCTGTAGGAGTGGCGTGTGACGCGTCATTCTTTTTGTTACGAGATAAGGATGGCAGATCATCATTCTGCCATCCTTATCTTTGTAGAGACTGACTTTTGAGTCAGCCCCATTTGCTATGGCGTTTTATTTAACGATAGTTTCTAATGAGAAATCTAGTACTTCCACTTCACACCCTGCCGCTTCTACATCCGGGCTACACGCATACGGTCCAATCTTCAAATCGGTCACGTCATGTAAGTGTGCGATCCGGAGTTGCTCTTTGTGTTCTCCTGTTACGTGATACAACGTGACATCTTGATTGAGATAGTGGAGTTCAAAGACAAGCGGTGCATCAAACAGCGTATTGTCGACATCCCGGCACGACCAGTCCGAGTACCCGAAGCTCGTCACGACGGCACCCAGATGCGATGGGCCATCCGGAATGAATTCAGCCGACACTTTCACCCAGTGATCATCGTTCACATAAAGCAAAATCCCCGCCTGATCATATGTCGCATTCGGATTTAACTTTACTTCAATCCGGCACTTGAACTCCCCTTCCGGTGCATCCTGTAACAACGCATGGCCTGTCAGACGGTTAAACTGATAATGGGTATTGCGCCAAAAATCCGTATCCGGATCCGTCATGAAACGTAATGGTGTTTCCTGTTCGATACGTGTCGGTGGGTTTAACCAACTTGTATTCTTCATCGAATTCTCCCCTTTTTAATCATTGATGATTGATTGAACCTTTATTTTAGCGACGCATCGATCCCTTTTACCATCCCGTTCACGAGCTTTTTTTGATAACTGTCAGATGCTAATTTTTGATCTTCTGTTGGATTTGACATGAAGCCCATTTCAATCAACACAACAGGAGTCTTCGACCAATTGAAACCCGTCAGATCTTTTCGTGGAACAAGTCCAGTTCCGTAACTCTTTTTCGCCTTCGTCGATTCAATCAAGTGCTTCAACATGATGGTTGCTTGTTTTTTACTCGTCTTATTGATCGCCTTCGTCACTTGATCATCTGGATATAAGACGGAGATTCCTTCTACCTTTCGATCCGTGTTTCCGTCTGCATGAATCCGAACGGTTAAGGCAGCTTTCTTCGCATTACAATATTTTGCACGCTCTGCATTACTGATGTTGACATCATGTGTCGTTCGCGTCATATGTACCTGATATCCCTTTTTCACTAATGCAGCTTTTAATTTCAATCCGACTTGTAAATTCAGTTTATACTCTGGAATTTTCGTCTTTACTCCGCTCGTCCCCGCGCTCACTTTCACTTTCATGACCTTCGAACGTGGAGCGACCGGTTCTTTTGCTAAGTTTTGCTTTTTTTGATGACCTGGATCAATACAAATCGTTTCCTTCTTTGACGTCGATTTCGCCTGTCCATCGAGTGGCATCGCACTTCCAATCAATAGACTTAACATGATGAGTAAACCAATTCGTTTCACTTTTCATCACACTCCATACCATCCATTTTGCAAAACTTATTAACGTCCTCTTAGCTTCCGTAACTTTCGATAGCCACGAATGAGCATATCGAGCATACAATCCCTCCTATTTTCTATGAACCCTTAGACTACTTGACGAAGTCGTTGCATATCCTTATTCAATGCTGATCGTTTCAAACGTTTGTTCCGTATTAAGTATTGCACATCTGACCGGTTATCGTACATAAGTTGGATATGGAAATAATTGATATATTCAAGAATTGCGAATACATATAATAACAAGGCAAGTTGTGTTCCGGAGACGGGAAGCTCAGATCGGAAACGCATCCAATCGATTCCGAACGCACACGCTGTCAGGACGATCAAAGCCAGATTGATGACACGACAGAGACGTAATCGTCGGACGACGGGTTCCGGGGTGACTGACGTTCCTTCCTTCTTCAGACGCCTTGACTTGCTGTACCAATACCAAGCTCCTTGAATCAACAACAGCTCAAACAAAAACAGTGACATCCAAAAGGCACTGAGTTCAAATAACTGCAGTCGTGGAAAGACACGATTACCAAACCAACTCAGCGGTAAAATCGTGACGACCGTGAACAGCTCCCCTCGGTACAGATAGGCGAGTCGTTCCGCAACGAGCTGCTTCATGGCCTCACCCATTCGATACGGAACTTACTTCCTGGACCAAGTCGTGCGATCAATGGTTGATCAGCCTCAATCACGCGTCCGATGACGTTGACTCGCTCATCTGCCGACAAATTACGTTTCGTGATTTGAACCTCACCCGCGTATCGTCCATATTTTTCATTATCGATCGTGATCGTTCCAAGCGGACGGGCAGACGGATCTTGCGGTGTTAGATCGATCGTCGACGGCTTCATTCGCGACTCGACGGATCGAATGACATCCCGCGCTGGATCAAACCGATTCGTTTCCGTCTCCCGTTGTGCTTGCTGTCCGTTCGCGAGTGCCCGCAGTACGATAATTCCGTCTTGCTCTGCTTCGAATTGCCGAATCGTTGCCTCCGATAATCGTGGATCTCCGACAAGAATCCGGTCAACGGTCGATTGTAAGTCGATATAACTGGCGAACGGTGCCGCATGCCGGTGTTCTTCAAGTGTCGGTAACGTTTCAAACAACGGTCCACGAAGTATTCCGTCACCCGGTATGAACGCTTGGACCCGTAATCCTTGCGTCTGCAACCAGGCATTCTTTTCGTCAAACCATGTCCGGTTGAGTCCCGTTTCCGGTCGCGGATAAAAATTATGCCACGCTTCCGTTTGATCGATTCGCAGACCCTGTGCCTTCATCTCCGTCAATTCGTCTGCTGTTAACGTACTGGCGTTCAGTGCGACCATCATCTGTTTCGATAACGTCGCGATTTGCTGCGGACTGATGCCGTAATCAAGACGCAGTCCAGTCACGCCCCAGTCCGTTAACGTCGCTGCCGTCTCCCATGTCTTGCCGAGCGTCGCGAGCGACGCTGGTGCGATGTCCGCCACGAGTTCGAATCCGAGCTCACGTGCTAAGCGACCGAGCGCTTGCAAACGTTCGACGTACAGTGAAGAATCGTCCTCGGGAATATGTAGCGATGTAAAGAGCGACGTAAAGCCAACAGCGCGCATCCGCTGTAGCCACTCGCTCGTCTCGTCTGTGATCGGTTCACTTAAATAGATTGATAATCCTTTCATCGACTCACTCCTTCTCTTCTCTACTTAGAGAAAAAGCAGCTGATTCCTTCTTTTGAGAAGGATTCAACTGCTGGTCAACACCTTAAATACCGTCTGCCATCTCTTCTTTGAAACCGAACCAATACGTGAACAGGAATCCTGCCGCGTACGAGATGACGAGACCACCGATGTACGTCAAATACATTCCGTCGTCGATCAACGGTGTTAATGACAAACCGGATACGCCGACTCCAAGCGCCGTCGTCTTCATTGTTGCTTGGAAGGCACCACCGACTGCTGCGCCGAGACATGCCGTTACGAACGGACGACCGAGCGGCAACGTAACACCGTATAACAGCGGTTCACCGATTCCAAGGAAACCGACCGGAATCGCACCTTTAATGATGTTACGCAGGCGCGGATTGCGCGTCTTGACGAAAATCGCCATTGCCGCCCCGACTTGACCCGCTCCTGCCATTGCAAGAATCGGTAAGAGTGGTGTGTTGCCAATCGTGTTCAAGAACTCGAGATGGATTGGTGTCAATCCATGATGAAGACCAACCATGACGAGTGGTAGGAAGAAGCCAGCCAGCACGGCTCCGGCGAGTGGTCCACCGACCTCAAGCACGGCATTGATTGCTTTCATGATACCGTCTGACAACAGTCCAGCAACCGGCATGATCGCATAGAGCGAGGCAAATCCGACAATCAGCACCGTAAACAGTGGCGTAAAGATGATATCGATCGATGCGAACATGAAGCGACGGATGTGTTTCTCAAGATACGTCATCAACCACGCAGCGAAGATGACACCAAACAAGCCGCCCCTGCCTGGAACGAGCGGTTCCCCGTAAATCGTGATGTCCGCAAGCACGGGGTTGAATAGAATCCCACCGGCAATCGCCCCGAGCACCGGCGTGCCGCCGAACTCCTTCGCCGTATTCCAACCGACAAGGATTGCGAGATATGCAAAGACCGTCCCACCGATCAAGAGTAAAATCTGCATCCATGTCTGTGTTGCATCGACACCCGCATTTTTTGCGAAGTTCGCACCACCGTTGATGATACCGGAAGCAACAAGACCCGGAATAAGCGGGATGAAGATGTTCCCGATTCGGCGCAAGAAGCGTTTGAACGGAGACTGTTGTTTTGCTTTTACTTTTTGCCGTTCGACGGCGGCTCGTTCTTCTGGCGTCAAGTTCGGATCAACGGACTCTTCCCCGATTGCGAGTCCTGTTTCGCGACTTAAGTGATCCGCTACCCGATTGACCGTTCCCGGACCGACGACGATTTGTAACGTCTCGTCATCGATGACCCCCATGACCCCATCAATCCGCTTTAACGCATCGATGTCTGCTTTCGTCGGATCCTTTAACGATAAACGAACCCGCGTCATACAGTGCGCAAGCTGCCGGAGATTATCTTTTCCACCGACGTGCTCGAGAATCGCGTGTGCCAGCACTTCTTCCTTCTTCATCGTGTTTCCCCCTTAGAGTGCGTCTCGGACAAATCCGTTCGCTTGCTGTAATCGTTCGACGGCTTTCGCATGCGGAACATTCGCGAGAATCATGACGATCGCCGTCTTGACGTGCCCGTTCGCTTCACTAAAGACACGCTCCGCCGTTACGGCATCAACTCCTGTTGCCTCACAAATCATTCGCTTCGCCCGGATCTCCAGTTTTTCGTTCGTTGACTGGACGTCGACCATCAGGTTTTGATAGACCTTGCCGACACCGATCATCGCCGCTGTCGAAACCATGTTCAAGACGAGCTTTTGTGCCGTTCCAGCCTTTAGTCTTGTTGACCCCGTCAAGACTTCCGGACCTGTTTCGACTTCGATCGCATAACGCGCGTGCCCACTGATGACCGCATCCGTGTTGCAAGAAATCGCTGCCGTCACCGCTCCGACTTCCTTCGCGTAATCAAGCCCACCGATGACATACGGTGTCCGCCCGCTTGCTGCGATCCCGATGACCGTATCACGTGCTTCTAGCTGGAGCGCTTTCAAATCGTCGACGGCAAGCGTCCGACTATCTTCTGCTCCCTCGACCGCCTTGATTAACGCGCGTTCGCCGCCAGCAATCAAACCGACGACCATGTCTGGTGAGACCCCGAACGTCGGTACACATTCTGCCGCGTCAAGAATCCCGAGCCGCCCGCTCGTACCGGCACCGATGTAAATCAAGCGTCCTCCGTTATTGAATGATGCAATGACATGTTTGACAACTTCCGCGATGACAGGAATTTGTTCCCGAATGACCGTCGCGACCGTTTGATCCTCAGCGTTCATCACCCGTAAGACATCCTCGACAGTCATCTCATCGAGTTGCATCGTCCGTTCATTTCGACGTTCCGTTGCTAATTGATCTAACATCTGCTTCACCCTTTCTCTTCCCTCCCTTTATTATACAATTAAGAAATTTTAATTCAATATTATTTATTTAATTTTGAAATTAAATTTCGATATATAAAAATAAGGTTTTGTTCTTCTTTTTCAGGCTCGGTCTCTTGATTTCCTGCTTGTCGTAATTTCCTCATTCGCAAAGTCCAGTAACGCAGACATTCGCTCCCGACCAATCGTCGCGACGAGTAACGGGATGCGTGGTCCGTAGGATTGATTGATCGTCAGTTGATAGAGTAGCGTCGCATAGTGTTTCTGCAGGCGAAGCGTCTCCTTTTTTTCAGCTTGCCGTGTCAAACGGTAAAAGGCAGAGAGGATGTCTTCATCCGATCGGAGAGCAACGACGAATTGTTGGATCCAGTCCTGTTCCGTTCCCGTCAGTTGCGCATGTAGTTCATAATTCGGAACAGAACTGATATGAAGTTCCCGCTCCGGACACCATTGCGTAACGAAAGTACGAGCACGGTCAATCTGTTGAGGCGGAACGCTCGCGCAAAACACATTTTCAATCAAATCAGGGTCAAAACCAACCATCGGACCAATCATCGTCAACTGCGTAAACGAAACAAGATGAGCAGTTCCACGATGACTCCAACGCAGACTTTGCTGAATGTCTTCGGATTGACGCGATGAGTGTGCGACAAATCGCTCGAACTCACTGTAATTGCGTAACACATCTTCATCGATCCCGATATGAAAGGCGTGATTCGGACGATGTTTCGCAAATAAGAACAGAAGAATGCTCGGTGGATAGACGGCGAGTAGATCTTGCGGAGTCAAGACACCACCACTTGAACTCGACATTTTTTTCGACTCCCCTTTTAGACGAATGAATTCATACGGGAGATAGAGCGGTGCCGGCTGTTGGAAAATTTCTTGCGCAATCCGGGACGAAACCGTGTAACTTCCGTTTGCTGCCGAATGATCCTTTCCACCCGGCTCGAAATCGACGCCTTCATGTGCCCAGCGCATCGCCCAATCGACTTTCCAGTTCAATTTCATCCGATGTTCCGTCCACATATCGACCGTTGCCATATGACCACATCGACAGCTGTAATGGTACGTGGCTTCAGCTTCATCGAACGCATCGATGGTAGTCGCGTCGGTTCCACAAGCAGCACAATAGACGGTCGCCGGGTAAAACGCTGCTCGCTCATCATCGGATCCTGCCGCTGTCTTATGGTCGATCAAGATGTCATAAATCGCGTGACGATGGCGAAACGCGTGGATGATTTGTTCAGCATAAATGCCAGACGTATAGGCTTCGTGTTGATAACGGTAGTCTGGTGTAATCTCGAATGCTGTCAGCATCGTTTCGAATTGCTGTTCAAAGTACGTCGCGTAACTCATGTCGGATTGATCCGGTGCCGGAACGGCGTTATAAGGCATCCCGATGTATCGAGTAAATGCTTGATCGACATCCGCGGGTACTTTGCGGAAGCGATCGTAATCGTCCCACGAAAACAAAAAGCGGACGTCTTTACCGAGGTCTCGCAGCGCACGCGCAACGAAGTACGTCGTGACGACTTCCCGGAAATTGCCGATATGAACGGGACCTGATGGACTGATCCCGGCAGCACAGACGTATGTCTCTTTATCTGGCTGACGCTCGATGATGGTTCTTGCAATGTGTTCTGCCCAATGCATGATGATTCCTCCAGTAGTAGACAAAAAGCTGATTTTCGCCCGTTAGTTGCCTAAAGGACGAGAATCAGCTTCCCGTGGTACCACCTTTGTTCGTCCGCCTGTCACCAGACGAACCTTCACATGTACAATCATACATGCTCTCGATAATGGGAGAACCCATCGTAGCATCATCCATATCGGAATCCGTACGAAGCTCGGAGGCTTTTTTCAGAGAGAAACCCGGTCATCCGCTCTCACCATCTCGGACTCGCTTGGCACCGTCAATTTCTTCCTACTCTTCTCGTCATCGCCTTGATTATGTAATTTTGATTAGCATACAGATTCATCCAGTTCATTGTCAATTCTTTTTTGAAAGATGAGGGGATACAAGATAAAACTTTATTTTGAGTTTCGATGGTGAAAATCATCGAATTCAAACAGTGATTGTATCATTCCCACCCTGGAAGTGGTCGTGGTGGTTCCTCAACGAAGGCACGATATCCATCAAAGCTCAGTCCTTGACGTTGCGGATTATGGTTACGAATCAACGGATTACCTGTCTCGTCCTCGTTCTGCCAAAACCGATGTTCCGTTTGAAAGACCATGATCGACGAATACTGGAATCGCTCTGCCATTAGATATTCTCGAACCGATTGCATCACTTGTTCAAAGCGCGAATCCGAGTCGTAGCTACTGCCAAGACGTTCTTTCTCTTGTTTCCCTTCGAAAATCTTAACCGAGAAATACGCATCCCTTTTCGCAATCGGATACTCGATTTCAACGCGAACCGAGTCGACGAAGCGGATTGGTCGAGGTTTGCTCACTTCTTCTTCGGAATTGTAGTCCTCTACATAATAATCATTCGTTGCAATCGAGAAGTCCTTGAACTCCCAGAACATATCGCCTTGCGAAATGATCGCATACTCGAGGAACGTGCCGAAGTTCTGTCCAATCGGGTCAGTCTCCTCTGTCGATAACTCATGAAACATCCAGTGCATATACGGTGTCTCATCCGTCTTTGCATCTCCCGTCTGGATCAAGACATATCCTTCGTTCATTTCGCCAATCATCAAGAAGTGATCATAGTCTTCATGGATCAGGTCGTCCTCTTTAGCCTGGATCGTCATTTCAATGACTTTTTCAAGCGGATACAGTTCGATACCGAGACCTTGGATCATGAACAACTCCGCTCCGTCATGTAAACGAAGGAATGTCTTATATTCACTTGGTAACGTTAGCTTGAACTGTTTTTCAAATGACTGAATCGCCTGTTCCGTCACCGGATCATTTAAATTGAATTGAGCGACTCCTGTATCGTATCGTCGCTGAATGAAGGTCGACCCGTGATTGATTTTTTGTGATAAGACGTCAAGTACCGCTTCGATTTGGTTCATTTCTTTCATCGGTCCCATCCTTTTCATTTTCGTATTCGTGAATGATACGACTTCACCCTATACACCATACCATTTTTTCAATTATTTGGTGTATTCCATCCTATTCGTTCTGTGGTATTCTCGTTCTAATATCATTTTAAAAAATTGCATTCGAAGAGGTGACTCATGTCTAAATCATCATCGATGTTGCTCATATTACTCGCTGCGATCTTTTGGGGCACGACGGGGACCTCACAAGCCTTTGCGCCAGAAGATGCACACCCGATTGCGATTGGTGCCGTTCGTCTGGCTGTCGGTGGACTGTTCTTACTCTGTCTCGTTCTCTTCAAAGGAACGCTGACGTTACGCGACTGGCCGGTGCGGACGATTTTACTCGCTGCCGTCAGCATGGCGGGCTACCAACCGCTGTTCTTCTCCGCTGTATTGATGACCGGTGTCGCCGTCGGTACCGTCGTCGCAATCGGTAGCGCACCGATCTTTTCCGGGTGTATCGAGTGGCTGTTCCTAAAGAAACGTCCAGCGTTGCTGTGGTGGGCATCGACCGGACTATCGATCACCGGCTGTCTGTTGCTTTTGAACAATCAAGGAACGGTCGCGATTGATCCAATCGGGATCGTCCTTGCACTCGGTGCCGGACTATCGTTTGCCGGGTACACGTTCGTCAGTCGAGACCTCGTCAAGACGCATTCGCCGCTGTCAGTCGTTGCCGTCATTTTCACGACGAGCGCCTTACTGTTGTCACCTCTGCTCTTCTTATTCGATCTCTCCTGGTTGTTCACGTCACGTGGTGCCGGAATCAGCCTCCATCTGGGCGTCGTTGCGACCGGAATCGCTTACTGGTTATTCGCGAAAGGACTATCGAACGTACCATCGTCGACTGCCGTCACGCTCTCGCTCGGTGAGCCGCTGACTGCCGCCTTGCTTGGTGTGTTCGTCCTCGGTGAACAGTTAAATGGTACGGCCTGGTTCGGAATCTCGTTATTGTTACTCGGAATCGCCTTATTGATCGGTTCGTCTCGCCTAGCAGCGCGCCAAACCGTTTTGACAGAAGAACGACAAACTCGGACTGGGGGCTAAATCATGCAAGAAATCACGCTTGAGAAACTACAATTTCGCGAAGATTATCACATCGGACTCAATCAGTTCTTGATGGATGTCGCAAATGGTAACCGATTGATCTTTCATTTTCGTGGGCATACGGAGGAGACGATGGTCATCGTCGGCGACTACAGCTGTAATTACTTCCGATTGACCTTCGAGGCAGATGCGATTCTGCTTCGTTCACCGGACCTCTATGAACTAAAAGAAGATGTCGAGATCAACCCGATTCCACTTCTGACGCTGACCGATTCAAAGCTGCTGACGTTCGCACGTGAAATGATGGGACTCGATCCTACAAAAGACTGGGTTCATTACTGGCTTCGTGCGTTCGAGCAGGATTTTCATGTCTTGTCTCCCCGTCCACCGGTCCTGACCGACCTCGGACACAAGCGCAGCGATGCAATCGTCAAGCATTCCTTTGATTCGTTTAGCGTTGAATGACATAAAAAAGCCCTACCTAGCCAAAGGTAGGGTATTCGTTCGTCCCGCCCAACGGCTCGCGCCGGACGGTTACTATGATTATAGATACAAGGATAAGGTTTTCTCAACCGACTGGACGGAATCGACCGGACTGAACCGCTGTACGACACGACCTTGGCGATCGATTAAAAACTTCGTATAGTTCCATTTAATCTTCGACGACAGCAGACCGGAGCGTTCGCGTTTTAGGAATGTATAAAGCGGATGTTCATTTGGTCCATTGACGTCGATTTTCTGAAACATCGGAAACGTCACGCCATAGTTCAGCTGACAGAACTGCATCGTCTCTTCCTGACTCGCGAACTCCTGCTGATTGAATTGATCGCACGGAAAGCCAAGCACCGTGACTCCTTGCTCGTCATATTTATCGTACAATGCCTGTAGTTCGCCAAGTTGTTTGACGAGCCCACATTTGCTTGCCGTGTTGACGATCACGAGAACACGCCCCGCATAGTCACCTAATGAAACAGTCTCGCCTGCTGCGTTTTGTACGGTTGCATCGTATACGGTTTGCATGTTTCCCAGCTCCTTTGCCCCGAGTATAAGACAAAACGCGCACCCTGTCGTTTTCAGGCATGCGCGTAATGCTTTACCAGATCGTCTCTTCTTTGTCGCTCAGTTTGATGACGAACGGTAGGATCAAGACGAACAAGAGACTGACGTATCCGAGCGATAAGTAATGTTGCGAGTCTTTTGAAATGTATTGCTTCACGCCGCAGTTCGGACACGCTTTCCCATGTTTCGCCAATCCGACAGCGAGCACTTCTTTTGTGCTGAACTTATACTGGCAATTCGTACAACGTACCATCTGATCATCTCCTTCTTCCTTATCTACTGGTGGATTCAGGAAAAAGTTTCATGAAATTAAAGGTAACCGACATCTTACCTCATCGATTCTTCCCGGTCGCTCAACCGAATCAGAAACGGCAAGAACAGGACGAACAAGAGACTGATATTCCCGAGTGATAGATAAAATTGTGACTTCCGCGACATGTATTGTTTCACGCCACAGTTCGGACACGTCTTGCCTTTCCCATGTATCGCAACACTGACAGCGAGCACTTCTTTTGTGCTGAACTTATACTGACAATTCGTACAGCGTGCCATGACATCATCTCCTTTTCTGTTATCTACTTATAGAGTTTGGAAAAGGTTCCGTCGAGTTGATGGGTTGTAAACGCATCTTCAAAAATTCATAGCTTCCACCATTCGTCGCCTGTTGGAAGCGTTCGACGGGAAGGAAGCCACTTTTCGTATACAGGCGAATCGCCCGCTCGTTGAATGTCGCGACAACTAATTCAATTTGTTTAGGTGCATATCGGTCCATGATGAACGAAAGACCGGCTTCTAAAAATGCCACTCCATTTCCTCGGCCCGTCAAGTCTGGTCGCATGCCAAGCCCGACGTCAACGACGTCTGCGTTTGGTTCAAATACATAATAACCAATCAATTCTTCCCGATCCAACACAGCAAAATAATGTTCCGTCCGCTTTGCTGGATCGAGAAATTCTGCTAAATCTTCTTCGTCATTCGGCATATCATAAAATGCAAACGCCCCGTCATATTGCCACTCGTAGGCAATCTGTTCCGCCTGTCGTTGCGTCAGCGGTGAAAATGTATAGCTCATCAGGATTCAGCTCCTCTTCGGTTCGTCAACGCGATCGATTCTTTCGGTAGTCTAACAGTAGCGGCAATACATTTAATCCGATCGAGATGAACGTCAATACCCACAGTGCCCGTTCCATGCCCGGTACGACGTCCTGTAACGCTGCCCAATCCTCCCGCGCCACGAATTCCGCAACGAGTCGGTATTCGGCGCACAAAGTCAGTGCCGTAAAACTGAGTCCGAGCACCATCAGGAAACGATAGTCCTTACCGATCACATAAAAGATAATATTGAGTGCCGTAAATCCAATCGCCAGTAAACCCAGTATGATCCACATCGTATTGTCTCCTCTCACCTCTCCTTTTTACTATATTTGGAATCCATTACTCGGTATATCCGCCTAGAGTTGGATTTTCTGTCCGCTCAGCGAAATAACGCTCGAGCAGCCGATGATGGAGTAACGTTTCGACCAAACGGACGGTTTCGAGCGTCGCTGCAAAATCAACCTGTTCAAAATCCGTATGCTCATGCAGATAGCCGACGGACAAGTTGACAGCTGGAATAGCTCGTAGCGCGAATAGTTTCGCATCACTGCTCCCCCCGTACCGTGTCATTCGCCAATCTGGCATATCACTCAACAGACCGGCTTGCTCAAAACATGCGCCAAAAGCCGTCTCACAAAAATCAAACTCACCGTGACATCCTGTAACGATGTCGCGTGTACCACGGCGATCAAAGACGATTGCTGCGTCGACGTCCTCTAAAAAGGACGCGTCCATCGCTTCTGCTCCACGACAACCGATTTCCTCTTCGACTGAAAATGCGAGCTTGATCGTTCCGCGGAAGTCAGTCGCTGGGATGCGTTCCATGAGTTCAAGAATCGCAGCGATGCCCGCTCGATCATCTGCCCCAAGAATCCCGTTTGAGCTCGTTAAGATTGTTCCTTCCTGAAACAGCGTCCGGTACGAATCGATACGTTCGACGGTATCGAGATGTGCCGATAATAAAATGACCGGTCCTTTCCCTTGATGGTAGGTCACGAGCAGGTTCCCTTTTTCATCGACAAAAGAATCGTTAGCAAACCGGCGGACTGCCTGTTGTACGCGACTGCGAACCATCTGTTCCCTTCTGCTTTGTCCAGGAATAGCGAGCCATCTTAGCAGACGCTTTCTGAAGCGTTGCAATTCCAGCTCTTGTATCGTTGACGCGTCTTGTTTGATGCGATATAAGACTTCCGCCAAATCCAGCAACAGCGAACGTTGGTCTCTCACTTCAAATTGAATCCACCGATTCTGTAAGGACACAGTTAACCCTGGAACCGCATCTGCCGCTAAACGAAGCAAATACCGTTGCTGGTTCGTCAGCAAATCCTGCGTATATACCCGAGCAGCTCGTTTACCGTGACCGTCACAACAGGAACTTGTCAAAATCCCAAGTTCGTTCATCATACTAACGACGCCTCGGACATACCCGTCAAACAGGTGATAGGGTAACGCCTGTCTTCTTGGATCAAACAATGCTTCCATCCCATGATCGTCAAGTGGTGCATGACGCTGTTTTGCTTGCTCGATCCAATCGAGGATCTCTTCATCCGTCGCTTCTTGTTGACCCGCTCGGTGCACGACATCTTGTACACAAGCTGACCATGTTGGTTCTTTGATGACTTCCCCGCTTAAAATGCCATATCGGATCCATTTGCTTTCGTTTCTCATCTCACATCGACTCCTTTAGTGTTGGTACCTATAGAGTAGCAACACCACTGTGACAGCTTGTCACACACGTTGGTCCGCCCTATGATGAAAGAAAAGAGACAGAAAGGATGACCGGAATGATAACGAGTTATGCACGAGCGCAAGAACTACACCGCACCATTCGGGAAACGACGGATCGAGATGAAAGAAGACATTTAGAAGACGAACTGACGAATCTGTATGTCCGCCAAGCGGAGTACTCGAAATTTTCGGAGACGCCGGATTATGACGCAGCGCGTCGCGCATTGACTATGGCACTTAAATTTCGCCCGAACCACCCGCTTGCGAATTATCGTCTCGGCTATATTCTTTATATCAAACGCCAGTACGCGGAAGCGATACGTCACTTCAGCCGAGCGCTCGACGGTACGGTCGACGCTGGTCTAAGCGACATCCAGACGACACTGACGCATATCTTCGTCGTCAACTGCAGCATCTACCTAGCGCGCGAATCACTTGCTGAACTCGAATACCGAGAACACGAGGAGCATCCGGACGAAGCGGCACGACTCAACAAATATCGAAACGAATTACTCGTTGAAGATGAGCACCTGTTTGATCGTCTTTATTATCGAAAAATTCAAGACGGAACGGAGACGTTAATCAATGAACGTTCGTTTCAAGAATATCAAGCTGACGATCAAGAAATCGTCTTACGAAGCAGTTCAGAGGGAACCTTCGTCGAGTGGAAAAATCAAACTATCTTACTGAATCCGAACGGTTTCTTGACACTCTTCGTGATTATGACGAACACGACGTCGACGTATCCTGCGCTAGCCGATCGATTGACGGAATTGAGTGGTCAAGCGATAACTTACGATCATGTCCGTCAGCTTCTCCGTCGTTTACGAAGTGACCTATTTTTCTTCCAGGACATCGTCCAAACGACACCGCTTCGCATGAATGATGGCACGCGTTTGAATGGCTTTTCTGTCGCTGATGATGTGAAGGTGACCGTCTTATGTCGAGCGGATCATTTGTTGAACTAGAAAGATAAATGGATATCATTTGTAAATGAGTGTTTTGAGCGCTATACTCTTACTTTCGCATCCGCTACTTAGGAGGAGATTACACATGGAATCACTGAAGGAGTCATATGTAAAGCTTGATGGGTATGTCGTCGTCAAAAAAGATGGTGGCCATGTACCGCACGAGGAATTTCTCGTCGAATTCACCAGCTGGCTAGAGACAAAGGGTCGTGGCTGGACAGGACTTTCTACTCAAGTCGATCAGGACGGCAACGCCATCGACAATATCAAATAACTACATATCGCAAAAAGACCGGTCGAAGGAGCATTCCTTTGACCAGTCTTTCAATTGCTACTCCATGAAATTGATTCGTACTCCGATGATTTGTTTATCTCGATTTTTCTTTACTTTCAGATGATAAATGCCGTCTCCATGTCCAGACTCGGTCATGATACCCGCTTGAAACAAATGGACGTCCTGTTGACCGAAAAAGAGTTCCTCGGCTAGTTCCTCTTCACGAAACGCAACATCATCACCAATCAGTAAAAATCCCGAATCAATCGCAATCTCATGCGAGCGCGTCCATCTGCCCGTCGGCTGATCGACACCTTCGTATACTGTAAGTAAACGAACCGTTCCATCTGAATCATATGTAACGGAAGCCGTCCATGCGCCAGACTTCACTTGCTCCAAGACAATCGATGCTACATCTTTTTCATTCGAATCCGTCACGAGCAGTCGATGACTACTAACACTAAAAGTACCCAGGGTAATCTTTTTATTAGCCCGATCACGTAACATTTCGGATTCTACCCATTCGTTGAGTGAAGAGGCACAATATTTTTCAAGCCCCTTTTTAGGATGCCACGTGAAGACGAGCTCTTGTAAAAAACGACGTCGAATCCGGTAGCACAACCGTCTCCCATCTAAATGTTCACCAAAGCAGATCATATCCTTCGGTAAATCATCTGGACGATTTATGTGATGGTGGATGATATCTTCGACTTCAGAATGACTCGATTCAGTAGGTATCGAATAGAGTTGCCAGTCATGAAAGGCTGCACCATTTGATTCCTGCATGAGTGAAATGTAATCCGTCGGGAATTTTACACCGAGGATTTTTTCTGCACGCTTTAGATCGATTAGTGATACACCCGGGCGTTTAGACGATGGATTGATCTGTTTGATGGCTGGTTTCATGCAGCACCTCCGATAGCTGAAGAGTGAATTTACTCTTCATTACTCAAGTTCATATAGTTCATCATTGACTTGATATGTGATGATTTCTTCCGGCATACTCCGAATGACGTTTTCTAACGAATTCACCGATCGATCGCTTGAACATATGAAAAAACCACATCCGTCATGACCAGGCTTGATAAGCACCGATGGAGGAGTTCGATCAAATGAAGCAATCGGTAGATATTGCTGGAAACCCCAATGTTGCCTTTCCTCAAACGTAAATTTTAAATTATCGTAATTCGAAATCACATAGAAAACATTCTCTTCTGCTAACCAGTACGTCTCGCGAATGACGCGAATGAGTGCCTCCTTGTTCTTTAATTCAACTGTAAAATAAACAAGCGGATCTAAATGATATTTTCGACTTGGATAAACCGTTTGAATGGTATAGTCAATATCCTGTTGCTGAAAGAACTGCTGATGTCGTTCTCTTAATACATATTCATCTAAAAAATACAGATACAGTGGAAAATCATTTCGATGCTCTAAAAACTCAAACAAAATTTTCTTCGTCGGTGTAACACATTCGTCTCCCTCTGACGGACTAATTAAATATGCCGTTTTAATTGACTCGTCCATATCTAAAAAGTGACCGAACAGACGACCTAAATCACCCGTCACTGCATATTCCTCAATCCAGATTTTTGTCATGCTTATCTCCTTTAGTACGTATAGGTACATCATCAATGTTTATCTTTTGCTTACTGTTCATATCATCCTACTCAAAAATGTTATTTGCGCGACTTAAATACCCCTTCAAAACTTGTACTTTTTAATTATGTCATTTAAAAGGTATTTTTTATATTGTCCTAATTTAATCTAGAGAGGTTCTTAAAAACTATGTAATGATTGTGCAACACCGGTCACGCGAATACCAAATGTAACTTAAGCATAAGACCTTTTCGACAGAAACTATAACAATTGGAAATTAATGCAGTAACTGCATTTCAATATTTATATACGTTAAGTATACGGTTGTTCGATACGAAGATAGTTATCCCATCGCTTAAATCCATGTCGTATAATAAACCATTTTGAGTTAGAATTAATATGGAAATTAAAAACATAAATGACAATATAGGTATTAAAAGAACTGATAAAGGAGGGTATACATTGGAAGAAAGAAGGCGTTTGAACCGGAAACCATCTGGAATGGGAGGAAAAGGTACGCTGTTCGCTATATTCGGTGTACTCATCGTCGGCATGTTCGGTAGCATCTACAGCGCGCAGAATGACAAACCGCCGGAAGTGAAGAAAGAAGTAAAGGCAGAAGACATGAAAGAGAAGAAGAAACCGGAAGTCAAAGCAGATCTCGAACATGCGACACCAGAGACGATTAGTAGCGAACTGAAGAAATATAGCGAAGACATCAAAGGCGCTAAAGTCAGAAACAAAACATTAATTGTGACTTACAAAGATTCAGGATTCTGGAGTGAGAACACACTTTTGGATTCGTACGCTCTCGACTCTATTCGATTGACGAAACAACTATATAAAAACAAAAGCTTTGATCTATTTGCATTCGAGCGTCCTACCGTCATGACCGATGATAACGGAAATGAAAAAATGGAAACCGTGCTTAAATCTTATTACACCCGCGATAAACTCAATCAAATGAATCTCGATAACTTTTCAGACATGGTATTAATGGACACGGAACGCTACTTTCAAAAAGCGAGCGGCTACTGGATTCACCTCGGACTGTTTAACAGTCTAAAAAAAGACATGATTAAAAAGTTGAATTCTCCAATCAACTTCAAAAACATGGATGGCACTCGATATGACATGAACATCGACGCGACGAATGACGTAGTGGAGCAGCCCGATTCTGTGGAAGACAAAGAACCTATTGTGGCGGAACCAGTCACTAAAGAATCAACAACGGAAGATGCTAAGGCAGAAGATGAAGTAGCTGAATCGTCGTACGATACCGGTACATTGTTATCAGCTATTTTTAATATCTCTCCAGGATTCGATCAAATGATGTTCAAGATTGATGATTTGAATGCATCTATCGGAACAGACAAAGAAAAAGTAGTCGCACCTTTGTCCTCTAGCCTGTTCGAATTAAAGTCGATGATCGATGCGACTGGGAAAGAAATCATGACGATGCAGCAAACGGCTTCCCCTCCAGAACTCAAAAATACTACTCAACAACTAGTTACTAATCAAACGGAATTGAATTACCTTTATTTAGAACTTCAACAGCAATTTTATAGCATCGATAAACATGATTACCCCGATGCTGAGAAACTAGCAAGTGATATTAGAAATACGCTCGCTAGCATGAAACGACTAACTCAACCGAACATCGAAGCATACTCTAAATATTTTATGAGTCATGCAGATGAAGAAGGTTCGTGAACATAGCACACGGAAGGCACTCTAGTGCCTTTTCTTATTTACATGAATAGAACGTATGTACGTAAGAGATGAAAGTTTAATTATAAAAATCTACAAATACCGAACTAGCGTCGAAAGGCTGGCTCAATCCCAAAGATCATTAAAGAAATACTCAGTCATGCTACTGATAAAACGACGATGAATATGTATACGCATGTAATTCACACGTTACATGAATTACCGACAATAAACTCGCGACATTAATAGACAACAAAAAAACCGCTCAACCGAGCGGCTCGTGACATCTTGGCGAAAAAATAAAAAAGTGGGAAGTGAGTGGGAACTGACGCCCACTCACCTCTCACAAATCGCTTAAGCCTGCGGTCTTTTCCGACGCAAACCATAGTACTGATAGAATTGAACTTCGATATTCCCGTTATACAGCTTTCGGCGCTTCGTCGCTGGTCGACCATACGCTTTTTCGAACTCGACATACGATGTAATCATGTAGACACTGTAGTATGGGAATTCTTTATACGCTGTTCCGATCTTGCGGTACAGCTGATGAACTTCACGTGCGTCCTCGAGACGCTCCCCATACGGCGGGTTCCCGATGATGACACCGAAATCTTCCTTCGGTTTGAAGTCTGCTGCGTCGCGTTGCATGACGTTGATCGCATCGCGGACGTCTGCGAGTTCTGCGTTCGTTTTCGCGAGCTTGACCATCTCTGGATCGACATCGCTTGCGTAGATCTTCAATGGTTTGTCCCACTCGGCTTTGTCGTTCGCTTCGTTGATCGCATCGAACCATGCCTTCTTCGGAATGCATTTCCATTCCTGTGAGACGAACTCGCGGTTGATCCCTGGTGCGATATTACGCCCGATCATCGCTGCTTCGATCGCAAGCGTACCTGAACCGGTGAAGACGTCGTAGAGCGGCATGTCCGGCTTCCAGTTCGTCAGCATCAGCATCGCTGCTGCCATCGTCTCTTTGAGTGGAGCGGCCGAGTGGAATTCACGGTAGCCACGTTTGTGCAATGCGTCGCCTGATGTATCGATCGTCAATGTCGCGATGTCTTTTAACAAAGCAACTTCGACCGGATAGCTCGCGCCTGTCTTCGGCAACCATTCCGTTCCTTTGTTGTACTGTTCTTGCATGTGCGAGACGATCGCTTTCTCGGTGATCTTCTGGCAGTCACGGATCGAGAACAGCTTCGACTTGACCGAACGACCGTTGACGATGAAGTTTGCATCCCATGGCATCAATTCGTGCCACGGCAGTGCTTTGACTTGATCGAACAATTTTTCGAACGTCGTCGCGCGGAACTCAGCGACGACCAGTTTGATCCGGTCCGCTGTCCGGAGCCACATGTTCAAACGGGGAATGTCCTCCATCTCACAATCGATGTAGACCTTTCCGTCCTCGACCGTACATTCGTATCCTAACGCACGGACTTCTTTTGCGACGAGCGCTTCGATTCCCATCGCCGCTGTCGCGATGACTAAGCGTTTTGCCATATCGCGTTCACTCCTTTATCGTTTCTTCCACTGAATCGTTTCATTGCAATAAAAAAAGAGCCCAGGGTGGACCTGGACTCTCGTTCAACTTAAAAATAACAGCCTATGTGGTCCTGTAAGCCATGTTCTGTTCCTTAGTGTTCCAAACGGTTTGACCCTCACACGCAGGCGACAATCATCTATCTCCGTATTTGCATACGCTCTCCTTCGCGTTCAGTTCCGCTCCGGAAATTCCCCTACCAAATTTGGGTTTCTCGCTCGTGGGGTTTACCTCGTTCCACCTTCATGGTTTCCCATGAAGCTCCGTCACTGTGGCACCTTCAAGAAGTTTCGGCCATATCCGAAGACTTAGGCGTTCCTTCTGCCGTCAGCTTGACGCTGCCTACACTTATCTTTTTGTGTAGCACGATCACTACAGCCATCGCAGGCTGTGCGAGCATGGACTTTCCTCAAAGCACCGAAATGCCCCGCGATTGTCCGAACCAACATAGTCACTGCTTATGAGTGTAGCGTAGATGCCGCTTTCCTGCAAGAGGCAATTCTCGTTTTATAAACGAAAAAGTTGCGTCCCTGCCTCATTTCACGGTATAGTACAAGAGTTCAGAAGGGGGCATGTAGCATGAAAAAACGACGCTCTGGTACGAACCGGCGAACGGTTCGCAAGTTGACATTCCTGATCGAGATCGATGAGATCAAGGCACTTCATCTGCGAAACGGCATCTTCGCCTTCTATCGTCAAGGAGAGCTCATCCACGCGTTCGAGCCGTTCAACGTCAAGGCGCCCGATGCACTCTCAAAACGTAGCTATCATTTCGATCAACACGATATCTTGCTTATGAATGAACGTTTCCCTGAGCAAATCCCGTTGTATGATAATGCGATGACGTTACGCTCTTGGGCCGACCAGGTCGCTTATGGTTTATACCAATTGATCGATTCCAGTCGCCTGTCGTTCGTCCATGAGGATGACACAGGATACAAGATGGAAGCGATGATCACGTGGACTGGAGAGGCATTGACGCCTCCGACGCCCGTCTATAAAAAAGGAAAAGACCCGAAGTAACCTTCAGGTCTCGTACGGCGCTTCTCACTCGGTGGGAGGCGCTTTTTTTATTTCACTGTCAGGAGTCGTTCGACGGTCCGCGTATGGCGTCCGCCTGTCGTCGTAAAGACGAGCTTGTAAGCCCCCTTCTCTTTCAACTTATACGTAAACTTATGCGTCCCGTTCGTTAAATTCGATTGCGTGAACGTCTTGACGACCTTCCCGTCCTTATAGAGACGTGTCGTCGTCTTCGCACTCGCGTACTCATCGAAATAGAATGAAAACAGTTGGTTCGGCTTGACCGTTGACGGCAACGAGATCTTCGAGATCGGTGCTGGTAACGTCGCCAAGATTCCGGCGTTCAAGCGACCCGTCCCGTAATGCGACTTCGTATCGCCTGATTTTTTCGTCGCTGCCGCATATAACTTACTGCGCATCGTCGTGTTCGAGACGAACGGATTCTTCGATTTTGCGAGTGCCAGTACACCGCTGACGACTGGTGTCGCCATCGACGTTCCGTCCAAGTAGCCGTATTTATTCCCGACGATCGTCGAGTAAACCCCTTCACCCGGCGCCATGATGTTGAGTCCTTTGCCGTAGTTCGAGAACGTCGAGGCACGACCGAGCGTCCCGACTGATCCGACAGCAACGACTTGACTCATTGAGCCTGGGAAAAGAACTTTCCCCTTCCCGTCGTTTCCGGCTGCACCGACGACGAGGATGTTTTTCGCTTCTGCTTTTTTGATCGCGGACTCCATATATGGATCGTATTCATATTGTCCGAGCGACAGATTGATGACATCTGCCCCTTGCTCGATGGCATACAAAATTCCGTCGCCGATATCGATCGACCCGGCATATTCTCCGTCAAAGACGTCCGCCCCGATCAGTTTGACACCCGAAGCGACACCGACGATTCCTTGACCGTCTTCACGCGCCCCGACAATCCCTGCGACATGTGTCCCGTGATCATCTGGTTTTCGAATCCCGGAAATCGTCGTCGTTTTATAGATGACATCCTTGAACTCACGATGTTTCGTATCGATCGCGTCATCGATGATTGCAACACGAACATCCGATTTCCCGCGGCTGTACTTCCAGTAAGTCGGAATTCGTGACTGATCGAGGTACGTTTGCTGGAACTGGGCAGAATCCGTCGCTTTTTTGACGTCCGTGATCGGAATCAAATCGGCGTCGATATCCTCTTCCCCGAGATGTGCCAGTGGCTCGACGAGAGAAAATCCTTTTTGTTTCAGGGCACGAATTTCGGTCAGCCCCTGATTCGCCAACCATTCTTGTTTTTGTTGTTCTGTAAAGGTTGGATCGTATTGTACATATTGAGACTGCGCGAAAGCAGACGTTGGCATGGCGACGATTGTCGCTAGCGTGAGTAGTGCAAGTTGCTTTTTCATGGGTACCCTGCCCTTCTCTGTTTACGCGCCGACCGAAGAATCGTCTGGACTAAAGCGGAACCGTACCGTCCGGTTCTTCGCTGACTTCAAAAGGAATGATCTTTCCGATCGTCACGTAAGCATAATAGCGTGCAAGGACCGCACGCCAACGCGTTGCATCGATACCCGTCAGGTCTTCACCTAACGGGGAACCATCGAACGTCTCGAACTGTTGGCAAAAGAATGCTTCCTCTTCTTCATGCCACGTTACTTCTTCGCCGATGAACCCGGTCGAAAAGCGGACGAAGTCCGCAATCGAGGGTCCAATCACTTCTGCCGGCAAGCGTTCGCTCATCCGTCCGACCAGTTCATACCGGTCGCGTTGTGCTTGTTCCGCTTCTTCAATCGAATGACACAGCAGCACTTCACGATTTATTTCTACTAACACGACATAGTCACCACTCGGTAAATTGACGTGAATCATCCCTACACCCCTTGGATTGGATTCGTGCGGCTTCTAGGTGTCATTTTTTCTTCGATAATTTATAATGTCCATTTTCGATCAAATGTTAATTCAATCGGCTCGTTATCTTTCGACTTTAACATAACGACCCGTGTCGTTTCAATTTGATCAACGAGATCCGCTTGACGAAGAGACTGGATTTCCTTCGATGAACCGGCTTCAATCCGGTCTCTGTACGGGGCAAGCAACTCTTGTTGATTGCTTGCGAGCGCGTACCAGGCAAGACGGGCGAACGGTTCATCCTTTGCTGTCTCAAGTGCGTAGCTCTCAAAGATATCTGGAAGATAACTGCTAAATTGATCAAGCGCGTCGATGCGTTCTGCAACGTCGAGAATCGTTAACCAACTCGGGAGTGACAGCAACGATTCGCTTGACCACCAGTCGAGTAAATCGACATGTTCCTTAAGTAATTGCTGTGTTTCTGGTCGATCAATCATATGTTGTAGGGTCTGGATGAGTTCGTTCCAGGCAAGTGACCAGTATTCCTCTGACGGATTAGCTGAGAGGAAGAATTGACGGTAGACCGTCAGTAGTTCCGAAACGTCCGTTAATGGTTCGACTTCCAATCGTTGATTAAAGCGACTAACTGCTTTTGTAAAATAACTTGGTTCAAGCGTCAATGCCATATAGAGTAATTTCGGTGCATTTTTAATTTCGCCTTGATCGACCGTCTCAAATAATTCTTGGATCCATTCTGGTTGTGGTTGTGTCATAATCCTTTTCCTCCGTCTAGTAAATTTGTTTACTATACCCGAAAAAAGATTAGTTGAATCATGCCTACCTTAAATTGCTCCGATTCGTTGGGCGGTTTCCTCCGAACATAAGACGATCAGCGTACCGTTTTTCGGAATCGGTTCGTCGAGACGTTGGTTCAAATCAAGCCGCTTCCCGTCGGATAGAATCGTCACTCCTTCTTCCAGCAAAGCGTGAAACGCATCGCGGTACGTCGCCCATTCCGGTCGCGTCGGAATCGAGAACATCCCTTCACCGTCTTTCGTCAACAGATTCGTCACGACCTTCGTCACACCGGGATGATGGGACGCGAGGATCGCCATCCGGGCAATCGTCTCGTCACCAAGCAACACTTCATCGACCTTGACCTGTTCAAAGCTGTCGAGATGTTCTTCAAGCATCATCTCAACGATCGTATAGATATTCGGATTCGCCCGTTCGATGCTTGAGGCGATCAACAACGTACGACCGTCAGCGTGGACCGGCGGAATCGAATGATCGGCGAGAACGATCGCCCGGACCGCCTTTTCGATGTGTGCCCGCTCGAGCGTTGACGTCAGCGCCGGATCACCACAGACGTAATGGAACCGGGGATGACTGAACGGCTCTTTCTCCAGATCGTCGACGAGGACGACATCCGTATGTTCGAGCAATGACTCGATGACGTGCTTCGAGCGCCGACTGTATCCGAAGACGACCGTATGCCCTGTTTCTTTCACTTGTAACAACCCTCTTTCCTTTTGATTACGAATCAACTGGACACCGTCGACCAGTTTTGAGATCAATCCACCGACGATCCCGATTCCGAAGATGAAGACGAAGATCGTCAGAATCCGACCGGTATCCGAGTTCGGGAAGAAGTCGCCGTATCCGACCGTGACGACGGTCGTCATCGTCCAGTAGACAGCACGGAAGTAGGATCCGAACGTCGCCGGCTCCAGCGCATACATGATGCCTGCGACACCGAAGACGAAGATCAACGACGCATACCCGAGCGTCCGCATCCGTAGAAACGACACCTTTCGTAAAAAACGTAACCAGACCATGTTTTTTTCATTCCTTTCGAACAATCCGGTCTCTTCCCCTGTCAATAAGGGCGAAGGAGGTGATACACATGACACAAGCAGAAGAGATCAAGACGAGTCTCGTCATCGTCTTCGAGCGAAAAGACAAAGTGACAGCAAACGGTGATGCCGTCGTCGCACGCCGCCGCTACAACGGCTTACGTTCGAATCTTCCAGCAGACGTCGTCGCTTCGATCGGGCAATCGATTGGCAGCTTACTCGACGGACGCTACGCGCTGACGGAAATCAGCCGTGACTACGCTTTACTGAAGGCATAACCCATCCTCTACATTTCATGAAAGGAGTGACCATTGATGGAACATACGATCGTCCTGACGTTCGATACGGTGACGAAAAAACCGTATCGCTTACGTATCGCTGGTGCGAAGGAGAATGCGACCGTGGCTGAGATTAAAGCAATCGGTGACTTGTTCGTCGCCCATGACCCGTTCATGAACGGTGTCACACGTCTCGCGTCCGCCGAATTGCAAAACAGTTCGGAATCGGCATTCGTCTTGTAAGCTTTTTCAGTCCATCGTCACGGGATTACGTGACGATGGCTTTTTTTTGGTATACTAGAAACATCAACCAGCTGAAAGGAAGTCAATTTATGGCCAAACGCCCACTCACTCCTCGCGAATGCGAACTCGTCGTCTGTAGTCTCTACGTAATGGAACTCATCCCGTTCGAAGGCATCATGGAACGTCTCGAATCCATTACGCTCCGAGACATCATCGGCCCCGTCGCACGTGGTGAATCGACGCGGGAGCAAGCTGCTGACGCGCTTGACCAGTACATCAAGGTCCGACGTCGCCGGTTCCGCAACGTCCCACCGGAACATCTGTGGTCGCTTGACGACCGGATTGAACAAGAGGCACTGCGGATGATCCGCAAGCGTTCGCCGCTCTCGGCAGGAGAAAAGCTCCAGCCGAAAGCCATTCCTCATGAAATGGGGGATACGGTCGAGATGAAAGTGACCGAAATCCAGGATCGCAACAACAAAGTGACCTTGATCGGAAAAGTCGGTAACGTCACGGCGAAGCTTCCGGTCGCGAACCGTCAAGCCTATAAAGGCAATAAGACGATCTCCGCCTGGATCACGGGTGTCGAGAAAAAACCCGCCTTACTTCATTTGTCGACATCCGACTACGGCAAACATCAGCCGTCAGAAGACGTCAAGGCAGCGTATGCGACTGCCGTCGCCGCGTTACGTCGCTATTTCGAGACGAACAAGCTCCCGACGACCGAAGAAGTCGATCTCGCAAAATCACTGTTTCAACGGATGATCCGCCGCGATCAGAACGATTGGTTCACGGTATACGTCGCGATGGGGCGCCCGCAACTCGATCACGTCCGGCGATGGGTCAAGGTCATCCAGATGCTCGCCCGCTCCCTGCGCGGGGACGAGGAAGCAACACAACAACTCGCTTCGCAGGAAGATCGTTTTTTCAAGGATGCCTTATTGCGTGCCTGTAAAGCAGCAGAGAAAAACTTCACGTCTTGATGCTTTCGCCTTAGAACTCGTCGATTCCTAGTCAAAACGAAAAAAAGAACGCTTCGGACCGGATAAGTTTTTCCGGGACGAAGCGTTTTTTCGTGGATCATTGAACCGCAAAATCATAGATACGCGTTCCTTTTTTACGATTCGCATCTTTGATTTCTCCTTGATACATCAGTTGCTCATTCTTCAGATCGATCACTGACACTTGGAATCCATCGTTTGTCTCGGAAGAGAGATAAAGCTGCGTCTCGTCCTTCGAATCCAACCAATCAATTTTTTTCAAAACGAACGGACTGCTTACGCTATGCTCGGATAATCGTTTCGTTTCCAAGTCGAACATCGACCATTCGATTCGTTTCGTCTCCCCTTCCGGCAGGCGGAAGCCGATGAGATAACGACCGTTCGCATAGGGCGTATAACCGATTTGCTGCTGATTCAACTCCTTGATGGAACGAACGCTTTTGCCGTCATCGAGGAAATAAGATAGTTTAGTGTTCTCCTCATCGCTGTCAGACGGTTGTTCCGTGTAGACCACCTCATTTTGATGAATCGCTAAAAATTGACGAGCGTGTTTAGGCGCCACTGGCTTTTGAAGAACGATCTCTTCAACCCGGTCGCCTGTTAAATCGAGCACAAGCAGTTTTGTTTCCCTTGGCTGATCGACTCGATCGAGTTGGATGTAGACCTTCATCGCCTGTTTATCGACAACACTGGCTTGTATGTCCATCCCCGTCTCAAGTTTTGTATCATACTGAAATGTTTTCTCGAACATCTCCTCCGTCTTAAACGTAAACATCTTAAATTGCAGTTTATTGTGTTTGATCTGAATCGCATACTCTGATTGTCCATCACTGCTAGCGTTCGTTTCCATTTGCGTCGTAAATTCGTAATATTCATCTGGCAAATCCGTCATGCTATCTTCACGGAATAGTTGTCCGACGTAAGAATTTGACTGTTTTTCGATGTCTCCCTTAGCGTTGACATCATAAATCGTCGAACGCATGCCTTTCGTCTGAAGACGTAAATTAAAATTTTCGATTTGCGAAGGTTTTCCACTGACGGTCTCGAGCGAAAAGTCTGCTCCTTTGATCGACAGCGTGTAGCCGATGTAGCTTCCGATTGTTATGAGAATGATCACTCCATAGATCAGAAGTTGACGATATCGTTTCATGAGATTTCTCCTTTAGACGGATAGACGCGTCTGGACTAACCGCAGATTTTTGTACGACACATATAACGTTAAGAGCACGATGTACCCGAGATAAAATTGCATGTGCAGTTGACTCAAATCGTTCGAAATAGCTGACAATGCTAAGCCCAAAATGATATAACCGCCAATCAACGCAATCCCATGTAATCCGACGAGCAAGAACGCTTTTCCCTTTCGGAACGATCGTTCAAGTAATACTGTCATGAAGACGAACGAGATGACGATGAATGTCATCAGTAAGATGAATAAAATATCACTCGGATACATCGTATAGAACAACTTCATATAGATGGAGTATTCATTGATGCTGGCTGTGACCTGTTGAGCATCTGGTAACAACCATAAGTAGAGATTACGACTAAGCAACAACAGCCCCCACTGAATTCCGATCAAACTAGTCACGACAAGTAAGAGCGCCGTCATTTTCG
This sequence comes from Exiguobacterium abrahamii, assembly GCF_015645365.1. Classification (NCBI taxonomy): domain Bacteria; kingdom Bacillati; phylum Bacillota; class Bacilli; order Caryophanales; genus Exiguobacterium; species Exiguobacterium abrahamii. Next base: position 1,589,437 of record NZ_JADOYC010000001.1, read on the forward strand.
ATGCAATAATCGCCCGACGTGACCCCGGTAACAATAGTAGCCGGTAGATGTACTTCGTCTCGCCCACCCAGTCGCGATACCAAATCCAGAACGCGAACAAGACGATCATCCCCATTGCTAATACAATGATTGAATCGTAAAAATCCGTTGCCTGTGCGAAGGTCAACGCACCACCTGCTCGCGCGATCGCATCCATTTCTGATATCTGCTCGATACGCATCGTTTTCTCGATCGTGCTTTGATAATCGTAAATCTGATAGAGCAGTGACGCGATTTCCACGACGATCAACCCTGAAATCAACAACACCAGTAATTTCGTACTTCGTTTAAGTTCTTCATTCGTTAATAACAACCAGCGTTTCATCCTTGATATACCTCCCGCATCCGGTCTTGGACCGATTGATGATGACGGCCGCGTAACTCATCCGTCTCTTTGACTTCGACGATTTTCCCGTCCCGTAAGAACAACACTCGGTCAATCACCTGTTCGACCTCGGCAATTTCATGAGTCGTCATCAGGATACTCCGTCCTTCCATGAACTCACTTGAGAAAATCCAGGCAATCTGTTCTTTCATGAAGAGATCGATTCCCGCGAGCGGTTCGTCAAGTAATATGTAAGGTCGATCGAGGGCGAATCCTAAGACGAGATTGAACTTCGCCTTGTTCCCTTTTGATAAGTTCGCCATTTTATCCGTCGTAAACAGCTGGAACGTCTGCAGCAACCGTTCCGCTGTCTCTTGATTCCAATCTGGATAATGATCCGCCATATACGCGAGCGCTTGTCCGATCGTCATGTAGCTCGGCATCGTCTGGAGATCAGGCACGAACGCGATCTGGTCGCGCGACGCTTTACCGTCGACCGTCACCGTCCCGGCATCTACCGGAATCAGACCGAGAATTGCTTTTAAAATCGTCGACTTCCCTTCCCCGTTCAAGCCAATCAGACATGTCACTTCGTTTAGACCGACAGAGAACGTCACGTCGCGTAAGACCTGTTTTTTTCGTCCGTATCGCTTTTGTAGCCCCTTCACTTCAAGCACTAGAATTCCCCTCCTCAATTCCTACCATTGTATTAAGACAATAGTACATCTGTTAACTGTATGGTACATGCCATACAGTCTAGCGTCAACCTGTTTTTTCCTGCTATCATCCAGAAAATGAAAAAGAGCCGGACAATCATGTCCGACTCCACGAGTATTTCGACTTCGTTTTTACTTTTTAATTTATGAAAGAAGAGAGACGTTTTGTTCACTCGAAATCGCTTCCTAGGGAAAAACAAGCAGGAGCGACCCTGCAACGAAGTGAAGCGGCGCGATGCTTGTCCCAGGAAAACGATTCGAGATGAACAAAAAAAGTACACGTTATCTTCACGACGTCTGATTCTTTCGATTTGTTGATCAAAAAAGAGAGGACGCCCTAATGGACGCCCCCTCTGAACACGTGACTGGTGTTTCAATAAATATCAATCGTTGACTCCAGTGCCCGGCATGTCCGACGCACGGTCGGTAAGAAGTCGGTACGTTTTGCGACACCGCCTTCAATCTGGACATGCTGAATGCCTTTCGTCCGCTGCATCGCTGTTAAGACGGTGACCAGCTCGATGAACCAATTCGAGATCAGTTCGACGACCTGTTCGTCAAAAGCGGCAGCGCCATACACATCATACCCGTTCTCGCAGAGATGGTTCGGGAAGCGGGCTTTGAACCGATGAATCAAAGTGTCCGTCGTCGGAATCAAAAATTCGTCGTAGATGACACGTTGTTCGGCATCAAGCGTTTGTTCTGTCACACCATCCATCATTAAATGTGGCTGATTGCCGATATTCAATGTCCAACTCGTCTTCTTTCGCTCGCCAGTGGAAGTGATCGTTCGCATGGTTTCATCCATCTCCTTTTGATGTGTAAGCGTTTACCTTCTCATTTTACCTGTCATTTGACCTGTTCTGCAACCGTCAACTTGACCAATTTAAACGATGACTTCGCTTGACATTCAGTCTACCAAATTCAACGCTTTTTGACGATGTCAGGAATTAACATCGTCCTTGTAGATGTAGACGGCAACGAGATCAATCAAGACATGGATGATGATCAGCGGCCAGAGTGTCTCGAGCGCTAAGTACAAGTAGCCGAATCCCGCTCCGATCAGTCCTGTCACGAGAATCGCGAACCACCCTTGATAACGATGGGCAATCCCGAACAGGATGGCACCGATCCAGACGAAGCTGACTTCAGAGAACGGTAAAAATAATCCAAGCGTATGGAAGAGAAACCCGCGATAGATCAACTCTTCCGTCACCCCTGCCATTAGCGCGACCATTTGGAACCCGGTCCGCTCCTCTTTCGTTCGCGGCAGAATCAGTCTCTCCGCCTCACTTTGATAGAGCGGCAACAAACGTTTCCGAAACGCTGGAACGGTCGCTGTCAAAAGCAAGACGATACAGAGAAAGACGATCAGTCCGATCGTCGCGTACCAGACTGGACCACTTGGGACAAAAAACGTCAAACCGATTTCCGGTAACCGTGTACCGCTAATCAACGTGCCACCGACGAGCAACAGACATAAGATACCGCTCGACTGGACCATCGAGGGGTAGAATTCCTTGCGGGGAACGATCGTTAAGTCGACCGGTCGGACCGCTGCGATGATTGAGAGGACGACGAGCAATCCGAGTAAAAATCCATTTACGAAGAGATACATGACTTCGACTCCTTTTTTGATTCCACACTCCCGTCACAGAAAGTGCTATTAGACCCTACTAAAATATGATACCATTCAGTGGAATCCTATATAGAGGAGAGAACAATATGCGAAAAGTTTTTCGAATCAGCATCTTGTTCGTACTGTTCGCCCTCATCGTCAGTAGCTTCATCTACTGGCAAAATCGGGAACGTGTTCAAAATGAAATGTATCGTACGTATTATGGACAGCATGGCGTACCTGCCGAGAACATCGACATCTACGAACAAGCCGCGGCACGTTACGGCATCGACTGGAAGCTACTCGCCTCCATCCATCGCGTCGAGACGATCTTCTCAAACTCGTCAGCGATGCAATCGTCCGTTGGCGCCATCGGTCCGTTCCAATTCATGCCGAAAACATGGGTCGGTTGGGGATACGAAGGTGGCACGTCGCTCGGTGACATCGAGCATGACGGCATCGACGTGACGGATCCGGAAGCCATCGAGAAATATGGTGGTCTCGGAGTGGACGCGGACGGCGACGGGAAAGCCGATCCGACGAGTCTCGTCGACAGCGCCCACACGGCAGCGAAATACCTGAACCAACACGATGTTACGAAGACATCAGACCGAGACACGCTCGCGACAGCACTGTTTGAATACAATCGCAGTGAACAATATGTTTCTGACGTGCTCGCCCAATATGATCGTTACCAGCAACACGTCGAGGCGATCGATGCGAACGACCTCGACCTCAAGAAGAAGACACTCGCATTCTTCCTTCGCATCAGCTCACGTTTGACCAATTAAAAGGAGGCACCACCCATGACACCAGCCGATTCTTCCGAACTCTTGATTGAGGAATCGTCGATCCGCGTCCAGACGACGTTTGATCGAGACAAGACGAAACGCTATTTACGCAGCTACATCTTTGACGACATCGCAGAAGGGACGCACGTCGCCGCTTTAATCTACACACCACGGACGACGGACGCCTTTCTCTCTGGAACGACGACACAACGTGCGTACAATTTGATGAAGAAGTATGTCAGTGACCCCGTCAAACAATATGACATCATCAGTTTGATGCCAGACCTGCTCGTCAGCGAGGATCTGCCGTTCGCGCAAGCGAGCTTCGATGAGATGAACTATGAATTCGTCGCGAAGACACTTGCTGAAGTCAAAGCAAAAAATGGCGTCGTCCTCTGTGGCTGGGGATCGCCTGGTCGCCTGATGCACCACCTGCCGGCATATGAGGAACTGTTTGAGCAGTATGCCGACATCCTCTATTGCTCCGGCATCACGAACAAAGGCGAACCGAACCATCTACGCTTGACGATGGACGATAGCCCGATGATCACGTATAACGACATGAAACAAAAAGCGAAAAAATTGCGTCGTAAATGACACAATAGACCCTTCCATAACGGAAAGGGTCTTTTTTTGAAACATTTTCCATCAGCTTCGCGTATAATCAAGGTCTACATACTACATAGCAAGGAAGGTCATACGATGCCATTTTGGGATGAAGAGTTACAAGAAGAAACGATGATTTCAGTCAAAGAAACAGACATTCAACGAATCGAGCAAGCCGTCAACGGTCGACTCCCCGTCCGTTACCTCGAACAAATCCGGGAACAAAACGGCGGTGTTCCGGAAGCCATGGCCGTGATGGTTGAGTTCAAAAATACATGGTCGGACGAAGAAACTGGATTGCATCTCCCACTCCGCTCCATGTCGTCATTGACATTCGAACGGTATCTAGACGAATTGTCGATCCTCAGGGAATGGGACGTCGAGGGAAACATCATGATGTTCGCGGAAGGAGAAGGTAGCTATTTTTGGTACTTCCACTTCACGGATGCCGCCGAGCCGACTGTCTGGTGCCTCGATATTTCAGATGAGACCACCTATTTCGTCGCGGCGACCTATGACGAATGGTTAACGAAGCTGAGTAGCGATGTTCCGGAAGTCGTCATGCCGGATGTCGTATTTCTGACGTTACCTGAAATCAAGGACATTCTCCGTGGAGATGACGAGAATGAAAAACTCCTCGCCTACTCCCACTGGATGATTCTCGATGAAGAACAGGAAGAACTGATCGAAGCGTTCATGACACTGATCGAACGAAACGATCAGCCTGATTTCCTCGACTCGTATGCGTATTACCTCATGGAAGTCTTGACAAACAACCCGGAGTTATTAGAACAGAAACGAGATGACGTCACAGCCTTGATCCTCAGTAAAGGTGACGATCTCGATGCAGAAGACTTACTATCTTGGATGGATGAAGAGGTAGACGAAGAGTTCTGACCTCAATCAAAAAACCAGTATTCCTCGTCCATACGGATGACGAATACTGGCTTTTTCGCATGCCTATCCAATCGTTTAAGACAACATCAACTCAAGCAAACAGTCGACGAGATCCTTCTCGAGTTCGAGTGCTTGCAACTGGTGCATCATGTTGACCGGGTCGAGCTTTTGTGACAATAGACGATAGAGACGATCCTTTAAATCATAGCTGATCTCCGCTTGGTCGAGGAACGCATACAACCGGTCCATCTTGTTCTCGTTCGTCGAGATCTCGACTTGGAGCGACAATGTGATCGTATCGGTCACTTCACCGAGTTCGACGCGAAGAGACTGCGTCGCATGATCATAGACACCGGTGACACTCTCTCCGTCGCGCTGCACGTATCCTTCACGGACTCCGCGTAAGATCAACGTAATCGAGCGGTTTTCAGGTAACAAGTCACGGTGTCCGGTCGGTGCCGCGATCGTCAACTCACGTGCGCCCCAGTCGAGCGCAAACGTCGTCTCGACATTGACACCGTCGCGGTGCGCGACACCTGTGCTATCGTCTTCAAACAACGTAAAGCGGTTCGATGCTCCCGGGAAGACGACGACTTCGAGATCGTCTGGATTATGCAGGGCATTCGACTGTTCGAGATGACGACCAAGTGGAACGATCGCACCGGCTTTTGCGAGGACGCCTTGATCTTCGAGGTAACGGAACAGACGGATCTGTTTGCCGCCACGGTACCGGTGCCCATTGAAGAAATCGAACCATTCCCCTTCCGGTAACCACGTTGTCGTTGCCGTCATGTGCAGTTTCCGGTGCATTGGTGTGACCATCGGCGCGATGATCAGTTCTGTTCCGAAGTAGAACTGGTTCGGGACGTTGTATGCCTGATCGTCTTCCGGATGCTCATAATACATCGGTGAGACGAGTGGCAAGCCGTCAAAATGATTGCGGGCATTCATCGTATAGATGTACGGCACGAGCTGGTGCCTTAGTTGCAGATATTTCTTCATGACGTTCGCCGCATCGGTTGAATAACGCCATGGTTCTTTCCCGTTGAAGATGCTCATCGTACTGTGCAGACGCATGATCGGACTGAAGACGCCATACTGGAGCCAACGTGTCGATAACTCGTCATCTTTCTCCCCGCGTTGGTGTCCCCCGATGTCATGACTCCACCATCCATAACCGATGTTCGACGCTGTCGCCGTGAAGTACGGCTGGAATTGGAGCGATGCCCACGAGATGATCGTATCGCCTGAGAAACCGACCGGATAACGATGACTTCCGGGTCCCGCGTAACGCGAGAAGATCAACGGCCGATTACCGTCGCGAGCAATATCAAGCGCGTGATAATGATTGAGCATCCAGAGCGGATCAAGCCCTTTCATCTTCGAGTTCGCGCCCTGTTGCCAATCGATCCACCAGAAGTCGACGCCATCTGCCTCATGCGGATGATGCAGCTTCGTGAAGTAGTTCTCGATGAACGTCCGGTCCGAGAAATCAAACGGGATCCGAACATCCGATTCAGGATCGACGCCCATCGCGACTGCCATCGCCTCGTAGGCTTCCTCAAATCCACGCACACCGTCCGCCGGGTGCAAGTTGAGCGTGACCATCCGGTCGTCGTCCTTCAACCATTGCAAGAATCCGCGTGGATCCGGGAATAGATCACGGTTCCACGTGTAGCCCGTCCAGCCACTTCCGTACCGTTCCGGGATATCGGTGACGTGCCAGTCCATATCGATGACACTGACCGAGAACGGAATGTCTTCCGTCTTGAAGCGTGTCATCAAATCCTTGTATTCCTTCTCACTATAACGCCAGTAACGACTCCACCAGTTGCCGAGTACCTGACGTGGTAACATCGGCGTCGGTCCTGTCAGGTGGTAGAAGTCACGCAGTGCCTGTTTGTAGTCGTGACCGTATCCGAAGTAATAGATGTCATGCGTCCCGGAGCGTCGCGGTTCGACGAAGTGGTCTTCCGTCAGGACGAAGGCGTTCGAGTCGTCGATCGCCGCGTAACCTTGCCGGGAGAGAATCCCTTCTTCAAGTGGGATGACGCCGTCCGCATGGTCAAGCGTCCGCGCCGTACCTTTTAAGGTCCGGAGCGGTCCGCCGAACGTATAGCGGCTGTAGTAGGTACTGAAGTTCCCTAAGACATCGATATAGAGTGTGTTCGCAGCGAACGGTCCCTTCGTATAATGCAGATGGACGTGCTCGGTGATGATTTGCAATTCTTCCTCGTTTTCGACGATGCGGTAAGCAGGTACCGGAAAATCACGATTAAAGACCGTTTGGGTCGGTCGATCCTCGAACTGTCCATCCGCCGCGTACTCAAGTCGGATCATCCGACTCGTCAAAACCGTGAAACGGTAGACATCTCCTTGGATGATGGCATCTGGTCGTGCTTGTGGTTTCATGTCGCGCGTGTAGAAATGGGATTCATCAATTGTTCGCATACGGGTTCGGGACTTGCGCCCCTTTCACTTCCTTCCAGGCTAAGTAGTGTGCAACCGATTACACATCTAGTGTATAAGAGTTCATGTTCCCACTTCAAGGAAGAATGAATCAAAAAAACGTCCCGCACCTGAAAATCGATGCGGGACGTTGCGTCATAATAAGGGTGAAATCAAGCGCGAGAGCGACTCAAAAATGCGGAAGCGAAGCGGACGTTTGACGTAATCGTTCGATGATAACTGAATCGAGACATCGAAATCAGCGATGAAGTCACGCTCGAGCTGTTCCGTACTTTCTGTGTCGTACAAGAACGCCATCAGTTCATAGTTGAGGACAAAACTGCGAATGTCCATGTTTGCCGTTCCGACGGCACCGATCTTCCCGTCGACGAGAAACAGTTTGGCATGGATGAAGTGACGGTTATACGTATAAATCTTGACGCCGTCCTTCAAGAGTGGTCCGAAGTAGGACCGGGTCCCGTAATAAGACGTAAAGCTGTCGCCTCTCCCCGGCGTCAAGATGCGGACATCGAGTCCGGCACGTGCTGCGAGTCGGAGCAACGTCATCGTCTCATTATCCGGAATCAAGTACGGTGTCGCAATCCAAATCGAACGTTGTGCCGCGATGATTGCGGCAATCAAGGCATTGCGAATCGCGGGATCCTTTGACGTCGGTCCGCTCGTGACGATTTGAATCGCCCCGTCTGACGTCACATCATGTTTCGGGAAGTACTGGTGGATTGACTCATCCCCTGCAAACGTCTCCCATGTGTCATCCGACTCGATTTGGGCATAGATCCAGTCGTCGAGGAACGTCGCTTGCAACTCCTTGACGGCACGTCCTTCAAGCCGCAAGTGCGTATCACGCCAAAAGCCGAATTTCTTACTCTTGCCGTCGTACTCATCCCCGACGTTCAATCCACCGGTGAATCCGACTTTTCCATCAACGACGACGATTTTCCGGTGATTGCGGAAGTTCGCCGTGAAGATGAACAAGGGACTTGAGATTGGGTCATAGGCTGCGATATGCGCTCCCGCGTCGCGTAGCGGACGCAAGAAGTTCTCACCGAGCATATAGCTTCCGAGTCCGTCATACATGAATCGAACCGTCACACCGGCTTCGAGTCGCTCGATCAATGCTTCCCGGATTGCTTTACCTGTCTCATCGTTGCGATAGATGTAGTACTGGATGTGGACGTGATGCTGCGCTTGACGAATCGCCTCCAATATCGCCGGGAACGTCTCTTTCCCGTTCGTCAGAATGTCACTTGATGTATGAACGTCCACCCCACCCCCACCGAAGTTACGAATCGTGTTCGCGAGCTTCAAGTGATTCGGTGGCAACTCACTGACGGCAAGCGACCGAACTGGACGAATCGCTTGTTTGAGCAATTTCCGTTCGTCATGCGAACGACGATTCCGACGGCGACGCCGTGGATTCCGACCGAACATCAACCAGATGATGACTCCGAGAATTGGTAAAAAAATCAAAACGAGAAACCAAGCGATCGTTGATTCTGCGGTCCGGTTCTCGATGAAGATGATCATGATGACAGCAAGCGGCACGACCGTCGCTGAAATCGTTAAGACATAAAATAAATAGCCGAGTTGATATAGTCCCCAAATGATACCGCCGGCGACTAAAAATACGAGTGCGAATTGTAAAATCCGGTTACGCACAGACCTTCCTCCTTCAATTAACATACCTTCACTAGTATTCTTTCCCCATTCACTATGAAAATATAACAAAAAAGAGAAACCGCAGATACGGTTTCTCAAAAGATTGACCTCTTATAAAAATGTTTCTTCGTACATCTCGCGACCAGGGATTGGATCATTCAGTGACGCCCAGTCTGTTTCGTCAGCTTGGACGAGACACATATCGAATAGCGCTTCGAGCTTCTCTTGCTCCAGTCCGATGCCGATCAAGACGAGTTCGGTCCGTCGATCCTCATCTGATGCAAAACGACCAGCGTATTCCATGTTCGACGCATATCCTGCCTGATGGAACAGCAATGCCATCTCAGGACGTGTCGCAAGGAACAAGAAGCCTTTTGCCCGGACGACTTCTTGCGGCCAGTCTTCAATCAAGGCTAGCAAGCGCTCCGGGTGGAACGGCACGTCCCGCTTGTAGACGAACGAACTGATCCCGTACTCTTCCGTTTCCGGAATATGTTCTTCCGCATTCAACTCGCGGATCCAGCCAGCACTCGCTGCCGCTTGTTCAAAATCAAATAGATCAACGTCTAAGATGTCTGCCGGATCGACTTGACCATACGTCGTCTCAATCAAGCGGGCAACTGGATTTAATGCCTTTAGATAGCCGATGACGGTATGGCGTTCTTCCGGTGTCAGACGATCGACTTTATTCAAGACGATGATGTCTGCGAACTCGACTTGATCGACGAGTAGGTCGACGACTTCGCGCACGTCTGTCTCATCGACTGCCTGTTTCCGCTCAATCAACGATTCACCGGATTCGAAGTCCCTTAGGAAACGGTAACCATCGATGACCGTGACCATCGCATTGATTTTCGTGACTTGTGATAAGTCGATGGCACTGTCCGGATCTTCGTACGTGAAGGTCTGGGCAACCGGAATCGGTTCCGAGATACCACTCGACTCGATGACGATACCGTCAATATCGCCTTGGTCGACGAGGCGTTTGACTTCAAGTAATAAATCGTCACGTAACGTGCAGCAAATGCACCCGTTCGAAAGTGTGACGAACGACTCTTCCGTCCGTGAGAATCCGCCTTGCTCAATCAATGCCGCGTCAATGTTGACCTCACTCATGTCGTTGACGATGATCGCGAGGCGGCGCCCTTCGCGATTATGTAGTAAATGGTTCAATAGTGTCGTTTTACCGGATCCAAGATATCCAGATAAAACGGTGATCGATATCGGTTGCATCATCATTCATCTCCTAAAACGTAATCGTTACGTTTTATAGAGTAACCGACTTTTTACCTGACGTCAATCGTAATGATTTCGATTTATTTTGTTCCCTAAAAAAAGCCGATAAGCATCGACTCAAGGAGTAGACCGGGCTGACTCCAAAAAAAATGACGCATCTTCTCACGCCCTTTCCTCAGGCGAGACACAAGCCAGTTTTCCTGCTTCCTTCAAGCAGGAAAGCGGGTCTTGTTTGTCTCTGACAGCGCATAATGCGCTTTTTCCTGTAGGAGTGGCGTGTGACGCGTCATTCTTTGTAGATACTCGCTTTAGAGTCAGCTCCGTCAGATATTCCGAAGTACAAGAAAAAACGTTTTTTCGCTCGGAATCGCTTCTTAGAGAAATACAAGCAGGAGCGACCCTGCAACGAAGTGAAGCGGCGCGATGCTTGTCCCAGAAAAACGATTCGAGCGAAACGAAAAAACGTAACCTTACTACTGACTTTGAATCGGTAAATCCCATGTCACCCCGATCAAATCCGTGATCCGTTCCGCTGCCTCATGCGAAAAACCAGCAATCGTGTAATGGTTCGTATCCGTAATCACATGATACATCCCGTTCGGTAAACTATCGGCGAACGCAGCGTGAGCCGTATTGATTTGTTCGGTCAATGCCGGATTCAACCAACTTTCCGGCATACCGCCTGCCCAGTTCGAAGCAGACAGGACGAGAACCGGCTGTGTCACTTCTTCAAGCAACGAAAGAATCAGCTGATTGTTCTCCTCGACCGTTTGCCATTCGTCGAGCGTCCCCCGCCAATGTCCAGGTGCCGCAAAATGTCGCCACATCGGTAATTGATCGGCTTCCGGTAAGACACTGAACATCTTTTTGCCGAGACGATCAGGAATCATCCAGGCGATCGGTCGGACGTGACTAAGGAAATAGAGGAATCGATTCCACTCCTCTTGTGTTCGTTCGTACCAGTTCGGTAATGCTGCATCGACATCCGGATGCGACGGATCGAGCAAGACGATGCCGCGTGTCTCGTCTGCAAACAATCGTCCACTTGCGAGCGAGATATAGGCGCCGAGCGAGTGCCCGATGAAGACATACGGTCCTTTGACACGGAGCATCCGTAAGACGTCCGCGAGCTCATCTGCTTGATGCGTAAAGAGTCGTTTGTTTTTACCACGACTCGACCGACCATACCCGAGACGTGAATATTCAAAGACCCGCCCCCGCTTCAATAATTCAGTTCGTAGCCAGCCCCACTGGTGTCGATTCGACATCATCCCGTGATCAAGGACGAATGTGACGTCCCCACTTCCTGTCAGCCGGGTATCAAAACGACCGGCTGATGTTTCAACGATATATTCCATATACTACCCCTACTTCCATTCATTCAAATAACGAGATCTCTAGCTCGTATCCAAGGATGTTCAAGTAATCAAATAACTGGGATCGATGATGATAGAGATGCACGGCTGCTTCGATTGCCCAGCCGTTCATCGAGTCGGTAACGCCCCAGTACGTCGGACGCGTCGTAAATCCAGTCGTGACTTTCTTCTGATAGATAGAAAACGCACGATTGATTCGCTCATTTAACTGATCGCGCGGAACCGATTCCGTATAAAACGCCTGCATCGCTTCAGCCGTCGCCCCTTCTGCGATCATCAAATCGGCTTCAAGCAACACAGCGAGATGGACAGCGACTTCACCGACGGTCCGTTTCCCGGGGATTGGTCGCGCGTCCCAGTCCTGCGCCTCGATCTTCTCAAACAACGCTTTCGACGTCTTCACACCAACGCCGACATGGCGGATGAGGGCATGTTCCCAGTCAGTCATGCGCATTCCCCCAAGCAATCGCACGTTGTTCGAGTTCCTTGACGAACGCATCCTTGCCGGCGATATAGGCTTCGATCTCAAGCGGATATGTCGTTGCTAATTGTTCCTTTAATGCCCCGTAAGCAGCGGCTTCTTCTGGATGGGTACGTAAGTAATCCCGAAAGACAAGATGACGCTTGATTTCTGGATTCCCCGCCGCATAGAGATGGATGTGATGCGTCCGTTCGTCGCCACCTTTTCGGTAGTACCGACGCCCCGGCATCCCGAATTCACCCTTCACCTCGTAACCGAGCGCTTCCATCTGTGCGTCGAACTGCTCGATTCCCTCGAGCGCATCGACGACGGGTAAGATATCGATGATCGGTTTTGCTGCGAGTCCTGGAACTGATGTGCTCCCCATATGATGGATCTGCTTAAGACGTGCTCCGAACACCTCTCGTAACCGGTCCGCTTCTCGTGCGTATTCGTTCGCCCATTCTGATTGATACGGTAACACAATGACTTGTCGCATGGTCGTTTCCCCCTCTTAATTCAGTATGCCAGTTTTTGGGGTAAAACAAAACGACCATCCATTTTGGAGGTCGTTGATGTTAGAGAGTCGTTAATCCGTTAAATAATCATACAGCTTCGCAGGTCCACCAAGTCGAAGATCAGCGATGATATGCTGGGCATCGACGATCTTCCGAACAGGGAAGTCAGCGAGAGGTGCCATGACATGTTCGAATAACTGAAGTCGCGCCGGTCCACGGTACGCTTCTTTAATCTCAAGATCCGTGATTTGACTCCGCGTCAGTTCGGAGATGATCAACTCGCCTTGATAACCGCGATGCTGTTTGAGCATGAACTGCGGCGCACCGATGATCGATTGTGCTTCTTCGACCGCCATCGGAACATATTTGTATCCCATCGTCGCTTGGACGACACGGAGTGAATGGTAGTCAAGCGTTCCAACGAGTACATCATTGTCGAGATAGAGCCGGGGTGAACCATACTTCTTCGGAAATGCAGCCACTTCACGACCAGAGGCGATCGCCGGCTGATTGTTGACATACATCGAGAGATAAAACTCACCGACCTCCCCTTGATACCGAACCGGAATGACTTGCCCGCACTCGAGATAACTCCCAAGACCCGTGCTATCCGGCATATTGATGATCTCAAACTTGATCTGATTACTCAGCACCTCGAGCGGTTCCGGAACGACTGCTTGTAAGGCTTCGATGTCCGTCTCATAGATGATGTTCAAGTATTCCCGATTCCGAAAGAAGATATCGACCGCCGGAAAGACCGGTGCATTGATCGGTGTCGCGACGATATTTTTTACATCTTCCTGTCTCATCTGAATCCCTCCTTTATGCGTTTAACAATGCGGCAAAGCGTGCGACACTTGTTTCAAAATCTGGAACCGTCTTCGCTGCTTGGGCTTCTTCGACGATTTCTTGAATGAGTGAGTTGAACGGCGTTTTGATATCGTACGTGTTGCCATACATCGTGACGATCCCATTGATGAAACGAATTTCGGTCGGTTGCCCTTTTTGTAAGTCCTGCAACATGCTTGCTTCTAAGTCACGCGACCCGTGCATCAATTGTGGCACGGTGATCAATTTTTCATCGATATCGTCAAGCGTTGCGTAGGCTGCCGGCTCAAACGTACTCATCGGCGCGAATGTGATGCCGTGGGCGTGACCGACTTCAACGACTTCTTGCATCGTATGAATTGCTGCCCGTAACAAGACCGGATGATCAAGAACGTCGCCGTACGTACCGTTACACGCAGCGGATAACCCACTGAACGTACTATTGATGACGAGTTTTGACCATTTCGTTCCCGGTAGATTATCAGAGATCTCCGTCCCACCGATGTGATCAAGGATGCCCTTCAATTGGACGATCCGATCCGTCTTCTTGCCGTCCAGTTCACCGATTTGCATCGCATACGTCTTGAAGTGCTCGTAATCCGATGTCAGACGTGACTCACCTGGTCCGACGTATGTCGCTCCGAACTCGACGGATCCCGCGATGATACGTTCGCGTGGAATCTGTTGTTGAATGAATTCTTCCGGTACACCGTTCTGCAAGGAGACGAGAATCCCGTCTTCCTTCAAGATCGTCCGGACTTTCGCCAGGACCGGTTCATTGTAGACCTGCTTCGTCAGCAACAATACGATATCGTACATCTCCGTGATGTCATCCGGATGCATCGCATGGACGGCTTGCGTCAAATCTGGTCCAATGACATGCGCGCCTATTGTGTTCAGCGCTTCGATATGTGCGCGATTCGTATCAATCAAATCGACATCCTCATACTGTTGACTTAAATAAGCTCCCATGATGGTTCCTAGTGATCCTGCTCCATAAATTCCGATTTTCATTTCTATCACCTCTGGTATTTACGATATACTGGTTTCATCATAAACAGAAATATATATATTTATATATTTTAATAACCTATAGGTTATGTCAGGAGGATATCATGGAACTCTTACATTTGAATTATTTTCGTCACGTCGCGGAGGAATTGAACGTGACGCGTGCTGCCGAACGATTATTCATCAGCCAACCCGCCCTCAGTGCGACGATCAAAAAACTGGAGCGTGAATTGAACACGACGTTGTTTCATCGAAAAGGCAGAACGATCAGCTTGACCGATAATGGACGACTCTTGCTGCAGTCGGTCGAAAAAATCGAACATGAGCTGACACGGGTTCAGGAAAGAATGATACGAAATGATGCCTCTTCTGAAACGACACTCAGTCTTGCCAGTTCGCATGGTCGCTTCATCCAATTGATTCTACGAGAATTTCTCCTACCGCAGACGGCGCCCTTGTTCAATTCGGACATCCTCTCGAACCGCGACATCTTAAGCGGTCTGCTTCATCAAGAATTCCATTTCTCGATCAGCTTTATGGAACTCAAGCACCCGCTCATTACGAGCGAACCGATCGTGGAGGAAGATATCGTCATCACCTATCCTGCTTCTTATTCAGAGAAAGAAGCGATTACGGCGCTCTATGCGGATGCAACGGAGACTGCCTTTTTGTTTCCCTCCCACAATAAGGACTACAACCGCTTCATCCAATTGAAGATGGCGGAACTAAACATCTATGCCGATACCTCGCACTATATTGATGACGTCTCACTGCAACTCGCCTTACGCCAGCAACGGTATTTCAGCTTCGTTCCCGTCTCCGTCTGTCGCGAGATGGGACTCCCTTTCATCACAGACGATGTGTTTACCGTTACCTCACAACTCTACATGTCGCACGCGACGAATCAATTGACAGTCGAGCAAGCAATCATCTACGAACGCATTAAACGGTTTCTGCTCTCACAACGCACGTATCTAATCAAATAAAAACGGATGCCTGCATATGCAGGCATCCATGTGAGATATTACTTCGTGATGAAGTAGCGTGACTGATCGAGATGATCCTTCGCTGTATAGATGTTGAGTTTGTACGAGCCGTTCGTCAATGCCTTACGCATCTTCAAGACATAGTTCCCGTGCTGATCCGCCACGTCTTGAGCGATCAATTGATAACCAGCTTCTGTTTTTTGGTAGAGGCGGACGATTTGTCGTTTTTCGACTTTACCTGTCAACGTCTTTTTGCCTGACCATTTTTTGACCGGATACGTGTTCTTGATCGTGAACGACGCTTTTTTCGTGATCTTGTTCGAGATGTCTGTCGATTTGACCGTGTACGTACCTGTCGTTAGACCCTTCTTGACCGCAACCTTGAAGCCGCTTGCCGTCGTTTTCGCTTTCGCGATTTTCGTTGATCCTTTATAGAGCGTCACGTCAAGACCTTCCGTTGCTTTACCGCGGAGGACCGTTGAACCGTATACTGCTGACTTTTTATCGATCGCTGGTGTCGCAACGACACCTGTGCCGACTGTGACGTTCGTTTCTGTCTTCATGAAGCTGAGTTCCGAGACGATCGTCAACTTGTCACGCAATTTGAGCGGACGTGTCACGACTTCGTATTGACCCGCTTCGTTTGCTGTTGCTGTACCAAGGACTTTTTCGCCGAGTTTAACCGTGACTTTCGCACCTGGAACGGCTTGACCTGTGACGACTTTTGCCCCTGGTTTGACTGCTTTTACTGAGACCGTGAAGTCTTTCATCGGCACGTTCATGTTGAATTTGAGGAACGTACCTGTCTCACCTGGACGTGTTTCACCTGTGTTCGTGATGCCTTCATACCGCTTGACGTACGGTGCCGCTGCAGCCGCTGAATCAAAGCTGACCGTCGTCGGTTTGCTTGCGACGAGTGACCAGTTGTCATCGGCTTTATAATCAACCGGTTGTTTCGCTTTGATGAAGTCCGAAATGACGTTACGTGTTTCGTAGGCTGATTTGTAGACGATATTCTTTCCGCCACCAAGACCTGGGAACGTCGCACTACCTGCACGGTAGTTGTTTGTCGCGACAAGGAATTCTTGATCATCCGCAATCGCTTTGCCTTGATACTTGATGTTTTGAACACGGTGCTCCAAATCTTTATTTTCTTCTAATTCTTTACCATCTGCGTCAAACTTCGCCGGTTTCGTGATATCGATTTCGTACGTCAATCCATCGAGGATATCAAAGTTATAGCTCCGGAATTCTTTATTCAACAACTCTGTCTGCTCACCGCCGACTTGGTTGAATTGCCCCGCAGACATCTCGAGCCAGTCTTTGACATCAGCACCTGTTACTTTGACGACTTCGAGTGTATTCGGATAAACATAAAGATCGGCGACGTTCTTGAGTGCGATTGGTCCTTTTTTGATCAACGTGTAATCGGATGCGTTGACCTGGTTACGACCACCTGTCTTGAATGGTGCACCTGCTGACAACAACGGGAGATCTTTATATTTTGCAAGATCGGCATTTTCTTTGAGTTGTTTCTCGACATACCATTTCTGAGCGTTCGTTACGAACTGAACGGAATCATCGTCTTGCGCGAGAGCGAAGA
Source organism: Exiguobacterium abrahamii (assembly GCF_015645365.1). Taxonomy (NCBI): domain Bacteria; kingdom Bacillati; phylum Bacillota; class Bacilli; order Caryophanales; genus Exiguobacterium; species Exiguobacterium abrahamii. The sequence continues at coordinate 1,606,575 of NZ_JADOYC010000001.1, forward strand.
AGCTTTGGATATCATCATTGATCGTACCGACTTCTTGACGAATGTAAGCGAGCGTTCCTTCATGTGCTTTTTCGATCAACTTGACAGCACCGGCATCTGCTGTCGTGTCTTTCGTTACGTCCGCTAGTTTCGCACCAGACGTATCAACGACCCATTTCCCGTCGACTTGCTTCAACTGAAGATCGATGACTCCGACGTTTTTCCCTTGTGTGTTCGCCATGACGACCGGTTTGCCATTGATTAGACCGTTCGTAGCATCAACGTTCGGCAGTTTGTTGAACGCTGAATCGGCTGCTGGGAACTTCCCGTGCTGATGACCTGTCATCAAGACATCGATGTCTGCGACTTTCGTCAACGCGTAGCCAACGTTCTCATCGCCATCTTTTTGATCCGTCGTATCCCCGATCCCTGTGTGTGCGAGTGCCACGACGACATCTGCGCCAGCATCTTTTAATTTTTTCGCTGTGGCTTTAGCAGTCGGGATGATATCTTCAGCCGTGACTTTCCCCGTCAGGTTCCCCGCATCCCATGCCATGATTTGTGGCGTGACGACTCCGAACACACCCACTTTGACTGTTTTCATGTCACCGTTCTGGTCCTTGACTTGACGTTCGATGATTTGATAGTCTTTTCCATCTTTGTTGTAGTCCGCGACGATCGGCTTTTTCGTAACTGCATCCAATACGTTCGAGTTGACGAACTTGATTGAACCGCTCGAAGCACTCATCGCTGACTTGAGGAAATCAAGACCGAAGTTGAATTCATGATTTCCGAGCGTGACCGCATCATAACCGAGGTATTCCATCAATTCGTACATCGGATGTTTGCCTTTGTTTCCTTTGTCGTACTGGTTCTTGACGTAATCACCAAACGGCGTTCCTTGAAGTGTGTCTCCGTTATCGAACAAGAAGCTATTCGTAGCGCCCACTTCAGCTTGTTGCTTTTTGATGACTGTAGCCGCTTTGACGAGACCAATTGTTTCGTCCTGCGCATCCTTGAAGTAATCGTAGTTCATTGAGTTCGTATGTAAATCCGTTGTTTCTAAGAAGCGTAACTTGACGACACTGTTGTCGGCAGCAAGTGTCTTGACTTGAACGACTGGTACGAGCATCGGTGCGATCAATGTCGACGCGATGACGAGTTTCGTTGCTTTTTTCATATGGATTTTCCCCCCAGGATGTTTTGACTGCTTCATTAATTTAGCATGGTTCGATTATAGCTAATAGTCCTTTCAAATAGGTCGGACATCCGTCTTATTTAACCTACTTAACTAATTCCAAATACTGGCTTAACATTGTTGATTTTCCCTTTACAAACCAAGTTTACTTGGTAAAAAAAGGAGATGATGCAAATGAGATGAACCACGCAAAAAAACGATACGTTTTCAGGACATGAACCTGAAAACGTATCGTTTATGATTGATGTAGAACGTAACTGTTCCTTCTCGACTCCTACAGGAAAAAAAGCATGTTTTTTGCTTTCGTCAGGGTCAGGTAAAACCCGGTCGTAGTTTAGGATACGCGACTTACCTCCCGCCTATGGAAAGCGAGCATGACAGCAACGTGCGTCGTCCGGATTCATGGTACAGGAGCTTCACCACCCCATGTCCCTTTACATTACACCTTTTTCTCTGGTTTCCGTCGAACGACATAACCAAGAATTCCACCAAGTAACGCAAGTCCTGCGGCGTAGAGTACCGTCCAGCCTGCCGTCTGTTGAGCGAACTCGAATAAGACGTCACTGCGCCATTTCATCGCGAACTGAACGTATGAAGCTTGACTGACGATGAAGCTGATGACACCGATCGCGATCGCAAAGACGAACGGATCGATAATCGACTTGAAGCTTCGGATACTACAGACGAAGTAGATCGCGAACGTTACGAGCAACAGCACCCAGTACGCACTCTCACTGGAGACATTCGGTGGCGTCGCTCCTGCCGATTCCGCATCAATCGCTTGGATCGTCTGCCGCGCGACACCGTAATCAACAGGGTCGAGCTTCAATTGTGTTGCTGACAAATCCGGACGTTCTCCACCGAGTAACGTCAACAATTGTTCTGTCACCCGGTCCGTGTCGATTCCATCAACGACTTTTTGGATCGAGTCATTGAGCTGATCCGTTGAGGTCTCCCCGTTCAACATCGAGACCGGGATTTCCGCATTCGCTCCAAGGACGTCTGCTTGATACACGACCTGACCGCCGTGGATCCAGTCGTACATCCCGCCACTTCCGGCGTTTAGACTCGCGACGGTGAGTGCCGTCCGTAGTGAGGAATCACCGTCATATTCCGCTTCGTCCTGTACCGTAAAGACGAGTTGAAGTGTACTTGCGAGTATTAAAATCAGCAAGCTGGCACGACCGGCAGCTGTCAAACCGGATAACTTTTGCGGGGAGAACGCCATCCAACCAAGCAAACTGACGACGAGAAGCGGTAGGATCCCACTCATCGCATAGCCGTCTTGTAACGAGAGGAATGGCACGTCGTTTCCGCGTCCGGCAAGGACGAACCAGATGATTCCGACCGTTAAGAAGAAACTGATCGATCGAATCGTCCACCCGAGACGACTTGCCTTAATCCGTAACACTAAAAATAACAGGACGATCAAACCGATGCCAAAAACGGAATAGAGTAACGTGCCGTAAGAGACATCAAACGTAAGTGGTGCAAGGACTTGCTTTAAGTCAATCCCAAACAACGATAAGACATCGCCGGCAGAACTCGCATCGAGCACCTGATTGATGATTCCTTCCCGGACCGCACTCGGCATCGTGATCGACAGCCCACCGACGAACAGTAGCATCAATGACACCGTGATATCTGCATCTTTCCAGGAGACATCCGCCTGTTGCATCTGCGTCACGAGATCCTGATAGTCTGAGGATGAGGTGATTTGTGAAGTCAAAAATGCCATCACACCATAGATGACACCGAAAAAGATGAGACCGATAAGGACGCCAAACAGGACATCCCAGACGGAAAACCGTCGTTGTTTCCTTTCTTGCCTTGACTCCATCCCATTTCCTCCTTTTTATATCTGATGTTTGAATATTCCTGCTACAGCGAAACCAAAAACATCAAATTCATTCAACAGCCATTATATCCCATCTTTTCTCCGACTGTCTCCACTGATTCCCAAAACAAAAACCGACTTCTCACAGTGAGAAGCCGGTTGAACGATCAGGTGCCATGGTATTTTTTTCTCTATTAGATGCCTTCGTATGCTTGTTCCATGATCGTCCGTAACTCAGCGACAAGCGGCATCTTCGGATTCGCAGTCGTACATTGATCCTCGAAAGCATCGACCGCCATCTTGTCGAGTTTTGCCTCGAAATCTGCTTTTTGAATGCCTTGCGCCTTGAATGACATCTTGATGTTTAGACGTTGTCCAAGATCAGCAACGGCTTGGATGAGGGATTCGACCCCTTGTTCTGTCGTTGCTGCCGGAAGACCGAGGTAGCGTGCGATGTCGGCATACCGTTCATCCGCGACGAATGATTCGTATTTAGGGAATGCTGCTAGTTTTGTTGGACGTGACGCGTTATAGCGAATGACGTGTGGCATCAGGATTGCATTCGTCCGACCGTGTGGCGTGTGGAACTCGCCACCGATTTTGTGTGCGATCGAGTGGTTGATGCCGAGGAAGGCGTTCGCGAATGCCATCCCTGCCATCGTTGACGCATTGTGCACTTTTTCGCGTGCTTCAGCGTCTGATCCGTTAGCATATGCTCGTGGCAAGTAGTCGAAGATCATCTTGATTGCTTTGAGTGCCAGTCCATCCGTGTAGTCGTTCGCAAGCACCGAGACGTATGCTTCTGTCGCATGCGTCAAGACATCCATTCCGGTATCAGCAGTGATTGAAGCCGGGACGGTCATGACGAATTCAGGATCAACGATTGCGACGTCTGGTGTCAATGCATAGTCAGCAATCGGGTATTTGACGTTTTTCTCTTTATCCGTGATGACGGTGAACGGTGTCACTTCTGAACCCGTACCAGAAGTCGTCGGAATCGCGACGAACTTCGCTTGACGACCAAGTGTCGGGAATTGATACGCCCGTTTGCGGATATCAAGGAATTTTTGACGTAAGTTCGAGAACGTTTCGTTCGGTTGTTCATAGAAGAGCCACATTCCTTTTGCGGCATCCATCGCTGAACCACCACCGAGAGCGATGATCAAGTCAGGTTTGAAGTCACGCATCGCTTGGGCACCCGTCTGAACAGTCGTCACCGATGGATCTGGTTCGACTTGGTCAAAGATTCGGTAACTGACGGACTGTGGCAAGTTTTGAATTACTTTATCGGCATACCCGAACTGTACCATCGTTGGATCCGTGACGATCATGACGCGTGAGACGTCAGTCATCGACCGCAAGTACTGAACAGAGTTCTTTTCGAAGTAGATTTTTTCAGGGACCTTGAACCATTGCATGTTCACGCGTCGTCTCGCCACCTTTTTGACGTTGAGTAAGTGTTTCGCTGTCACGTTTTCAGAAACAGAGTTTTTCCCGTATGATCCGCAACCGAGTGTCAGAGATGGTGTCAACTCGTTGTACAGATCACCGATTCCGCCATGAGCAGATGGGCTGTTGACGAGGATCCGGCAGGCTTTCATGCGGAGTCCGAACGCTGTCATCAAGTCATCGTTCGTCGTATGAATGACAGCTGTATGACCGAGACCTCCGATTTCAAGCATTTGTTCAGCAATCGTGAACGCTTCTTCGGTCGAAGCGACGCGATACGCACCGAGGACGGGACTGAGTTTTTCATGAGACAATGGTTCTGCCGCTCCGACGTGCTCGAGTTCTGCAACGAGCATGACCGTCGTTTCCGGAACATCGATGCCGGCTTTTTCTGCGATCCATGTCGCAGGTTTCCCGACGATGTCCGCGTTGGCGGCACATGTATCGGTTTTGATGACGAGTGATTCGAGGCGTTGTTTTTCTGCCGGTGTACAGAAGTAACAACCGAGTGCTTCCATTTCCGTACGAACCGTCGCATAAATCTCTTGATCGACGATGACGGCTTGCTCAGACGCACAAATCATCCCGTTATCAAACGTTTTTGAGAGAACTAGATCGCTGACTGCCCGTTTGACTTTCGCAGACTGCTCGATGTAACACGGAACGTTCCCTGGTCCAACACCGAGTGCCGGTTTACCTGTTGAATACGCTGATTTGACCATTCCTGCTCCACCTGTCGCAAGGACCATGGCGATGTTTTCATGGTTCATCAAGACTTTCGTTGCTTCAAGTGATGGTTCTTCCACCCATTGAATACAGTCTTTCGGTGCCCCGGCTTTGATGGCTGCGTCACGGAGTGTTTTCGCTGCTTCAACGGAACATCGTTGTGCCGATGGGTGGAACGCGAAGACGATCGGGTTGCGTGTCTTGATCGCAATCAATGCTTTGAACATCGTCGTTGATGTCGGGTTCGTGACCGGTGTGACACCACAGACGACACCGACGGGTTCAGCGATATAGGTGATGCCGTTTTGGACATCTTCTTCGAGAATCCCGACCGTTTTTTCATGACGTAGACTGTTGTAGATGTATTCTGTCGCAAACATGTTTTTAATCATCTTATCTTCAAAGACACCGCGTCCCGTCTCTTCTACTGCGAGACGAGCGAGTTCGACGTGCCGTTCAAGTCCGGCAAGTGCCATATCCCGGACGATTGTGTCGATTTTTTCTTGATCGAACGTCAGTAATTCTTGTAATGCACGTTGCCCTTTTTCAACGATTTGTCCAACTGCTTGTTCGACCGGCGTTGCCGTCGATTTTGTTTTTTCTTTCACAGCCATGAGTGGTTTCCTCCCTGTCGTGGAACGAATCTGAGTTTGATTTGCCAACCATTATGTCAGGAATGCCAAGCTGTTTTTCAATAGTTTGTGCTTTCCTTCACAAATCAATCATAACCCCTTTTTCCTGTTTTGTGCATGACCATCCTGTGAATTCCCTCACACCTTTGATAGCGTTTACAACTGTTGTAAAATCTTCTTTTTTATCGTTTTGCTTCATGTACATGGATGTGTGCGATTTGTCACACCTTGCATTTTCGCGACTTGATAGCCGTTTCATCATCTTGTATTCTGATATGGGGTACATATTAAGAGCTACCACTAAAGGAGGACACTTCAATGTCAGTTGTACAGGAAATGCTAGCCTTCAACGAGCGATTCGTCGCCGAAAAACAGTATGAGCAGTTCGTCTCGGATAAGTTCCCAGACAAAAAGGTCGTCATCCTGACGTGTATGGATGCCCGCTTGACGGAACTCCTCCCACACGCACTTGGTCTTAAGAACGGGGATGCGAAGATCATCAAAAATGCCGGTGCTATCCTATCGCACCCATTCGGTTCCGTCATGCGCTCGATTCTCGTCGCGTTGTATGCTCTTGGTGCTGAAGAAGTCGTCGTCATCGGTCACCACGACTGCGGCATGAGCACGATTGATCCTAAACACATGATCAATGAAATGAAGGATCGGGGCATCGACCAACAGATTCTTCACACACTCGAAGTATCTGGTGTTGATTTGAATCAATGGTTGCGTGGTTTCACGTCAGTTCAAGAAAGCGTCGCCCACTCGGTCAGCCTCGTGAAGAACCACCCATTACTACCACCTGGGACGAACGTCCACGGACTCGTCATCGATCCAGGAACTGGTAAACTTGACGTCGTCGATTGTTGATCACTCTCTATAGAAGAAACGCAAATAGAATTGGATGATCTATTCTGCTTTAATCTAAAGATAACGTGCCATTTTCTCGTACCGGAGAAAGATGGCACGTTTTTTCGTATGACTCATTTTTAGTGATCAAAACGCTTCTCACTTCAAGCTTCAGGGTATAAAAGAGTGTAACTTCTTGTGGAAAGCTAACAAGCGTATCATTCATCTTTTGATTACGAGGTCAGACTTTTACTCTTGACAGCATTCCAACATGGCTGTAAGATACTTTAGTATAGTACAGTGATAACAAAAGAAAGTGTGGTTTTACTGAATGATAAACGCCGTATTGTTTGCCGTCTTTTTACTATTTATATTAGCGATCTTCCGCGTCCACATCGTGGTCGCGATGGTCATCAGTGCGTTTGCCGGCGGTCTCGTCGGTGGTCTCGACCTGACCGAGACGACAAAAGCATTCTCCGGTGGTCTTGGTGACGGGGCCGAAATCGCCCTGAGCTACGCGATGCTCGGTGCATTTGCTGTTGCTCTCTCGAAAACAGGCTTACCGGATGCACTTGCGCACTCTTTGATTGCGCGTTCGCGTGGTAACGCAAGTGCCGCTTCCGTCAAAAAATTAAAAGGATTCATCTTGTTCGCGATTCTCTTGCTTGCGATCAGTTCACAAAACGTGTTGCCGATCCACATCGCGTTCATTCCGATCATCATTCCGCCGCTTCTTGGTCTGTTCAATCAATTGAAGATGGACCGTCGCCGGATTGCGATCATCATGACGTTCGGTCTTGTGACACCGTACATGTTCTTACCAGTCGGTTTCGGAGACATTTACCTCAACCAGATTCTACTAAAGAACTTGAAGGCAAATGGTCTCGATACAGCAGGAGCATCCGTCATCGAAGCGATGGCGATTCCGGCACTCGGGATGGTCGTCGGTCTCTTGATCGGTTTGTACACGTACCGGAAAGAGCGGACATATGAGATGCGTGACATCGCACCGGACGATTATGAAATTCCGGTCATCACGAAAACGAAGCTTGTCTTAAGTGGTGTCGTCGTCATTGCAACCTTGATCGTCCAACTGCAAACGGAGTCGATGATTCTCGCCGCAACAACTGGTTTGATCCTCTTCTTGCTGCTTCGACTCGTTCGCTTCAGTGAAGCCGATGACGTCATTACACGGGGTATGCGCATGATGTCATTCATCGGTTTCGTCATGATTTCAGCGAACGGTTTCTCAAACGTCTTGCGTAAGTCGGGCGACATCGAGCCACTCGTCGAGAATTCAAAAGCGTTGATGGGCGATTCACAACTCGTTGCTGCCTTCGTCATGCTCTTGATTGGTCTTCTTGTCACGATGGGGATCGGCTCGAGTTTCTCAACCGTTCCGATCATCGCTGCCATCTTCGTTCCACTTTGTATCCAGTACGGATTCAGTTTAGAAGCGACGATTGCCATCATCGGAACATCTGGTGCTCTCGGTGACGCGGGTAGTCCGGCGTCAGACTCGACACTCGGACCAACGAGTGGTCTAAATGCTGATGGTCAGCACGATCACATGCGGGAAACGGTCATTCCGACGTTCCTGCACTACAACATTCCTTTGATCATCTTCGGTACGATCGCTGCGGTCGTATTATAAAAACAAGACGGATTCGCTGTCATCGCGAATCCGTCTTTTGAATTGTCTCCGTTTTTTTCCTTTTCATTTCGTCGCCGGTTCTCTAAAATAAAGGAATGAACTGATACAAAGGAGTTGTCTAACGTGTTATCTCAAGTCGTCAACCAGATTTTGCTTTCGCTTGCCGATCTCGGATATTTCGGCATCGCCCTCGGGTTGATGATTGAAATCATACCGAGTGAAATCGTCCTCTCTTACGGTGGATTCATGATTTCCCAAGGAACGATTGGCTGGCCGCTTGCCGTCGTCGCTGCCGTCATCGGTGGGTTATTCTCGCAATTATTCTTATATTGGTTTGCTCGCTACGGTGGCCGTCCATTGATCTTGAAGTACGGAAAGTATGTGTTGATCTCAGAGCACCACTTGGATTTAGCTGAGCGTTGGTTCTTAAAGTACGGACAAGGTGTCATCTTCGGAGCCCGTTTCATCCCGGTCGTCCGTCATGCCATCTCGATTCCGGCAGGTCTTGCCAAGATGGATCAAACGAAGTTCTCCCTCTATACGGTGCTTGCGATCATTCCATGGTCGATCTTGTTCCTGTATCTTGGTGAAACGCTCGGAACGAACTGGCGCTCGATCAAGGAAGTGGCAGCACCGTATACGAACGGTGTCTTAATCGCTGCCGTTGTCTTAATCATCTTCTACATCATCTACAAACGCCGTCAAAGAACGGTTTGAACAACTAGCAGTCTGTCTTGTGACGGACTGCTTTTTTAAACAAACAGGAGGTCCTGCCATGCTCACATCCCCGCTTGCTCATTTTCCACTCCGTCGTTTGACTGCATCCTATCGGAGCGGTAATCCGGTCGCGACCGGTATTAGCGTCGACGGACACATCCTACTCGTCGAAGAGACATTGGATGAAGCGCGCGGTCGTACGGTTTTGTCAATCCATCAATTAAAGGACGAGTGGCGTAAGACGACGATCGTCGCTCAGTCAGAAACTGATTTCTCGTTCGTTGATCGTTTCCCGGACGGTCGGCTTCTGCTCGTCGCCTCACGCTGCGATGACGACATCGACGGTTCCTGGATGCCGAATGCATTCATTTATGATGTTCAAGGGCACTTACTCGATAGCTATTGTCTCGACGATGGGATTCAGAACGTTCAAATCGATGAACAAGGTCAAATCTGGGTCAGTTATTTCGATGAAGGCATTTATGCGGACGCGATGACGAGTTCAAACGGAGCGTTTGGTCTCGTTGCCTTCAACGATCGTGGTGAGGTCCAGTATAAGAATCGTCAATATCCAATCGATGACTGCTACGCTCTAAACGTTTGTTCGTCAAAGGAAGTCTGGTTTTTCTATTATTCCGATTTTCGCTTCGTCCGTATCAGTCAAGAGGATTTAGTCTGTGAAGCACCAACGATTGCTTTCTCCCAATTTGCTCGCCATGGTGAATACCTTCTCGCTGCCGATCATGAGGAGGTCCAATTATTACAGCGGGATGGAACAATCTTTCAGCCGATTCGCTCGATTCGATTCATGTCTGAACAGGGTGAAATCCTGTCAGGTGACCTTACAATGCGTCAAGATTTGATCGTTTTATCCACCTCGAATCATTTGTTTTTCGGTAAGTTGGAACGACACCTCCCGGCTTTGATTGCCAACGAATGAAAGCTGTTACACAATCGTTTCATGAATTTCTGATTTTTGAAAACCTCATTTCAAATTTTCAAAAAGACTAGCCGAGTTCTATCTGAGGATAGTATACTCAGCGTTATAGTTATTTGGACAAGTTGTCTGAACATTATGACGTCATAGATTTTTTTGGGGGAAATGATGAGTTCGAATTTGAAACGAGATTTAACAGCACGACAGGTACAAATGATTGCACTCGGAGGAACGATCGGGGTCGGTCTTTTCCTTGGAGCATCGAGTACGATTGCTTGGACGGGACCATCTGTCTTACTCGCGTACATGCTAGCAGGAGTCTTTATCTTTTTCATCATGCGGGCACTTGGCGAGATGGTCTACACCCATCCTCACAGTGGTTCGTATGCAAAGTTCGCAAACGATTATATCCATCCAGCAGCTGGTTTCTTGACAGCAAGCAGTAATATCTTCAACTGGGTCGTCGTCGGGATGAGTGAAGTCATCGCTGTCGGGACATATTTACGCTTCTGGTGGCCGGAACTACCGACTTGGATTCCAGGCGTCGTCGTCATCATTCTCTTGACGCTCGCGAACCTTGCTTCCGTCAAGATGTTCGGTGAGCTTGAATTTTGGTTCGCCTCAATCAAGGTCATAACGATTCTTCTAATGATCGTCGCCGGACTTGGCATCATCTTCTTTGGTTTAGGGAATGACGGAAACCCGGTCGGCTTCTCGAACCTTTGGGCGAACGGTGGATTCTTCACGAATGGTTTCACCGGCTTCTTCTTTGCGCTCTCGATCGTCTTCGCCTCTTATATCGGTGTTGAGTTGATCGGCGTGACAGCTGGAGAAACGAAAGATCCAGAGAAGAACATCACGAAGGCGATCAATGGTGTCGTCTGGCGAATCTTGATTTTCTACGTCGGATCCATCTTCATCATCGTTACGGTGTATCCGTGGAATGAGTTGTCGGATCTCGGCAGTCCGTTCGTTGCGACATTCGCCAAGGTCGGTGTCACGATTGCTGCCGGTATCATCAACTTCGTCGTCATCACGGCCGCTTTATCCGGTTGTAACTCCGGGATCTTCAGTGCAAGCCGGATGATCTATGCATTGGCTGAAAAGGGACAAGTGCCGTCCTTCTTCTTAAAAGTTAACAAACGCGGCATTCCATTCTACACGGTCTTCGCGATTTCAATCGGGATTTTCTTCGGTGTCATTCTCGATATCACCTTGCCACTCGTTCTCGGGAAGGATACGAACATCTTCGTGTATGTCTACAGTGCTTCGGTACTACCAGGGATGGTGCCGTGGTTCGCGATTTTAATCAGTCATATTCGGTATCGTAAACTTGAAAGTGAACGGACAGCTTCACATCCGTTCAAGATGCCAGGTGCGCCGGTGACGAACTATCTGTCGATCGTCGCGCTTATCACAGTGCTCGTCGGGATGTTGTTTAACGATGAGACACGCGTCTCGATCTTAATCGGAGTCGCTTTCTTGATCTTAAGTACGGTCTATTACATCGTAAAAGTACCGAAAGTCGAAAAATAAACGTCTGTCTCTCCTCTCATGACCGCATGAGAGGAGTTTTTTGATGGAGTTGATTTTCTATATTGACATTGAATACTATTCGTGATAGATATTTTTCGCGAATGCTTAAACCCGTCTGACATCATAATATTCTTGATTTCAGTACATAAAGCCGTATTTCATCTACTATTTTTCTAATAAACAGATAAATTTTCAGAATAAATAGTCTTTTAATTCAAAGTGCACTTTCATGTTTCGAGTTCGTTTGAGCGGGAATATTCTCACCATACACATAATATTTCATGTGTAGAACAACCACGTTAAAACAATTTAACGACAGAAAGGAGAGGTGTAACATGAACGGATTCAATCGTTTCCTACTCGTCTTGATCGGCATTCTCGGTTTAGTCAGCGTCGGTCTTCTTGTACTCGGCGTCTATGATGTTCCACGACTCAGTCCTTTGATTGAACAGTGGCAAGATCAACAATGGTATAGCTACACGATTTTATCACTTGGTGGCTTCCTAGCATTCGTATTTGTCATTCTATTATTCACTGGACTACTCAGTCGTTCAAAAGGACAACGTCTCCTGATTCAGACGGGTGACGGGAATATCACGATTTCAAAGCAAACGATCGAACGAACGGCACTCGAATCGATTCGCGGTATCAATGGCGTACGTTCGCCACGCGTCAACGCGGACATTCACTCGAAAAAAGAAACCGTCGCGTTAGAAGTCGACTGTTCCGTCTTCGGTCAAGAAGGTTTGCCGACAATCGGCAAAGACATTCAAGAACGTGCCAAACACGCAGTCGAATCGATGCTTGAACTACCTGTCACAAAAACACGCGTCCGGATCAGTGACACGAAGACCAAAACGTCTGAACGTGTCGTCTAAGATACGAGAGGAGGAAGATCATGAAAACGAACGAAGCACTTCGTCCGTATCGCTACCGTCTACTCGGCGGTCTAGTCGGACTGATCCTCGCCATCTTGTTCTTGACGATCGGTTTTGGACCGACGTTGTTAATCATCGTATTCGCAACAATCGGTTACTTGATCGGTCAGTGGCGGGATAATGCGCTCGATGTCGAAGGATGGATTCAGTTCTTTCAGCGGGATTGAGCATATAGAAAATAAAAATCACTTAACTCACACTAAAAGGAGAGATTTCTCATGGCTAACGAAATCAACACTAAACAAAACGAAAACGAAGTAGTACGCGAAAACAAACTCACATTCGAAGATCAAGTCATTAAAAAAATCGCCGGTATCGCATCAAATGATGTCAAAGGTATCCTCTCAATGAGCGGTGGCTTCATGAGTGGATTGACAGATCGTTTCCGGAGCACGGAAGATATCACAAAAGGCATTGACGCGGAAGTCGGCGAACGACAAGTCGCACTCGACTTAAAAGTCATCGTCGAGTACGGCAAAAACATCCCGTCGATCTTCCAAGACGCTGTAACGAAAATCAAAAAATCAGTCCATGATATGACAGGACTCGATGTCGTCGAAATCAATATGCATGTCGAAGATGTCATGACACGTTCTGAGTTCGACGCAAAAAGTAAATCGTCGAAAGAAGAGGAAGAAAAACGCGATATCAAGTAATCACAAGCAAACTAAAAGCTGGAAGCGGAAAAAATCCGTTCCAGCTTTTTTCTTATTCAAATTCTTTTAAAATGACTGCTTTATTCAGCACGTCAAACACGTGCGTCTCTTTAGCATTCGTCGTCTCAATCTCACGCAGTCGCTTAAGTACGAAAGAACGCTCTTCGCCGTTCAAAAGAGGAACGAGCAAAGCATAGACGGAGCTTGATTCATCTTTCATCGTTGGTGTCGCTGATGAACGGTCGTAACGCGCATATACCTTCCCGTTCTTCAATTCTTTAGAGATGAACGATCGAAAAGACGCGTCTGATTCACCGGTCACGCCTACGCGTAATCGTTCAATCAAGACTTGATCAATCATATTCACGACTTTGTCATCTGCCCACTTTGATTCATCTTGATTCGCATAGTATAGTTCTGCCGTGAACGGTCCCTCTCGTTTCGCTTGAGCCACTCTTTCTTTTGCGAAATCGAGTAATTTCAATCGTTTCAGCGCTGGTGGTTCTAAATAGTTCAAGTGGAGTACATCCGTCGCCTGTTGTAAATCCCAATCGTAAAAGTCAACGATTTTACCGTTTATTCGTTGCCGCTTGAGTAAGGTTGTCTCGATTCGACCCGCAAGCTTTGAATAGGTCGGTTCATTGAATTGTTTGCCAGCTTTCATTAACGTTTCCGATATACGAATGTCGTCAATCCAGGCATTCGTTGCCGTTTTCTCACCCAACTCCCATTTGATGTATACATCTGATCCGCGCTCAACTAAAAAATGATTGTTCAGTATCTGTACTTGTTCTTTGAATCGCTCTTCATCATCGATCAATAATACATATTGCATATACTGACCCAGACTCTCCGACAGACGTTGGGCATCTGAACGATCATAAGCACGAATGATACCGTCTTGCATATAGTCCGCTTCTACTTGTTGAACGATATCATCCTCTTGTTTTTGCACGAAATACCAAACTCCCCCCGCTAACAAAATGATGAGTAGACCAATCCCTAGTCCTTTTTTCATGACTCAATCTTGACGCGCTTCGTCTTATCCCAGACGATGACCTCTTTGCGTACCTTACTTTTGAGATATGCATACATTCCGCGGAATAAAAGAATGACGAATAATTGGGCGTAGGTAAAGTACATGATCAACCCGACGAGGACATTCTTCGGAGTGGCAGTTCCTTCGAGTTCTTGCGCCGCTAAGATTTGGATCGTATAGACAAGATACGTCATGAACCAAAACATGATGAGTGGCGTCGTCGCCTCATCGAAAGCATAACCAAATAGTCCAAGGATTAAAACGATATCAGAGATTAACAACAAGAAGATGAAGAGGAGGTACGTCATGATATGCTGCAAGGAATGGACGAGCGTGCTTCCTTTCCAAAAATCTCGTGTCCGAAGCGATTTTTCTAACAAATAGATGTTTCCGAGCATCCAACGCGTCCGTTGCTTCATGTATACTTTCATCGTTTCCGGCTCTTGTTCCCATGTCTCCGCCTCGTAGACGACAGGAAGCGTATAACCGAGCGCCGTGATCCGCATCGTCAATTCTGCATCCTCTGCCAGTGCATACGGATCATATCCACCTAATTCTTCGATGACATCCCGTTTTAACAACATGTTCGTTCCTGCTAACGATCCCGTTTTGAATGCTTTCCAACGACCGCTTTGCATGATTAACTGAAACACTTGAAATTCGATCGCAATCATCCGCGTCAGCAGGTTCGTCGTTGCATTGATCGTCTTGACGATTCCAACCGCTCCACACGCATTCTTTTGGGTCATCGCTTGTTCGACGAGTCGTGTCACAGTATCCGCTTTCGGTTGATTGTCCGCGTCAAAAATTAAGAAATATTCGGAATCCGTGATTGATAGCCCATAGTTCAGGACACGTGATTTTCCAATTGGTTCACCTTTTGGGACATGAATATAGTGGACTCGACTGAACATCGTCGTAAATTCCATTGCGATTTCTTGCGTCTCATCTTGCGACTGATCATCGAGTAAAAATACATCGAGTTTCCCTGGATACTCGATCCCCATCATCGCCTCGAGTGTTTGACGCATGACGATGCCTTCATTATGTGCGGGGATCAAAATAGCGACCGATGGATACTCCGTTAAAGTGACCGGCTGTTTTTTTCCATATCGATCGAGAATGCCGGCAATCGTCAGATAAGAATAATAAAGTAAAAGTAACCAAAAAATCGCCATGATGACGTTCAAGACGAGATTCATTGATCCACCACCTTCCGCTGCTTCAACGTCTCTTCCACAGATGAACGTACAGGAAGAATTTCGACCTGAAACGGAAATGCAAGTACCGTAAAGCGTTGACGGAGTTCATTCTCATAACGTTGCCATGCGATCTCCGCACCACTATGATCGGTATTTTGTAGAAAGATGATGAATTCCTGACGGTTTCGTTGCGACATGACGTCATAATGAGCGCGAAATACCTTTAGTCCAGCATCAGTTAACTGTTGCATGATTGTTTTCTTGTTTAAACTAGCGTATGGAATGTGAATATGCAGCAACATATTCTGTTCTTGACGACGATTCGCACCCGCAATCAAGAAATCCGTTCGGTCTAAAAATTCACTGTAAGAGAGCAATTGAGGTGACGCGGAGAACCCTTCAAGTAAAGCAACCCGCTTTTGAAGCGATGCATTCTCTTCGAACACACTCCGTAACTGACGTAAGAACAACCAGTATAAAAAGACACCGACTGAGGATAAGAGGTGTTGTCCGATGTAGGACAACTGTTGCTCGTTTGATGCTTCGTTATACCACGATAAAATGAGATAGAGAAAACCCATGATAAGAACATAGCTGATCAATATCAAGAAATTTTTTCTTCCATTCAAGAGCGTCATGATGATCAATACGGGAACTAATAAGAAATGAAGGATCGACGTTGTAATGTCAAACGTCATTTGATACAAAACAAGAACAGTAGCCAAGAGACCTACTACTAATAAAAGTGACAGCGCATATCGCCTCATTGAACCCCTCCTCTTTAATCGTCGAATCCTCAACTGTATACCCTTAAATTGGATAAGACTATCCTATTTTTTCAATGCCCCACGTGCGTTCAACGCAGCAAAGATCACCATCGCAATGCTAAGAACAGCAGCGACGATCAAACCTTGCCAATAAACCGACCAATCGATTTCTGGACGGGTCAACACACTACGCATCCCTTCCATGATATAGGTCGTCGGATTGATCGTCGCAGCAATCTTGAGCCATTCGGCTTCAATCAAGTCTTTCGGCACAAACGTCGTCGACAGGAAAATCAGCGGGAAGAATAAGAGCGTTCCGGCTTGAGCCGCTTGCGCATTCCGTGTCTTCAAAGCGACACCGACCGAGTAACCGGCAAAGGCGAGACCAAAGCCAAGCGCGAGTAAGATCGTCAAGAAAAAGCCGCTGACACCGACTGGAATCGATAGACCAAGCAAAAAGGCCATCCCGAAGATCAGTAACGTTTGAACAAATAATTGCAGCATCCCGGCAAGCATTGGTCCGAGGACAATCGCTGTTCGCGAGACGGGTGTCAGCAACAGACGAGCGAAATAACCACTCTCGATATCCTTGACGAGCGCTTGACCCGCTCCCCCTGCTCCACCAACAGCACCTGAGACGATCGAAACAGGCAAAATGAAGTTCAAATAATCGACGCCGTCGAACTGCGGTAAATTTGAGATTCCTGAGAGACCACTCGTGTAGACGAGCAGGAAAAAGACACTGATGATTAAGTTCGGAATAAAAGAAAACGGATTACGCAACGTGACGAGTAGACTCCGCCGCATCAAAAACCACGTTTCTCGAATCATGTCACGATTCCTCCTTATAAGCTTGTCCGGTCAAACGAATGAAGACATCATCAAGTGACGGTTGTTTGACGACCAGTGACGTCGCAACCATCTTCCGTTCATCGAGAAAACGGACGACCGCGCGCAGTGTCTCCGTTCCCCGCGAAGGAATGACGAGACGGTCTTTTTCCTGACGACCGGCAAACGTCTCTAAGACAATCCGTTCGTTCTCTTTTTCCGCAAGTGTCAATTCAATCCGCTCTTCTCCGTTTGCTGCCTTCAGCTCAGCTGCCGTCCCTTCTGCAATCAGTTGCCCTTCATTGATGATCGCGATCCGGTCTGCTAGCTGATCGGCTTCTTCCAAGTACTGAGTCGTCAAAAAGATCGTCGTTCCGAACTCTTCATTCAGTCGCCGGACCTCGTTCCAGATTTGCAGACGACTCGCCGGGTCAAGTCCGGTCGTCGGTTCGTCGAGAAACAAGACGGTTGGTTGATGCACGAGCGTCAAAGCGAGATCAAGTCGTCGTTTCATCCCGCCGGAGTAAGTGCCTGACCGACGCTTGCCGTCTTGATCGAGTCCGACGAGTCGTAGTAATTCCTCTGCCCGTATTTTTGCTTCCGTCTGACTTAACCCGAATAATTTTCCTTGTAGGACGAGTAATTCAAGCCCGGTCAAATCCTCATCGATGCCGGTATCTTGCAAGGCGACCCCGATTTGCAAACGGACCTGTTTTTCCTGTTTAACGACATCAAATTCTTGAATCGTCGCCCGACCACCGGACATCGGAATCAACGTCGTCAGCATCTGGACGGTCGTTGACTTTCCTGCCCCGTTCGGTCCTAGAAAAGCAAAGATTTCTCCTGCCTCGACATCGAACGAGATGCCTTTGACGACATCTTTTCCATCGTACGTTTTCGTCAAGTTCTCGACATGAATCATCTTCATTCCTTCTTTCCTTGAATTCAAAGTCATGTCCAAGATTTTCCCGTTTTTTCTGTTCTCGAATCAATAAAACTTTTATATAGAGGACGTAACGCGCAATCTTTTCATACGAACTATTCAGCGATTTTTTACAAAAAAACGCGATCTCAAAAGAGAACGCGAGATTAAAACATATACTTATTTCATACCTGAAATATTGTATCCTTCGATGATATACTTTTGGAAAATCATGAAGATTATGATAATTGGGATGACCATGAATGTAGCTCCAGCCATTTGCAGTCCGTAATTCCCACCATGCTGCCCCTGCAGTAACGCTAAGCCAACAGATAGAGTATACAGTGATTCGTCATTCGCGATGATGAGTGGCCATAAGAAACTATTCCATGCTCCAATGAATGTTAAAATTCCCTGTACCGCTAGAATAGGTTTTGACATCGGAAGAACGATTGAGAAGAAAATTCGCCATTCGCTTGCTCCATCTAGTCGAGATGCTTCTAGCAGCTCATCTGGAATCGTCGTCATGAATTGGCGAAATAGGAATACGCCGAACGCACCAACTAATCCAGGTAAAACGATTCCTGTCATCGTATTCGTTAATCCCATTTGATTAAGCATTAAATAGACTGGAATCATCGTTACTTGCCCCGGAATCATCATCGTGGCGAGTACTCCGATGAATAGCAACTTACTCCCTTTAAAACGAAACTTGGCAAATCCATAACCAGCCATCGCTGTTAAGAGTAGACCAAAAAATGATGCTAATACGATCAAAAGTGTGTTTTTCAAATAGGTTAAAAAGTTTAAATTTACGAATAAATTAACGTAATGTTCAAAAGTCAATTCCTTTGGCCAAATTGTTAGCGGAAGTGCTAATATTTCCGCATCCGTTTTAACAGAAGAAAGAATCATCCAAAAAAACGGTAAGAGAAAACAAATACCTAGTAACGTCAATACCGTTGCAAGACCCCATTGAAAAGTAAATTTTTTTCGTCTTTTCTCCGGACTCGCGATTGGCGAAAATCGAGCTTCCTTGCCTGTTACAACCACAGGTTTTTCTTTTGGAATCATTGACTCGTCCCCCTTCCTTTAGTAAGGATTATCATTTTTTTGAACGCGGAATTGAATCAATGTGACTGTAATGATTAAAACGAATAAGACAACGGATCCTGCAGCAGCATATCCAAAGTTGCTCAGTTGGAAACCATTTTGATAGATGAACAGTGCCAATGATGTCGTTGAGTTCAATGGTCCACCTTCTGTCATTATGAACGGTTCCTCGAAAAATTGAATCCATCCAATCAATGTCGTCACCGTGACGAAGAAGATGGCATATCGCAAGAGCGGAATCGTGATTTTAAACATTTGCTGAAATGTACTAGCACCGTCCAGTGCAGCTGCTTCATAATACGTTCGTGGTATCCCTTGTAATGCCGCGAGGAAGATGATCATGTTAATTCCGACAGCTCTCCATAAGGCTAATAGGATCAAGGATAATTTTGCAACAAGTGGATCTTGTAACCACGGAACATCCGGCAAATGAATTGCATTCAAGATAAAGTTGAAGAGCCCATATTGGGGATTGAATAAGAATCCCCAAACGACGGCGACTGCAACGACGTTCGTAATCGACGGCATGTAAAAGACGACACGAAACCATTCAAATACTTTTCCACGACCAAAGTTAATTGCAATGGCAATGGAGAGTGACAGTGTAATGACAAGAGGTACACCCAAGATGACATAAAAAACCGTGTTCGTTAATGCCTTTAAGAAAACCTCATCTTTAAAAATTTCAAGATAATTAGAAATACCGATCCATTCGATGTTTGCATAGTTTGCGATTCCCGCTAAATCCATGTTCGTAAAACTCATAACTACAGCGACGAAAAGCGGTGTAATCGAAAACAGAAACAGTAAAATGATGGTCGGTGCAATGAACAGATAAGGCGCCTGATGGTTGAGCAACCGTCTCATTCAGAGGACCCCTTCCTTGAAGCTTCCGCTTCGATTATTTTAAGATGGTTTCTGCTTTCTTTTGGAACACTTCCACTTCTTTATCGACCGCTGCATCGCCCCGGTACATTTTCTCGAAACTCTGCAAGTAGGTTTGTGATACTTTCTCCCACGATGAGATAAGAGGCATCGGTTGAGCAGCTTTCATTTGTTCACCAAACGTCTTTAGTTTCTCGTCATTTTGAAGTGTATCGTTTTTCCATGCTTCCTTTGTGGAAGGAAGCGACTTTGTCATCTCCATCCATGCTGTTTGTGTTTCTGGTTCACTCATATACGCGATGAATTTCGCTGCTTGATCTTTTTTAGAACTACTTTCAAAGATACTCAGGTTCGCTCCACCTAGGAATGAAATATTATTTTCTTTTTTAGGAAGCACTGCAGTTCCCCATTGTGATTCAATACCTGGCATCTGATCATTAATCAGATTGATCATCCACGGTCCACTGATGAACATCGGAACATTCGGGTCCTTTGCACCAAATGCTTGTACGATATCCATCCCTAAATCAATCGGAGCATACTTTTGTTTGAAATAACTTGTTAAATACTCAGCACTTTCAATGAATTCCGGCTGATTAAATAACGGTTTGTTATCTTCTGTTAACAGGTCAGATCCATTTTGACGAGCAAACATAAAGTTTAACATTTGATCATTCGTATCCAATGTAATCCCATACATATTCTCACCTGGACGTTTTGCAAGCTTAGCCGAAGCATCCTCAAGTTCTTCCCATGTCTCTGGGGCTTTTTTATATCCTACATCGGCCAATGCATCTTTTCGGTAATAAAGGACTCGTGTATCTGTGTACCAAGGCGCACCATAAACACCATCTTTTAATTCAACTGTTTCATAAGAACCCTCATAAAAATTATCTTTTGCAAGAGACGGGTATTTCTCTACATATTTTTTCATGTCTGAAAGAGCACCTGCTTCAACGAATTCTGGCATCCAAGATGTACCCATTTGAACTACATCTGGTCCGTTCTTCGAAGCGACCGCCGTTAACAATTTATCATGTGCCGTATCCCATGGTATCGCCTGAACCTTTACTTTGACACCTTTGTTTGCTTTCTCATATTCTTTTACGAGCTTCGGTAATGCCTTTCCTTCTTCACCCATTGCCCATACCGTTAATGTCTTGTCATCTTCTCCAGATCCTGATGAACAAGCTGCTAATGTTGATACCGATATTGCGCCGACCGCAAGTGCTAGTCCGAGTTTTTTCATGGTTCCATTCCTCCATCTCGTATTAATCGAAACGTTTCGATTGTTTTCTAAAAAAATAATGTTTATACAAAGGTTTTTCCTTAAAGCAACAGGTTAAACGTTTCTATAAACATTATAAGCATACATGTATGCGCTTACAACCTATTTTTTTATTTCTTTTGGAGGACCGATCCTGCGACGATGAACTTTGAGTCAATCTTCGCATTCGTTCGCTCTCGTTTATCAATCAATTGAAGCAACGCGCGAGCAGCGGTCTTTCCCCAATCTAACTTCGAATAACTGACGCTTGCGATTTTCGGTTGTGTATAATTCGTAACCTCAAGCTTATCAAATCCCGTCAGTGATATATCGAGACCAATTCGAAATGATGTATTTTGTAAGACATCGTATACGCCAAGAGCCATATCATCATTCAAACAAACGATGGCATCCCCATCTTTTAACTCTTCAAGGATTTCACTTGCAGCACGGATACCAGAACGTTTCGTAAATCCACCTTCCCATATACGAACCGCAACACCTGCTAAGTCTGCCTGTTCTAAGACAACAGCACGACGTTCGAAAGCATCATGGTTTTCTTCCGGTCCATCGACGAGATGAATACAGTGTGGTTTAGTAGCGGTTATCGTTCGCATCGCTTGTCTCATACCCATCTCATTATCAAGTAACACACAACTGATATTCGGATGATCCATGTTTCGATCAAGAATCGTCAGCGGATGTCCCCGGTCAGCAAATCCAAGAATTTGTTCTTGGGTGAAACGATGACCTAAAATTATCCCGCCATCGACGATCCGTTCTGTCATGAGGCGATGGGATTCCGGTCCATTACAGACGATCAGCTCATATCCCGTTTCTGACAACTCATGATTAATTCCTTTTAATAACTCGCCGTAAAACGATCCTGAATAGTCTCCTAGAAAGGCACCGATGATATGCGTCTTGCGAGTCTTCAGCGTTCTAGCAGCAGCATTCGGGATGTAATTCAACTCTTCCGCGATTTTCATGATACGTTGACGTGTTTTTTCCGTCACTTTCGTACTCCCATTCAACGCGTAGGAAACGGTCGAAATCGAGACGCCTGCTGCCTTTGCAATATCCTTAATTCCTGTCATTTCACTTCACTTCCTTCTTCAAAAAGTATAGCATAGGACCGCCGCGTAAGGACCGAGTTCCTCTTCACAGTAGTCCCCTACACCTATTAATGTCTTGCCCATCTTTATTCGATGTTGGATTGAGTGATTCGACAAATTAACTAAAATACGAAGGGACTGTTCACCATGAATTCGATCAAATGCGATCATCGTTGATGGTGTCTCATGCCACTTCATTTCTCCATCCAATAAGGCGGGTTCTGCCTTGCGTATCGAAAGTAAACGTCGATACACCTGAAGAAGACTATCATCATCCAGTTGTTGATCGTGGACGTTACGATCAACATGGGTCATCCCCCGTAACCAAGCTGTTCCTGTCGAGAATCCACCTTCTTTCGTCCACATCATCGGAAGACGTGCATGATCACGACCCTTCAGCTGAACGGACTGTATCGCCCCACCTTGCTGTAAATAACGGAGGGTTTCGATATCCTGATAATCAGATTGCTGAATGTTTCCGTTCGTCATTCCGATCTCATCTCCTTGATAAATGAAAGGGGTTCCTCGTAATGTCAGCTGAAGCAAGACAAGCATTTTTGCTGCTCTTATATCATCGTCATACCATCTAGAGAGAACGCGAGGCTGATCATGATTGTTCCAAAACAAGCTGTTCCAGCCGTCTTCTTCCATCTCATCTTGCCATTTTTTAATCGTCTTTTTTAATTCCGCTGGATCAAACGAT
Organism: Exiguobacterium abrahamii; assembly: GCF_015645365.1. NCBI lineage: Bacteria > Bacillati > Bacillota > Bacilli > Caryophanales > Exiguobacterium > Exiguobacterium abrahamii. The sequence continues at coordinate 1,629,524 of NZ_JADOYC010000001.1, forward strand.
TGGAGGTGCCATTTGTTTTTACCCGCCACCTCGTCAAGAGCGCACGTCTCAAAGTTAAACACCACATCAAGTAATCCCTCTTCTTGAAGTTGACGAATTTCGGATGGAGATAGACCACCTGCTTCGCCGACTAAAAGAAGATTTGAACGATCAACGGATGCCATCATCTCTCGTAATCCCTCCTGTACGCGTTCAAAATCCAACCAGCGATGCGGATGAAATTGTTTTCCGATTAAATCGATGACATCAAATCGAAATCCACGAACTCCTTTTTCAATCCAAAACGATAGAATGTGTGCAAATTCTTTTGCCACTATCGACTGTTTCCAGTTAAGATCCGGTTGTTCCTTCGCGAAAGAGTGGAAATAGTACTGCTGACGTATACTCGAGTACGTCCAAGCAGAACCCCCAAAAAAAGATTCCACTTCTGTCGGTTCGTCACGCCAAATATACGTGTCTCCGTATGGACCGTCCGGATCATGTTCAGATGCGATGAACCATTCATGACAGTATGAGGTATGATTCGCGACTATATCCATCATGATCGTAATATCATGCTGACTCGCTTCGTCAATCAAGGCTTCCATTTCGTCCATAGACCCGTATAGGGGATCAATTGAAGTATAATCCGCTACGTCGTACCCGTGATCATAACCAGGTGACGTGTACACTGGGCATAACCAAATCATGTCCACTCCTAACCTCTGCAGATAACCCAATCGCTTCCGAATACCATTCAGATCTCCGACTCCGTCTCCATTCGTATCTTGAAAACTTTTCGGATATAGATGATAGACTACTTGATGCCGATGACTTTTTATCATGTCGTTCACTCCATTTCTCATATGCTAAAGGACAGGACGACTTCCTCGAAGTCATCCTGTCCTACTTTAGAGCGGAAGCTCGATTTGCAATTCGTTTCCACTTGGAAGTATCGGTTTTAACGCCTCACGTGGCAATAGATTGCCACCTTGACGATAACGATTGGATTGATTTGAAAGATTAAGCAGTTGTCCATTCCATATAATGCGTCGTTGTTCCCCCCGTGTGATTCGAATACGACAAGGGATATCGAATAGGTCCATCTGGATAGTTCCGGTTATGACTGGATCAAGAAGTAGTCCGTCTGAATGCTCTCGAATCCCCAAGACGTTCGTCATTAATTGATTCAGCCAGATACCTGGTCCACTCGAGTAAATTCGCCATCCGCCTTTAACCGGAATCTTACCTTCTTTTAATTCGTTCCAACGTTCTTGCGCTTCGTAACGCGTCGTAAACGCAGCATCCGAGCTACTGAAATACGCATTTCTCTGACGGCGGACTGATTTTGGCACTTTTAGATTCACAGGATTAATGACATCAAATGCTTCCGTTATGGTTTTTTCATCAGCTCCGATTTTCGCCAGTGCTTCAATGTAACGAATATGGGCATGCACGTACTGCAGCCCAATTTCACGACCGACATTAGCTGCTTGTTCTGCCCGCATGAAATGACGACTCACACCACCACGATATTGTGCTGGGCGATCCATCAAACGCACACCATCCGGGAACTTTAAATGTTCTTCAATGATCCGTAAGTTTTGCATAGCTTGTTCTGGTGTAACGAGTTCTCCGATGATACTACGGGTCAACGGTAACAAGCGATATTTCATTGGTAGTCCATCATCTGATGGATGAATCATCGGATGGTATCCATCTTTTTCGACTCGTAAAAATCCAGGGATGACCCCGTCCAGAATCATTTCTGACTGGAAGGACTGTTCGATGGTAGTAGCTAATTCCGCTAATCGTATGCTCAATGACGATTGTGGTAACTCGTTTGCTAACGTACGGAATGTTTGGAATGTCAATGCTACCGTCCAAGTACTGATTAATTTTTTCTTTAACGCATCATCTGCTGGTTGTAACGTATCGTCCCAATCGCCTCCGCCGTATGCGGAAAAGACACTGTTCGGTACGAAATCCTTTTCAATCCGTGCACACGCTCGTTCCACATGATGCATGAGCGATTGTTTTAGTGTTTCCTGACCGGTCTCTGTTCGATATGGAAGTAGTTCATCGAGACACGCCCAATCGTGTGTTCTCTGAAGATAATCCGCGCATGCCTTCAGTGGCCAGACGATCACATCACCATGACTATCCTCCTGCTGGATACCAGCATATTCATCAAACATGAACCATTGTGGCCAATGTCCTCCCTCGAATTGATGTGAAAAAATTTGAAGCAGTAATGCGCGAGCTTCTTCAAAATGACCGAACGCCAGTAAAAATTCCATCGGGCCTTGCGATACGTCGCGTGTTCCCCACGCAGCACCTCCATATTGCTCTAAGCCGTGCGGTGATTGGTAATGGATCCGCATGTTTTGGATGTACCAGTCTACTTGAAACTGTAGAGCATTCGCGTCCTGCCAGACGTCTTCAAATTTGAGGTTTTTTCGATAAGCAGCCTTCCATTGATTGAAAGACTTCCGTTCTTCGTCAGCATTGAATTCACACTGCATTCCTGCCCCCATTCTCATGACAAGATGATCGGTCGCTCCGACAGATAACCACACCAAATCGTCTACGATTGGCTGAGTTAACCATTCAGATGTGGAGCCCGTTGAAAAAGGCTGATCCATTTCAAGCGTGTATGTCAAATCAGGTAGAATCCGTTTACTCAATGATTCTTTTGTTGCCGTAAAATGAAGGCGTGTTCCGATCTGTTCCATTTGAAACGGCACATCATATTCTTGTGTATGCATCGTCACTTGCTGACTGATTTTCATCGCACGCGGATGTCGCGTCTTAACAGTCGTCTCAAGCACAGGTCGCTCAGCACCAATTGATGTTCGGACTTCAATCGTCTCGTCATCTAAGAAGTAATACCAGATCACTTCGTTCCATCCCATTTCAAAAATCGACGGTAACGCTAATAATTGATAGGCTTCCTTTTGCTCAATGTATATGCGTTGCCCAGACGTTTTAGGGATGTTCAAAGGATTTCTGACGTTCGACATCCACTTGTTGTAATTCGTATTCCCATATACGATGTGCGAATTGAAGACACCATTCATATGGACTGTTGTCGCCAATTTCTTTTCTGTTGGCGCTAAACTTCCCGCATTTAATAAGATGGTTGCATGACTACGTTCAACAAGAAGTTCCTTTTCTTTTAGAACGACATGATGACCATTAGGTGTAAAGAAGGACAATAACTGTGTTCCTTCCCATTCTTCAAGCAACCGTTCCGGATACAAATCGTCGAGTTGTTGTTTCGTCGCTGTATTCCCGACAATCGTCTTTGGTGTTTGTAAGAAAGCCGTACGGTGATGTTCCTTCCGTTGCTCCTCACGCTCATATAAAGGTATAAATTGATCAATCGATTGTTCATCAAGTGCTTCTTCCATCGAAGGAATGAACCGTAGCTCAAATTGGAAAGATAGCTCTCCAGCTGATTCTTTGACAGCTGTTCGAATCGTCGGTAATGCGAACTCATACTGATTTATTCGAGAGGGTAAGTGTGCATTTAATCCCTCTGCTACATTCGTTTGCCGAAATGACGCACCATACACATCGAAACCATCCGTCGCAAACTCTTCGATTCGGTCATGCGAAAGAATCGCAACGCTCGGAAAGCCCGTCGACTGTCGCTGGTTTTGTCGAGCCAATATCCCATGTTCGGTCGCGACGTAGTCAATGTACTGTGCCATATATGCCTCATTCGTACGTACACCGGCTTCGTCAGCCAGCCCTAAATCCTGTGCATAGGTTACGTCAAATTCTCCTTCCCCAGTGAGTGAGACTTTAAAATGCATGCCAGTCGTGTGAAGACTTGCGACGACCTCGTATCCGAATGTTTCGTAGTCACCTTTCCAGCTGATCGTACGCTCAGATATTGCTAGTTTACTAGGCGAATGGATACCAAGTAACGGTAAGGCCGCACTGGAACCATGACGAACATATACATTCATCAAGGATTCATCAAATGGATGATGAATCAATTGATTAATCATGATATTTTGGTAACGGATTTGACGAATGTCGCCGCCTTCAGTTAGTGTCACATTAAATTCATCGTGTCGTAGATGTGGAACGGTCGTTAATGTGTTCATCAAATTGCCCCTTTTCAACGGTCTGTTTCAACCAAAATTTTTCATGTAATGCACATGTACTATCCGTACCAACATAGAGAATGAATTCACCAGCATCTGCTTTAACCGAACCATCCGGATGTTGATACATTAGCATCGAAGCATCGATACGGAATGTCACTTCTCGACTGGAACCTGCTTTCACAAGAACGCGTTCATATCCTTTTAATTGACGTAAGGGACGTGACACGTCAGCAACTGGATCATGCATATACCATTGAACGATTTCTTCCGCATCTAATGTGCCTTCGTTCGTAACAATAACGGATGCTTCCCATGTAGTTCCCTGCGGCTGCTCATATAGTCTTAACTGCGTATAGGTAAAATCGCTATAACTTAATCCAAAACCAAATGGAAATAGCGCTTCATTTGGAGCGTCCAGGTATTTGCTTGTATAGCGTGGATCAGCGCCTTCGATCGTCATCGGTCGCCCCGTCGGTAAGGTATCGTAACGTAATGGCAACTGACCGACATGATACGGAAATGAAATCGTTAGTTTTCCAGAAGGAATCACGTGACCATATAATAAACGGTGAATCGCTCGTCCTGACTCTGTTCCCGGATACCATGCTTCAAGCACTGCATCGGAATGATTAACGACATCTCGAAGATCGAGTGGTCGCCCGTTGAATAGCACGGTCACGATCGGCTTTCCAAGTGTCGCAAGTCTTGCCAATCCATCGCGTTGTGTTTTCGGCAAACGGATGTCCGTTCGACTTCCGGCTTCTCCACTCATCCAAGACGCTTCACCTAAAGCTATAAGAATCACTTCTGCTTGCGCCGCTACTTCCATCGCCTGATCCCAGTCAATTTCCGTATCAATCGTTGATCCTTCCGCAAAAACATAATCAACATTCGCTTCATCAAACGCCTCTCGAATGGAAACCGCTTCTTCACGTTTTCCGTTGCCTGCCCATGGACCAAGTACATCTGTTGAAGCAGCAAAAGGTCCAATCAACGCGATCCGCTGATCTTCTGCTAATGGCAGGACTTGATTATTTTTCAATAAGACACAACTTTTTTCAGCTAAACGCCGTGCTGTATTCCGATGACCTTCAGATAAGTGGACTCTTTTCTCAAGTTCAGGATCAATACCACGATAAGGATTTTCAAACAACCCAAGATCTTGCTTTAACATAAGTATTCTGCGTACTGCTTCGTCTAATAAGTCCATCGAAACGACTTGATCATCAATCTGTTGTTCCAAATGATTTAAGTAAGCACCTGACATCATATCGATATCGACGCCCGCCTTGATTCCTTTTTCTCCAGCTTCAGCAAGCGAACCCGCGACACCATGCTGGATTAATTCCTTAATAGAAGACCAATCCGAAATCGTGACCCCGTCAAACTCCCACTCTTTTCGAAGAATTTGACGTAACAGATACGTACTAGCTGTTGCGGGAACACCATCAACGACGTTGAAGCTTGTCATGATGAGTCGGGCACCCGCTTCGATTGCCCGTAGATAAGCCGGTAAATAAAACTCTCGTAATTCACGATCCGACATATCAACCGTATTGTAATCACGACCACCTTCAGCGGCACCGTAAGCCGCAAAATGCTTGACGCAAGCTGCTAAAGAATCAGCTTGTTTTAAATCCTCTGATTGATAACCACGTACGAATGCTGCCGCATATTCTCCATTGAGCCAAACATCCTCACCTGTCGATTCCATGACACGCCCCCAACGCGCATCACGTACAAGATCCACCATTGGCGAAAAAGTAACATGCAGTCCCGAAGCTGTTGCTTCGATAGCAGATTGACGCGCCATCATTTCCACTTCGTCACTATCCCACATAGAAGCAAGCGCCAACGGAACTGGATAAATCGTTCGATGACCATGAACGATATCCGCCATGAACAATAATGGAATTCCTAATCGATTATGTTTTAAATAATTTTGCTGAATGCGAAATGCCTGTTCTGCTTGATGAATTCCTATGACAGATCCCAATTCATAACGGTTGTCCTCTGTCAGACCACTTTCCTCCATTAGTTGAGCCACTGGTCCAGTCACAGTATCGGATGTCTGTGGATCATAGACAGAAGGGAGAATTTGAACGAGCTGTCCGATTTTTTCCTGTAGCGTCATTTGCTGTAGTAAAGTTTCAACGTTCATCTATCAGCACCTCTTATCCCCTAAATTTTATCGAAACGTTTCACCTGTTAATCAAAATTATAAGCGCTTTCATAAAAATCTTCAACCTTTCTTTCGAAACGTTTCGATAAAAACATAAAAGTAAGAACTCTTTTCAAAAAAGAGTTCTTACTTTGTTTAGATGCTTTCCGCCCAAATATACACGCCATAAACGACGCTAGCGGATACCACGAGCGTTGTGACGATCGACACCAGCATCATCGTTAATCCGATTCCTGTTAATCGAACAGTTCGGGCTAACGCGAGACTAAATGAGAGCACTGCACCACTTGTAAATATAAGCGCCCCTCCGAATAACAACGTAGGATTAATCCATGACTCTCCGATGACAATCCATGTGTAAGTGATACCAGCAAAAAGAACGGTCATGATGAGCCATTGTCTCGCTGACACGTTTTTCAACATATTGATTCCTCCTAATTTGCTTCTACATACTTGTTCGCCCTTTCCTACTAGATTCCTGTTACGAAAAAATCGTGCCTCCTGTTATACGGAGACACGATCCACTTAAGACGCCACTTGCCATTTTTCTTTTAATTGCTCCATCTCTTCTTGACCTTCGTGCGATTGCATCCAGAGATTGAAGACATCGACGACGTCTCCTTCCGACTCTCGAACGAGGTAGCTCTTCTCTGCCGGAATCCATTTTTCTTGAATTCTTGGTGCCGCGAGTCGCTTGTCGAGCGCTTCATAATGAATCGCCTCGACCGTATCGGTGATCATAACATCGACTTCACCTGAGGCAACCGCGTGCGGGATATCGAGGTTTTGTTCATACATGACGATGTTTGCCTTCGTGAACGTCTTACGGACGAATTGTTCATTCGTTCCGCCTGGATTTAGACCAATCGTCACGTCTGGACGATTGATTTGTTCGATCGAAGCAAGACGTTTAGCATCTTCTTTACGGACGAGCGGTGTCTTTTGGAATGACAGATAACTCGACGTGAAGTCGCCGATGATCTCGCGCTCGATGTTCTTCGTCACACCCCCGACGACCATATCGAATTTCCCGCTAGCAAGATCAGCAGATAGCGTGGGCCATGTCGTCGGAACGAATTCGACATCGATACCGGTCGTCTTCGCGAAAGAACGGATCACTTCGATATCGAACCCTTCATACTCGTTCGTCTTCCGGTTCAAGTACGTGAATGGTTTGTAATCCCCAGTCGTTCCGACGACGATTTTTTTCGTCGCAAAGACGTTCTTCGCTTGTACACGTCGTGGTTGCTCCGATTGCCATAGCGTCAGTAAGCTCGCAAACAGGACGCCACCTCCGACGACGATCCATCCCCATTTACTCATGTGCTCCCGCTCCTTTCGCTCCGACCGTCTCACGCGTCGAGACGATGTTCCATTTTTTCTTTAGTTGTTCAACCTGTTCTTGCCCTTCTGCACTTTCAATCCATAATTGGAAAACATCTCCAAGCTGTTTTTGGTCCGGTTTCATCAAATACGCCATCTCGGCTGGTTCCCATGCCTCTGTCAGTTTCGGCACCGCAAGATCGAGTTCTGTCGCGTAATGCAACGCCTCGATGTCGTCCGTCACCATGACATCGACTTGTCCGCTTTTTACGGCTTTCGGGATGTCCAAGTTGTTCTCAAAGACGGTCACATCTGCTTTCGGAAAATGCTTCTTCACGAACGCTTCGTTCGTGCCACCCGGATTGACGCCGATTTTGACTGCTGGACTATTGATTGCAGCGAGCGAATTCAAGCGTTCGACATCTTTCTTCTTTACAAGCGGTGCTTTTTGAAAGGAGAAATACGACGATGTAAAGTCTCCGACGACCTCGCGCTCGACTTTCTTCGTGATGCCACCGACAGCGATATCAAACTTTCCTGATTTCGTATCCTCCGATAATGTCGGCCATGTTGTCTTGACGAACGTCACATCAAGATTTGCTGCTTTGGCGAACGCTTGGATGACATCGATATCAAAGCCTTGATAACGATTCCGTTCCTCGTTCCAGTATGTAAAGGGCTTATAATCCCCCGTCGTCCCGACGACCAGCTTGTGGTCTTCGAAGATGTCATGTGCTTTGGCATCCGTCTGTTGATTCCAAATCGTCCAAGCGGCAACGCCTGTCAAAACAAGTCCTGCCAGTAGCCATGGTTTCTTTCTCATCGTATCTCTCCTTTCTGTTTCGTCGTTGCCCATTCACCGAATATTGCTACAATTTAACCCAAATGATTTTCGGTGTGGGTAATAGTCATTATCCTACCACACTTACACGTGATTTCAAGATAATTTGATGATTTTATGCATAAAAGCGTTAAAAAGATATTTTGATGACGGTTACAGTTCTACAAGTCGTCTCTCTTTACAGAATCCCTTCGTCTTTTCCATACTGAAACAGAATCATCAAATCGTGAAATGGAGGAATGGAACATGAGTCAGATTTTCATCATTGGTGCAAATGGTAAAGTAGGTCGTCACGCTGCTCGCTTACTGCAGGATTCGGAGCACGATGTCAAAGTAGGATTACGTTCCAAGGACCAGTTCAGTGATTTTGAGAAATTAGGTCATACCCCGGTCCATCTCGATCTGGAAGCGGACGTCGCGGCGATCACGGATGCATTACAAGGATCAGATGTCGTCATCTTTACGGCAGGATCCGGCGGTCACACAGGAGCGGACAAGACGATGCTGATCGATTTCGACGGTGCTGTCAAAGCGATTGAAGCAGCGGAAGCAATCAATGCAAAACAGTTCATCATGGTCAGTGCCTTGAATGCCGATTCGCCGGAAACATGGTCTGACAGCATGAAGCCGTATTACATTGCAAAACGCTACGCGGATCGTGTCCTGAAGGAATCGTCACTTAACTACACGATTCTTCGCCCAGGCGGACTATCCGATGAAGCTGGCACAGGAAACGTCACGACGGATCCGTCCGAGCAAGCAACTAAAAAAATTCCGCGTGAGGATGTCGCACGCGTCATTCTAGCTGCAATCGGTCACGACAAGGCGTCGAAGCAAGTCGTCACACTGCTTGAAGGTGACACACCGATCAACGAATTATTCTAATACAAAAGCTCACGTCTCAATTTCCGAGTCGTGAGCTTTTTTTGACCAAATGAATCATTCGTATAGTTGGCGATACATCACGAGCATCGTCTCACCAATGACGGGTAACGACGCCGGAATGTCGATCCAGCGCTGGGTATCGTAATCAAAATACAGCCCTTCCGTACGCATCTTCTCTTTTGAGTTGATCTCATCGAACTCGAGAAACATATCCAGCTCATCATCTGCGTCCTGAAAGTCGTCCCACGGTCCGGGACCAAAATAAAAGAGTAGTCCTTCCGCATCGTAGCCAGCAAGCTCGTTCGATGCCCTTTCCAAATGTGCTTCAGACTTGGCAGATGTCCTGACGGAGTCGGCTAGTGTTTGATGAATTCCAAATGCGTTTCCACTCAGCAAGTGACGCTGCTGATCCCATTCCCAGATGTTTTTCCAGCGTTGCATGAAAATGCTAAACCGATATGCTTGTGTTACTTCGTCCCGTTCTCGCACGTCATATGACCAGGAAATCTTCTCTCCACTGATCCACATACTTACGTGAAAGTTTCCCTCACGCGCTTCATCATCTTGTAAAGAAGACCAATCTGATTGCTGTTGCTCTAGATACGTGAACAACGGAAGTCGGTCTCCCGCTTTTTCTTCAAATTCAAATTCAAATCGCTCGATACGATTCAAAACATCTTTCCCCCTGCCTCACTCAATCACAAAGTCGATTCCAATCGGTCCTTCAACCGGCATCTCGTGAAGCAACTCATACTTTTGATTCGTTATGAGCAGTTTTCCTTTATCCGAGTGTTCAGGGTCAAATTCGATGAAGTATGATTTTTTCGTCTTGGGATGAATATATAAGTACTTGTACCATTTGTCTGCTTTCCAAAACTTCGGTTTGATTTTCTGGACCGAGAACGATTGACCGAACGTCCATTTGACTAGGATGTGGCGGTCCCGATTTTGATTATTATGAGGAGATTGTTGAACGACTTGAATCCCTTGTGTTGCATCAATCATTCGAATCGGATCGGTACTATCAAAATTCGTATTCTGAAGAAACGGATAGTATCGCTCGGTTTGTTCCCCTGACTCATTGATCCGAATCATCCAGCCGTCCGTACTAGCGAAGTATGCCGTATCATCCTTTCCATAAAGGGCTGAATATGCATAAGGTTCTTCCTTCTTACGGTACACGATTGGTTTTTCAGTCTGTTTATTCAATAGAATCATTGCTGCTTTTTCTTCTTGTTCATCTTCGCTACCTATACTGGCATAAGCTAAATGCTGCTTTAATTCAATCATCATCGAGTTTCCTGGTTCGAATCGTGCAGGCGTCTCATAGTTTTCTTTTGTATCAAAATTAGAAAAAGTGTGCGAAAATCCTGTTCCTTGAGACGAGCGCTGCATACCGGTTTTATATGAATTCAACGTCTTGAACCATGTATTCGGACCAAAGTGTTTGATCGATTCCATCATGGGATCGTGTTTGAAATACGTCACACTATGTTGAACAAACCGTCGTTTCGTAAAATCGAACGTATGGAAGTGGTTCGGATATCCTGCGCCAGAGGCATACAACACATTCGGCGTACTCGGTTTTTGCACAAGCGTCATGTTCGTGATTGCAGGATCATGGATCTGACGTTCGTTTAATACCTGTCCTTTCATGTTGATCGTGACAATCGAACTGTAAGCAAGTTCAGGATCATTCGTTTTCCCTTTTCCCTGTCCTGGATAGACCAACATCACGGTGTCTTGTTGAGGACTAAAATCGATGGCTGTAATCGAAGAACGTGGTAGGACAGTTGCGTTTGCTCGATCCTGTTGCACCTTCATCCAGGTCGCTAAAAGGATACTTCCACTGACAAAAAACACTAGACTAAAAAAGATCCGCTTTTTACGGATAGACTTATCCATTCGATTCATGACTCCTTGACTTGTTTATTTAAACAGTTATTTCTATCTAGTTATACACTGTTAGATGATGTAATACGTCTTTCTTACAACACTGTTAGACGAATTGACCAACTTTACAACATTCTCCTAGACTCTAACCACAAAAAAATTCCCCACGTTTCATTTAGAGACATGAGGAAGTGCGAAATCAGGTTATATGCGTTTAATCCTGCTCCGCAATGGCACGCAATCCACGTAACGTTTGAATTTTACGTTCGTGGCGTTGCATCACGAATGAGAGACCCGTCACGATCGCGAGATTGAACCAGATCATCGTATCGGTAATCGGATTAAATAAATTAATGAGCACTGCAATGATGTTCACGAAAAAAACGACTTTATAGAGTTGCAAAATCCGGTGTTCGTGATGGATCTGTGAATCAAAGTCCGAGTACAAATGAAATGGTTCGTCCGAGGTCCGTTTTCTTAAGAAGACCCAGCGGAATGATGTATCCACGACTTCGATGTCCATCTCTTCCAAAAACGCAAAGTAGTCCTGCGACTTCGGATGCTTTGGCATGTTTTCTAATAACTCGATTCGATACGTGTACATACCAGGTTCACCTTTGATGAATACATAACGTCCGAGTCGAAACTGCTGTAAGTACCAGCCGTTGTTTGCCATCTCGTTTAACCACACTTCTTCTTTTGCATAATCAGCGTAAAAGCGATAGACCGTTTTACTGCTCACCTTGATCCACTCCCATCGTTTCTTGTCCATGTCGTACGAATTCTTTTAATCGATCCAGCTCTACCTCTAATCTCTCCCGCCCCTGATTCGTCATGATGTACTCTTTCTTCCGCCCTGCTTCTTGCTCGATCGCTTCAATCCATCCTTTATCGACCAGACTGCTGAGTGCGCCGTACAACGTACCAGCAGCTAACTTGACCCGATCGTTGCTCAACTCCTGGACGAATTGCATGATGCCATAGCCATGACGGGGTTGTTGAAGTGACAGTAAAATATAATAGACAGCTTCTGTTAATGCTGTCTCCTGCACTGTTCTTGCCATTTTCTCACTTCCTTACTACGTCTTCCGTTATATCGTCTCCCGATACACCAAAAACATCCTATTTCTAACGATTTGGCAACAAAAAAACGTGATGATTCCTAAACGAATAGGATCATCACGCTACATGGATCAATATTATGACAAACATTTTTTGATATGTTGATAGTTCTTGTTGCCACCTGATAAGTTGCATACATCCGTAAATCCAAGGTTTTTCAAGACGTTTTGCGCAGCATTCCCGGTTACCCCTTTATTACAGTAGACAATCGTCGGCAACGTCGGATTTAATTCCTTCGCCCGCGTCCGCAGTTCACCAAGTGGAATATGAATCGCTCCATCAACATGATTTTTTTCAAATTGTGCTTTCGAGCGTGTATCGATGATTTGGAACGACTTCCCACCCGCGACTTGGTCAATCAATTCATTCGGCGTCATCAAACGCGCTGCTTTTTTGATAGCATTATCGAGTGCCATTCCCGTGTAGAGAACGGGATCCTTCGTCGTCGCGAACGGTGGCGCGTAAGCTAAATCGAGATGGAATAAATCCTCTGCCTTCGCCTTAAAGGTGATCGCCGTCGCTAGGACATCAATCCGTTTATCGACACCTTGCGGACCTACGATCTGGGCTCCGAGAACTCGCCCTGTCGCCCGATCAGCGATCGCTTTGATTGTCATCTCTTTCCCGCCCATGTATTCCGGACGATCTGGTTTGATGTTATGCAAGACTTCGATGTCATAGCCTGACTCACGCGCTTCTTTTTCCGTCAAACCTGTTTGAGCGACTGTCAAATCGAATGCCTTGAAGATACCCGTCCCTAAGATCCCACGGTGCTCCGCTTCTTCTCCGGTAATGACCATGCCGGCAATCCGTCCCATCTTGTTCGCTGTTGAACCAAGCGGACGATAAAGTGCTTCACCCGTGATGACGGAGAAACTCTCCGCGACGTCACCGACTGCGTAAACATCAGCTACATTCGTCTGCATGTGACGGTTGACTGCAATCGCCCCTGTTTTACCAAGCTCTACACCGATCTGCTTCGCAAGACCCGTGTTCGGCTTAACGCCAACCGATAAAATGACGAGATCCGTCTCGATCGTTTTTCCACTCTCAAGCGCGACCTCAGAAACACGTTCTTCTCCGTTGAACGCTGTCACGGATTCGCCAAGCAAAAGGGATACCCCTTTATCTTTCAAATGATCCGCTACACGTTCTGCCATATCGCGATCAAGTGGCGGCATGACTTGCGGCAAGCGTTCGACGAGCGTGACTTGAATGCCGCGATACGTCAATTGCTCTGCCATCTCGAGTCCGATGAATCCTCCACCGACGATCGTTGCCGTTTTCGGATCATGGGCATCAATGTAGGACCGGATCGCGTCGGCATTGCGGACATTTCGAACCGTAAAGACATTCTCATGCTCAACGCCTGGAAGCGGTGGAACGATACTATAAGCACCGGTTGCCAGCACTAACGTATCATACGTGTCCGTGAATCGATCCCCTGTCAGGAGATTGACAATGGTAGCTGTTTTTGTCGCATGATCAATCGACTCGACTTCGTGTTGTGTGTGAATATCGATGTTATACCGTTTTTTAAAGAAAGCGGCATCGCGTGGTGTCAATTCATCGATATCAGCGATTTCCCCACCGACAAAGTAGGGAATCCCACAACCTGAATACGAAATGTCCTGATCCCGATCATAAATCGTGATTTGCAACTCTTCACTATTTCGACGTGCTTTTGCTCCTACGGATGTTCCCGCGGCCACTGAACCAATAATCATCAATTTCATCTTTCGTTCCTCCTTAAAAATCAATAAAGTACCAAGCTGATATACAAGCCAAGTAATGTGATGGCAAGTGTCGGGATCGTCAGAATCGTTCCAATCTTAAAGTATTGCCCCCAACCAATCTTCACGCCTTTCGTCCGAAGCACGTGTAACCAAAGTAATGTCGCTAGACTACCGATTGGCGTGATCTTCGGTCCAAGATCAGATCCGATGACGTTCGCATAGATGAGCGCTTCTCGAATCGTTCCAGTTGCCTGGCTCAAGTCGATCGCAAGGGCATCGATCATGACGGTCGGCATATTATTCATGATCGACGACAAGATGGCAGCCAAGAAGCCCATACCAAATGTTGCGGCTGCTAAATTCGTTGCAAAGCCATCAATGATGTCAGCGAGTACTTGTGTCAATCCGGCATTTTGCAGTCCGTAGACGACGATGTACATGCCAAGTGAAAAGAAGACGATCGCCCACGGTGCACCACCGATGACCTTTTTCGTCGGTACGCTCGGTGAACGGCGTGCCATCAATAAGAAGAACAAAGCGATGATTCCAGCGACAAGACTGACGGGAATGCCGATGATGTCACTCGTAAAGTATCCAACGACAAGCAAAATGAGGACGAACCATGAAAGCTTAAACATCCGTTGATCCTTGATCGCTGTCGCGGGTGCGACGAGTTGCGCGACATCGTAATTCTTTGGAATACTCTTTCGGAAATAGAGATACAAGACGATCAGACTGCCGATGACAGAAAAGAGATTGACGAACACCATCCGTGACGCATACTCCGTAAACCCGATGTTAAAGAAGTCTGCTGAGACGATGTTGACGAGGTTCGAGACGACGAACGGCAAACTGGCTGTATCGGCAATGAATCCGGAAGCGAAGACGTAAGCTAACACGACATAATCCGGAAGTTTCAAGTGACGAACCATCGCGAGGACGATTGGTGTCAGAATCAAGGCTGCCCCATCGTTCGCGAATAAAGCAGCAACGACAGCACCGAGTAATGTCATGTACACGAATAGTTTGACACCACCACCTCGTGCGATGCGTGCCATATGGAGTGCCGCCCATTCGAAGAACCCAATCTCATCAAGAATCAATGAGATGATGATCAGAGCGATGAAAGTAAAGGTGGCATTCCAGATGATGCCCCAGACCGTCGAGACATCATCGAGGTTGACGACTCCCGTCAATAGCGCAACGAGCGCCATTCCCATCGCGGAGTAACCGATGCCGAGTCCTTTCGGTTGTTTAATGATTAAGAATAAGGTGATCAGAAAAATTCCGATCGCTAGTAAATGTGTACCGGTCAATGCGTTCACTTCATTTCTGTATTAAATTTCGAGTGGTTCTGTTAACGATTCGTCATCCTTGAACGTGTCACTCAGAATGGAATATCGTTTTAATTCCCCTGCCTTACTCGGGCTAATCCATTTCATCCACAATGTGTCTTAGCAACTTCTATCCGGGATGTCCGGCATGTCCATTTCTTCTAAAATCGTCAATAACAATCTGTGTTGTGGGTGATCTGGATTGATTCGAAAATAAATCCATTGTCGTTCCCGTCGTTCCAAGATGAGCTGGGATTGACGCAATAATTTTAGATGACGACTGACTGCCGGTTGCGAAATATCAAACATCTCGACGAAATCACAGACACAATGCTCCCGAACGTGTAGTCTTCGCAAAATTTCAAGACGTGTTCCATCGCTCAGTAGCTTCAAGAACTGACTCATCTCTTCTACCCGTTTTGCTGTCTCGATCAATGAAGAGACCTCCTTTCTCTTAAACGTATAATCCATGCATGATACAGAAGCGAATATATCAATTTCGCTTTTCACATAACCATATTATTATATAACGATTTTGTTATGCAATGATTTTTTCGTAAATCGATTTCAAACAAAAAAATCGCCATCTCATTCGATGACGATTCTTCTTAATATTCTTCATGCAACTACACGTCGTGCTTGTCGTTGCTCTCTCCAACTCACCACTAAACATGTCACGATGAAACTACCGAGACCAATCAGTGATAAATGAAGCACCTGTGTCTCTACTGAACCATCCATGAACAGCAATCGACTGAAACCGGAGACTGCATTCGGAACGGGTAGAAATGTCCCAAGCGATTGATAGAACGGTGCCAGCATCTTCGCCGGCACAATGTTTCCGGCAGTCATCAACTGGAACGGAATCAATGCGACATTGACAAGTGGCGCAATCGGTCCAAATATCGCAAAGTTCATCTGCGTGACGGCGATACAGGTCGCGACGACAAGGAGCTCAAACGCCCATAGTTTGATGAACGGTGTCGTAATATCCGTTAATACATGTGCCACGGAAACGAGTAGTAATGGGACGACCAGAAGGACGATCCCGTGTAATAGTTGGCGACTCCAAAATAGGGACCAGATCGAATGACGCTTACTCAAGATCGTGCTGACGAGATTGAATTGAATTCCCATCGTCATCGTCGCGATATAGATGACGAACCCGAGGACGAGTGGCAGCATCGACAAGGCAAAATCCGAGACGGCATGCTCCGTGACGACCGATGTCGTAAACGTCGACTTACCATTCAGCTGTTTGCCGATCGTTTCCGTTGCCCGCTCGAGAATCGCATTCGCAAATTCAGCATTCGTCTGGCTGACGTGTGCCGTCAGTTGACGCGTTGTATCATCCTTTTGTAGGACGAGATCGACTTCATTGGCATCGAGTGCTTCCAACCCTTTCGCTTCGGTCGGAACTGCTTGGACCGTGAACGGTGCCTCCTTTAGTGATGTGACGAACGGGTCGTTCACTTCGCCAACGACACCGACGTTCAATTGATCGAGTCGTTCCGTCGTTCCTTCGTAACCAGTCATCCAGACGACGAGGAACAAGAGCGGGACGACAATCGCGAAGACGAGCCCCACTTTCGTTTGTGTCATTGACCAGACATCTTTCCATGCTTTCATATTACAATCTCCTTTTTATATGCATTACTTATAATATCATGTGCAACTATATGTCCGAAGGAAAACCATTCACGTCACATTCCGGTGAATGGTCTCAAGTGTTTCCTTTAATTGCTCGATTTGCTCTCGCGATAGTCCACGGAACGCTTCGAGTTGTAGCTGATCGAGCTCTGGGCCGAGGCGATCGACGATGTCGCGTCCTTCTCGTGTCATCAAGAGCAGAACCGCTCGTCGGTCCCGGGGATCCGGCGTCCGAACGATCAGTTCTTTTTTACCGAGCTTATCGAGAATCTTACCAATCGTCGTTTGATCACGTTCTGTCACGAGTGCCAGCTGTTTTTGCGAAACACCATCTTGTTTAGCGAGTTCGCTCAGGACAGAAAACTGCTCTGGTGTCAGTCCGAACGCTTCCATCCGTTTAGCAGCAGCACGTTTGAACGCATAATAACTACGGGATAATTGCATGCCAAGCGACCATTCCGATTCTTTCATCCCATCATCTCCATATAGTTGCACTACTTATTATTTATCCACTATACCTGAAGAAGAACAAGTCCGTCAACGGTCTCATTTTGCCTGGCGTTGACGAATCCCATCGATATGCGCTTGTTGCGTGGCACGATCGACTTGTGAATGAACTCCGAGTTTTCCCGCAATCGTATCGACTTGACTCGGTGTCAACGCCTTTTCTGTCGCGAGTTGCTCGATCGTCTTACGTAAGACGTTTCGTTTCAAGACACGGACATGTGCTGAATCGACCGTGATTTTTTTCAGTTCACAGCGTTCGCTGAAGACGATCAAGGAGTGAAAGAGCGCGGGATCCGTTCCTTCTAAGAAGCGTTGCATACTTTTGAGATGCCCTTCATTTTGTTTGATCGGATTATAGAACCGTTGCTTGAAGCGATTCTGGAACTGCTGCGTCCATTGACGGTCCTGCTCGCGTCCGAAAATCCACCCGCTGTAGTTTTTCGATTCGAGTACATAGATGCCACTTTCATGAATGAACGTCACATCGATCTCCGTCGTTCCTTCTCCACGCGCACGTGGTAAGTATGTATTAAAGACATACGTGCCGTATCCGGAAACTTGATCGAGTTGACGTGTCGTCAAGTATTCGCCCCATTTCCCTTTATCACGAACAATCCGTAAAAACGGTTCGCGCGTTAAACGATAATAACGACTACTGTGATACGAACTGCGTTTTACGAAGAAAAACAGACCAAACGTTCCGACGAAGAACAGTACCATGATCAGTCCGATTTGAATCAAGAGCGGTAAGAATGTCACTAACACATTATCCACTAGATTTATCTCCTTTCCATATTAACCCTTTATTTCCACTATATCAGCATAATCAATTTCTGCATCATTTTCCACTATTTGTTATGGCGACTATTCTATGGTACGGTGAAACAAAGGAAGGTGTTTACCATGGATTCTGTCGTCACGTTCGCACCACTAATCGTCTTATTCTTCATCTGGATGTCCTTATCTCAAAAAGCAGACGAAGCGAAACGCCGCCAACAAACAATTCTGAAGAAACTACAACGGATCGAGGAGCACCTCGGTCTGAATGAGGTGTCACTAGAAGAAGCTGCGTTACAAGTCGAACTGGTTCAGTTGCTTCATGAAGGAAAGACGGTTGAAGCTGTCAAACGCGTTCGAGAGACGCTCGGATCGTCCTTGCTCGAAGCAAAACAATACGTTGATCAATTAAAAAGTGAGCACGGACTATGATCAAAAAGACCATCTGACAGCGAAGTTCAGATGGTCTTTTTCAACTATGTATTCATTTATATGCATCAAGTATCAACGAAGGAAATCTCATCTGTTCTGCATTACGGGGATCATATCGTTTCGAACGTAAAATGATACCGTCTGCGCCGTCCCAATCCGCTTGATGGAACACCCCATTCTCATCAAAATATTCGAGAAAACGTACCTGAAACCCAGCTTCTTCGAATACGTTCCGTAACGTTTCGTACGTATAGACGATTTTGTGACTCGCTGCCGGATGGTCAACTGGACCGGGACCACCGACTTGGACGATTGATTGGTATGCCTCATCCCGAAAATAACCGTCCGGCACTGCACAACGGACGTATCCTCCTGGTGCAAGGTATGTAAAACAATGACGTGCCGCGTCAATCCCTTCTTCGAATGTCAAATGCTCCCAGACATGTTCCGCAAGAATCGCTTGCAACGTGTCGTTCGAACACAATCGTTCCCAATCGGACCGATTGAGCAAATTCAACTCATCTTCTTGTGAATGATACCAACCGGGATTGTTGTGATACGGTCCTGCTCCAATGACGATACGTTCTTTCATGTATCTTCTCTCCTTTCAGTTACGTTTTATCATTTCTTGTTTTCCGCGACCATCCCTGCTTTCGATAAAAAAATAGACGACGGATTCTCCGTCGTCTATTGCTGTTAATCCCGCGCCGCGAGGCGATACAAGAGATCAAGTAATTCGATATAGAGCCAGATGATCGTCACGATCAATCCGAATGCTGCAACCCACTCCATCGACTTCGGAGCACCGGCGCGAACTTGTTGGGAGATGAAATCGAAGTCCATTACGAGTGACAAGGATGCCACGATGACGATGACGAACTGAACGCCGATCGCAATCGGTGAGCTACCTGTCATGAATGGGAGGTCGACACTAAATAACGCGAGAATCAAGTTGACCGCATACAAGACGAAAATCGAGAGAATCGCTGCTGTGACCGCAGAACGGAAACGTTGCGTCACTTTAATCATCCCCGTCGAGTAGACGAACCACATCGCAAACGCGACGACGAATGTCGCAACGACTGCTTTTCCGACGATTCCTGGGTACATACTTTCGAACATCAACGATAACGCTCCGACTGCCACACCCTCAACGATCGCATAAACCGGAGAAAGGACTGGAGCTGTTGCTGGTTTGAATGTGATGATCAAGGCAAGGATCAGACCGATGACGAATCCACCGATTAATGCCGGGAATAGGAACGCTTGGTTTTCTGCGAGGAAGAACCAACTGCCCCCTGCTGCTGCCGTGACGAGAGCGAGCATCAAGAAAATCTTGCTCATCGTACCGCTTTTTGTCATTGGTCGTTCTCCGACACGTGCCGTATCGAATCCGCGACGCAATGCCGGGTTTACTTTAAAACGCGAAGCCATTGCTTTCACTCCTTTTTGTGATTCTGTTTTCTACTACGAAGGTTTCCCGAAAAAGTTTCAAAATAACCATTGATCAAGCGCTTTTAATTGCAACATGACGACTGGGATCGAGGCTTTCGCATCGATGCGGTACGATTTCGCTTGTCCGATCAGACCGGACGTGACGAAATCGGCACTTTCTAACGCTTCGCCGATCGGACCAAACGCGTCACTATCGATTTGACGGTGTCGGTAATGGATGAATCGTTCCGTCGTTCCCTCTTTGATTTTACAGCCATCCTCGACGTCCGGACGATTTAACCCGTATTCCGCGTAATGCCAGACGGTCGTCGTATCCCAAGGGGAACCGATATGCAGAATTTGACCGTCCGCCTCGATGAAGCGTTCAATCGGAGAACCGGGACCGAAGCCATTTTCTAATGTATGATCGGCAACGAACGTCGTCGCATCTTTCCCCCAAGCAGTCACGGACCACATCGGATGATTGCTTCGAACGACGCCGGGATACGTCCGGAAGACTTCCGGAACACGACCGATGCCGCGCGTGACCGTTTTTGCCGGATCATATGCCGGCATCTCCCGACGAATTGTTTCCCACCATTCTTCAGGCACAGCGGGTTGGCTCCAGTTCTTCGGATCCGAATTATCGGTACTTTGCGCCGGCATCATGATTAACCCTTCCGTCGTGACGACTTCCTGTAATGCCTCAATCAATGCTTGTACGCCGCCGGGAATCCAGCCGATTTGTTTAAGTGACGTATGGACGAACAGTTTCATACCGGGCGTCACACCTAATTCGTGTAACGCCTCTTTGATTTGTGATTTCGTGACCATGTTTCGTGTTTCCATCGATCTTATCTCCTTACTCGACGACTAGTGCAATCGTCGACCCCGTTTTTCCTTGTTTGACCTCGATTTTTGCGTCAACTCGTGACTTCAGTTCCTGGACGTGACTGATGATCCCGACCATGCGACCGCTCGCTTGAATCGAGAGCAACGTCTCAATCGCTTGTTCGAGTGATTCTGGATCAAGTGTTCCGAATCCTTCATCGATGAACATCGTCTCAAGTGACACGCCACCGCTTGCTTCTTGCACGACTTCCGACAATCCGAGCGCAAGCGCAAGGGATGCTTTAAAGCTTTCGCCACCGGATAACGTCTTGACGTGACGCGTTTGCGACGTGTAAGCGTCAAAGACATTTAAATCAAGCCCGTATTTCTTCTGTCCTTTTCCTGCCTCCGTTTTCCGTTCAAGCTGGAAACGACCAGATGTCATCTCGTGCAGATGCCGGTTTGCGGCGAACAATATTTCATCAAAGTATGCCGTCTGGACATACGTTTCGAACGTCATCCGTTGCGCATTCTCCCCGACACCGACGCGAGCGAGTTCACCGATGACCCCGTATCTCGCATCCTCGTCCTCAATCTGGCGTTGCAAGTTCTCCCAAGCCGCGATCAATTGATCGATGTGTGCGCGTTCCTTCTCGAGCCCGACACGTCGATCGGTCCGCTCCGTCAGTTCGACCGACGACGTCTTCACATCCATCCGCAACTGTTCAAGGTCCGGACGCACTTGACCTTCCGTCTTCAAGCGGGCTTGTTCCTGTTTCAGCTTCAGTTCCTGCCGTTCGAGGCGATCTTGTTCCAAACGTTCTTGGAGTTGACGAAGCGCGTCACGAGACCGTCTCGCTTCACGGAAGGCTTCAATCGTCGAAAACGTTTCTTCTGCCAGGACTGCGTGTAATGCGTTTTCGCGGTTCGTTAATCGGTCGTTTTGTTCAGCAGATGCCTCGGTCAATTGACGGAATCGACCTTGGTGTTCCGCGAAGTCACGATCGAGCTGTTCCTTCTCGCGTAACTGTTGCTGTTTGTCTTGTTTGAACTGCTCGATACGTGTTTCTGCCTGTTTTTGTTCCTCACGGAGTGCTGGTAGCGATTTCGCGGACTCTCCTGATTGACTTAACCGACCCGTCAAGTGTGCCAATTCCGATTCAATGCCGGTCCGGTCTTTGATCATTGCATCGATCTTTAGTTGTAGCTGATCCATGGATTGTTCGAGTTGTTGCAGACGAGTCTCAAGACGCGCTTTTTCCGTCTGCGCTGCCGCTAATCGGGCTTCCGTCTGTTCGACTTCTCGAAGCTGTACTGAAACATCCGCATGAGATGACTCGTTTTCACTCGTCTTTTGCATCTCGGTCGTCAGTTGCTGCAGACGCTCCGCAACCGTCCGGTACGAAGCTTGTAATTCTTGATGCGCTTGTTGGGCTTCAAGGAACCGCTGTTGTGCTACATCGACGGATAGTTCCTTTGCGACGGCGACAGCATGATGTGGATGCGACGTACTGCCGCAAACCGGGCAAGCCGTCCCGTCCGTCAATCCTTTGGCAAGTTCAGCAGCCAGTTGTTCCCGTTCGTATCTACGCGCTTCTTCATACTGGCGCGCCGCTGCCTCTTTTTGATCCCGGACGCTCGTGCCACGGACGATCAACTGTTGCCGTTCTACTTCCAATTTGTCATGTTCCACCATCTTTGTCGCTAGTTGTTGCAGGATGAAGCGCCGTTCTTGCACCTGTAAGCGCTCTGCTCCAACGTTTTGCAATGGATGCAGTTGTTCTTGAATAGTCTTACGTTCTGTCCGTGCTTGTTCGAGTTGCTTCCGTAATGGCTCTGGGTCAAGAAGCTTCAAACGTTCTACTAGTTGTTGCTGTTGTTGTCGTAAAGCCGTTTCTGCTTCCAGGCGTTCGCGCTCTTCTTGAATCTTTTCGAGACGACGACTGAGTTGCTCGATCTGTGGTTCCTCCGCTAGCAATCGATCGACTTTTGCTTGCACGACCTCTTGTTGCTCTCTCAAGCGAGCGATGTGCTGTTCGGTTTCCTGTTTTCGACGCGTGAGTTGCGTCAATTGTTCTTGATCCTGCTGCCACTGGTCATAGATCGGTCCGACGATTTGAGCGCGCTCAGCCGCCATTGCTTCTTCTTGCATCCGCTTGATTTCCGGTAGGCGGTCTAGTAGCAATTGTTCCGTCTGTTGAAGTCGCTCCTGCTCTTGAAAAACCGCTTCGAGTTGCTCGCCTTGTTGCAATTGCGATGTTTTCTTCTCAACGATCGCACGGGTCTCTACTTCAGCTTGACGGGCAGCCGTTAACCATTCGTCCCGTTCCGTCGTCAACGCCTCCATCCGTAACCGGATGTCTCTTTCCGTCAACTCACTCCAGTTCGCTTGCACAGGTAGTTCCTCAAGCTTGGCCCATTGTTTTGTCTTCGTTTCCTTAATGCGTGCCGCAAGATCGAGCGCTTGTCGGTGCAAACGTTGCTGGAACTCACCGTAATGTTCCGTCTTGAACAGCTGTTTGAGAATCTGGAGTTTGTCTTTTGACTCTGCCATCAATAGTTCGCGGAACTTGTTTTGCGGCAACAGGAGAATTTGCGAAAACTGTTTATGGTCGAGCTGAATCAGCTCTTGAACCCGTTGTTTGATTTCCGGAATCTTGACCGCGAGCGGTTTCCACGTCGTCCCGTCGAACCGAGCGAGCTCGGCTTCATGCGAGTAGCCGGTTTTATTGACCGGATGCGGTTGACTCGGTTGGCGGATGATCCGGTACCGTTCCCCTTTCAGCGTAAACTCCAGTTCAACCTCCGTCTTTTGCTCGGGCACGGCAAAATGACTTCGCAGTTCGCTCATTTCCCGTTCGCCGCCTGACGTCTCGCCATACAGGGCGAACGTCAATGCGTCAAAGATCGTCGTTTTTCCTGCTCCGGTATTCCCGGAGATGACGAACATCGTCCGTCCGGCAAGTGCAGTGAAATCAATCGTCTCTTCACCAGCAAATGGTCCAAAGGCGCGTAATGTCAGTCGTTCTGGGCGCATGTCGCTTCCTCCTTCAGGACGGCTTGCATCGCTTCCGTCGGTTTCTTCTCACGGACTGCTTCATAAAACTCACTGAATAGATCCGCAACGGACGCATCCTTGACTTGCTCCCGCGACGCCTTGACCGCACGCGTACTCTCGCGGACGAATCCGATTCGCTCGAGATGCAGGATGTTCGGATAGATTTTCTTCAGCTTGCCCATCGGATCCATCAAGGCTTCACCATCCGTTAGATTGATTTTTAAGTAATCGTCCGTGTTTTGTGTCGCGACGAATGCCGGGTCTGTCAGCTCAGTGAGACTTCCAGTCAATTCCCGCAAATCACGTTTTGGTGCAAGTGGTTCGAACCGACGATCGAACGTACCCGTATCGTTCAACGTCAACACATCGACCCCTTTGACATGATGGGCTTCCGAGAATGAATATTTCAAGAGCGATCCGCTGTAGCGAACCGTCTCGGATTGAATCGCAAGTGGATTATGCAAATGACCTAGTGCCGTATACGTAAACGGTGCAAACTGGCTTGCGCTAACTTGCCCTGCCGTTCCGACGGACAATTGCCGCTCCGAATCCGTCTCGAGTCCACCAATCACAAAGGCATGACCGACGAGGACACTCGGTCCGTCCGGACTACACCCGGCAAGGATCGTCCGCATCGCATCATCATGTGTCTTGATCGTTTCGTCCTTGTGTACGTACCGAACGGTCGCAGGATCCGCAAATGGCACAGGGTAAAACGACACTCCTTTAATCGTGACCGGAGTAATGACCGGCGTTAGTTTTCCGACGAGATGCAGACCGGCCCGTTGGAGTAACGTCGTTCCGAAACTTAACCGTTCGGCCGAATCGTGATTTCCGCTGATCGCAACGACCGGGATATCCCGGTCAAGGATCAAGGCAGCCAGTGTCTCGTCAAGCAGTTCGACGGCTTCCGTTGGTGGTACAGCGCGGTCGTACAAGTCACCCGCAATGACGATCGCATCTGGTTGTTCGCGGTCGACGAGTGCCAAAAAGTCGGCTAGGACCGCCCGTTGGTTCTCGAGCATCGACTCGCCATGAACGATTTTGCCGAGATGCCAATCGGCAGTATGTATCCATTTCATCTTCATCACACTCACTTTTTGAATATAGTAGCTTAAGTGTAGCATGCAAGCGTTCGTTCTGCGACGAACATCCGTTTGGAACACAAAAAGCAGAAGGCGAATGCCTCCTGCTTTTTCACTCTTACGACGAACGTATTATTTCGTCCGTTGTTTTCTAAAGCGTTGAACGGAACGAATCACAGAAACTGATCCGCCGATGATCGCACCGACGCCGACGACGATGCCTGTTTTAAATTTTTTGCCCGATTGTTCTGATGTATGCGTTGCTTGATTGTGTTCAAAGAGTTGTTGGAGGGGCGACGACGTCTCGACTTCGAGAATGTTCGATGCATCCTGATGCACGTCTTCTCTACGTTCGACACTACAAGGTGACAGATAGAATGGGTTCAAGTTCGTCCGGTACCGATCCGGATTCCAGTTGGCTTGCTGAACAACTGCTTGGGCGTCTTCCGTCTGTGCTTGATCCTTGATTGGATCGAATTCTTGTTTCATCTGAATCACTCCTCTTCACGTTCAAAACCTGTAGACCGATTTACGTCTGAAGTCTTATTTACCTGTTTTTTAAACATTTAAAACACATATATCAAAAATTAGTTTACTGATTTGTGAACGTTTACCCGAAATAGGCATGATAGAGTCGTTTTGCTTTGACGAGATCGTCCTCGCCATGAATCAGAACGCGTCCATCTCGGAAGGCGACCATCCGATGTTCGTCCGTCGTAAACGCCAGCAAGTATGGATTGTGAGCAGAAATCGCTGCGACCGGCTGAAGACGATTTTTCAACTGTTCCAGATCCCGCTGTCCGTCTCCCCGGATTTGAACGGCATCGCGACCGCACAGTGCCGTGAAACGTACCGTTTGATCCGATAAGTAAGGATAGGACGGTTCGATGCCGCACGACGGGCACTCCGTTTGCTTCAGTGACTGGACGTTAATTTGTTGAAACGTATTCGACCAGACATCAAACGCAAGCAAGCGCGTCCGCATGGCGTCCGTCTGTCCGCTCAACCACTTCAACGCTTCTGTCACCTGCAAGGAAGCGACCATCTGTACAGCTGGCCCGATGATTCCCGCTGTATCACACGTTTCCTGATCTCGCGGTAATTGATCGAGCAGACAATGCAGACATGGCGTCTCCCCGGGACGGACGGTGAACGTGATCCCATAACTGCCGACGCAGCCACCATAAATCCACGGAATCGAACGCATCAACGCCATGTCGTTCATCAGCAAGCGAATATCGAAATTGTCCGTCGCGTCGATGATCAGATCGATATCATCGAGTAGCCACGTCAGCGCTGACCGGTCGACGTCTACTACATGCGCTTCAATCGTCACCGTCGAATTAATCGCTTCAAGCCGTGCTTTTGCGGCAATCGCTTTTGGTACGATATGACGCGCATCGTCCTCGGTATACAGCTGTTGTCGTTGTAAATTACTCCATTCGACATAATCACGGTCGACGATTCGGACGACACCGACACCGGCGCGGACGAGTTGCTCTGCCGACGCCGTTCCGAGCGCTCCCATGCCGATGATCAGCACCTTCGCTGATGCCAAGCGTGCTTGTCCCGCTTCCCCGATCGGTTGAAATCGAGTTTGCCGTGAGTAACGGTTCATCGAATCAATCCACTCGTTGGACTACTCGCGACCGCATACTGTTTCTTCTCGATACGTCCCGCTTCGTATCCGAAGCGCCCTGCTTCGACAGCTAGTCGCATGGCGTACGCCATCTTGACCGGATCTTGAGCATGGGCGACAGCGGAGTTCAATAAGACACCATCCGCACCGAGTTCCATCGCATAGGCGACGTCGGTCGGTGAACCGATCCCGGCGTCGACGATGACCGGCACCGTCGTCTGCTCGATGATGAATCGTAGATGAAGTGGGTTGAGAATGCCTTGCCCGGAACCGATCGGTGACGCTGCCGGCATGATGGCGTGACAACCGAGTTCTTCGAGTCGCCGTGCAAGGACGACATCGTCCGACGTATACGGTAAGACGATGAAACCTTCTTTAAGTAATTCTTCAGAAGCCCGTAACGTCTCGATCGGATCAGGTAGTAACGTCTTGTCGCAACCGATCACTTCGACCTTAACCATGTCGCACATACCGGATGCCCGCGCAAGCTTCGCCAACCGTACGGCTTCCTCTGCCGTCTTCGCACCGGCCGTGTTCGGTAGTAAATCATACTTTGTTAAATCAAGCGACTCGAGGAAGTTCGCTTGTTGTTTATCAAAAATATCGAGCCGACGGACGGCGAACGTCAAGATTTTTGAGGCGGACGCATCGATTGCTTCCTGCTGTACCGTAGCGTCCGTATATTTCCCCGTTCCGAGTAATAACCGTGATTCAAATGTCTTTTCTCCAATTTTCAGCATGTTTATCCTCCTCCTACGAAATGAACGATTTCAAATGTGTCGTTGTCTCGAACGACCGTCTGACCGTACGCCATGCGATCGATGATTTGTCGATTCTGTTCGACGATGACGAGCTTTTCCCCTAAGCCGAGTTGCGTGAGCATGTCCTCGATCGTTTGAATCTGTTCGATCGTGTGGTCATTGCCGTTAATCGTAATGTTCATCGGACTTCCTCCTTCTGAATCAACCGTAATGTATTTACCAAGACTTCCGCTGTCGCCGGTGCGAGTAATATGCCATGCCGATGATGCCCTGTCGCCATGAAGATCCGACGGGATGAATCGGCGACTCCGATATATGGCAAGCCTGACGCCGTTTGTGGTCGTACACCGGACCAGACTTCTTCGATGACCGCGTCACGAATCGGTGGATACAGTCGTTCTGCTGCTTGAAGCAATGACGTGATCCCAGCGACACTGACACCGACCGTCTCGTCGTACGGCAGTTCGGTCGCACCGATCAAAATTCGTCCGTCTGCTTTTGGCACAAGGTAGACAGCGTCGTCAAACAGGATCGAGCGTAACGGCTGACCCGCGAGACGGACGGCGAGACATTCCCCTTTGACCCCATATGTCGCGATCGAAATACCAGCTGTATCGAGCAAGGCTTGCGACCCGCGTCCGGCAGCGACCGTCACTGTTCGTCCGGTCCAGATTCCCGCATTCGATTCGATCCTGATGAAGTCATCGTTCTCTTCGATACGTGTGACCTCCACTTGTTCTTCGATTGGTACCCCACGCTTTCGTAAGGCATATATCAATGCAGTCGTCAGTCGTCGTGGATCGATTTGACCGACCGCTGGAAACAGATGCTCGCGTCCTTTACGTTTTAACAAAAACGGTTGTTCCCGGTACCCACAATCGATGCCAGTCTCTCGCTCGAGACGACGTGCAAGCAGCGGATACAGACGACGACTACGTGCGGCAAGTAAATGCAATTCCGCTCTCAGCTCGATGTCCGTCGCAAGCATCCCGGCAGCTGCGCGGCTCGTTCCTTGTCCGCATGTTCCGCGTTCTAAGACGACGACGGATTCATTCTGACAGGCGAGACCGTAAGCAAGCGTCAACCCGATGACTCCGCCGCCGATGATGATGTGATCCGTCATACGCGAACCCCCTGGTAACTTAGAATGGCGGCGAGTGGATCCGATTGACCGAGAATACCCGATAAGACAGCGATTCCGGTTGCACCGGTCGCTGAGATTTCAGGCAAGCGTTCTGGTGTGATTCCGCCGATCGCAATGACCGGTTTCGTCGTGAAGGTGACGACTTGCTTCAAGGCGTCGATTCCCCGTGGCGGCACATTCGGCTTCGACGCTGTCGGATAAATATGACCGTACAGCAGGCGGTCGGCTCCTTCCGCTTCTGCTGCCAGTGCCTCTGCTAGTGAATGGACCGATTTCCCGATGACGAGATTCGGAAAATGACGTCGGACATCGCGGACACGCAAGGACCGTCGCGTCAACTGCACACCGATGCCTGCGACATGGGCGACGTCGACCCGGTCATGAACCGTTAACTGCTCAGGCGAATAACCATGCACAAGGAGCGCGTCGATTAGATCAAGCAATTCTGCTGCCGACAAGTTCGGTTCTCGTAGATGCAGCTGATCCGTATAAGGTTGAAGGGAGTGAAAGGTCTTTATTCCGTCAAGCGGATGAATGGATCCCGTCGAAATCAGATGTAAACGCATCATGTTCTTCCTTTCCATACGAAAAAGGACCACTCCCGATGTTGAAGGGAGTGGTCCGAAAATGCGCTGAAGCGCTAAGGATATCTAAGGTTTCGAGCCACTTCCCTCCGCTAGTACGAACTAGATCAGGTTCAAAGGGTCCGGATACTTCCGTCTCAGTCTGCTGGGAGACTCCCCTAGTGTCTTTTCGTGTTTAATTGGCTTGCCCCATTAGTCTAGCATGAGTCGCTTTGCTTCGCTAGTCCTAGTTGAGCGCTTCCACTTGCTGAATCAGCTCCGATTTCGTCGGTCGCTGTTGCTCTTGGCTGTCGGCATACGTCTGCTTTAGCTTCAGGATGCGCATTACTTTAGCGTCGAGCATCTCCGGCGTCAGCGTTTTGTCTTTGACGGCTTGCATCACTTCGGCATGGACCTTTGTGTAAGCACCTGCCTCTGAAAACATTGCCATATCAGCTCCGTTGACGAGCGACTGACGTGCCGCTTCCGCGAGACCATATTGTTTCGTGATCGCTCCCATGACGAGATCATCCGTGATGATGACACCGTTGAATCCGAGTTGCTGACGCAAAAGGTCAGTCAAGATCGGCTTTGAGAGCGAGGATGGATTCGTATCGTCATACGCGGGATAGAGAATATGGGCAACCATCACCATCTCGGCGCCCTCTTGAATCGCTTCTTTAAACGGTAACAGTTCCGTCCGCTTCAATTCTTCCTTTGATGCCATCACTTTCGGTAGCCCGACATGGGAATCGACACTCGTATTGCCGTGACCGGGAAAATGTTTGACGACCGGAATCGTTCCCGTCTCCTGCATCCCGTGCATCAGGGCCGTACCAAGCGTCGCGACGGTCTTCGAATCAGCACTGAACGCACGGTCGCCGATGATCGGATTGTTCGGATTACTGTTGACGTCTAGGACCGGTGCGAAGTCCATGTTGAAGCCATAAAATCGTGACAAATGACCGAGCGTACGTCCGACATCTTCCATTTTCGCATCATCTGCTCCTTGCGCTATCCGTTGACTCGTCGGTAGACGTAATCGTTGATCCGGTACCCGGCTGACCCGTCCGCCTTCTTCATCGATCCCAACAAACGCATACGGTTTTTGATCCGTCTCTTGAATCGCACGTGTGAACGTCAAGAGTTGTTCTTCTGACGTGATGTTTCCGCCGAGCAGTAAGACCCCGCCAATCGCATGCGTCTGTAATAATTTTCGGTCAGCTGCTGAAAGTTCCGTGCCGGCGACTCCGATATAGAGCAGTTGATCGATTTTTTCTGACGTCGACATCGCTGCCAATTGTTGCTTTAGTTTTGCTTGTTGTCGTTCTTCTTTCGTCGGCTCAGGCTTCGGCTTCTTTTCTTCTGTCGGTTGTTTCGTTTCCGGTTGTGATGATTTCGTTGGTTCCGTCGTCTCCTGCGCACACCCTGCAAGCAACAGGCAACCGATCAGTACGGCTTTCTTCACAAAGGATCCTCGCTCCGCACACCATTGATCGAATAATAAACGGAAATCTCAGCGTTCAGGGATTGCGAGACCGAACAATATTTATCCTTTGATAACGAGATGGCGCGACGGACCTTATCTTCCGGGAGATCACCTTCGAGCCGGTAATGAATCGAGATTGACGTAAAACGCCGCGGATGGTCCTCTGCCCGTTCTCCTTCGATATCCATTTCGAAATGGGTGATCGTCAAGCGCATCTTCTCTAAGATTGAAACGATATCAATTCCGGTACAGCCGGCAACGGCATGTAGCAGTAGTTCAGTCGGTCGCGGCGCTTGATTTTCGCCACCGTTCTCTGGTGCTGCATCCATCGCCAGATGATGCCCTGATTCCGTCTGTCCACTAAACCCCATCTGTTTGTTCCATGTCACTGTCGCTTGCATCGTTTCCACTCCTTTGTAAGTAGTCTTCTTCTGTAGTATACGCAAAAAACAGCAAGCCTGGAAATTCACACGCTATTTCGAATAATGGTTCTTTTCCCGAAATCTCGCTTTGCGATACCCGACGAAATCGTTTCATGCTATCCTGTTACTCATAGTTTCGCGCGCAAGCGCTAGAATTGAGGAATCATCCATGTCACCTACTACTCGTTTAAGTCGACGCGATTGGCTCTTGATCGCCACGTTGTCGCTCCTGACGTTCGTTCTCGGAACAAGCGAATTCGTCATCGTCGGGATCCTCGCTGAAATCTCCTCAGCCCTTGATATCACGATCGCAACAGCCGGTACGCTCGTTTCAGCCTTTGCCATCTCCTTTGCAATCGGTACACCGATCGTCATGTCGCTGACCGGTCACCTGGAACGGCGTCGCCTGATCCTACGTCTCTTACTCGCCTGGGTCTTACTGAACCTTGCCAGTAGTTGTGCTCCAAGTTACGAAGTATTGCTTGCCACCCGTATTCTGACAGCGATCCTGACCGGTGTCTTGATCTCGCTCGCAATGGTCGTCGCCAGTGACGGTGTACCTGTCGCGAAGCGCGGTGTCGCCGTCTCATTCATTTTCGGTGGTTTTACACTTGCCAACGTCCTCGGTGTCCCGATCGGAACGTTCATCGGTCAACACGCTGGCTTCGAAGCTACGTTCTGGCTAACGACAGTCATGGGATTGATCGCGTTCCTCGCTGTATGGAAGGTCGTTCCAGTCCAGCAATCGACGGGTTCCGGTTCAATCAAGGAGCAGCTTGGACTGCTCGCTAATCCGCGAATCCTGATCGCCTTCTTTATTCCGTCATTTGGATTCGGGGCAACCTACGTCGTCTACACATACCTCGTGCCGATCCTGCAAACAGAACTCGGCATCGCGAAAACGTGGATCAGTCCGATCCTGCTCGCTTACGGCGTCGTCTCGATCTTTAGTAACATCCTTGCCGGTAAGATTGCCAGCAAAAATCCGATGGGACGCTTACGGTTCGTCTTCGTCGTGCAAGCGATCGTTCTCGCTGCGTTATACTTCACGACAGCATCCCTTCCGCTTGGTCTGTTCAACATCGCCTTGATGTCGTTGATGTCGATTTTACTGACGACTTCGACACAAATCTACTTGATTGACCTCGCTGAAAAGTTCAATCCAGAAGCAAAAGGACTCGCTGCTTCATTGATGCCGGTTGCGAGTAACGTCGGGATTGCTTTTGGTTCGGCACTCGGTGGCATCGTCTATGCGAACGGTCCGATGATGAACACGGCACTCGTCGGTGGACTGGTCGCGCTCGTTGCTGCTTTGTTAACTACAATCAGTCATCGCCTCGATCAACGGTCATGAAACCGTTACCTTATCCTTTTTTGTAACAGGTCGATGACGGTTCGATGACGGTTCGATGATAGTCCCCATCTCGCTGATGATTTTTCAGTATGATGGGGACTATGTTGTAGTAGAGGAGTGTCTGAAAAAGTGAAAGCATTACACATCATCGGTCTCGGTCTGTTGACGATCATCCGACTCTGGCTCGGAATCCAGTGGTTCATCGCTGGAATCGGTAAGTACATCAATGGCTTTGATGCAAAACCGTTTCTCGAAGGAGCGCTCGCGAAGTCAACTGGCGAAGACGCACTCGTCAGTTCCTGGTATGCGACGTGGATCGAGCAACTCGCCTTACCGAATGTCGGGCTGATCAACGCCTTGATTCCGTTCGCGGAACTCGTCGT
The DNA here is from genome assembly GCF_015645365.1 of Exiguobacterium abrahamii. Lineage (NCBI taxonomy): Bacteria > Bacillati > Bacillota > Bacilli > Caryophanales > Exiguobacterium > Exiguobacterium abrahamii. The sequence goes on from NZ_JADOYC010000001.1 coordinate 1,662,469, forward strand.
CGGGATCCTGTTGATTCTTAGTCTGTTGACGGTTCCTGCACTCGTTGTCGGAAGCATCATGAATCTCAATTACTTACTTGCTGGGACGATTGCCTTGAACCCCGTGTTCTTAACAGCGTCAATCGCCTTACTGGCTGCAGGACGCTTTGCGTATCAAATCGGCATCGATCACTGGATCATCCGCTGGTATCGTTCGTCGCAGCAACCGCATCCCCTCGACCGGATTCCGGTCTAACAAAAAACTCTCCCGCACGGGGAGAGTTATTTTTTTTGTTGCTCAAGAATCGTCTGTTGTGTCGGGGTCCCGCCGACTGAGACCGTCCGTTCAAGGAATAGGTAAGGTTTACCATCAACTTCAAAGCGACGGTCACCGAGATAACGTGCCGAATGCCCATCCGTTGCGAGCTTTTGTTCGATCGCTGCGACATGTTCGTCGAGTGAATAAAACCGATCGTCGAACGTCAACGTAATGTTCTTCTTACGATACCCGAGTAAGAAATTGTAGTAGAACCAATACATAGCACCTGCGAAGACGACAAAAATCAAGAATTGCATGTGAGTTCCCCCTTTGTATAGTCTTTATACGTTGGAAGAAAACGGGAGGTTTCAAATTAAGAGTGGAAATTAGTTAATTTTATTAATTTGTTACGACTTCGTTTAGATAAATGTTATTTTTCGAACCTTGTTTCTGAATATTAGCTTCGTAAATAATCTCAGATGTCAGCGGATCAATTACGACTGATTTTACTTCATCCTTTTTCGTCTTATAAGCGAAATAGATGTGATCATGACCTACACTGATGTTTGTATACCCAAAGTCCTCATCTGATGCTATCGAATCAAACTGAATCGATTTGGCGGATAACTGGTTCGATTCGAGATCGTAGACTTTCCATTCTAGTTTTTTCTCATCCGATGGTTCTTCAATAGAATCTTCAAGACCTATGATGTATTTTCCATCGTTTATGACATATGATGCGTAGACTTTATCGAATTCTTTTAGTGTTTTCGTCTGCTTGCCATCTTTTACGACAGTCTCGGTCAAAAAATGATCAGGAGATTCTAATTCTCTTTCTTGATCAACAATCATTTTTCCATCATAAAATGAACGAATCGCATCCCCTTTTCCTAGACGGTCAGGTAATTTGATTTTTGTCATCGATTTCTTTTTTAAATCGATTTGATAGATATGTTCTCTTTCAATTTGTTTACTAAGAGTAGTAGAATCAATCAATAACATGTCCGATGTTCGTTGAAACGGAGAAAAACGTAATTTTTCCTTCATTTGAGTTGCCGGCAATTTAATTGTCATACTTGTCAATTTGTTATCCAAAGCATTCCAATACTTCAATTCCAGCTCCTCATTGTTCAACTTATTAAGACCATATGTAACCGAATCTTTAGTAAAAAAATAGGTATTGTTTTTCCAAATAAATTGTTGGAACGATCGTGGGGCATCACTCCAACTAGATTCATCACTGAAAATGAATGAAAGTTTTGATTTGCTGTATTGCCTAACGTTTCCATTCATCGAAATACCGTATTCATTCGGGTTTTGTCCCCATTCACTGAGACGAACCTCCATTTTCTGAACAACTTCTTCATTTGGATCGCCTTTTTTTGTGTCGACAACGAATTTTATTTTATCGAATGAAAGTACCTGTCCAACATAGAACCCTAAAGACACGATACAGATGACGCCTAAAAGTAATACATATTTTATTGAACGCATAGTGTCCTCCTTAAACAGCAATTTTCCATTTTAATAAACGAAGGCTTCTCCAAATGACATAAGCAAAATAGAGAACAAACAAGCCTGTCAATACATACGCCTTTTCTGAGTTCAATAACAGCTTAGTCTGCTCTAGAAAATATATACTCGATACTGAACAAATGACTATGATGAAAATCTCGACTCCCACTCGAATGAATCCACTCCATTTACGATAGGAGCGTTCAATTAAGACAAGCAAAAACATAAAGCTTACGATAAACAACGCTACCGCAAGAATGATGAATAAATTCGTCAAATTCAGCGAAAATAGTTCACCTAACGTACTCCCTATAGAACGTAAGTTACTTATGTCCTTGTAATCTTCTCGAACCAACCAATTAAATAATTGATTTCCGAATTGAATCAAACACCACTGGATACCTAGAAAACTCATGATGATTAAAAAAACCGTTGTCAATTTCGAGAAGAAAATACTTGCACGATTTCCCGGAAGCATTAATAAACGATAGATATACTTTGTTTCACCAATCCAATCCCGGTACCAAATCTGGAGAGTATAAATTAGGACTAACACCATGCCAATCATTGTAATATAACTAAATAATGAAGCAGCATCCACAAATGTTATTTTCCCAATATCATTGAATGCTTCATACAATGTAGCTGTATTTGACTTCAAGTAATCTTCAATTCTGCGCTCATGTAGTTTGACTTTTACAACAACCGACACCAGCTCAATCGCAGCCATCACAAGGACCGCAATTACATATATCTTAAAACTCCGCTTAATCTCTTCGTTCGCCAATTGTATGTATTGTTTCATCGCTGATAGACCTCCCGCATCCGGTCCTGGACCGATTTCCCGTACAGTTCCCGCATCTCTTCCGTCTCATGTTCATCGATGATCCGACCGTCCTGTAAGAAGACGACCCGGTCGATCAAATGCTCGATTTCCTGAATTTCGTGTGTCGTCATCAGGATACCGCGTCCTTCCATGAAGTGACTCGAGAATAGTCCTGCGATCTGTTCTTTCGTAAACAGATCGATCCCAGCGAATGGTTCGTCGAGTAGTAAGTACGGACGATCGAGCGCAAAACCAAGAATCAAACTGACCTTCGCTTGGTTTCCTTTTGATAAGTCCGTGATCTTATCTGTCGATAACAGCTGGAAGATCCGCATCAGCTCATCCGCTGTCGCCTGGTTCCAGTCGGAGTAATAATCCGCCATATACGTCAGCGCATCACCGACCGTCATGTAACCGGGCATCGTCTGGATATCCGGAACGAAGGCAATCTTGTTTCGGTTGACCTCGCCATCGACGAGAACCGTTCCCGCGTTGACCGGGACGAGACCTGCGATTGCCTTCAGGATCGTCGATTTCCCCTCACCGTTTAAACCGATCAGGCACGTCAATTGATCCATCTGAACCGAGAACGAGACGCCTTGAAGAACCGGTTTTTTCCCGTACTTCTTTTGTAAGCCATGGACTTCAAGCATCGATCTTCCTCCGTTCCGTTTCCTGATAGACCGTCTCGACCTTCGAGACGACCTCATCGAGTGGGATTTGAATTGCCTTGACGGCATCGATGAATTCAGAGACGGCTTCTTCCAACATCTCAGCCCGTACTTTTTGGACAACTTGTGGATCGCGGGTAATCTTACTCGGGACATTCCGTTCTGTCGTAATCAATTGCTGCTCCTCCATCTCTTTATATGCTTTTTGTGCGGTATTCGGATTAATTCCGAGCTGTGCGGCGATTTCGCGGCGGGACGGGATCTCTTGCCCGCTTTGCAATTCCTCAGTCGCGATTCGTTGTTTGAACCAACGGACGACCTGCAGGTACACCGGGCTTCTTTGGTCGAACTGCATCGGTAGACCTCCCTTTCCTGTTTAATGTATTAAAACAATAATACACTTCTCTTCTGTATCATACTCACCATACAGTTTGACTGTCAAGATGGTTTTTTTCATTAGTCACGCAAAAACCGCCATCCTGCATTGGATGACGGCTTCGATGAATTGATTAATAGGGATTCGGATCCTCCTGCGGTGTATCCGGAATCTCGGTCGGTTCTGGGAACGTATCCGGTTCCGGCTGACGGACCGGGTCTTCCTGTGGCGTATCTGGCACCTCGCTCGGTGGTGTCTGCGGTATCTCGTCCGGTTGATGATCTGGTTCGCGTTCAGGCACTTCATTCGGATTTTTCTTCATCTTGATCTCCCCCCTTAAGACGTGATGTAGTCGCCGCCGTTGATATGAATCGTCTGACCCGTGACGTAACTCGAATCGCGGGAGGCGAGATAGACATAAGCCGCTGCATTCTCCGACGGCTGTCCCCGGCGTTTCATTAATGTATTTTCCCCATGTGCCTCCACTTTTTCCTTCGTGAACGTCGCTGGAATGAGTGGTGTCCAAATTGGACCCGGTGCAACGGCATTGACGCGAATCCCTTGTTTGATCAAGCTTGATGCAAGCGAACGCGTCAGTGTCGCGATTGCTCCCTTCGTCGCCGAATAATCGATCAACGTTGGTGCACCGGCATATGCTGTCACGGACGAGGTATTGATGATCGTGTCCTCTTTTTTTAGATGCGGTAACGCTGCTTGCGTCAGATAGACAATCGAGAACACATTCGTCTCGAACGTTTCTCGGAGTTGATCTGGTGTGATGGCTAGAAAGTCATCTTGCGGAAACTGCTTGCCGGCATTATTGACGAGAATATTCAATTGGCCGAACTCAGCGATAACCCGATCAATGATTGGTTGTGCGTGTTCCGGTCGACTAATATCTTTCGCGATCTTTAATGCTTTGACGCCGTATGATTCGATGGTTGCCACCGTTTTTTCAGCGTCTTTCCCCTCATTTAAGTATACGATCGCGACATTCGCCCCTTCTTTTGCGAAAGCGACTGCAACAGCACGCCCGATTCCACTATCCCCACCGGTAATCAAAGCGACTTTCCCTTTTAACTTACCTGAACCGACATAATCTGGATCATCGTAGATCGGCTCCGGTTTCATGACGTACTCGATTCCCGGCTGTCGCTCCTGCGTCTGCCCTCGCGCTTCTTGATGCATCGCTTCGAACTGCTCTTCTCTCATGAACGGTCAGCTCCCTTAGCTAACGTAATGAACTACATATTCAACGATTCCCTTGCGATACATCTATAAACGTTTTTTCGGAAAAGTCAGATGTCATTCGTCAGTAAAGTTGGGAAGAAATTCGTCTGCAGCATATGCGCGAGTTCACTTGGATACAATGTATACTGATCCAGTTTGTCGAACGGAACGAAGCGATACGTCAATCCGTCGCCTTCTGGACCGTAAAAGTCTTCCGTCGAAAGTGGCATTGGCTCTTGGCAAACGACTTCATAAAACATTCCTAGTTCATGAAACTGGTGATCAGCGTACTCAAAGAAATTTTCATGGAGGAAACGGAAGAGCGGTGGCTCGATCAACTGACCTAGTTCTTCTACCAATTCACGTGCAATCGCTTTGGCACCACTCTCACCGAACTGGACGCGTCCTCCCGGTAATGACCAAAAATCATCTTCTCCTTGACGATGAATCAAAAGATGTCCATCTTGAATCAACAGCGCCACTGCGCGAATGTTAAGCTTTTTTTGATTTACTGTAAACGTTAAGTCCATTCCATTACCTACTCTCTTCTTAATTGGAGTCCCATACTTTCTCATCATTTCCCACGATTGCGTTTTGTCATCAAATTCATCTCGTTGTAACACGGATTCATCTTGATTTTAAGGGATTTTGAGATTGAATATGTATTCAATATTACAGCAATTGTTATTAGAATATATTTAAGCAATCAAATTGAAACACAACCGTCTGATGTTTGAATGCTATACTCTCGTTAGTCAAATGACCGCATCGCTCACTTCAATACACACTAAACGCATCCACTTCTATAGATGTCATTCCGACGACAACACAAGATATTCAACTTAGGAGGAACATTCATGAAACGAACAATCACGACGTTAGCAATGAGCGCCCTCGTTGTTTCAGGTTTTGCAGCTACGGGTACAGGTAAGGTTGAAGCCGCTTCTGGCTCATCGTATAAAGTAAAAATCAAGGCAGATGGACTTCGCGTCCGGACTGGCCCATCGTTAAAACACCGCATCGTCGACGGCGTCAATGCGGGTCAAACATTCAAATACCTCGGTCGGACAGGGAACTGGACGAAGATCATGCATAAAGGCGAAAAACGCTTCGTCTATTCTGGTTACGTCAAAAAGTACAGTGTTTCTGGTAAATCAGCGAAAAAAGCATCATTCTCTTCGTCGACTGGATTCATGCGTCCGACAAGCGGATCAATCACGCAAGGCTACGGAAATGCGAGCGGGAAATACGGCTACACGTTCCATAACGGAATCGACTTCGGTGCACCTACTGGAACACCAGTTAAAGCAGCCGCTGCCGGAAAAGTCATCAAGTCGTCATATCAGGGAGCTTATGGTAACCATGTCATGGTCGAACATAAAGTGAACGGTATTTCGTACACAACGGTTTATGCTCACTTAAGCAAACGTTCTGTCTTCGTCGGTCAATCGATCCCGAAAGGCGCGAACATCGGAGCTGTCGGGAGTACAGGGAACTCGTCTGGATCACACTTACACTTCGAAATCCACCGTGGAAGCTACGTCTACAGCGGTTCTTCAGCAGCAAGCAGTGTCAACCCACTCGCTTTCTTATAAGCACTTTCAGGTACCTCATTCGGGGTACCTTTCTTATGTTTGATGGGCATTTCATCTTATCCAATTCCATCCAATCTTGTCAAAGTATTTTATGGATATTTGGATAACGAATAAAATTAAGTCCGTTTAATATAATTTATTGAAATAATATCGAAATGTGAATGTAACATTTAAACATTTTCGTAAATGTTATACTCATCTATGAAATTTACATATCGGTTTAGTCATACAGATTACATATTCAGGAGGAATGGATCATGCATGGTTTTTGGAAAGGTGTTTCAGCGACTGCCATTGCCGTCGCGAGTTTTGCATCGTTTGCTATCCCACGTGCGGATGCAGCAACGACGTTCTATAAAGTAAAGGTCATGGAAGACGGCTTACGTGCTCGCACTGGTCCGTCGACATCTTACGGTACGGTCACAAACTTTGACAAGGGCGATACATATAAGTATCTCGGACGGACAGGTAACTGGACGAAAATCTTGTATGGTTCAAAAAAAGTCTATGTTTCTTCTACATATGTTAAGAAATATTCTGTAACACGTATCTATAAGATTAAAGTCAACGTCGATAACCTTCGCGTTCGTAGCAGTAACTCGACAAGCAGCTCAATCGTCGGAAGTGTCGATAAAGGAGAACGATTCCGTTACCTCGGTCGTACGGGCGATTGGATCAAGTTCCTCTACGGTGGCGATAAACGATTCGTTCATGCTGACTATGTCTCAAAATACGCAGTTCTGACACTGACGAACAGCGGTGGCGCTTCAAAGGCGTCAACGTCGACTTCAAAGAGCTTTGCGACGCCAACGAGCGGTCCGATTACACAAGGATATGGTAAAGCGAGCGGTGTTTACGGCTACACGTTCCATAACGGTATCGATTATGGCGCAGCAAAAGGTACTCCAGTCTATGCGACAGCAAGCGGTAAGGTCATTACGTCTCAGTACAAAGGGGCATACGGTAACTACGTCATGGTCTCACACACTGTCAACGGATCGCCGTTCATCAGTCTGTATGCACATATGAATAGCCGCTCCGTCTCGGTCGGTCAAACCGTCGCACAAGGGCAAAAAGTCGGTACAGTCGGCGAGACAGGTAACGCCTTCGGAACACATTTACATTTTGAACTCCATAAAGGATCATACGTCTACAGCGCGACATCTGCCGGTAGCAGCGTCAACCCACTCGATTACCTCTAAAAAATGGCCCGACCGCATGACTCATCAATGACGTCATATGGTCGGGTCTTTTCTTATCTTTTAGACGCAAACAAGTGCAGTCTGCTTGTCTTGAATCGTCGAGGCGATCGCACGTGCTGCGGCTTGTCCTCCGTAAATCGACCGAGCGAACGGTCCGACCGTCAAGTCTGCAAGGCTGCCTGTCGCGAATAAGTTCTCTCCCCATTCAAAGGTTTCTTCATCTAATAATGGTGTCCGGCAAGGAGATAATGGCAGCTTTAACTCTTGCTGTACCGCTTCAAGCCAAGATCCTTCGATGACCATCGGACGGATACCCGTTGCGCAAATAATCGATTCAGCGGTGATGATGCGACCATCTGTCAGCTTCACTCCGCTTCCGATTTCCTGCTCGACTTCACCAATCACATGACTGATGATTCCTTCTCGAATCAGATGACGGACACGTTGAATCAAATCCTGTGTTGCCGTTCCCGGGCGACGCTCCTGTACGATCAGCGCTCGTTTTTCGCTAGCCGACAAGGACTTGAATGGTGTCAATCCTTTTGGTCCCATGAACTTTCGATCGGCATCGAATGCACTTTTTTCGAGCGGACGTCGTGAAAGAAGGGTCACCTGCCCGGGATAGCGCTCGGCACATTGAATCGTATGATGCAGAGCACTAATCCCACCTCCGATGATGACGACCGGTGGTGTATCGTGCTTCGATAAGAAAACGTGACGCGCCGATTTCGCCCATTCTGGCATGACGTGATGCTCCGATTGTCCGAGAGCGAGAACGACACGGTTTGCTCGTAACTCGCTTTCATCTGTCGAGACGATCCACGTTCCGCTTTCTCGTCTTAGCCGTGCGACTTCCCCTTGGACCCAACTCGCCTCCACTTCATTTTGCTTCGCCAATTGAAGGGCATGGTCGTTGAATAATTCCAAGGATGGCCGTCCGTATGTATCCTTGAAGGCTTGATGTGTATAATCCTGTTCTTCCGCATGATGCCTGAGACTCGTCGGATTCGTCGAAGTGTGGTGGACCCGAGTTGAACGCAGGTAAGGCATGCCGATCCGTTCGGTTTGTTTCCGCCAGTTCATCAATGGTTGCTCATGACGGTCGATGATTCGTATCTTCTCCCGATCGATTCCTTTTTCACGTAAGGCATTGAATACCGTCATCCCATGAATTCCTCCACCTACAATCACCCATTCATATCGATCCGTCATCACAAAAACTCCTTTACCTGATTTAAATCGTAATCATTACGTTTTATAAAGATAGCGTGTTTTTAAGAAGAATTCAAGGGCAAATTGATATAGACTCATAAAAAATCCGCTTCCCCTTGATAGAGGAAGCGGATTTAAACGCATCAATCAGGAAGAAGCATGTTTCACTAGATACGCTTTCGAATAGCGATCGGCTGCGATGATCGCATCTGCGACTTCGTCCGCCGTGACGTTAAAACCGCTGTGGATCGTCTCGCCTTCAGCGGTCGCTGCCTCGCCGACCTTGACGATGTCTTCACGCGACGCATCCTTTAGCTTGACGTCTTCGAGCGTCACCGGTAAACCAAGATCCGTGTAGAGCGCGATGTAGCGTTCAATCTCTTCTTGTGGATGTTCTTCGAGCGCCAACTGGACGAGTGTACCAAAGGCGACCTTCTCCCCGTGCGTCAAGTGATGAATCTCACCGTCAAGCGCCGTGAACCCGTTGTGGATGGCATGCGCTGCAGCTAATCCACCACTCTCGAAGCCGAGTCCACTTAAGAGCGTATTTGCCTCGACGACGGCTTCGAGTGCCGGCGTGACGACTTGCGCCTGAACGGATTCATACGCCAAGCGTCCATGCTCGAACAAGACTTCCTCACACCGTTTGGCGATCGCTTGTGCCGCAATCGTCGGTCGTCCCCCTGCCATCGTTTGTCCACCAAAAGCGACGACACTCCGGACCTCGACCCATGTCGCGAGCGCATCGGCGATTCCGGACGCAAAGAAGCGTGCCGGCGCTTGGGCGATCAGCTTCGTATCGACGAGAACGAGATCGGGATTCTTCTTATAGAAGCGGTAACTTTCGAAAATCCCTTCGTCGGAATAGATGACGGACAAGGCACTCGTTGGGGCATCGGTCGAAGCAAGCGTCGGAACGATGACGACGGACACGTTCAGCTCATCCGAGACCGCTTTTGCCGTATCGAGCGTCTTTCCGCCCCCCACACCCATGACGAACCGGACATCTGCCGCTTGTGCTTGCTCAGCGATTCGTTTCACTTCATGCCGTGATGCTTCACCACTGAAATCCGCCTTCTCGATACCGACGTTTTCGCCGGACAACGAATGCTCGACACGTTCCTTGACGATTTTCCAAACGACATCATCCGCGATGACAAGCGCTTTTTCACCGAACGGGCTCACATATGTACCGAGCCGGTCAATGACATCCTTTCCTTGGACATACTTTGAGGGACTAATGAAGACACGTTCTGACATGTTTCAACATCCTTTCTGTAAGGGACACGATGATCAATGACATACAATAGAGGAATTGCCGTTTCCGCTTCTGCTTAAACCCACAATCGCGTGAACAAAAAAAGCGGACTTTGATCATGAGATCAAAAATCCGCTTCTTTTTATACATGACAATTTAAGCAACACGCGACGACGATTGTGTCTCCGCTGTTTTCTTACCGACGACTGCTCCGATCACTCCACCAATGATGGCTGGTACGACCCATCCAAGACTGACGGAAGCAAACGGTAATACCGCGTCGAACACTTTCGTGACAGCTGAGACGTTAATCCCTGCTGTCTTCAATCCATCAAACAAGCTGACAACGAATGTCATCCAAAGCGCCCCTTGATAAACGGCTGGTTTACCTTTAAAGAGTGGATGCAAGAATGTCAGGAAGATGAGACAGATTGCCAGTGGATAAAGTGTCATCAAGACTGGTTTTGAGACAGCGAGCAATTGATTCAGACCGATGTTCGCGACGAGTGCGCTGAAGACCGATAGACCAATCGTCCATTTGACGTACGAGATTTTTGGCACGAGTGCCGAGAAGAACGACGCACAAGCCGTGATCAAGCCGACGCTTGTCGTCATACAGGCGACCGTGATCATCAGACCGAGTAAGATCGCACCGTATTCACCGAAGTAATGATCCGACACAGCTGACAAGATCTCCGCGCCGTTCGCCAGTTGTCCGATTTCCGAGACACTTGAAGCACCCATGAAGGCAAGCGCCGAATACGTGATTGCTAACAAGGCTGCTGCGATCAATGACGCTTTCGTACAAATCAAGAGTAACTGTCGCTTCGATGTGACACCTTTTTCCTTGATCGCTGCGATGATGATGATCCCGAAAACGAAAGCACCAAGTGCATCGAGAGTCATATATCCTTCCTGGAAACCGTTAAAGAAGGCATTCGACTGATATGTCTTCAAAGGATTCTGAAAACTTCCGATCGGATGCAGGACAGCGACGACGATCAACAGACCGATGAACGTGATCTTAATCGGTGTCAGTACTTTCCCGACGACATCGACGATTTTCGTCGGATTCAATGATAAGAGACACGCAACCGTGTAGAACAAGACCGTGAAGATGAGCAACGGCCAGTGGCTCGTCGATTCACTGAAGAACGGCTTGATTCCGATCTCATACGAGACCGTTCCGGCACGAGGAATCGCGAAGAAGGGACCGATCGCAAGATACAAAATGACCGAGAAACCGATTCCGAACGCCGGATGAACGCGTGACGCCATCGCTTGTAGATCGCGTTCCCCTGAAAACGCGAATGCAAGAATCGCAAGCAATGGTAGACCGACACCGGTGACGAGGAATCCGGCATTGGCGACCCAGACATGCTCCCCTGCGAGCTGTCCGAGCATCGGCGGAAAGATGAGATTTCCTGCCCCGAAGAATAAGGCGAAGAGCATCATGCCGATGACGATGATAAATGATGTTGGAACAGTTTTAGACATAATAAACCCCCACTGATGATGATCGACTTCATCTCGCTCCCTAAGCAGATGAAGTACTTCGTTCGAAAGGATACCATACGTATAAGAGCTCGTGCTAGGAGTTTATCTGGAGAATATTCTGAAAATTGTGCAGAAAGTTTGGTAGATCTACGGTCTATAGAATTTGTTACGTCTGTGCGTCGAAGCATGAAATCGGATTCATAAGTTCATATGACGTAGTAGGATTAAAAGGTTTTATGAAGAAAGTAAATATATGGATAATGAAACAGGAGGTTTTTCTATGAAATCGATCTATCTTCTTAGCGCCACCCTTTTACTTGCCAGTTGTTCCCCCGCTGCCGAAAAACCAAAGACGTATGACATCTCGTTTACGCATGAGAAACAAGAGATTCAAATCGTTCCTTTGTATAAGGCGTATGACGATTACATTCAAGCGGCTTCGAAACATCCAGAGGACAATGAGGCACTATTTAAAAAATATGTATTGGGCGCTAAAAATGACGTCATCAAAAAAGAACAGCTCCAAGCGATGCCCGTTCCTAGCCTTTACGAACAGCCATCGGAAAACATCAAGGACTTAAAGCAGATGAATACATATTTGAAAAAACACCATCAGCACATCATGAAACAGATCAAGTCCAGTCTCCTGAATTCGATGAAACAACTGCCACGGGATGAAAAGCTCGTCGTTTTCGTCTCCCCGACGACACCAATCGAGCATGATGATGCCAAACGTTATGGTGGTGTCAGCGGTGTCGCGCAAGGAAACAATTCAATGAGTCTGTTCTTCTTGAAGGATTTTTCGGAAACATCATTACGCAACACAACGGCGCATGAGTACCATCATACCGTAGCCCTCGATGAACCAAATCGTGCGACGATGCTCGATTACATCATCCTCGAAGGAAAAGCGGAATTCTTTGCCCACAAGCTTTATCCAGTGGAATCATCGGAAGCGATTGCCCCTTTACTTGACCATACTTTAGAGAATGTGATTTCGGAGCTGAATGCGGAACGATTGACGACGGATGATCTATTCTTTGGAAATTACGAAAAACAAATTCCATCGTTCGTAAAATACAGACTCGGCTATATGATCGTCTCCGACTTCGTGAAGCAACATCCCGAGATTTCCTTGAAGGAATGGTCACGGATGTCCTCCGTGCAAATTCTCGAAAAAAGCAGTTACCAGAAGAAATTAACGATTCGCTAAAATCAATACAGCACGAGACAACGGGAGCAAACATCTCCTTCGTCTCGTGCTTTATTCGTTAGTCTTCGTATTTTTTGACGATCGTCGCTACCCCTTGACCGCCCCCGACGCATAACGTCGCAAGACCATGCGTCTCACCCGTTCGCTCGAGTTCATGGATCAACGTAACGAGAATCCGCGCCCCACTCGCACCGATCGGATGACCGAGCGCGATTGCACCGCCGTTGCGGTTGAGCTTCTCATGCGGGAACTGTAGCTCCGCATCGACCGCGAGAGATTGTGCCGCGAACGCTTCGTTCGCTTCGATGACATCGATCTCCTCAAGCGTCAGTCCCGCTTTATCGAGTGCCTTTTGGACCGCTTGGACGGGACCGATTCCCATGATGCTCGGGTCGACACCGGACGTTCCGTTCGCGACGATCTCAACGAGTGGTGTCACGCCGAGTTCTTGTGCCTTTGTCGCGGACATGATGACGAGTGCGGCAGCTCCGTCATTGATGCCAGATGCATTTCCTGCCGTGACCGTTCCGTCCTTCTTGAATGCCGGGCGCAAACGACTGAGTGTTTCGACAGATGTTCCGGCACGCGGAAACTCATCTTGATCAAAACAGATCGGGTCGCCTTTTCGTTGTGGAATCAACACTGGCGTGATTTCCGAGACGAACCGTTCTTCCGCTAATGCCGTCTGCGCTTTTTGCTGACTCGTCGCCGCGAACTGGTCCTGGGCTTCGCGGGACAGTTCATAGGCGTCGGCTAAATTCTCTGCCGTGATTCCCATGTGATAGTCATTAAACGCACACTCAAGTCCATCCTGGATGATCGTATCGACGAGCGGTTGGTCACCCATCTTCAGTCCAGACCGTGCGCCCGATAGGACATACGGCGCTTGGCTCATGTTCTCCATCCCACCGGCAACGATGACATCGGCTTCGCCCGACTTGATCGCCTGATACGCGAGATGGACGGCCGAGAGACCGGATCCGCAGACCTTGTTAACGGTCATCGCCGGACATGTCTCCGGTAATCCGGCAGCGAGTGCCGCTTGCCGTGCTGGATTTTGACCAAGTCCTGCTGAGAGGACGTTACCGAAAAAGACTTCGTCGACGTGATTCCCAGCAACACCTGCTTTTTCAAGTGCCGCACGGATGACTGTCGCACCGAGTTCCGTTGCTTTGACGTCCTTCAAACTCCCATTGAAATTTCCGATCGCCGTGCGCGTCGCACTGACGATGACGACTGCTTCACTCATCTGCTCCATCTCCTTATTGAATCGTATATCCTCCATCGAGTACGTTCGCTTGTCCTGTGATCCCTTTTGCTTTGCGGCTCGCGAGGAACAATGCATAATCCGCGATTTCCTCGACGGCGAGCAACCGTTTTTGTGGAACGAGTGGATAGATGACTTCCTCAAGTACCTTCTCAAGCTCGACGTGACGCGTCTTCGCCAAGTCTTCCATTTGATTTCGGACGAGCGGTGTATCGACATACCCCGGGCAAATCGCGTTGACGGTGATCCCGTGTTCTGCTCCTTCAAGAGCTGCGACTTTCGTTAAGCCGAGCAATCCATGCTTCGCCGAGTTATACGCCGCTTTCCCAGCAAAACCGATTAACCCATTGATCGATGCCATGTTAAGAATCCGTCCGTAGCCTTGTTCCTTCATGATCGGAAAGGCATGTTTGATAGCGATGAACGGCGCCGTCAACATGATCTTGATCATCAATTCGAACTTCTCTGTTGGAAACTCTTCAATTGGTGAGACGTGTTGAAGACCCGCGTTATTGATCAAGACGTCGAGTCGACCAAACTGTTCGACCGTCTGCTTCAAGACGGCTTCGACCTGTGCTTCATCAGTGACGTTGAGCGTCATCCCGACCGCTTCATGACCAACTGCGCGAATCGCTGCCGCCGCCTCTTCTGCTGCTTCCGCGCGGACGTCCGTTACGACGACCTTCGCTCCTGCCGCAGCAAACGCCTTTGAGATTTCAAGACCAATTCCGCTTCCTGCACCTGTGACGAGTACGATATCTCCTTGAACCATCTGCTTCACTCCCCTACCGTCACGCGCTCGAGTTCCGGACTGACCGTGAATCGTGCTTCCGTGACTTGTTTGACGTCTTCGACCGTATGACCATTCAGCGTCTCGATCAAGACCATTCCGTCCGGTGTGAAATCAAAGACGGCCCGATCCGTAATCAGACGGTTGACGACGGCGCGTCCTGTCAACGGCAAGGTACATGCTTGTTTGACTTTCGATTCGCCGTGTTTGTTGACATGTTCCATGATGATGACGACGCGTTTCGCTCCGTTGACGAGATCCATCGCTCCGCCCATGCCTTTGACCATCTTGCCCGGAATCATCCAGTTCGCGAGGTCACCGTTTTGATCGACCTCCATCCCGCCGAGGATCGCGAGGTCGATGTGCCCACCGCGAATCATCGCGAACGATTCGGCACTGTCGAAGTAAGATGCTCCGGATTGTGCCGTCACCGTCTCCTTCCCGGCGTTGATCTCGTCGGCATCGACTTCATGATCAAGCGGATACGGTCCGATGCCAAGCAGTCCATTTTCGGATTGCAGCATGACATGCATATCGTCCGGAATCGCATTGGCGATCAATGTCGGAATTCCGATCCCGAGGTTGACGTACATCCCATCTTCGATTTCCTGAAGTGCGCGTTCAATGATGATTTCTCGTGTCGTTTTCATATCCGTCTCCTCCTCAAGCTTTCCGGACAGTCCGGCGTTCGATGCGTTTTTCATAATCCGTTCCGACGACGATGCGCTGGACGTAGACAGCAGGTGTATGGATCTCATTCGGATCGAGTTCACCGACTTCGACCAGTTCTTCGACTTCGACGATCGTTACTTTTCCGGCTGTCGCGACGATCGGGTTAAAGTTGCGTGACGTCTTTCGGAAAACGAGATTCCCGAGTCGATCTGCTTTCCATGCCTTGACGATCGCAAAATCGCCGACGATTCCTTCTTCGAGCAGATACGTCTTCCCGTCGAACTCTTTTTGTTCCTTTCCTTCAGCAATCGGTGTCCCGACGCCTGTTGGTGTATAGAAACCGGGAATGCCAGCTCCACCGGCACGGATACGTTCCGCAAGCGTACCTTGGGGGACGAGATCGACTTCAATCTCGCCACTGAGGTATTGTTGCTCGAACGTCTTGTTTTCCCCGACATACGACGAAATCATCTTCTTGATTTGTCGCGTCTGCAAGAGGAGACCGAGTCCGAAGTCATCGACGCCACAGTTATTACTGACGACCGTCAAATCCTTGACGCCCTTCTCTTGCAACGCGGTAATTGATTTTTCCGGGATTCCGCAGAGTCCGAAGCCCCCTACGACTAGCGTCGCCCCGTCAAAGATGTCTGCTGTCGCTTCCGCGAATGATGCGTATACTTTCCCCTGTTTCATCTGATGATGCCCCCTTTAAAAATCCTTAGTACAAGCCAGTCAAGCTATACAATCCGATCATCAAGAAGACCGTCACTGTCTTGAGAATCGTAATCATGAAGATGTCCTTATACGACTGACGATGCGTCAGCCCCGTAACGGCAAGTAACGTGATGACGGCACCGTTATGCGGTAATGTATCCATCCCGCCGGACGCCATCGAGATGACGCGGTGCATGACTTCCGGTGGAACGCCCCCTGATGTGATGGCTTGCGTATATTTATCCGACATCGCACTTAACGCAATCCCCATTCCACCCGATGCGGAACCAGTGACGCCGGCAAGTGTCGTCGTTGTGACGGCTCCGTTGACGAGCGGATTCGTAAATGTCTCTGAGATTCCGCTTGAGACGGACTTGAATCCAGGAAGTGCGGCGATGACGCCTCCGAAACCATACTCAGCACCTGTATTCATGACCGCTAGAAGCGCGCCACCGATACTGACGTTCAGACCAGCTTGGAAATTCGTCTTGATCTTCGGGAAGTCATACAGCATCGCTGCGAGAATTCCGATCAATAACGCCATTTGGACGGACCAGATCGCAAGAACGGCCGGCGTCTCGATCTTTCCGAATGCTTCTAGACCAATCGCCGAAAAATCGAACCCTTCCGGATACCATTTCGGAATCGAGAGTGTGAAGACTTTGTTCATGACGGCAACGAGGACGAGTGGGACGAAGGCAAGGACTTGCCGATAGACCGGTTGACGATCCGTCTCAAGTGTCATTTCCGGTTCGTTCTTCAACTCCATCTGCGGTGCGGCACTTGCCGCCGTTGCTTCAAATCCAGCGTAGCCTTCCCCTGCTTGATGGGCTTTTTTCTTACGTGACTCGAGATACCACATGCCGACGACTAGGATAAACAAGCCACCGACTGAACCCATGATCGGTGCAGCGTAGATATCCGTTTTGAAGAACGTCGTTGGGATGACGTTTTGAATCTGAGGTGTACCTGGTAAAGCATCCATCGTGAACGTGAACGCACCAAGGGCGATTGTTCCCGGGATGAGGCGTTTCGGGATGTTCGCTTCGCGGAACAAGTTCGCTGCGAACGGATAAACAGCGAAGACGACAACGAACAGGCTGACGCCGCTGTATGTAAGAATGGCGCCGAGTAAGACGATGGCAAGAATGGCACGCTTCGCACCGATCATACGAATGATCGTCTTTGCGATCGACTCCGCGATACCGGACATCTCAACGACTTTTCCGAAAATCGCCCCGAGGAGGAAGACCGGGAAGTACGCCTTGATGAAGCCGACCATCTTTTCCATAAAGATATTCGAGAAGAAAGGTAACACCCAATCCGGGTTCGTCAGTAAGACGGCGAACAAGGCACAGATTGGCGCGAATAGGATGACCGAAAAACCACGATAGGCAACGAACATCAATAAGGATAAGGCAAGAAGAATGATGACAAGTTCCATAAGTAGATCTCCTTCGATTTTAGTAAGCGCTTTCATATCGCTTCTTCATCATTTAACAACGCAGTGTCGAAGAGGTCAATTAAATTCCGTCAAACTATAAGTACAGCTTATAGAAATCATAAGTTCACATTATAGACACAATTGCATCAAATAGATTATTTTTTCAAGGAACAGGAGTTAGTCCTTTTATGGCGTATGTCTTTTAAGTAACGTACTTTATTTGAAAGGATGGACAGTTCATGAAAAGCATCCTTTTTGACGTCTTGCATAACGTGACGCTATTAATGGCTGGTTTCTATCTGCTCGGAAAATTATCACCGCTCCCGATCACCCGTGAATCCCCATGGCTGACCCGAGTATTGTACGGTCTTGCTCTAAGTGTCATCTCGTTACTACTCATGCAGATGACGATTGAAGCAGCACCTGGCGTCATGGTTGATTTGCGTCATATTCCGGTCGTCGTCGCTGCCTACTTTGGTGGCGCCCTCCCGACAACGATCGTGACGATTGCAATCATCATCTATCGTTTCAGTTTAGGAACGAATCTAGCAGCCTTCACCGCATTCGGCTTCATTGTCGCCATTGCTTTAGGAACGAGCTTAATCGTTCGCGAAATGCCACCTTATGCAAAACGAACATTCACACTCGTGACGCTCTATGCGACGGCTTTACACGCTCTTGTCTTATGGATTGTCTTACCGAAACAGATTCTTCTACTTGAAGTGATGGCAGTCGTCATTCCTGCATCGTTCGTCAGTAGTTGGCTCGCCCTACTGATCATCCGCGATATTCGGTTGACCAAACAATCATTGCGGATGCTTCGGCAAAAAGCGCAACTCGACTTTTTGACAGGATTGAACAATTCACGCGCCTTCAATGAATACTTCACGGATGTCAAACAGCGATTGATTCTAACCAAACAGTCGGTCGTGTTGTTGACGATCGACATTGATCATTTTAAACAGGTCAACGATACGTATGGACATGAGGCGGGCGACGAGGTGCTACGGCAGTTCGCCAATCGACTGCGCGATGGAGTGGCAGAAAGCGGGTATTTATCCCGTAACGGCGGTGAGGAGTTTTCAGTCCTGTTTGAGGGTGTTCCGCTTGCTGAAGTCCTGCCTTTAGCAGAGCAATTACGTGAACGGATCGCTTCTAGTCCGTTCCGACTAGCGACGACAGAGCTACCGCTCACAGCATCGTTTGGTTTAGCCGCGTACGATGAGACGACACTGCAAATCGACGATCTTCTACTGGATGCGGATGCTGCCCTCTATCAGGCAAAGCAACAAGGACGGAACCAAGTCGTCCTATTTTCTCCTAATGCAGAATCTGCCGTCAGCTTTCAAGAATAACGATGGACGTCACCTCTGAAATCCGCTACCTTTAAAGAAGAGGTAGGTGATTGGCATGAAGTTAGCAAAAGGTCCCTATATCCTGATCGGCCTCATTTTAGGTCTCTTGTTCGGATTCATTGGTGACAACTTCTATTTGTATGTATCAGCAGGTATTCTCGTCGGAGCACTGCTTGAATTGTATGTTGCATACGAACAACGCAAAAAAAATAAAAAATCATGATGGAGGTACCAGCATGACATTCAGTGATCTATTCCTTTCAACGCTCTCGTATATCGGTGTCGCGACCGTACTCCTTGCAATCGGTGTCGTCCTGTTCGAGGTGACGACGAAATCAAAGGAGCTCGAACTCATCCGTAACGGGAAGAAAGCAGCCGTCTACGCCTTCGGTGGACGTATTCTTGGTCTCGCCATCGTCCTCTATTCGAGTATCTCGAACTCTGTCAGCATACTCGATATGGTGTTATGGGGCGCACTCGCGATCGTCTTACAAATCGTCTTATTCTATCTCGCGGATTTACTAATCCCACGTTTGAGCATGACGAAAGAGATTGATGCGAATAACGAGGCAGTCGGCTTGTTGCTTCTCTTCTTATCGATTTCGATCGGTTTGATCATTGCAGGATCGCTTACATATTAAGACACACGAAAACAGCCCTGGATCATTAGGATTCAGGGCTATTTAGATTAAAACTCCACTTCATAATTAGGTATCGCTAGCTATTACGATTACTTCAAGAACGAAGCCAAAATGATCATATGATGAATAGCATAAATATCCAAATTACTTTTCCTTTGCTTCTCAACAACTACTCTCCGAATCTGTCGTATTATCTTTAAATTCGTGTTATTCGTCTCTTTTTATTTTTGAGTTACGAGCTTTTCTCTAGTCAAAACCTGATTCTTATCGATTCTTTAATTAAAGTTCTTTGTTTGTAGTGTTACGTACTATTTCGAAAAATGTCTTTTTGTAATTCCAATTTATTACGTTCAATTTGGTGTGGATAGATTTGATGACTAAGAATGAAAGGACTATGAACTCCGCTTCTTCTTTACCTAAAGTAATGGATTGTTTAAAAATACACTCAAATACGCGTCAACCTTGAAAAGGACAGACATGTTTCTTTGCAAAGCTGTAGAATTGTCTCTCTCATTTAGTATTAGTTTGAGAGAATAATAGTTTTCCCCATTGTTCTTAGTTTTTTGTTGATGAACTACAAAGAAGATAGTAGCACTACTATTAAAAACTTACTTGTGATAATAGGTAATTATCACAAGTAAAATAAAGAGGTGAAAAAGTGAAGAAAATCATTGTAAAAGATCTATTAAAATTTTACGGATTACAGATGATTAAAAGTTATTTTTACGTATTCTCCTTACTTCTGTTTCCTTTTAGTATTGGAATGAAGATTATCGCCGACATTCGGGAGGAGTATGTGTACATGGATTATGCAAGCCTCTTAAATGGGTTTGTTATTCCTGTACAAGGAATGATGTTACTAGTCGCCGTCTATATGTATCGACTTGTCTCTGAAGAAGTTCAATATCGACAAAGCATACTATTCCCGGATATCGTCACCATACAATATCAGCGAATTTTTTCAATCCTTCTCAATCATGTCATTTTTGTAGTGACAACTCTCTTGATAGGTCTATTAGGTTTGTTCATCTACTATCAGAATCAAGAGATTCCATGGTCTACGTTTCAACTTGATATTGTAGAGCATGCTATGATTTTTTACTTCTTACCGCTCATTCTAACAGCATTATGGGGAATCAACTGTGCACTGATATTTGGAAAGAGAAAGACTGGCATGTTGACACTCTTTCTCGTATGGGTATTGATTGGTCCATTAAATACCGAATTCTTCTCTGACTATTTCTATAAAGGTGGATTCGAGGGAATACGTAGTCTATTGTTTATTGGTCCTATTCAACCAGGGCATATCCATGCACAACTCAGTGGGTTTCTCGGAAATGAAGCTCTTTTTATAAAAAATATTCTTCATATATCACTGCAATGCGTCTTGTTATTTCTTTTAGTTGGACAATGGCACTTGAGAGCTTCTAAAAGAATTTTGACAGTAGTTTTCTCCATACTTGGATTAGGAGTCCTTGTTTTTGTATCTCCCTTTGCACTCGCGAACAATCAATTGAGTTTTGATCGCAGTTTTGATTCTGATTTATCGAAGCACTATAAACCTCCGTATACCTTTGTTCCTGAAAAGTATGCTCTTGATTATATGATTCAAAAGATGAACTTAAACATGGTACAAGAAACCAACGCATTAAAAGTAGAAGCTGATATGTTAATGAAAGTTTCTCAGAAACAATCTATCAGTCTTTCTTTGTGGCATGAATACGACGTAAACGCTGTAATAGTAAACAACAGGAAAGTTAAATTTAAGCGTCAAGGCGACTTTATCTCTTTTCCGATTTCGTCAGATGGTTCTACTACGAATGTTAAAGTTCGTTACGACATAAAAAATAGCCCATATTTTTCTCTTACAAAAGATACATGGTATTTGCCTGCTACATTAAACTGGTATCCTATTCGACAGTCTCAGCCAATCAATCGTTTAGGTGTTGAAACGTTAGATCTTATCGGAGATCGACAAAAAATGATTGATATTAAAATCTTGGGAGATATCCCGAAAGATATCACAACGAACTTAAAAAGACAGGGAGAGCGATCTTTAGTAGGTCGTGTAGCTGGTGTAACGATGATGCAAGGACATCTTGCAGTTTTTGAGTATAAAGATCATGAACTCGTTACAGATGACTCGTGGTCAATGCCACAAACTTACTGGCAATCGGTCCAAAAAACATTAGAACAAACTAACGCTGTAGTGCAGCGAACATTTGATAAACAAACGGTAGTACCTAAAAAAGTTATCCTTGTTTCTCCAAACGAAGAACGAAACAGTTATCTTGATGATGCGCATCTCTTGCTGCAGATTGGAACAACACTCCGTTTGGATCAAAGCTTAAGTGAAGTAGTGGCAACTTATGTGCCAGGAATTCTTTGGTCAAATAGTTCAAGTGAAGTGAAGGTACAACCAAAATGGAAAGTATTCAACGCTGCCTTCTCTTATTGGATTCAAACAGAATTAAAACTAGAGCCAATAGAGGTGGATCCATTTTTCCTCCAACAATCTAACTTCGATATGAAGGAAGTAGAGCGTTGGGTTAAAGAATTTATGGACTATGACCATAAGCAACAATTAATATTGTTGAAAAAATGGTACTCAGAATTAAACGAGACGGAAAAATAGAGTGCAAAGGAGTATGGAGTCATGATCCAGTTACAACATCTCTCAAAATCCTATCGAAAGAAACAAATTTTACACCACGTTTCGCTTGAAATCGAAGGGATTTTTGGTCTATTAGGTCCAAATGGAGCAGGGAAAACGACTTTGATGAAAGTACTATGTGGACTGACTTCCGTTTCTGGAGGACAAATTAGTATCGACGGAAAGTCCGTTGTGAAGAGAAAATATGCGGATGTTTCGAGAGAAGTCGGATTTTTACCACAAGACTTTAATATCTATCCTAGTCTCAAAGTGGAAGATGTACTTCTTCATCTTGCTTTATTGCAAGGTATTACTACAGAATCAGAGCGTCAAGAAAAAGTAGTCGAAGCCCTTCACCGCGTGAATCTCCAAGATAAGAGAGACCTGCGAATGAATGATTTATCTGGTGGAATGCGTCGGCGTGTGGGTATCGTACAGCTTTTATTACGCAAGCCTAAAATCCTTGTGTTTGATGAACCAACAGCTGGACTAGATATCGAAGAACGAATTCGTTTCAGAAATTTACTACGTGAATTAGGCGAAGATCACACTATCATCATTTCTTCGCATATTGTCGAAGACATTGAGTTTTTGTGTACTAAAATCGGAATTCTACAAAATGGAATCGTTCGATTTGAAGGGACACCGTTAGAACTGAAGAATTTAGCTAGAGGTCATCTTTCGAGCGTAAAGGTCTCCCTTGAGGAACTTGGTGGATGGATGCAGGACGAACGAGTCGTTGATCTTAATGAACACGGTGAGCAAATCGAGGTTCGCTATTTAGAAGAAGCCGCAGCCTCTTCGTCGGACATTGAACCCAAACTGATGGACGGTTACTTGATGGTAATGCGAGGTTTGAAATGAAAAGAAGCCTAGCGTTCAAAAGATTATTTTGGTTTGATTGGAGACTTCATGGAATCGCAATGCTTCTTCCTCTAATTATGTTTGTTGCACTAGAATCATATGTTTTGTCCAATCCGATGCTTTATGGGATTCAAGTTATCCAGACAACATTTATTCCTTGGATTGCTTGGACGGTCATCTTACATTTTCAGCCGATTTTTGATGAAGGTGCATACGATACATTAGTTCCCTACTACCGTAAGTGGCTTGTAATGGATATTCTTCGCTTTCTATTACTCTATTTCGTTGGTTATTTAGTTTTAACCGGGACACTATTGTTCAATGGTGTGGATATACCAACAGTCGTTTTTCTACACCATATAGAGTTGATACTGCTCTTTCTATTTTTCGGTATGACACTTATACTTTGGACAAAACGGTTTGAATATGCACTCTCCCTTCTACTTATGTACACCTTGCTCGAGGTCGTCACAAAAGGACAGTTCATGCCCTGGCCACACGTGTTTCAATTCGAAACAAATTATTTTGATCCTCTTTATCATGTAAAGGTGCAATTTATTGGCATTTTAGTAATTTTATTTAGCTTTATGTCGATAGCAAAGATTAGTAAGCGTAACTAAATGCTCAGTTCTAATATGATTCAGGATAAGATTTCAAATTGGCATGGTGAGCTTCTCCTCTTTTTAATTACCTCTAAGTCAAACAGCCTTGATTCATTGGATTCAAGGCTGTTTTCATGTTCTTTTATTTTTCAAGCTCCTCTAGCTCCGTCCGCGAACGTGGAAAACCATTAGCTTGCCACTCGGCTCGACAGATCGAATCCAGTTTCGTCAATCCGACTTCATCCGGGTCTTTCGCAGCATCGGGACTCGGATCCTGATCGAGATGCGCTAAATAGTCACGTAGCGCATCGGTCTGTGTTCCCTGTTCCCGCTTCCTGAACAACAGTAGACTCGCACCGGCAATGACACCTGCTCCGAATAAATACCGTTTTTTCAAGCCCATACGGTTTCCTTCTTTCTTTCTTAAACCAATCCACCACCATCACGCAGTCGTGGATGCGCGATACGTTTGACCTTTCCCTCTTCGACCGTCAGGACATGATCGGGCTGTCGCTCGAAGTAACCGGTCTCGAGTACACCCGACCAACTCTTCACTTCTTTTGCGAATACTCGGACATCCGAGATGGCTGATACATCCACGTCAAGAATCACGTGACCTCCATCTGTAACGAAGGAACGATCGTCTTTCAGCCGCAACGTTGCGGAGACATGCTTATCACGTAACCGTTGTCGCACATACGGTAACGCAAACGGATCCAGTTCGACCGGTAACGGTCCGCTTAAATGATGGACGAACTTCGAGGAATCGGTCAGATAGAGCAATTCCCGACTCATCAGCGCGACGATTTTCTCGCGAAATAGTGCACCGCCACCACCTTTGATCGTTTGAAATCGTCCGTCTATCTGGTCGATCCCATCGATCGTCACATCGATTTCCATTCCCTCTTCCAAGTCGATCAACGGAATGTGTAACTGTTCCGCGAGTCGGACCGTCGCAAGTGACGTCGCCACGCCTTGAATCTCTAGTCCCGCCTGCACAAGTGGACCGAGCGCCTCGATGAACCGTTCCGTCGTCGAACCCGTTCCAAGACCCACTATCATTCCATCTTTCACGTAAGTTAGTGCTGCCTCAGCGACTAATTGTTTCTCCTGTTCATACATCCGCATCCCTCCCTACATTTCTGTTCCCGTTTCGATTCGTCTTCAATCGACGGAGAGAGAGGATTCCGTTAACGACAGGTACTGCTCAATTGCCTGGACGAGCGGTTGCTGAGCTTCCATCCAAAACGCGACAGATGTCGGATCAGCGTCGAGATGACGTGTAACGATCTCATCAATCGTCGCTTGACCGGAATCATGCATGACGGCTTCAAAGACTGCCGAAAATTGACTCGGATCCGCTTGAACCGTCTGATACAGACTATTGCTGAGCAGATAACCGATCGTGTAGGGAATGTTGTAGAACGCAAGATTCGGATTGAACAAGTGACTGATGTACATCCATTTATAGTGCGCCGGTTCAGGCAATACCGGACCATAGGCTAACCGTTCTTCCTCTTGCAGGAGTTCACTTAACCGTTCGGCACTGACCGTCCCTTGCTGACGTTCCGCGTAAAACCGTTGCTCGAACCGGAACATGCCGGGAACGATGCTGGCATATTTCAGCCCTTCTCGGATCTTGACCTCTAGGAGAGCGAGCACTTCCTCCCGTTCCGTCGTCTCTTTGATGGCAGCATCGAGCACGAGATTCTCCATGAACGTCGAAGCCGTCTCTGCGATGCTCGTTCCTTTGACTTGATTTAAATACGGTTCGTCTTGCAGTAAATAATTATGATAGGCATGACCGAATTCATGAGCGAGCGTCGCGACGTCCGGATAACTGTCGCGGTACGTCATGAAGATCCGGCTCTCCTTGGCAATCGGAAAGGCAGCGCAGAATCCGCCCTCTGCTTTTCCAGGACGATTCTCTGCATCGACCCATCCCTCACTAAACACGTTTTCCGCGAAGGCGCCGAGCTGCGGATTCAATCGTTTGAATTGTGTCGTGACGATGGTCTCTGCCATCTCAAACGGAACGTGACGCGCGGAGCGATAGGTGTTCGTCTCAAAATCATGCCATTCTCCCGTCACCCGCTCCGCCTGGGCAATCTTGCGAGCATAATAGGCGTGAAAGAGGTCGCGGTGTTGATCGAGTGCTTCCATCATCGCTGTTAGGCTCGCTTCCGAAATCCGGTTCTGCTCAAGCAACTCAGTCAATGGTTGCTCCCAGTTCCGCATCTTGTAGGATTGCAATCTGAAGCCGGCAATCCGGTTCAAGATTGTCGCAAACAGGTCAGCTTCTTGTGCACACGTGGTGTCAACCGCTGTCGCTGCCGCTAAACGAGCCGAACGGTCAGGTGCGAACATCGCTTCGTGTAGCCCTTGACCGATCGTGACCTGCTTATTATCCAAGTCGACGCGCAATGCCATGAAACGCTGTTTGTAGAGCTGCCCCCAGCCTTGGAACCCATCCACACCGAGATCCTGCAACAATTGTTCCTGAACCAGTGGTGCACGACGGGACTGGATGTCACGGCGTTCGTTCAAGAAAAAGGCGTATGGTGAACCCGTGACGAGCTCCTCCCACTCTTCTTGTGACAGTGCGGCGATCTTCGTATCGAGTGCTGCTGCCTCACTGCGCACCATCGCTTGTACGATTTCAATCTCTTCGAGCAATGGATGGACTTCTACACGCGTGACATCTTCAGCGTACAGACAATAAATGAAGTCGCTCCATTCCTCGACGTCGCGCGCGACTTGCTGATAATGCTCGACCTGTTCTGCCACATTAACCGGATGTTTCGTCAACGCGGCTTGTATCGTAGTAATTCCTGCTTTGACGTCATCTATCGTGTAGAGTTTTTCTAACTGCCATCGTGTGTGTTTCATGCTTTTCCCCCTATGCGTGATCTATTCGTTCTTTCATTCGTGAGGATACTCGACTTCTCCTGTATTTTCCATCAGACAGAAAAAAACTCCTTCAGCCATTGACTGAAGGAGGACATCCTCATAAGACGAAGAAGTAGACACAGAGGAAGTGCGCTAGGCTACCCAGTAGTACGAAGATATGGAAGATTTCATGGAATCCAAGATGTTTGAACGATAAGATCCGTGGCTTCAGCCCATAGATGATGCCACCAATCGTGTAGAAGATACCACCAAGGAACAATAATCCGATGCCGAGCGGTGATAAGACTTGCGCGAGTGGTGTGATCGCAAATACCATGATCCAGCCCATTCCGATGTAGAGCGTCGTTGATAACCAACGTGGACTGTTGAACCAAACCAATTTAAAGGTGATTCCAGAGACTGCAATCAACATGACGATGCTGAACAAGACCCAACCAGTCGGACCGTTCAGACTGACGAGACAAAACGGTGCGTAAGACCCGGCAATCAACAGATAAATCATCGAATGATCCAACCGACGCCAAATCGCGATCGCCCGGTCGCTCGCAAGCACCATATGGTAGGTTGCCGAAACAGCATAAAGCGCCATCATACTGACACCAAAAATAATCGCTGCAACGATCGCAAGTGATGCCCCCCGTTCTAACGATGCCTTGATGACAAGTGCCAGTAACCCGACAAAAGCAAAGACAGCCCCTCCAAGATGCGTTAATCCATTAATCGGTTCTCTCATATAAGCTTTCACTTTCGTTCCTCCCCTGATATGTAGTTTCGAATACTACATGGCGTTATATACGTATTCTATCATATGATGGAGAAGTAGAAAGTCCTATTTTAGCGATTTTGGAGGTTTTTTTATGACACATGCTGACGACACGAGACACGATCGTCAATTACAGCTCGAAGATATCCCGAATATCGATCTCTATATGGATCAAGTCATCCAACTGTTCGAGCGGACATTCGAGGAAACGACGCGAAGTGCAGACGAGACGATTTTGACGAAGACGATGATCAACAATTATGCCAAAAAGAAATTATTCTTTCCGGTCACGAATAAAAAATATACGAAGGAGCACTTGATTCTGATCAGCTTGATTTATCAATTGAAAAGTTCGTTTTCGATTAATGATATCAAGACGATTCTCGCGCCCTTGAACGAAGGGATCGAACAGGATCAACTCGATCTTGAAGGGTTTTATCGTAATTACCTCGAACTGACGGAACGAAATACAGCCCGCTTCGTAACGGAACAAGACGCTCTAACCGCCTCGACGACTGACCCACTGGAACAGATCTTAGCGATGGCTCATATGAGTAACTTGTACCGGCGCGCAGCAGAACAATTGATTGACACCCAACTGAAAAAATAAGAGAACGCTTTCACTGCGTGATACACTAGAAGAAAAGGCAGAGGAGGAACAGTCATGGAGATCGCGACGACTTTCTTGCGACAGCTGGATCACATCGGACCAGAATTCAGAACCTATCAGGATGGCATTCTGATCGAACTGGCATTCGACCGGACGATTGGAACGGAGCAGGTTTCCTCAAGTGTGTTGCTTGAGACAGCAGACGATTTAAAAATACGCTTGCGTACACAAACGACCCAGGCATTATTGCTTGCTTCGAAGATTCATGCCTTTGACGCCCACACACCGAGTCGGATTGCTGAGATGATGTCGATTCATGGCTATTTTAAATCGCATCGCTTGTCGCATCCCTTGAATGCCTACTCTACTGCCCTGTTCATCAGCCGTCTAACTCCACAGGACGCGGTACTTGACCGAACGGTACAATTATTTACACGCCTCAAAAAACAACATCGGTTCATCGTGTCACCGCTATTGATCTCTTTCGTCTACTTTCACGCTACGACACGCGGTGAGTTAGACGAACTCGCCTCGCGTATCGAGATGGTTTATCAACGACTCAAACGACGATTCGGACGCGCTCAACAGACGTATGTCGTCGCCTTGATATTCGCTTTATTGCCTGAAGACGATTGGGATCGCTATATCGCACAAGTGGAGACATCCCGTAAGATACATCGTAAACACCATGTTCCGCTGTCGTTCCACGGCATGCTTGCGTTACTCGGTGATCCAAACGTTCACGCTTCGTCACTCGAACGGATGGCAGAGGCGTTACGCTCTGATTTACATTTTAAATACCGGAAGGACTTAGTCTATTTGACAGCAATCCGATTGTATTTAAGTCAACAAACGATCCTGCAACAGCTCTTCCCATCTTCGATTCTCCCACCGGACGGCGCCGACGCGATTCCGTTCTTACTCTTCCCTGTTGATTTGACCGACACGTCCCATGCGACAGACGGCGGGATCGACGCAGGATTTGATGGTGGTGGTGACGGCGGTGGCGGTGGCGAGTAATCTTTTACTCCATCAAAAAAAGGCAATCGATATCCAGCATTTCTGCCGGACATCGATTGCCTTTCATTTTAGTTATTCTTTATCTTGCTGGTCTTCATCAGAAGGCTGGACATCGCCCTCTTCATCTGAAGCATGGGACAAATCGGGAGCCTCTTCACTTGATGTGTCTGCTTCTTGATCTGGATGCTTCGATTCTTTTTCATCCTTCGATTTTTCCGGAACCTCCGCATGGTCCTGCGGATCACGCCCCGCAATCTCATCCTTCGTCATTCTGTTACCTGAAGTAATCGGATCCGTTTCTTTATCGTGTTGATCAGCCATTTGGCATCCCCCTTAAAATGTACTTGTTCTACCTTTTAAGGTATTCCCGACTGAAGAACGGTTAAACCTCAGCACGCCCTCGTATGATGTCCTCGACGAGTAGTTGATCGATGGGTTGAGGATGATGGACCTCGTATCCTTGCACATACAACAACTCATCTAACGTTTGAATGTGCTGCAGCTGTGACGGTGTTTCGACTTCCTGAATCACGAGCGCGATGTTCAACGTCGACGTCAAGGAATGGACAGAGCGAATCATCGAGCGTTCCAGCTGATTTTGAACGAGTCGACGCGTAAAGATTGGATCGAGTTTGACCGCTTGAACAGGCAGGCGTAACAACGAATTGAGTGACGCGTAATGACTGCCGAAATGATCGACGGTCAGACGATAGCCTGCTTGGCGTAACTGTTCCAAGCGTTTGATCGCAAAACGACGACGCGTCTGCAAGACTTCCTCCCGGATTTCAAGAATAAGTCGTTCACCCGGAAAGTACGATTCTTCCGTCAGTCGGAGTAATTCTGAAAAGAGTTGATCCGACTCGAACTGACTTGCCGATAGATTGACGGCAACGGAAATCTTGCGACCAAACGTTTCTTCTAGCCGGCGTTGGTCCAAGATGGCCTGACAAATCGTAAATCGACCGATGTCCGGAAAAATCTCCATCTTCTCAGCAATCGGAATGAAATCCGTCGGACTGACAAAGCCAAGCACTGGATGATTCCAGCGTAGAAGTGCTTCTACCGCGACATAATGTTCTTGTTTCGCATCGACAATCCATTGATAATAAAGTTCGAACTGCCCCCGTTCCAGTGCATGCGACAGCTCTGATTCAAGGACTGACGCAAACGGGTGTTGCTCCGCATGTCGGTTCGGATTGACGAACGAGGTTCGACGTTTCCCGTCGTGTTTGACTTGTTGCATCAAGGCTTCCGCCGCGTAGATTTGCGTCTGACGACTCGCCATGTCACCGGTCAGGAGACTGACCCCGGACGATGCCGTCACGTGAATCGGTTCGTCCGCAACACCAACGATCGGTTGTTCAATCGCTTCCGTGACGATGCGAGCGTATTCTTCTGCATGCTGTTCGAATTCCTGTTCCTGCTCCAGTGCCGCTAAGACGACGAATTCATTGCCATCCATTCGTCCGACGACATGATTCGGTAATGGAACATATTTCAGTCGATTTGCAATTTCGCGCAATACTTCGTTCCCGGATCGATACCCATGCGTCGCATTGATCGCATGGAAACGGTCGAGATTCAGTACCATCAAAAAGGCCGGATGGATCGTCACGCTTGAAATCAGTCGATTCATATAGCGTTCATTATAGACGTCGGTCAGGGCATCCTTAATGACGTACGTTTCGACGTTGATTGATTTACTGATAATATCTGCATATCGTTCGACGAGCGCGATGTCCTGTTCCTTGAAGTCGAATGGTTGATCATCGAAGGCACATAACGTCCCGATTTTCTCGTTCTCTGCGTTTTTGATCGCCACCCCTAAAAAGCTACCGTTCCCAAGGGCTTTCGTGACCGGATGATTGACCGTCAACGGGTCATTGAGCAATTCATTGATCGAGACCTTCCCGTCCGTCTCATCGACGACCAACTTACAGAGGACATGTTGGAAGACATGGGTCGAGCCTTCTTCAATCAATTGTCGTTCTTGATTGATCGCCTTGACGACGAAATTGCTGTAGGAGTCGTTCAATGCAAAAAATAACGTATTGACGCCGATTCGTTCACTCAGTTTTTCAAGAATCTCTTCGACGAGCGGATGCAATGCTTCATAACGAATGTGTGAGTTATTCACCGTGTCTTCCTCCTTTCTCAGTCGATTGTCGGTCATGTGTCGAGCGGGAGTTGAATGATGAAAGTACTGCCCTCTCCTTCCGTCGATTGGACGGAAATCGCTCCCCCATGATCGAGCACGATCATCCGACAAATCGCGAGCCCTAAGCCGGTTCCACCGATTTTACGTGTATCTGAGTTATCTGCTCGGTAAAACTTATCAAAGATGTAAGGGAGCGCTTTTTCTGGAATCCCCAGCCCTTCGTCCGATATCTCAATTCGTAATTGATCCGACTGGTTTGACCCTTTGATCCGGATTGCCCCACCTTCAGGCGAATATTTAATCGCGTTCATGATTAAGTTCGTGAACAGCTGTTTCATCTTTTCACTGCTTGCTGAAATCGTATAGGAGCCTGGATCGAACTGGACGCTGATGCGATGCGCACGACTCGCGAGTTCAAACATCGGTTTCATCTCGAACATCAATTGTTTCACATCAAGCGGTTCTTTTTGCGTGCCGTGCGTCGAATCTTCCCCTTTTTGAATTTCCAGGATGTCATTGATCAATTCCGCCAAACGAACGGTTTCGGAATGAATCGTCTGCAAATACCGCTTTTGGCGCTTCGGATCGACTTCTCGTTTCATCAATAATTCCGTGAAGCCCATGATGGAAGAAAGCGGTGTCCGCAACTCGTGCGATACGATCGAGACGAATTCTGCCTGTTTGAGGTCAAGTTCCTTATCTTTCGTCACGTCCCGTAAGACGAGCATCATGCCCCACTCGACATTCGCGATTGCAATCCGCTCGGCGTAAGCACTGAGGAGCAAGTTCCCCCGAAACGCTGATAGTTCGATCGTTTCTCCCGGAATGTCCCCATTCATCAGTTGACCGATGTAGTCATGAAGTGCTTCCGGCTGATCGACATGTTCAAACAGCGACGTCGCCCGTTCATAGGCGTGACGGAATCCTTGCGCCTGATTGACGAGCTTCGGTGGAAACATGTTCAACAAGGCTTGGTTCGCATAGATCTGTTCCCCACTACTCTCGATGTATAGGACAGCTTCCCGAATCGAGTCGAGGAGCTGATACGTCTTGATTTTTTCATGCTCCATCTGATGGAACAGGAGATGGCGTTCAAGCGTCATCCCGAGTTTTCGTGATAGATCAAGTAAGTCCCCGACTTGCTCTAGATTGAACTGAGGAAAAGCATGACGAATATAAAGTAACCCGACGACTTGTCCATTACTTGGAGATTGGACCGGAATCGCCGATTCGAACTGATCACCAATCGGTAATTGAACCGATTTACGCATGACGAACGCCCGACGTAAGACCGAATATTGATCGAGATCTTTTTCGATCAACTCCATCTCGTCGATGCCTTGCGCGACGAAATGATTCAACTGTTCACGACGGTACAAGAGGATGGCACCTTCTTTTACATCGAGCAGTTGCAACAGGATCGTCAGGACGGTCTCACAGGCCGCTTCGACATTTTGCGTCGCTAACGCTTCCATGATTTCATTGCGTTGCTTCAATTTCAGTTCGACTTCCCGTAAATTCTGTTGTAATCGATTGATTTCACGTTGATCGAGTGATGTGAGTCGTGCCTCAGCTGATGCTGGAACCGTTCCTTGGCGCAATCGGTAAGGACGGTCCTTCGAGTGGTCGCGTAAGATTCGTTTCAACGTGTATCCTCCTTTCTAAATTCATTCCTGTTACAAATTATAGCATGGTCCCTATTTGATCGACAGTTCGAGTACTGTCTTCCTTATATGCTTCTTTGCACTAATGCACGAAATGCCTCTTCAAAGGCCCGGTCCGCATCGCGCGTCCGTTTTTTTGGTCCTTTCGTCCGTCCACCCGCTCGTCGGATTTGTTGTCCGACATGGCGTGTATGAAGCAATAGATCGATATTCTCGTTCGTGAACTGACGACCGTTTTGGTCGATTGCGAGTCCTCCTCGTGCTAAGACGAGTGCTGCTAGACCGTAGTCTTGCGTCACGACGAGATCACCACGTTTCATCCGATTGACGATCGCGTAATCGACGGCATCTGGTCCTTGTCCGACCGTGATCGTCGTCGCCCCCTCCCGCATCACCTGGTGTGCTGTATCACAAACTAAAAAGACGTCACGTCCCTGTCGGTGTCGAACGACGAGATCGACAACGGGACATCCGTCCGCATCTACGAAAATAGACATCTGAATCCTCCCTTGTTGGTTCCACTATCAGTGTCACAAACCAAAAGATTTCTTGTCAAGTCGCGTTTCCCATTTGACCGTTTCTTCGTTCTTTCGGACAATGGAAAAGAGAGGATGTGTTGAAATGAACGCTGCGACGTTCCAATCTTTTTACCTGTTATTGAAAAAAACGAAACCCCCGGTCGGATTATTATCCGCTGCCGTTTCCGTCTCCGTCATCCAAGCGCTGGCTGCCCTCGCCATTCCTTGGTTCTTAAAGACGTTGATTGACGGTTTTACAGTCGATCGACTGACTCCGCAGCTGATCAGTTTGTTCGTGATCGTCTTCGTCGTCCAAGTCGTCGCGAATGCCTTATCGATCTATTGGTTACAGATCGTCGGTCAACGGATCGTCGCTAATTTACGGACACTCCTATGGAAACACCTGTTGACCTTATCGATTCCGTTCTATGATGAGACGAAATCAGGTGAGCTCGTCTCGCGACTCAATAGTGACGCTACGACACTCCAGCAATTGCTGTCGGAGCAACTCGTCCGCCTGCTGACATCACTCGTCTCGATCATCGGAGCGATCACGATTCTGTTCTTCCTCGACTGGCAGATGACACTCGTCATGGTCATCGCTGTACCCGTGACGTTACTAATCATCATCCCGCTCGTGCGGAAGCTGCATAAGATATCCCGTGAGACTCAGAAGGAACTCGCAGGATTATCTGGTTTTTTCGCCGAGATGCTCGGCGAAGTCCGACTCGTCAAATCACAAGCAACAGAACCCTATGAGCTCGACCGTGGGAAAACTCGCATCGAGAATCTTTATGGCTATGGCGTCAAGGAAGGACGAATCCAAGCCCTCTTGTTGCCGATCTTTAACGTCACCTTGACGACGATGTTGATCTTGATCATCGGCTTTGGTGCCTATCGCGTCGCGACGAACCAGATCACAGCAGGTGAACTCGTCGCCTTCTCACTCTATTTGTTCCAAATCATGACGCCGCTCGTGACGATGACTGAATTCATCACGAAGTTACAGAAGGCTCGCGGGGCGACAGAGCGAATCATCGAGCTTCTCGATGAGACACCGGAAGCACCGGGAGCGCTTGTTGCGCCGCGTCCGTTTACGGACGTCACGGTCGATCACCTATCATTCGGATACAATGAAACACCGATCCTCCAGGATGTCAGCTTTACGTTACCACGCGGCAAGACGACAGCAATCGTCGGTCCGAGTGGATCCGGGAAGACGACATTATTCGCGATACTGGAGCGATTTTATCAACCGACGTCCGGGCAGATTCGACTCGGAGATCAATCCATCGCTGATTTAACGCTATCGTCTTGGCGCCAAGCGATCGGTTATGTCGCCCAAGACTCCCCTGTTTTATCAGGAACGATCCGTGACAATCTCGTCTACGGTCTTGCAGAAGACGTCAGTGAAGACAAAATCCGGGAGGCTGCACGGATGGCGAATGCCGATACGTTCATCGAGCGTTTTCCAGAAGGGTATGCAACTGAAATCGGAGAACGGGGCGTCAAGTTGTCTGGTGGTCAACGCCAACGGATTGCAATCGCACGTGCACTCCTCCGAGACCCGGAAATTCTATTGCTGGATGAAGCCACGTCAAGCCTCGACTCCGAGTCCGAGCGGGTCGTTCAGGAAGCACTCGAACGATTGATGGTCGGACGGACGACGTTCGTCATCGCCCATCGTCTCGCGACAGTTCGTCATGCCGATCAAATCATCGTCCTTGAAGATGGTCGGATTTCCGGCATCGGGACACATGATCGTCTTGTCGTCGACAATCCATTGTATAATAAGCTCGTAACGCAACAATTCATCGGCACGGAACGTGCAAGGGGGAATCACGTATGAAGACAGTCGGTTTCATCGGATTAGGTGTCATGGGACAAGGCATGGTCCGCAATCTGCGCAAGGCAGGTTTTACAGTCAAAGGATACAATCGTACGAAAGAAAAAGGACTTGTCCTTGAAGCGGATGGTGTCGAAATCGTCGATACGATTCAAGACGTCGTCACGGATGTCGACGTCGTCATCTCGATCGTCGGTTATCCGCAAGACGTCGAGCAGATCTACTTCGAAGACGGAATCCTCGATCATGCGGCACCAGGAACGATTCTGATTGACATGACGACATCCAGTCCGGCTCTTGCAGAACGGATTGCGCAGGAAGCGGCAGCACGCGGTCTTCAGGCACTGGACGCACCTGTCACAGGTGGTGACCTCGGTGCGAAGAACGGGACACTCGCTATTCTCGTCGGTGGTGAAGAAGCAGCGTTCGCGCAAGCGAAGCCATTATTCGAAGCGATGGGAAAATCGATTTCACTCTTCGGTGGACCTGGTAAAGGACAATCAGCGAAACTCGCGAACCAAATCGCGATTGCCGGCTCGATGATCGGAACAGCGGAGATGCTGTTGTTCGTCACGCGGTCCGGGATTGATCCGACGCAGTTCATCGAGACGATCAAATCTGGTTCTGCCGGTAGCTGGAGTCTTGAGAACTTGATTCCACGCGTCATCGCTGAAAACTACTCACCTGGTTTCTTCGTCAAGCACTTCATCAAGGATATGCGTCTTGCTCTCGAACGCGGTGCTGAGATGGGCATTGCGACACCTGGTCTTGCACTGACGAAGGATTTATATGAACAACTTGCTGAGCTGGGTCATGCTGATTCCGGTACACAAGCGCTTTATCTGTTGCTCGCCGAACGTTCACGCGCTTCGGTAGAATGAGCAAAAGCCTGTACGCTACGTCTACTGACGTAATGTACAGGCTTTTTTCGTTCATCCCTCGACGGATGATTGACGTGTTGGTTTCAAGCGTTCATAGAAGTGTGCCATCGTCGTATCGAAATACGGCGTCAAGAAGATGACCCCCACAGTACTAAGTAGTGCGAGGATACCCCAGCCGATGAAACTCAGGTAAAGCATGATCAGTTCACGCTTATGCCCTTTCATCATCCGACGACTCTCACCGAGTACTTGCCAAAACGACAATTCCGGTCGGTCGACCAAGATATACGGAACGAGGCGATACGCTAGATAAAAGTACAATGCCGGTAAGATCAAAAATGATCCGACATAGACCAATACCGTCACGATCGCGTAAGCGGCAATCGTCCGGAAAGCACGTCGAAACGAAGAAAATCCTTCAAATAACGTTCCGATGCCGGCAGACTCCCCGCGTGTGAAGCGTAAGTAAGCAATCGTTCGTCCGACCGTCACCGGAGCAAGGACGATCGTTACGACCATGTTCAGTCCGATGAAACGGACCATGCTGTCGATGTCATCTTGGTCAAAGGACATCCGGCTCGCTGCAAGCGCAAAGATAAGGAAGTAGATGATCGAGATGCTTAGCCCGACCAGCCAGCGTCCTTTTAGTGTACCCAGGGCGTCTTGTTTTAATTGTTTTGGTATCATGTCGTACTCCTTCATTTCCACTATTTCCATCTTTGATTCTAGCGTAGTCCCGTTGAAAAACCTAGTTATCCCACTCTGCTTTTCAAGCACGTCACGGAATCGTCGAAAATCCGTCACGAAGACATACAAAAAAATCCATTTCCCTCATCTCATCAGATTCGAAAAATGGATTCGTGCGGTATAGGATTAGCTGAGAAGTCGCGTCAATGCTTCAACACGTTCTTTTTGAATGATACCGTCTTGTAAGACCGCGGATCCCACATGTAGTTCCGATGCTTTCGTCGCTTCAAGAAGCGTTTCCGCATTCTCAAGCGTAATCCCGGACCCTGGTAAGATGATCAAGTCCGGATGTTCCTCGATCAAGCGCGCAATCGTCTCTTTACCTTCTAATGCCGTCGCTTGACCACCTGACGTCAAGATCCGGTCGACTTCTGGAAAATCAGCGAGCACTTCTGCCGCTTCGAGAATATCGCGACTACTGTCGATCGCCCGGTGGAACGTCAATGACAGTTCCCCTTTATGTTTGATGATTCGACCAAGGAAGCCTTCGTCGACACGACCGTCTGCGGTCAATGAGCCGACGACGATCCCGGCAGCACCGAGTTCACGGATCAAGTCGATATCCGTGATGATCGTCTCTTCGTCTGATTTCGAATAGACGAACGACTTGCTATGCGGTCGCACGAGGACGTGAACCGGAATCTCGACCGTCGAGACGACTTGACGAATCAGTCCATAGCTCGGCGTCAACCCACCTTCGGATAATGCGGAAACGAGCTCGATCCGGTCCGCTCCGGCTTGTTCTGCTGCGACCGCTTCTTCTACGGTCGATGCGATGATTTCTAACATGATGCATCCCTCCCGCATCAGTGTATCATGAGACGACCATCCAGTTCACGCGTTCGTTGAACAGTTTCATCTCCCATGATGGTGGATAGGAGGCTGGACTGAGAACGATCTTCGCACGGCGGAACTCTGCCACCTTATATTTACGATTGCCTTGGAATTCATCATTTGCCAAAAAGGCATAGACGTCCTTCGTACAGCTAATGACGGCTTTTTGAATCAGTGAGGATTCAATATCATCGCTTACGAAGCCACGCTCAATTTCGGCACCGTCAAACGATAGAAAACAAGCATCAAAAGCGTAAGCATCGAGCGCCTGCAAGACTTCGACTCCGACCGTCTGCCCGTAAGCATCGACTGTCCCACCGAGTAATCGAATTTCACCTTTGAACGGTCCCGTCTTACGGCACTGCTCCAAGTGACTAGCGACGACTAGTGAGTTCGTGACGATCGTCGCGTTCCCCGTTAAATACGGCAACAGATGCTCGACCGGCTCACCTCGCCCAAGAAAGATACAGGAATAATCGCTGAGCCATCCTTTCGCATAACGCGCTAAACGGCGAGACAATTGATCCGTCCGACGTGAGATCGGTGTCTCTCGTTTTCCTCCTTGATAAATCGCTCCCCCATACACGCGTTTTAGCTGACGTTCCCGTTCTAGCTCCTCTAAGTAGCGTCGTACCGTTTCTCCCGAGACATCGAGACGTTCGATCAAATCCTTCGTCATGACTTTCCCTTCCTCTTCCAGCCATTCCATGATGCGTGATTTCCGCTCTTCTCCTAACAACGACACGTGCGCTTCCCCCTTCACAGACAAGTTCTAGTTCTAGTGTATCGAACGTCTGTAAAGGTCTTGTAAATCCGATGTAAATAAACGTGTAGTTCCTATGAAATGTCGTTGAATTCGTCCGTTATCCGACTTTTTTCACAAATAAAAGACGCATCCGCATCTCAATGGACGAGATGGAGATGCGTCTTAATGATTCATTCAGACGATTTCTTTGCAAAGAGTGGAATCTTAGACTCTGTTCCTTGGCGAATCCGTTGGATGTTCTCACGGTGCTTGAAGATGACGAACAAGGCAAGAACCGTAAAGAACGTCGGAACGATCCAGTCGTTCGTCAAGACGCCAATCGTGATGGACACAACGATTCCAACACTTGCCGCCACGATTGAACTGAGCGACACCATCCGGCTCAGACGGAGTGTCGTCAAAAAGGAGACGAGCAGGAAGATGAACAGAACAGGGCTCGTCACGAGCAACATCCCGCCGGACGTCGCGACTGCCTTTCCGCCTTTGAACTTCGCGAAGATCGGATAGATGTGACCGATGACAGCTGCTAGTCCAGCAAACAACGGATGTATATCTGCTCCCATCAAGATGGGAACGAGGCTTGCGACGGCTCCTTTTCCGAAATCACCGATCAAGACGATGATTCCCGCCTTTTTTCCCAAGACACGGAACGTATTCGTCGTTCCGAGATTCCCGCTACCGTGTTGGCGAATATCCATCCCGTGTCCCCACTTCCCGACAAGAAGTGCAAACGGTATCGAACCAAGCAGATAGCCAAGAACTAAAATCCCTATGATTTCAATCATAGTCAACCTCCAACCTCTTAGTGACCGACTTTCATATATTCCTCAAGAGTCTGTCCGTTATTTTTAATTTGTGTCGCGGCATCGACACCGACATAACGAATGTGCCATGGCTCATACGTATAGCCTGTCCGTGATTGGAAGCCACGATCGTAGCGCACGATGAAACCATATTTCGCTGCGTTATTCGCAATCCATTTTCCTTCTTTCGTATCACCAAGGGCAGCCGTCAATCCGTTACCAACACTTGGTGCCGAAATATCAAAAGCAAGACCTGTTTGGTGCTCACTGTTACCAGGACGTGCTGAATATTGATCAGCAGCTGCCTTGCCATCACGTGCGACATAATTATTATACAATACTTTTTGACGTTCGCCTGAACGGAATCCGCTGACAGCGTTCAATGTCACGCCTTCTTTTTTAGCAGCGGCGAACATCTTCTCCATCTGTTTCGCAGCTGGCGCCCGCATGTAGCTTTGCTCGAGCACGCCCGAATATGAGAAGCTGACGTCTGGGACGACGAGATCCGATGGTTTGTAGTCGATTGGTAAGCCGTATTTCTTATTGACGACGACGAGATTACCAAGTGATAGATCTGCTTTGGCATCTGCTGATTTATCGACATCTGGTGTCTCATCTTCTGGTTTCGACGGTTTCTCTTGTTCTGGATCCTGAGATGAACTATCCGGTTTATCCGTCGATTCGTCTTTTTTGTCCTCTGTTTTGTTCTCTGAAGCTGGTGTATCGTCTTTTTGTTCTTCTTCTTTTTTCGTCTCATCCGAAGATTTTTGATCTTCTTGCGTTGCCGCATCAGACGAATTGTCTTCTTGTTTTGCTTCTTCTGACGTATCG
The DNA here is from genome assembly GCF_015645365.1 of Exiguobacterium abrahamii. Classification (NCBI taxonomy): domain Bacteria; kingdom Bacillati; phylum Bacillota; class Bacilli; order Caryophanales; genus Exiguobacterium; species Exiguobacterium abrahamii. The sequence continues at coordinate 1,702,655 of NZ_JADOYC010000001.1, forward strand.
TCTTTTGCTGTTTCGTCTGTTTTGTTTGTTTCTTCTTTGTTCGTGTCTTTTGCTGTGTCTTCTTTTTTCGTTTCGTCGTTTGATTGTTTTGTCTCATCTGATTTCTGTTCCGTTTTCGTTGTATCATCCGCTTGTTGATCCCCAGGATTACATCCTGCAAGGAGAAGCGCTAACGTACTGACGGTTACGATTTTTTTCATGAGTAAGACCCCTCTTCTTTTTATGCTTCTCTATGTTACCGCTAATCGTTCCATCCGTCGAGTCTACTTCCGACAGATAGAGTAAGTCCCTACCTTACTTCAGCTTCTTTATTTTCGCAAATGATCCTGACTTTGTCATCGGTCGTTAGTACCAAGTGCTAACTTTTACTGTCCAGACTGAAAAAAGAAAAAAGCGAAACCGATTCAAAAATCGATCCCGCTTTTGATGTATTTCTTCACGCTTCCGTTAAGAGTGCTGCGTCCGTCTCACTCATCTTCTCATAAATTTCGTGCCAGTTCGGGAACACCTTCGGCAAGCGAATCGGTCGGAAGTTTTCCTTCTTGACGACGACGTGTGTCGTTTTCGCCGATACTGCAAGCTTCCCGTCCGGATGTTTGACCGTATAACCATAAATCGTCCGTAATCCATCGTAATGATCAATCCAGACTGTTACGACCGCTGTATCACCATACGTCAACGAGCGTTTGTAATCGAGATTGACATTCGTGACCGGGGAGACATATCCCGCATCTTCCATCTCCTTGTAATCAAGACCTAAGGACTGGATTAATTCTGTCCGTGCGAGTTCCAGATAGACGAGATAGTTCGAATGATAGACGATGCCCATCATGTCCGTCTCAGCGTACCGGACAGGTATTTCAATCGTGTGCATGTAGCTTCCCCCTTAAAAATCCTCTTTTTCAAGATAGGACCATTCTGAACCGGACAAGCTAACTTTGTCAATTAATCGCATCGACTGCTTCGCGATCGCCTGTTCGACGATCGTGATCGCCGCCCGTGCGTTTCCGTTCGGAACGACATCAATCTTCTCGGTAAGCGTCAACCGTGCGTCCTCCGTCAGCTCGTATCCGAACCGTGCTGCGTATCCTTCAATGATTTGAATCAACTCGTCTGGCGAATAATTCGGGAAGTGGAATGACCGTTTGAAGCGTGATTTCAATCCTGGGTTACTTGCAAGCAAGGCGTTCATCTGTTGCTCGTAACCCGCAAGGACGACGACGAGATTGTCTTGATGTTTCGTCATCTCATCCACGAGCGTATCAATCGCTTCCTTTCCAAAGTCGTTCGCTCCACCATTTAACGCATACGCTTCATCGATGAATAAGACACCACCCAGCGCGTCGCGAATCGCGTCACGCGTCTTTTGCGCCGTTTGTCCAACGTAACCGGAGACGAGATCCGCCCGGCTGACGACTTTCAAGTGTCCGCGTTTCAAATAACCGCATTGTCGTAAGATATCGGCATAGAGCTGCGCGACGGTCGTCTTTCCGGTCCCGCTATTGCCGCTAAAGACCGCATGTAATTCGACCGGTAAGACTTTATAACCGGCTTCCCGGCGACGTTTTTGCATCGATAATAAGGCTTCAATCTGCTTGAGTTCGTCTTTGAGATCAGACAATCCGACGAGCGAAGCGATCCGCTCCTCAACGGTTGCGTCCGGTTCTTGCACCATCTCAAAATCTTCTTGTTCGAGTAAGGCAAAGTCTTCGTGACTGGCACTCTCTCCAAGGCTTGATCCCTTCTTGAAGATCGCATCAAGGACGATATTACGGACGGCGCGTCCATTTCCGAAACTGGCGTCAACCCGTTCTCGTTCCAGACGACCGAGCAACGCCCGCTCTGCTTGTTCCGTCAAGACGTAATCGTTCGCGGTCGCGATCGACCGTCCGATGGCGAGCAGCTCCTGATCCGTATAGTCGGCGAGTAGATAATGATTTGATTCCGGGAAACGACTCCGGAGTCCAGGATTCGCCTTCAGGAAATCACGCATCTCTTCTGGGTATCCAGCAAGCACGACCGCAAATCGTCCTGCATATTCCCCACTCGTCATCGCTGCGACGAGCGTATCGATCGCTGCCTGACCATAATCGTTCCCACTTTGTCCGGCACGTTTTAAGGCATAGGCTTCATCGATGAAGAGCACCCCTCCGACGGCTTCGCGGACTTTACTCATGACCTGTTCTTCCGTCTGACCGACGAACGCACCGACAAGCGATGAACGATCCGTCTCGACGACTTCCGGTCGTTCGAGAAGTCCGAGCTCGTGATAGATCTTTGCCATCAAACGGGCAAGGGTCGTCTTTCCGGTTCCGGGGTTCCCCATGAAAATCATGTGTAAGGATGGTTGATCGCTTGAACGGTAACCATCTTCCGATCGTTTCTGTTGATACTTCAAGAAGCGATACATATGATGGACCCGTTGTTTGATGTCTTCGAGACCAATCATCGCGTCAAGTTCCTCGAGTGCTGAGCGTTCGACTTGTTTGCTTTCGACGGGGAGCAAAGCAACGACACGTTTGAGATCCTGGATCGTCGTCGCTTTCAGTTCCGTCATCTCGCGGAACGCTTCCCGGGAATAGAAGCGCTCTTGTAAGCTGTCGACGAATGTCTGCGCTGTCTGTTCAAGCGTGGCACTCGAACGCAGTAATGCCGTTCCAGCTTCGAACAGTTCCGTCCAGCGACCAGCATCCAATCGACGCAACCGTTCCGTCAGTTCGACGATTTGTTCCGTCTCCTCGACGATTTGGCTTGCTTGGAGAATCAGTTCTTTCGTTGCTGATCGTTTGGCGTTCGCATTGTCCGTCTCGCGAATCGTCGGAAACGTATGCGCGACGAGGCGCTGATACGTACTTTGTAATTGTTGTTCCGTCAACAATTGCTCCAGACGAGCTGGCAAACGACCATGCTGACGGATTTCTTGCATCCAGCTCTCAGCTAAGGCATCCAGTCGTCCCGTCATGATATAGCGATGTTCGACGAGTAACGCTAAGATGCGGACGAGTGCGTCCGTTTCTCCAAGCAACCGGCTACTTTGAGCATAACGTAAGGCGAGTACCTCCTCGACCTTCGCGCCCTCTTCCCACGCTTTGATTTGATTGAACATCTCCTCTTTCGAGAATGCTTCCATGTTGAACCTCCTGCGTCTCGAAAAAACCGACTTTGTCCGCTACCGTTTCGTAGCGTCATCGCCGGTCGTTTCTTGTTTATTTTGCTTTTAACCAATCCGGATCGAACGTATCGATCGTTTCAAAACTCTTCATCTTGACAGAGTAGAACAGTTTACCGTTATTGCGTGACTCCGCACCGAGTACTTTCGAACGGTCGGAAGCGACATAATACGTTGCTTGTTCCTGGTTGTTTTCTTTATCGAAGATCGATGGATATTGTTTGATCCAGTCTTCTGGTACCGTGCTTGATGGTTCTTTTTTCACGTACACGTCTGCTGCCATTCCGGCGATGTCCGCTTCTCCCTCGACTTGTCCGAAGTCACCTTTGTTGATGAAAGCGAGGATCTGTTCGTTGAAGCCACGTGAGAGGAATGGGCGCGGCGCGCTGACACTTTTGCCCGCTTTCGTCTCATTGACTAACTTCCCTGTCGCATCATACTCACGGAACATCGTCCCGTTCCAGATCGCGAGCGATCCTTTTGACGGACCGTCTACGACTTCTGTCCGGAAATGACCTTTGTCATTAAAGACGACTTCATACGTGCGTGATTCAAGTTCATCTTTTTTCGTCGCGAGCTTCTTCTCAACATATTGAATGCGTGTCATCGTATAAAACGGTTTGACCGTCGCGGCTTTTTCATCGCTTGCGGTCTGCGTCTTGTTCAAGAGATAAAAATTGTAGGCAAGGAGGATCGCCATTGCCACGATTGCTACTGCAATCCACGTGCTCGTTCGTTTCGTCATGCCATGTACACCTTCCTAGCTCAAGTCTCTATTCCTTATCATCGTATCGGTTTTATAAGGAGAATACAAAGGGTTTGTCCGAGATTTCACGATTTCTGACTAAATTCGTCAGACTTTTGAACAAATCAGAAAACGGTCAGGACGACAAAAAAAGGCGAACCGAATCAATTCGGTCCACCCTTGGTTACGTTTATGCTTCCTTCGGCGTCAGCGAGACGATCATCGACTCATCGACCAAGTAATAGCTATGATGCGGCATTTCACGCAAATAGCCATCCTGAAACAACATCGCGCAGTCGACTTGGAACGTCTTACTATACGGTTTCAACGGGAGTTTCTTCACCCGGTCAAAATAGCGATCGACGGCAACTTGGACATGATCCATCTCATAGACGAGCTCCCGATCTTTTGCCTCCATGATGGTGAATGTCTCACGCGACATGTAAAACACTTGTGTCGAACGTGCTTTCAAATACGGCTCCAGCTGCTTTAAGTCAATGCGTTGCTCATTATCTAGAAGCACTGTCCGATTCGTCCCTTTCGGTAGTTCGGATTCAAAGGCATGTGTCGCTTGTTTGACTTCATCAAGCGTCACGTCACGCATCGGCAACGGCTGGTCTTCCTTCGGTTGAAACCACTTCTTGAATCGGTTCACCTTTTTCCTCCTCTCGTCAAAAAAAGGTGGGGTTTCCCCCACCTTTGATTAGACAACTTATGCTTGTTGGAGACGCTCACGAAGGACCATTGGAAGGATCCCGCCGTGACGGTAGTAATCGATGTCGACTTCTGAGTCGAAACGAGCGATCGCTTCGAATTCAGTGACTTTTCCGTCTGCCGCTGTCGCTGTGACTTTAACGATGTCACGTGGACGAACAGACTCATCGATTGCGATGCTGATCGCTTCTTCACCTGTTAAACCAAGTGTTTCAGCTGTCGTGCCTGCCACGTATTGCAGTGGAAGAACACCCATCATGACGAGGTTTGAACGGTGAATCCGCTCGAAGCTCTCCGCGATGACGGCTTTGACGCCGAGCAAGTTCGTTCCTTTTGCTGCCCAGTCACGTGAAGAACCCATTCCGTAATCTTTACCAGCAAGGATGACAAGACCTGTGCCATCTTCTTTGTACTTCATCGCAGCATCGTACATCGCCATCGTTTCGCCTGTTGGCCAGTACGTCGTGAAGCCACCTTCTGTACCTGGTGCGACTTGGTTACGGATGCGGATGTTCGCGAACGTTCCGCGCATCATGATTTCGTGGTTACCACGACGCGAACCGTATGAGTTGAAGTCTTTTGGTGCAACCCCTTTGTTGACGAGGTATTGACCGGCTGGTGTCGTTTTCGAGAATGAACCCGCTGGTGAGATGTGGTCCGTCGTAACCGAATCAGCAAACTTACCGAAGACACGGAGTCCGTTGAGCGCTTCGACTTGACCAGCTTCCTTCGCCAAGTTCTCGAAGAACGGTGGGTTTTGGATGTACGTCGACTCACCGTCGAAGTCGTACTGATCTCCTGTTGGCACATCAAGGTTGTTCCAACGTTCGTTTCCTGTGAAGACTGAATCGTATTCTGCACGGAAGCTTTCTGGTGTGACGACCGTGTTGATGATCGTTTGGATCTCATCACGTGACGGCCAGATGTCAGCGAAGAAGACTTCTTGTCCGTCTTTGCCTGTTCCGAGTGACGCGTTCATGATATCGACGTCGACTGTTCCTGCAAGTGCATACGCGACGACGAGTGGCGGTGAAGCCAAGTAGTTCGCTTTGACGAGCGGGTGGACACGACCTTCGAAGTTACGGTTACCGGAGAGGACAGACGAAACGAGTAAGTCTGAACCGAGGATTGCGTCTTCGACTGCGCGGTCGAGTGGACCAGAGTTCCCGATACATGTCGTACAGCCGTAACCGACCGTGTTGAAGCCGAGTTCGTCAAGGTACGTTTGGAGTCCTGATTTCTCGAGGTAATCCGTAACGACCTTCGATCCTGGCGCCAGTGATGTCTTGACGTATTTCGGAACCGAAAGACCGAGTTCGATCGCTTTTTTCGCGACGAGTCCCGCACCGATCATGACATATGGATTTGATGTGTTCGTACAGCTCGTGATCGCAGCGATTGCAACGTCACCTGTACGCATTTCAACTGCTTCGTCTTCGAACTGAACGACAGCGACTTTGTTCGCTTCTTCTTCCGCTAAGCCGAATCCAGCGTTTCCTTGTGGAGCCGTCAACGCTTTTTTAAATGATGTATGAACATCCGTTAAATCGATCCGGTCTTGTGGACGTTTTGGTCCAGCAAGGGCAGGAACGATCGTCGAAAGATCAAGTTCGACTGTTTTCGTGAATGTTGGATCTTCGTTTTGTGGCGTGTAGAACAAACCGTTTGCTTTCGAGTAGTTCTCGACTTTTTCGATCAATTCTTCATCGCGACCTGTCAGACGAAGGTACGTCAATGTTTCTGTGTCGACTGGGAAGAATCCACATGTTGCACCGTATTCTGGCGCCATGTTCGCGATTGTTGCCCGGTCAGAAAGAGACATCAAGTGGAGTGATGGACCGAAGAACTCGACGAACTTACCGACGACGTTCTCTTGACGGAGCATTTCCGTTACACGAAGGGCAACGTCTGTTGCTGTCGTTCCTGGGTGCATCTCACCTGTGATGCGTACACCGATGACTTCAGGTACTGGGAAGAATGACGGCTGTCCGAGCATGCCCGCTTCCGCTTCGATCCCACCGACTCCCCAACCGAGGACGCCGAGACCGTTGATCATCGTCGTATGTGAGTCCGTTCCGACGAGTGTATCCGGGTACACATCAACTGTACCGTCTGCTGTTTCCTTTTCGAGGACGACAGATGCCAAGTACTCGAGGTTAACTTGGTGGACGATCCCTGTTGCGGGTGGTACGGCACGGTAGTTATCGAATGCCGATGTCGCCCAGCGAAGTAATTTGTAACGCTCTTCGTTACGTTCGAATTCGAGATCCATGTTTTCTGCAAGTGCTCCAGCAAAACCGTAAGCATCGACTTGAACCGAGTGGTCAACGACGAGGTCGACTGGTACTTCTGGGTTGATGACCGATGGGTCTCCACCGAGATCTTGCATGGCTTTACGAAGTGACGCGAGGTCAACGACCGTTGGAACACCTGTGAAATCCTGAAGGATAACGCGTGACGGTTTGAACGGAACATCGACATCGTTCGAAACTTGAGCTGTTCCCCATTTCGCCAAGTTCTCGACGTGTTCACGTGTGATCGAACGACCATCTTGTTGACGAAGTACTGACTCGAGTAGGACACGAATCGAGTATGGAAGACGTTTGACTTCCGTCAATCCGAGTTCTTCCAATTTTTCAAGACTATAGTACTGATAATTCTTACCGTTTGCTTCAAACGAACGGCGTGCGCCAAAGACATCTTGCGACACATCTGTTTGCTTCATGGTGATTCCCCCTTTAAGTGTTCACGACATCAAGCCCCTGATACCGCTTACTTGTACAGTTCTATCATAGTATAATATGGATTCCGTTACAATTTGAAAGAACAAAAGACTTTCGATAAGTTTTACTTATTGCCGATATTAGAAAATTATTCTGTTGTCCTGTTTTTCTCATATTTCCAGTCTCGCGTTTCCATTTAGAATGTTCAGGGTACTTAAAAAGTGTAGTATGATATCCGATTCTTGTGGAGGCGTTTATTATGGCGAAATATAAAAGCGATGCAACGCACGTTATTACGACAATCATTTTTAGTGATTTAGAAAAAGCAAAAACAGGCTTTGCGATGATTAAGGACCTCGAGGCAATCAAGGAAATCGAGATGGATCAGATGGTTCTCGCAAAACGTGACGAAGCAGAGGGTTTCTCTTTCATCGATGCCATCGACTTCACGCAACAGGACCAATCCTTCAAAGGCTCATTGATCGGCATGGCGATCGGTGTCGTCGGAGGTCCGTTCGGTATGCTCGTCGGTTCCGTTGCTGGTTATTTGATTGGTGCGAACAGGGATGAAAAGAACGAACGGGAATCGTTTGATTTATTCAACCGGACGCTGAATCAGATTGATCCCGACCATTACGGTGTCATCTTGATCAGTGAAGTCAACGAAGATTCAGAAGCCGTCAATGCGATCGCCGCTGAACTCGGAGCGACGATTCGCCGGACAGGTGAGACATTACCGGATGGTACAGTCTAATCAAATCAGAGTTGTCTTCTTTGCGTTCTCGTTTTAAACGGGAACGTTTTTTAATTCCTGGATTACCTGTTTTGCTGCTTCCTGCGTCGTGTTTGAATCGACTTTCTGTAAAGCATTTTGTTGCACGGTTATGAGGATATTTTTGTAGCTGATGATGAGGAGCTCGCCGTAATCACCGTTTGATTGATACTGAACCAAATCATTACCTATGTATCGATCCGTATACGCAAAATGAATCGCTAACTGCGTATCTTGTTTTTGGTTTTCAAAATAAAGTGTCTCCTGGGTCGATGGCGTGTCAATCGTTCCGTCAACCGTTAACCATCGTCTTTTCCCAAAACTCAAGGATTGGTCGACAGCCGTGAAGTCTGCACCGATCGTACTTCTCTTCAACTGAAACTGATCCATCTTCAAGTGTTCATTCATATGATTGAAAAGCTTTTCATACTGAACTGGATTTAAGATGGCGTGTTTCGTCTGATTCGTATGCGTAGTAGTTTTGACTTCTACTTTTTTCTGTTCCGTCGTGACCGTCTCATCCGTGCATCCAGCGATTAAAAACACACTTGAAAACAGAATCAGCATAGTCCCCTTATAGTTCATAGAACATCCTCCCCCATTGTTGATATCCTTCTATCACTTCGCCTTAAAGTTATACAGCGGTTTAATGATCTCGACGACATCGACCGTTTCTTTCGTGTTACGGATGATTTCATCCATCGGTTTGTAGACGAACGGCGACTCGTCACGCGTCGATGCGACGACTGAACTTGACCAGACATCGGTCATCGTCTTTTCGAACGCATCCAGTTCAACCGTTTTGAATGCTTTTGACCGCGACATGATGCGTCCTGCTCCGTGTGGCGCGGAATAGTTCCAATCGGGATTTCCTTTTCCGACGACGATCAAGGAACCATCACGCATGTTCATCGGAATGATTGCCCGCTCGCCGGCTTTTGCAGAGATGGCACCTTTTCGTAGAATCATCGCGTCAAGATCAATGTAGTTGTGGATCGTATCGAACTGATCCGCAGCCGTCCACCCCATCGCTTCAAAAATAACTTCGGTCATCGCCTGACGGTTCAATGCCGCGTATCGTTGGGCAATCTTGAGATCATGGAGGTAACGCTCCATCGCTTCGCCAGAAACAGATGCTAAATCTTTGTTAAACGTAGACCGTTTTTCCTTCAATTGCTGTAAGGTGGCTTGAATATCCGACTCGCGCCCTTGTTGCTTCAATTCGGCGATGACTTGGTCCGCGTCAAATTGGAAGCGTGCCGTTTCCGCTTCTGCTTGATAATGTTCGGCAATCGTCTTCCCAAGATTGCGACTACCAGAATGAATGACGAGATAGCGCTGTCCTGCTGCATCCTGGTTCAGTTCGATGAAATGATTCCCTCCACCAAGCGTACCGATTGATAATCGTGCCCGTGTCTCGTTAAACGGTGCAAGCACTTGATCAAACGGTACCTGTTCTGATAATGGATGAGCTTGCTGACGTACCGACATGCCACTTGGAACGAGACGCTGAATCGTCGCGTCAAGTTTTGCATAATCGATTGGTTCTTGTTCAGCAAGTCGTGTACATAACATGCCGCAACCGATATCGACCCCGACGAGATTCGGTACGACCTCGTCCGTCACATGCATCGTCGTTCCGATGACAGACCCTTTTCCAGCATGGCAATCCGGCATAATCCGGACGCGACTGTCTGTCGCAAATTGTTCCTCTAACATAGCTGCGACCTGCTTAATCGTCAGGTCGTCGACGTTATCTGTGAAAATCTTCGCTTCCCCATACGTGCCTTGAATCGTTTTCATACAATCTATCCTTTCTTTCCTGTCTGTTGATCAATCTGCTGTTTCTTTCATGATTTCAATGAATTGTTTTGTCAGTGTCGTCGGTCCCGTCTCCGTCAACCAGACGAAGGCTGTCGTACTTGCGGCACCGGATAGGTATGTCTGGTGCAGTCCTGTCATATCCAGTTCCCGCAACGTACTCTCCGGCAATACAGTCACCGCCTGTCCACTGCGGACAAGTCCGATCAGCGTCAAAACATCGGAACACGTCTCTTGCGATACGACGCCGAGCCGTTGACTTAACGTCTGAAAGACACCGAGTCCTTCTTGACTCGGAATGATGAGATCCGCGGTCGGGTGATCGGGGTGCCAGACTTGATGAAACGGTTCTTCTTCCATCCATTCAATCGAAATCCCTTGCGCATCAATCGGTAGACGGACGAACGCCGCATCAAGCGACCGTTCTTTCAACCGTTCGATGAGCGCACTCGATTCTCCTTGGTGGACTTGTAAGATGATGCCAGGATGCCGTCGTTTCATCTGTTCAATCCATTCGACGAGCCGACTGGCTGACAATGTGTTGACACCAATTCGCAAAATCCCTGTTCGCCCGGCTTCGATGTCGCTCACTTCCATCCGTGTCTCCTGCTCGAACTGTAGCAAAGAGACTGCTCGTTCATATAAGCGGTTGCCGCTTGAGGTAATCCGGATCCCGCGCCCTGCCCGCTCAATCAGACGAACACCTAGCTCTTCTTCCATTCGCCGAATTTGCTGCGTCAAGGCAGGTTGCGCCATCCGCAAGCGCTCCGCTGCCCGCGTGACGGATTGTTCCTCGACGACCGCACAAAAATAGCGGTACTGACGTAAATCCATATTCATCATCTCTTTCATATGTTTTCATGTATAAAGATATATGAATCATAACATCATTCATATGCTATGATGCAGGAATATCTGAAGTTTAAGAAAGGAGCTTTTTCATGAAACAAACGACTTCTACCTTCCAGTGGATCGTCTTTTTACTCGCGAACACGATCGCCTTACCAATCGTCGTCGCCAGTCTGTTCGACCTCTCTTCAGTCGAGACAGCTGCTCTTGTCCAACGGTCGTTCTTTGTAGGCGGGATTGCCTGTTTCCTACACGGAGCCTTCGGCCACCGGCTTCCGATCGTATCGGGACCTGCCGGATCATGGGTCAGCATCTTCGTCGTCATTGCCGCACTACCGGTCGATTCAAAAACGGCCTTTACGATCGCGATGGCAGCCGTCGTCATTGCCGGCGTCGTCCTCATCATTCTCGGTTTGACAGGATGGACGAAATACTTATTACCCGTCTTCACACCGCTCGTCAGCGGAACGTTTTTGCTCTTATTATGTATTCAATTAACAGGCGTCATGCTCGGTGCCGTTCTTGCCGTCGAGGCAACACGTCTCGCCGGAATCATCACGTTCTTGCTCGTACTCGGACTCAGCCAGTTTGGACCGAGTCGCTTACGTCCGTTTGCCTTGATGATCGGAATCATCGTCGGTTGGCTCGTCAGCCGTCCGTCGCTTCCTGCGTCGTCTAGTTTGTTCGCACCACCGCAAGCGTTACCGTTCGGATGGCCGCAGTTTGACGGTAGTGCGTTTCTTGTCGCAATTCCGTTCGCGATCTTGCTCGTCGTCAATTTGATTGCCGCTTTAAGCGCCGTCGAAGCGACGCTTCAAAAACAAGGACGTCTGCACCAAGGGTTATCCATCGAAGGCGTCATTCATTTACTCGCTGCTACATTCTCGACGCTTGTCCCGGTGCCGTTACCCATCACGAGCGGATTCATCGCGCAAACGGGAAGCCGGAAACGTCGCCCGTTCTTGATCGCCTCACTCGTCATCGCACTGATCGGTTTCTTCCCAAGCTTGATCGGAATCATCGCGACATTACCGCGTAGTGTCGCGAGTGCCGCGTTGCTTGCGACATTGCCGCACATGTTCCTGATTGCCTGGCAGTCTGCTGAAAGTAACATGGAGAATAGCCGTCGCCGCCATGCGTTTGCAATCAGTGCTGTCATCGGTATTAGTATCTTGTTACAATCAACCGTCATCGCAGAAGTCCTGCCTTTGACACTTCGTCCGTTCCTCAGTAACGGATTACTCGTCGGTACGATGCTTGTGCTCGGTTTCGAAATCATCGAAAAAGTGCGTTCTCGTCGTGCGAAACAAGCGGATCGATTGGCGAGCTAAATGAGATTGTACTACCGGACGATGTCATCATCCTTGCTTTCCTGTAAGGGTCGAGGATGAGCATCTCGTCTGTTTATTCACCTAAAAAAGTAGCCTTTTCGATGTGATTCGAAAAGGCTACTTTTTTATCATTTCATTCAATTAAAATCAAAAAGCTATCTTACTCAACGCACTTCCCGCCACCATTTTCGTGTCGTGCTCTCGGGTGTCACACTCTCCCCGATCATTGGTGTCAAAACTGGAATCTCATCGCGTTTTGCTTCCTTGAGCAACCGTTCGACCGGCTCGAACCATGCATGGAACGCGAGGATGAAGGCAGACCAATGAATCGGCATCAAGACGCGACCTTTGACGTCACGATGTGCTTGAACCGTTTGTTCCGGTAACATGTGCGAATTGGACCACCGGACATCATACTGCCCACATTCCATCATCGTTAAATCAAACGGACCATACTGTTCGCCAATCGCTTTGAAGTGTGGACCATACCCACTATCACCACTAAAGAAGACTTTTTGTGAGCCTTCGATAACCCATGACGCCCACAGCGTTGAAAATTGATCAAGACCATTTCGCCCTGAATAATGGCGCGACGGAGCCGCTGTCAGCTTAATGCCACCGACTTGCGTCGATTCATGCCAGTCGAGTTCCGTGATTCGCTCCGCCGAGACGCCCCATCCACGGAGACGACTACCGACCCCGAGTGGCACGATGAAGCGACCGACTCGATTTTTTAAGGCGAGGACGGATGGATAATCCAGGTGATCATAATGGTCGTGCGAATAGACGACGACATCGATCAACGGCAAGCGTTCGAGATCAACGGTCTGCGTCGTTTGAAAACGTCCTCCCCCCAGTTTCGGGAACGGTGATGGTGCGCGCCCGAGCATCGGGTCAAAGAAAATCGTTTGTCCATCGAGTTCGAGTAAAAATGCTGAATGTCCGAACCATGTAACGCGTGGTGCTTCACTATCGTCTTGACGTCGCTGATACGGAAGCGTCGGTAACGCTTTGACAGGACGCAGATTCGGAATGTTTCGTCCGTAATCCTTTAAGATGCTTTTCATCGAGTCCCATTCCATCTTCAACTGGAAATCCATCTCATTTTTGAACTTCCCGTCGACAAAACGATCTGATCGTTCAAAACTCCGCCGCTCTGCACGGCTTGGTCGTCTCCCGAACACCGGATATCGGTTGATGAACCAAGCACTGGCAAGACCGATTCCTGCTAAAGCTGTCACTATTTTTTTCATGTCTTATCACCTCTTCGATGCTCTCAGTATAGCACCTCGATTCCCCACACATCTCGCTTTGCGACTCCGGACGCGAGAAAAAAGTGAAGATCACCGATATGGCGCCTTCACTTCTAGGTATTAGTCGAGATCGTCCGCTTTCCACTTCGCCCGGTCGCTCTTCTCACCGTCCCCGCGGTGATCGGATTCATAGGCATTGTTCCCCGGATTTTCGACCTTATTGTCATCGTGCCGATGGTCATGATCGTGGTCATGGTGATGATGGTGCTCATGGTCGTGGTTATGATCATGGTCGTGATTTCGATCCTTGACGAACAATGCAAGACCGCCACGCTCGACTTCTGCGTAATGCCGTTCTGCCTCATCGTCCGAATGTCCGACACGTTTTAATGTCTCGCGGAGCGGTGGTTCTTTAGAAAATTTTGATTTGACCTGATCAATCCAACTTGCACCCGATGCTTCGTCTGCCGCGTCATCTCGACCGACGACAGAAAAATCCGAATCATGATGCCCCTGTTGTTTCAATTCCTCGATTTTTCGTTCCAGACTCGATTGATCCTGATAGATTCCAACAAACCGTTTCGCCATCACATGACACCTTCCTTTTTCATATGAATTCAAACTCGCTCTGTTTTTACCCTTGTTCGCTTGCCATCAAACGAGATTTCAGAAACGAAAAAACGGACCACTTCGAAAAGTAGTCCGTCAAAAACTTAGAGTTGTTGCGGTGAATCGACCAATGTGATCGTTCCTTCGTTTTTCTGAACGAATCGCTCGTAGACGAAATCATTCGCGAATAACAACACAGCATTATCCCAACGGTCGTAGACGAGAACCGTCCGTGAATCCGTCAATTGTTTGACGGCAGCGACTTCAGCTGGCTTGATCCATTTCGCGACTTGGAAGTTCGCAGCATCCTTCAAGATGTCAACGCCATACTCACCTTTGAGCCGGTGCTCGAAGACTTCGAATTGGAGTTGTCCGATCGCTCCGAGGATGATTTCGTTGTATTCCGTCTTGTAGACCTGGATCGCACCTTCTTGCGCGAGCTGTTCGACACCTTTTTGGAACTGTTTCGACTTCAAGGCGTTTTTCGTGTAGACCTTCAAGAAGAGTTCTGGTGCGAACGTTGGTAGTGCTTCGTATTGCAATGATGGATCACCGTTCGTGATCGTATCACCGATTTGATAGTTGCCTGAGTCGTACAACCCGATGACATCTCCTGCGAACGCTTCATTGACCGTTTCCCGCTCATCCGCCATGAATTGTGTCGATTGCGACAGTTTCATTTTCTTGCCTGTCCGTGTCAGGACGACGTCCATTCCACGATCAAATTTACCCGTACAAATACGGACGAACGCAATCCGGTCGCGGTGGTTCGGGTTCATGTTCGCTTGAATCTTGAAGACGAAACCGCTGAAGAAGTCTTGTGCCGGCTCGACTTTCCCTTTGTTCGACTCGCGTGGTGTCGGTGAAGGGGACAAGTTCAAGTAATGTTCGAGAAGTGGTGTGACACCAAAATCGACGAGGGCTGATCCGAAGAAGACCGGAGTCAGTTCACCTTTTGCGATCAATTCTTCATCGTATTCGTTACCTGCGCCGTCGAGTAAGTCAACTTCATCCATCAACGTCTCATACATTTCCGAGTTGATCGTCGTCGCGAGTTCTTCGTTCGCGAGACCTTCCTCACCGAGTTCGATCGACTTACGATCGTTCTTGAAACAATGGAATTGTCCTTTGACACGATCATAGACCCCTTCGAACTGTTGACCTGAACCTGCTGGCCACGTCACAGCAACCGACGGGATACCGAGGACTTCTTCGAGTTCTTCCATCAATTCGAGTGGGTCACGTGCTTGACGGTCCATCTTGTTGATGAACGTAAAGATTGGAATTCCGCGCATCCGACAGACTTGGAACAGTTTCTTCGTTTGCGACTCGATCCCTTTCGCCGCATCGATGACCATGATCGCTGAGTCAACCGCTGTCAGGATCCGGTACGTATCTTCACCGAAGTCCGAGTGACCCGGTGTATCCATGATCGAGACGATCTTTTTGTTGTATTCGAATTGCATGACCGAAGACGTAACGGAGATTCCGCGTTGTTTTTCGATTTCCATCCAGTCCGATTTCGCAAATTTCGAGTTTTTCCGTGCTTTGACAGAACCTGCCTCACGGATTGCCCCTCCGTGCAGGAGGAATTTTTCAGTTAATGTCGTCTTACCCGCATCCGGGTGGGAGATGATGCCGAAAATCCGACGCTTTTCGACTTCCGTTTGTAGAATGTTTGTCATGTATGGTAGTTCCTTTCACCGATATATTCAAAAGTCCGATCAATCTTTTTCGCAACTAGTCTATCATACCGAATTTTCAAGGTCTCGTCCATTTCACTTCATTGACTCAATTTTCAGATTTAAAGTTGACAATTCATCACGATCTTCTTTACGATGACTAGGAAGTTCACTATTACAGAAGGAGGAGACGTACAATGGTATTCCATCAAGCCCGGACATCTGTCCACACTGTCTTTGTATCGACTACAACTGTACGTCACCCAATCGTTTAATTTTTAATTAAGCAGGGTGTGCGTATGCGTATACGTACATGCTGCCCTCTTATATTAGGACGGGTATGCCCATATTTGTGCGTATCCGTCTTTTCTATTGTCTAAAAACGGAATATAAGGGGTTTTCACTATGTTTAACGCACTCAAACAGCTTGATCGCAATATCTGGATCCGGTTCGTCGGGGAAACGATCACGGGGATCATGATGTTCATGATCGCACCATTTTTAGTTCTTTATTATGCGGATCGACTCGATTCCTACTTCTTGGTCGGTGTCATCATGGCGACCGGACCGATCATGTCGCTCGTCGGCGCCGTTCTCGGTGGTCACTTCGCCGATAAATTCGGTCGAAAACCACTGATGGTCCTCTCAATCATCGGTGACGTCATTGCTTTAATCGGTTTTTCGTTCGCTGATTCATTCGGACCACTTCTCGCTTTGAACGCGTTGCTCGGTTTATCGAGTTCACTGTTCCATCCCGCGGCAAGCGCGATGGTCGCGGACGTCACACCACCAGAACGCCTGAACGAATCATTCGGTCTGTTGCGGATGGGACATAACGTCGGGGCCGCATTCGGTCCACTGCTCGGAAGTGCCGTCCTGTTCGTCGACCGTTCACTCATCTTCTACTCTGCCGCTTTCGTCTTTTTCCTGTACGGACTCGTTCTCTACTTCTTCATCGAAGAAACGAAACCAGAGTATATCGAAAAGACGGACGAAGTCAAAGTATCACCGCTCACTGTATTGCGGAAGGATCATGTCTTTTTAATCTTCATCGGGGCGGGTGTCTTCATCTCGATGGGATTTGCCCTCGTCGAGAGTATGTTGCCGGTCTTCTTGAAGGAAGCACTACCGGGATTACCAACGAAACAAAATCCGTTCCCTTATCTGATGGCTCTGAACGGGATCATGGTCGTCTTGTTCCAGTTCCCGATTGCTGCTCGCTTGTCCGGCAAAGCATTCGGAAAAGTCATGTTGCTCGGGGCATCGATTTTCGGCATCGGCATGATTTTCCTCGCGTTCGTGCCGTCCTACCTGTTCTCACTCGGAACGAGTTATGTTGTGCTCGTGACGGTATTACTTGCGATTTATGCGTTCTATACGCTCGGTGAGATGATCATGTCCCCTGTGCAGATGACGTTCATCGCTTTGATCGCCCCGGAACATCTCCGCGGAACGTACAACGGTGCTGCGAGTCTCCAGTGGTTGATTGGCGGCGTCACCGCACCGCTTCTCGGATCGTTATTCCTTGATACCGGAAAAGGTGACTTTGCGCTCGGATTTGTCGGACTGCTGTGTTGTGTATCAGGTGGGGTCTATCTCGCACTCGACCGGTCGATTCAACGCGCAAAGCGCTTAACGAAATCAGCTTAAAAAAGCGATGTGTCATGCTCCGACTTTTGTCAGAGCGTGTCACATCGCTTTTCTCGTTAAGAGGGTAATTGATTTGCCGCTACGAACGGACCGAACAGGACCGGTAACGGATCGAGTCGTTGCTGGATTTCTTCAATGAAATTCGTCGATCCACTGACGAAGACGATCGGATCATTTGCCGTGATCATCGTCAAGAATTCGTGCATCTGTTGTTCCCATCCTTCTTGACGAATGTGGTGAACGACCATCCCTTTCGTCGTCAAAGAGAGGACATTCGCTAACATTCGTTCTGCCAGTTCCTCAGCTGAGACATGTAACAAGGTCGTTTTGCGACCACTCAGAAGCGCATGCCGGGCTTCGTCAATGACGGCTCCGAGATGATGGTCTTCTGCAATCAACAAAATATCTTGTTGACGCCAGTTCTCAGCACGGCGGTATTTACAAAAATGGCGGCACGTATCGACGAGTTGATGGTGAACAATTGCCCATGCTTGAAGTAAAGGTGCATCTTCTTTAAGATCATATTCGATTTGAATAGCTTGAAGAATTTCACGACTGATAATGTCCGGGTACGTCAGTAGAAACGATTTCGTTTGATTGATTTCGTTCAATAAAATCAATTTAAACAGTTCACTCGATTCATGCTGATTGGTAATCTGGTTCAGTAGTTGACTCAAGCGTAAAATCCGCAAGGCGCGAGTTCCGTCCTGAGCCCCCGCTTCTCGAAGCGCGCGCAATTCTTCTTCGTACGTCGCCTCAAGCGAGTCATAGAAGCGCGTCGCGATCCGCAATCCCTTTTGCTCCATCGATGGTCCGAGCTGTTGCAAAAGGTGTAATGCCTGATCGAAATGCATAATTTAACCTACCTTTCACCGTCCATTATGCGTGAATCCACCCTCAAAAACAATCTCTAAAATGCATCTTAATTTTTGCACATTGAGAGTTGATAATGCTTGCGTCCCCCCCTAGTATGTGTGTTAAGTAGGTGATGAAAATGCGCATGACACGTTATACGGATTACGCGATTCGGTCCCTGCTGTTCGCAGCAGCCCATCCCGATCGTTTAGTCCGAATCCAGGAAGTAGCGGATTGTTACGACATTTCTAAGAATCATTTGATGAAAGTAGTCTATCGTTTAGGACAGAGTGGTTTGATTGATTCTGTCCGTGGTCGTGGAGGTGGGTTCCGCTTAGCAGGTCCTCCAGATGCAATTCATATCGGTGACGTCGTACAACTGTTTGAACCAACCGTTCATTTTCTCGATCCGCAAGAAGGCATTCACGAGGTCCCTTCGCTCAATCCGGCACGTGATGCCTTCGATGATGCCATTGCGGCGTTCCATCAAGTACTCAATAGTTACACGGTACATGATTTGCTACATCCGACAGCTGATACTCATCCACAAATACTTGAAATGATTCCGAACCGCGATTGAGCCGGTTCGGAATCTTTTTTTATTCCATCCTCGCTCAATTGCGATTTCTCAAAACGCTCGTGGTATACTTATATAAGAAAGGAGGGGTACAGATGAACCCTCAAGAAGAACTCCATCTCTTATATCTTCGCTTAAAGGAAGAAGAACCCTCCGTTGCACGCGGTGAGGCCTTATGGGCCATCTTTGAGGAAACAGCTGATGATTCACTCCGCTTCCTCTCCTTATGGGCATTTTCACAAAATCAATTTGATTTAGGACACTTCCGATCGTTTCTCGTGTCTTTCACGCTCTTGATGGAATGGATCCGAAAAGATGAGATGACACTGACTCCCAAACAAGAACTTGATTTGTACTGGAACTACAAGTCCTACTTGATCTATATGGCAGAACAAGAAGACGTGACGGTCTCGCTTCTCGAAGAAGATCTTGATCGCTTCATCGATTTCTGTGACGCGCATGGCTTTATTCGGACACGTGACTATATCAGCTTCATGGTCTACAGCAAACTCGGTGACGAGGAACAGGCTGATCATTATCTATCGGAATGGGTTGACGCGCCAAGTGACGAACTCAGTGATTGCCCGTCCTGTGAAGCATTCAGCCGGATGACGTATGCGATTGATCGTGGCTTCGAAGATCGTGCCTTGCTGCTTTATGCAGCACTGCGGCATGAACGCGGTTGCTCGCGGATGCCGGATCAGGCTCATCCATACATCCTACCGTTGTTCCTCAGTCGCAAAAAAGAACGCTTCGATTGGAGCGAACGCTTGATCGAAGAAGTCAAACGGGGTGAAACCCTCTTTACAGGCGGTGACGAACCATATCACCTGTATGCGAAGATGTATTATGATACGAACTATACTTGGTCGATGGAAGAGAAAAAACAATTGATCCCGTTCTTGACTGATCGTGGATATCTTCAGTTCCTACTCGCTCACTATGCCTTTGCTCATCGTCAATCGCTTGGTGAGGAAGCGTCGTATCTCGCAGCGCTTCGGACGAATCTCTATGAGATTGCACAGTCTCTCGATCGCCGGATCGAAGGTGTCTTCTACTTGAACCTCGTCGAACGTGAACTAAAACGAATCACCCAGTTCGTTGCTTGAATCTCATTCGTAAAGGAAGTGTCTTCATGTTAGATCATGTCCAGCTCGCTATGCCGAAAAACGAAGAAGATCGCGCCCGTGCATTTTATGCCGGGCTTTTACATATGAAGGAAGTCGAAAAACCGACTGGTGTTCAAGCCAGTGGCGGTGTCTGGTTCGAGAATCATGGTGCAGCACTTCATCTCGGCATCGAGGAGCCGTTCTCCCCTGCTAAAAAAGCGCATCCTGGATTAACCGTCGCTGCGTTCGAAGCCTTGAGCGATGCTCTTCAAGCTGCCGGTTATCCGGTTGAGCATGACACACGCCTTGCGCCACGTCGTCGTTTCTTCACAGCCGATCCCTTCGGTAACCGGTTAGAAATCATCGCTGCTCATCTGCCGACGTTAACACCGAAGAAATTGACGGATGGTTCTCATGTCCGTTTAGTCGCACCAGCCTCCAGTCTCTCGACAGTCGAGATGAAGATCATCGATGGTGCGATTCAAACCCTCGAATCACTTGGATTACGTGTCTCGATCAGTCAACATGCGCGTGCTGTCAATCCGTTTGGTTCCAGTGATCCTGAATTACGGGTTGCAGACCTCCATGCTGCGTTCGCTGATCCGAACGTTGATGCGATTCTGTGCGTTCGCGGTGGATTTAGTACGAATGAACTCGTCGACTTACTCGACTACGAATTGATTCGGACACATCCGAAAATCCTGTGTGGCTTCTCCGATATCACAGCACTCAGTCACGCCATTCTAACGAATACCGGCTTAGTGACGTACTCGGGACCAATGTTACGGGCTTTCCGTGATCGCGACGCCTATACGATCGATTACTTCAAGCAAGTGTTGTTTGGAACGGATCCCGTTACGATCAAGCCTTCGGTGCATTGGCGCGATACCGATCGCGGACACGTCATCACGTTACCAAACAAAGGACCGATTCTATTATCTCCGGGACAAGCAAGCGGTCGACTGCTCGGCGGGAATCTTTGTACGCTAAATCTCCTGCAAGGCACACCGCACTTCCCTGATTTACGGAATACGATTTTATTCCTTGAAGATGATTACGAAGTCCATCCAGCAACGTTCGCCCGTGATTTCGCCTCTTTGATGGCACAACCGGGCGCCGAAACGATTCGCGGGATCGTCTTCGGACGCTTCCAACTCACAACGAAGATGACGGAAGAGCATCTGCGATATCTGATCTCACTCTATCCATTCCTAGAGTACGTACCGGTTCTTGCGAATGTCGACTTCGGACATACGAGTCCTTTGTTCACGTTCCCGATTGGTGGTCAGGTGGAACTGCATGACGAGGTCATCCGACTTCATATTTCTTGAATATCAAAAGAAGGAGACGCGGCAATCCGCATCTCCTTCTTTTTTAATAGTCGAGCAATCTCGAAGCGTCGATTTGACGTTTCGACCCATCCGCAAACATCTCGAGTGTCGCGAAAATCTGGTCATTTGCCCATTCATAGTGAAGTAACGTGAAGTCTTCAAGAGTCGAGACCGTCTTGAACGTTTTCCCGACCGTAAACGCACGCTTCCGGCTCGCATCTTCTGCCGGAACGGTGACGAAGATGACTGTGATCTCCTCACCCTTCGTATCATAATAGAATTCAACGATCCGACCGTCCGCTGTTTCAGGTAAGACACCTTTACGGGGCTGTCCGGTCTCGTCCAATTGTACGTATGGTTGCAGCATTCTTTCGCCTCACTTTCTCCGTCATTCATCATAGCACGTCCACCTGATTTATGCTAATCTATATTTGATGTGAAAGGGGGATGAGTCGCGCATGGAATGGTTCATGAACGGGATTCTGCTCTGGGGCTTTATCATGATCACACTCATGGCAATTGGCGGGTTTTTCATGTTCCGGAAGTTCCTCAAGAAGTTACCGAAAGAAGACGGTAAATCGATGATGGACTGGGAAGATGAGTACATCGACCAAACACGACATCTTTGGACGGATGAGACGATGGAATTATTGAACGCTCTCGTCATGCCGGTTCCATCGGCATTTCGTGATGTCGCACGCCGCAAGATTGCCGGGCGAATCGGACAGTTCGCACTTGAAGAACGGGCGACAGAGATGACATCCGAACTGGTCGTCAAAGGATATATTTCTGCGACACCGAAACGCGATCATAAATTCTTGAAAAAAGCACTAACGGAGCACGCCATCGACTGGCGAGACTACGCATTATACTTCCAAAATTGAAGGATGCACGAAAAACCGCCGAAGTCGCCTTCAGCGGTTTTTTTAGTGAGGTAAGTGCGCAACCGGCACGGTGCCCGACTTGACTCGTTTGTATTTCATATACATCGCGAAGCGCCACGGTGCAATCATTCCAAAGGCAACGAGATAAAAAATCCCACCCGTTTCGAAGATATCGATCTGTCCGCCGATGAAGAACTTCGCAACCGTCCGAACGAGTAAGATGCCGAATAAGACGATGAAAAATGCTTTCGAACGTTGCAAATAAATTTGCCCTTCCGCTTCATAAAAATTGGATGTCTTGATCAAAAAGATACTGAAGATGGCTCCAACGAGCAATGCTTCTGCTACCTCCGTCCATGTCAGACGGGATGCTGGGTATAAAAACTGCAGCATCCCCGTCGACATCGCAAAAGGCGGGATCAAGATTTTTTTAGCATTCGTCGGTTTTGCTGATGCCTTCACACGAATGAAGCTGATCAGCAATCCCATGACGAGCGCTACCCCAGTTGATATCCAAATCATCCGATCACTTCCTTGATTAAAATCCAGTGAATCCGACGATGTCACTCATCCATGCTGCGAATTTACTCAAGCCATCAAAATACAGCATGACTCCGAACACCATCATCAAGGCTCCCCCGAATTTCGTTAATTTCAGACTATACTGCACGAACAAGCGCGAACGACCGACGAAGAACGCCATCAATAAGAACGGAATCGAGAAGCCAAGGACATACGCGAGCATGTAGAACATGCCTTGACTCGGATTGGTCGCAGCTAATCCGATGACTCCTGCGAGAATCGGACCTGTACACGGTGTCCAACCGGCTGCAAAACCGATTCCGACGAGTACCGTCCCGACGTATCCTCCTTTTCGTTCCCCGAGATTCAGTTTCTTTTCACGCATCAAGAATGTTGGTTGCCATAATCCGACGAGAACAATCCCAAAAACGAAGATGACGAGTGCCCCAACCATCCGTAACGTATCCCGATATGTGATAAAGACATCTGCGAACAACGATGTCGATAAACCGAGTACAACGAATACCATCGCAAAACCAATGAGGAACGCTAACGTATGAAACAAGGATCGTTTTTCTCGTACGCCCCGTTCTTTTAAATCCGTTACCGACACACCTGTGATGTATGAGAGAAACACAGGATACAGTGGTAGCGTACATGGAGAGACGAAAGATAATAATCCTGCTCCAAACGCTAACCATAATGAGAGCTCCATATGAGCATCCCCTTTCTTTACTACTATAGAAGAAGTTCCTCCTCTATTTTGCCAAACTCCTCTGCATTTAGCACCTATTATCTCACAGAAAGTTGCAAAAGATTCGTGTCCGCCAAAATTACAAAAAAATTACATTTCATCGATTTTACTGAAATCTCATTGCACCTAGTAAATGGACTTGCTAGAATATGGATACGACACCAATGTAAGGGAGACTGCTATGACGACACAACAACTATTGACGTTAGCCATCGAAGCCAAACGTAGCGAACTATATCATCAAGCTGACCAGTCCAGCTTCACCTCCCCGCGTGTTTTACAACTTAGCCATGAACTTGACATCCTGCTTTTAGAATATTCACGGACAGTCCAAAACTACACCATTCACGGTTCGAACGAACCGCTCTTATCTTAATGCACAATTTGGTCAGCATTCGAGTGTGAATGCTGACTTTTTTATGACTTTTTATTTCTGATGGAGGTGCTTCACGTCCGCTCTTACATTCATTGCTAGTTCTCGTCCCCTCTATATACCTGACGATCTCCCTCAACTATACGTACATGAAGTCGAACCGCTTGAATATGTCTCATTGAAGCGAGGTCGATTCACGATGCCTTACTTGTATACGATCGAAGGTGCCGATCAATGGGAGTTCATGATTTATCTACAGCGTTATATGGAAGAAGGAGATATCCTCGAGCTGCTCTATATCGAAAATCAAAATGACAGCATGCATGACCATCTCCCGTCCACTCCGCTACTAGAGCCAATCGAAATAAATATTCGCCAGCGAACGTACCAAACGATTCACGGCACGTTTCAACTTTCCACTAACGATTGGATGCAGGAATTGTATCATCGTTCTTACCTGACAGCGTTCGGCGTGACGACGATCTTCAAGTATTGATGATCCACTTCACTTTTTCATCATCAGACGATCGAAGGATTCAACACTTTCTATTTTTAAGACTTTTTTCTGTTGAATTGTGCGAATTTTTTATATTTAGTAAGCCAAAAGACCTATAAACCTTCGTTTTTCATAATCAGTATGTCCTATCGATGACAAAAACTGCTCTTTTGCAATCTTGTTGTCACAAAAGCCCGGTTTGTAACTCGAATGACATTGACCTGTAAACGCACAGGTCAGATTTGCCGTGTAAAGTAGGAACAGTAAACACAGCATATGTCAGGAGGACATCAATAATGAAAAAAGCAGTTTTCGCTGCCGGTCTTGCAGCAACAGCTCTATCAGTAGGATTTGCCCAAGAGACAGAGGCTGCCTCAGAAACGGTAACAGTAAATACACCAGTACTCAACGTACGCACAGCACCTACAACTGCATCAGCAGACGTAGGCAATGTATATAAAGGTCAAACATTAAATGTCGAAGGACGTTCTGGCGCATGGATCAAAACAACAGTTAACGGTCAAAAACGTTATGTCCATGGTGCGTATACGTCTGCAGCAGGCTCATTCGACTTTAAAAAAGCGACAGTTACTACGGCAGTACTAAACGTCCGCACACAACCAACGACAAGCTCGAAAGATGTCGGTAACCTCTATAAAGGCGAAAAAGTCAACGTAGAAGGTAAAGTTGGTGCATGGATCAAAACAACAATCAATGGTAAAACACGTTACGTACACAGTGCATACACAACACTCGGTAGCGTAGCAAAAGCTCCAGCAGCACAACCAGCTGCTAAACCAGCTGCGAAGCCAGCACCAAAAGCAGCAGCTAAACCAGCTACTGCAACAAAACAATCAACACCTGCAAAATCAGGTACAAAAGTGACGATGAACGTCAGTGCTTACACGAACGACCCATCAAGCAATGGTAGCCAACTTTACAACGGTCGTGCGTTGACAGCAAGCGGTTATGACGTTACGAATACGATCACGTACAATGGTATGCGTATCGTAGCAGCTTCTTCACAATACCCAATCGGTACACGTATGCACATCGAAGGCATTGGTGAAGCAATCGTACTCGACCGTGGTGGCGCAATCCAAGGTAACAAACTTGACCTTCTCGTTGGTTCACAACAAGAAGCACTCAATTGGGGACGCCAAAACGTTACAGTTACAGTCTACTAATCAAAACAAACAACCTGCCGGGCGAGACCGCCTGGCAGGCTTTTTTTTGTCTATTTTTTAAGAAACCGTGACATGACCGGATTGCAACTGATACATCTTCTTATACAGACCATCTTGTGCGATCAATTCTTGGTGATTTCCTTGCTCGATCACTTCCCCTTGATGCAATACAAGAATCAAATCTGCATCTTGAATCGTCGATAGACGGTGGGCAATGGCAATCGTCGTCCGCCCTTGACGCATCCGTTCAAGTGCGACTTGCACTTTCTCCTCTGTCTCCGTATCAATCGAACTCGTCGCTTCATCGAGGATCAGGATTTTCGGATCCCGCGCCATCGTGCGTGCGAAGGAGATCAACTGACGTTCCCCAGCTGAGAACGTCGCCCCCCGTTCCGCAACGGGACTGTCATATTGCTGGTCGAGTTGATTGATGAATCCGTCCGCTTGTACGAATTTAGCAGCCGCTTCGACACGATCAAAGGAAATCGAACTGTCGAATAATCGAATATTGTCAGCGACTGTTCCCGTGAACAAGAATGAATCCTGCAACACGAGTCCGACATGCTGTCGTAGTTCTTCTTCCGATAACTGCTCAAGCGGTTGACCATCGATCAAGATCCGACCCGATTGGTACGCGTAAAAGCGCATCAAAATATTGATGATTGAACTTTTTCCACTTCCCGTATGACCAACGAGCGCAATCGTCTGCCCTTTTTTCGCCTCGAACGAGATCCCTTTCAAGACATCCTTCTCTCCGTCATAACTAAAGCGCACGTCTTCAAAGACGATATGTCCTTCCGATACTCGTGCATCCCCTTCGAGTTGTTTCGTTGGTTCCGGCTCATCCGTATCGAGGACCTTGAATACACGGTCTGCTGAGACGACGGCTTGTTGGAACTCGGACAACCGTTGCATGATTTGCTGTACCGGTTGGAAAATCCGCTCCATGTAGCTGATGAAGGCATAGACGACACCGACTTGGACCGTTTGCGAGAACGATAGGACACCGAAATACGTCACGAGTGTCGCAATTGAAATGGCGAGTAACAATTCAATGATTGGTCGCAGCAACCAACTATCGAGCTTCAAGTTCTTATAACGTCCATTCTGGTGGGCGACGTTTGTCTCCTCGAACTCTGCCATCAAACGTTTTTCTTGGCGGAATTGTTGAATGATTGCCATCCCGTTGATGGATTCGTTCAGTTGGGCATTGATTTTCGACAATAAATCGCGGACTTCCGCGTAATACTTCGTCGAATACTTCCGGTAAATCCAAATGATGAAATAAAACAGCGGTAACAATAGTAACGCAATCGTCGCGAGTCGCGGCTCTAGTAGATAAAGGAAGATATATGTTCCAATCAACTGAACGCCGCTTTGCACGAATGTCGACAGGACACCGATGTAGAGCTCCTTGATCGCTTCCGTATCGTTCGTGATCCGGGATACGAGCACTCCAGCAGGCGTCCGGTCAAAATAGGCAAGCCGTAAGTGCATGACGTGCCGGAACACATCAATGCGTAAGCGTTGAATGACTTGCAAGGCAATCTTTTGGAATTCGAACGCCTGCAAGTAATCAACGATGATCCCTGTCGTATGAAGTAACAAGTACGCTGTAAACAAAAGTGCGACTTCCTGTACCGGATACGTACCCGGTGCGACGTATTCATCAATGAAAATCTTGACGAGATACGGTCCCCCGAGTTTTGCCGCTGTCGTAATGAACAGCAGGATGAAGGCGATGCTGACCTGCTTTTTGAACGGTTTGACGAAATCAAGCAATCGTTTCAGGACGGCTTTTTCATTGATATCATGATTCATTCGGAACGCCCTCCTTGTTCGACAAGTGATTCTAGTTGCTGGCGATCGTACGTCTCTTTATACCAACCGTCATGAGCGAGTAACTGCTCATGCGTGCCCCGTTCGATGATCCGACCGTCTTCAAGGACGATGATCTCATCGGTATGCGACACAGCCGACAGGCGATGGGCAACGATGATTTGTGCCTGATCGTGATCCGCCGTGCGGAAGTGGTGGATGATCGCTTCCTCGGTTTTAGCATCGACTGCAGACAAGGCATCATCGAGCACTAAAATCGGACAGTCTGCTAGTAATGCCCGGGCAATCGAGATCCGTTGTTTTTGACCGCCGGATAACGTCACCCCACGCTCCCCGACCATCGTCGCGTACCCTTCCTTAAACCCAAGAATATCATCATGAACCGCTGCGATCCGCGCTGCTTCCATGATGTCTTCCATTGATGCCTCCGGTTTGGCAAAGGCAATATTATCAGCAATCGACGCGGAGAATAAGAAATGATCCTGTGGAACGATCGCTACTTGACGACGGACGGTATCACGCGTCAATTGTTTGATGTCTCGTCCACCAATCGTGATGGCGCCTTGTTTGACGTCGTATTCGCGAGACAATAAGCGAACGAACGTCGATTTCCCGGCACCCGTCTTCCCGACGATTCCAAGCGATTTACCGGGCTTCAACGTCACATCGATGTCTTGTAAGACCGGTTGTGTATCATAGATGAAACGCTCAATCCCAACGTGGAGTTCTGGTGAGGAAACACTTGTTGCTGCTTCCTTCGCGTCTTTAATTTCCGGTTCGATCGCAAGCATCCGCTCGATCCGATCGTAAGAAGCACGACCACGCTCGACGATGTTGAACAACCAACCGAAGGCGAGCATCGGCCATGTCAATAAACCAAGATATGTAGTGAATGAGACGATGTCACCGATTCGGATTTCACCTTGTTGTAACAGATACGCACCATATCCGACAGCGATGATGTACGATAAACCGACTAATCCAAAAATCGTCGGATCAAACAGCGCGTCGATTTTTGCGACACGACGGTTCTTTTGGACGACGTCATCCGATAGATCCGTAAACGTCTGTACATCAGACTCAACTTCTCCTGTTGCTTTTAAGACACGGACACCACTAATGCTTTCCGCGACCTTGTCATTCAAATCGGAGAAGGCTTCCTGCGCGTCATGAAAACGCGAATGTAACATTTTCCCGTAGCGTGACGTCAAGTAGACCATCAGCGGCATCGGTAGAAGTGATACGAGCGTCAATTTCCAACTGATCGTCGTGACCATCGTGATGATGACGAAGCTCCCCATCGTCACCGAGTCGACGAGCGTTAGAATACCGGCACCTGCTGTCATCGATACCGCCTGTACGTCGTTCGTCGCATGCGCCATCAAATCCCCGCTCCGATATTTCTTATAGAACGATTGATCCAAATCTGAAAAATGACCATACAGTTGACTGCGTAACAATCGACCGAGACGAATCGATGCCCCAAAGATATGAAAACGCCAAAAATAACGAATAAAATACGTCGCGACCCCGATGAGCAACAATGTACCTGCTAGACGAATCAAATCATTCTTCGTCAAGCTCCCCTCACTTAGACCATTGACTGTCGTCCCGATGATCTTCGGTGGAATGAGTTCTAACGCTGCTACAAAAATCAAGCAGACGACCCCAAGACTATATGCTTTCCATTCTCGTCGGAAAAACCAACCGAGTTTCCTGAAGACTCCCATTCAAGTCTCCCCCCTTTTTTAAATCCTATGATTATTTGAAATAGTCTCACATTTTAGATTAGTTCTCTTTCTAAAAAATAGCAAACAAAAAGGAGACCATTTGGTCCCCTTTCGTACAGCTTATTTTTTAGGTGATTTCATTGAACCACTCATTGAACGCATCACTTGGTTGACTTTCTTTTGTGATGGCTTTTGACCCATTTGCATCATCAATGTCTTAATCATATCTTCGTTGATTGGTGGGTTTTGCTCCAAGTAGTTCATCATGTATCGACGAGCGATATAGAAACCAAGGGCGACACCTGCTACCAAGCAAAGAAGGGCAATTAAAATCCAAATCCATGTAGCCAAGTTGCTTCCTCCTCTAACTTAAAACGTCGCTTTTTACTATACTATAATTCCAATTGTTTGCATAGATGATAATAGATGAAAAACGAGCCCGACGTAAGATCGGACCCGTTTTCCGGAAGTGATTATCCGAGTTGCTTGACTGTCGCTAAAACGTTCTCAACAGACATGCCGTATTCTTTCAAGAGGAAGTCCCCAGGAGCAGATGCGCCGAAACGATCGATTCCGATGACTTGTCCTTCTGTTCCTACATATTTGTACCAACCGAGCGAAGCGCCTGCTTCGATCGCGACACGTTTCGTGATGTGTTTCGGAAGAACTGATTCTTTGTACTCTGCTGACTGTGCTTCGAATACTTCCCATGATGGAAGCGAAACGACAGCTGCTGATTCACCAAGTTCTTTTTGTGCTTCGACAAGAAGATGAACTTCTGAACCTGTACCGAGCAAGAGCGTGTCTGCTTTCGTGACGTCACCAGCGATGACATAACCGCCTTTTTCAGCGCCTTCTGTCGTCGTGCCTTCAAGCTCTGGAAGACCTTGACGTGTCAAGACGAGAAGTGTCGGTTTGTCTTTCGCTTGAACCGCTGTTTTCCATGCAGCAATCGTCTCTTTTCCGTCTGCTGGGCGGTAAACTGTAACGTTCGGCATTGCACGGAAACTCATCAAGTGTTCGACTGGCTCGTGTGTTGGACCATCTTCACCAACAGCGATCGAGTCATGCGTCAAGACGAAGATAGATGGAAGCCCCATTAATGCTGCAAGACGAACCGCCGGACGGAGGTAATCCGAGAAGACGAAGAATGTCGCACCGTAAGGAATGACGCCGCCGTGAAGGGCCATACCGTTGACAGCTGCAGCCATTGCGAATTCACGTACTCCGAACCAGATGTTACGACCGCTTGGATCAATGTCGAAGTCTGCTTCGCCTTTGAGCATCGTGTTATTCGATCCTGCAAGGTCAGCTGAACCACCGAACAATGTCGGAACGTTCTTCGCTAGACCATTCAAGACTTCACCACTCGTTTGACGTGTCGCTTTTTTCGACGACAAATCGTACGTCGGAAGATCCGCTTCCCAGTTGCTTGGCAATTCGTTTGCGATCGCGCGAACGAGTTCCGCATGCAATTCCGGGTGAGCTGCTTCGTATTGTTTCATCGTCTCGTTCCATGCGTCTTCCGCAGAAGCACCACGTTGGACGATGCGCTCGTCGAACAATGATTTGACTTCTTCAGGGACGTAGAACTCTTCGTGATCCCATACATAACTAGCTTTCGTCAATTTGATTTCTGCTTCACCGAGTGGCGCACCGTGAGAAGCCGATTTCCCTGATTTGTTCGGTGAACCGAAACCGATGACTGTCTTGACTTCGATCAATGTTGGTTTTGTCGTCTCTGCTTGTGCCGCCGCGATTGCTTTCGAAATCGAATCGATATCCGTTCCGTCTTCTACGCGAATGACTTGCCAGTTGTACGCTTCGAAGCGCTTTTGGACGTTTTCAGAGAATGATTTATCGAGATCGCCGTCAAGTGAGATATCGTTTGAATCATACAATACGACCAATTTCCCGAGACCTAGGTGACCTGCGAGTGAAGCCGCTTCAGCTGAGACACCTTCCATTAAGTCTCCATCTCCACAAATCCCGTATGTGAAGTGATCGACGACGTTGAGCTCGTCACGGTTGTATTTTGCTTCAAGATGACGTTCTGCCATCGCCATACCAACTGCCATTGCAATCCCTTGACCAAGTGGACCTGTTGTCGCATCTACACCAGCCGTGTGACGGTATTCCGGGTGACCTGGTGTTTTTGATCCCCATTGACGGAATGATTTAAGATCATCCATTGATAGATCATATCCCGATAGGTGGAGGAGTGAGTAGAGAAGCATCGAACCGTGTCCGGCTGAAAGTACAAAACGGTCGCGGTTGAACCATTCTGGATTTTTAGGGTTGTGGTTCATATGATCCGCCCAAAGCGAGAATGCCATCGGTGCTGCTCCCATTGGCATACCTGGGTGACCCGAATTCGCCTTTTGTACGGCATCAATCGATAAGGTACGAATCGTATTAATTGCTAATTGTTCTACTGTCGTCATGTTCGTCAAAACAATCATCCTCTCTCTTTTTCACAAATTCCTACTCATTTTAGCACACTCTTAAATGTGATACAACTTTTCTAAATAGTATGTCACATTAAAATGAATGCGCTATCTATAGCCGTTCTATCGACTCATACAGGATGCATGAATTGATGAAAGATCGTTATTAAGATGTATTGCTATCGTGCAATGTTTCCTCATCTAACAGCGCTAAACAAAAAAGAGGTCCGCTTAACGCGAAACCTCTTTCTTCTATAGAAGGAACAAACGATTATTGTTTATTCCGTTCTTCTTCTTGTGCTTGTTTTAATTTCTCAGGTGTTACGTCTGTGCCCTCTTCATCAACGATCTTCATGCCCATGAGTTGGTTTTTGAACGATCCACGGAATGCTGCGAGATACGCTGCACGTAACTCTTTTTGCTCTGCCGCTTCTGCTTCTGATAACGGCTCGACTTTTGATTTATTCGCTAATGCATTGATTCGATCTAATTGTTCTTGTGATAACATGGAATCCCTCTTTCTCTATGACTCAAACTTGAGTAGTTCAATTGTATTCTTACTGTAAAAGAGCTTACTAAAAAAAGCAAGTTAACCGCGTCAGTCGACGGGTTACTTGCTTCTCATTCCGGGCTAGGCGTCAATTCGCGGTATTCAAGATATCGACGATTGACTGTTGCCTTTGAGATATCATGTCCCATCCCGCGAAGCGTAATGGCGATATCTGAAAACGTCAATCCGAGTTCTCGAAGACGTACGATTTCTTCGATTGGTACGTCTTTTCGACTACGCCCAGCGTTCTCTCCTTGGCGATTGAGATTTCGTTCCGGGCGAAACCCTTGTTCGACAGCTCGCCGCATGCCGCGCGCGATTTTTGCGTTATGCAGTTTCCGTTGATATTCTTCCACCAGTGAGACGATCTCAAGGACCATCGCTTCTGCATCTGCAAGCTGGTATTCTCCATCGGAATCAAGCGTCATCAACCGAACACCGTGCTTCTTAAACGTGTGCAAAATAGCGATTTTCGCATTCCCACGACCAATCCGTGTATCATCCGTCACGAGGACCGCATCTACCGCGTCACGTGTCACATGATCAAGAACCGTCAGCATCCCTTCCCGATCGACGTCATAGCCACTCTCTTTTTCAGAGACGACATCCACGACATCAAAACCCTTTTGAGACGCGACCTTCGAAAGTTCCATCCGTTGGCGTTCAATCGAACTATCTTGTGCTTCTTTTTCGGTCGACACCCGACAATAAATCACGACCTTCATCGTACCTCACATCCCTGTTCGTTCTTTCACAACTTTTCCATTTTGTCATTGTTGTGCGATTGGTACAACGATTTTGCTTTTTGAAATGACGTGTTTTGTCTCGACATCATTATTTTTAATCAACCAGTTGACGTATTCTTCATTTGACATCGAACCATCATTGTAGACTTCAGCAATTTGTTCGACTGTAGCGTTCTCATCGACCGTAACGGAAGCAGTCATCAGTTGCGCCACTTTTTCATCCGGGCGTGGTGTGAGTAAAAAGATCACGAAGGCAATACTTAATGCATAGAAGAGAATTGAAAAAGCATGAGTACGAATCGTATGAATCATCATGAATCCCTCCAAATATGAAATGAATGAGTTAGAATAAATGTTCGCGGAACAATTGTTCGCATAACTCATAATAAACACAGAACCCGTGTTCGGTCAACACAAAATGTCGAACAATTGTTTGTACGCTCATTTGTTCTATGTTATAGTGAATCTAGAAACATATATTCTTACATTTCAAACTTCAATCCAGAAAGAGGTGGCAATTCGTATGCGGAAAATGTCTAAGCGCCAACAAGAGATTCTCGACTACATCGTCTCTGAAGTGAAACTGAAGGGGTATCCACCATCAGTTCGTGAAATCGGAGAAGCAGTCGGACTCGCGTCTAGCTCGACGGTACACGGTCATTTGGATCGACTCGAGAAACGGGGAATGATTCGCCGTGACCCGACGAAACCACGTGCGATTGAGATATTGCTTGATAAGCCTGAAGAAATCACGGAAGCCATCGTCCATGTTCCCGTCATCGGGAAAGTCACAGCGGGTCTTCCGATTACAGCGATTGAAAACATCGAAGAACAGTTCCCACTCCCTGCACATTATGTAGGAAACGAGACGGTCTTCATGTTGACGATCGATGGTGAATCGATGATTAACGCAGGTATTCTTGACGGCGATCGTGTCATCGTGCGCCAACAAAACACAGCAGAAAACGGAGAAATCGTCGTAGCTATGACCGAAGATAGCGAAGCGACGGTGAAACGGTTCTTCTTAGAAGATCAACAGGTACGTCTACAACCAGAAAATGACTCGATGGATCCGATGTATTTCGATAATGTCTCCATTCTTGGTAAGGTAATCGGCGTGTATCGGACGATTCATTGACGGAGGGACCAGTTACGACTGGTCTTTTTTCATGCCTTCAGGAAATGTTCATGATACCGTCAATACCGTCGCACTGACGGGTTACGTTGCGTATTCGGTCGCAACGCAACAAACCGATTGGTTACCAACCGCCATCGGTATCGCTGTTGGTACCCTTTGGTTGTCACCCGACCTCGATTTAAAGTCAGAACCGTATTATCGCTTTGGACCATTTCGAGTCTTGTGGATGCCTTATGTCAAGATCATGCCTCACCGATCGATTTGGTCGCATGGACTGATCATCGGAGACATCATTCGGCTTCTTTATAGTGCGGCGATTCTGATTCCGCTACTATTTTTAAGTCTATATTTTCAGGTTCTTGATTCTGCTACGATTGATTCGTGGTTCGCTTCCCTGCCTGCATTCGTCGTCGGGATCATGGTGGCGAGTACGATTCATATCCTACTAGATTATTCCAGCAGTTGGTTTCGACCTAAAAAAAGAAAAAAACGTCGTCGGTAACACCTCTTTTGCTTGCTTGCAAGCAGAATGAGGTGTTTTCTTATCCACTTTTTCGTATCTTTAAACATCAAAATAAAAAATTTCCATTCCTATATTTCAATTATATGTATTGAAAACGTTCTCAATTCGGAGTAATTTAAAGTAGAAAGGCCATTATCTGCTTTAATCCAAAGGGAGGGTTTTTGCATGAATAACTTTGTACTAGAAATGATTGGTACGATGATCCTCATCCTGCTCGGGGATGGAGTCGTCGCCGGTGTCGTCTTGAAAAAGACGAAATCGGAAAACAGCGGATGGATCGTCATCACGTTCGCTTGGGGTCTTGCCGTCATGACAGCAGCATTCGTCGCTGCTGAAAGTGGAGCACACTTGAACCCCGCATTGACGATTGCACTTGCTTTGAACTCTGACCTACCGTGGGCAGACGTTCCGATCTACATTGCCGGACAACTTGTCGGAGCTTTCATCGGCGCCATTCTCGTTTGGCTTCATTACATGAAACATTTTGAAGCGACTGATGATCAAGCTGCAAAACTCGGTGTGTTCGCAACAGGTCCAGCGATTCGTCATACGCCGTCGAACTTGATTTCTGAGATCATCGGGACATTCGTTCTTGTCTTCGGTATCTTGGCACTCGGTTTAACGACGTTCGGAGACGGCTTAAAACCACTCATCGTCGGTTTACTCGTCGTCGTCATCGGTCTATCGCTCGGTGGTACAACAGGGTATGCCATCAACCCGGCTCGTGACCTTGGACCGCGTATCGCGCACGCTATCCTACCGATTCCGAATAAAGGTTCATCTGACTGGGGCTATTCATGGATTCCTGTCATTGGTCCAATCATCGGTGGAGCGATTGCCGTATTCATCTATCAATTGATCTACTAAGATCACGTCTCACTAACACATAATGCTCAAGGGGGATTTCGAAATGGAAAACAAGTATATCCTAGCACTCGACCAAGGTACGACAAGCTCACGTGCAATCATCTTCGATCACGATGGGAAAATCGTCAACTCGGCACAACGGGAATTCAAGCAATACTTCCCACAACCAGGCTGGGTCGAGCATGATGCAAACGAAATCTGGGGTTCGATTCTTGCGGTTATGGCCGAAGCACTCGGAACGGCAGATATCAAACCTGAGCAAATCGCTGGAATCGGCATCACGAACCAACGTGAAACGACGGTCGTCTGGAACAAAGAAACAGGCAAACCTGTCTATCACGCACTCGTTTGGCAATCGCGCCAAACGTCTGGTATCTGTGACGACTTAAAAGAACAAGGCTTGAACCAGAAGTTCCGTGATAAAACCGGACTTCTGATTGATGCCTACTTCTCTGGTACGAAAGTCAAATGGATCCTCGATAATGTCGAAGGTGCGCGTGAGCAAGCGGAGAACGGTGAATTGCTCTTTGGTACGATCGATACGTGGCTCGTTTGGAAACTGTCTGGTGGAAAAACGCACATCACGGACTACACGAACGCTTCACGAACATTGATGTACAACATCTACGAACAAAAATGGGATGAAGAGTTACTCGATATCCTCGGTGTTCCTGCTTCGATGTTGCCAGAGGTTCGTCAGTCGAGTGAAGTCTACGACAAAACGGTACCGTATCACTTCTTCGGTTACGAAGTGCCAATCGCTGGTATTGCGGGTGACCAACAAGCAGCACTCTTCGGTCAAACGTGCTTTGAAGCGGGTGAAGGAAAAAACACCTACGGAACAGGTTGCTTCATGCTCATGAACACGGGTGAGAAAGCTGTTTCTTCTGACCATGGACTCTTGACGACGATCGCTTGGGGCGTTGATGGAAAAGTCGAATATGCGCTGGAAGGTTCGATCTTCGTCGCCGGTTCTGCGATCCAGTGGCTCCGTGATGGACTCCGTATGCTGAAACACGCGAAAGATTCGGAAGATTACGCAACAAAAGTCGACTCAACAGACGGTGTTTATGTCGTTCCTGCCTTCGTTGGTCTTGGTGCGCCGTACTGGGATTCAGATGTTCGCGGAGCAATCTTCGGATTAACACGCGGAACGGATAAGGAGCACTTCGTTCGGGCAACGCTTGAATCACTCGCTTACCAAACACGCGACGTGTTAACAGCGATGGAACAAGATTCTGGTATCGAACTGAAGACACTCCGTGTCGACGGTGGTGCTGTAGCTAACAACTTCTTGATGCAGTTCCAATCGGATATTCTCGGCGTTCCTGTTGATCGTCCAGAAATTAACGAAACGACAGCACTCGGTGCAGCTTACCTTGCTGGATTAGCTGTTGGTTACTGGAAAGATAAGGCGGAAATCAAACAACAATGGAAGCTGGATCACCAGTTCAAACCAGAGATGAAAGAAGACGATCGCGAGCAACGCTATGCTGGATGGCAAAAAGCGGTGGAAGCGACTATGGTCTTCAAACCATCAAAATAAAACAATTGACCCGGTCCCTTTTGCAGAGGGACCGGGTTTTTGATATCCAATAATATAAAAAACCACTCTTCGCTTTATTGCAAAGAGAGCTCAGACTGTAGACAAAAGGGCTGACACCAAAAATGATGCGTTTTTTCACGCCCTTTCCTCAGGCGAGACATAAGCCAGCTTTCCTGCTTCATTCAAGCAGGAAAGCGGGTCTTATTTGTCTCTGACAGCGCAAATATGCGCTTGTTACTGTAGGAGTGGCGTGTGACGCATCTTTTTTTATATTCGGAAGAAAGATCAGAGAAGCGTTTTGTTCACTCGACATCGCTTCCTAGGGAAAAACAAACAAGAGCGACCCTGCAGCGAAGCGAAGCGGCGCGATGCTTGTCCCAGGAAAACGATTCGAAGCGAACAAAAAAGCGCAATCCTTCTCGTTAGAGAACAATTGCACTTTGTCTTCAGTATCGAGGGCTTCACCAATTATTTACCGAACTCTTTTTTCAATCCGTCTTCAATCTCATCAACGGATTTCGACTGTCCGCTAAGAACAGCCGCTAAAAACGCGCCTTCGACGAGTGGTGCGTCGATAAAACGAACCGTCCGTTCGCCACTATATAGTTCAAGGGCCAGTTCCGTGTTCATCGTCGCAGAACCGATATCCGTTAAAACGACTCCATCATCGTCCAGTGTATTTAGTGTTTCTTCGATTCGCGTCGCGTCCGTTCCAATGCTACCGTCCTCAAGACCTGCCGCTACTAAGACTGGCGTATCCGGCGCCATCTCTGCTAACAGTTCCTTTAGTCCAGCTGCAAGTTTTTCACTATGGGAAACGAGTACAAGATTAACCATGAAGCACCTCCGCGATTTCGCCGAGTAACAAAGCACTCGATAGACTACCTGGGTCCTGGACGCCTTCCGTCGCTTCACCGAAGTAAGACGCACGACCTTTCGTTGCGATGCGCGCTTTCGTATCAGCAAGCGCTTGATCGATTGCCGCTTTCAAATCCCCTTCTTGCGAGAGCGCCTCTTGGAACGGTGTCCAGATATCGACCATCGTCTTTTGACCGAATTCCGATTTCCCACGCGATTTGATGCCTTCCGTCGCTTCATGGAAAGCATCTGCGAGCTCTGCACCTTCGACTTCCGTTTTCCCTTTGAACGCACCAGCGAACTTAACGAAGGCTGTGCCGTACAATGGACCCGATGCTCCACCGACCGTCTTGATCAGCGTCATCCCGACTTCTTTCGACAAAGCTCCTAAGTCCTCATATTCACCGTGTTCTTCTAACGTCTTTTGGACTGCTTGGAAGCCGCGTGACATATTGATCCCGTGGTCTCCGTCGCCGATTTCCCGGTCGAGGTCCGTCAATTCATCCTTGTGCTGTTCAATCTGTTCCGCGGCTTTAATGAGCGCGCTTCGCAACTGTTCCGTCGTCAACTTCATCTTTGTACACCCCGTTTATCTAAATTAGAATCCAATCGCTTTCGTTTCTGCATCGAGATACCCAAGCAGTTCATCATCTACTGGTAAGAGCGTGATTGAGAATCCGTGCATCTCGAGCGACGTCATATAGTTTCCAACGAACGAACGGGCAATCTCGTAACCATGTGCCTGAAGTTCTTCCGCGACATATTTATATGTGATATACAGTTCGGATTCTGGTGTTCCACCCATCCCATTCACCATGACGGCGACTTTTTTGTCTGGTACTTCTTTTGTCAGACGATCGAGCAACTCTTTAACGATCGCATCAACGGAAGCGACTGCTTTTCGTTCAAGTCCTTTTTCACCATGGATCCCGATTCCGATCTCCATCTCGTCATCGTGCAACTCAAATCCTGGCTTGCCGCTCTCTGGCATGTAACATGGTGAGAGTGCCATTCCGATCGAACGAACGCCCTGGATGACTTTTTCCGCGACTGCTTTGACTTCACTCAGTGATTTCCCTTCTGCAGCTGCAGCTCCGGCAATCTTATGGACGAAGACGGTTCCCGCGACACCACGACGATCCTCTTCCTTTTTGATCGCGATGTCATCATTGACAACGACCGTGTCGACTTCGATGTCCTCGAGTTCAGCGAGTTCCTTCGCCATATCGAAGTTCATGACATCACCCGAGTAGTTCTTAACGACGAGTAAGACACCTTTTCCACCATGGGCTGCCTTGATGCCTTCGAGCACCATGTCCGGTGTCGGTGACGTAAAGACTTCCCCGCAAACAGCCGCAGCAAGCATACCGTCACCCACGAATCCAGCGTGCGCTGGTTCATGACCACTTCCTCCACCAGAAACGAGTCCGACTTTTCCATCAAGTGGTACTTTCCGCGCGACGACATTGACCCCTTCGACCTTTTTATACAAATCAGGGTGAGCTAGTACGAGTCCGTCGACCATGTCTGAAACGAACCGGTTTGAATCTTTCATTAATTTGTGCATGAAAAACGCTCCTTTACCTAACTGATTTTTGCCGTACCACTTAGTCTTTACCACCAAATCAAGTCGAATATGTCGAAAAAAATGATGAAAATATTGACCAGTTGGTGACGATATTCCGCATGAATGCTATGCTCTTAAAAAAGAGGAGGAATCGAATGTCATTAGCCTTTCAAGCAGGTGTCCGTGCCTGTCTACCCACTGTCCTCGGATATATCGGCATCGGTTTTTCAGCTGGGATCGTCGGTCGTGCCTCCGGCTTATCCCCTCTTGAAGTCGGATTCATGTCCGTCTTCATCTATGCCGGCGCCGCCCAGTTCATCATCACGAGTCTCTTACTCTTAAATGGTCCTGCTTCTGCCATCATTCTGACGACGTTCATCGTCAATCTCAGGCACTTGTTAATGAGTCTGACGCTTGCGCCACATGTTGAGACACGACATCTCCGCGACCGTCTCGGTACCGGAACGCTACTAACGGATGAGTCGTTCGCTGTCGCGATGAACACTGCCCAAAAAGGAAAGCTCTCCCCGTCCTTCATGCATGGTTTGAATCTGACTGCTTACTTCAGTTGGATCGTCGCAACCGTTCTCGGTGCCCTTGTCGGAAGCTGGTTTCCTGATCCCGAGCGCTTCGGTCTCGATTTTGCCCTGACAGCGATGTTCATCGGCTTATTGTACTTACAGTTTGAAGGGGAACGTTCCCGTATTGCCGTGAATAGTTGCCTCCTACTGATTGTCTTTCTATTGCTTTACATAACCATGCGCTACTTTTCTCCAGAAGTCGCCGTTCTTTGCGCGACGCTCGGTGGTGCAAGTATAGGAGTCGTGATCACACGATGGAAATCCGTCCAGAATTAATCGCTCTTTTTTTAGCTTGTGGACTCGTCACATGGATTCCACGCGTCTTACCGTTTCTCGTCCTTCATGGACTGACGTTACCGCGCCTCGTAACAGAATGGCTCTCGTTCATTCCGATTTGCCTGCTTGGTGCCCTCTTTTTTCAGAATCTCCTCATCGCTCAAGATGAGGCATTTCCGACGGTTTCGACGCTTCATGTCTTCGCAGCATTACCGACGATGGCGGTCGCGATTTTCAGTAAAAGTTTATCCTGGACGGTCGTGACTGGCGTCGTCACGATGGCGTTTCTACGGCTGTATCTATAAGCAAGTCATTCATCTTTAGCCCATTTCGATGCATCTCTTGTGTTATCCTTATATATAGAAATAAATGGATAGTGAAGGAGGTCCTGATATGCCAAATAAGCAGTTCATACCCTATTTGATATTGCTGTGCGTCATCTTTATAATCGCGAGTCAAATGGATCTACCTTATCTGCTAAAACAAGGACTAATTGTGTTGTACGTCATCGCCTATTTCGGTACGCTGATGGTTTCTCGTAAAACGAAAGTCAGGAATCATAAACAATGACTCGAAAAAATCTCCTCTGGTCTAAAGAGACTGGAGGAGATTTTTGTGTTCACGTATTTGCTTGTACGTCCTGATAATCCGATTGATGTTCAAACTCTTTTTTCGCAAACGGACATAACGGTAACAGCTTGACGTTTACTTCCCGTGCCCAGTTGACGATCTCGGCAACGAGTTGTTCCCCGATCTGTTGATTGCGGTGCGCGGGATCGACGTATGTGTGATCAATGATCCACATGCCGTTGTTCGTATCGCTGTAAGTGATTTCCCCAATCACTTCACCTTCCTGATAGGCTTCGATTTTACGTTCCGCTCGTTTCAGCTCCATTTGCTTCCCTCCGTTCATAAGATAAGGCGCCGCTCGGACAACCGTCAACGACACGAATGACCTCTTCAACCGGTGCCCCGTCCGCTTCAATCCAAGGACGCCGCTTGACATCAAAGACAGTTGGTAGACTTTGTACACAATGACCAGAGTGAATGCAGACTTCCGAATCAAAATAGACCGTGATCTCTTTGCCTTCATATCCTTTTTTCATGATGTATCGTCTCCCTTTCTTTGTACTCTTGTATCTTTCCACACCCTTGACTCAATCCCTGTCGGCGCTATGAAAAAAGCACTTCCGGACAGAAGTCCAGAAGTGCTTGAGTTGGATTAGAACAAGACCATGTATTGATCGCGTTCCCATTCCGTGACTTGCGTCCGGAACATATCCCATTCGATTTCTTTCAATTCAACGAAGTGCTCTGCGATGTGATCGCCGAGAGCGTGCATGACAACGTCATCCGCTTTCAAGACTTCGAGTGCGTGGCTGAGTGTTGATGGAAGATCATCAATGCCGTTCGCAACACGTTCCGGTTTGTCCATGACGTAGATGTTACGGTCGATTGGAGCCGGTGCTTTCAAGTTGTTCTTAATTCCGTCAAGACCTGAAGCGAGCAATGTTGCAAGCGCAAGGTACGGGTTCGCTGCTGGGTCGACTGAACGAACTTCGATCCGAGTCGAGAGTCCACGTGCTGCAGGAACACGGACGAGTGGTGAACGGTTACGTGCTGACCATGCGACGTAGCAAGGTGCTTCGTAGCCAGGAACAAGACGTTTGTATGAGTTGACTGTCGGGTTACAAACCGCTGTGAACGCACGAGCGTGTTTGAGGATACCTGCCGTGAAGGCACGTGCATCATCCGACAATTGCATGTCTTCGTTGCCTTCATCGAAGAAGACGTTCTCGTTGCCTTTGAAGAGCGACATGTTCGCGTGCATTCCTGATCCGTTGACACCGAAGAGTGGTTTTGGCATGAATGTCGCGTGCAAGTTGTGCTTCGCAGCAATCGTCTTGACGACGAGTTTGAACGTTTGGATGTTATCCGCTGTCGTGATCGCATCCGCATATTTGAAGTCGATTTCGTGCTGACCTGGAGCAACTTCGTGGTGTGATGCTTCGATTTCAAAGCCCATGTTCTCGAGCTCGATGACGATTTCTTTACGGCAGTTTTCTCCGAGGTCGACTGGTGCGAGGTCGAAGTATCCACCTTGGTCGTTCAATTCAAGTGTCGGACGACCTTTTTCATCTTTCTTGAAGAGGAAGAATTCTGGCTCTGGTCCAACGTTGAATGATGAGAAACCGAGCTCTTCCATCTCTTTAAGTACCCGTTTGAGCTGACCACGTGGGTCTCCTGCGAACGGCGTGCCATCCGGATTGTGGATGTCACAGATTAAACGTGCAACTTTCCCTGTTCCATCTTCTGTCCATGGGAAGACGACCCATGTGTTCAAGTCTGGGAAGAGATACATATCTGATTCTTCGATCCGGACGAATCCTTCAATCGATGAACCATCGAACATCATTTTGTTATCAAGTGCTTTTTCCAATTGGCTTACTGGAATCTCAACGTTCTTGATCGTTCCGAGGATATCTGTGAACTGTAAGCGAATAAAGCGTACATCCTCAGCTTTAGCGATTTTCAAAATGTCTTCTCGTGTAATGTTGCGACGTGTCATGTGACAAATCCCCTCTCCGATTCGTTTTTATATGGTTACAGGTCCTTACTTGAAGAAACGCCCGAGCTCACCTTGGATGAGCGACGTCTTTCCATGTCGTCCTGCTTCCTTCAATTCATTTTTCAGGAGTTTATACAATTCGCCGTCAGATAGTTCCGGGCGCGTCTCGACGACGCTCTCCGCAACGCGTTCGCGTTTGACGAGATCGTTTTCAAAAATCAATTTGATCCCTGCGATATTCAGTCCCTGATCCAGGTATTCCTTGATCGACAACAGACGATCGACATCGTTGAACGAATAGAGGCGACGCTTCGTCTCTGTCCGCTCCGGTTTGATCAGTCCTTGTTCTTCGTAGTATCGGATCTGGCGGGCAGATAACGCGGTCAACTCTTGAACGACTCCGATGGGAAATAGTGGCTTGGACTGGCGTGATGAGTCTGCCATGTGGTTCCTCCTTTTTCCTTACTCCATGAGAATAAACCTCTGTCAGGCAACTTGTCAAGCAATGTAAGAAAAGTTAACACAACTTTTTTAATCACTTTACATGAAGTCGTTCAGAGGTCTTTTCACGAGATATTCTAGTATTAAACGT
The DNA here is from genome assembly GCF_015645365.1 of Exiguobacterium abrahamii. Classification (NCBI taxonomy): domain Bacteria; kingdom Bacillati; phylum Bacillota; class Bacilli; order Caryophanales; genus Exiguobacterium; species Exiguobacterium abrahamii. The sequence continues at coordinate 1,745,890 of NZ_JADOYC010000001.1, forward strand.
TTTTTTCTGGAATTAATTGTTTTTCCATCAAGTGATTGACGGCTGAGATGATGGCAATCTTGACGTGGCTATACGTCAAACCACCTTGGACGTATGCGGTATAGGGCGCACGGATCGGACCATCCGCTGATAACTCGATCGATGAGCCTTGCACGAACGTCCCTGCTGCCATGATGACATCGTCCGCATAGCCCGGCATATAATCCGGAATCGGTAGCGCATGTGCATTGACGGGTGAAGCGGCTTGAATCGCCTGACAGAAGGCAATCATCGGCTCTGGCGCATGGAACGAGACCGATTGAATCAAATCCGTCCGTTCTGCCGTATGATGAGGTGCCGTGTCAAAGCCAAACTGACCAAGCATGCTCGACGTGAACATTGCGCCCATCAACGCTTGGCTCACCGTATGTGGTGCCATATAGAAGCCTTGGTACATATCCGGAAGTGCGGATAACGATGGACCGGCTTCGGCGCCAATCCCTGGTGTCGTCATCCGGAATGACGCTCGTTCAATCAAATCAGTCCGACCGACGAGATAACCGCCAGTCTTCGCAAGTCCACCACCCGGGTTCTTAATCAACGATCCTGCCATCAAGTCTGCCCCGACGTGTGTCGGTTCGATCGTCTCGACGAACTCACCGTAGCAGTTATCGACGAAAATCAAGACGTGCGGATGAACGGCTTTGATGGCAGCGATTGCTTCTCCGATTTCGTTGACCGGCAGACTGCGTCGTGTCGCATAGCCTTTTGAACGCTGAATCCCGACGACCTTCGTCTGTGGTGTGATCCGTTCGAGAACGGCCGGTACGTCGATCGTCTCGGCGTTTTTCATCTCGACGACATCATACTGGACGCCCAGTTCCTTTAATGAACCGCGTCCGTCACCACGAATTCCGACGATCTCTTCAAGCGTGTCGTATGGTTTTCCTGTGATATAAAGCAATTCATCGCCAGGCAACAGTAAACCGAACAACGCGATACCGATTGCATGGGTTCCGCTGATGATTTGCGGACGACAAAGACCGGCTTCTGCACCGAAGACATCAGCATAGATCCGTTCGAGCGTATCGCGTCCTTCATCGTTGTAGCCGTAACCTGTTGACGGCATGAAGTGAAAATCACTGACCTTGTGACGTCGGAACGCATCGAGGACACGGAATTGATTATATTCCGCGACCTCTTGCGCTTTCTTGACGTACGGGGCAATTTGTTCCTCCGCCCGGTCAATGAGCGGACGGAGCGTTTCGTAATGGATTAATTCTGAAAACATGTTTACACCTCGTATTGTTTCAATGTCGCGTATAGACGCGTATCTTTCCGCAAGTAACCTTTAAGAATGACGGAACCATCTTCTTCGAACGATTCCTTCAAGTTCATCATGACTTCCTTCGCTGGATTGTAGTGGGCAAAGGCATCAACCGGAATGCGGATCTCGAGATACTCGAGGATTTCGCTGATTGACCGTTCGATTTCTTCAATCAAGCGCTCGATGTCCTGCGGATCTAGCGCAGAAATCAACAGCTTTCCACCTGTGAACAAGCGGTTCAGTTGATCCTTTTTGTTGTAGACTTCGAGCTGCGGAATGTCACCGGCACCGAGTTCATCGAGGACATCGTTCGTCGTCTGCATCTGATTCAAGTAATGCTCACTCGACGCATCAACGACGTGAAGGATCAAGTCGGCTTCCAGCACTTCCTCAAGGGTCGAGCGGAATGCTGCAATCAACTTCGTCGGCAGATCTTGGATGAAACCAACCGTATCCGTCAGCAAGACTTGTCCGCCTTCCGGCAAATCAACTTGACGTGTCAACGGATCAAGCGTCGCGAACAACTCATCCTTCTCGTATGTGTCGGCTTGAGTCAACCGGTTGAAGATCGTTGATTTGCCGGCATTCGTATAACCGACGAGCGCAATTTGGAACGTCTGGTTCTCTTTGCGACGTTCCCGGTAACGGGCACGGTGCGCGACGGATGTCTCGAGTTGTTTCGAGATCTCATCGACGCGACGCCGAATATGACGACGATCCGTCTCAAGTTTCGACTCACCTGGTCCACGTGTCCCGATTCCGCCACCAAGACGCGACAGTTGTGTGCCCTGCCCGGCTAGGCGTGGTAACAGATAACTCATCTGTGCCAGTTCGACCTGTAACTTCCCTTCGCGCGACTGGGCACGACCAGCAAAGATATCGAGAATCAATTGCGTCCGGTCGATCAATTTGATCGCTTCCGGATCCGATAAGGCGATCCGAATATTTTTCATCTGACCGGGTGTGACTTCAGCATTGAATATGATTAAATCAGGCTCAAGTTCGTCCGCTAAAGCAACGAGTTCTTCAACCTTTCCTTTTCCGATGAACGTACGGCGGTCAATCGCTTGTCGCTTTTGATCCAAACGACCGACGACGACACCATGCGCAGTCGTGACGAGTGCTTCGAGCTCCGCGACCGATTCCTCATAGACATGGTCCGGGACATCGGGGAGCTGGCAACCAACGACGATGACGCGTTCTGACATAATATCATTCCTTTCACGAGTAAAGACGTACTGCGCCCTTTATCATACCACAGGCACCGGTTCGTCTGAACTTTTTTGGACAGGAAACATCCGTTCGGTTTATGATGGAAGAAACACCATGAGGAAAGGGAGGAAAACGATGGCACGCGAACAGTCGTATACGCTTCCTGAGTTCATTGAACGCTACCTGTTTTATCTAACGACAAGTGGACGGCAACTTTCGACCGTCCGACGCTACCGCTATGATCTCATCGAAGTCCATCGCTACATGACGGATGTCGACCAACCACTCGAGACGATCGACGATTTTAAGGCGATTTCAATCGAAACGTGGAAGACGTTCATCAATGAGTACTTGATCGAAGAGAAACTCTACCAGCAAGCGACGGTCGCTCGAATCGTCACCGTCATCAATCAAGTCAATTACCAGATTCGACAAACGAAAGCGAAGCTGATCGAATACGCACAACCGACGCACGAATTAACGGCAAAACACGTCGCTTCCTTCAAAGAATACGAACAGTTGGTGCGGACGAATCAATCCGATCGCGGCTTGACGGAACATCAATTGAAAGCACGTCCGTATTTGATCGATCGAAACGAATTGATTCTTCGTCTGTTTTATCGTTACGGCTTACGTGTTCATCACATCATTGGTTTGAAGATGCACGACCTCAATTTCGCTCAGCAAGAGATGACCGTTCATGACCGACTCGGCAACCGTTACTTACTTCACCTCGAGCGGGAGGATCAAGATATCATGCTGCGTTATTTGAAGACGATTCCGGAGCCGGTCCGTCCCCGTTATCACAGCACCGACCCCTTTTTCGTCGCCTTCGACTTTGCTCGGATGACGTTCCGCTGGGTTTACAGTAAGAATGCACCGAAGCAACTGTCGATCGTCATGATCACGAAGATGATGCGTCAGCTGAATGAACGGTCGGATAACAAGCGGGTCCTGACGCCGTCGATGTTACGCAACAGTTTCATCCTGAAAACATATCAGGACGAGATGACGAAGGAAGAACGCCTACAGAAGACGTGTCTTTATAAGGATGTCTCACTCCGACGTTATGAAGAGGCGGTCGAGGAACTGACACCGTTACTGTAACGACACGTTTACGATGGAGTGAAGCAGCTGTCATTTTTCACTTCACTTGCGAAGCGTCACACCTAAATGAAGCCTAAAAAAAGACGACCCCCCGGTCGTCTTTTTCATTAGCGAGAGACTTCTTGTGTCTCTTCTTGCTCATATAACGTCACGTTGCGCGCTGGTGCGAACGTCGAGATCGCGTGTTTGTAGATCAATTGCTGTTTGCCTTCCGACTCCAAGATGACTGTGAAGTTATCGAATGACTTGATCAGCCCCCGTAATTGATACCCGCTGATTAAGAAAACCGTTGTCGGGACTGCATCTTTCCGTAATTGATTTAAAAAGACGTCCTGAATGTTGTATGTCGCTTTCATGATTCCCCGTGCCCCCTCTTTTTATCTGTTTCTGTCTTCGGGCAACTCTTATTTAACCGCTTTCAGAAACTCTACAGTTCTATCATAGATAATTTTGAACGTTTCTTCAAATGAAAACTTTCCCATATCCACCCAAACGCCATCAAATTGATGACGGAACCACGTCAATTGACGTTTAGCGAAGCGTCGCGTGTTCCGTTTCAGCATATCAACGGCAGGATCGAGTGGTGCCCCGTCAAGGACGGGTAGCATCTCTTTATAACCAATCGCTTGTAGCGCCTTCGTTTGACGGTACCCGGCAGCGTCCAGACGCGCCACTTCTTCAAGAAGCCCACTTTCGACCATCATATCTACCCGTTGATTGATCCGATCATACAAGCGATCCCGGTCTTCCATGTGTAGGACGAACAGTAGACTCTCATAAAGTGCCGGCTTACTACCGGTCGTTTGTGTCTGACCGGTCCGTGCAACCTCGATCGCCCGAACGACCCGCTGGATATTATTCGGATGAATCGCTTCGGCGCGCACCGGATCGAGTTCCTTCAACTGGTCATGCAATGCATTCGCTCCGTGCGTCGCCGCGTACGCTTCGAGTTCAGCCCGTAAGGCTGGATCTTCCGCCTGCTCAGTGAACTGGTAATCGTATAAAATCGACCGGATATAAAGCCCGGTTCCACCGACGATGATCGGTAACTTGCCCCGACTTGCGATCTCATCAATCTTCGCTCGGGCAACCGTCTGAAAACGCGCTACACTCATCTCATCATCCGGTGTCACGAGATCCAGCAGATGGTGCGGCACTCCTTCCATCTCTTCGGTCGTCACTTTTGCTGATCCGATGTCCATCCCTTGATAGACTTGGACGGAGTCTCCCGATAAGACTTCGCCGTTTAATCGTTTGGCTAGTTCAATGCCTGTCTTCGTTTTTCCGACTGCCGTCGGTCCGACGATGACGATGACTGGTTGTTTCTTCATTTTTCTTCACCCATTCTCTATCTTTTCATTCTGCTTCGAGTGTACCACAGCCATTTACTCGGGTTAAAAAAATCAACAAAAAAACCGCCCATTCTGGACGGCTTCCACTTGCTCGTCTTATACGCGACGGATGAAATCGTCATAAATGGCACTAAAGATGCACCACCCACAAATGACGACGCCTGTCAGCATGATGCCCCAATCTGCCATGGTCGTTCCTCCTCTAATCATCGTTATTCTCTCTTTTGACGGTTTACGCAGAATGTAAACCCTTTCGAGCAGGTTTGACACCAATTCTTGGAATCAGTATGATAAAAGTACGATTGGTACGTAGCGCGGAGGCTGACCTGCATCGGCTTCCCATTAGAGGCACTGCCTCTCGATTCCATGTCTTGTGCTTGCACGAGGCAACATAGGGAGAATTCGTTCTTCCAAGCGACAGGTCCGGCATCATGCCCGGGCCTGTTCTGCGTGCCGGTACATTATTTCAAAAGGAGCTGATTGTCGTGCGCATTCAAATCATTGGTGGATCAGGTACCGGAAAAAGTACACTGGGCGCCTTCATCGGGCAAGCTGAACAGATTCCCTGGATTGATACCGACCATTATCTTTGGACAGATACGACGTTCACTGAAAAGCGAGACGTCTCCGAGCGATTTTCCATGTATGAAGCAGATATTTTGTCTTACAGCGATTACATCGTCTCCGGCTCTGTCTTCGCTTGGCATCCGAACGGTTTCATCAATCGGGACTTACTCGTCTTCCTGTCGCTCGACGAATCGGTTCGGATGGAGCGCCTCATCGCACGCGAAAAAGCACGGTACCCAGATTTTACAGGCTCTAATGAATTCCTCGACTGGTGCCGGACGTATCACACGGCGACGGATCCATCGATGATCGGTACGTTCGCAGAACAGCAGTATCAGATGGACCGGTCGATTTCCCCGATTCTCATAGTAGATGCTTCGTTATCGACACAACTTCAGTATCAAAAAATAATCGAGACATACGATCGATTGTCGCTTTAGAAATAAACAGCCTCATCTGTTCAAGCGAGCTAATTGTTTCTCGATACTGAGGTATCCATTTTTAAAATTTAAGGCAGTACACGTAAGCATTACTTACATTAAAAAAATCTCCCAGTCCATGAGATCGGAGGCGACGAACAAAAGATTACCCGAAGTTCAATCACTTGTGTATGAATGAGAACTTTTGTCTATTCGATGGGCATCCATATTTCGATAAGATCATCCGCTCCGCCCTGCCCATGGATATAGCGTTCAAAGTCGACCGCATCCCGTAGCGTTACACCTGGAACACTTACCAACTGTTCATAAGTAGATGAAATCATCGAGATCCCTCCATCGACTATGGCGACGATATAATTCCCTTTCGTTAGTTCGACACGGCACGTATCTTCCTCCGCTAACAACTCCGTCATCCCAGCGACATAACCGTTTTCCTGTGTGAGACAAACGCCATAGGACTCATCCGTCGTCAGATTTGGTTGAAGCTTCGTCCACAAATGTGGAATTTCTTCTAAAGTTCCTGCATATCCGTAGACTGGAATTGCTTCATTCAATGTTTCATATCGAACTTTCATGTCGTTCCCTCCTGATTGCATTAGTCTAATCTGTTTCTCGATTCGATGAAGCTGTTCAATTTCTGATTGAACTTCATCTAATCTTGTTTCAAGTAACATTTCGACCGGTAGACCGGACTGAATTTTTTCTAAACTGAGTCCAATCTGACGCAAGCGTTTGATTTCGCTCAAACGTCGGATATCTTCCATCCCGTACATCCGATATTGATTACCGGACCGTATGGGGTGGACCAACCCACGTTCTTCATAAAATTTGATCGCTTTTACTGACAAACCGGTTACATGTGCGACTCTTCCAATTGGAATCATCTTTTCCCCACCTCCTCCTTTCACTGTACAGCCGTACCTGAGAGGCAGGTCAAGCCTTACTTTTCTGGAACTTGAATACCGACATATATATATAGTGGTTGTCGTCTTGCATCGATCCCCCTCTACTTCATAGAGAACAATACCCGGTTTAACTCTGCCGATATAAGTTCCGTAATTTTTAGCTCGTTGAACCGCTCGACGTCGTTTGTTCTACATCACGGACCACGTCAATTCGGTCTTTTGGTTTGACAGGGATCCGTTGAAGATCATTTACTTCCGGTAGTTCATAATATGCACATCTCTTTTGACTGCCTCTCCTCATGTCAATTTTCATAAAAAAAGACCCACTTTCGTGAGTCTTAGAGTCTTAATACATATCTTTTTGTGTGAAGTTCCAGAACGCAACGATTAGCGCTGCGACTGTCCAACAGCCAAGGACAGCGAGTGAGAACGGAAGCGTCATCCCTTCGATTGGTGGTGCTTGTCCATCGAGATAATTGATTAGTCCGAAATTGACGTTGACGAGATATTTCGAGCTCGTCCAACTTGAACCGAGCGTCGTCAGTAACGTACCGGAAATCAAGACTGCCATCATGATCCCAATCCCTGTCGCTGTGTTTTTAACGAGAACAGAGACCATCAAAGCGATCGTTCCGACGACAGCTGTGACGATCCACGCTAGACCGACTGCCATCAAGAGGTACTCCCACATCGGTAACGTATGCACGAACTCGGTCGAGAACGTACCGCTCGGTGAGGCTTGGAACCCGGTCAAGATCGGTGCGGTCCATCCGTCATAGCCGAGGACGATCCCGGATATCGCATAACAGACGGCAACGGTCAATGCCATCAGCATCGACGTATAGAGTAACACCGTCAACCATTTCGCCATCAGGATCTTCCAGCGCCGGACTGGTCGCGACAGCAATGTCTTGATCGTTCCATCATTTTGCTCCCCACTGACGATATCCGCCATGATGACGATGATGAACAGCGGTAAGATCAGCGTCAATCCTTGCGAGAAGAATATCCGGATGAACGTCGGGGCTCCCGGATAGTTCGGGTTGATGTCGTTATCGAGATAATACTGATTTTGTTTCAGATCGAACTCAAGGAACTGACGGAACTCATCTTGAATACTGCTAGAAGCAAGACGGTTCTGCGTGTCGACGATGTCTTGTTGTAACTCAACCCGCCAATCGAGCGTTCCCTGCTTTTTGATCTGTTCTTGGATGTCTCGGTACTGTGCGTACGTAAACATCGAGACGAGGACGACGAGAATGATCGCAACGACGGCAAAACGACGTTTTGAAGCAATTTTCGTCACTTCATTTCGTACGAGACCGATCATGTTCGGATTACGCAATGTGATCGCCTCCCGTTAACGTGATAAACAGATCTTCGAGCGTTTGGACTTTTCGTTCAATCGTCCAGACTTCGACCCCTGCTTCGAGCAGCTGCTTATTGAGCGCTGGTGTCTTGCTTGCATCCATCAAAGTATGAACTGTATTCGCATCGACGACTTCGGACACTTGGACTAAATCAGATGCCGATAAAATCTCATTCGCCTTAAAGGCATCGTCAACACGCCAATCAACTCCTGGTGCGAGCGACTCGACTAGTTCCTTGACCGTTCCGACTTGAACGATTTTGCCATAACTCATAATCGCAACTCGATCGGCAAGCATTTCGATCTCAGCCAAGATATGACTCGAGACGAGGACCGACAGTCCCGTTTCCTCGACGAGCCGGCGGATGAATTGACGTAAATCCCGAATCCCCATCGGATCGAGACCATTCGTCGGTTCGTCGAGAATCAAGACGCTTGGTCGTCCGAGTAACGCTTGTGCGATTCCGAGACGCTGCCGCATCCCGAGCGAGTATGTCCGGACTTGATCGTCAACACGCGCCGTCAAATCGACGAGATCAATGACTTCCTGAATCCGTGCCTCATCGACATTCGGTAACATCCGGGCAAAGACTTGTAGATTTTCGCGCCCTGTCAAATACTTATACAACTCTGGATTTTCGACGATCGAGCCGATTCGCTCCATCGCTTGGACGAACTGTTTGCGAACGTCGAAATCACAGACCGTGATTTTACCGGACGTCGGTTTAATCAAGCCGACGAGCATCCGGATTGTCGTCGTTTTCCCAGCCCCGTTCGGTCCAAGGAAGCCAAAGACTTCACCTGGTTGAATCTCAAACGAGATATTATCGATGATCGTCTTTTTTCCGATCACCTTTGTTACACCTTCTAATTTCACTGTTGGTTTCACGTCTCTCACCTCTTATTGTCTATTCTAGCGGAATAATGAATCATTTGACTTGTCAGAACACTTCATTTCCGCACATTCTTTCAACTTTTGCTACAATCAGATTAGAACCTAGAAGGAGGAACGTTCATGAAGCGATTACGCTGGCCCCTGTTTTTAACCGTCTCACTCGTTTTGACGGCAATCTTTGGATACGGCTTCGTCAGTGCCTATAGTGACGTCGTCAACCCACCAAAACGCGCCGTCCTGACACCTACAAAGGAAGAACCTGTCAAAAAAGGCGGGACGTATGTCGCGCTTGGTGATTCCTTGACACGTGGTGTCGGAGCATCAAACGGCAATAGTTACGCAGCAATCGTCGGACGCGATCTTGTAAAAGATAACACGGTCGAGCGCTTCCAGAATCTTGCCGTCAGTGGTGCCCGGACGGAAGATTTACTGAAACAACTCAAACAAAAAGAAGTCTTACGTTCAATCGAACAAGCAAAAGTCATCTCGGTGACGATTGGCGGAAATGACTTATTCAACCGTGGTGAAGGCGTCGCGAACTTCAATGCGAAGAAGACAGCCGAAACCGTCACGACGGCACAAGCGAACTTGAAAAAGACGTTCAGTATCCTACGAGAACAAAATCCGGATGCTGTCATCTTCTACGTCGGGCTCTATAATCCTTTCCGCGCGACGGAAAACGGTGAAGCATTCGACGCCATCGTACAAGATTGGAATGCAAAATCGCGGACGCTCGGTATTGAGTACGATGTCGAAATCATCGACACATTCAATCTCGTCCGTGACGTCAAACGCGATTTATCGAGTGACCAGTTCCACCCGAATGATTCTACCTATGAAGAGATCGCAAAAGCTTCCTTACTTGCTGTCAACAAACGTTTCTAACAATAAAAGCCGCCAATTTGGCGGCTTTTTGTTCCGATTCATTTCAGGCGTTTCGCAAGAGAGACGAGTCCCCATTGGAGCGGCAACCGTGTCCAAAGCAACCAAGACGGAAGACGTTTTCCATTAATCGGCTTCGGATTGACTGCCATGTTGACGTTTGCGGGTAAGACTGCATATAAGAAGGCAGGAAGCGTCTTACGGACGAGGTGCACCCCTTTTCCTGTCAACAACATGACACCGTAAGCGATTTCGATGACACCTGTCACTTGAACGAAAAAGCGCTTGAACGGAATGAACGACGGCATGATGCTGACGAATCCTTTTTCATTGCGGAAATGACCAACTCCCGCAAACAGTAATCCTGCTCCATAGACTAGACGCAATAGCATTATGTTCCACACTCTCTTTCTGTTAATGAAATATATGTTCGAGACAGCTTCAGTGTATCGAACTGACCTGATTATCTCAACTTTTAGAAATTGTCGTCGAATTATGGGGAATGATGAGTCATTTCGGAATGTCTCCCGTAATCAGTGAAGAGGTTGTTTCATTTGCTATGATGAAGTCAGAAATCATACAGAGAGGAATGATGACTTATGGCTGGAAAAACGAAAGCACTTTTACCTGGATTGACTGGAGGAATTATCGGCGCGGTCTTGACGGCTACGGTTGCCTTTCCGATCCTACTCGATCAAGAACAGCAGGTCGCTGATACACCACTATCAAATGGTATGCCAAAACAAGTCTCAACGACGACGAATGATCCGGTGACGAACGCAGTCGCCACGGCTCAAAAATCCGTCGTGACCGTAACGAACTATCAAGCGGGCAACTCGATGTCGCAACAAGAAGCAGCGGCTGGTTCAGGGTCCGGTGTCATCTATAAGAAAGAGGACGGCAAAGCATACATCATTACGAACCATCACGTCGTCGATGGGGCATCAAAACTCGATGTAACGTTGAATGACGGCAAGACGCTCTCGGCTAAACTGCTTGGTAGCGACGAAACCTATGACTTAGCTGTGCTTGAAGTTGACGCAAGCGATGTTCCGGGCGTCATCACACTCGGGAAATCAGCGGACTTAAAAGCCGGACAAACGGTCCTTGCAATCGGTAACCCGCTCGGTGAGTTCCAAAACTCCGTCACACGCGGAATCGTCAGTTCGAAAGACCGGACCGTACCGGTCGATACGAACAGTGATGGACAAGACGACTTCAATACGACAGTCATTCAAACGGACGCTGCCATCAACCCTGGTAACTCAGGGGGTGCCTTGATCAATGAACAAGGACAACTCGTCGGAATCAACTCGATGAAAATCGCTGAGTCTGGTGTCGAAGGTGTCGGCTTCAGTATCCCGATCGATGATGCATTACCAATCCTCAAACAGCTTGAAACAAACGGTAAAGTCGAGCATCCGACGCTCGGTGTATCCTTACAAGACGTTGCGGCGTTCCCTGCCGGTTATCTTAAAGATCAAGTCAAACTACCAGACAGTCAAAAAACAGGTGTCGTCGTCATGTCGGTCGAACCGAACAGTCCAGCTGCTGCGGCTAAACTGAAAACAGGTGATGTCATCACGAAAATCAATGATTCTGAAATCAAAGCATTCGTTGACATCAAAACGGCACTGATCAAATCAGATGGACCGCTCTCCTTGACGATCATCCGTGATGGGAAAACGATGACGGTCGAAACCAAAACAACGACGACCGACCAGCTGTAAAGCTTCAGCCTGACGTTTCGTCCGCCTTCCTTTTCGGGTATTGTTTTAGAACAATATCGAATTGGGAGGCTTTTTCTATGTATGATTTAATCGGCATTGGCATTGGTCCGATGAATTTAGGATTGAGCGCACTTGCGCATCCGACAGATTTAAAGACGTTATTTTTTGACGAAAGCGAACAATTTTCCTGGCATCCCGGCATGATGATCCAGGACTCGATGATGCAGACAAGCTTCATCTCCGATCTCGTCACACTCGCCGATCCGACAAGTTCGTTTTCCTATCTCAATTACTTACGATCGATTCACCGTCTCCACACGTTTTATTTCTATGAAAAACTTTTGATTTCAAGACAAGGTTACAACGATTACTTACGCTGGGTCGCAACACAACTTGAAGATCTCCGCTTTTCGACGCGTGTCATCGACGTTCAAGACACCGGTGATAGTTTTGAAGTCCTCGTCGAAGATGTCTCGACCGGTAAACGCGAAACGTTCGAAGCACGAAACGTCGTCATCGGCACTGGTTCAAAACCCGCCATTCCGGACACGTTTGACGAACATGTCATTCATAATACGCAATATGTCATGAATAAGGCAGAACTACTGCAGCGCAACAAAATCAGCATCGTCGGCTCCGGTCAAAGTGCCGCCGAGATTTTCCTTGATCTCTTGACGACGCCTGCTCCAGAGCGTCCTGAACTCGAGTGGATTGCGCGTTCGACACTGTTTGAGACCCTTGAGACCGGCAAACTCGGAGAAGAAATTTTTTCACCGAGCTACGTCACGTACTTCAACCAACTTCCACTCGAAGTACGTCAAGAATCGGTCAAGAAGTTCGCCCGCTCTCAGAACGGTATTAGTCCGGAGACCCTACAATCGATCTACGCCCATCTCTATGATTTGACGGAAGAGGAACAACGACAGGTCGCGATCCGCGCAAATCTCGAAGTAAAAGAGATTACGTACGATGAGCGGTTCACGATTGCGATGCAACATCAAGAACTTGAGGACGAGCGCTCGTCCGTAACCGATGCCGTCATTGCGGCAACTGGTTTTTCTCCATCCCTTCCGAGCTTCATCTACCGACTCGATATCGTGTTCGAAGCACCGAATGCCTGGAAAGTCAATGCCGACTACCAAATCGTGCGTTCGGTCGAGACAGCCCATCATCTGTATGCAACCGCTAATTTAGAGTTATCACACGGTCCGGCTGCGGATAATCTCGGGATGTCCGTCTCGCGGAACCAGTTGATCTTGAACGCGGTCGCCGGGACGGAACTGTATCCGGTCGAGCGACATGCGACGTTTACGACGTTCGATTAAGTCACTAAACCAAACGAACGAGGAATGGCGCGCGCCACTCCTCGTTCGTTTTTCGTTTTACGGTTTTTTCGTCAACTCTAATGCAGCCAGCAATAATAACGTGGCTTGAACTCGTGTCACACCTGTTTTAGCGAGCAACAAATGAAAGGCAATCAACCAGTTGACCTCGTCTGAGAACCGATTCCGTGCCCGCTCCCGGTCGACGATCCGGGTCACGTAAATCCAGTCAACACGTTCCATTGTAGGCAGTAACGCAAGAATCGGCATTAAACGATCCCAGATGATGATTTCCCTCCGCTCTAACAATTCCCGCCACGCAATGATTCGTTCCTGTTGCGCTGAAGGATCTGGATGCGCCGCTAAGATTTGCGCTGTAATGACGCGTTCACTCGTCCGTTCCATATATTGCGCGAGCCATTCTTCCGATGTATCGACACGCTCTAAAAATTCCTCTGGTAATGGCTGCTGTTCAAGCAAGGTCGATGTCACGACGTACTGTTTCGCGGCATTCAAATGAGGTCGTGTCGCATGTAATCGTTCCATATAAGGGAACGCATCAATTCCTTGTCGCCGGTTCAGCACTTCGTTGAGTGCAAAAAATGGGCGAACTCCTTTATCACGAATCAAGCGATGTTTAATCTTCTTTTCCGCAACGATGATTTCTTCGATGAGAACATCGGGATCCGTACTATTCAATTGAACATGGGCGACAAGCAACGGTGTATAACGACTCCGAAGTGCTGAAAAACGCGATGTCTTATGTTTGATCGTCCGCATCAGCCGTTCGTAGACAGTTTGTTCAAAGACAGTATCATGAATCGTATAGGACAGTGCAAAAAAACGATGGAAATCATGTGACGTCTCTTCCCGCAAGACGGGATAACTCTCATCATAGTTCTCACAGAATTGACCGTACATCCTTCCACCTCGCCTTCTTTTCTATAAATCGTTTTCCCTAAAATTGGCTTGTACAACCTTATTTTTAGGCGAACAAAAAAAGGCGACAGAACATGTCCGTCGCCTCTCATTCTTTCAATTCGATTCAAACTCGTTGTCTCTCTAACAGACGGGAGAAGTAACCACCTTGAACCATCAGTTCGTCATGCGAGCCTTCTTCGACGATGCCGTCCTTCGTGACGACGAAAATCTTATCGGCATTTCGAATCGTCGCTAAGCGATGGGCAATGACGAGCGTCGTCCGGTTCTCAGACAGTTCGGCAAGCGATTCTTGGATCAGTGCTTCCGTTTCTGTATCAAGCGCAGATGTTGCTTCATCAAGAATCAGAATCGGCGGGTTCTTGAGGAACATCCGCGCAATCGCGAGTCGTTGCTTTTGTCCACCCGACAATTTGAGTCCCCGTTCGCCGATCTGTGTCGCGTAGCCATCAGGTAGATCCGCGATCATCGGGCCGAGATGGGCACGTTCTGCCGCTTGCACGATGTCTTCTTGCGTCGCATTCAGATCACCGTAGGCGATGTTTTCAGCAATCGTTCCTGAGAATAAAAAGACATCCTGCTGGACGATCCCGATTTGTTGTCGCAGAGACTCCTTCGTCATCTGCCGAATATCGATTCCGTCAATCGTGATTGCGCCATCTAGAACATCGTAAAAACGTGGAATCAATGAACAGATCGTCGTCTTCCCTGCCCCTGATGTTCCGACGAACGCAACTGTCTGACCCGGTTCGACCGTCAGATTGATATTCTCTAGAATGAGACGATCGGCTTCATAACCGAACGCGACATCCTTGAATGTGATGCCACCGTTCAACCGATCAACGACGAGTGCGTCTGGCGCATCCGGAATTGATGCATCCTCATCAATCATCGAGAGGAAGCGTTTGAAGCCAGCCATTCCTTTTGGATACATCTCAAGTAATGCGGTGATTTTGTCAATTGGCTTCAGCAAGATGTTCATATAAAGAATGAATCCGACGAGTTCCCCTGCAGACAATGAGCCACGGTACGTTAAATAGGCACCGACGACTAAAACGGCAAGCGTCATCAAACGGGTCGTCAAGTAAATGCCGGATAGACTCTTACTCATGACCTTGTAGGCATTGATTTTCGACTGCCGGAACGTCGCGTTGTCTTTTTCAAAACGCTCGATTTCGTAAGCTTCGTTCGTGAATGACTGGACGACACGGACACCAGAGACACTGTCCTCGACGCGTGAATTGACTTCCGCGATGTTGCCATACATCCGGTCCCACGATTTATTCATCCGTACGTTCGCATAACTGATCAGCCAGATCAGGAATGGTACGGCGATGATTGTCACGAGTGCGAGTGGCACATTGATCGTCAACATGATCGAAAATGCACCCAGCAACGTCATGACGGCAATGAAGGCATCTTCCGGACCGTGATGCGCAAGTTCTCCGATATCAAACAAATCATTCGTGATCCGACTCATGATATGACCCGTCTTCGTATTGTCGAAGAAACGGAACGACTGTTTCTGCACATGGCTGAACAGTTGACGACGCATATCGGTCTCGATATTGATCCCGAGCTTATGTCCAAAATAGTTGACGACGAATTGCATCAACGTACTGATGATGTAGAGCGCTAATAATCCGACGCTGACGAGGATGATCCAGTTCATCTCACCGTTTGGCAACAAGGAGTCGATGAACCACTGGACTGCGAGTGGAAAAGCAAGTTCTAAAACCCCGACGAATAAGGCAGATATGAAATCGAGCCAGAATAATCGTTTGTGCGGGATATAATACTGATAAAAACGGCGTAACATGTGTAGCCTCCTTCCGAGTACTTCTAGTGTACTTGAACTTTTTTGAAAATACTCATTCTACCTATTCGTTTTTTGAAAAACGGTATTACAGTTTTCCAGACAAAAATTATATTTTTAAATCAGGGGAATCAGCGCTTTTTATGACAAAATGGTAACAACGATTTTTACCTATCTATTGGAAGGAGCTATGTCACGTGAAAAAGACTGTTCTCGCCCTCACGACACTCGCTTTGATCGGTACCACGGTTCCGGTTTCAGCCGCGTCAACGACACTGACTTTGACGGATAACGTCAACATTCGCACGGCTGCCTCGACTTCCGCGAAGGTCATCACGACGCTAAAAAAAGGTACGAAGCTGACAGCTGTCAAGAAAGTCAACAGCTGGTATGAAATCCGCTATCAGTCGAAACCAGCCTTCATCACTTCAGCATATGTCAAAGCGACGACGGAAAAGGCTCCAACAACTACGACTTACATAACGAATACCGATGCCGTCAACATTCGTCAAAAAGCAACGACGAGTTCGAAATCACTCGGAAAACTGGCAAAGAACACAATCCTATCTGTTAAGAAAAAAACAGGTGATTGGTACCAAATCACATATAAAAAGCAAACGGCTTATGTCCATGCGACGTTAGTCAGCAAAAAGACGTCGAACGTCACAACGGACTCCAAGCCACCAGCGACGACTCCCGTCAAAAAAGTCGTTAAAGCGGTTGATCGCTCGAAAGTCTACACGGTCAATGCGAAGGAAGGCTTGAACGCACGAACTGCCGCAGCGACGAACGCAAAAATCTACAAGACATTACCGCATCAGACGGTGCTCGATGTCACAGGTGCCGTTGATTCGTGGTACCAAGTCAAGCTTGACGGAAAAGAAGCATATGTCGCTTCGACCTATGTCAAAGCTTCAACAAAAGCATCACCACCAACAACGCCAACGACTCCTGGAGTCTCTTTGACGCCGGTTGATGCCTCGAAGACGTATCGCGTCAATGCACCTACCGGTCTGAACGTCCGTACGTTGCCTTCGACGTCATCTAAAGTCTTCACACAAGTCGGACACGGTTCGACAGTCAATGTCACGGGTGAAACGACAGGAAAAGATAGCGGCTGGTACCAGATCAAGATTGGAACAGGTCTCTACTATGTCGCGAAGAGTTACATCACGACGGGATCCGTCACGACGACGCCTCCGGTCACACCGACGACACCTCCTGTGACGACCGTTCCTGGTTCGACATTGATGGAACGTGCGATCTCGATTGGTCAACAATATCTCGGTACACCATACGTCTGGGGATCAAGCAGCCCCGTCAATGGTGGATTCGACTGCTCTGGATTTGTTAACTATACGTTGAATGCCGCTGGCTATGCAGTCGGACGAACGAACGTCAACGGCTACTGGAACGATGATCGGTACCTCGGAGCGAAGTTATCAAAATTACGTCAACCGAAGCGCGGCGATATCATCTTCTTCGAAAACACATATGCTGCTGGTCCGACGCATATCGGGATCATGCTGAACAACGATCAGTTCATCCATGCCAACACACCGGCACTCGGCATCAGCCGTGTATCGGAACGTTACTGGACGCAAAAACTATTAGGCTTTAAATCACTTTAAATTTTCCTCATCCATCCCTCGGGATGGATGTTTTTTTGCCTTAACACCCCTTTTGGGATATACTGGATATGGAAAGGATGTGTCCGCATGTCTTACAAAACACTGTATGTCCGGCTTCTCTTTCTTGCCTTATTGATTTTTGGTGGCTCGATGCTCTTGCATTATATCCAGACGGGAGACGTCTATATCGGACACTTGATCGTTTCCGTCGCCGCATGCGTCTTATTGATTTTCAGAAGAACGACATCCTCACACGAACAGGCATGAAGCGCACTCGCTTCATGCCTGTTTTTTCGTCATTGAACATTAATCAATGCTTGTATCTCTCGCTCAAGATCGTCTTTGAGCCGTTCACTTTGAAGATCATCCTTCAATCTAATGACATCCTTCAGCCGTTCCTGACCAATCCCTCGTTGCATCGCTAATACGAGCGTCTGTAGCATCATCGCTTGGTCAAATCCACTCGCCGCAAGCCAGGCATCTTGCATCTCCCATATCTTATCGACGCTCTGCTGCAGCGTCTGATTCGGTAATTCGATACCGTTGACAAGGAGATGGACTTCGAGTTGTCCGATGTAATGTTTCGCGTCGTCGATCGCCACAGTGACGAGTTTTTCCCACGCCATTTGCATACCGGTCGTATCGTTTTCAAAAATCGCGATGAGTCCTTTCGTCAAATCGACTTCGATTCGTCCGACGGCAGTCGTTTCACTAAATGCAAAAAACTGCTCCAATCGATCAAACTCTTGCTGTGATTGTTCGATTTCCCCTTCTAGATATAAAAACAATCCGAGGAAACGTTGAAACGAAATGACATGATAATAGACATCTTGCTCCCGCATATACTGAACCCCTTCACGCAATAAGGCGATCGCTTCTGTATAGTGATCATCGAACAAACTTGCTCGAAGTGCACGCAAGATTTGGAAATTTAAATAGGTTTTCGGTGCAAGTGGAATCTCACGTGGTACATCCATTGCTTCGATCAGCTCGTATGCTTCCTTCGTCCGTTTGAGATTGAACAAAAAATAGACTGTCGAGATCTGAACGAGCAACTGCTCATCTTGGCGACCGAGCTGTTGAAAAATCCGCCCCGCTTTCTCGTAATATGTCAAACCAAGCTCCGGGTCAGACACTCGGAGGGCATCGCCGTATTTATGGTAGACCTGCCCCTGCCAATAGGAAGTCGTTTCCGGAACCAAGTAAGGTTCTAGAAGTTCCTGAATTTTTTCGTCTGAAAAATATGGGGTATGCCGTGAACGGATTGTTTCGATAAGTTCCCGCATCTGAACATCCCGCGGATCGAGCATCAATTCTTCGACCGTCACCTGTAATCGCCTAGCAATCGCCTGTAATGCGGGTACAGATGGTGTCGCTTTCCCGTTCTCGACCATACTGAGCATCGACTTCGTGATGATACCGGTCGCAACATCCGTTTGCGTCATTTTTTTCTGTTTTCGGATCTGTTTGATACGTTCCCCTAACACACTGGTCACTCCTTTTATTATAAAAGTTAAATTATATTGAACTTTATCTTTACATTTTTCTTCCACTCCTTTATTCTACACTAAAGTTCAATAAAATTTAACTCTAAAGGAGTGAACAGGATGTCATTTAATTTAAAGCGTGTTTTATTCGGAAAGTTTTGTTCATTATTCGCAGCTAGTCTCTTTACGTTCGTCGCCGGACTGACCGTCTTACGGGAAACATCGTCTGGTTTTCAGTTTGCGCTCGTCCTGCTTGCAGGATCAGTGCCACGGATTTTACTCTCACCGGTTGCTGGTGTCCTCGCTGATCGTTGGAACCGGAAACGAATCATCGTCATGACCGAAAGCTTAAGTGCACTCGTCTTGTTCGTACTTTTGTTCTATTCGCTACAAGCCCCTCTACATACCGTTCATTACATCGTTGCTAGCGTCCTCTTGACGATCCTGTCGACGTTCCTGTCCGTTACCTTATCAAGCTCGTTACCGCGACTCGTAGAAGAAGAGGAGTTACAACGCGGGAACGCGCTCTTCTCGACGATTCAATCGACCTCAACGATCACTGCACCACTCGTTGCGGGATTGCTTATCGCCGCTGTCTCCATCACGCAATTCTTGGTTTTACCGTTTCTCTTGTTTGCTTCTGCTGCCTGGTGGAATAGCCGCCTCCGCTTTCTTGCAGTGGATACCTCTCCTTCAGCTACTACCGACACTCAGTCTTTCGTCTCGGAGTTTAAAGAAGGCTACCGCTATCTGTTCCGTCAACCGGTATTGACGACACTCGTCCTGATGGCACTCGTCCTGAACTTCTTTTTTGTCGCTTTCGAAATCTTGTTACCGATCATTTTACTCGATCGCCTGCAATTCACACCATTTCGGTTTGGAATGGTCGAGTCCGCACTAGGTGCCGGTCTTCTTGTCGCTTCGTTGCTTCTTGCTTTACCTCGCTTTACGGTAAAACGTCCGTTACGCACGATATTCGAGTCGCTTTTTTTAATCGCCTCTTGTTATGCGCTTCCTGCACTTGCGCTACTCGGCTATGTTCCATCTGCTCTACTACTACCTTTTTTCATGATTCTATTATTCATCGACGGCATGCTCGTCTTACGGATGAACATTCCACTACAGCTCATCGTTCAAAAACAGACCGATCCGGCTTACCTCGGACGTGTCATCGGTGTGCTGGAATCGATCGCAATGGCGATGATGCCGATCGGTACCCTATTGTTTGGTTTACTCAGTGATCATGTATCTATCATCGTGCTACTTGGACTCGGTACAGTCGGCTTATTCGGTGCGGCATCATTCGGATTCCTTCGACTTCGTAAAGACATCTTATCCGAGAGCATTCCTGTAGCAGAAGCAAAAAACACGTCCTCCCTCACTTCGTGAGAAAGGACGTACGTATCGGTCAAACCGTCGCTTTGACGGCATCCATGATTAATTTTAATGATTGTTGTTTTGCTTCCTTGTCAGCGATCATCGAAGCGATCATCACTTCGTCTGTGCCGTAGGAATCAGCGAGCTCTTGCAATTGTTTGGCAACGGATTCCGGGTTACCAACGATCATCCGCTTCCGGTTTTCAGCGATCCGGAATTGGTCTTGGAACGTATACGGATACGCCGCTGCCTCTTCTGGAGTTGGCGTTCCTGTCGACGAGACCCCTTTTTCCAGTAAGAGGAGTGACAGATCCAGGCTTGAAGCTAACCGTTCTGCTTCTTCCGTCGTTTCAGCACACGTCACAAAGATCGAAACGAGCGTTTGTGGTGTCTCATTGAACGACGTCGCCATGAAGTTATGACGGTAGTAGTCCATCACTTCTTGTCCACCTTGTCCATTGATGAAGTGCGCAAAGGCAAATCCGAATCCGCGTTGTGCGGCGTTCAAGGCACTACCACCGCTTGATCCAAGCAACCAGCCTTCTGGTGTCGTATCGACTTCTGGTGTTGCGACGAGTCCCGCAAACCGATGTCCGGCAGGTGCCCCGTCTTTCAAGTAATCAACAAGATCATCGAGTTGTTCGCCGTAATCGGCTCCACCAAAACGTGGCGACGATCCTTCTTGCAACGCACGTGTCGCAAGCGGCATACCGCCCGGTGCCCGACCGAGTCCAAGGTCGATCCGGTTCGGTGCTAGCCCTTCAAGGACACGGAAGTTCTCCGCGACTTTATAGGCACTGTAATGCGGCAACATGACACCGCCTGAACCGAGACGAATCTGTTTCGTCACCGCCGCCATGTAGGCGATCAAGACTTCCGGGCTTGAACCAGCCAGTGTTTTCGCAAAGTGGTGTTCGGATACCCACAGGCGATGGTAGCCGAGTTCGTCCGCGATTTTCGCGAGCTCGACCGTTTCATGTAAGGCATCAGATGGGGATTGTCCTTTAGAGACCGGGGATTGGTCTAAAATACTAAGTTTCATGTATGTCTCTCCTTTTTCTTTCGAATGCGTACCTACACTGTACGCCTCCTCGTTGTATGGTGCAACGAAACTGCTTCTTTCTGTCATGGGGACGTTTTCATTTTGAAATTCAGGGAACAATGCCTAAGTGAGCATAAAAATCTAATGAATGAGGTGGAGTTACATGTCAACCCATACTACGAATCAAGAAGCAGTCGAAACGGTCAAGAAACTGATTGATAAAATCGAAACAGCGATGCTGACGACGATTTCAGCAGAAGGACTCGTATCGCGTCCAATGCAGACACAGGATATCGAATTTGATGGCGACCTCTGGTTCCTCACTTCAAAAGAAACAGACAAGTATCAAGAACTACTTAAGAATCCGAGTGTCAACGTCGCGTATGTCGACAAATCATACGTCTCGATTCGTGGGACAGCAGAACTCGTCGAAGACATCGAACGAAAAAAAGAGCTTTGGAGTCCACGCTATGAAGCATACCTTGGAACGACATACGAAGATCCGAAAGTCGTCCTGATCAAGGTCAACACGGAAGCTGCTGAATACTGGGAAACGGGAAACACGACGAAGTCCGTCAAACAAGTATTGAAGAAAGTCGTCGGCAAAGACGATGAGAACGAAATCAATAAAACAGTCGACTTGTCTTGATCATCTTCTTCCCCCACGTTCTTTGCGTGGGGGTTTTTGTATGTTAAAGTAGTCGCTTTGAAAAAAATAGGATAACATAAGAAAATGAATGAGTATGTAACTTAACTAAAAGGAGTACAATCATGGGAGAATTTTTTACGTTATTACGCCGGGGAAACCGGTCGGCGCTGACGGCAGGCATCGTTAACTCCGTCATCGCCATCATCAAGGCAATTGCCTACGTCCTGACGGGAAATGTCGCGATGTTCGCGGAGATGATGCATACGCTCGGGGACGCTGCCAACCAATTTTTCGTCTTCATCGGTTCTGCCCTCAGTAAAAAGGCACCGACGAAACGTTTCCCGAACGGCTTCGGTCGTCTCGTCAATCTCGTCTTGCTCGGTGCCATCCTCTTCGTCGGTATCATGGCGTACGAGACGATTCATGAAGGGATCGCCCATATCATCGAACCGACGGAATCAACTGGCTTTTGGATCACCTTATCGGTTCTGTTCGTAGGTGTCGTTTTGGAGAGTGGCGTTTTCGTGAAAGCGATGCAAGAAATCGCGCACGATGCGAAGTTAGACTCAAAAGGACCACGCTTGATTCTTGACAGCTTCCGCTCCCTCAAACAAGCGAAACCCGCAACACGCCTTGTGTTCTTGGAAGATTTGGTCGCAACGGCTGGTGGCGTCGTCGCGATGATCGCTGTCATCATCTCGCACGTGACACCGTTCCATCAGGCAGAAGGAATTGCCTCGATCTTAATCGGACTGATGATGTTTTACGTCGTCGGGAATGTCTTTCTGCAAAACGCAGCTGGTGCACTGGGTGAAGCCGATGAGACGATGGCAGCACGTCTCGGTGGACTGATCATGAAGGATCCTGACGTCAAGGACATCAGTAAACTCGAAGTCATTAAGGAAGGCGATCATTTTCACGTCGAAGTCGAGATTGAAGTCGATCCGGCGTTGACGATTGCACAAGCGGACGACATCAAGGACCGTCTCGAACTCCAGATTCGCTTGCAGCAAGGCATCATCGATGTGACGATTGGCTTTGATGAAGACGACAAGATTCAACAGTATGTCGTCGCTTCTGACGAGTCATGACTCCGTTTACGCAAGATGTCTTAGCAATCATCCGTTCGATTCCTGCTGGTCGGGTCATGACGTACGGGCAAGTCGCTCGACTCGCCGGTCATCCGCGTAGCGCCCGACAAGTAGCGCGGATTCTTCACAGTATGAGTAAGACGGAACGTCTACCATGGCACCGCGTGCTTGCTGCTGGCGGAAAACTATCGCTTGAGGGCGATGAACAGCGACTGGCGCTTGAAGCAGAAGGGGTCGATTTCCTGACCGCCCGTCAACTCGATTTATCGCGTTATCAAGTCAAAAGTGAATAGATACAACAAGAGAGGGATGACCGGTTCGCAGACCAGTCATCCCTCTCTTTTTATCGTCATGAATCACGCTTTCGACGTACTCGAAGCTACAGCGATTTGCCGACGTACTTCTGCTTCCAGTTGTGGTTCCGGTGGTTGCCAGCCTTCAGGTTTCATGACCTTTTGGTCCGATTCCCGGAAGATTGGTTTTCCGTCCGGTCCAAGCTTCGCCATGTTCGCATGCTGGACGATCTCGAACAATGGAGCCGGATCAAGCCCGATCTCAACGAAGCTTCCCATGATGAAGTAGAGGGCGTCTGTCAAGGCATCCCCTTGTCCGACGAGCCGTTCGACATCTGTTTCAGGTTGTTTCATCTGGAGCGATTTTTCGACCGCTGTATCAAGCCCTGACTTGAAACGTTCGATCGCTTCGAGAAATTCTGCTTCACTCGTCGCTGATTGATGCAGAAACTCAACGACCGCTTCTTCCGCCGTCCAGGTCGAGCGTTTGATCCCACGATCGACCGTCATAGGTGTTGGCGTCGTTGCGCCAGGGTGTGAAAACACACGGTGGAATTCCTTTACGTCTTGATAATAATTTGTCATAACCGATCATCCCCTTTTACCGAATGTCTCCATTCTAACAGGTTCAGAACCGGAGTTCGACTCATTGATGAACGACGTCGAGTAAGGCCATTCCACGTGTGATCAATTCATCTCGCTGCTCAGACGTTGCTTTTAAGCGCTCGAGATCTGCAATCAGACGTGGTTGATCGACTTCATCCGCTAACTCGAGTAATTCAAGACGGAGTAACCAGGCGTCCGGTAACTGGACGAGTGTCTGGTCGATCAGTTGCGGTAACCGTTCCCGACCGGCACGACCTTCGCGAATCTCGCGGACGACTTCGAAGATCGGATCAGCCGCTGTCAACGGACGTTCGATTCGTTCGAACTCGACCGTTTCCGGAATCGGCTTCAGTGCTTCAACTTCCGTTCCCGGGAATGCTGACGTGATGTCACCGACGATCAATTCCATCCGGTCCATCGTCATCGTTTTCCCGTCGTTCGAGAGCGTCGCTGCATCTAAGACGACGAGCGCCCGGTTTCCATTGACGTTTTGAATCGCTGTGATCTCCCCTGTGACATGAACATTTCCTTCCGCCCAGTCGAGACGTTCACCGACTTTGACTTGCATCAATACTTCGTTCAATTCCTTACCGTGAAGGAGTGTAAAGCCTTCCGGATGATCTGCCAGTCCTTGACCTGTCAACACTTCACCGTTCGCAGCAAGCGCTGTCGGACCTGTTAGTTTGACGAGATGCAGCGAATCGTGAATCTCTTGCGTTTCAGGAACACCGACGAGCGAGAGACCACTGTCGAAGACGAGCGTCGATAGGTTACCTGATTCGACCGCTTTCGTCAGTCCGTGGATACCACCGCGGATGTACGACATCGACTGTGCGAATTCTTCGAGAGCATCGCGGAGCTGTTCGAACGATTCACAAACGAAGAGTTCTTTTTGCATGCTCGTCACGTCATGTTTCGTCGCAAGTGCTTTCTCAAGCGAGAATGGATGTTTAACGACCGCGTCCGTCAAACAGTGGCGACTTTCACCGACGGATGATAGAAGACCTGCACCGTAGATTTGTGGGTTGTCGATATCACCAATCAGACCGAATTCAACCGTCCACCAGAACAGACGTGAGATTTCGTTCGCTTCCGAAATCCCTTTGACGTGTGTCCGTGTCTCCGCGAGTTCAACTTCAGCTTGCTCGATGTCGGCCGGCGTCGAGAACGGGCTCTCTTTGACGATCGTCAATTTCTTTAGTGCCTTGAATACATCATGCTCGGCTTTATGGTTAAAGGCATGTGCCCCGATCTCACCGAAGCGTCGAACGAATTCCGCGTAGACCGGATTCATCAAGATTGGCGCGTGCCCTGCTGCTTCATGCAAGATATCTGGCGCTGGTGTGTAAAGAATGTTATCGACCTTCCGGATGTCAGTCGCGATCGGCAAGAGACCGTGCCCTTGGAAATCGAAGAATGCGACACCAGGAATGAGACCATCAACAGCGACTGTTCCCCAGCCTCCACGGCTTAGATTCGCTGTCATCTCACGCACGTCCGGAATCCGTTCCGGGCTGATACCCGATGCAGCAAGCCCTTCGAGGTATGCCGGATGTGCTGTATCTTGTAATGTATTTAAATTCAGTCGCATGACGTATCTCCAAACGGCATGATCCGTTGGTGTGTAGTCTTCGTAGTGCTGTGGTGCGACGTGTGGACGTAGATGACTTGGAATGATTGGTGTAGACATATGAGTTCCCCCTTGAATGAATGTGAGATAACAAAAAAGCCCCTGCCGAACATATTGTTCGACAGGGGCGACGAAAGCCGCGGTACCACCCTGATTACCCAGTCATCGACTGAGTCACTCATGATTGGGATAACGGTGTGCTCCGCTCGCTTACGCAAGAAGCTCAGAAACTGTAATTCAATACCATCTGTGTACACGTTCGCAGCGCCACGTGCTCTCTGAAACAGGGAGATGGTCTTTACTTCGGTTTCATCATCGCTTAATCTTTCGTTCTGTTATGCTGTTATACTGTTATGCTTTTAGCAAGTAAAGTATCGTTAAGGAGGACTATACGCTTACTTTTTACTTTCGTCAATGGCTTTTTTACGTTTAAATCGATTAAATGTTTTATCACGGACTGACTTTTGTTCGATCGTCAGTGATGTGATATGACGACGAAGCGCACCGTTGAGCCGTTTTTCGAATGCTTCAAGCTCTTGGATCCACTCGTTCATCGAGACAACGATCGGTAAGATTTCCATGATGACTTCTTCCTCGAGTTCGTCGCGGTCAAGGAAAGAGTGCTTAACGAAGGCGATGTTCTCTTTGACGAGATCCTCCATCGCGAGTGGTTCTTCCGTCAACAAGAGATCATATGTCAGCAAGACCTTCTCCTGGCGCTGGGCGATATGCATCAAATGATAAAACAGTTCACTCCGAAGATCGTCCGCAATCGAGTCAAGGGCCTTCTCTCGCTCTCTGAAGCGCTCTGCCGTCGCAACACCACGTTCGAGGCACGATTGCATATGTTTGAGAATCAACAGGTTCCGTAAGAGCGAGGCGTGCTTCTGACGCGTTCCTCGAATCTCTTCCTTGTGTAGGTTGAACAAGTTTTGTGTCTCAAGGATCGAATTTGACATTTTATCAATCGCTGCCCGATATGGAGCAACTTTTCCTTCGAAGGCAATCGCTCGCGTGACGACGAGCAGCTTTTCGAAGAGTTTCGTCGCTTTTTGATAGTAGACATTGCCATAGCGCGGCGGGAAGATCAATGCGTTGATGCCGAGCGCACAGCCGATCCCGAGCATGACGAGCAAGTAACGGATCAAGACGACTTGCCAAAGCGGTTCGGTCGCTGTCGCCACACTTTCGAGAATGACGATGATCATCAAGACAACGTGTGGAATCGTCCGCCCGAAACCAAAGGCTAGCAAAATCGAGATTGCTGCCATGATGACGATTCCGATCGCGAGCGGATTAGCTGGATTATCCCCTAAAATCCAAAGTGCAAGTAACGTCAAAAAGGCACCAATCAAGTTAGCCTCTGCTTCCTCGAGAAATTGTTTCCATGTCTGATAGACCGAAGGCAGGAGTGTCGTCGCTGCCGAGATTGCAGGCAGGATCGGGCTGAGGTTGAACAGATTACTGATCAACAGCGCCAAGATGACCGCAAGACCTGTCTTGATGGTCCGTGGTCCGATTTGTAAGGATTGTCCACCCATGTCCATCCCTCCTTCTTATTCAGTATGCCCTCTATTCTTCACCGTTAGCCGTCAAAATTCAACAAAAAATCCCCTCCGCTTGAAAACGGAGAGGATTTAGATGAATTATGATGCTTTCGTACCGGTTCCTTCTGTCATTTCCGCTTTCGCGACCGATTGGTCAACAAGCGGTTTTTTGAGGAAGGATAGGATTGCCGCACCGACGAGTGAACCGATGAGGATCGCACCCGCGTAACCGACGATTGCCATGACCGTACCTGATGGACCATCAAGTAACGGGAAGACGAAGATACCGCCGTGTGGTGCTGGGAGCAAGACGCCGAAGACGATCGTCAACGCACCAGCGATCGCTGAACCGATGACGCTTGACGGAATGACGCGGAGTGGATCGGCTGCTGCAAATGGAATCGCACCTTCTGTGACGAACGATGCACCCATTGCGTAAGCAGCGATACCTGCTTCACGTTCTTGCGGTGTGAATTTCTTACGTGCGAACAATGTTGATGAGAAAGCCACGATGAGTGGTGGAACCATCCCACCTGCCATGACGGCTGCCATGACTTCTGTGTTACCTGCTGTAAGAGCAGCTGTACCGAAAACATATGCTGTTTTGTTGATTGGACCACCCATGTCGATTGCCATCATACCTGCGACGAGCATACCGAGGAGGATTGCGTTCCCGCCACTGAGTCCGTTCAATGAATCCGTGAGCCATTTCATGAATTGTGCAATCGGCTCATTGATGACGAGTAACATGATCATCCCTGTGATGAATGAACCAAACAATGGATAAAGCAAGACTGGTTTGATTCCTTCAAGTGCTGCCGGAAGACCTTTGAAGACTTTGACGAGCAGAAGAACGACGTAACCAGCAAGGAAACCGGCAATCAATCCGCCAAGGAAACCAGCGCTACCGTTGCTTGCAAGGAAACCAGCGATCAGACCAGGAGCAAGACCTGGTTTATCAGCGATCGACATCGCGATGAATCCAGCGAGGATCGGAATCAAGAGACCGAATGCGGCTTTCCCGATCGTCATCAATTGTGCAGCAAATTCATTGTACGATGGATCATCCGGGTTTGCGGAGTTGATGCCCCAGAAGAAGCTGATCGCGATCAAGAGACCACCAGCGACGACGAGTGGCAACATCGCGGATACCCCACTCATCAAGTGTTTGTAGAATCCACCACGAGCTGGTTTTGAACTTTCGCTTGAACCGCTCGCTTTGTACACAGGTGCGTCTTGCTTGACGGCACGGTTAATTAATTCTTGTGGTTTACGAATTCCTTGTGCGACCGGTACTTCAACGACGTGTTTCCCGTTGAAGCGATCCATCTCAACCGCTTTATCCGCAGCGACGATGATCGCTGTCGCATCGTTGATGTCTTGTTGTGTCAAACCGTTCTTGACGCCTGTCGATCCGTTCGTCTCGACTTTGATGCGGACACCCATCTCTTCTGCTTTTTGACGAAGGGCATCAGCCGCCATATACGTGTGTGCAATCCCTGTCGGACAAGCTGTGACAGCAAGGATATACGGTGCGTCTTGGTCAACGTTGTCGCTTGAGACGTCAACTGGACCTTCTTCTTCACGTTCCTTCGCTTCGATTGCTGCGATGACTTCGTCTTTTGTTTTAGCCGCAAGGATCGTATCGCGGAAGTTCATATCCATCAGATAAACGGATAGTTTCGAAAGTGTTTCAAGATGCGCATTATCTGCGTTCTCACCCGCAGCGATCATGAAGAACAACCGACTTGGTTGACCGTCGAGTGCTTCGTAGTCAACACCTGCCGAACGACCAAAAGCGATCGCTGGTGTTTTGACTGCTGCTGTTTTTGCGTGCGGGATGGCAATGCCTTCCCCTAAACCTGTCGTGCTTTGCGCTTCCCGTGCGAGAATCGCTTCTTTATATGCCGAGCGATCGTTCAGTTTTCCTGCCCGATCGAGGACGTTGACGAGTTCGTCGATGACAGCGGCTTTAGATGATGCTTGTAAATCGAGCTGAATCGTATCACGTGTCAAGAGATCAGTAATTTTCATGAGTAGTCACACTCCTTTTAGGATTGAATGAGTTCAACGACGTTGACGTCTTTGATGAGACGATCGATATCTTCCTTCGTACAAAGGCCAAAGGAATAAGCAGACGCGCTACCAGTCGTCACCGCATAGCGGAACGCTTCTTCTGGTGATTTACCGAGCGCGTGGCTGGCGACGAATCCAGCGACGAGCGAATCTCCGGCACCGACGGAATTGACGAGCTTCCCTGCCGGTGTGTTTGCCGTATAGGCACCTTGACGATTGACGAGCAGTGCTCCGTCTCCTGCAAATGAGATGACGACGTTCTCGGCACCACGCTCGACGAGCTGTTGGGCGTATGGAACGGCCATCTCCTTCGACGTAATTTCGACGTCGAAGATTTCACCGAGTTCATGGTGATTCGGCTTGATTAAAAATGGACCGAGCGGTAAGACTTCAAGCATCGCTTCCTTCGTCGTATCGACTGCGAAGCGGACGTTCCGTTCATTCAGGATCGTCGCGATATGACGATAGAGATCATGCGGCAGACTGCTTGGGATACTACCTGCGAAGACGACGATGTCACCGGCTTGCATCGTCTTGAATCGGGATAATAAATGCTCCAGCTCTTCCGGTTGAATCTTCGGTCCCGCTGCATTCAGCTCGGATTCTTGATCGGCACGAATCTTTACGTTGATCCGCGTCTCATCTTGAATCGGTGTGAAGTCCGTCAACACGCCTCGTTTCTCGAGTTCCGTCCGGATGAATTGTCCGGTACTTCCTCCAAGGAATCCGAGTGCTTGTGTTTCCACCTCATAGTTTTTTAGGACGAGAGAGACGTTGATCCCTTTCCCTCCGGCCACTTTTTCCGCCTGTTCGACACGATTGACTTGTCCTGCCTCAAATACCGGTAACGTGACATAATAGTCGATTGATGGATTGAGTGTCAGTGTATAAATCATTTCGCGTTCACCACCTCTGTGTATTGACTGTATTTCGCTTCTTGCTCACTGGATGTCGTCGTGATGATCGTCGCCGCTTGCAAGGACGCCACCCGACTGAAACTGATTGCATCCAGCTTCGTCTCATCGACGAGTACATACGATTGTTTTGCTAATTCGATCGCTGTCTTCTTTACGAGTGCCTCTTCCGGATCTGGTGTCGTGAAGCCTTGTGCCGGATGAACACCGTTCATCCCAAGGAAAGCGACATCAAAATGGTAAATCAACATTCCTTCACGTGCGTTGTAACCGACGAGTGCCTGCGTTGAATGCTTGAGTTGCCCTCCGACGACGAACGTCGGGATACGGTGATAGAGTAACGTGTTCGCTAGAGGAAGACTGTTCGTTACGACCGTAATCGCCTTCTCTTCGAGATACGGAACGATGGCAAGCGTCGTCGTTCCAGCATCGAGATAGACATACATCCCGTCTTCAATCAGGTCGGCAGCCGCTCGCGCAATCCGTTCCTTCTCTTCGACGTGTTGATCACTCTTCTCGAAATAACTCGGTTCTTCAATTTGCAAATGGTTCGCTGTTGCGCCCCCGTGCACCCGACGCAGATGACCTGCTGTCTCGAGTTGTGATAAATCCCGACGAATCGTGGATTCACTCGCACCGGTTTGTTCGACGATCTTTTGCATCTTGACGACTTCTTCTCGGGCTAAAAGCTCAAGGATGAGTTGATGGCGTTTTTTGGTTAACATAAGGTTTCCCTCCGCATCTTTAATATAAAGCGTTTACATCTAAAAATCAATCAAAAACGTTCAAATTTTATATAAATTCTTTATGAAACGTTCAAAATACGACTTTTTTCGACATTAAACCGTTCTTATAGTTTCATTATACATCAAAAACGGTCATTTGATGACTGTTTTGTTGGTTATAATCAATCATTTTTTAAATTTTTGATGACTTTCACAAAATAAAAAACCACTTTCCAAAGTAATTTGGAAAGCGGTGAATGAAAATCGGTCATTTCAGTCATCTTCGTTCACTGGACTTCATTTTGTAAGCGACCGATTCCTTCAATCGATACTTCAACGACATCCCCTGCCTGAAGATAGACCGGTGGTTTCATACCGTGCCCCACACCAGCTGGAGTGCCTGTCGCAATGATGTCCCCTGCTTCAAGCGTCATCCCGCGTGACACTTCAACTAAAATCGTTACGACATCACGCAACATCAAGGCAGTTGATCCCGATTGACGGAGTTCCCCGTTCACACGCGTCTCGACGAGGACGTCACGCGGATCAAAGCTGTCCGCCGAGACGATGACCGGTCCGAACGGACAGAACCCATCGAGTGATTTGCCACGGAAGAACTGGACGTGTTCTTTTTGCAGATCCCGCGCTGTCACGTCATTGACGATGCTATAACCAAATACGTGATCAAGTGCATTCTCAGGTGTCAGATCACGCCCCGTCGTGCCGATGATGATGGCGAGTTCTCCTTCATAATCGAGTTGCTGCGTCAAATCCGCATGCCGCTCGATTGGTTCAAACGGACTAACGATTGATGTCGGTGCTTTCGTGAACAAGACGAATTTCCCCGCTCCCGCCGTATCCATCTCCTTGATGTGATCGGCGTAGTTCTTGCCGACACAGATGACGTTTCGTGCCGGAACATACGGTGCCAGTTTTCGAACATCTCTTTTAAGTAGTGGCGCGATATCTAAATCAAGATCAACATCGAACTCACGTGAAATCACTTCAAGCAATGAATCCGTATAGACTTGTGCCGTCACATCATATGTAGAGCCATCCCGTTCAACCCCGATCCCTACTTTTCCTTCTTGCTCAAATCGAAACCATTTCATCTTAACTGCCCCCTTTTGTTTTTAGTATAGCGAAACTGAAAGCACGTCGCACTTATCCTCTATAGCACATGTTGAATCCTGAAATCGTTTTACTATTATTTTTAGTGATAAAACATAATTCATACAGGTATTCAGTCATTCTTTGACTTTTAGTTCGTTTCAACAGTTGAAGATCATGTAGATATCTTATAAATCATATCGGACGAGTAATAGGTTTGAATGTTAAAACATCATACTTCATTTATTCTTGTGATAAGAAGCTAAATTTTTCTATAGGAATATGATGAATGTTTATAGGACGGTTGTATTTTTCTAATACATTTTGGAGTAAAGGAAAAATGTCATCCAAATTATTTTTATGTTTAAAATCATCAATAACTTCAATATCCAAATTCCATCGACACTCTTCTTTATCCTCTAAAAAACCACCTGCCACGGTACATAATTCATCATACGTTTCTTGAGTAACTTCCTCAGGTGAAATAATGATTGCTTTTATAAAATTATCATATCCAAAGTCGTCTTCCGAGATTCCATCAATATTTTTTAAATAAGGAAAATCGTCAATAGTGCTAGGACGTTGATAGTCAATGAGTATTAGGCAATACATAGGTGGTGTTAAATAACCATCTCTCAAAAAATATGCTTCGACTGTCTTTAAATTGAGTATTCTATTCAAATGGTAATTTTTCATTTAGTGAACCTCGTTTACTTATTAAAGTGAGTTGAATTAAAGTTTTTAACGTTAGTTCATAATAACTTTCTTTTTTAATAGCTTACACCTTATCACATCATACAATTGTTGGATACATAGTGCGTAAATGACTCGTCGAGACAATAGAAAGAGGTGGCATTCCCAATGTACCTAGGAATGCCACCCCTTTTATAAAATTCGTTACGCAATCCGCTGAGCTAGTCGATCAACAAGAGCCTGCGACTCTTCATTCAATCCAACGAGTTCGACTTTTTTTCCAAGTCGTTCGTATTTCAAGACGACGTTTTCAATCGCTTCGATAGCAGAATCATCAAACAAGTGACACGCTGAGAAATCAAGCGTGATGACAGACGATGGATCAGCCTCGAGCTGGAACTGTTCTGCAAATGCTGTCGTCGATGCGAAGAACAACGGTCCACGAATCGTATAACGGACTCGATCTGTTTGCTCCTTGCGCTCGACTTGAATACGAGAAATTTTAGACGCGAATAATAACGCAGCAAGCAAGATCCCGACAAGAACACCCATTGATAAATCGTTCGTCAATACGGTGACGAGAACGGTTGCGAGCATGACAGCAGAATCACTCTTCGGTGACGTCTTGAGCATCTTAAATGAGCCCCAGTCAAACGTCGCATACGAGACGAAGAACATAACACCGACGAGTGCTCCCATCGGAATCGTCATCAATAGATCATTCATCGTAAACATCAACAGCATTAAAAACACACCCGCTGTCAACGTCGACAAGCGACCACGCCCACCAGACGTGACATTGATGACCGATTGACCGATCATCGCACAACCCGGCATGCCACCGAACATACCCGCGATGATGTTCGCAATCCCTTGTCCGCGTGATTCCATCGCTTTGTTTGACGTCGTATCCGTCATCTCATCAACGATTCGTGCCGTCAGCAACGATTCGATCAAACCGACGAATGCAAGTGACAAAGCATACGGGAAGATGATTTGCAGCGTCTCAAGCGAAAACGGAACATCCGGCAAGAAGAAGCTTGGTAACGCCGCTTCGATTTGTCCCATATCCCCGATGACTCGTGTATCGAGTGAGAAGACGACCGTCAACACTGTCATGATCGTGATCGCAACGAGTGGTGCCGGGATTGCTTTCGTCACGCGTGGGAATAACAAGATGATGGCGAGTGATGCGGCAACCATCGCGTACATGATCCAGTTCTGTCCTTCGAACTGCGGTAGTTGTGCCGAGAAAATCAAAATCGCTAAAGCATTGACGAATCCGACCATGACGGATCGAGGAATGAATCGTAATAACTTAGCAATTCCTAAAAAGCCGAACGCGATTTGTAGAATTCCGGCAAGGATACCGGCAGCTAGCAAATAATCGACACCATGGTCTTTGACGAGCTGGACGACGACGAGTGCCATTGCACCGGTCGCAGCTGAAATCATTCCGGGACGACCGCCGGCAATCGAGATGACGATCGCAATGATGACGGAAGCGTATAACCCGACCATTGGGTTAACGCCAGCGATCAGCGAAAACGCGATTGCTTCCGGAACGAGTGCCAAGGCAACAACGATCCCGGACAGCAAATCCGCTTTTGGTTGCAGGAACCACTCTTTTTTCCATTGAGTAAACATATGATGATTGAGACCCCTTTTCTAACATGAATGGTCTCAGTGTAATCGCCTTAGTTTCAAAAAGCAACCCTTTTAGGAAGTTTTGGTTCGCACACGGGCAATCTCATCGACCATTGCTTTATAGGTCGCCATAATTTCCTGCCCCGCAAAGACCGGATCTTCGTCCATCGTCTCGAGTGCACGCCGCAGAAGATGAATTTTCGGTTTCTTCCGTTCGAGTAGTTCTTCATAGATGAAATCAAGCACCTCTTCATGGGCTTCCTTCGATTCATCGGAAATCGATGACAGAGTAATCAAGCGTTTCATATGCGCACTCGTCTTCTCGAACAAATCCTTCCGAATGACGACTTCATCTTGTGGACGATCGAGCCAAACGGATAGGAAACGCGGCGGAATCAACTGTTCTTCAGTCCGACTGACGTCTTCGACGAGATGCGTCAATCGATTGAATACGTAACGGACGACCCGTTCCGGCTGCGTGTTCGGTTCGGATTGGCGGAAGAAGTACATCGCATATTGCAACATCCCTGTATAAATGACCGCTAAATCTAGAAGATATGGTTCTTTCGTCTGACCGAATAAATCACGTAATCGTTCAAACGTCCATTCGATCTCGAGAAGACGGTTATTCTCCATGAACGTCTTCAGTTCTTTTTCATTTGAAGCAATCGCCTCTTCGAACAACGTATACAATTTATATTTTTGCATCAGTTCCAAGTAACAGTTCCCTTGCTGGATGAACGTCTCATAATCCGAGACATCTCGTCCGACGAGAATTTCCT
This sequence comes from Exiguobacterium abrahamii, assembly GCF_015645365.1. Lineage (NCBI taxonomy): Bacteria > Bacillati > Bacillota > Bacilli > Caryophanales > Exiguobacterium > Exiguobacterium abrahamii. Next base: position 1,781,032 of record NZ_JADOYC010000001.1, read on the forward strand.
TGCGCGCCGTCCGCATCTTCTCAAAGACGGTATTGAATACATCGATGAATAATTCATTTTTAGAGGAGAAGTAGTTATAGAACGTTCCTTTGGAAACGTTACTGTGCTCAAGAATGTCCTGGATGGATGTCGATTGATATCCTTTTTCGACGAATAGCTGATAGGCAGCATCTAGAAGTTGTTTCTTTTTTGGATTCATGGTCTTGTCCTTTTCTGTTCAAATGATTGCAATGGTTTAACAATCACTTATTTTAGTGTATGAAGCAAATAATTTGAATTCATTCGACTTAGCCTGGTAAGATAGCCAGGTTAGTCATAGAATTCAAGTCTAACATTTTAGACTCACAGTACAAAAGGAGCATAACGAAATGCAATCAAGCAAGCAATCATCACGACTTTATTTAATTTTAACTGTCCTTATGGCAGGTGCGTTCGTTGCGGTCCTGAACTCAACGTTACTTAATATCGCCTTACCGTCGATCATGGGATCCTTCGGTATTCAGGCAAGCACCGCCCAGTGGTTGACGACGGGCTATATGCTCGTCAACGGAATCATGATTCCGACGTCGGCCTTCCTTGTCCAGAAGTTTTCGACACGTCAACTGTTCTTGACGGCGATGACGCTGTTCTCACTCGGTACGATCATCGCTGGACAAGCACACGTCTTCCCGCTTCTACTCGGTGCGCGGATGATGCAGGCGTCAGGTTCTGCGATCATGATGCCACTATTAATGAACGTTCTTTTGACCGGTTTCCCAATCGAGAAACGCGGACAAGCAATGGGGATCTTCGGACTTGTCATCACATTCGCCCCAGCTATCGGACCTACATTGTCCGGCTGGATTCTTGAACACTATGAATGGCGGATGTTGTTCCATCTCGTCACACCGATTGCATTGCTCGTGCTCTTCACGGGTGCCTTCTTATTGAAGAAAGAGACAGTTCGTAGCACACTCAAACTCGATTTGTTCTCACTCGTTCTCTCAAGCTTTGGTTTCGGTGGTTTGTTGTATGGATTTAGTTCCGCTGGTTCTGCCGGATGGGGATCTTGGACGGTCATCGGATCATTGATCATCGGTGTGATCAGTCTGACTTCCTTCATTATACGTCAATTCATGCTCGAAGAACCGATGCTTGAGTTCGGGATTTTCCGTTATCCGATGTTCGCCTTATCGCAAGGAATTTCGATGGTCTTGAACATGTCGATGTTCTCCGCAATGATCTTGATGCCGATCTACATCCAAACGATTCGCGGTATCTCACCGTTCCACTCTGGTCTTTTGATGTTACCGGGTGCGATCGTCATGGCGATCATGTCACCGATCACGGGTCGTCTGTTTGACCGATTCGGTGCCCGGATTCTTGCCATCATCGGCTTATCACTGACGGTCTTAACGACGTTCTCGTTCAGTCAGCTCGCTGCGGATACGTCATACGCGTTCCTTGTCATCATGTATACGCTACGTTTCCTTGGAATCTCGATGGTCATGATGCCCGTCATGACGAACGGATTGAACCATATTCCGCAACACTTGACGCCCCACGGTACGGCATTGAACAATACGTTGTCACAAGTATCGGGTGCGATTGGTTCAGGTCTGCTCGTAACGATCATGACGTCGCGGACGAAACACCACGTTCCGGAACTCGCTTCACAACCTGAAGCCGCTAATCCGGAATGGTTGCAGATGCAGGCGATGATCGAAGGAATCAATGATACGTTCTTCATCGCGACGTTACTTGCACTCGCGGCATTGATTTTATCGTTCTTCATCAAAAAACGACGGACGACGACACTTGCAGTCGTCGAATCCGTCGATCAAGAACAAAAATATGCATGATTTGCTTCTCCCCTGTCTATTCAGACGGGGGAGTTTTTGTTTTTGTGTAACACTCTTTTTTGCAACTGCTGTCGATCATAAATTCGTTGATTCGTGCTGCCCCGAAAACGTGTCGTTCGGTCGAGTTTCGACAGGATGAACGGACCATCGATGAGTCCTTCTAGTCGCAGTATTAGTGGATGCCAGCGTCGACGTCGTAAGATTTCCTCTAGTTCATAGCCCGTATATAAAATGACGTCATAGTCTGGTCCAAGTCGTTCAAGTAGTTGCACCAGTGCTGTTGCTTGAAGCATCGGCTCCCCGCCGGACAATGTCAAACGACGATTTCCGATTCCCTGAATCCGTTCTACTGTTTCTTCAATCGTCCACTCCACTCCACCTGTCGGGTCCCAGGAGGATGGATTATGACAGCCGATACAGTGATGTGGGCAACCGGCAAGAAACAGAACCGTTCGCAGACCGGGACCGTCGACGACGGAGTCAGGAAGAAGGGAAAGAACGCGTAGCATCGTGCTTCACCCGATTCTGCTCTTCAGTCCGTTTCGCTTCATTCCAGCGGTCCAGCGTACCAACGAGATATCCGGTGATGCGTCGAATCCGTTCGATCGACTTACTCCCGCAAACCGGACACTGATCCTCAATCGTCTGCTCCGTTCGGCAATCAAGACAACGATCGACAGGATGATTGATTGATCCATAGCCGATTCCAGCTTCCGCCATTAAACGAACGATGTCTTCAATCGCTTGCGGATTTCCGGCAAGGGCGCCATCTGTCTCAACATAGGTGATATGTCCACCATTACATAATGCATGAAACGGAGCTTCGAGTTGAATCTTCTCACGGATCGTCACGGGCGCGTCGACAGGGATATGAAAGGAATTCGTGTAATACGGCTGATCGGTCACTCCTTTGATTTCACCGAAGTCACTGGCATCACGACGTGTGAACTTACCCGACAACCCTTCAGCTGGAGTTGCCAGCAAACTAAAGTTTAATCCCGTCATCTCACCATAGTTGTCGACGACCGTTCGCATCGCTTGAATCAATGCAAGACCAATCCGGTGCGCCAGTTCGGAATACCCATGATGACTCCCTGTCAAAACGGTCAAACATTCCGCGAGACCGATGAACCCGACCGCTAACGTCCCGTGCTTGAGGACCGGACCCACAGGATCCGTACTTTTTAGCGTCTCACCGTCTTTCCAGACATGCTGATATAAAAATGGAAACGCGTCAGCTGTTTGGCTTGCCTGGAACTCATAACGCGCGATGAGTTGCCTGCATGCAAGTCTTGTCGTCTCTTGGACCGCTTCGAACATTTGATCGACGGTTTGACATTGAAGCGCCAAACGGACGAGATTGATGCTCGTAAACGATAAGTTCCCTCGCCCTGTAACGGACGGGATATCTCCACGATCTTCAAACACACGGGTCCGGCATCCCATGTACGCGACCTCGGCTCCCCCTGGTTGTTCCTGACGGTTGAATGGTGCATCAAGAAACGCAAAGTTCGGAAACAGTCGTTTTCCTGTCACGCGGGTGGCAAGCTGAAACAAATCGTAATTCGGGTCTGTCGGTGACAGGTTGACGCCTTGTTTGACTTTAAAGATTTGAATCGGAAAGATCGGCGTCTCCCCTCTTCCTAACCCGCGTTCCGTCGCTGTCAGTAAGGCGCGCTGGAAAAGTCGCCCTGTCTGCGTCGTATTCGTTCCATAATTGACGGATAAAAACGGCACTTGTCCCCCTCCGCGTGAATGCATTGAATTCGTATTATGGATGAACGCTTCACATGCCTGAAACGTCTTTTCATACGTCTCCTGCCACGCGCGCCGTTCCCGCTTGCGTCGCTTCCAATGCGGTACAAGGTCATGTAGTTTGGTCCATTCGCGTTGGTAGGTCTTTTCGACGAATGGTGCTAGATCATCGTCAAAGGTCGCAAAGGCTTGTCCGCCATGCTGCATGTTTTGATTCGCCTGGACGATGATTGCTGCAAGAGCAAGGGCCGAACGGATGTCTTGCGCCGGTCGGATTGAACCGTGTGTCGTCTGAAATCCGTTTGAGAGTAGCTGACCGAGCGGAATCTGGGCACAAGTCGTCGTCCCGGTCACGTAATAATCGGCGTCGTGGATATACAAGATGTTGTCGTCAAGCGCCTGCAAGACATCCGCTTCAAGATGTTGTCGCATCATCTGCCGCGCTGCTTCCCCAGCAATCCGCTGTAATTTCGCTAGTGGTGTTTTGCCATCAATGTTTGCATTCTCTTGTTCGATATCTTGCGGTGGTGTGAGTAACGCTTCTAAGCTCTCCATGATTCTTCTTCCTCCCACGTTTTTTTGTAATCACTATAGCGAGAGTTCAGAAACGTTCGCAATCCCTGCACAACTTACGATTTTTTCAACTGTTTCAGTCGTTCTGTCATCAATCTGTTCGATTTATCGTTCAAATGTCTGCATCTTACTCGTTTTAGCCAATCGCAGGAATTTGGACGAATCTCACACGAGGCACGACAAAAAAGAAGAGGCGCATGATATCACCTCTTCTTCGTCTCTTCATTCTGCTTCGAGTAACGCGTCTGTCGCACTCGGCAATTTGACCCGGAAGACCGTTCCTTCTCCAAGGATCGATTCGACTTCGATATTGCCATCATGTGCGCGAACGATTTCCTTACAGATCGATAATCCAAGTCCCGTCCCGCCAATCTTTCGGCTGTCTGAATTGTCGACCCGGTAAAACTTACTGAATAGATGCGGCATCGAATGACTCGGAATCCCGATCCCGAAATCGCGAACGCTGAGTTCGATTTGATTATGCTGGTGGGTCATCGTCACGACGACATCCCCGCCGTCCGGTGAGTACTTCACCGCGTTATTCAAGAGATTACCGAGTAACTGTTTCATGCTGTTCGCATCTGCCTCGACCATGAAGTCCTGTTCATCATTCAAATCAAGCTGCAGACTGTGTTGCTCCGTCGCTGCTTGATAAAACTGAATTTGTTCCTTGACGATTTCCTTCAGGTCAAAGATTTGTTTGTCGTACTCTTGCTTTCCTGACTCCATCCGCTGGACGTTCAAGAAGTCGCTGACGAGATCAGTCAGACGTTTCGATTCATCATGAATCGTCTGCAAGTATCGCTTGTTCCGCTCAGGATCCAAATCCCGTTTCAACATGAGCTCCGTAAAGCCATAAATCGAAGAGAGTGGTGTCCTGAGTTCATGCGAGACCGTCGAGACGAGTTCCGACTTCACGCGGTCGACTTCTGTCTCAGCCGTGACGTCACGGAAGACAAGAATCGTTCCTTTTGAATGTCCTCCGTGCGCGATGGCTTCGGCATAGACTTGAATGAAGTACTCCCCTTGGTCGATCGACAAGGAGAACATGCCCTCCGGAATCTCACCCGATAAGACTTCTTCAAAGTACGCTTCAAACGCTTCCTTCTGATCCATCTGCTCGAACATCGTTTCCGGTCGGACTTCGAGGAAGGTCATCGAATCGTTGTCTTCTTCGACTTGTAACGACTGGAAGATATCAAATAATGCCTGATTTCCTAAGATCGTCTTCTCTTCGTGTTTGATGTAGAGAATCGCTTCCCGAACGGAATTCAGCAGTTGTGCCGTCTCTTTTCGTTCGTATTCCATCTGTTCGTAGAGTGACATGCGCATCAATGAGATCGCAATCTGTTTCGAGAACGATTCCAGTTCCGCTAAATCCTTTTGATTGAATGGTGCGTCAAACCGTGCTAGATAGAGACAGGCAATCAATTCTTCTTTTGCCGGATCCATGATCGGAATGACACCTTCATAGACGTGATACGGATACTTGATCAGATCGTCGTTCGCAACCTTTTTTGAGGAATGTGCGGTTTCCTTTGAGATCATGACGCGCTTTAGTAGTAACGACTCCGTCTTCAGACTCTCTTGTTGTTCTTCTGTCATTTCTTTTGGAACGACTTGCGCGATTTCATTATTCTTAATCAATAACAATGCCCCGAACTCTGTTTTCGTCAACCGGACGATCGTACTGATGACAGACGAGTAATCGAATAAACTCTCCTTTGAAGCAAGCGTTTCGATCAGTTCATTCCGATCCTGTAAATGAAGTTCATTCGTCCGCGTCACTTCAAGAGCACGCTCAAGCTCATTTTGTTTTTGCTTCAATACTTCCTGATTGTGTTCCATTTCTTGATTCTTTGTTGACAATTCCGCATGTTGTGATGAGATCGACCGTGCCATCTGGTAAAACGATGCCGTCAATTGACCGACTTCATTATGGCTGTCGACATCATGTTCGAGCGAAATCGACTTGCCTTCTGCAAGGCGGCGACTCTTGACGTTCAATTCGCGGAGTTGTGACGTCACCCGATGAATTAAGGGACGGACGATGAACAATAGACAAAATAAAAAAATCATCAAGTTCAAGAACCAGAACCATTGTGTCTTTTGTAACTGGTCAAGTACTTGCTCCTTCGTCCGACCGTCTGCATTATCCACGTATAAATAACTGGCAACCGATGTGATGACACTTAGTGCAAAGACACTATAAAAAATCGCCATCAACTGTCTGCCTAATTTCTCAGTCATCCAGTGTTTCATGTTCATAAATCCTCCTAGCAATAAGTTGCCCTTCGTTCAAGATTGTTTCCTCCTCATCTATTATCATCTAATGATTCCCGGAAACCTCTTTCTTGAACCCTTCACGATCGGGCAGGCGAGAGTCCAATCCCGGTCACGAGAGCAATCGCATCAATGACTTGCCCTTTCGTCAGATCATCCGTCTCAATCTGTCGACTGAACAGCGGATCGGATAATTGCCGTAGTCGTTGTTCCGCTTGTTGACCGCCCCACGAGTTTGGACGCTCAAAGCGGCTGATCAGGCGGCGTTTGACTGTCGTCTCTTTCGCCATAAGGGCGATATGACGGACGTCATGACCGTTCGCTCGTAACGTGCCGATGATTTCCTGAAAGTACTCTGGATTCGTCAAGGTCATCGGTACGATGATCCGCGCATCTTCCGTATCGAGCTGTTCGAGGAGCTGTCGGTTAAACGTGCGCCACAACGGCTCATCCTGGAAATCGTCCTTGTTTTCCGGCAGTTGCGCCCGTAGAAAATAACCCGTCTCTTCCGGGTCAAAAATGTATGATCTGCTCCAACGCTTTTGTAATCCTTTTGCTGCCGTCGTCTTTCCGACGCCAAACGTACCGTTAATCCAAATGATCATCATATTCTCCTCCACCCTGTTTTCTGTTGTACTATACTGCTAAAACGGTCGACAAGTTTCAATCGGTTACAAAAAAACACTCCGTAAAAAAACAGAGTGTTTATCCATATAACCATGTGATTAAAAACGGTGCGATGACGCTAGCACAGACTGCTGTCAAGACCATCGTCAACAGACCGACCGCCCCTTCGCGCTGATCAAGACTCATCGATTTCGTCGCGCCCATGACGTGGGCAATCGATGCCAAGCCTACTCCACGGCTGACGAAGTGCCGAATTTTCAAGCCCGTCATTAATTTTGGTCCGACGATGGATCCTGTCAATCCGGTCAATAAAACGAAGGCAGCCGTCAGCGTCGTTGTCCCGCCTGCTTTTTGTGAGATCGCTAAGGCAACGGGTAACGTGACCGATTTCGGTAACAAGGCAAGGTTCGTCGTCCGCTCGAGATGAAGCAACAGACCGAGTAACAGATCTGAACTCATTGCAATACAGGTTCCAAGCAACACACCAAGTCCGATTTCCGGTAAGAAACGCCGGACGTGATGTCGGACACGATAGAGTGGAATCGCAAACGCCGTGATCGCTGGACCGAGCATCTTCGACAAGTATTGTCCCCCTTGCATGTATTCTGCATGTGAGACGCCGCTATAGACGAGAATTACGATCAGGACAGCCGTCACCGTCAGGATCGGTAACGTCCAGACACGAGGATGACGTTGATAAAGGAACATCGCTACGCTAAACAATAAAATGGTCAAAATGATCCAAAACAATGTCTCACTCATGTGGGGTCACCGCCTCTTTCCGGTGCGCCAAGCGATCGACGATGTACGCTGAGCCGACTAACGTCAGCAGGCTGCTGACGACGACGATCAACACGACTTGAAGACCAGATGTTCGAAGGAATGACGTATAATCCATGATTCCGGACAGTGCTGGAACGAAGAATAACGGCATGACGAACAGCAGAAAGGTTCCGCCCCGTTCAACAGCGACGAGAGGAAGCAGTCGACTTTTTAACGTCACGTACAGCAGAATCAAGCCGATGATATTACCGGGTAACGGTAACTGGAAAGTTTCGCTCACCCAGTCCCCACTGAGTGAAAAACAAAAAATAAGTGCGATTTGAGCAATGATTTGAATGATACGCATAACTCGTGAAAGCATGATAAAGGTCCCCTTGTTAACAGTTTCGGGTCTTATTATCCGCCTCTTTCCCTCAACAATCAATGAAATCTAGTTAATCAACTGAAGTAACCGTTCTCATGAAAATCCACACCTTTTTTGTATTAACACAAACAAAAACCAGTCAGTCGTGTATCAGTACAAAAAATGATTCGAGACGAACAAAAAGGGGCTGACTCCAAAAAAAGAATGACGTGTCTGTTCACGCCCTTTCCTCAGGCGAGACACAAGCCCAGTTTTCCTGCTTCATTCAAGCAGGAAAGCGGGTCTTGTTTGTCTCTGACAGCGCATAAATGCGCTTTTTCCTGTAGGAGTTGCGTGTGACACGTCATTCTTTGCAGAAACTGACTTTTAAGTTTTGAGTCAGCTCCCTTTTTAATCTGAAAGATGACTCCTTAGTGTAATCGTCTCCTCATCTTGATCACATGACCCGTTTAAATAACTTCTCGAGTTCATACGTCGTCCATTCGATGATGACTGGACGTCCGTGTGGACATGTGAACGGCATTTCCGTTTTCGCTAGATCGTCAATCAACCGGCGCATCATCTCATCGTTCAACGGATGATTTGCCTTGATCGATTTCTTACATGCCATCATGATGGCAGCGTCCTCCCGGTACGTCTCAAGATCGATTTTTCGCTTCATCAAGGCTTCATCGAGTAATTCCTGAATCGTCTCTTCCTGCCGATGGGACGGGAACCACGTCGGAACTTCTCGGACGATGAAGCTTTGTGGACCGAATGCTTCGAACTCGATGCCGACGTCTTTTAGCAACGGAAGGACTTCATCCATCCGTTTCATGTCATCCGACGAGATTTCGAACGTATACGGTAAGAGCAATTGCTGTCGTTGTTCCGGTGGTCGACCGAACATGACCTTATACGTCTCGTATTTGATTCGTTCCTGTGCTGCATGTTGATCAATCATATACATCCCGTCTTCCCCGGCACAGACGATATAGGACGAATGGAGTTGACCGATGACGTCGAGATGCGGAAAGCGCGGACGCGCGGGTGGCTCCTCAATCGGTTCAGTAAACTCCTGCTTGACTGGTGCGATGGGCTCGAACAGATCATCCTCGTTGCTAAACGGTAATGATTGCACTTCAGATGGTCGATCGTCCTCTTGCGGCTTTTTCGGAATCGGATAATTCCAGACCGCTCGCGATGACGTTTCTTCGACCGGTTCAGCGACATAAGAAAAATCGAGTTTTTCCTGGCTACTCGGATCTTTTTTTGGTTTCGGTGGCGTCACTTTCGGAATCAGTGTCTCCCGGCTGAGCGTCATCTTGATCGTCTCCTGAATCAACTGGCAGAGCTCCATCTCTTTTGAAAGACGGACTTCTCGTTTCGCCGGGTGAACGTTGACATCGATCAGGAGAGGATCCATCGTCACCTCGATGACTGCAATCGGATACCGCCCGATCGGCAAGAGTGTATGGTAACCGTTTAAGACCGCTTGCGTCAGGGCGAAGTTTTTGACCGAACGTCCATTGAGAATCAACGTAATGTAATTCTTCGAGGCACGGGTCACTTCCGGTTTGACGAGATGACACGTCAATTGATAATCGGCATTCGCGCCCTTGGCGACCAACGTTCCTTGGATCGTTTGATGACCGTAGACACTCGCCAGCGCTTGCCGAACGTCTCCTGATCCGTTCGTCTGGATCAATGTCTTTCCTTCATGGGTAGCCCGAAGCTTGACGTCTGGATGAGCAAACGCCATTCGGTTCAGCACGTCCGTGATCGCCGCAAGTTCCGTATGCGTCGTCTTCAAATACTTCAGCCGTGCCGGTGTATTGAAGAAGAGGTGCTCGACCGTCAATTCCGTTCCCCGGTTCATTGCTGCTGGTGTCCGTTCGACGACCGTCCCGTACTCAAGCGTCACTTGAATCCCTTCCGCGTCCTCACGTTTCGTCTTCAACGTCACTTTACTGACGGACGCGATCGAGGCAAGTGCCTCTCCGCGAAAACCAAGTGTCTTGATTCGGAATAAGTCATGCTCATCCTTAATCTTACTCGTCGCGTGACGAACGAAAGCCAGTTCAGCGTCATCCGGGTAAAACCCGTGTCCGTTGTCGCGGATCGTCATCCGTTTCATTCCAGCTTCTTCGAGTTCGACATCGATTTGGGTCGCACCGGCATCAAGTGCGTTCTCGACCAGTTCCTTGACGACCGATGCTGGTCGTTCGACGACTTCTCCCGCCGCGATCCGGTTCGCTAAACTATCGGATAATTCACGAATGATTCCCACTGTATTCTCCTCACTTTCTCGCTTCGGCTTGTAGACGGTACAGCGTATTCAATGCTTCGAGTGGCGTCATGTTGATTAAATCAAGACTCGCCATCGTCTCACGCAGCGGATCCGCTTCTGAGAACAGACTGAGTTGATCAACCGGCTCCTCCTGAACAGGAGCTTTGACAGGTGCTGCGACCGGAACAGGCTCAACCTGCTCGAACTCGGACAAGAGGACTTGCGCCCGCTCAATCAAGCTGTCCGGTAAATCAGCTAACCGCGCGACATGGATTCCGTACGATTGGTCGGCTTTTCCGTCGCGTACTTCATGCAAGAAGACGACACGCCCATCTTGTTCAACGGCACGGACGTGAACATTCGCTAATCGATCAATCGATTCTTCGAGCACCGTCAGTTCATGATAATGGGTCGAAAATAGCGTCTTCGCTCCGACGTGTCGGGCAATGTGTTCAACGATCGCTTGTGCGAGTGCCATTCCGTCGTACGTCGAGGTCCCGCGACCGATTTCATCTAGCAGGATCAACGACCGGTCCGTCGCACGCGTCAACGCTTCTTGTGTCTCGACCATCTCGACCATGAAAGTCGACTGTCCACTGACGAGGTCATCTGCCGCCCCGATCCGCGTGAAGATTTGATCGAAGATCGGCAGTTCCGCTTGAGCAGCTGGGACGAACGAGCCGATTTGATGCAATAAGGCGATCAAGGCGAACTGTCGCATATAGGTCGATTTACCGGACATGTTCGGTCCAGTGATCAACAGCATCTCGCGTCCTTCGTTTAAGGTAATCCCGTTCGCGACATATTCACCGCGCGGTAAGACTGTTTCGATGACCGGGTGACGTCCTTGCTGAATATCAACCGTTCGTCCCGTCGTCGTGATTGGTCGGACGTAGTCGTGCGTCTCGGCAATCTCAGCCAGTGCGACGAGAACGTCGAGTTCTGCGATCCTGCGACTGACCCGTTGTAAGCTTTCGATGTGTCCTTTGACTTCATCGCGCACTCCACAGAAGAGATCGTACTCGAGTGTGACACTCTTCTCTTCCGCACCCAGAATCAACGCTTCTTTTTCCTTCAGTTCCGGTGTGATATAACGTTCGGCATTGGCAAGTGTCTGCTTCCGTTCATACCGTCCTTCCGGCAACAGCTTGGCATTGGCACGTGAGACCTCGATGTAATAACCGAAGACGCGGTTGTAGCCGATCTTCAACGTCTTGATACCGGTTGCTGCCCGTTCACTGGCTTCAAGTGTCGCAAGCCATGTCTTCCCATCTTTTGAAGCGACGAGTAACTCGTCGAGGTCTGGGGAATAACCGGACTTGATCATTCCGCCCTCTTTCGTTGAGATCGGTGGGGCTTCGACGAACGCACGATCGAGCAAATCACTCAACTCATCGTGCGGATCGAGTCCGAGACTGAGTTGACCGAGACGTTCACTCATCATCTCCTCAAGCGCTGATTGAATGCGGGGAATCAATCGCAACGTCGACTTCAATTGAACGAGATCGCGCGCTGACGCTGTTCCATACCCGACTTTTGCAACGAGTCGCTCGAGATCATAGACTTCGCGTAACGTATCTTTTAGTTGTTGACGCTCGAAATAGTGCTGCAACAATTCCTCGACAGCGTCGAGCCGTTCCGTGATGACACGTTCCGATAACAACGGTTTTTCTAACCAGCGTTTCAGCATCCGTCCGCCCATCGCTGTACCTGTCACGTCAAGCAGACCAAGCAACGAACCTTTTTTATCTCCTGTCCGTGCCGAGCGAACGAGCTCGAGATTCTTGACCGTATTCGGCTCGAGTTGCATGAAGTCGCTCGCTTCATAGACGACAGCCGGTTGCAGATGTGTCAACGCTCGTTTTTGTGTATCGTGCATGTAGGCATAGAGGACCGCAAAGGCTTCCGCTTGGGCTGTATCAATCGCACGATCGCCGTGCGGATGCGTCTCGCGCCGTGAACTACGCGTCAGTGGAATCCGTAAGTGTGCGAGCGCCGTCTCATGTTCATCTGTCGTGACGATGATTTCCCGTGGCAGGATGATGCTCAGTTCCTTGACCACACCGTCGAGTGTCGCAACGCTAGTCAAGGCACTCTCACCGGTCGAGACATCTCCGCGGGCAATCCCAAAGCGACCGTCCTGTTCGACGACCGCGACTAAGTACCGATTCTCTTTTTCCGTCAAGGCAGACATCAACGTTCCCGGCGTGATGACTTGGATGACTTCGCGTTTGACGAGTCCTTTCGTCAACTTCGGATCCTCGACTTGATCGCAAAGTGCCACTTTATAACCACGCTCGATCAACTGTTCGATGTAGCCGTTCGCTGCGTGATGGGGCACGCCGCACATCGGAATCGGATGTTCCGCGTTCTTGCCGTTTTTCGCCGTAAGCGTCAACTCCAGCTCATGGGCGACCTTTTTGGCATCCTCAAAGAATAATTCGTAAAAATCTCCGAGCCGATAAAACAAGAAGGCATCCGGATAGTCCGCCTTGATCGAGAAGTATTGTTTCATCATCGGAGTGTTGTGTACTGCTTCCATTCTTCCACCTCATTCGTAGAAAAAGCCGACGGATGTCCGTCGGCTTTTCGTTCATTTCGTGATTAGTAGCCGCAACCGCCGCTTTTGTTTTCTGCTTCCATGCCGCTACCTGTCTTACCAGCGAGAACATCTCCGTCCGTCGCTTCGATGATTTGATCCGTAATCCCGTTCGAGATCGTCACCGTGATGTATTGGAGAAGTCCGTTGACTTCTTCTTGTGTTTCTTGGAACTGTTGGACGACAGGCATCTCATCGAGCTCAGCGAACAATTTATCGAGCTTCGCTTCGACACGTGCGAGTGCTTCTGTTTTGCCGTAATGTTGGCAGTTGACTGCCTCTTTTTGAAGGAACTTGATTTGTTTCATCATCTTTTGGACTTTTTCATTCCCATTGATGTTGGCTTCTGCCGCTTTAAATCGTTCTACTTCCGGTGTCTCTGAAATCATTTTGGCGATTTCATTGGCTTTTTCGATGATTTGTTCATCTGTATACATCCACATTCGTCCCCTCTATCGTTAGCGAACACGTCGCTTCCCTTAGCATTCTGAACGATTCCTCGTTCTGTCGCATTCATTATACCGTTCTCGCGATAGAGTGACAAGAATAGTTCCTTATTCAATCGAACGCCATAATAGATAGGCGGCGTGACTACGGACAGGGGCAAATTCCTCCGCCAGTCGCGTCGCTTCTTCAACAGTCGGTCGGTAACCGAGTAACCGTTCGAAAGCCCGTAATATCCCGATGTCCGATGCCGGAAACAAATCTGGACGACCGTACCCGAACATCAGGACGTTTTGGACCGTCCATGGTCCGACGCCTTTCAGTGCTATCAACGTCTCAGCGATTTCTGCGTCGTCGGCTGACGTCAATGCATCATAATCAATCGTTGCCGTCGCTACGCCAAGCAGATAATCGACTTTACGTCCTGATAGTTGCAGAGCAAGCAAGTCCTCGCGACGCGCTGCCGCTAATTGACGCGGTGTCGGCGGAAGGATGATCCCGTCCTTAACCGTTCCGAATGTTCGAAAGACACGTTCCGTCAACGTATGGGCAAACGAGAGATTGATCTGTTGATGAATGATCGAGCGAATCAAGGCCGTGAACGGTGAATGATCAAGCACGAGTCGTTCGTCACCGAACCGTTCGACGATCGCGTGTAACGACGTCGCCTTGAGACGCTGCGCAGGATTTGGCTCATTGAGTCGAAAGCGTCGATTGATTTGCGTCAGCACCGCTGTTTGCGGTCCTGAACCGTCAATCCGTAACGTGTAACCATCGATGGCTTCCATCGTCGTGATGTATGCCTGATCGTTGATGAAGATCGGAACGACGAGTCGCCCATCCTGTTCGATTTGTAACGGGTCTCCCGTCAAACGAGACGCGACTCCTTTAAAATCAAATGCTTCCGACAACGTCACATCATATGTCCACCGGCTCATCCGACGAACACCTTGATCGCACCGAGAATCAAACCGATGATGAATCCACACAATGCCCCGTTGACCCGAATCCATTGCAAGTCACTGCCGACCTTATCCTCGATCATATGAATCAGTGTCTCCGTATCGAACCGGTTTAAGTTCTCGCGGACGAGTCCACCGATTTTTTGGTGATTTTGTTCAACGAAACGAACGAGTTGCTCCTTCATCCATTGATCACTGCTATCCTTGAACGTCGGATGCTGTTCCCAGTCGTCTAAAGCGCGCGAAAGCATCGGCATCGCCCGTTCCGTCCAGAAGGCATCTGACGTCAAGTAGCGTTCGAGTTCGATCAGACCAGCATCATACGCGCGTTCAATGACCGGCACGAAGTCAAACCGGTCGACCTCGCTTGCCTTCCAGGCATCGATTTTCGCTAGACGCTCTTCATCAATCGACAACTGTGCCAGATTTCGACGCAGATGATCAAGAATCGCTAAACGATTCGGGTGATGGACGTGTCGCATATCTTGAATGACCGTCAGCAAGACACCTTGAATGACCAGACTGAGTTTTTCTTCTGAATAGACTTTTTGGACGGTTCGCGCCGTCACCCGCAAGAACGTATTCTTTTCTTGATCGATCATCGCCGTATAGGCAAGGCGGCCAATCTGATCGCGGATGACGGGGTCTTCGAGCAGACGTTGCCCATAATCGAGTAACTGGTCCATCAGCCACTCGTCGAGGCGACGTTCCTCGTTCAATTGCATTGCTCGGACAGCCAGCCGTTTTGACGGATACGCTTTGATCGTCTCCGTCACCCGTGTATTCGCAAACTCAAGAATCGCCTCTTTCGGTAGTTTCCGTATTAAACCAATCAACAGCTCGGTGACGGTCGCTCGAAAAGCAGGCAGTACGAGAATCGAACGTAAGATTTTGATGACACGGTCTGCGAGCGTCATGTGCTGGAGTTTCGCGACGATACTCTCTTTATTAAGCAAGTCCGTCTCAAGCATATGAACGATTGATTCGATGACCCGTTCCCGATTTTTCGGCAACAGGTTCGTATGGGGAATCTTTAAGCCAAGCGGATGGCGAAACAACGCCGTGATCGCGAACCAGTCGGCAATCCCACCGACGAGTCCGGCTTCAAAACCACTCTGAAGCCAAAAGACCCACGCATTTTCTTTAAATGGTAATGAGACGACGAATCCGACCGCCATGAAAATCAACGAGACGGTCGCAAGCCGCCGTGTCGATGTTTTAGGTTGTTCAAGTGATGACACATCGTTTCCTCCTTCAACTGAGTCACTTATCTACCTTACGAACGGGACAAGGATTAGGTTTCGACACGAAAGAGCCCCAGTCATCGACTGGGACTCCCTATGTACTTAAAACGTGTATTCACCAAAACGGTCGCCATCCCATGTCGCGGTTGCCGTTGAGACAAAATAGACCAGTCCGTTGCCGAATGTATTTTCCATTAATGACACGAGTTGTTGACCATTCGTCTGCTCGACGAACGCTAATCGGACTTCCTCTTTCCCTTGATAAATCCGTTCGTAAACGCTTAAACCGCGTGCATTGAGAAACGTACGCGCCGACTCGAATTGAATCGGACCGACTTCAGGTCGTCGTTCCTGAATGAACGACTGACATTTTTGCTCGAATGTCTCCATGGTTCTTCACTCCTTCTCTCTTTCTGTTCATGGATATCATGTTCCCGACTCTTCCTCATCATAATCCTCAAATGTGAAAAAAGCGACAGATGCGTCGCTTCTTTCATCATTTTACGATGATTTCTCATAATCTGACATCAAACTGTCGGGCGGCATGAATCGCAGACGTCGTCGCCCCGATCGTCCCGGCACCCGGAAAGATCGTGTCGCCGATCGCAAAGAAGTGATCGATGCCTGTTCGAAATGGTGCTGCGAACAAGAGACTCGTGCTCGGACGTTGCGGATATCCCCCGACTCCACCGTCCGGACGGAACGTATAGCGAACCCACGCACCGGGTCCACCTGGATGACGTTCGATTACCTGTTGACTGAAACCCGGAAACTGTTGTTCAAGAATGGCTTCGAAGATTGCCGACATCGTCTCGACTTGTTCGTCGTAGCGTTTTCGGTCCGTCTTATCGAATGTACCGATTGGAACATGACATGACATCGTCAGCGTCCGCTGACCGGTTGGTGCACGTAACCGGTCATCCGGACGGGAGAGAGAGATGAAGGCATGACCTGAAGGCAGGGACGGATCATGGACTTGCCGGAATGCTTCATCAGACAAAATGATCGACTCCGGTATCGCCGCATAATACGTAAAGGTCGCCCATTGCTGTAGCTTTTCCTGTCGCTGGTACGTCCGTCGTAACGTTCGTCGCATATCCGCGCTGACGACTTCCCTGATGCCTTCAAGCGGAACCGCACAGATGACAGCATCTGCAAGCGTCAAGCGCCCGCGACGGTCTTCGATCAAAAATCCATCCGGCGTCTTACGAATCGACGTGACTTTCCGTCCAAGGAGACAGGTTGCCCCGCTCGCCTCGGCTGTTTCTTTCAATTGTTCGGCCAGCCGGTACAGTCCGCCTGGAACATAATAGGCACCTTCATGATAAATCGATAAGGCGACAGCCCCTAGCAAAGCTGACGCCTCCTGCCCTGTCTGCATGCTGTCGAGTAGGATCCCGTCGATCACTTGTGCGAACAACGTATCTGCTAGTCGATGTTTGCGTAACAGATGACCAATCGTCAGCGGAAAATACGGTAAGAGGACGACACTTTTCGTGTGACGAACTAACCGCCTGACATCAGCTAAATCTTGAAGTGGCAATGCCGGCAGTTCTGCCATCAATGGTCGAATCGCCTCGTGTATCTGCTCGATTTCAGCAAAGAACGCCCGAATCGACGATGCTTGCTCCGGAAAATGTGACGTCAATTCGGCTAGAAATGCATCACGATTTTGATAATAATGAATCAATCGTCCTTCGATGCGAATCGTCATGACGACGTCGAGCGACTCGACTTGGTGCGTCACTCCGAGATGATCGAGCACACGGGCATGAATGCCACCCGGTTCAAATCCCATCCCAAGAGTCGCTCCAACGGGATACGTCAAGTCCCGGCGTGTGAACTTCCCGGCTGACCCTCCCCATTCACGGCTTCCCTCAAGTACCGTGACGGCATGCCCTTCTTGTGCGATCAATGCCGCAGCCGTTAGACCGGCAATTCCTCCGCCGACGATGACGACCTGTTTCATGATGGTTCCTCCTCCGTGACTTGATTTTCTTTAAACAGGAAATTGCGGATTTCGCGGAATACCGGCTCCCGGCGATGAATCGTAAAGTGATCATACTTATAGGATTTCGTCTGGATGTTATCTGTGTAGTTCTCGAGTGCAAACGAACTATTTAACGAAATCAGATTGAAGTCGCCTCCTTTGGCACCAAACGAATAGACGAGTACGTCGCGTGGCCACGTCTCAAGCCTTTGGGTCAGATTGTTCATCGCTGGTGAGCCCTTCGCAAGATCGCGGATCGCAGGACTATTTGTATTCGTGCCGAGCGGTGCGAGCGTCAAGCCAAGTTTCGCGTAATCGGAACCGGCGATCGGTGAGTCGAGCGTCACGACTTTTCGGACGTGGTACGGCATCTCCTCTTGAACCGTGTAGGCGACGACATCGACACCACCCATGCTGTGCCCAACGAGCTGAATATCGGCAAAGGTCGCTTTTTGTTTCGCATCGTAAGCGGCAATCGCCGCATTCAACCACTTTTGCTGATCGGCAAGACTTGCCTCATCATCGGCGAAGACGATTCGGACAAGTGGGTAGCCCGTCGGCGAGGGTTTGACGCTACAGGTTGCTTTCCCGGAACGGGTCACGTCACATCGACCACCATCATCGGCGACTTTTTTATTCGTGAAGTTTTGAATCATCGGCACGAACGTCCGCTCCGTCCCGAATAACCCGTGGACGAGGAATGTCGGCACGATTTCACTCTTTCCTTGTGTGACGATCTGACGCGTTGGTGGCGGCGCACTTGACGTATCTTCCGCGAACACCCACCACGCGCCTCCCCCAACGATCAAACAGACGAGGAGCGAGATACTGATCGTCTTCAACTGTTGCCGGCGCAAACGGCGGACACGGTGAAAGACCCAGTAGAGGAATAATCCGACACCGATTAATAACACGATACCGGTAATGATCCAACCTGTCGGATTCGGTACATACGCAATCAACTGTAGCTGGTTGGCTTTCGTTCCGTATAATTTCCATGACACATCATGGTAATTCGACCAGTCGATCTTTTCTCCATTTTGGAGACCAATCACTTTCGGACCGTGGAGCTTGATCTCAATATCGGCTTGACGGATATACCGATCGGCGAGTTTCTTGACCTGTCCTGTCGGTTGGTAGCCTTTGATATTCAATCGATCGATACTGAGATCGATGTTCGTATCCAGTCGATACGTATCAAACCAAAAACCGTCCGATTTTTTCATGTCGAACTTCGTATCAGGTGGAATGAGAATCCCTCCGATACCTGTCTTCCATTCGTCCTTGATCGACGTCATGTCCTTGAAGTTCGCGAATGTCTTCTGCATCCGGATCCCTTCATAGTCATCCTTCGTCTTGAACGTTTTCGCCGCATAGCCGTTCTTTTCTGCCTGTTTGACATAACTACTCCAATTCGGATTTAGGTTCAGTAAACGAGCTACCGGGTGTTCCTTTGCGGCATATGTCGTTTTTAAGGTGACACTCTGATCGGTATGAATCGTCGCATCATATTGGATGCGAATACAACCCCCAAGGAGCAGCGTCAGCATCAAAAATGAGAGCAAAATCCCTTTCTTCTTCGTACTCATCAGGTCACATCCTTTCCTCATCTGTTATTCCCTATCTCGCAAAAGTAAAAACGGTCGACGTTGATTCTTTCGCCCGTGACGCACTTCAGGCAGCGAATCGCTGATCCGCTGCCTGAAAGTATGCGGACGCATTTCGTCCGTGATCGATATCAACCGATCAAGTTTAATTCACGACCGACTTTTTCGAAAGCTGCAAGCGCCGTCGTTAAATCTTCACGCGTATGTTCCGCCGTCACGATCGTCCGGACACGTGCTTTTCCTTTTGCGACCGTCGGGAAGGCGATCCCTTGAGCGAAGACACCTTCTTGACGTAAGCGGTCCGATAACTCGTGGCAACGTGCTTCATCCCCGACGATGACCGGTGTGATCGGCGTCGTCGATGTACCGATGTCGAATCCAAGATCACGGAGTCCTTGTTTAAAGAATTCCGTGTTTTCCCACAGACGATCGAAGAGTTCCGTCTCTTCCTCCATGACACGGAGCGCTTCGCGATTCGCTTCAACGACTGCTGGTGGATGTGATGTCGAGAACAAGAACGGACGCCCTTTATGGATCAGATAATCTTTGACGTGCTGTTCACACGCGACGTATCCACCGAGGACACCAATGGCTTTTGAGAGCGTACCAACTTGAAGAGCAACACGTCCGTCAAGACCGAAGTGATTGACCGTACCGCGTCCCGCTTTCCCAAGCACACCTGACGCATGGGCATCATCGACCATGACGAGTG
Source organism: Exiguobacterium abrahamii (assembly GCF_015645365.1). NCBI lineage: Bacteria > Bacillati > Bacillota > Bacilli > Caryophanales > Exiguobacterium > Exiguobacterium abrahamii. Next base: position 1,801,085 of record NZ_JADOYC010000001.1, read on the forward strand.
CGTCATAACGCTCGGCTAATTCAACGATTTCTGGAAGTGGTGCGATGTTTCCGTCCATCGAGAAGACACCGTCCGTGACGATAAGGCGTGTCCGCGCGTCTTGTGTTTCTTGTAAGGCTGCTTCAAGATCCGCCAAGTCGACGTGTTTATAGATCCGGCGTTTCGCTTTCGTCAGACGAATCCCATCGATGATCGAAGCGTGGTTCAACTCATCCGAGATGACGACGTCTTCCGGACCGAGCAGTGCCGATAAGACACCGAGATTCGTTGCGAATCCAGACTGGAAGACAAGTGCTGCTTCCGTATGCTTGAATGTCGCGAGTTCCCGTTCGAATGCTTGGTGCATCTCGAGTGTTCCGGCAATCGTCCGAACGGATCCTGTTCCAGCACCGAACGTGCGCGCTGCTTCCGCTGCTTGTTCAGCGAGACGCGGATGTGCTGCGAGTCCAAGGTAGTTGTTCGACGACAGTTGAATGAGTTCCTTCCCATCGATCGTCACGCGGTTATGTTGCGCGCTCTCAAGTGCTACAAGGTTGCGGAACGTGCCCGCCTGTTTCATCTCTTCTAGTTCTGTCCGTAAGTGTTCAAATCCCATTAATTCGTCCCCCTTGGTTGTAATACGACTTTCCCGCATTTCCCTTGACGCATCAATTCAAATCCTTCTTCGAACCGCTCGAGCGGCAACGTGTGTGTGATTAACGGTCGGACATCGACTTTTCCGCTCGATAAGAAAGCAGAAACCTGGCTCCATGTCTCATACATCTTCCGACCCGTGATTCCTTGGACCCGGACACCTTTGAAGACGACGTGGTTCGTCAAATCGATTTCAACCGGTTTGACCGGCAGACTGAGGATGTTGACGTCTCCACCTGCTGTCACCATCTCGAAGGCTTGACGAATCGCAACCGGATGACCACTCATCTCACAGACAACATCAATTCCATCTCCGTCCGTCATGCGCTCGATCCGCTCCAAGACATCGTCATGACGTGAATCGATGACGACATCCGCCCCCATCGTCCGCGCGAGTTCAAGACGATATGGATTGACGTCGATCGCAACGACTTCCGCCGCACCAGCGGCTTTAGCGACCGAGACCGCCATCAGACCAATCGGACCACAACCGACGATTGCGACCGTTTTTGCACTGACGTCGCTCGCAAGAACCGTATGGACGGCATTGCCCATCGGCTCTTGGATCGAAGCGATTCCTGCTGGCATATCTTCCGGGTTGACCCAAAGGTTTTCTTCCGGCATGACGACGTATTCCGCAAAACACCCTTGTGTATCGACGCCGATGATCTTTGTGTTCTTACAGATGTGATATTGTCCACGAAGACATTGTTTACATTGATGACAAACGATATGCGTCTCCGCCGAGACACGGTCACCGAGCTTCAAGCGTTTCGTGCCTTCTCCGAGCTCGACGACTTCGCCTGAGAACTCGTGACCGAAGACATAAGGTGGATTGACACGCGAAGCTGCCCACGCGTCCCACTCATAGATATGCACGTCCGTCCCACAGATCGATGTTGCCTCGACTCGAATCAAGACTTCTCCACGACTCGGTACGGGTACCGGTACTTCTTTCAGTGTTGCACCAAACCCACGCTCTTCTTTGACGAGTGCACGCATCGTTTTCGTCGTTGTCGTCTCTTCTACCGTCGTTACTAATTTCGTCATCTTTCCCCGACTCCTTCGCGGAAGTTCCCGTTTATTTATATGTGGCGAACTTCCAAATGTTTAGCATCCCCAAAAAACCAAACACATCTTTCCTCTATCTTACATGAATTCTGCTGCCAGTTTACCGAATGTTTCTTCGTTCAGCTCAAGATCCGCATACGCGAGACCCGATTCTTGATACCCATCGATTTGCGACTGGTAATCAGGACGTGTTTCATCCTGATAGATCAATCCCATGACGAGTCCGTCGTGCGCATGAACAGTTTGTTTCGCAAGATCCAAGTTCGACGGATCGTATCCTTCGATATCGGACAGCTTCGTCAAGTTTTGTTTGAACCAATCGTACGTATTGACCTTGTTGAACGTGACACACGGACTGAAGACGTTGATGAAGGCAAATCCTTTATGTGCCGTCGCTTGCTCGATCAGTTGCGTCAAGCCCTTCAAATCGTTCGAGAAGCTTTGGGCAACGAACGTCGCTCCTGCCGTCAAGGCAAGCTCGACCGGTGAAACACTCTTTTCGATCGACCCTTTTGGCGTCGATTTCGTCTTGAATCCAGGTGCAGAAGTAGGTGACGTCTGTCCTTTCGTCAAGCCGTAAATCTGATTGTCCATGACGATATACGTCATGTCGACATTACGCTTGAATGCATGAATCGTATGTCCCATGCCGATTGCAAATCCATCCCCGTCGCCACCAGACGCGATGACCGTCAATTCGCGGTTCGCCATCTTGACACCTTGGGCGATCGGAAGGGACCGTCCATGAACGCCGTGGAAGCCATACGTATTGATATAACCGGAAATCCGACCAGAACAGCCGATCCCGGAAATCAATGCCAACTCTTCTGGTTCGAGCCCGACGTTCGCGACAGCACGCTGAATCGCTGCTTGAATCGAGAAGTCTCCACACCCTGGACACCAGTTTGGTTTAACATCATTTCTAAAATCCTTAAAGGTTGCCATGATATACCCCTCCTACGACCTGCTCGACGACCTCTGCTGGGTAGAACGGGTCGCCATTGAATTTCAGGATATGCTCGATCTTCGATGCATGTCCACAGTTCATCTGGATCAGCTTCGCCAGTTGTCCCGTTGCGTTGTACTCGACGACGATGACTCGTTTTGCCCGCTCTAAGTGCGGCGTGACGAGCTCACTTGGGAACGGATGGACTTGACGGATATGCAAGTGATCAACCTTGATTCCTTGTGCTTCGAGTCGTGGCATGATCTCTTCAATCGTTCCACGTGTCGAGTTGAAACCGACGAATAAGATATCCGGTTCTGCATGATGCTCCGTTACGAGAACGGCATCCTGTAAGCGGAACGTGTTCAGCTTCCGAAGTCGCTTCGTCATTTGATCGACTCGGTTCTTCGTCGCTTCCGACGGACGTCCTTCCTCATTGTGCTCAACACCCGTTACGTGATGAATTCCGTGCTTGACGCCTGGAATGACACGTGGGCTGATTCCATCTTCCGTCACTTCGTAGCGTTTGAAGTACGCTTTTCCTTCAAGTTCCGGTAAGTCTTCCTGGATCAACTTTCCGCGACGGATCTCAACGCGTGACATATCCGGTGGCTCGACCGATTGTTTTCCAAGCGACAGCATCAAATCCGTCAAGAGAATGACAGGACATTGGTATTCCTCTGCGATATTGAATGCCTCTGCTGCATCGTAGAACGCTTCTTCGACCGTTGACGGTGCCAGAACGACCTTCGGAATTTCACCATGCGTGCTGTAGATCATCGCCATTAAGTCAGACTGTTCCTGTTTCGTCGGTAGACCGGTTGACGGACCACCCCGTTGTGTATCGACGATGACGAGCGGTGTTTCCGTCATCCCGGATAACCCGATCGCTTCCGCCATCAATGACAATCCTGGACCAGCAGATGCTGTCAAAGCACGGACACCTGCATAGTTCGCCCCGATTGCCATCGTGACTGCTGCCAGCTCGTCTTCCGTCTGAACGACCGTTCCGCCGAACTGCGGCAGTTTCTTGATTAAGTATTCCATGATCTCAGATGATGGTGTGATTGGGTAAGCTGCCATCAGACGCGCTCCACCGGCGATTGCACCAAGCGCGATCGCATCGTTTCCGATCATGAACATCCGTTGTTTTCCGTCCGCCGGTTCCAAGACGAACCGTTCGCCCTCTCCTGCGAGTGCTTCGAACGCTGCTGCGCCTTCACGAATCGCTGCTAAGTTTTTCTCGACCATGTCTGGACCTTTTCGACCGAAAATTTGTTCGACGACCGCTTGGAAACGCTCCGGTGCAATGCCGAGAATCGCACTCGATGCACCGATCGCGACCATGTTCTTCATCAAGGCCGTACCGAGATCAGCTGCGATCTCCGTAAATGGAATCGCATACAAGGAAGCGCGTGCTTCGTCTGGATTCGTCGGATTGAATTTCGCATCCGCAATGATGATGGCACCTTGACGCAATTCATGGAAGTTAACATCGATCGTCTCTTGATCGAACGCGACCAAAATATCGAGATCATCGGAAATCGTCCGGACTTCCTGTGTCGCGACACGAATCTTATTGTTCGTATGTCCTCCCTTGATACGTGACGAAAAGTGACGGTAGCCGTACAGGTAATAGCCGAGTCGATTCAAGGCAATCGCAAAGATTTCGCCTGTTGATTCGATCCCTTCTCCCTGCTGACCGCCAACTTTCCATGATAACTGATTATACATCGACGTTCGCTCCTTCTCTGTCCCCTGAAATGATAGTTCTCTCTATCCTCCCTCATGATACCGATTTACCGGAAGTAGTACAATGCTCCCTCGGTGGAAAGGTGAGAAAATTTCGCAGACGCAGCAAAAAGACCATCTACTCCAGTCGAGTAAATGGTCTACTTGCAAATAGGACCTATGTCCAATTCGTCATCGTGGTTCGATGATGAGTTTGATGGCGGTTCTCTCTTCCCCATCAATCAAAATGTCTGTGAAGGCTGGGATACAAATCAAGTCGATGCCAGAAGGCGCCACGAATCCGCGTGCGATGGCGACGGCTTTGACAGACTGATTGAGCGCTCCCGCACCAATGGCCTGAATCTCGACGGAACCTCTCTCTCGAATGACACCCGCGAGTGCACCTGCTACCGCGTTTGGATTCGACTTAGCTGATACTTTCAGGACGTCCATGCGTGTACCTCCCCATCCAGAAATGGCAATCAGTCGAAGAATACTGACTGATCCGTCAGATGAATCCGTTCAATCTTCGTTGCTTTTTTGGTTGTGTCATCGATATGAATCAAGACTCCATTAAGTTGTTCCCGTCCTTCGGCAACTTCAAACCGTGTTGGGAGCTGTGTCTTGAATTTTCGGAGGACATCTTCCTGGCGCATTCCGAGCACGCCGTTCAGCGGACCTGTCATCCCGACATCCGTGATGTAAGCCGTTCCTCCGTCAAGGACACGCTCATCTGCTGTCTGAACGTGCGTATGTGTGCCGACAACAGCTTGTACTCGACCATCGAGGTGATAGCCCATCGCAATTTTCTCACTCGTTGCTTCCGCATGGACATCAACGAAGATGGCATCGACTTTTCCTTCGACTTCCGCAATCAGTGCATCGACGGTACGGAACGGATCACCGAGTGGTGGTAAGAAGACCGTTCCTTGGACGTTGATGACGGCAATCTTTTTATTACCTGCTTTGACGATCATCATCCCGCGACCTGGCGTACCTTCCGGATAGTTCGCCGGACGGACGATTCGGTCCGCGTCGTCGATCCAGTCAAAGATGTCGCGGTTATCAAACGTGTGGTTCCCCATCGTGATTCCGTGGAATCCGAGTTCAAGGAATTGATGATAGATCGACTTCGTGATGCCGCGTCCGTGTGCTGCGTTTTCGCCGTTGACGAGCATGACGTTCGGGTTGTACTTCGCTTTCAAGCGTGCTGTGAATTGTTGTAGGATATGTCGACCGGGTGCACCGACGACGTCTCCGATGAATAAAATCTTCATTGCTGTTCCTCCGTTCATTAAAAAAAGTGGCGGTCGCCCGCCACTCCACTTATTTCGCGTATTCGACTGCTCGTGTTTCCCGAATGACCGTGACCTTGATGTGTCCCGGATAATCGAGTTCTTCTTCGATTTTTTTCCGGATGTCACTCGCCATCTTGTGAGCCAGTACATCATCGACGACGTCAGGTCGAACGATGATACGGACTTCACGACCCGCTTGGATCGCAAATGATTTTTCGACACCGTCGAACGATTCCGAGATTTCCTCGAGGCGTTCAAGACGGCGGATATAACTTTCGAGTGTCTCTTGACGTGCACCTGGGCGAGCAGCAGATAATGCATCCGCAGCTGCAACCAAGACGGAAATGACAGATGTCGCTTCCGTATCCCCGTGGTGGGACGCGATCGCATTGATGACGGTTGGATGCTCTTTGTACTTCGTACCGAGCTCGACTCCGATCTCAACGTGACTGCCTTCGACTTCGTGGTCGATCGCTTTCCCGATATCATGCAGAAGACCCGCACGCTTCGCAAGCGTGACATCTTCTCCAAGTTCAGCTGCCATCATACCTGCAAGGTGGGCAACCTCAAGTGAGTGATACAGGACGTTCTGCCCGTAACTCGTACGGTACTTCAAGCGACCGAGAATTTTGACAAGGTCCGGATGAATGCCGTGGATTCCGACATCATACGTCGCTTCTTCCCCGATTTCTCGAATCCGCTCGTCGACTTCACGACGGGATTTGTCGACCATCTCTTCAATACGGGCCGGGTGAATCCGACCATCCTGAACCAATTTCTCGAGCGCCATTTTAGCGACTTCGCGACGAATTGGGTCAAAACCAGACAAAATGACGGCTTCCGGCGTATCATCGATGATCAAGTCGATCCCAGTCAAGGTCTCGAGCGTACGGATGTTGCGGCCTTCCCGTCCGATGATCCGACCTTTCATCTCATCGTTCGGTAAGTTGACGACCGATACAGTCGTCTCTGCGATATGTTCAGCGGCGAACCGTTGAATCGCAAGTGACAAGATGTTACGTGCTTTCTTGTCGGCTTCTTCTTTTGCTTTTTGTTCGATTTCTTTTTGAAGAATGGCTGCGTCATGTAAAGCAGCCTGTTTCGTCTCATCCATGATGATCGTTCTTGCCTCGTCTTGCGATAAATTCGCGACGCGGACAAGCTCTTGACGTCCCTGTTCATACAGGTCCTCTACTTTGCGCTCTAGTTCTTCAGCTTGATGCTTCCGTTTCGCGATCTCTGCATCACGTGTATTGATTTGATCTTCCTTACGGTCGATAGCGTCAACACGGCGATCGAGTGTCTCTTCTTTCTGGAGCAACCGGGCTTCTTGTTTCGCTAGCTCTTGGCGACGTTCACGCAATTCTTTTTCCACTTCGTTACGAAGTTTGAATGCTTCATCTTTCGCTTCGAGTACTGCTTCTTTTTTCGTTGCCTCAGCCGATTCACGCGCACGTTCGACGATTTTGTTCGCTTCCGTTTCTGCGCCTTGAATTTTCGCTTCTGCAATCGATTTCCGCAAGAAGTAGCCTACGATGAATGCGATCAGCAAAGTGAGGAGAAGTATGACAATCCAAGTCAGTGTACTCATGGGTTCACCTCCCCTTTGCAAGGTGTTTCTTAGTTCATTTCGGTATTTCATCGAAGCTGTCTAAAAAACGTACATCTATATTGTAAGGATAGCACTCGTTCATTGTCAACGAACGGACGGGAAAGAATTCCACTGTTTTCCTCTTTTACACTAAAAAAGAGAGGATTCGCATGCGAATCCTCTCTGAAACGGTTTATTCAGCAAATAGATCTTCTGGTTGTTCTGCTTCGAAATCAACCGGCTCTTCGCGATCGACGAGACCGTGATGTTCACGAATCAAACGTTCGACCTCTGCTGCGACTTCCGGATGCTCGACCATGTATTGCTTCGCGTTCTCACGTCCTTGACCGAGACGCTCTGAGTTGTACGAGTACCATGCACCACTCTTTTGAACGATATCGAGGTCTGTTCCGATGTCGATCAACTCACCGACCTTCGAAATCCCTTGACCGTACATGATATCAACTTCTGCTTGTTTAAACGGAGGTGCGATCTTGTTTTTGACGACTTTAATCTTCGTTTTGTTACCGACGACGTCCGTACCGTTTTTCAACGCTTCTGCACGACGCACTTCTAAACGTACAGACGAGTAGAATTTGAGTGCGCGACCACCTGGAGTTGTTTCCGGGTTACCGAACATGACACCGATTTTTTCACGGATTTGGTTGATGAAGATGACGATCGTCTTCGATTTATTCGTTGCACCAGACAACTTACGAAGCGCTTGGCTCATCAAACGTGCTTGAAGACCAACGTGTGAGTCACCCATCTCACCCTCGATCTCTGCTTTTGGTACGAGTGCCGCAACAGAGTCGACGACAAGAATATCGACCGCACCAGAACGAACGAGTGCTTCCGCGATTTCAAGTGCCTGTTCCCCAGTATCCGGTTGTGACAAGAGGAGTTCATCGATGTTGACACCAAGTTTGTTTGCATATGCTGGATCAAGCGCGTGCTCCGCATCGATGAATGCTGCTTGTCCGCCTTGTTTTTGAACTTCTGCGATTGCATGAAGCGCAACCGTTGTTTTACCTGACGATTCAGGTCCGTATACTTCGATGACCCGTCCACGTGGGTATCCACCTGCACCTAGGGCAATATCTAATGTAATCGATCCAGAAGAGATTACTGATACCTTCTGATCCGCATTTTCTCCGAGTTTCATGATAGAACCTTTACCGAACTGTTTCTCTATCTGGCGTAACGCCATCTCAAGTGCTGCTTTACGATCACTCACGTAGCAGGCCTCCTTTTAATTATCTTACTGAGATTATTGTACTTCTTTTGAGACCGAATGACAAGCATTTTACGAACATTTATTCGCATACTTGCACTTTGATCATTTTTCTCACTCTGGTGCTTTTTCGAGATGTTTCAGTAGAAGGAAATAGGTATCCTTGACGGCGCGCAGTCGAATCATACCTCTGTCGAACGATGGATATTGCCATTCGACGATTCGTGTTCCATGTGCGTCCGCAACAGCACAATAGACCGTTCCTACCACTTTTCCACTGTTGCTCGTCGGACCTGCTTCCCCCGTCAAGGCGACAGCGATATCGGATTGATACAGTTCTCGTGCCCCTTCAGCCATCGCAATCGCGACCTCTTTACTGACAGCAGTATGCTCTCGTAATAAATCCTCTGATACCGATAACACGGCTTGCTTCGCTGCATCATCATAGACGACGGCGCTTCCGCGCAACACTTGACTCGCACCGCTGACATCAACGAGACCACTCGCGACAGCTCCTCCCGTCAGTGATTCGGCGAGCGAAAGTGTCAATCCTGCTTCTTGATACCGTTTTAGGACGACTTCCGGCAGACTCGTCTCCCCATATCCATAAAAGTACATGCCGACTTCAGCAAGGACGTGTTGTTCGAGTTCATCGAGCATACGATCAGCTTCCTGTTGATCGAGTGCTTTAGCCGTCAGGCGCAACCGGACTTCAGCAAGCTCCGCATACGGTGCGACCGATGGATTGGTCGCTTCTTTAATCAACGTTTCTAGACGGTCGTTTAAAGCCGATTCCCCGATTCCAAAAAATCGTAACGTCCGAGAACGAATCGTTTCTTGACCGAATAGATGGCTGAAGTGATCTTTGAGAATTTGCTTCATCTCGCGCGGCACACCGGGTAAGACGATATATTGGTGATGCTCCGTCTGGACCGACATACCCGGTGCAAGCCCTGCATCGTTACGCAAAACCGTCGCACCATCGATGACGAGAGCTTGTTTTCGTTCGTTGATCGTCATCTCCCGTTGACGTGTCTTTAAAAACCCTTCGATTCGCTCGTACGCTGCTTGATCAAGGATGAGATCACGTCCGAGGAGATCAGCGAGCACCTCTTTCGTCAAATCGTCTTCCGTTGGTCCAAGACCTCCTGTGATGACAAGGAGATCCGCCCGCTGTTGTGCCTGGCGGAATGTCTCTTGCATCCGTTCGCGATTGTCACCGACGACTGTATGATAATGAACGTCAATTCCGGCACTTGCTAACCATTCGGAAAGGTACTGTGCATTCGTGTTCGCGATTTCCCCAAGGAGAAGTTCGCTTCCGACTGCGATGATTTCTGCTTTCATGTTGATTCCTCACCTTCTTGAAGTATAAGAAAAGACTGTTCGGTATGACGAACAGTCTAAATTGATCCATCTTACATGGATTTCGTAATTAACTTAATGTTTTTCGAGAAATATTCGACGCCTGAGTAGATCGTCAAGATTAAAGCAAGCCACATCGTAATATCTGCGAACGGAATGTTCCACATCGCAAAGATGATATCGTGCAACAAGTATGCCGTGATCGATGTCAGCTGGACCCATGTCTTGGCTTTGCCAGAGTTTCCGGCAGCAAGGACGATCCCTTCGTCAGATGCGACGAGACGAAGACCCGTGACTGCGAACTCTCGACAAAGAATGATGACGACGATCCATGCTGCGACGAATCCAAGTTCCACCAAGTAGACAAGAGCAGCAGCGACTAACATCTTGTCGGCAAGTGGATCCATGAATTTTCCAAAGTTCGTTACTAATTTTTGTTTGCGAGCGATATAACCATCGAGCCAGTCCGTCAGTGAAGCAACAAGGAAGATGATAGCTGCAACGAAGTGTGAGACGGGAAGCTCAGCTCCCAACACATCCCACTGTCCCCAGTTCGGATCAATCGCAAGTACGATGACGAACACGGGAATTAATAAAACGCGTAATACTGTCAATTGATTCGGTAAGTTCATGTAACGCCCTCCTCCTTCATTTCATATGTAAATGACATGCCATCTAAAAGAAGGCACGCCGTATTACGGCGTGGCTACTTTCTTTAGATAGATGTTTTGGACGAGAAGCGAACGGTTCAGTTTCAGTTCTTGGTCATTGACGACGATTTTATCAATCCCTTTAATCGAACCGATCCGGATCCGGATCAAGTCCGTCTTCGCGTCCTTCACGACGATCGGATTCGGATCCGATGCGTTGATGTGGTCTGGCGCGAGTGCTTCTCCTTCAAGTGATGTATCACGTACACCAACGAATGGCGACGGAGAGGCATCTTTCTTGATTTGAATCGAGACACTCATCGTATCTTTCGTTGCGACTTCATACGTGACATCTTGACCAGATGTCGACTTCGCAGCAAGTGCCTCTTTTTTAGGTTCTTCTTTTGTTTCTTCCTGCTTTGCCGGTTCTTCCTTCGGCTCTTCTTCTGTCTTCGCAGGCGCATCCGTCTCTTTACTTGGCGCGTCCCCTTGATCGATCGTGACATCATTTTGCTTCGGTGCGGACGTCTTTGCCTCTTCGTTACCGTCGAGGAACGTCTGCAGACCATAATACAAGGCAGCACCGATTGCAAAGATTAGAACGATGATGATGATGTTCGGAATCCAACGCTTCGCAACGCTCTTCTTCGGAGCACTTGATTTCGAATACGTCGCGCGTCGTGACAGTTCGACGACCGGTTGTGCTTCCGGTTCCGGAAGATCACGTTTATAGGTCGTAAAGACTTCATCGACGTCAAGACCGAGTGCTTCAGCATATGTCTTGATGAAGGCCCGGGCGTAAAAAGCACCCGGCAATTGATCATAATTTCCTTCTTCGATCGCGACGATGTAACGCTTTTGAATCTTCGTCGTCGTTTGAATTTGTTCGAGAGAGACACCAAGTGCCTCCCGTTGTTCTTTTAAGTAGGTTCCGAGCTCGGTCATCGGTAACACACCTTCCATTTTTCATACTTATTCAAAGTTGAACCAATCATTTCCCCCATGGGAACGAGGCAGTTCAGTCACAATGATTTCTTCAGTCGTGTTGCGTAATTCAATGATGTAGTCAAAATCATCCCACGTATACTCACTCGATTTGACGAACGCATCCGGATGTTCGACAATCTTCGTCGCCGGTAGACGCATGACTTCACGCAGGATTTGCCAGTGTCGCTCATCGAAATTACGTTGTGACACTAACGCATCGATGATGTAGACGTAATCACCCGTCCGTTCATCATCGAACAACGATGTTCGAACCGTCTGTTTAATCAACGTCGACGATAGGAACAGCCATTTCTTATTCGCACTGACACTCGCTGCGACGATCGATTCCGTCTTACCGACGCGTGGCATGCCGCGGACACCAATCAACAAGTGCCCATCCTGTTTACATAGCTCTGCCATGAAATCGACGAGAATCCCTAAGTCTTCCCGAACGAAGCGGAACGTCTTTCGTTCATCACTGCTTTGATCGATATAGCGCCCGTGACGAATCGCGATTCGGTCACGTAGTTTTGGTTTTCGTAGTTTGATGACCTCTATGGTTGACATCGTCTTGAGAATAGCGGCGAGTCGTGGAATTTGATCCGGTTGTTTCGTTTGGAGCAACATACCGCGTCGTTGATGATCGACACCATTGATCGTTACGATCGAAATATGTAACATTCCCATCAACGAAGCAATGTCCCCGAGTATACCGGGACGGTTGACCTTTAATTCATATTCGAGATACCATTGCTCGAACTCACTCACGCGCCCATCCTCCTCTATCAATACGATTATCCATTCCTCATGTTAAATGATTTTTTGAAAAATGAAAAGCATTCCTGAACTGAAATTCCATCACCTACATCCACGCGCCATCTATTTTAAGGATGGCTCCCGACACATAACTTGATTCGGGTTGCACTAAGTAACGGATGGCAGAAGCCACTTCCTCTGCTTTTCCGAATCGACCGACAGGGATTTCAGCGATTGCTTGTTCCTTTTCATCTTCCGAGAAAATCGCGTTCATCGGCGTATCAATCCATCCCGGCGTAATCGCGTTGATACGTCCGTGCATCGGTCCAAGTTCCTTACTGTATGCTTTGACGAATCCGAGCTGTGCCGCCTTGCACGTCGAATAGACGACCTCACCCGCGACACCTTGTTCCCCTAGTACACTACTGATGACGACGATCGCAAGCTTCGACGTAAACGGTTTCGTCCGTGTTACGGTTTGGCTGATGCGCATCAATGCCTCGACATGGATTTTCCAAAGTTCATGCATTGATGTTGCCGATTGATCGAGCAACAGACCGCTATAACTCGTTCCGGCACAATGGACGAAAGCATCGACAACAGGTAATGCCGCACAAAATGCCTGCAAGTCCTCCTCGTCTGCTAAGTTCGCAGTCAGGATGTGGTGCTCGCCTTGCCACTCCTCTATCATCCGTTCTAAAACCGCTTGCTGTCGATACGTCTGAAGCACCAATTCATGTCCGGCGGCAGCGAGTTGTTTTGCTGCCGCAAGACCAATGGCGCCACTCGCACCGGTGATGAGGATTCGCATCACGCGTACGGTTTGACGATTGAGATCGCCCGGTTTTCAATGGCGAACAACTCGTCAAAACGAGCTTCAATCTCTTCTTTCGTAATCGAAGCAATCAACGTCGGAAGCGTGAATAGGTTCGTACCGGCAAGTGCGTGACGCGAGAACTGATTCGCGATGAATTCCGGTGAATTCAAGGCACGGAGGAACTTCCCTTGCATCATGTTCCGCTTGCGCGTCACTTCGTCTTCCGTAAAATCCGGTCGTGTTTGCAGGAGCATCTCATACGCTTGGATGAACTTGTCTGGATCTTCTGTCTCCATTCCAAACGTCGCAAAGGCGAACTCTTCCTCACTCGAGTAATCAAAGCTGAACGTATCGTCAATCAGACCGTCTTCATACAGTTCCAAATACGTCGATGATGTCTGATCGAACAAGAGGTGTAACAGCAGTTCACTCGTTAACTCACGGCGGACTTGTGCTTCGCCGCGAAGCGATTCGTCCTTATAACCGATCAATACCTTTGGTGTCTTCACGTCGAGCTCGAGTTCAAAGCGTGGACGATGTACGCCGTGCGGCTCTTGACCGTAATCCCGTTCGATTGCCGGGCGATCCGTATAGTCTTTCTTCGCCTGGTTCGCCTTGATCAATGCCAGTGTCTCTTCCGGGTCGATGTTTCCGACGACGAACAACACCATGTTCGATGGATGATAGAACGTACGGTAGCACGTGTACAAGTCATCGGCCGTGATTTGATTGATTGATTCCGGAGTTCCCGCGATATCGATCCGGACCGGATGCGATGTATACATCGATTCGATCAGACCGAAGAACAGACGCCATCCCGGATTATCTTGATACATCTGGATTTCCTGCGTGATGATTCCCTTCTCTTTTTCAACGCTTTCCGGCGTGAAGTAGGGATCTTGTACGAAATCGATCAACGTCTCGAGGTTTTGTTCGATCAGCGACGTCGCTGAGAACAAGTACGCTGTCCGCGAGAACGAGGTAAAGGCGTTCGCAGAGGCACCGAGACGACCGAACTCTTGGAAGACGTCCCCTTTTTCAGATTCGAACATCTTATGCTCGAGGAAATGGGCGATGCCGTCCGGTACCGTGATCCATTCCTCCCCTTTTTTGAATCGTTGATCGATCGAACCATAACGCGTCGTAAACGTCGCATACGTCTTTTCGTATCCTTTTTTTTGCAACAAATAGACGGATAAGCCGTTATCGAGCTGCTCGTGGTATACCGTTTCGTCTGTATCGTGATAGGTTAGTTGTTCCATCATGCTTCACCTCGCAATAGATATACGGCATCAAGATCGATTGCCGCTGCTAATCGAACGACGTCTTCACGTGTCGCCGTTTCAATGATATGAATCTCATCCTCCAGTGTCAGTCCACGCATCTTCGAACCATTCAACCAACCAATCAATTGGCCCGGTTGATCAAGGATTTGACGGCGCGCATTGATCAACATCGCCTTCGTCTGTGTCAATTCTTCATCCGTGAACTGTCCTGCTTTCAAATCAACGAGTTGTTCCAAGATGATTTTCTCGGCACGTTCCGCTTCTTTCGTGTCGACCCCGGCATAAACATAAAGTGCACTGTTCAATGCCGCATACCGTGAAGCCGCATAATACGCGAGACTCTCTTTTTCACGGACATTCATGAACAGTTTTGAATGCGGGAAGCCGCCGAACAGACCATTGACGATTTGCATCCGAATCGAGTCAGCGGAAGTTGGGTCGACCGCTACCCGGTAACCGAGATGCAATTTACCTTGTTTGATCGGTTGCGTTTCGCTCGACCGTTTCACACCATTGACTGTTTTTTGGGCCGGAATGTAATGACTGATTTTTTCAGAATGCGATGGCAAGAAGGACAACGCGTCTTCCATCTCCTCCTTCGTCACATGCCCGACGACGAAGACATCAATCCGGTCGTCTTCAATCATCGAACGGTATGTATCACGCAAGGATGACGGGGTGATTTGCTCGAGTTCTTCGAGTGTTCCAAGCGATGGCAACGCGACGGCTTCACCTGGTGCCATTAATTCAAGAAGACGTTGCTGTGCATAGCGCATTTTGTCATCATATAATGAACTGATCCGTAAGGCATGCAGTCGTTTTTCTTGTTTGACGAACTGTTCACGGAAGCCACCTTCCGTCAAATCCGGATACAGCACCATTTGCTCGAGCAATTCGAGTGCTTCTTTTAACAACGACGGATGATGGACGAGTTCTCCCCGAACGACATCGAGTTGGAACGAGATGACATGCTCTTCTCCGAACTTCGACGCGTCCGCATAAAGTCCCGCATCATACAGTGTTTCAAGCGGCTCACGTAACGCTTTCATCGACGGATAAGCGGCTGTCGATTTTTCCATGATGTACGGTAAGATTGCACGGCTTGTCAGCGTCTTCGCTTCTAACGGTGCTGAAAATGTGACGAGAATCGTCGTCGTCTTGAATTTATCGGTCGGAACGAGATGATAGCTCGTTCCTTCCTTTTTCCATGTGCTAAATGACTGACTCATTGCTCTCCATCCTTTCGTTTGAATACATGCGCACTGCGGACATATTCAATATCTGCTTTTTGTTTGACGGCATTCTCGTAACGGGCTGCTGTAAAGAAGAAGTCACTGAGTCGGTTGATGAACGGTAACAAATGAGCCGCTTGAGGGACATCGATCATCGAACGTTCAACGCGACGACAGACCGTCCGTGCCACGTGTAACGTTGCAGCTGCTTCCGTTCCGCCGGGCAAGATGAACTTATCGAGCGGCGGCGATAACTCCGTTAACGTGTCAATCCAACTTTCTAAATCAACCGTCGCTTCTTGACTCAAACGTGACGGGCGCGGCTCGACATACATCAAGTCACTACCACAATCGAATAGCGCGTGCTGGATCACTGTCAGTTGCTCACGCACCTCGATTGATGATGCTTTCGTCCGGGCAAGTCCGACGAAACTGTTCAATTCGTCGAGTTCTCCCATCAAGCTGATCAACCGATCATTTTTTTTGACTCTTCCACCAACGAGAGATGTTTCTCCTTCGTCACCAGACTTCGTGTAAATTTTCATGTTTCATTCACTCCTATAGCGAAAGGAAGCGACTCATAATGTTCGCTTCCCTTGTTTTTTCGGTAATCGGATCCGGAAGGTCGCTCCCTCTCCCAAGCGGCTATCGACTTCGACTTCACCACCATGAGCTCGGACGACATTCGCCACGATCGCAAGACCGATTCCTGTACCCGTCTTGCCACGTGTCCGCGCTTTATCCGCTTTATAAAAACGGTCAAAGACGAACGGTAGATCTTCTTCTGGAATTCCGTCACCCGAATCAATGACGGATAATGTAATGTTTTCCCTATCTTCGTCAATCTTAATCTTGATTTCACCGTTCTCCGTATAACGCAGGGCGTTCCCAAGCAGGTTCGTCAAGACTTGCTCCATTTGATCAGGGTCTGCTTCAAACGCGATGTTCGGACCAGAAACCGAGAAGGTAACTTGTTTATCGCGTCCCATCTGTTTGAACTTCTTGATCACCCGATTCGCAAAAGGTATTGCTTCGACGGATTCAATCCGTAACTCCTGATATCCCGCTTCCATGCGCGCAAGATCAAGAAGATCGTTAACGAGTCTTGACAGTCGCTGGGACTCGTCGTAAATGATCGAAGCGAATTCCTTTGTTGCTTCATCACTTTCGGTCATGCCATCGACAATCGCTTCTGAGTACCCTTGCAGCATGACGAGTGGAGTCCGCAGTTCATGACTGACGTTCGCAACGAAATCAGCGCGCATCTTCTCGAGTTGCTGTGCTTCCGTCATATCACGCAGGACGGCGACCGCTCCGATCTGTTCTTCTTGTTCGAGTAACGGACTGACGATGATGATGTAGAAGCGTCCTTCTCGTTCGAAGGAAACCGTCATCTCCGTCTCTTCCTGCATGACCGTCTGGAACAGTTCAATCAGTTCATCCGGTACAGGAGAACCTGCTAAAAATGCTTCAGCTGGTGGATTCGTCGCGAGGAGCTCACCTGATTTTGAGAACGTCAACACGCCGTCTGCCATACAGCGCAGAATCGAGGAGAGTAAATGTCGCTCCTTGTCGAGATCCGTGACGTATTGATTGAGTTGACTACTCATTTCATTGAACGCAAGCGCTAAGTCACCGATTTCATCCCGCGAACGTTGCGTCAGGCTCTGATCGAACTTTCCTTCACCGGCCTCAACGACAGCTTGACGAATCGTCCGCAGTGGTGCCGTGATCCGTGTCGAGAGGAAGAAGGCAAAGACGGTCGTTCCGATGATCGCTAACAGGACACAGAGCTGAATGATTTGACGTGCGCCTTCATTCGCCTGTTCGATGTTCGTCAATTGCTCGATCAAGTAGATCGTTCCGTTGCCACTGTCCGTAATGAGCGGTGCCCGATACGCGAGTGCCGCCTTTCCATCGAACGTCTCATAGTTGCCGATCGCTGTTTCGCCTTCTTCACCATCAATCGCTTTCCAGTTCTGACGTTCGAGTTCTTTGATGATCCGGTTCGCCTTCGCTTGTGAGATGTTCGCTTCGACGGAATCGTCCTGGGTCTTTGCGATCAGTGTCGCCCCGTAGATATCCGTGATTTCAACCGCAGTACTCGACCCTTCCTCGATGCCGGAGTGCGCCTGAAAGACAGTCTCGACTTGTTGACCGAGCTTTGCCAAGTGCCCCCGTTCCTGTTCGATATGGAACGAGTTGAAAAATTCAAGTAACAAGATCGTCAAGGCAATCAAGACGACCGAAACGAGTAACAAAATCGTTCCCCATAGTTTGATGACAACGCTTTGCAACCATTTCATCGTCAGGTCGGACTATTCTCGAACTTGTATCCGACACCCCAGACCGTCGTGATCATTTGAGCGGCGTTCGGGGACAAACGATTCAGCTTTTCACGCAGACGTTTGACGTGTGTATCGACCGTCCGCAGATCTCCGAAAAATTCATAGTTCCAGACTTCCTTGAGTAATTGTTCCCGCGAGAATACCTTATCCGTTTGTTTTGCTAAGAAATACAAGAGTTCGTATTCTTTTGGTGTTAAATTGACTTCTTGCGACTCGACCGTCACGCGGTGCGCGTCATTGTCGATCGTCAAGTGCGGGAAGACGATGACATCTTTTGTTTTCGCATCCGTGTGGAGGAATTTCGTTGCACTTGCCCGACGAAGAATCGCTTTGACACGCAAGACGACTTCACGTGGACTGAATGGTTTGACGATATAATCATCTGCCCCCATCTCAAACCCATGGACGCGGTTCGTCTCTTCGCCTTTTGCCGTCAACATGACGATTGGCGTCGCTTTCGTTTTCCGCAATTCTTCACAAACTTGCATCCCGTCCATCTTCGGCATCATCAAGTCGAGGAGAATGACATCGTATTCTGTCTCAAGCGCCATTTCAAGCGCCGTCTCTCCATTGTCTGCTTCCTCGATCGTGAAATTTTCCCGCTCCAGATACATCTTCAACAGGCGACGAATCCGTTCTTCATCGTCGACGACTAAAATACGTGCTTCTTCTGACATGCTGTCTCCTCCTATAAACTAAACTCTACTCCTCTATCCTACTACTCTTTTAGTATACTATGAAACGAAAAGAATGGCTTGCTCTGGCTGATTTCTCCGAAAAGGCACACTTCGGTCAGACGCACACGAAAAAGCAGCGGACCATTTCCGGGTCCGCTGCTTACTTTTTCTTATGCGTATGAGTGTAATCCTGCTACGACAAGGTTAACGAAGACAAGGTTGAACATGATGACGGCAAATCCGCCGACACATAACCAAGCTGATTTTTTACCAATCCAACCACGCTGGATGCGCATGTGGAGATAAAAGACGTAGAAGAGCATCGTGATGAGTGCCCATACCTCTTTCGGATCCCAGCCCCAGTATCGGCTCCATGCCATTTGCGCCCAGATCATCGCGAAGATCAGACCGCCCAGGATGAAGATGGGAAGACCAATCGCAACAGAACGATAGCTGATCTCATCTGCTGTCTCAAGATCAATCTTGCGCGCAATCGGCTTCAAGCTCTCAGCAAGACGCTTGCGAAGAATGACGAAGCGAAGCAAGACGTATAAGACGACGCCACCAATGATCGACCATAAGACCGTATTGACTTTGTTCGCGTTCAAGAAGTTCGGTAATTCGATGACGGCACCTGAACCCGATAAGACTTTTCCGCCTTCAGGACCTGTCAAGACTGGCATGGCATAGTCATGCGTCATCGTTGCACCGTTTTTCGCCACGTATTCGATCGTCGACGCAGAACCTGTCGCTTTGAACAACAGCCCAACTAAGATGTACCCGACGACACACGCGAGTGAGAACATAACGACTTCAAGCCACGTCCGTGTTTTCGATTCCTTGCTGAAATCCGTCGCGTGAATCAGATACAGTAAGCCCGTCGCGAAACTGACGGCAAGAATCCCTTCGCCGAGCGCTGCTGTCGTGACGTGGATTTTGAGCCAAACACTTTGTAGTGCTGGGATCAACGGTTGGACTTCATCCGGGAACATTGACGCATAGGCGATGACGAGCAATGCAACTGGCATCGCAATCAAGCCAAGGACATTGTTTTTGTAGATGGCATAAACAATCAAGAAACCAAGCACCATCATCATGCCGAAGAATGTCGTGTATTCATATAAGTTCGAAACTGGAACGTGCCCAGCTCCAGCCCAGCGCGTGAAGAAATATCCGAGCTGCGCGAGGAAACCGATGATCGCGAGCGTATAGGCGATCTTACCAGAACGCGTCGGTCCTTTTTTACCACTCGTCGCTACAGCGAAGAATCCTGTACTGACGAGGTAGACGATGAATGATGTAAGGAGCAGGTTACTGCTCAACTGAAGCAAATTCATTTAGCTTCCCCCTCTTCCCGCAACTTTTGTCGATCCTCAAGTTCTGGCAGACCGACTTCTGTCAACGCGAGATTAGCTTCTTTTTGAAGCCCTAATGCATTTTTGTTCGTAAATCCAGCAATCTGGATGCGACCGTTCTTCTCGCGTAACCAGAGACGACGGTGCGGCCAGTACATTCCGATCAACAGACCTGCCATGAAGATGATACCACCTGCAAACAGGAACGGTAGCGTCAGATCTTTTTTAATCCGGACACCCGAGATGTTTGAGAGTTCCGTACCGGCGAATGCCATTTTGTACTGGTTCTCATCTCCACCAACGTTCAGTTTGATCCCAATCAAACTCCGCTCACCTTTCGGGTGTTCAGGTGACTTGATACTGAAGACGAAGGCAGGATTGACTGGACGTCCCGAGTTCGTTGTTGGCTGACCATCTTTGACGACGAAGTCCGGAAGGAAGTCCTTCAGTTCGACTTCATATCCATCTTTTAAAGCATATGTTTCTTTCGGATCACGCAAGTCGACCTTGATCGTATCGACGACTTTGTCCGTTTTCTGGTTGACGATATTAAACGACATCGTCTTGAATTCCGGATCTGCCGCGTACTGTTCCTGGAAGACTTGATAATCATCGAATTCGAATGGACGGTTGACTGCCGTCTCACCTGACTTGATTTCTTCAAGCTTCGGTTTGAAATCGGACGTTTCGCCGACTTTCTTGTACAGCGTCATCTTCGTATCATAGTTCTTCGGTACATTTCCGCCTGCTGCTTCAAGTGATTTCTTGAACTTCTCATCGACCTTCTCAGGATCATAGAATTCGATGTTGAACGCTTCATTTTTCAAGTAGTACTGATTGTCCGTCGCTTCGATCGGCAACGTCTCTCCTTCACGGAGCCAAAGCAATTCATCTTCGTGCATCCCTGGTACGACTCGAAGCATCGCACCACCAAAGAATAAGACGAGTCCGATATGATTGATGTATGGACCCCATCGTCCGAAACGTTGCTTTTCCGCTAAGAGTGCCCCATCTTGACGACGGACTTTATAGCCTTTTTTCTCAAGCAACGGTGCGATCGCATCGATTTTTTTAACATCCCCAGTCGCTTCCGCGCCAAATCGCTGACCGTTCATGAAACGGTCCGACTGGATGACCGGTTGTTTCTTCAGTGCTCGGTAGAGCGGGAAGAATCGGTCAATCGACACGATGATGATCGAGAGTAATAAAAGCGTGATTAATCCGATATACCACCATGATTCAAATAGATTATGGAATCCTAACGTATAGTAGATGTCACCTGCTGTGCCATATTCCTTTTGGTAAAACTCTTCTGGTGGTGTTGCCTGTGGAATATACATCTCTTGCGGGAAGATCGTTCCGACCCCGCTTGCGATGATGATCAAGGCAATCAACCATAATCCGACCTTGACGGACGAGAAGAACGTCCATGCCCGGTCGATCCAAGATGGATTTTTACGTTTCGATCGAAGCTCCGCTTCCTCGTAACGCATGTCCAGTTGTTTGAAATCTTCTTGCTCCTGCATCCTTAAATCCCCCTTCGATGCGTTACTCGTTCGCCTTCTTCACCATCTCTTCGAGCTTCGCTTGATCAATCTCACCTTCATACTTCTCGACGACTTCACCTTTTTTATTGATGATGAACGTCACAGGTAAGTTATAGATCCCGTAAGCCTTCTCGACCGAACTGTTCGTATCCATGAGAATCGGATAGTCCGTTCCGCCAATA
The DNA here is from genome assembly GCF_015645365.1 of Exiguobacterium abrahamii. Classification (NCBI taxonomy): domain Bacteria; kingdom Bacillati; phylum Bacillota; class Bacilli; order Caryophanales; genus Exiguobacterium; species Exiguobacterium abrahamii. The sequence goes on from NZ_JADOYC010000001.1 coordinate 1,822,791, forward strand.
TCCTTGATGAAGCTTGAAACACGAACTGGTGTTTCACCGACATTGACCGCTACGAAATTGACGCCTTGGTCTTGCATCATCTGATAGTTGTCATTGATCAATGGCATCTCTTTCTTACATGGCTCACAGAATGTTCCCCAGAAATTGAGTAAAAGTCCTTTTCCTTTGTACTCGTCCATCGAGTGCTGTTTCTCACCATATAGATCGACGAGTGCGAAACCAGGGGCATCATCGCCTGCCATGACACGACCGTTTTTATCACGTGTCGCTTGATCGACGAATTGCATGATGACGACTGCTCCAGCGAACAAGACGATCGTCATGATCATTAGACGCCAGAAGGAGCGTTTCTTCTTTTTTTGCTGGGCCGCTGCTAAGCGTTCTTCCGGATTTTGTTTCGTTTTTTTCATATTTTACCGCCTCCACCCATATTGTACTTGAAATCGCTTTAACGTTGACAAAATGTGAAATTCGTTAATCGTTTTGTCACAAAAAAAGAAAACTCAACCCGGAGGATGAGCTTCTCGCTTTACAAATTAACGTTTTTTTGTGTTCTTACGTCTTTTCGTAGGTGGAGCGGCTGGATCCGCTAGCTCACGCAATTGATTGACTTCTTTTTTTGAAAGTTCACGCCACTCGCCAGAAGTAAGACCTGCCAGTGTCAAGAAACCGAACTGTTCACGTTTCAACTTCAAGACTTCCGAACCGAGTGTCTCGACCATTTGACGGACTTGACGGTTATGTCCCTCGTAGATGACCATTTCAAGAATCGCTGTATTTTTCTTCTTATCGATATCGCGCATCTCGACACGTGCTTTACCTGTCTTAAAGCCGTCCGGTAAGACGACGCCTTTTTCAAGACCTTTGACGTGGAAGTATTCTGGTACACCTTTGATTTTGACGATGTAACGCTTCGGTACCTTATACTTCGGGTGAAGCAAGAGGTTCGAGAATTCACCGTCATTCGTCATTAAAAGAAGACCGCTCGTATTGTAATCGAGTCGACCGACTGGGAAGACACGGTGTCCGGGTGGTACGAGATCGACGACCGTCTTACGTCCTTTGTCGTCTTCAACCGTCGAAACGACACCTGTTGGTTTATAGAGCATGTAGTAGACGTGTTCTTCCCGTTCGAGCTTCACACCGTCTACTTCGACTTCGGCACGTGCTCCGACTTTCGTTCCAAGCTCCGTGATGACTTTTCCGTTGACCTTGACGCGACCTGCTGTGATCAATTCCTCTGCTTTACGCCGCGAAGCGACACCTGCTTGTGCGATGATTTTTTGTAACCGTTCCATTAATTCACTCTCTCCTCTAATGAAGGATCATTCCGGAAGAAGAGATCTCCATCCGATTCGAACGTTTCTTCGAACTCGAGTGGCGGCAACTCTTCAATACTGTTCAAACCAAAATGGTCCAAGAAATGATCCGTCGTTTTATACAATTTCGCGCGACCGACGCCTTTGGCGCGTCCCGCCTCTTCAATTAGACCTTTTGCACTTAACGTATGGATGACACGCTCCGTCTTCACACCACGAACAACTTCGATGTCAGCACGTGTGACGGGTTGTTTGTATGCGATGATGACGAGTGTCTCCATCGCTGCTCGAGACAAGGAATCTTCTGCGAGCGAACCGGCATATGCCTGAATATATGGCGACATCTCTTTTCGTGTCACCATCTTAAAGACACCACCCGACTCCACGATTTGCAACACACGCTGCTCTGCTTCGAATGTCGTTTGAAGAGCCAGCAACTGTTCACGTGCTGCCGCTTCACTGATCTCTAGCGCTTGACTGAGACCACGTGGATCGATCCCATCGTCTCCGACGACGAATAACAGGCTCTCAATGATTTGTTCATACGCCAATCTGACTCTCCTCCTTCACCATGCTCCGCAATAGGATATCATCGGTCATCTGTTCACAATCAATGACCCGTTGCTTCACGAGTTCTAGAACAGCGAGGAAGCTGACGACTAGTTCTTCGACCGTCGGTTGCTCCGCAAAAAAGCCGAAGAATGTCGTCCGTTCACGGGTCGCGACGTACCGGGCAACGGACTCCATCTGTTGCTCGAGTGAACGTTCTTCCCGTTTGACCGTCTTCGAACGACGTACCTTCCAGGCTTCCCGTTGGCGCATTTTTTCATAGGCACGTAATAAATCACTCAGTGATAACGTACCGTTATACTCTTGTGCATCCGTATCGAGATAACGCATCAAATCCTCTGGTTGTTTCGAGAACAGCTCAAGGCGTGCCTCTTCCTTTTCTTTCAGGACGAGTGCCGCTTCCTTGTACGCTTTATACTCGATCAACTGTTGAATCAGACCTTCTCGCGTCGGTTCCTCCTCGAAATCGGGAATCTCATCGTATTCCGTCTGTTCGATCGGCAAGAGTTGTTTGCTTTTCAGTTGCAACAGCGTCGCTGCCATGACAAGATATTCACTAGCAACATCTAGTTCAAGATGCTGCATCGCACGGATATAGGACACATATTGATCCGTCACCATGGAAACGGATATATCATAAATATCGATTTCTAATTTACCAACCAAGTGTAACAGCAAGTCCAGCGGGCCTTCAAACGCATCCATCTTTACACTGTATGATTCCATGATTCTCCCTGCCCATCAACGTTTTTTGCGCCTTAGTATACCATACAACGGATGGGTTCGACTATGTTATATTCAAAGGAAGAGGTGATTCCATGAATCCAATCGAGCGATTCGTATTTGAATTCAACATTCGGCATGATTACTTCGAGTGCCATGAAATCTTAGAGGAAGTCTGGCAAGAAGGACAACGCCAGGACGAGGCGCTTGTCGGTCTGATCCAACTGGCCGTCGCCCGCTATCATCACCGCCGCGGAAATACGACTGGGGCACAGCGGACATATGCGAAAGCATTCGATAAAATCGAACGTCACCGGGCATCACTGATTGCGTCCGGGATCGACGTCTCATATTTGCTCGATCATCGCGACCATTTTACGGATAAGGTCTATCGACACATCCCGTTACCTGTCTTCTCGGACGTCATCCGGGCCGTCGCACTTGAAGCGACAGCACCTGATCTCGACTATGTGACACATAAACACCGTTTGCGCGATCGTACGGATGTCGTCACGGCACGACAAGAAGCGCTACAAAACCGAAGAGACCGGTCCATCTGAGCCATGGACCGGTCTTTTTATTGATTTTTCCATTTGTCGACGAGGCGTTGCGTCTCTTCGGTCGCACCCATAATATCCGTTCGAAGAAGCTTGGCTGCTTCATCGAGTAGGAGATACGACATCCGTTCTCCACGGAAAGACGGTGATAAGGCGATATGTTTCAATTCAGCATGGCCATCCATTAATTGAAACCCGATGACACCGACGAAATCCTCATCTTGTTTGTACAAATACAAGCGTTGGTCTTCTTCCTGTTCATAGGCTTGAACCGTTTCAAGCAAATACTTCGGATCCTTCACTTCGCACGAAAAGGCGATCAGCCCCATCGCGGTCCGTTCATTCAACTTCTTATATTTTACTAGCATGTGATTCTACACCTTCCTAATTTCAACAACTCTCAGGAGCATGAACGACTGAGACTCATTCATTCTACACCTTCTCACACAGAATTACTGCATTTTTTTCATAATCCACTAAAAATGCAGGAGACTGTCACGTGACGTCCCCTGCATCTGAATCACGCTTGTTCTTCCATCACTTGGATGAAGGCACGCATGTAGTCCGGTAGATCGGGTGGACGACGACTCGAGACGATATGTCCGTCGACGACGACAGCTTCATCATGCCAAATCGCACCCGCATTCGTCATGTCATCCTTAATCCCTGGCGTACTCGTGACGTTGACACCTTTTAAGATGCCAGCAGAGATCAGCACCCAACCAGCGTGGCAGATTTGACCAATCGGTTGTTTGTTCTGGTCAAAATGACGCACCATGTTTAAAACAGAGTCAAAGCGGCGTAACAGATCGGGCGACCAACCACCTGGAACAAGAATCGCATCGTATTCTGCTGGATTGATCTCATCGAACGTCTTATTCGATTTGATCGGGACACCGTACTTCCCGATATATGTCTCATCCGCTTTCTCACCGACGATGTCGACGATTGCGCCTTCTTCACGTAAGCGATGGACTGGATACCATAATTCTAAATCCTCGAAGTCATTGCTGACGACTTGGATGATTCGTTTTCCTTCTAAACGCATGACAAACACTCCTTTTCGAGTTGAGTTCCCTTACTGAATGTACCCGGTTCTAAAAAAAGAAAAACTCCTCTTCGAACGTCCGAAGAGGAGCAAGAACTTACGCTTCGACGCGGATTTCTTTGATGCCAGCGCCTTGCTTCATTTTTTGTGCATGTTCGAGACCTGAAGTCACTTGACCGAAGACCGTGTGTACGCCGTCGAGATGTGGTTGTGGCTCGTGTACGATGAAGAACTGGCTTGATCCTGTGTTACGACCAGCGTGTGCCATCGAGAGTGAACCCGCTTTGTGTTTGTGTGGGTATGATGTTGACGTTTCACAAGGAATCGTTTTTCCTGAACCGCCTGTACCGTTTCCGATTGGGCATCCGCCTTGTGAGACGAAGCCTGGGATGACACGGTGGAAGTTCAATCCATCGTAGAAGTTCGAGTTTGCAAGGTTTTCGAAGTTTTCAGTCGTGATCGGTGCTTCATCGTTGAACAATTCGAATTCAATTTTATTTCCATCTTCTAATAAGATATGACCAGTTTTTTGCATGTTTGACCAACCTTTCGTGCTTTTCAGCATGAGATTCGTCACGATTCAAGATCGTGATTCCATGGTACAGTGTACCAAATTTCAGGACGTCGTGCAGACCTTTTTACTCGACGGCTGCCTCTAACACATCGAGTGTCACCGAATCCGTTGCTTCGACACGAATCTGAATTCCATTCGCCAGTGTCGCAACAGGATCCGTATGCCCGAAGTCCGCATCGAGAATGATCGGGAAATCATAGCCCCGCGTCGCGCGCAGAATGATGTCCTTGAGCGGGAAGTCCGGGTCAAAATCGACTTTTCGCGGGAAACGTCCGACGACGAGTGCCACAATCTTGTCATACGCACCCATGTGTCGCAATTGCGTGAAATACCGGTCAATCGTTTCTGGTGTCTCACTTTCGTCATCCTCAAGCATCAAGACGACACCGTCAAACGATGGCAAGTATGGAGTTCCAGCAAGCAGTAAAAGTGTTCCCGTGTTCCCCGTTAGAATCGGACCTTCTGCGACGCCGGTCTTAACGATCGTGTATCCTGCGTTCACTTGATGTTCTCGTCTTCGGTCGTCCGCGACATCCCAGCGTAAAACCTCATCTGTCCACTCCTCAGACGCTTCGATCCGACCGATCGGCTCCGTCTGCATGAACGTACGTTTGAACGATTCTTCGGTATACGGATCAAGACCATCGAATTGACCGAACTGCGTCAGCAGTGCGGGTCCAACGAACGTCGTCAGTCCTGTCTGCTGATAGATGCCCGCAAACAGTGCCGTGATATCACTGTAACCTACGAAGATCTTCGGATTATTCCGAATCAATTCATAATCGAGTTCGTCGAGTAGCTGGTGCGAGTTAAACCCACCGATCGTCGAGATGATCGCTTTGATCGATGGATCAGCGAACGCCATATGTAAATCTTGTAGCCGTTCCCCGATCGTTCCTGCCGTATGACTATGAACAGCCGTTGCGTTCGGCATCAAGACGACTTCGAAGCCCATTTTTTCAAGTGTTGCGATACCGCGGGCGAGACGACGCGGTACGTATGCTGCGACAGCAGACGCCGGTGAGACGATAGCAATCTTATCCCCTTTTTGTAAGCGTAGTGGTTTCATGAAAGTTCCCCCCTTTTCATTACAAGTATTTCCAGTATAACAAATCGAAAGGGGACCGCGTACTTTCATTTTTTAATCCATTTTATAGCGTTACAAACAACGAATTTCCGTCCTCTAGTAACTCACCTTTTTTTGAGACATAGTCAATCTTGACCGTCATATGTTGAAGAATTTTTTGTTCGCGTAATGACTTTGTCCACTCCTCAATTCGTACTTTGTCCAGTTTATGTCGTTTACGATGAACATCAATTAAGATTGTCGGTGCCACGTCTTCACGTAAGTATGCTTCTGGGTCAAAACGCGCGTCACCAAGTTGTTGGATCTCTTCGTTATCATATAAAACGTATACTTCCAATTCCTCATCAATGTTTTCAAGCGCAGGAGGCATGATACGTCTTTCTAACTGATCTTCCCAAAGTGACGCATGATACGAATCAACGAACGTTTCCGATTCTTCAGTCTGATAGATTAAAAACTCCGTATTCGTTTTTTTATCAACAGCTTGTGCCGCATAGTCAAATGAAAAATTCCCCATACTATCGTAAACACTACCGGTCACTCGCGCTTCATTTAGATACTTTTGCTTTTCTAAATAAACCTTGGCTTCGTTTTTTATTTTCGCTTCTTCTGCTGCATCCGGCTTTGTACTTTGCCAAAAGGAAAAAACTAGTATGACAATGCTGCATCCAATAACTCCGATTAGACTGAAGAACAGGATGGTCAAACGTTTCATAAGCTTCATGGCAGTAAGCCCTCCTCTTTTTTAAATACCATTTTTTTACACTTTAGATTTTACCATAAAAAAAGAGTAGTGTACAAAAGGGCTGACTCAAAAAATAACACGTCTTTTCTCGCCTTTTCCTCAGGCGAGACACAAGCTCGTTTTCCCGCTCCATTCGAGCAGGAATACGATTCGAAACGAAAAAAAGCGCAATCCTTCTCGTTAGAGAAAAATTGCACTTTATCTTCAGTCTCAAGTAGCGGACGAAGTCCACTACTCAAGTATTGCTGATTGGATTGCTTACTGGATGACAGCGTGAACGAGCGGACGTTCTGCCGGTTTCGTTTCACTGATGTGGTACGCGTGATCCATTTTTTCGATTGCTTGATCGAGTGTTTCTTTGTTTGAACGAAGTGTTGCGATGACATCGCCGACTTCGACACGGTCGCCGACTTTCTTGTGCAACGTGACGCTTGCTGCGTGATCGATCTCATCTGCTTTCGTCGCGCGTCCTGCACCGAGGATCATCGCTGCAACACCGACTTCGTCAGCGATGATTTCAGAGACATAACCTGCTTTTGAAGCAACGAATGTTTTTTCGAATTTCGTTTCAAGTGCTTTTGTCATGTCGTCAACGAGTGACGCGTCGCCACCTTGAGCTGCGATGAACTTCTTGAAGACGTCAAGTGCTGCTCCGTTACCGAGACGTGTTTCGAGATCCGCATATGCTTCGTCGAATGTCGGGTAGAAATCACCGAGGACTGCCATGTGTGATGCAATCGTCAAGGCGATGACTTTCAAGTCACGGACGTCTTTCCCTTGAAGGACTTCGATCGCTTCCTTGACTTCGTTTGCGTTTCCGATTTCAAAGCCGAGCGGCTGATCCATGTCTGTAATGACAGCAACCGTCTTACGATTGACACTCTTACCGATCGAAACCATCTCTGTCGCGAGTGCTTTTGCATCTTCGAACGATTTCATGAAGGCACCAGAACCCGTCTTAACGTCGAGTACGATGCTGTCCGCTCCCGCCGCAATCTTTTTCGACATGATCGAACTTGCGATCAACGGGATCGAGTTGACCGTCGCCGTAACATCACGAAGGGCGTAAAGTTTTTTGTCTGCAGGCGTCAGGTTACCCGTTTGACCGATGATTGCCATCTTAATGTCGTTGACTTGTGAGACGAACGCTTCTTCTGAAAGCTCGACGTCAAAACCAGGGAACGCTTCGAGTTTGTCGATGGTTCCACCTGTATGACCGAGTCCACGACCGCTCATCTTCGCAACCGGAATACCGATTGACGCAACGAGTGGTGCGACGATCAGACTGATCTTGTCACCAACACCGCCTGTCGAGTGTTTGTCGACTTTTTTCCCGTGGATACGTGAAAGGTCGATCACGTCGCCCGAGTTGACCATCGCCATCGTCAAATCAGCGATTTCACGATCTGACATTCCTTGATAGAAAATCGCCATCGACATCGCTGACATTTGGTAATCTGGAATCTCACCATTCGTGAATCCTTCTACCATTGCTTGAATATCAGCTGTTGCGAGTTCGCCACCGTCTCGTTTTGTTGCAATCAAATCTACCATACGCATAATCTAGTTCCTCCTCAGGAGTGTTTTGTGAGTTTTATAAACAGTCGTTACATTTTTTTGATCGAACCGCGAACGAGTGATAGGAAGTGTGCCCGGACACGTTCTGTCGTTTCGATGACTTCATCGTGGTGTAACGGTTGGTCGAGAATGCCTGCTGCCATGTTCGAGACACATGAGATCCCAAGGACACGCATATCTGAATGACGGGCAACGATGACTTCAGGGACCGTCGACATACCGACGACATCGCCACCAAGCATCCGTGCCATCTTGACTTCTGCTGGTGTCTCATACGTTGGACCAGTGTTTCCGAAGTAGACACCTTGACGGACACGGATTCCGAGCTCGTCCGCTGTTTCCTGTGCAAGACGAAGTAATTCTGCATCATACGGCTTCGACATATCCGGGAAACGTGGTCCCATCTCATCGACGTTCTTCCCGATCAAGGGGTTCGTACCGAAGAAGTTGATGTGATCCGTGATCAACATCAAATCACCCGGTTCGAACGCTTCGTTACATGCGCCCGCCGCGTTTGTGACGATCAATGTCTCGACACCGATCGCTTTCATGACACGGACTGGGAACGTGACCATATCCATCGAATATCCTTCGTAGAAGTGGAATCGGCCTTGCATCGCAACGACTTGTTTCCCTTCAAGAGTACCGAAGACGAGTTGTCCCGCGTGTCCTTCGACCGTCGATACCGGGAAGTTCGGGATTTCATGATATGGAATTGCGATCGGGTTTTCAATCTCATCTGCGAGGACACCCAGTCCTGAACCGAGAATCAATCCGATCTCCGGTTTTGCCTGCATCTTGCTTTCTAAAAACGAACGTGTTTCATTCCAGTTGACTGTCATCTGAATCGCTCCCTCGAATTATAGTTCTGTTAAAAAGCTTGTTCCATGTGCCGGCATCTTGACGGCGAAGTTTTCTGCGACCGTCGCTCCAAGATCAGCGAACGTTTCACGGATACCGAGCGGTTTTGCAACACCATTTTTATGGTAGGCAAGCAATGGTACGTATTCCCGTGTATGGTCAGTCCCAGCATGAACCGGATCGTTTCCGTGGTCAGCCGTGATGATCAAGAGATCGTCTTCGTTTAAGCGAGCAAACACTTCCGGAAGACGCGCATCGAACTCTTCGAGTGCTTGTCCGTAGCCTTGCGGATCACGACGGTGTCCGAACAACGCATCGAAATCGACAAGGTTTAAGAAGCAAAGTCCGTTGAAATCACGATCGAGTTGTTTCACGAGCTGATCCATCCCGTCCATGTTCGACTTCGTCCGGATTGCATCCGTGACACCTTCTCCATCGTAGATATCAGCAATCTTACCGAGCGAGATGACATCAAGTCCTGCTGTCTCGAGCTCGTTCATGACCGTCCGGTCGAATGGTTTAAGGGCATAGTCGTGACGGTTCGCTGTCCGGACCCACGCTCCTGCTTCACCAAGGAATGGACGTGCGATGATACGACCGAGCATGTACGGGTCATCCCGTGTGATATCACGTGCGTATTCACAAATCCGGTACAATTCTTCTAATGGCACGACTTCTTCGTGTGCTGCGATTTGAAGAACAGAGTCTGCCGACGTATAGACGATCAAGGCGCCTGTCTCGACATGTTCTTGTCCGAGTTCGTCGAGAATTTCCGTACCAGAAGCCGGTTTGTTCCCGATGATTTTCCGTCCTGAGAACTCTTCTAGGCGATGAATCAAATCATCCGGGAATTTTTCGAAGACACGGAATGGTGTATCGATCCGGAGTCCCATGATCTCCCAATGCCCTGTCATCGTATCTTTCCCTGCAGATACTTCCTGCATTTTTCCGTATGCTGCAAGCGGTGCTTCTTCAGCTGAGACACCTTCGATCGGTTCGATATGCGAGAGACCGAGTTTTGCCATGTTCGGCATATTGAGTCCGTTGCGTTCACGCGCGATGTGACCGAGCGTATGCGAACCAAGATCTCCGAACTGTTCAGCGTCCGGTGCTTCTCCGATTCCTACGGAGTCCATGACGATCAAAAATACACGTTTAAATGATTGAGCCATTTGCTGTTCCTCCTATATACGAGCTGTAGTTGTGCGATTCCCGTTACGATTTTTCCCGGAAAGGGACTAGACAAAACGCATCATTTGTCTGAAGTCAGACCTTTAAAAGATAGAACCATCACGCCCGTGGATGATGTTTCTTATACACGTCGTGGAGTCGTGCTTTGTTGACGTGTGTATACATTTGTGTCGTCGACAAATCAGCGTGTCCTAGCATCTCTTGTACGACGCGTAAATCGGCACCATTTTCAAGTAGATGGGTCGCGAACGAATGACGCAGGACGTGCGGCGTGATCTCTTTTTCGATACCCGCTTCCTTTGCCCGTCGCTTGATCATCTTCCAAAATCCTTGCCGTGACAAACGATCACCGCGACTGTTCAAGAAGACGTCGTCCGTCTGTTGACCGCCGAGACTGTTGCGCGCGAGATCAAGATATGTTCTGACGCTCTCAATCGATGTCGTACTCATCGGGATGATCCGGGATTTATTCCCTTTCCCAAGACACGACAGATACCCGAGTTCGAGTTGCAAATCGTTCAACTTCAGTTGGAGCAGTTCGCTGACGCGCATGCCTGTTCCATAGAGAAGCTCAAGCATTGCTGCATCTCGTCGTGTAAGCGGATCGACACCGACGACCGAATCAAGCAAGCGTTCGACGTCCGTTTGACTCCAGACGACGGGCAACTTTTTCTCCGGTTTCGGTAAATCAAGATGACGAGACGGATCATGTGTTACCAGTCTCTCTTCGACCAAATATTGATGGAACGAACGGATCGAGCTCGTCGCCCGGCGAACCGTCGATCGTGACTTTCGTGCTTCAAGCAATCGTTCAATATGGTCGACGATATGATGTCGGTGAACCTGTTCGAACGAGGAAACTTCCGCTGTTTCAAGCGTCTGTAAGTATTGATTTAAATCATTTCGATACGCAGCTGCCGTATTCGCGGACATTTGCCGTTCAATCACTAAATAATTGATAAATGCTTCCAGTTGTTCACGCACTGAACTCATCCTCTTCGTTTACGAAATCGCTTACTTTCCCATCATATCAAAGGTGTAAACCGTTGTGAAGAGGTCTGACCTATAAAATTGAAAAAGAAAAACCATCCGAAATTTCGTCGGACGGTCAGACTGTTTGTGTTTGCGATTGTTCCAACGCTTCCCGAGCATGACGCTCTTGGCAGACACGGCAGACGCCATGGAATGTCAGGCGATGATCCTTGATTTTAAAGTGGAATCGGGACACGATTTCTTTCTCTACTTCTTCCAGCATATCGTCTAAAATCTCTTCGACGGATCCGCATTCGATACAGACGAGATGGTGATGCGAATGACTCGCGCCTTCTTGTCGTAAATCAAACCGGGATACGCCATCTCCGAAGTTGACCTTATCGACGACTTCAAGCTCCGTCAATAATTCGAGCGTCCGGTAAACCGTCGCAAGTCCGATGTCGGAGTTCTTTTCTTTTACAAGGAGAAAGACATTTTCGGCACTGAGGTGATCCGACTCGTGTTCGAGCAGGACACGCACAGTCGCTTCACGTTGGGGAGTCAGCTTATATCCTTTACCGCTTAGCTGTTTTTTGATGCGTTCTACACGACTTTCCATCATAACGCCCCCTTTGTTCGAACTGATGCTATTATCATAGCTGATAATCAGTCTTTTTTCAAATTAAAATGATTATCAACTGAAAATCATTTAAATGAGAATCATTTTAAAGTACGAATTTGCCAATGCTGGATTGCCATGATCGTCTTCGCGTCGACGATTGTTCCGTTTGCAACGAGTTCGAGTGCTTCTTCGAGCTTCAATGTCTTATTCTCAAGGAACTCATCCTCATCGAGTTGACGATCACCGGCAGTGAGACCAACTGCTTCATAGATATGTACACGCTCACTGCAGAAACCAGGCGCACCGTAGAAATCAAAGACATGCCGTAACTCTTTCGCGACGTATCCTGTTTCTTCCTTTAATTCGCGTCCGGCACAATCGAGTGGATCTTCGCCTTTCTCGAGTTTTCCTGCTGGAATCTCGATCGATAGACTCTCGAACGCCTTCCGGTACTGTTCCACGACGATCAAATCACCTTGTTCATCAAAAGCAATGATGGCGACGGCACCATTATGATAGACCAATTCACGGACCGAGGTATTGCCGTTCGGTAACGTGACGACATGTTTTTCGACATCAAAGACTTTTCCTTCATAGATCACTTCACGTTCAATCGTTTTTTCTTCCATCGGATGTGTTCCCCTCTTCTATCTTAGTTTACGTTCTCTGTCATGATTAGTATGCCGTTTCCGACGTATTGCCGCAAGACTTCGAAATCGTCTTTTTCATCAGATATGATACACTAGAATGCAGAAGTTCCAAACTTATAGTTCATCTAAGAAAAGAGGGAATTGAACATGTCATTAGGATTAGGTACGATGACGATCTTAAAGCGCGGTCAGGAGGAAGCAACAGCAATCCTGCGGACGGCACTTGATGCTGGAATCACGCACTTCGATACAGCGGACGTCTATGCGAACGGAGCGGTCGAATCCATCATCGGTCAAACCTTCTCACAAGAGGATCGCAGTCGATTGTTTCTCGCCTCAAAAGGTGGGAATCGGATGAACGCGACCGGAACCGGTTGGACATGGGATCCGAGTTATGACTATCTGAAGCAAGCTTGTCTTGAAAGTTTGAATCGTCTGGAAACACCTTATCTCGACCTGTATTACGTCCACGGCGGCACGATCGATGATGACATCGATGCGTCGATCCGCGCAATGGAAGATTTAAAAGCAGAGGGGAAGATCAAGGAATATGGTCTGTCGTCACTGCGCCCGAATGTCATCGAATATTGGCTCGAGCATAGTAATTTCTCTTACTTGATGACGCCTTATTCGTTGCTCGATCGCCGCATCGAAGAGTTGTTGCCACGCTTAAAAGAGAAAAACATCCAAGTCGTTGCCCGTGGTCCACTGGCAAAAGGACTCTTGACACATGAGAGTGCTTCACGCCTGCAGTCGGTTGATCGGTTCGAACAATTCGATAAGGAAACGCTTGAGGCGAGTCTACAAAAACTTCAAGATTTCCCGCTTCCGGCGCTTGCGTTGCAAGCCATCGATCAACAGGTCGACATCGTCCTTCCCGGCGCATCGAGCGTGTCACAGCTTCAGGCAAACGTCCAAGCGATGAAAGAGTCGATCTCACAAGCTCAAATCGACCAGGCACTTGCCACACTACCGGTTCATCACTATACGGAACACCGGTGAGGTTTAACTCTTCATTTCTCCGGGAAACTCCTTCTTTGTAACGTTCATACAGAGGAGGAGTTTTATTATGGCTCGTATTTTAATCGTATCAACAAGTGCAGATGACATGAATGGTCACAAAACAGGATTATGGTTCGAAGAGTTCGCAGCACCATACAACCTGTTTAAGGATGCCGGACATGACGTGACGGTCACTTCAATCAAAGGTGGCGACGTCCCGATCGATAAAGCATCGATCGTCAAAGAAATCTTGCCGAAATTCCAAGATGCACGCCGTGCGTTGCACGACACGAAAGCACTCTCGGAAGTCGATCCAGCATCATTTGATGCCGTTTACTTCCCAGGTGGTCACGGTGCAGTCGTCGACTTCCCGAATAACCCGCAAGTGGCTGGTGCCATTGAAGCTGTCATCAAAAAAGATGGCGTCGTCGCATCAGTCTGTCACGGTCCAGCGGCCTTCGCGCACGTCATGATCGATGGCAAACCTTTCGTTTCAGGTCGTCAAATCAACGGCTTCACAGACGAAGAAGAAAAATCGACAGGTCTCGAAGATAAAGTACCATTCTTGCTTGAGACGACACTCCGTGGCGAAGGCGCTACTTTCCTCACATCGGATGCCGGTAAGGAATTCGCCGTCATCGATGGCAACGTCGTCACAGGACAAAACCCAGCGTCAAGTGAAGCAGTCGCAAAACTAGTCCTCGCGAAACTGGCGACACAAGCGTAATAGATAGTATTCATACAAAATGGAGCACGCGACATCATGTCGCATGCTCCATTTTTTGTCGTACATTATAGACGGTGAAGTGAATCCAATCGTTCGAGATTTGCTTCTGTCTCACGTGTTTTTTGTTCGAGTCGCTTTAACTCGTCCTCGAGTTGTTGCTGTTGGGCTTGCAATGCAGATCGTTCTTCCTCCGTATAGGAACGTGCTACTTCTTTTTCTTTGAGATACCACCATTTTTTGACCTTTTGAGGTGGCGGTCCGAGTTCAATCTGTTGCTCGTGTTGTTTGACCTCATCTATTTGTTCAGCATGCGCCAATTGAAGCTGCTTCAATTCCGCCTCATAAGTAGCTTGTCTCGCTTCAAGAATTGGTGTGAGGTACGCGAGGATATGCGCAGTAAAGTCTCGCTCGACGACCCGTCGTAACACATCTCGCCGAAGCGAAGCTTCCGAATGACCTGAGGCATTCTCCCAAACGATTGAATCCGCCCGTTCTAGAATCTCCTCTTCTTCTGCTTCTCCGAGCCAACGTAGTTTCAGTAACAATGGTTCAAGGAGTGCCTCTTCTACATACGCCGTAAATTGTGAATACGAGATCGCTTCTCGTATCAACCGTTCTTCATGTAAGTGAAATAAGGCTTCCGCCTCTTCCTCAATCCAGTCTTCATAGTCATTAAAGTACATCGATTCTCTCCTTACTAAGTCCTATTACAAAAATAAAACTGGCTCGAATCCGCCATCTACATGACAGTCGAGCCAATTTGGTTAGACGTTCGCTTCGTTCTTTTTGATTTCGGCGATTGCCCAGTCACACCAATCCAAGTAATTCAACATCATACGCAAGCCGTACTCACTCGTCAAGGTCTCCCCTAGTGTCGCACCGTTCTCAAGGTGGTCGTGACGCCAACTATGCATCATCTCGACGGCAAATTGATGGTGGCGCTTCGACTCTTCCAAATAAGCAACGGCTTCCTCTGGTGGGAGCAGATGCAAGAGCGACACCCGCATCAAGTTCTCATCCTTCATCTTCGGTTTGAATTCATTCGGTGTCCGTAACCATTCAACGAGCTCTGTCCGTCCTTTATCGGTGATGGAATAGACTTTCTTGTCCGGCAAGTCTTCTTGGACGATATGGACACTCGTCACGAGCTCTGCCTCTTCCATCTTTAACAACTCTCGGTATATTTGAGTATGATGTGCGGTCCAGAAGTGGATCATTTGTTTTTTAAAAGTCGCGCTTAAATCGTAACCGGTCGCTTCCCCTTGGGTCAGCAGCCCGAGTAGTGCAAATCGTAATGCCACTGGCTGCACCTTCTTTCCTTCTTTTGTATATATACTTAATTATCTCAAATATATCTTAATTTCGCTACTCTTGCGTCGAACGAATGTACGATTAAAAAAAGACCTACGAGCGAAATCACATTCGATCGTAGGTCTTCATGCGTTATTGCTTTTCCATTCGTTCTATTTACGTAATTGCTCGATTCCTTGTCGGACATGTCTCCAGTAAGAAGAAGGATGTGGAACGAATTGACGACGATCGAACCATTCGCCTGTCGTGTCCTGAATGCGCTCGATGGACATGTCCGCGATTCGTTCAAACTGCTCGATTGAAAAAGCAATCAATCGCTTCACTTCTGTTTCCTGGAGGACGTATGCGTCTATCTCTTGATCACTTCGAGCAAGAAAGACATGGCATCGCTCACAGTCCCAGAGCGACGCATCCCGAAACTCCTCTTCCTGGATGCCAAGCGGTATCAATTGATCAAAGGTACATGTCAAACCAATCTCTTCCTCGAGTTCCCGGACACCATCCTCGACTGTCTCATTCGCAAGCAAGTGACCCGCTGCCGTGATATCAAGCATTCCCGGGAAGTCCTTCTTTTGTTCAGACCGTTGCTGGAGCAACACGACGTCCCGCTTTGGATCATAGACGAAACAATGAAACGTTTCATGCCACAAGCCGTTTGCGTGGACTTCTGATCGTGGACGAGGTCCGAGCAGGTTGCCCGCTCGATCCACGGTCATGATCATCTCTTGTTCACTCATCGCAACACCTTCGAAGCTTGATGGAACCGCTCCCCGACCGTATAGAGTTCAGCAATCAAGAAGACAATTGCGATCCAAATGATGGCGCTTGGGAACAGGATCATCGCTGTTAGGAATAAGAACCCTTCCGTCCGCTCGACGAGTCCCGGTTGATATTGAAACGACTTGTAGCCGTAATTCTCACTGACCGCTCCGATTGCAAGGAACATCGTCATCCCAATGACGAATGATGCGACGAGCAACAGAATAACGACCTGCGTTTCCGGAAACCGAAGCGCAAGACCAATCAATACTGACAGCTCGACGATCCGGTCGAGAACAAGGTCCAGAATCGTGCCGATTGGCGTCGTCTTTTCTTTTCGTGCCATCGTTCCATCGATGACATCAAGCATGCCCGAGATCCACAACAAGACAATCGCCGTTCCCATCATGTCGTTATAGACGAAAAAGCCCGTCGCACCACCGATGATGCCGGAGATGATCGTCACCTGTGTCGCCGATAATCCAATTTTCTTAAATAAGGTCGCCCCTTGATCAAATAGGGGTTGAACGATTTTACGCGCACGCGTATCTAACATGTCACCCCTCCTTTCTAACGATATAGCCTTCTTTCTCATGAATCGTCTCGTCTGAAGAGAGCACGAGTCGTTCTCCGGATGCTCGTTCGACTTCGTAGAATCGAACACCGTATTGAATGAGTTCTTTCGTAATCGTAACACGTTCATCCGTCTCCTTCGTCGGTCTTGAGACCAAGTTGACTGCCGTCAACGGATGCCATGTTTCTTCAATTTGAATGCCTTCGCCAAAAAACGGGCTCGTCTGGCTCAGCGTAATCGGCGTGCCATGATCGACGATTCGCCCCTGTTCCAAGACATAGACGATATCCGCCATCGCCATTGCCTCTTCCCGGTCGTGTGTGACAAGGAGTGTCGTGACACCTTGTTCCTCGGTCAACTTCCGAATCAATGTCCGTAGTTCCCGTCGTCTCGGTACATCTAGACTCGAGAACGGTTCATCGAGCAACAAGAAGTCCGGTTGACTCGCCAGCGCACGAGCTAGGCTCGCCCGCTGTTGTTCGCCCCCTGACAATTCGTGAACAGCACTTTTTCCTCTTCCCTCGAGTCCGACGCGATGTAACCAGGATTCGAGCTCGATCGGTGTTAATTGTTTGGCACCGAGACGGATGTTCTGTTCGACGTTCAAATGTGGGAACAACAGCGACCGTTGAAACATCATCGTCACACCTCGCTGATTCGGCGAAAGAACAGTCACATCTCGATCACCGAACTGAATCACTCCGCTCGTCACACGTTCAAGACCCGCAATCAGGCGGAGTAGTGTCGTTTTCCCACTACCACTCGGTCCAACTAAAGCCACACATTGTCCAGACGCAATACTTACATCGATATCAAATAATACATGCTTCGTTCCAAATCGTTTATTGACTTGTTGTATCGTGACTTCCATTTAAACGCCTCCGTACGATTCGTATCCAACTAGAAAAAATAACGGCTTGTCCAGCATAAAAGAGGATAGGTAAACCAATCAACCAGAGTGTCGCTAGACGCGCCGCCCCTTGCGAATTACCAGAATACGCCGGGAATACTTCGAGTGATATCATGCGGACGATCCCACCACCAATCAACGCAACGAGTGCATACTGACTGATCGTGATCACCGTGACGAGCAGCGTCACGGATTGTAACGTCGACCGAAGCATCGGTCCCGTCAAATAGAACCAACGCTTGAAGCGGTTCCCCTCAATCAAGACCATCTGTTCAAGCATCCGTTCCCCGAGCGCTTGAAATCCGTTCGTATACAAACGAACTGTATACGGCAAGGTCGGCAGAAGCAACACGAGCAGGACACCAAAAAATCGATCGGCCAAACCAAGACGGATCCATGTCAAATAGAGACCGAATGATAGCAATAACACGGGAACGAACAGCGGCAAACTAATTAAGAACTCTGCTATACGAATCCGTTTCCCCGTTTGAAAGGCAATCGCTTTTCCTGCCATGTACCCGAAGAGATGATTTAACAATACGACGGCACAAATCATGGCGACGGTTGTGCCGAGCGTCGCTTCAAGACGCGGATTCCAATTCCACTCTCCTGGAATCAAACCGATTAAAGGAACGATGAACAGGAGTACAACGAATACAGTCACACTGATTTTTTTTATCATTCACTTCGCCCCCTACTGATCTTCGTTGCCAGTGGGCGTGTCAAACCAGTCATAAGCAATAGCAGGAGGAAGAGCCCTCCCGTCAAGACGACACTCATTGCAAAAGCGAGTGGTTGCTCCGATAAATCGCCTTGTGTATACAAATCGAACGCATAGACGCCAAGTAATTTTGGATAGGTCACGCCGAGCAGTGCTGGGATCTCATATGCGAACAGGATGAAGGCAAGCAAGATAAATGCTGCCTCAAGCATCGGAACGAGTAGGAAGACGCCCCGCGCATGCCAGAATCGGCGTACTGGTGATAAACCGAGCATCATACCGAGTTCTTGATAACGCGAATCAAGACGCCGGACCACCGGTAAGAGATAAAAAAACACGAACGGAATTTCTTTATACAGATACGTCAGGATGACACTAAAATAATTCCCTTCATGCGGTCCGATGACAGGCACATCACTCAAATAGAGGATCGCGAGGTAAGCCGCTCCTAGATGAGGGATGAATAAAGGAATCGCAAGTAACGCAGCTAGTCGTGTTCTGCTCAAGAGCCTTGCGAGCACCACACCAATGATCAGCGCGAGCACCGTACTGACGATGGCAACATAACTACTGACGGCTAGACTCTCTAAAAAGACCTCATCCGTCAGTAGCTCGCGGTAATCAGCAGATGTCGTCATCGAGATACTGACCCATAACCCGTATAAGACCATCCCTGCCATCAAGAGTGCAGCAGGATACGCGTTACCGCGCCACACGAGACGGCCATTCCTTACGGATCATCTCGAAAATGGATGGGTCGAGTTCCGTCCGGACCTTTCCTTCAAAGACGCTTGGCTTTGGTGTCGACGGTGCAGCCGGTACATCAGCGAATTGTTTTTGTTCTGATGAATTCAGTGTCGATAAATCAAGACTCGTTCCGTCTCCCCAATACGTCGCATCGTATTTTTTCAACTGTGCTTCAGGTGATAACAACGTATTGATCGCTACGAGTGCGCCCTTCGGATTTGGTGCGTTGAACGGTACGGAAAGGAAATGCGTCGACGCGATTGATCCATCCTTCAAGACGATCGGACGTGTTTGTTTCGGAAACGTTCCTGACTTCACTTCTTGTTCAGCCCGTCGTTCGTTGAAGCCCATCGTGAAATCAACGTCTCCCTTCGCGTATAACTGATCGAGTTGGGCAAGTGTCTTTGGATAGGTCTTCCCTTTTTTCCAGAGATACGGTTTGATTTCGTTCAAATAAGCCCATGTCTTCTTGAAGTCTGCTTTCGGGTCTTTTAAGGTTTCATTCGATTCGACACCATACATGACGTGGCGGACGAAGGCATTCCCCGTAAAGTCCGTCACTTCCGGATACGTGAAACGTCCTGGATTTTCCTTGACCCATGACTTCAGTGCTTTCAAGTCGGTCGGTGGCGACTTCACGTCAGCTGCATCATAGTGCAACGTATATTGAACTTTCCCCCATGCGGCTTCAAGTCCGTCTGTTTTCGTACCACTATCTGAACTCTGGGCGGCAGCATCAACATATTTCATGTTCGGGAGGACTTTTGTGATTTCTCCATACAGTAAATCATCTTTTTTAGCATTTAAAAAATTATCGCCATTGATCCAGACGACATCGATGACACCTTTTTCCTTACCTGCCTGTTTCTCAGCACGCAGTTTTTGAATGATATCCGCCGTCTCGATCGGGACCCGTTCTAACGTGATGTTGTGTTCCTTCTTCAGACGCGGTGCTACGTATTCATCGATGTAGGCATTGATACCGTCATCGCCGCCCCACATATACATCCGAACCGTTGACTTTTCCGCTTCTTTTTCGATCGTCTGATAAGAAGTCCCTAAGACATTCTTCGGTTCCGGTGTCGCATCCGGTGTTCCACAGCCTGCGAGCAACGTACCTAGGGCAAGAAAGCTGATTACCTTTGTTTTCATTTATCGTTCTCCTCCGTCATCACTTTTTATCGAAGCCCGGTTTTCCTAACCACTCGATCAACCGTGGCATCACGCCGTACCCTTTTGCCGATAGCTCCATCCACCATGGTGCATTGACTTCACGTTTACGCCGCTCTATTGCTCGGACGACAGTCGAAGCTAGTCGTTCTTTCGATAGGACGATAGAAGCGACATTTTGCTCATACTTCCGGTCGACATCCGCACGGACAAAAAATTCTGTCGCGATTGGTCCTGGATTGACCGTCATGACGTGGATGCCTTTTGGACGTAACTCGAGACGTAACGCGTTCGAAAACTGCAACATCGCAGCTTTCGTCATGCAATAGATCGTTGATTTCGGCGTCGGCAACTTCCCCGCCTGACTGGCCACGTTGACGATCATGCCACCCTCTTTGAGTAACGGCAGACATGCCTTCGTTAAGCGAACGGGACTTAAGACGTTGATCCGGTGCATCGACTCAATCGTTTCAATCGAGGTATCGTCTAAGAAGCTGAATTCCCCGAAACCTGCGTTATTAATCAAAATATCAATCCGCCCATAACGATTTGCGAGTGTTTTCGCAAGAATTTCAGGCGCCTCTTCCAAATCGTAGACCAGGTAGTCTGCCTGAAGTTCAGATGCTAACGTTTGTAATCGATCCTCGCGTCGGGCAATTAAAATCAAGTTTGCGCCTTCTTTATGCAGAGTGCGTGCCAGTGCTTCTCCGAGTCCACTTGAAGCACCCGTGATGACGATTGTCCGGTTGATGAGTTGCATTAGACTTCCTCCGCTTTTGAATAGTAGAGGATACCTGATCGTTTCTCGACCGTGATCGCACCGCGGGCGACGAGTGTATCGAGGCGTGCTTTCATCTCACTCATGACAAGAGGAAATGATTTTTTTAATCGGTTTCCATACGTCACTTGTGCTAATTCGAATAACGTATGTTCTCCCGTAAAATACTTCAAGAGCTGATCACCACGCGCCTTGCGTTGCATCAATCGTTCTTCGACAAGTACCGCAACATCTCGAATCGGAGCACCATGTCCGGTGTAGGCGATTCGAATCTGCTCACTTTGTAATTTTTCTAAGGAGTCAAGATACGCAAGAACGGGTCGTTTTACGAGCACATCATCACCTGGTTGCGGTTGTTCCAGCAATGGATTCGGCTCGACCCGGTCGAGCAGGTGATCGGCCGCGAACAACACACCATCGTCACTTAGAATTCCGATTTGGTCACTTGCATGCCCCGGTAGTTCAATGACACGGTATCGCCCAGACGGCGTAATCGCGTCGCCTTCTTTTAATGTGAAATCAAGTTGACCTTTACCAAGCCATTTCAAGGCAGATTGATAGCTTGGTAACATCTCTTGAATCGCTTGCGGAACGCCAAACGATGTTGCCAATCGACGCAAGAATGCGTCCCCGTTGTTCAAGAAGGTCTCGTCCTGTTCCAAGTATGGGCGTAATCGCGCATGTCCATAGACGGGAATGCCTTTCTCTGAAAAGCGATGTGCCATCCCAGCATGATCCGCATGGTGATGTGTCACGATGACACGATCTAAATCCTCGACCTGAAGTTCATGTCGTGCAAGCGTCCGTTGCATCGTTTGCCATGCTTCAAGCGTATCCGGTCCACAATCAATGAGGATGTTTTCCCCTTCCGTTCGTAGTACATAGCAGTTCACGTCTCCAACCGGAAATGGTGTCGGAATCGGAATCGGGATGATTTCGTCTGATACAGTCATACCTACACGCCTCTTTTCTCTCGTCCATTTTCTTTCATTATAGAGAGAATGAAGCTATAGCGCCAAACTTTGTGCGTCAAAGGGTGACATTTGTTTTCTAGCTTACGTTAAAGCGCGAGAAATGGATGCACAAAAAACCGACCTTTCCGCAGATTGAAAGGTCGGTCAGAAACTTATTTTAAGTTGAGGACTGTTAATTTGTCGCGTGTCATCGAAGCTAAGCTACGTCCGACGCCTTGAACGCCAAGACCCGATGATTTCACACCGATGAATGGGAAGTGGTCAGGACCACGTTCCGTCCGACCATTGATTTGAACAGAACCTGTTTCAAGCGCATCCGCTACTGCAAACGCAGCATCGATGTTCTCTGTGAAGACACTTGCTTGAAGACCGTATTCTGATTCGTTTGAGTATGCAATCATTTCGTCGACCGAGTTGACACGGATGATTGGAAGAACTGGTCCGAACGGCTCTTCCCAAGCAACGCGCATGTCGCGTGTCACGTTGTCAAGAAGTGTTGGTTCGATCAAGTTCGCCGTACGTCCGCCACCTGAGACGAGCGTTGCGCCTTTGTCTGTTGCGTCCGTGATCAAGCCTTCGACGAAGTCCGCTGATTTCGTGTCGATGAGCGGCACGACGACACTGTCTTGTTCAGGTGAACCGACTGTCAATTTCGCGATTCGTGTCTTGAGTTCTTCGATGAGTGCATCCGCTTGGTGATCAAGAACGAAGACGCGTTTGATTGCTGTACAACGTTGACCTGAGTAAGAGAACGCCCCACTGATGATATGATCTGCCGCAAGTGACAGATTCGCATCTTCAAGAACGAGTGCTGGGTCTTTTCCACCAAGTTCAAGGACAAGTGGAATCATTGCCGATTGACGCGACAAATGTTGTCCTGTGCCTGTACCACCTGTGAATGTGATCATGTTGATACCCGGGTGAGCCGTCAAGTAATCACCGATGACCGATCCACGACCTGTGACGATGTTGACGAGTCCAGCTGGAAGACCTGCTGCGACGAGTGCTTCGACCATCAAGATGCCGCTGATCGAACCTTGTGTTGCTGGTTTAAAGACGACGGCGTTTCCTGTCATGAGGGCAGGTGCGAGTTTCGCCGCTGCCAAGTTGACTGGGTAGTTGAACGGTGAAATCGCAAGCACGACGCCGAGTGGTGCTTTTTTGATGACCGCGATTTTTTTCGCGCTACCACCAGGGAACGAATCCCCTTGCATCATCTGACCGTCGAAACGGAGACCTTCTTCCGCTGTGTAACGAATGATTTCAGCTGTTCGTTTGACCTCTTTGACGCCATCTGCACGTCCTTTACCGACTTCGCGCATGATGACTTCACCGATTTCGTCCGCACGTTTTTCGAGTTCCGTTGCCCAAGCGTGAAGCAATTCAGCCCGTTTATTCGCTGGTTGTTTTGCCCACTCTGCTTGTGCCGCTTTCGCTGAAGCGATGGCACGATCGACTTCCGGTTTTGTCATCGCTTGGACGCGACCGACAAGATCCTCTTTATATGGTGAAGAGATTTCAATCGTCTCTTTTGATTCACTTTCATGCCATTGTCCATCTAGTAAAAATGTGTAGGTTGTTGCTGTAGTCATTCCACTCTACCTCCATTTATTTTTATCTCTCTCATTTCAGTGTGTGGCTGCATAGCTTATTGTAATCAATTGGTCTGACAAATGCCAAACTTTTTGCTTAACATATTATGAAAGCGATTACAACACTTTTTTTGTCAATTCAGAACTAGAATTTTTAGCGTAGCATGCCGATAACTAGTCAGAAGTGAAGTGAAGGTAATGGAAAGGGGCACAACCATATGTATAATCAGCACGATATTTTATTAGAAGCCGGCACGAACGAACTCGAGATCGTCATCTTCCATTGCGGACCATACACGTTTGGAATCAACGTCATGAAGGTTCGGGAAATCATCGTTCCGCTCCCGATGACACCACTCCCAGGTACACCGGACGCTGTCAAAGGATTGATTGAACTGCGTGGCGAAGTCATGACAGTCATCGATTTGCCGACGGTCATTGGTGTTCCCCACGATGAAGCAACCGAGGATCGATTGATCATCTGTGAATTTAATGGGGAAAAAAGCGTCCTGCGTGTCGATTCCGTGACGGAAATCCGTCGTATCTCGTGGGAACAGATCGATACACCAAACGAACTCGCTCGTGGCATTGAGGGATTAACGAACGGTGTCGTCAAAACGGGCGACAAAATGATCATCTTGCTCGACTACGAAAAAATCGCACTTGAGCTCTCACGCAAGGATATCTTTGCCCGCGAAGAAGGGCGTCGCGTCCAGTCCCGTGACCGGTCCGACAAAGTCATCTGGATCGCCGAAGACTCGGAAATGCTCCGGACGTTGATCATCGAAACACTTGAGGAAGCCGGTTATCACGGACTGAAATGGTTCATCAATGGTAAGGAAGCTTTTGATGCGTTTGAGAACGGAAGCAACTGTGACCTCCTAATCACCGATATCGAGATGCCGAAGATGGATGGACTACACTTGACGAAACGACTTCGTGAAGATGATCGTTATGCGGAATTGCCAATCATCGTCTTCTCTTCCTTGATTTCCGACGATTTACGCCATAAAGGTGAATCCGTTGGTGTCAATGCACAAATCACGAAACCGGAAATCGGTCGTTTGATCGAAACGGTCGATTCATACGTCTTATAAGAAAAAAAGCCGACAGCATGTCGGCTTTTTTGATCTATTCGATTGCTCAACGCAGCGCGTCAAGATTTTTTCCAGTAAACACATCGAGCCAGACGACACGGAATTCCACCATGCATTGTTCAATCCGATCGACGATTTCTTGTGTTCCGGTCATTGAACCAGATTCTGCTTCTTTTTCAAGCAGTTCGAAATCATCAGCTAAATCATCAGCGGCAACGGAATAGGAAGCACCTTTTAGCAAGTGAGCGAGCTTTTCAGTTTGCTCAGCATCTTGCTTGGCGACGGCATCTTTTAGTTCAGGAAACTTTCGATCGAACTGCGCGATATACGTTTCTCCGATTTTTTGAAGGAACGCGTGATCCCCACCCGCGATCGATTGAAGTTCTTCGAGCTTCTTAGCATTAAAAAAAGGCATGTCTTCCCCTCCTCTGTTTTCATCTTATCACTAATCTTCGTAAAAAAAAATCGGAGAATCATTTACACGCCATCGTTTCTATTTCTATAATGAGACAGTGAAGAGCAGGAGGGATAGACAATATGTTGACGATTTATCGAAGCGATGTCACCGGGGCAGTCAACGAGATACAGGAGTTCACGAAGGGTTCCTGGATCCATCTTGTCAATCCGACAAAGGACGAAGCCGACCAAGTCATCGCTGCTACGAATATTCCAGAGGATTTCATTTATGACCCTTTGGACGTGGAAGAAAAACCACGTTTTGAAAAAGATGAAGAAGGTCTACTGATGATCGTCGACGTTCCCTACATCGAAGAAGAATCATCAGGACGCCGTTATAATACGATTCCGCTCGGTATCATCGTGACATCCCGTCATTTCATCACCGTTTGTTCGCAACAGCTCGATGTCCTGACGTTATTCTCGAGTGGTAAGTTGCGAGGATTCCGGACGAATTACCGATCGCGCTTCGTATTCCAGATTCTCTATAAAGTCAGTTCCTCGTATTTACGTTTCCTACGTCAAATCGATCGTCGTATGGACGAACTTGAGGAAGAACTTCAACGTTCGATGCGAAATCAAGAAATCTTTCAATTGATGAACCTTCAAAAATCATTGGTCTATTTCATGACGTCCTTGAAATCGAACGATGGTGTGCTCGACCGAATCATTAAGACTCCGAGTCTTGAGAAACATGAAGATGATGAAGATTTACTGGAAGACGTCTTCGTCGAACACCGACAAGCGATGGAGATGGCTCAAATCTATAAAGACATCATCAGTTCGACGATGGATACGTTTGGTTCTGTCATCTCGAACAACGTCAACTTCGTCATGAAGTTCCTTGCCTCGATTACGATTGTCATCTCGATTCCGACGATGATTTCCGGGATGTTCGGGATGAACGTCCACGTTCCATGGGAAGGAGAAGTCATCGGATTCTGGATTGTTTTCGGTATGATGATCTTCTTCTCTGGTCTTGCCGCCTTCATCTTATGGCGGAGAAGGTTCTTTTAGTCCAAGTAGATCCAGAGCTTGTATGACTCAAAAAAGACTCAGCGACGGTGCTTCCGTCGCTGAGTCTTTTCATTTACAGGTTAATTGATTTCGACCGTCACGAGACATAGGTCATCCGCTTCATCGCTCTGATCCGGTTGAATCAACTGATGGATGTTCGGTCCTTGTTGTTCGATCAGATTCTGGATGGCATGGATTCCTTCATCAATGCCTTTACTGTAGAGTTCCATGAAACCATCCGTGTACAGGTAAACACATCCTGGTGAGACGATGTCGATCGTCTTGCTCGAATACGTCGAGTCTTCGAACATACCGACAGGAAGTCCCGTATTCTCAAGCGGAATGATTTGATCATTCATGCGTAACAAACCAGGTGGGTGCCCTGCGTTCGCATAGCTGAGCTTCATCTCATCTAGGTCGATGTAGAGGTAAACGGCAGTGAAATAGATTTCTGTCTCGTCTCCCGGGAACAAACGACTCATCTGCTGATTCAATTCTTCAAGTACTTGTGCTGGATCACCAATCCGGTGCACGAGTTCGAACAAAATCGAACTCATTCCCATCGTGATTAGCGCAGAAGAGACACCGTGTCCCATGACGTCAAACAAGATGATGCCGTATTTATTCTGAGAGATGCGGTACCAGGCGTACATATCTCCCGCGAGCTTTTTAGAAGGGATATACGTCGCCATGATGCGGATCTCATCGTCTTCGATATTGGCACTGAGCACACTCTGTTGCAGTTTTTGCGCCAAATCAAAGTCTTCCTGTAATACTTTTTCATATCGTTTTCGCGCATCGATTGCTTGCTTCAGACCAATCGCGTTACGAACTCGCGCGAGCAATTCCGTTTTACGGATCGGTTTCGTTGTATAATCCGATGCTCCTGCATTCAGTCCATCAACGATATCTTCTTCGTTTGATCGCCCGGAAACGATCAGAATCGGTAATTCATCAAGACCAAACCGTTTTCGAATCAAACGTGTCGCCTCGATTCCGCTGATTCCTGGCATTTCGACGTCGAGGAGAACGACGTCCAACTGTTCGATGAATAACGGATCCTCCATCAATTCGATTGCTTCTTCCCCACTCATCGCCTTGACGACGTCATAGCCTTCATTTTCTAACAATCGCTCTAGGAGCATTAAATTCGTTAACTCATCATCTACGACCAAAATACTCATACGCCGTCACCTCGTTCCGTTTAACATGTTTATCTGACATCAGTTTAGCACACAACCTACAATTTCGTTTAGACGGAAGCTGCGTTTTCCGTCATACTAGAAAGTGAACGAAAGGAGGAGTGGACTATGTGGTTATATGTCGTCTCCATTCTCATCATCGTATTCGTCTTGGTCGCCTCGATCATCGTCATTTCGAAAGGATATGGCTACAAAGGCAACAAAGATGATATCGAAATCGATTATGATGAAATCAACCGAAAACTTCGTCACGAAAATGATGATGATTCATCCAACAAATGAACCTCTTAGACCATCATATCACGATGGTCTTTTTTATATTCATTTCAAATACATGTTATTTTTAAATGTTTTTTATTCACTCACAAGGGTATATCCATATCATGGTTAAATATTATCTCAAGGGAGTGTTCATCATGGAACCGAAGCTTCAACATGATCCACACGTAGCACACGCAGAACATCCGAATCGCCAGTTCGATCAGGAAGAATCATCAGGTCGTCAAATCAATCTCGTCACAGGGATGTTGCTCGGTGCCCTTGTCGGCGGTCTATTGACGCTACTTAGTTCTTCGTCTCGCCAAAATACGAAACAGAGTTTACGGGGAGCGAAAGATTCCGTCTCTACCCTCGCGTCTTCTATTAAGGAAGATCCGTCAGGCAAAGCGTCACAAGTCATCAATCAAGTGAAGAGTGCTTCAAGCATCATTCAAGAAGTCGCATCTGACGTTCAAAATGTCTATGACAAAGTGAACACAGAGCTTGAAACGGTGAAATCAGATGCCTCGACGGTGAAAGAGACAGTAAATGAGACGAAAGGTGACTTGAATGCGATCAGCAATAAAGTCGTCGAAGCGAAGGATGTCGCACTCGGCAAAGAAGAACCACCTGCTGAGCATGATGCTTCCGACAAACAAGCAAATGATTCTCAATCTTCTGAGGAAAAACATAAAGGTGAAGGCATCTAATCATTCAATGCACTTCTTCTTTCTCCCCGACATGTTCAGCATGTCGGGGTTTTTAGCGTAGGAATTGAACAACGATCGCAACGCGTTCGCGCATTCCAAATCGAAGGACTCCTGAAAGTGGCGTTTCAGCCGGAATCGCATCCGTCTGTAAACCAAGTTGTTTCGCCTCTTGTCGCGCACGGTACAGATGAAAGTCTGACGTGACGATCGAGACGCGACGAACGTCCTTTGGCAACAACGCTTTTGAAAATTGTAGATTTTCCGTCGTTGATGTCGAGTCGGCTTCAAGGATCAACCGCTCTTCAGCAATCCCAGATGCCACCATCCCGCGACGCATCGCCTCTGCTTCTGAAATATCTTCATCTGGACCTTGTCCACCACTTAAGATGAAGCGGACATTCGGATGTTGTTTCCCATATGCCGCAGCCGCCTGAATCCGGTTATGTAGGATTTGCGACGGTTTTTCTCCTTTGACACCCGCACCGAGGACGATGACATACGGTGACGTCCCATCAGCGAGTGGCCGTTCCCCTTTATTAACGAAAATACCGACACTATACCAGAAGGCGACACAAGCGACTAATCCCCCACCAACCATCCATTTGATGTTTCGTTTGTTAAACGTGCGTTTGATCATACCGTACGACCTCTCTACTAAAAAATGGCTTACGGTAGGCAATACGAATGGTTCTCCAAAAAAGTTTCAGCATAACAGGTTCGGACTCCATGAAAAAAGGCTGACTCAAAAAAGAATGACGCGTCTTTTCACGCCCTTTCCTCAGGCGAGAAACAAGACAGTTTTCCCTGTAGGAGTGGCGTGAAACGCGTCATTCTTTTTGTTACAAGATAAGGGTGGCAGATCATCATTCTGCCACCCTTATCTTTGTAGAGACTGACTGTTGAATCAGCCCCTTTCCTATTTATTGACTCGTTATCAATTTCCCCAAATTGATGTTACGTATTCCGGATGATCGATGAACGGATTCCGGTTTTTTTGCCACTTCTCGAAGATGACATCGTTGCGACGTTTCTCGAAGCTATCAACTGGGTCAAGCTTATTCCATGCTTTCAGCGTCGACAATTTGCCGTGTAACGGGTTCGTACCATTATTGACGTTTTCTGAAGCTTCGAGATCGATTTCTCCGCCACCTTCATAACGAACCGCCATGTAGAAGATCATCCGCGCGATATCACCTTTGACACGGTTCGGTGGTTCCCACGAATCACTATCGCGGTAGCAATCGCATCCACTGTACTTCGTACCGCCATTATCGAAGTCAAGATTGCCCCGTGCACTATTGACGACGACATCTTCCGGACGCAAGTGATGCAAGTCTGTTCCAGGACCGTTCGTCGTACCAAAGTCACCGTGCGACTTTGCCCAGACGTGCTCCCGGTTCCACTGACCGACATTCCCACCGTTGTTACTTTTCGCAATCGATTTCCCCGTGTATAACTCGATGACGTTATTCGCATTGTTTGGATCTTGATCCGTTTCTTTCAGTGCTGTCCATACCGTGTCGTATGACACTTGTGTATGATTATCGATGATATCGTGCAGCGATGCCTTCAACGCTGCCCCTGTCTTGCCCGCTGCTGGTAAATAGTACGCATCGATCGTCGATTGTGACGTGACCATCTGCGGACCTGCTGAAACTTGTTTTGGATCAACTGTTTTTGCTGTGACCGGTGTAAAGACGATTGACCCGAGTGCAAGTGTTGCGGCAAGCGCACCTGTGACCTTTGACTTCCAGTTCATGTGTGTTCCCCCTTAAATGGTATGTATGAGAGCTGGTGTTACACGCTCATTTTCACACCGAATCCATTCCTGGTGGAAGATGGACGATAGACCTGCTTTTTTAAAGGTGAGTCGTCATTCAGAATATCCATCGAAAGGCAACGGTTAGATGGTCCTGATTTTTTTCATTTATGACGTCAATCCCATCAAAATAGTTCTTCAGAAGAAATATTCTAGGGTCAAAAGTCACGAACAAAAGAGACTTACAAATAAGAATCCGGGACGATATTCCTCCTGTCTAAAGCTTCCCTATAATAAATAATGCAAGCGCTTTCACAAATCATAAGGAGGTCTTTACGTGAAACAAAAAAGATGGATTTTAGCAACCGTCGCATCCGCTGCTTTTTTAGTGCCACTTGCGCGACCGATTGCAGTCGGCGCAACGGCAGACAACGGAACGATGATGCAGTATTTCGAATGGTATGTGCCAAATGATGGTAACCACTGGAACCGTCTCGGGAGTGACGCAACAAAGCTTGATCAGCTCGGAATCACATCGGTCTGGATTCCGCCTGCTTACAAAGGGACTTCGCAAAATGATGTCGGATACGGCGCCTACGATTTATACGATTTAGGTGAGTTCAATCAAAAAGGAACGGTCCGTACGAAATACGGCACAAAGGCGCAATTAAAAACGGCGATCGGACAATTGCATACCGCCGGAATCGATGTCTATGGCGATGTCGTCATGAACCATAAAGGTGGCGCCGATTTCACGGAAGCCGTCACGGCAGTCGAAGTCAATCCGGGTAACCGTAATCAAGAAGTCTCTGGTGATTATCAAATCCAGGCATGGACGGGCTTCAATTTTGCAGCGCGAAATAACCTCTACTCGAACTTCAAATGGAAATGGTACCACTTCGACGGCACGGACTGGGATCAATCGCGTTCAAAAAGCGCCATCTATAAGTTCCGCGGTACCGGTAAAGCGTGGGATACGGATGTCTCAACTGAAAATGGTAACTACGATTACTTGATGTATGCGGATCTTGACTTCGATCATCCAGAAGTCCAGCAAGAAATGAAGAACTGGGGAAAATGGTACGTCAACGAACTTGGTCTTGATGGATTCCGTCTTGATGCCGTCAAGCATATCAAACATGGTTACTTAGCGGACTGGCTCGCGAACGTTCGTCAGACGACAGGCAAACCATTGTTCACAGTCGCAGAGTATTGGCAGAACGATCTTGGCACGTTGCAAAACTACTTAAGCCGGACGAATTATCAACAATCCGTCTTTGATGCACCGCTTCATTATAAGTTCGAACAGGCAAGTAAAGGTGGCGGGTACTACGACATGCGGACAATCTTTGATGGTACTCTCGTTAAGAGTAATCCGGTTCAAGCTGTCACACTCGTTGAGAACCATGATTCACAACCCGGACAATCACTTGAATCAACGGTTCAGTCATGGTTCAAACCACTTGCTTACGCGATGATTCTGACACGTGAACAAGGGTATCCGTCGGTCTTCTATGGTGACTACTATGGTACAAAGGGTACGTCGAATCGCGAAATTCCAGCACTCGCTTCGAAGATTGATCCGTTACTTAAAGCACGGAAGGACTTCGCGTTCGGGAAACAAAATGATTACCTCGATAACCAAGACATCATCGGTTGGACACGTGAAGGTGTCTCAGACCGGGCAAAATCAGGTCTTGCGACAATCCTTTCGGATGGTCCTGGCGGTAGCAAGTGGATGTACGTCGGGCTTCAGAACAAAGGAGAAGTCTGGACAGACATCACTGGAAACAACACAGCATCGGTCACGATCAACCAAGATGGCTACGGTCAATTCTTCGTCAATGGTGGTTCAGTCTCCGTCTATCGTCAACAATAAGCAATCAAAAGAGGCTGACTCAAAAAAAAGAATGACGCGTCTTTTCACGCCCTTTCCTCAGACGAGACACAAGCCAGTTTTCCTGCTTCGTTGAAGCAGGAAAACTGGCTTGTTCGTCTCTGACAGCGCATAAATGCGCTTGTTCCTGTAGGAGTGTCGTGTGACGCGTCATTCTTTTTGTTACGAGATAAGGATGGCAGATTATCATTCTTCCACCCTTATCTTTGTAGAGACTGACTTTTGAGTCAGCCCCTTCTTCATCATTCAGCGAGACCGACACTCGATTTGATATGATCTTCTGTTTCAATCGCTTGTAAGAGGAAATGCGCCACATCTGCGCGATTGATCTGTTTCGCATCTTCCGGTACACCTGTATCTGCTTGACGATAAAGTCCCGTCAACGGACCGTTCAGTAAGCGAAGTGGTCGGGCCACCGTATAGTTCAAATCTGCTTGTTGCAAAAGCGCGATCGCTTGGCGATGATCCTTCAGTGGATTTTTCAGAATCCGCTGAGCAAGCATCCCTTGTACACCCGGTAATTCATCATCAACACCGGCAGACGCAACATAACCAATCCGGTCTACCCCCTGTTTTTTCATCGCTGTCACGATCCGAACGAGACTTCGTTCTAAAAAGCCACTGTAAGCAAGACTTTCCGTACCGAGTGCTGTCAGGACAGCCTCTTGCCCGGCAACAGCAGCCGTCACCGCTTCTTGATCGAGCACGTCGCCTTTAACGACGTGTAACCGTTCGTCACGTAGTGTCAGTTTTTCCGGACTACGGACGAATGCTGTGACCTCATGCCCGTGATCAATCGCTTGTTTGACCAGTTCTTGCCCCGTTTGACCCGTCGCTCCAAAAATAATCAATTTCATACAAAACACCCTTTCTCTTTCAAGAACCACTGATTTCATCATACCCTCACCACTTGAAAATGAATCGTCTCACCTTGTCTTTATTTTCAGAAAATTGTTTTTATTTGTTAAGTGTGTATGCTAAAATCTTCCTAAGTACATATGGATATTTTTTCCTTAAAAACAGGAAGGAGGATCGCTTGTGTTACGGCAACGCTTTATCATGTCGCTTGGTGTCATTCTGATTGGTCTGTTCTTGTTTCAAACTACCGCGACGTACGTCTATACGCATTACATCATGCCGGATCCTGTTAAAAATCCATCAGACTGGCGATACGTAGATGGAGATATTG
The DNA here is from genome assembly GCF_015645365.1 of Exiguobacterium abrahamii. Taxonomy (NCBI): domain Bacteria; kingdom Bacillati; phylum Bacillota; class Bacilli; order Caryophanales; genus Exiguobacterium; species Exiguobacterium abrahamii. Next base: position 1,856,138 of record NZ_JADOYC010000001.1, read on the forward strand.
ATCGTAAAAATGATTCTGGTCCCTCTCAAGTTACAAGAGATAAGATGCCATTTAGTCCAATCGAACGAATACCTGGTCCAAAAGAGCTCTGGAAATCCCTTAAAGCGGATGCTTCTGACTCCCCCTTTTCTTATCTGCAATACATCATTTTAATCAGCTTGTTTAGTTTCATGGTCTGGAAACTCGTTCAGTCGCGTCGCGTGAAAAAACGACGCAGGTCTACAGGAGAAGTAACGGATGACGTTCCATTTTCTCAATCGGTCTTTCGTCCTGCTTCTTTAAGAAAATCGCCTTACCTGTATGCATCGTATTCGTCTTCACGTGTCCGTGATCTCGTCATCCGCTTTGAGCAACACTTACCGCGCTGTCAGCAACGTCGTCCGAACGAAACGCTCGAAGACTGGTTACGTCGGATTGAAGTCCCTGTCGATTTTCAGTTATATCGGAATATTCGCTACGGTGATATGTCGGAAACGATCGTCACGGACGATGAAATTCTACGCTTCGAACAACAACTAGCACGCTACTCAACCATTTAACCTTGGAGGGATTTCCTATGAAACTACAACAATTAAAAGACCAACTCAATTCAATCTATCTCGGTAAACCGGACGTCATTGATCTCTGTCTGACGGCACTCATCGCAGAAGGACATATTCTATTAGAAGATGTACCGGGAACGGGGAAAACGATGCTCGCGAAGGCGCTCGCTCAAAGCTTCGAGAGTGCCTTCTCGCGGATCCAGTTCACGGCGGACCTTCTCCCGTCAGACGTCATCGGTTCGGACTTCTTCAACTTAAAGACGCAGGAGTTCGAGAATAAACGCGGTCCATTGTTTGCGAACGTCGTCTTGATCGATGAGATCAACCGTGCCGTTCCGCGGACACAATCGGCATTACTTGAAGCGATGGAAGAGCGTCAGGTCTCGATCGGTGGAACGACTTATCAGATGCCAGCACCATTCTTCGTCATCGCGACACAAAATCCGATTGAATCGGCAGGAACGTTCCCGCTACCAGACGCCCAACTCGATCGATTCATGGTCGCAATTGAAGTCGGTTATCCGGATTTCGAGAATGAACGCCGCTTATTGTCTGAGATTCTGACGAACGTCCGTCGATCAGCCGTCGGCATCGCGTCAGGTGGCGACTTGATTTCCTGGCAGGAAGAGGCACGCCGCGTCCATGCATCGCAAGACGTGCTCGATTATCTATTACACATCGTTCAAGCGACACGAAATCATGAACTCATTGAAGTCGGCGTCAGTCCGCGTGGAGCGATTGCATTACTTCGCGCCTCGCAAAGTTACGCGTTCTTGAATCAACGCGACTTCATCATCCCGGAAGATATCAAATATCTTGCAAAACACGTCCTATCCCATCGCCTGACACTGACACTCGAAGGTGGAATCAAAACGACGAAAGCGGCTGTCTTGACGCATATTCTGGACGACGTGCCGGTTCCGGTCGAGATGGGGTGACGAATCATGCAGATTGAACGTTCCGTCCCGTTTTGGCTTGAACGCCGACTTTTTCCACTGTACGTCACGATGACATTCATCTTCCTCTTCATTCCGCATCTTTCCGTCCTCGGATTTCTGTTCGCAGCTTTGGCGACGATTCATTTCGTCGTCGGGCGAACAGAAAAGCAGTTACGACGGGATGTCGCCATCGAATGGAAACATTATGAATCATTGATGTTCAACCAGGAGAAGACATCGCTCCATTTGCAAGTCTTCGGCGTCGAATCCTTGAGTCAGCTTGGGCTCGAAGCGACACTTCGTTTGCACACGGATGGCGGAGTCATCTTCCCGGAGATGGATCCACTACACCCGGCGACGTTTCATGCAGTGATTGACTCTGAAGACGCAGTGACGATTCCGATTCAGACGGTTCGCCGTGGACCAGCCGAATTCGATGAAATCATCTTGACGATTCGCCTGCCGTGGAAGATGGGTGTCTATCTCTTTACGTTCGATACGTATCCGTCGTTTACAGTCTTACCGTCCTTGACGGCGCAAGCGACACCATTGCTTTTACAGCGCTTACGGATCGGCGATCGACCGGACCGCTACTCACCGCTCAAGAACAAACTCGTTCAACTTGGTGCAAAACCTTATACGGCGGAACCGTCAAAAGAAATTGATTGGTATGCGACGGCGAAGACCGGTCGCCTGCAGGCGAAAGTGTTCGAAACAAGCAATCAGGATACGTTTACGATTGCCTTGAATTTATCAGCCCCGAGCGGTTACGGTCTCCATCAACAATTTGAGACGTTCATTGAACAAGCCGCATTCCTGATCAGTGAATTAATCAAGGAAGGCTGTAAGATCGAACTATTCCTCAATCGACTCGACGGAGCGAACCGAATGACGCATCTCTCATTACAAGAAGGACAACCACAATTAAAACATGTCCTGATGACGCTCTCGACGGTCTCGACGCGTGATTCGTTCATCGCAACGCAACAGTTCGAACGCTACGTACTGCGCCGGAAACATATGAACAGTCAATTGATCCAAATTGGTAATGACCGGATCCTCGCCATTGGATGACTTTAATGAAAGGAGTCTCGTTCATGATTTTTTTTGCTCGAAAATCACTACAGCTCATCATCGCTTTTTTCGTTTTGATCGCAATCAGTGCGCTTCCATCACTTGTCGTCCGTATGCATTTCGTTCCCGAAAGTTACTGGACTGGCTTACAGGAACAGTTCCATCAACTCACTAAGCTGAATGAAATTACGTACTATAACGTCACTGCAGAACGAGAAGATCTGCTACTCCCTGCCTTACAACCATTGATTCAGGAAACTCTGATTCTGTTTTTGACTTCGCTTGCCGTCTCATTTATGGTTGCGATTTTATACGTCTCTCTTTTTTACCGAAGTGGTAAATGGATGCGAACATTCTTGAGACAAATGAGTCGCACGCTCGAAATGGTCCCTGATTTATTTTGGGTCATCCTTTCTCAATCCCTTGTCATTTATCTCTTTAAAACGACTGGTTTTGACCGGATCGAGGTCGCCGGAACGTATGCTGACTCTATTCGTTTTCTACCGATTCTATGTTTGACTTTGACGACAGTCTTTTTCTTTATCAAATGGCTGACGACACAAATCTTAGATCAAGAGGAGTCCTTGTTCCTCGAACTTGCGCGTGCGAAGGGTCTTAAGAACAGCACACTTTTTTGGAAGCATTTGTTACCGACGATGTTCTATCGCTTTTACTTATTCTTTAGATCAAATATCATCACGGTGTTATCGAGTTTATTAATCATTGAATATACTTTCGAAGTACAAGGACTATTCCGCTTCGTCCTCTATAATTCACAAATGCCGATTCTGCTTGTTATTTTATTTTTAGTCTACCTTCCGATTTTCGTATTGGATCTCCTAGCAGAATGGCTTATTCCAAATGCATGGAAAGGAGAACTCTAATGCGACGGACTCTTGTGCGTGATCCGATTTTTTGGATATGTATCCTCATACTGACCAGTCTGCTTTTGATGAGTTTTGGAAACACGATTTTTCGAGATGGACAAGTGGATCGTATTTCAAATCGCTATGCTGATGATGGCACCTTCATTGCCACCTCTCCGCTAAAACCTTCATTGGATCAATGGCTTGGAACCGACCGTTCAGGAAACGACTTGTTCCAAATGATGATCGAAGGGTTCAAATGGACTTTTGGTGTCTGCGCGTTTGTTGCGTTAGGACGCCTCATACTCGGGCTGATGATAGGTATTCCATTAGCCTTTCGTGGAAAACGGCTGCACGGTGTACTAAAAGTTGTCATGGATGGGTTTTTAGTGCTACCTGTCTCGCTACTTGCCTTGATGCTTATGTTATCCTCTCTTATATTTCCTGAGATGTTGGCTGTTCCTTACCTTTCAGATCGTCTGACTTTCGAATTCACGATTTTGATCGCACTGGGTTTACCCTCACTCGTCCTCTATATCATTGGCGAGACACGGCAAATTTTAACGCAAGAGTTCATGGTCGTTGCATCAACGCTCGGGGGTGGGACATGGCATCGTTTCCGTCGCCACCTTTGGCCACATCTTGTTCCGACGTTATCGATCATTTTCATGCAACAATTCATTCAAACTTTGATGCTCCTGGTGCAATTATCGCTATTCGGAATCTTCTTCTCAGGTACGATCATCTTATATGAAGGCATCACTCCACTGATTTTCGAATGGGCGTCGATGTTTGGATACTATTTCAATCAGTTTTCTGCTGTCTCTTGGATCAATCATATGTTCCTTGTTCCAACGATTGGTATTGCCTTGTTGATTTTCTTATGTAATCTATTAACGAGTCGACTCGAACGCGCGTATCGTATTCGCCGTCACGATCAACCTGTCATCGAAGAGACATCGATTGTTCAACACGAGGCAGCGGTCACATCACTCGATGATCCATTCGCTCCCGTTCGCCATCACATCAAGCAAGAAACACGTTGACAATCCATTTTTTCCCTCTTAAACCAGAAAAAACATGGATTGAGGGCGTCCAATGTAAGTCATTCTGAATTCTCACTCCTAATCAATTAAAACATGTCCTGATGACCCTTTCGACGGTCTCAACGCGTGATTCGTTCATCGCAACACAACAGTTCGAACGCTATGTACTGCGCCGAAAACATATGAATAGTCAGTTGATCCAGATGGGTAATGACCAGATCCTCGCCATCGGCTGAGGATCCAAAGAAAGGAGTTTTTCACCTCATGGTGTGTTTATCGCCCGAAAATCAATTCAGCTCATCGTGGCTTTTTTTGTCTTGATTGCGATCAGCGCTCTTCCGGCGCTCGTCGCGCAAATGAAATTCAACCCAGCAAGCTACTGGGAAGGTCTGAAACAGCAATTTGCTCAATTAACGAAACTTGATGAGATTACCTATTTCAACGTAACCGCTCAAAAGGAGTTCTTATTGCTTCCTACCATCAGTCCCTTTATTAAAGAGACATTAATCATCTTTACGACAGCTATGTTAGTCTCCGCTGTGTGTGCGATTTTTTATGCTTATTAGTTTTATCGGAGTGGCCGCAAAACACGCATGATGCTGAAACAGACAACGCGGACGCTTGAGATGGTTCCGGATTTGTTCTGGATCATTCTTTCACAATTCCTTATCCTTTATCTGTTTAAAACGACCGGGTATGACAAAATCGAAATTGCGGGATCCTATGCTGAGCACATTCGTTTTTTACCGATTCTTACCCTAACGTTGACAACACTATTCTTCTTCATCAAATGGTTGACGACGCAAGTACTCGAACAGGAAGCTGCTCCTTTCCTTGAACTCGCACGGGCTAAAGGCATTCATCCTGCTGCTCTTTTCTGGAAACACTTGATTCCGACAGTGATCTATCGGTTTTATCTGTTTTTCCGAGCGAATATCATTACGGTCTTATCGAGTCTCGTGATCATTGAATACACATTCGAAGTCCAAGGTATGTTCCGGTTCGTCTTTTATAATGGACAAATGCCGATTTTGATGGTCATCTTGTTTTTAATCTATCTGCCGATCTTTATCATTGATTTACTGGCAGAATGGCTAATTCCGAACGCCTGGAAAGGAGGCATTTGATGCGTCGTACTTTGATGCGAGATCCTATCTTCTGGCTATGTTTAGTTTTACTCACTGGTTTACTGCTCTTTAGTTTTGGAAATACGATCTTCCGTGATGGTCAAGTCGATCAAATCTCGAACCGGTATGCTGAAGACGGTACGTTCCTTGCGACGTCACCACTAAAACCGTCAAGTGATCAATGGCTCGGTACAGACCGCTCTGGCTATGACCTCTTTCAATTGATGATTGAAGGATTTAAATGGACAGCCGGTATTTGTATGATTGTTGCGCTCGGTCGAATGTTTCTTTCGCTAGTGATTGCGATTCCGCTAGCTTTTAGAAGTGCTCGCGTCAATCGATACTTAAAACTTATTCTTGATGGATTTTTAGTTTTACCGCTCTCTCTTGTCGCGTTGCTCCTTTTGCTTCCATCACTTACGTTCTTTGATTCGACTGCTATCCCACCGTTGTTCGACCGTGTATCGTTCGAGTTGATCGTCTTGATTTTGCTTGGTCTCCCCTCTTTATCGCTTTATCTGATTGCTGAGACCCGTCAGTTACTTAGTCAAGAGTTCATGATTGTCGCCCAGACGCTTGGTGGCAGTCCGTGGCATCGGTTCAGACGCCACATTTGGCCACATCTTGTTCCAACGTTGACAATCGTTTTTATGCAACAGTTCATCCAAACGTTGATGTTACTCGTTCACTTATCACTTTTCAAAATTTTCTTCGCTGGAACGGTTAATTTACATGTAGGAACTGCCCCAACGATTTTTGAGTGGTCCTCGATGTTCGGTTATTACTATAACCAGTTTTCAGCGACGTCTTGGCTCAATCATATGTTCCTTGTTCCACTGATTGGGCTAGCATTAGTCGTCTTTTTCAGCAATCTATTCATGAGTCGACTCGAACGGGCTTTCCGCTTCCGCCAGCAACTAAAACCAATCAAGCTATCGGCATCTCGTGCTCAAGACGAAGCCGCTGCGACGTCGATGGTCGATCCCTTTACACTCGTTGCCCGGAACTCCCGTCAAGATTCTGATTGACAATCCATTTTTTTCCTCTTACACTAGAAAAAAACATGAAATGAGGGCGTCCAATGTAAGTCATTCTGAATTCTCACTCCTAACTAAATACGTACGATATGGAGGTCATTCAGAATGAACCGGTTTACGCTTTTATTGGTCAGTCAATGGATTGCGAATGCGGGAGATGCGCTCTATATCGTCTCCCTGATCGCGATGATCTATCAAACGACAGGGCAAGCGAGTCTCGCTGCCCTGTTTCCCGTTCTCGTCACAGCAGGCATGACAGGAAGCGGCTTCTTATTCGCCCAAGTCGCTCAACGTGTTCCCCATGCCTCGTTGTTGTTCGGCAGTCAACTCCTCAAGACGATTCTATTAGGCATCATCTGGGGATTTGATTTACCACTGCCACTTATCCTCGCACTCGTTGGGTGTATCGCTTTCTTCGATGGATTTGCTCGTCCGATCGAAAGTGCCTTCATCCCTCGACTGTGTCAGGATGTCCAGAAAGCTAACAGTCTCGTACAAGGTTCGAATCAAGTGATTCAACTTATCATGTGGCCGCTCGGCGCCATCCTGGTCAGCTGGTTATCGCCTCTTTCCGTCTTGTCCGTCTCGGCTGGTCTGTTTTTAGGTGCCAGTCTCATCAGCTATCTGTTCTATCGAAGCGTCCGCTCTCTACCCGACCCTTCGATGGAAGAAGAAGACGTCTCCTTCCGGTCGAGTATTCGCTACACGCGATCGCATTCTTTCGCGAAAGCCAACACCTACCTCGTCGGAATCGATGCGTTCGTCAGTACGGCGTGGATTTCTGCTCTGTTTCTCGTCTACATCGATACACATTTCCAGCTATCGGAACGCTGGTGGGGCATTCTAAATGCCTTCTATCTGCTGAGCATGATTGCCGGCAGTTACATGATGTTACGTCGTCGTGGAACGCGTTCGTTGCTTTATCGTAGTATCGGCTTTTCGATTGTTGCGACCTTCTTGTTTGCTTTCGCTCCAATCGTCACACTTGCCGTGATCGCTTGTCTGTTCCAAGGGTTTGCAAGTCAAGTCCGAGCGATCGAGCTGAATACGTTGTTGCAGACGACGACACCACTCGAACGGTTACCGTATGTCTATAGCGTGCAACAAACCGTGTATGCACTCTGCTTCTGTCTCGGTAGTCTGCTGTTCGGATGGCTTGCCGATCTGTTTGCGATCGAGATTGTCTATGCGCTCGCAGGAGTCCTCTCCTTGTTGATGTGGCAACCAGCTCGCCAGGTATTGGCACGTTCTTCTCAGGAGCAACGACACGTGTCGTAATAAATGACAGTCAAAAGGACAAAGGTCAATGCACCTTTGTCCTTTTTTTGATTCAGTTCTGACGCATTCGCGTCACACTATACAACAAAAGCAACATAAGTGAGACGAGACCGAGCGCGGCATAGGTCATCTGAAGCGAGAAGACACGTTCGACGAAGACGAACAGCGTACCGGTTCCAAGCACAGCTAACCGTTCAATGACTGAAATCAGCGACGTAAACGTTGCGCGTCCATTTGGCGGTGCAACTTCTTGGATGACAGTGGTCAAATAAGGCTCAGCCCAGCCATAGCACAAGTACAGCGTCCCGAGTAACCCGATACTGACGAGCGGTGAGGCAACCGACAATCCGGCAAGACACACGATATAGATCATCGCCCATCCGACGGGCGATCGGAACCGCGATAATGACGCACCGATCGCCTGCATGATTTGGAATAACACGAAAACGAATCCGAAATGGACCATCGGTATCGTTTGATCCCGTAGATAGAGTTGCCAAAACTCATCGACGAAATCAATCGTCGCCCCGTATAACAAGACAAGACAAAGAATTCGGACGTAGACGCGTCGAAACGAAAAACCGTTTAGTAATGTCTTTAATGAACTCGTCTCTCCGTCCTGTTCTCGCGATGCTTCCTTTAAGAAAAACGTCAGGAGTACTGTTCCGAGCAATACCCACCAGGACACGTGATAGTGCCAAATCAAGTCTACCGATCGCACAGCGTAACTTCCCACAAGTGCTGCAAGTCCTGATGTCAATAACCCACTAATTGAAATCACTCGCCAGACCGTCTCGAATCGCTCTTCTATCCTTTGCATGCGCAATGTTTCATAGACGTGGGCTTCAAGCGATCCACTAAGTGCTGCGCCACCGATGCCGGCAAGGACCATTGCCAAGAGGAAGGTTGGTAATGAGTAGGCTTCAAGCAACACCGTAAACGATAACCACTCACATACGAAACCAGTTAGAATGAACGGCTTTCTGCCCCACCGGTCGGATAACAAACCGAACGGGACCTCACCAATCAACATGACCCAAGCAAAGACGATTTCTGCGATGACGACGTCGGCAATGCTCATTCCCCGGTCTTCCCAGTAAAATCGCTCAATCACATACGCTGGAATGAACGAACTACTGGCTTCGATCAGGATCCAAAGCATGAGTGATCGTCGGACTTAACAAGGCCATCTGCTTCGCCGCATCTCCTCACTTCCTTTCTATTTGATAGTAGTTAATTCCCTTTTTGCAGATGAAACCAACAAAAAAACGCCCTTTGATTAAAAAATCAAAGAACGCTTTTGACATTAACATTCATCTGCCGATTCCGTGACCGGTACGACGGACTGGACGATTGGTAATTCGACGATGAACGCGGACCCGACACCTTCAGTTGATTCGACATGAATCATTCCTTCGTGCGAACGAACGATTTCCTGACAAATCGCAAGACCAAGACCGGTACCGCCGATTTTTCGACTATCCGAATTATCGACTCGGTAAAACTTACTAAACAGTTGTGGTAACGCGTGACGCGGAATGCCGATTCCCTCATCTTCGATTTTCAGCTGGACACGATCTTCGACTTGACGCATCGTGATCGTGATTTGACCACCATCCGGTGAATACTTGATCGCATTGTTGATCAGGTTCGTGAACAGTTGACGCATTTTTTGTTCGTCAGCATGAATCCGCCCTGTCGTCGTTTCTTCAAAATCAAGGACTAACTCGTGATCTTTTGCCGAAGCCGTATGGAACTCGACCGTTTCCTGAATGACTTTCGTCAAATCAAGCGGTTTGAAGTCATATTGTTGCTGACTCGATTCCATGCGTTGGACATCAAGGAAGTCGTTGACGAGATTCGTCAACCGTTCGGTTTCTGCATGAATCGTCTCGAGATACCGTTGACGTTTTGATTCCTGGACGTCGCGCGCGAGCATCAATTCCGTGTAGCCGTAAATCGAGGCAAGCGGTGTCCGCAACTCATGCGAGACGGTCGAGACGAATTCCGATTTCATCCGGTCGATTGCTGTCTCTGCCGTCACGTCACGTAAGACGAGCATCGTACCGCGGAAACAACCACCGTAATGAATTTCCTCTGCATACAGCGTGACGAATCGTTCTTCCTTGTTTAAGGACAACGCCAAGCTCTCCGTCGGAATTTCCTGACTGCAGACATGATCCATGTAGGTTAAGAACGCCTCATGTTGATCGACCTGCACTGCCAACTCTTCGATTTTGACGTCGAGCGTCATCAATCCTTCTTCCGCCACTTGATCGTGCGCCGGATGATGGAATAAAGCGAGCAATGGTTTATTGGCAAAAATCGTCTCTCCTTCGATATAGATGACCGCTTCCCGAATCGAGTGGAGAAGTTTTGACGTCTTTTCCCGTTCTCGTTCGACTTCTTCGAAGACACGCATCCGGAGTAAGGAGAGTGCCAATTGACGGGAGAACGACCAGATTTCGTTCGTCTGGTCTTCCGTAAAGGCATCCCGGTAACGAACGAGGTAAATGCTTGCAATCATCGTGTTCGTCGCTGGATCCATCACCGGTACGACGATTTCGTACATCGTGTACGGATATGGGAGCGGATGATGACTCGCGACTTGTTTCGTCGAGCGAACAGCACGTTTGTTTAGACGTGTGCGTTCGAGTAACGACGTCGAAGCATGGAGTAACTGATACTCTTGCTCCTTCGTCATCCCGTACGAGACGAGATCCGTATAACGGTCTTGCTCTAAGAAGACGATCGCTCCGAGCTCGGCATCGGTGATCGTGATCAACTTTTCGATGATCGCCGGATATGCCGTCAACGTTTCGCGAGAAGCGAGTGTCTCGGTCAACTCATTGCGATAACGCAAATGGGTCTCATTGCGTAACGTGATGTCGAGTGCCTCTTCAAGCTCTTCCTGTTGCGATTGAAGCTCTTCTTGCTGGGCAATTAATTCTTCCTGTTGACTTTGTAGTTCGTCGTTACTTGCGACGAGTTGATGTTTTTGCCCGGAAATGGCGGCTGCCATCTGGTTGAACGTCGTCGTCAACTCACCAATCTCATCTTGACGATTCGTGATGACGATTGGTGTCGCATCCTCACCTTTAGCGAGTCGTCCACTTTCCCGGTTCAACTGACGCAACTGACGCGTCAAGCGGCGGACGAATGGTCGGACGAAAACGAGAGTAATCAACAAGAGGATTGCAATATTGACTGCTCCGAGAATTTGCGACGAGTTGACTTGTTTACCAAGCCGCTCTTGCGCTGCCATCTCTTGATCGTTTAAAGAATTACGATATTTCGTGAAGACCGTCTCCATATCAACGATACTTGAACTCATATCAGCCGCACTCTTCGTCTTGATGTTGAACTTTCGCTGTGGATCAAGTGGTTTTGATTTCGTCACTTTTCCGAGCGTCGGCATCTTCAAGAACGGCTCCGTCACTTTGCCGTCTTTTTTCGCCGCGACATAATTGACGAGGCTCGGCATGACGCGTTGGGTATACGCTGTATAGAGTTCCCGTGCGTCCGTTGCATACTGTCGTTCTTCTTTAAAACGTGCATTTCGCTCGAACCACGTCGTTTGTTGATTGATACCATTTTTCTTTTCTTCGATTTCCTTTAGCATTTCTTCGTCACCAAGCAAGACGAAGCCACGCATCTCGTACTGCATGCTTTGCCATGATTCGTACAAATCCGTCGCCCGTGTCCGATGTTCGTTTAACATCTTTAACTCTTCGCGTGATTCATCCACCTGTTGTTTCGTATATAGGTAGACACCACCTGTCGTTAGCAGCAGTGTCAGAAAAATCACATAAAACGCAGACATGATTTGCCGTCCAATCGTTCGATTCAGCCATGTTCTCATTAAAGAAATTCAACTCCTTTCCCTTTATCCTTCTCCAGCAATAAAGGTATTCCCGTCCATTCATTGTAAACTTTTTTCAATCGATACACAGCATTCTGCTCAAAAAGATTTCAATTTCATACAACTTTAATCTAAATCGTTGTATATGACAATTAGATGTCACGATTCGATCGTTTTCAACAAAAAAAGAGCCCCTCAGGACTCTTTTTAATGATGATGGTGATGGCTATGACTATGGCTCCGGACCGGCTGTTCGTCTGCTAAATGATCCGCATCCAAAATGCCGAGCCGTAAGTATTGGGCGACGACTTGTTTTTTCGTCGTTTCGGAAATCTGATCTGTTCCCTGAATGAGCCTTAAGATACCGGTCGCAATCCGGAACGGTTCGAGATTCGTCTTTTCCACCGGAAAACTTGTCAACGTTTCTAAGTAAGCGATGTAATTCAGTGCATCCGATTCATTCGGACTGACGAGACGCGCCGCATGCTCGCGCAGTTGTTGCGTCAATGAATTCGTTGAGATTCCCTTGGAGGCTGCAGAGATAACTCCGAACAGAATGAATCCGATGATGAGAACGAAAAATCCGACCATGAAAATCGGCATGCCCGAGAAGAAGCCGTCGCCTCCCAGTTCGCTTTCCATGAATGCTAGTGTGAACATGATGAACCCTCCAATTGAACAGTATGATGACGTTAAGTTATATTACGTCATCCTGATCAAGAAAGTTTCACCTAGTTAGGTAGTTTTTGCAAATCAGCTTGGAACCAGTCTTCAACGAAGAAGCGTTCCGTCTCCGTCTCGATTTGATACGAATACAACACTTCGAAGTCGCCTTCCGTCAGCATCGGTAACGTCAATTCGCGCACGAGTTGGCGTAATTCTTCCGTCAGCTCAGCTTCGTAGCGGATGAACCCATCTTCCCGGTGCTCGACTTCCGTCAGATACGGAAGCAGGATATGCTTGCCGAATGATTGTGGATCATCGATCACTTCCGCAGTCACACCAAACAGTTCTTCTGCTTCTTCGACCAGTCCCTCTGCCGACTGTACCTCGATATGATCCGGAAACCAGACCGTCAAGCGGCGCCCTTCCTGTAACAGTCGTTCAAAGACAGGACGAAACGTTTGATTTTGAATCAGTTCGTATTGCATCAGTCTTCCCCTTTCGTGAATTCGAATTTTAATTGATCGCGTTCGAGATAAAGCATCGCCTTGAACTGACGCGCGTTCTTCTTCATCTCAAGTGGCTTTGTCTTTTGACCTGCGAGTACTTTTTTGACTTCCGTTTGTGTCAATTTGGCACCAAGGATCGTTTTCGGTAACGTAAAGCCACAGTTATTCTTCTGATAACCGCTGCAGCCATAGAATTTCCCTCGATCAAGCACTGCTGATTGACACAGTGGGCACGGACCGACCGGACGATTCGTTGCACCCCGCGGAGACTTACTTTTGACTTGTGTCGGATCAACGGCGAGTTGTTCAATTCGTTGTTTGGCATCAACGACGAGATGCTCTGACAATTTTTTCGCCTGTTCAATGAACTGGGCAGCCGACGCTTCCCCTTTCCCGATTTGCTCAAGACGGCTCTCCCACTTCGCTGTCATCTCTGGTGAAGCAAGAATACTTCCTGTCACGGCATCGATCAAGATTCGACCTTTTGGCGTCGGATGGATTTCCTTTTTGACGAGTTTGATGTACTCGCGCCGTTTTAATCCATCGATGATCCCGGCACGGGTTGCTTCCGTCCCGAGTCCCTCGACTTCCTTCATGATTGCTTGCAGCTCATCTTCGAGTAATTTGCCAGCTGTTTTCATGCCGAGGATGAGTGTCCCTTCCGTATAGCGTTTCGGCGGCTCCGTTTGTTTCTCAAGCAGACGACAGCCTTTGATCGGCACCTCTTGTCCTTGTTCGACGGCTGGCAATTCGACTTCTTTTGACTCGATTTGTAAAACCTGTTTAAAGCCCGGATCAATCGTCCGACTGCCGCGCGTCAAAAAACGGTCCATCTCACGCGTCGTCACGATTTCCGTCTTCTCCGAGACGGCGTCCGGTGCAAAGGCAGCAAGAAAACGGCGAACGATTAAATCGTAGACTTGCGCATCGCGTCCCGAGAGCTTCGCGACGGCACCCGCTTCTTCTGTTGGAATGATCGCATAGTGGTCGCTGACCTTTGCCGGATTGACGTAGCGTTTATCGTTTGCTGGATTGTTCGTCAGGACATCCTTGATTGGGCTATATTCCGCTTGCTTCAGTAACCGATCAAGAATGACCGGGAACTGTCCCGCCTCCTCTTTCGTCACGAAGGAAGAGTCCGTTCGTGGATAACTGATCCAACCACGGATATAGAGTTTTTGCGCGATATCGAGCGTCTCTTTTGCACCGAGACCAAACCGTCGGCTCGCTTCTGTTTGTAAGAGCGATAAACTGAACCAAAACGGTGGTCGTTCCGTCTGCCGCTTTTTCTCGATTGATGCGACGACTCCGGTTCCTTTTGTCCGATCCACGATCGCTTGTGCCTGGTCCCGGTCACTCAGCTTCGTCTGTTTCTTCGCATTGATGTATTTTCCTTTGTATCGCGTAAAATCCGCCTCGACTTCGTAGTACGTCTCCGGTCGGAAATTCTCGATTTGTTTTTCCCGTTCGACGATCAGTGCAAGCGTCGGTGTCTGGACCCGTCCGAGGGAAAAGACATCGGCGATGCCCTTCTTCTTCAGTAACGTCGTATACGCACGGGACGCATTCATCCCGATCAACCAATCGGCGCAAGCGCGACTCATTGCCTCGTGAAAAATGTTCTCCGTTTCCTTACCATCGAGCAGGTTCGCAAACCCATGGTCAACGGCTTGAGGTGTCAGACTCGAAATCCAGAGTCGTTGCAGTGGTTTTGCGTTGTTCGCGAGACGTAAGATCAATCGGACGATTGCCTCTCCCTCTCGCTCGGCATCCGATGCTATAATGATGGAAGTCGTCGTCCGCTCATTCAATAATTTCTTGATGACCTGGTATGGTTTACTCTTCCCTTTTGCCAGTCGGTAATCAAATCGTTCCGGGATGATCGGCAGATGATCGTAGTTCCATCGTTTCCATTTGGCGTCATAATGCGCCGGCTCCTGCAGTTCACATAAGTGTCCGACCGCATAAGCGAGTTTTGCTCCTTGCGGAAACCGGTCACATGGTTTGATTTCAATGTAGCCGTCCCGCTTCACCGATGGATACGGAGCTGCCAGTTTTTCCGCTTGTTTTGGTTTTTCAGCAATGATCAATTGCACGCGCTTCACCCTCATTTCCTTACTTCAGACATGTGGAGGTACCCATGCCCTATTTTACGTTATTCATGGCTTTATTCTTTATTTCAACATCGGCAATCTTCGTCAAGTGGGCGGAGACACCGATCGAGGCTGTCGCCTTTTACCGCATGTTGTTTTCGACCTTGTTGTTGCTCCCACTCATTCGATTGAAGGAACTGTTGCAACTCAGTTCGTCGACGATCCGGCATATGCTATTAAGTGGCATTTTGCTCGCCGGGCATTTTTGGCTGTGGTTCCTCTCTCTTGATTATACGACAGTTGCGAGCTCGACGCTCTTCGTGACCGCGAGTCCGATTTTTGTCCTTGCCGGTAACGCGTTATTCTTCAAACAACACCCGTCACGCAAGGCACTCCTGTTCGTAGCTGTCGCCCTATTTGGTGGCGGTCTCGTCGCTTACGGAGATATCGCCGTCGGCATGCGCGCCTTAATTGGGGACGGTCTTGCCTTGCTCGCAACGATTCTCGTCGCTGGTTACTGGTTGCTCGGTCAACATGTTCGCACGAGCGTCTCGACGAACCTCTATTCGTTCGGTGTCTACGCTGTCGCGTCGCTCGTCTTGCTTTTGTTATCGTTGATTCAATCGACGAATCTCGTTGCTGCGTTCCAACAGGATTGGTGGCTGTATATTCTTCTTGCCGTCTTCCCGACGTTACTCGGTCACAATTTATTCAACTGGGCGCTCGCTCGTGTCAGCGCCAGCATCGTCAGTATCACGATCCTTGGCGAAGCGGTCTGGGGGATGATTTTCGGATACTATCTGTTCGATGAGAAGCTGACATGGATTCAAATCACCGGTGCCGCTTTACTGTTGATCGGAATCGGATTGTTCCTCCGACGCAATGAACGTGATATTCGTGAACAACTTGCCCAGCGCGAGAGTGCCACTAGTCAATCCTCCTAATTAAGAAAAGGATGACTAAAAAAAGAACGACTCGTCTCTTCACGCCCTTTCCTCAGGCGAGACACAAGCCGGTTTTCTGCTTCATTTGAGCAGAAAAGCGGGTCTTGTTTGTCTCTGACAGCGCAAAAGTGCGCTTTTTCCTGTAGGAGTAGCGTGTGGCGAGTCTTTTATTACGAAATAAGGGTGGCAGATCATCAGTCTGCCACCCTTTTCTTTGTAGAGATTGACTTTTGAGTCAGCTTTTTCATTACAGAATGTACGAGCGAGAAAGCCCACTCCTTTAGGGGTGGGATGATAGCGAGTTCGGGGACAGGGTGTCTTCAGACACCGCATGTCCCCGACTGTTCTTCCTGATGAAATGCATTTATAGTAAATCTATAATGGAGTTGATTATTAGGATGAAGGAGGTGTCAAAGATGAGTCAAGTCGTTACGGTAGAAGTTCGAATCTATGCCACGCGTCGTCAGGATGCCATCCTAAAAAGGATGGGCAAGACCTATATCCAGACCGCCAACCGAGTCGTGGCGAACATGGTCGCCTCCGAGGACGGGAAGAGGTGGTCGAGCAAGGACATCGACACCCCCCTTCCGAGCGCCGTGAAGAACCAACTCGCAGGAGATGCCGTCGGCATC